>NZ_JACFAK010000010.1 GCF_014118685.1 Flaviflexus huanghaiensis
ACCTCAGAAACCGAGCGACGAGACGCCCTACCAGGATGGCTGCATCACTATAATCATCACCGACCCCACACAGCCTGCGACAGGCTCGCCCCAATCACCCGCTTAACCAACCTCCCCGGACAGTACAGCTAGACCAGGTACGCGAGGTCGAGATTGACGGTGTCCATGCCCGGATTTCCTATGACGGCACCGTGAACCCGGTCCTCCACGCGGCCATGGCCCACGATGTGCTTAACCTGCACTCCCGGGACGCGGACCTGGAGGAGATTTTCCTGGCCTACTACCGCGATACCGATGCGGCCACCGAGACAGCGGCAGCGCCCGACACGACCGCGAGTGACGTCAAGACCGACGACGCGGATATGACGGCGAAGGGAAGCTGACGTGTCTCCTACTTTGCTCACGCACGAGATCCGAACCCGCCGAGTTGGTGCGGCGACGCTCGCCGTAGTCCTCGGAGCGTTCGGACTCCTTGCCATGACTCTGGCCGATGCTCTGGGCTCACTGCTGAACGACATTACCGACTCGTTTCCCGAAGCGCTCCGCACGTTTATCGGAGCGGATGCCCCGGGCGGATACGTTGTCGGGGAGATGTTCTCCCTGATCTTCCCGATCGCAGTCGTGACCTTTGCCATCATTGTCGGTGCTGGCACGCTGGCCGGGGAGGAACGCGACGGGACGATGGCGATCCTTGCATCGCAACCGGTGTCTCGCACTCGACTGCTGTGGACGAAAGCTACCGGGGTGGCTCTCGCTATTGTCGGTGTAATCGCGGTGAACTGGGTTGTCATGGCACTGTTTATCGCGGCCGGGGCCACCGAGTTGTCCCTGACTGGGTTGATGGGGGCAACCGTCCACCTCTACTTCCTCGGGGTAGCGTTCGCTGCGATCGCACTCGCAGGTGCCGCCGCCACCGGGCGGCCCGCAGCCGGGTCGGCCATCGCTGGCGCGGTGGCGGTCACGGCCTATCTCGCAGCAACGATGTTGCCGATCGCGGGACTGGACGGCTGGGCCCACGTCAGCCCCTGGTATTACTACCTCCTCAACTCCGATCCCCTGAGGACCGGGGTGACCTGGACCGACATCGCGATCTTCGCCGTGATCGCCGCAATCGCCATGGTCATCGCCACCGTGGCGTTCCGCCGCCGCGACCTGAAAGGCTGACCCATGACGACGACAACCCGCTCAGTACAACGCGCTACTCTGCCAGGCCGAGCCATATGGAGAACTGTCTACACCCGAGCTGTGGCCGACAAGGCGACGCTCGTCGGCGTCCTGGCGTTCTACGGGATGGCGGTCGCTGTTGGTGTCGGGGCTCTGTGGCCACCCCTCGAGGACACATTCGTATCGATCAGCGAGAGTTTCCCTGCCGGTTTCGACACGCTACTGGGAGGGCTGTCCATTGCCACCCCGGCGGGATGGATGCACGCCGAACTCATGTCGATCCTGGGCCCGGGTTTTCTCATCGCGGTCGCCATGATCTCTGCGGCGTCGGCAACTGCCGGTGAGGAGCAAGATCGAACCCTGGGCCTTGTCTTGTCGGCCGGGGTGCCGCGTGGCACGTTTTTGTCAGCGAAGGCCACCGCAACCCTGACACACGTCCTCATCGTTGCCGTTGCCCTGTTCGTTGGAATGCTTATCGCCAATCCCATCGGTAACCTTGGCATTCCCGTCGCCAATCTTCTCGCGGCAACCCTCAACATGGTCCTCATCGCCCTCGTATTTGGGGCGATGACGCTGGGGCTGGGTGCCGTGACAGGCGACAAACGCCTGACGCTCGCCATCACCGGTGCCGTTATCGCCGTGTCATTTATCGCCGCGAACTTCCTCGGACTGAACGAGAGTCTTGTCTGGCTATCGAAACTGAATTTCTGGTACCCGTACGTCGCCAGCACCCCGCTCGCAAACGGACTGGATTGGGGCTTGGCTGCAACGATGGTAGCCCTCGCCCTCGGCATGGGCGCCATGGCCTTCGTGGCCTTCTCCCGCCGCGCCGATCTACGAGGCTAGCGAGCGCCGTCAGCACTTGTACGACACGGTTGTCCACCTCGCTGTGGCTCGGAGCCTTGATGCCCCTCGAGGGACGGAGCGCTCCAGCGAGTTCAAGACGGGCCCAAACATTGCGTCAGTCGGCTAACGGCTACTATCTGAGGTGAGTGCTTGCCATAGCGGAAAGCATCTCTTAAGCTTTACGTTATGGAAAGCATTGAAGGACCTGCAGACGAGTTGCGCGAGTTGGAGCGTAGCGAAGCGGCCCCGTACATCAACCAGCCCTCTGCGCCGTTCTGGCTCGCACCCGTGTTTGGCTCGTGGTTCGCGGCCTATGTCGCAGCATTTGCTCTATGGAACGTCAGCATCGGCCTGTTCATCCTCAGCATGGTCGCGCTGTCTGCCGTGATCGGCTTGTTCGTCGGCTCGCTTGTACGCCAGTACGACACTCTTCCGATGCCGGGGCGAGGGAACCCGCCACCTGAGATTCGGCGCGAGTACCGTGTGTACGGCTCTGGCGCGGCGCTCATTGGCGGTCTTGTCGTCGTCGGGTGGCGGTTCGCAGGGCTCGGCCTCGCCGTCGCACTGGCATTTGTCCTCGTGAGCGTCGGTTACCACGTCTATGTTCGTCGATATGAGAATGCCGCAGAGGCCGTCCGGGAGCGGCTTCAGTGACATTGCCGCAGCTCGACCCGATTATCCATGCGCCGAAGAGGCTCATGGCGATGGCAATTTTGGCCAATGCCGAGTTCGCGACATTTCAGTTCCTCAAGGACCAGCTCGACCTCAAAGACTCGGATCTCTCGAAGCAGATGTCTACTCTCGAATCGGCGGGCTACGTCAACGTGAAGAAGCGCGGCCGCGGCCCAGGTTCCGTCACGACGTACACGATGACACCGCAGGGGGACCGCGCCTATCGGTCCCATCGGGCCGCCCTCTTTGAGATGCTCGGGCCCAAGGGCTGAGCTCGCGCTCGGCGCGCGGCGGATGTGTCCGCGCTCGGAGTCGTACGTGGGCGTGCGCTCCAGTGCCCACCGGGCAGGCCGAGCATCGGTTCCACCATCGTCGTAGGCTGGACGCACAACCGAGATGAGGTGTGAGTTATGAGCGAGGCGAAGGTATTGACTGTCGGGCATTCGACCCACCCGATCGACGAGTTCATCGAGCTTCTGACATCCGCAGGAGTGACGGACGTCGTCGATGTGCGGACCCTACCCGGATCACGCCGTTTTCCTCATTTCAACGAAGAAAATCTTGGGCCCAGCCTGGAAGATGCAGGGATTGCGTACAGCCGGGAGGAGGCTCTCGGTGGACTGCGCAAAGCCGATCCGACCATCGACCCGTCGCTCAACGGATTCTGGGAGAACAAAAGTTTCAAACGCTACGCCGACTACGCGCAACATGATGAGTTCAGGTCGGGTCTCGATCGACTCATCGGAATGCTCGGCCCGGACCGCACTCCCGCGATCATGTGTTCGGAGGCTGTCTGGTGGCGTTGCCACCGCCGAATCATCGCTGATTTTCTGCTTGCTCGGGACATCCCCGTGTTCCACCTCATGCCAAACGGCTCCACTCCGGAAGCGACCCTGACGTCAGGTGCCCGCGTTGAGGGACACAACGTGACGTACCCTGCTCCGTGACAATGCTGTGCCTCGAACCGTCAGCAAGACGGTTCGTCCTCCGGCTTCAATCACGCAAGCGAGGTCCCGACCCGAAGCCGGCCGGCTGTCATGAGCGATCACTGTCCTCGACAAGGCAGGGATTGCGTTGAGCTCGTCGTGACACGACGCTGACGTCCTAGTCGCGGTTTCCCGAGGTGCCGTCGGTTTGCATCCGAGCTTCGTCTGTCGTCACCTCACGGTTCTCGTGAGGACCCTTCGTATCCACTTTCTGGGCGACAAAGTAAAGAACGACGCCGATGATGAGAAGTCCGGCCGCGAGGAGCCAGACCTCGGCGGTCTGCTGGGTAAGCAACACAACGCAGCTACCAAGTGCGAGCACGGGAATGGGGGAGGGGATCGTGAAGTGGCTGTGCTTGACGCGGTCCTTCTTGAGCACGAGGACGGCAAGGTTCGTCGAGATGAAGACGAACAGGAGGAAGAGGACAACAGCCTCCGCCAGCAACTCGAGCTCACCAGCGAGAGCGAGGACGGCGGATAGGGCGGCGGTAACGATGATCGCGACCCACGGGGTGCGACGGGTCGGCAGGACAGCTGTGAAGACGCTCGGGAGGAGACCTTCATCAGCCATGCCGTAGACGAGCCGGGAACTCATGATTGACGTCATGAGGGCGGTGTTTGCAATGGCGACAAGCGCGATCGTGCTGAACAGCCAGCTCGGGAACGACACACCGGTGGCGCTCACGACGTCAAGTAGGGGACCGGTCGATTCAGCCAATTCTTCGGGCGGCAACATGATGGACGACGCCATCGCGACGAGAACATATCCGAAGCCGGCGACGAGGAGCGCGCCGAACAGTGCGCGCGGATAGACGCGGGTGACGTCCCTGACTTCCTCGGCCACGTTGGCTGACGTCTCAAAGCCGACAAAGCTGTAGAACGCGAGCAGAGCCATGCCGAGGATGCCGCTCGCTGTGCTGACGTCGTCGGGTGTTTGCGTGAGACGGGACGTGTCACCCATCCCGTCGCCCATCGCTATCGCAACAACGACGAGGACGAGGACAAGGCCTGTCGTCTCGATGATCGTCATGACGAGGTTCGTCCGCACCGACTCTTTGATGCCACGCATGTTAATGAGCGCGAGGATCGCAAGGAAGATCGGTGCCGCGATAGGAACCGGGACGGGCATAATCGCCGACAGGTAATCTCCCGCGAAGGCAATCGCGAGTGCGCCGACCGAGACAATACCGGCGCTGAGCATGCAGTAGCCGACGAGGAAAGCGATGACGGGACTCTTGTAGGCCCGCTTAGCGAAGACAGCTGCCCCGCCCGCCTTTGGATACTTCGTGACGAGCTCCGCATACGATCCAGCCGTCAGTAGCGCCATGAGGAGAGCAACGATGATCGGTGCCCACGTCATTCCGCCCGCGCCGCCAGCAAGACGCCCCGACAGGGCATAGACACCGGCTCCGAGAACATCTCCAAGGATGAAGGCGAAGAGGAGGAGCCCGCCCATACCCTGCTTCAGCCGTGACTGTGGCTCTGCCATTGTGCCCAACCTTCGTTCTCGATGAGCGCGGGGCTACCCGCGCGCGGGCGATGCCCGTCGGTGCCCTAGTATGCAACGATGTCACGCCAGTCGCATGTTGTGTTCTGGATAGATGTATCCGTTCATGCAGGCTGAGCCGGCACTGGAAAGCTCGGTATGATGCGGCAGAGAAGGACGGCCGCATGCCGCCGCCAGCGCTGTCAGGTGCCAAGAGCGGTAGACTTTGGCGGTGCTCCACTCAGTCCTCACCCACCTCCATGCCTATGACCCCCGAGAGGATGATCAACGCAGCCTGCGAGACGCCTATCTCGATGAAGTGTCGAGACGGGGCGAGAAGATGCTGTGGAAAGGCCTGGCCGAACACCACATAACGGCCAGCTGCTTCGTTTTCTCACCATCCTTCGACCAGATCCTCCTCACGTACCACCGCAAGGGACAGTTCTGGGTGCAGTTCGGCGGCCACCTTGAGATGTCAGACCGATCGCTCGATGAGACGGCTCTACGAGAGGCACGCGAAGAGAGCGGCATCCACGCGTTGGAACTCATCGGAGGGATTGTCGACCTTGACAGGCACGATCTGCATGGAGGGTTCACGTGCCGCACCCACTGGGATGCTGGCTTTGTTGCGCTCGCGGACCCGGGGCTTTCCGTCAGCGTGAGTGACGAGAGTGAGGCAGTCGCGTGGTGGCCTGTGAGAGCTCTCCCTATCGGCGCAACCGCTGACCTTCCTCACCGCGTCGAGCGGGCGCTCACGTCCCTCGGGTAAGGCTCCGCGACCGCGGGGCGCCATCAATTCTTCTCTGCCGCATTCTGTTTCTTCTTCCTGTTTCTTCTTCCCGCTGGTGACGCCCACGCAATGCGGGACCTGCCGGGCGATAATGAATGCCCAGCCTCATGAGCAATGATGAGAGTGTGCGTCACACAGGACGCGACGAATGAAGGGCATATGAATAGACCTGTCGACAAGATTGAGCAGAGAGTTCAGTGGCATGCGATGAGCGTGGACGAATCGGCGGCCAAGCTCGGAGTGAGCACCCGTGGGTTACGTGCCAAGGAGGCGAGCGAGCGGCTCGATACTTATGGCCGAAACGAGCTCAAGCCGCAGGCTGGTGATTCCGTTTTCCGTCGCGCGGTTCGGCAGTTCAACGACCCGATGATTTGGGTTCTCATCGGTGCAGGCATCTTCACCGCCTTGCTCGGCCAATGGGTCGACACCGCCGTCATCTTGGGCGTCGTCGTCATCAACGCGATCATTGGCTTCGTCCAAGAGGGCAAGGCTGAGGATGCGCTTGAGGGAATCCGTACGATGCTCTCCGTCAGCGCGGAGGTCCGACGTGATGGCACGTGGGTTTATGTTCCAGCCGAGGAGGTCGTGCCGGGTGACAGCGTCCGCCTGGACGCGGGCGATAGAGTTCCAGCCGACATGAGACTGTGTGACGCCTCGAGTCTCCACATCGACGAGGCGCCGCTGACTGGCGAATCCGAGCCTGTCGAGAAATCGACAGAACCGGTCAAGCACGACACTGGGGTCGGCGACCGATCGAGCATGGCATTCTCCGGGACGACGGTCACAGGAGGGTCCGGTGCCGGAATCGTCGTCGGTACGGCAGAGAATACGGAGATCGGCAAGATCTCGGAGATGCTGTCCGAGGTCGAGTCCCTTGAGACACCTCTGACGAAGCAAATGACGACGTTCTCGACGAAGCTCGCGGTCGTTGTCGTCGTTCTCGCCGTCCTCATGTTCGGCATCGGCTTTGTTCACGACTACACGTGGAGCGACCTCGTGCTGTCCTCCATTGGCTTCGCGGTCGCAGCCATTCCCGAGGGACTCCCGGCCGTCCTCACGATCACTCTCGCGCTCGGCGTGCAGAAGATGGCTGATAAGAATGCCATCACGCGGCGCATGTACTCGGTCGAAACACTCGGCTCGGTCACAACGATCTGCTCCGACAAGACCGGCACGCTGACGAAAAACGAGATGACAGTCCGGGAAGTCGTGTCCGCCGATCACCACTACGACGTGACGGGGACCGGCTATGCCCCGGAGGGAGAGATCTCCCTTGACGGTGCTGCCGTGCATTCGGACGACGATGGACTTCACCTCCTCGCCCTCATCGCAAGCCTCGTCAATGACTCCACTGTGTCCAACCAGAACGGGACCTGGGTGCTTGCGGGCGAGCCCACCGATGGTGCGCTTCGCACGTTCGCGATGAAGGCGGGTGTCGAGCCAAGAGCGCGGCGGATCGCCAGCCTGCCGTTCGACTCGTCATACAAATACATGGCGACTCTCGACTCCATCGGCGGTCGCCGGTACGTCCACGTCAAGGGCGCTCCCGACAGGATCCTCCAACGGAGCACGACACAGGGCGCCACTCCCACGTCGACGGACCCTCTTGACAGGGAGTTCTGGGAGCGAAAGATCGACGACTACTCATCACACGGTCTCCGTCTTCTCGCCGCTGCGGTCCGCCCGGTTGACGCTGACACGATCGACCATGACATGATCGATGACCTGACATTTGTCGGTCTCTACGCGATCATCGATCCGCCCCGCGAGGAGGCAATCGACGCGATCCGGCTCTGCCAGCAGGCCGGCATCCGAGTCAAGATGATCACTGGCGACCACGGTGGAACGGCGACAGCGATCGGCCACGAGATGGGGATCGGACGGGGCCAGCGGGCCTTCTCCGGCGCGGAGCTGGAAGTCGCAAGCGATGAGGAGTTACGACAGATCGTCACCGAGCACGACATCTTTGCCCGCACGAGCCCGGAGCACAAGCTCCGGCTCGTCCGCGCCCTGCAGGCCAATGGCGAGGTTGTCTCGATGACGGGTGACGGCGTGAACGACGCGCCGTCTCTCAAGCAGGCAGACGTCGGTGTCGCCATGGGCATCAAGGGCACGGAGGCAACGAAGGACGCCGCCGATATCGTTCTCGCGGACGACAACTTCGCGACCATCGAGTCTGCGGTTGAGATGGGCAGGACGATCTATGACAACTTGCGCAAGGCGATCGTCTTCATGTTGCCAACGAACGGCGCCCAGGGCCTTGTCATCCTCACCGCCGTTCTCCTTGGTCTGACCCTTCCGCTCACTCCCGTTCAGGTCCTCTGGGTCAACATGATTACGGCCGTCACGCTGTCTCTCGCTCTAGCGTTCGAACCAGCTGAGCCGGATATCATGCGGCGGCCCCCGCGCAAGCCCGGCGGGTCGCTCCTGTCGCGCTCCGGAGTCATTCGCATTGCCTACGTCTCACTCCTCATCGGAGGTAGCACGACCGCCGTCTTCGTTATCGGACTTCAGTCGGGATGGGGTGTCGACTATTCCCGGACCGTCGCGATCAACACCCTCGTCATCGGCCAAATCTTCTACTTGCTCGCCAGCCGCTTCACGAGGACTTCCGCGATTCGCAGGGAGCTACTCACGACGAACCCGGTCTCGTGGGGGAGCATCGTCGCGATGATCACTCTTCAGGTCGGCTTCGTCTACCTGCCCTTCATGCAGGCGGCATTCTCGTCCGAGTCGGTGGGCTGGGTCGGGTGGCTTGTGCCGATGGCGGTTGGCATCGCCGTCTTCACCGTTGTGGAGATCGAGAAGGCGGTGACAACGGCGACCGGCAGCGACTGACCCGTGCTTCCCGAGCCAGCGACGACGGGAACCGGTGCAAGTTAGATGCCGACATGGTGCCGGCAAAGAGCCTGGTACGTGTCGCTTCCGCCGACCTGGTCGGGGGTGATATCGAGAGCATCGCCGAGGCCGGTTTGGGTGGGGCGGTGGTATGGCGCGGGAGCTCCGCACACGTCGCAGCGGGCCATGAGCTTGTCGACCCGGTCAGCCACGGCCATGAGTTCGGGTATCGGATCGAATGGGCGTCCGTCGAACGTGACACAGAGGCCCGCAACGATGACGCGTCGGCCGGTGTCGAGGAGGTGGGCAACGGCTGGGACGAGCGGCTGGCCGAAAAACTGGGCCTCGTCAATCGCGACGACATCCGACGTGACAGTTCGGATGATGTCATCGGCGGTTGCGACCACGCGAGCATCGTGCGTCGCGCCATCGTGGGTCGAGATATCTCCGATCCGGCCGCGATGATCGATCGCATGAGTGATGATGTCGGGTGACGCCCCCAGCTCTGTCAATCGCCGGATCTCGGCGATGAGGGCGGCGGTCTTTCCGGCGAACATCGGGCCGGTGATGACGTGAAGATGTCCAGGACTCATAGCGCCACGTTAGCGGTGCCCGCTAGAAGAAACCGGTCACATGCTTCGGGTGGCGCGGTGAGAGGATGCGAAGGCACGGGCAGAGGAGCCCGTCAGTGGGGAAATGGTACGTGGGGTTCTTCGCCCGACGTGCCGTGGGGCGGGGTGTCCCTGTGCGGGGTGGGGGCGTCCCTGCCACCGGGGTTCTGCGGAGCCCCTCCCCATCCTGGCCCTGAGAGAAATGGGTCGGGCTCGGGGGGCTGCCGGTACCGTGTCGTCTCCGGGTTCTGGTCTGCGCCGGTCGGCCTGTGGTAGTCCTCCGGTGTCGAGGTGGAGAGCAGCTTCTCCACATTCTCGACGTCACGACGGTAAGCAATGAAGCCGAGGTCAGAAATCCTCCGACCGGTCGGCACGTGCCACAGCTTCCTATCGTGGATGTCGAGGTCGCCGGGATAACGCACTGGATACGTGCCCTTCGTCCTGCCGCCGGGGCTTTTAGCTCTCACCTCATACGGCCAAATTTCGACGAGAGGCTGGACGAGCATGAGAACGCCGAAGACCGCGGCGAAACCGCCGAGGATGTAGAGAACGGGAAGGTCTGCCAGCGCCGCGCCGAGGATAAGAATGATCCCGATGGCGAGGAGCGCGATCGAGAGTCGCCTACTGTGTCTGATTGTTGTCGTCGCCATGAACCTAGCCTATGTGTCACAGATCTCACTGTCAGGTCGAGACGGCGTGGACCCGACGATGTCCCCTCGTCACACGCCAGCCTCCGATAGCGATCGACAGATATGCGCAGACGATGACACGCCCGCCGCGTACCGATTTCCCGTGCAACACACGAAAAATCGTCATCCGATTCCCCGGCCTATGACTGTTCATCGCGTGGGAGAGCATGCTGCTGGGCACCGTGTCCGGCCTATAATCACACGTGTCTCTACAGGTTCGTTCGGGCCGACAGGTCCTGCAAGGGTGATGTCATGTTTACTCTCCGTCGCACGTCCATCGCTGCGGTCGCGGCCGCCTCACTCGTGCTTGCCGGCTGTGGCGGCACAGCTGATGAGGCCGGGGGTGGACGGACCGCCGGAGGAGATCTCGTCTTCGCCACCGGAGATGCCGAACCAACGTGCCTCGATCCTCACGTTGGCGGGAATATGCCGCAGAAGATCGCCAGCATCCACGTGCTCGAGTCCCTCTTCACAATGACCCAAGATGGCGAGATCAAGCCCTGGCTCGCCGAGTCCGGCGACATGTCAGACGACGGAATGACATGGACGTTCGAGCTGAAGGAGGGTGTCGAGTTCACGGACGGCACACCATTTACCGCCGAGGCTGTCAAAGCCAATATTGAGCATCTTCAGGACCCCGCGACGGAATCGTCAACCGGCTACCTCGCAGTCGAGCACGTCGACTCAGTCGAGCCCGTCGACACGCACACCGCGGTGTTCCACATGACGGAGCCGGATGCTGCGCTCATGGAGTCTCTTGCGCAGACGTGGCTCGCCATCCAGTCGCCCACCGCGCTCGAGAGGAGCCGGGAGGAGAACTGCGAATCTCCAGTCGGCACTGGACCGTTCATCGTCGAGGAGTGGAACAAGCAACACTCGATCACGTACTCCCGCAACGACGACTACACGAGCCCGCCATCGACAGCCGAGCACGACGGTCCAGCCCTGCTCGACACACTGACCATCCGCTTCATGCCGGACGCCGCATCACGCTTCGCCGCACTCCAAGCAGGTGAGGTCCACGTCATCGACTCAGCCCAGCCCGACACGATAGCCCAAGCCAGGAGCGGTGGCGGCCCGATTAACGACCTCATCGGTGTCCGTTCAGGAGCTTCGACAAGGCTCGAGCTCAACACCGGCGGCGACACATTCTCTGACCCGCTCGTCCGTCAGGCGTTCATGCATGCCTCCGATATCGAGACGGGCGTCGACACGCTCTTCTTCGGCACCGTCGAACGGACAACAAGCCTTCTCGCCTCGAGTACCCCGCACGGCACCCGCCACGACGACGCGTTCAACTACGATCCTGAGCGCGCTTCCGAGCTGCTCGATGAGGCCGGATGGGTCAAGGGCTCCGACGGAGTGCGGACGAAGGACGGCAGACGTTTGACCGTGAGGATCCCCGTGTCAACCAACCAGTCCATTCCTGCCGAACAATCCCTACTCGAGCAGATCCAGTCCCAGGCCGCAGATGTCGGCTTCGACGTCACGCTCGACCCCATGGACCTCGCGAGCTGGTATGCGGCGGCGGGTGCCTGGGAGTTTGACGCAATCACCGCACCCTACGGTAAGTCGAGCCCCGACGTGCTCCGCATCATCTTCCACTCCGACAGCATCGAACCGGCTCCGTCCGGCTACCATGCCAACAACATCAAGGTGCGCAACGACGAGCTCGACGCACGACTTGATGAGGCGAACCAGACGACCGATGAGAAGGAACGGGCAGAGCTCTACGCACAGGCCCAGCGCATCATCATCGACGGCGCCTACGTCATGCCGCTATACGACTGGCAGACGAGAGTCCTCTACCGCGATAACGTCCACGGACTTCGCCTCGAAACGAACCTGTCGACGCCGTGGTTCCACGAGGCGTGGATCGACTAGACGTGCCGCCGGTCGCCCGCTATCTGCTCCTGCGGCTCGGGGGACTCATCGCCGTCCTCTGGGCTGTCGCGACCATTGTTTTCCTCGCACTCAAAGCCATCCCGGGCGATGAGGTGGATGCCATCCTTGGCCCCGGGTCAAACGCGAGCGACGAGGCCGTCGCGCTCGCGATCGAGACGTACGGTCTCGATGAGCCGCTCCTCGTCCAGTACTGGGTCCAGCTCAAGTCCATCGCATCGTTCAACTGGGGGATGAGCTTCTCCTATGACGAACCCGTTCGTGACCTCATCGGCGAGCAACTCCCGGCAACGCTGACGCTGGCCCTTGCCGCGCTGGGACTAGCGTGGGTCATGGCGCTCGCTTTCGCCCTCGTCAGCGTGTTTGGGAAAAGCGCATGGCGCGTCGCGTCGATGATCGAAGTTGTTTCCGCGGCCCTGCCGCACTTCGCGCTCGCCATTGTTCTCATCGTCATTTTCTCTACCTGGCTGGCGTTGCTCCCACCCGTCTCCACCGACAGCGCACAGTCCCTCATCCTTCCCGCCCTCACACTCGCCGTGCCGACGGCGGGCTTCCTCGGTCAGGTCATGCGCGAATCCATGCTCGACGCCCTCGAAGCACCGTTTACAACCTCGGCCAGAGCCCGCGGAGAGTCGACCATGGGACTCTTCTGGCGGCATCTACTACGCCACGCCGTCCTTCCGGCGATATCTCTCGCCGGGTGGGCGTTTGGTTCCCTCATGTCCGGAGCCGTCATTGTCGAAGAAATCTTCGCCCGCCAGGGCATCGGCCGTACCCTTCTCGGCGCAGTCGGGGTGCGAGACATGCCGCTCGTCATCGGCATCCTCATGGTAATCGCAACCATCTATGTCGTCGTCATGCTCGTGGTTGACGCCGTCGAAGCCGCGGTTGACCCGCGGGTGAGGAGACCCGCGTGAGCACCGTCGTTCTCACACAGACAGCGCGCAACAAGAGAGGGCTCGGTTTAGGTGGCTGGGCGTCACTCGTGGTCCTTGCGATTTTCCTCGTGTGCGCAGTCGCCCCAGACCTTGTCGCACCGGGCAATCCACTCGCGGTCGATCCCGGTGCCGGCTTCATGCCGCCCAGCGCGGATCACTGGTTCGGTACCGACGAGTCGGGACGGGACACGTTCCGCCGGGTCGTCCACGGAACGGGCGATTCACTCGTCATCGGTGTCGCCGCCACCGGCATCGGCCTCGCCATTGCATCACTACTTGGGATCGGCGCAGCGCTCGGGCCGCGGTGGCTCGACTTCACCCTGTCCCGCTTTGTCGAGGTTCTGTTTGCTCTGCCCGGCATCGTCCTCGCCCTCCTCCTTATCACCGTCGTCGGCCCCGGCGTCACAACCTCGACCATTGCGGTCGGCCTTGCGACGGCGCCGGGGTACGCACGAATGATCCGCACCCAGACCATCGCCATCGCGAACTCCGGCTACGTCGAGGCTGATCGTGCGCTCGGACGGACGAGGCGCCAGATTCTCGCCCGCAGGATTGCCCCCAACCTCGTCGTGCCACTCTTCGTTATTGCAACCCTCGGTGTTGGCCAGGGAGTGGTGTGGGCAGCGTCCCTGTCCTACCTGGGCCTCGGAGTCGCTCCGCCCTCGCCGGAATGGGGGGCGATGATGAATGCGGGTCGCACCTATCTCACGTCCTCCGCGTGGTGGATGACGCTCTTCCCAGGCGTTGCGATCATCCTCACGGCCGTGTCGACAACGGTCCTGTCCCGCTCGATCGCCGCCGCCTCTCGGAGGGCGTGATGGAGCCGATCTACCGTGTCCGAGACCTATCCGTGTCGTTCGACAAGCCAGTCGTCACACGCGTGTCCTTCGACCTCGTTCCGGGCCGGTGCCTCGCCCTCGTCGGTGAGTCCGGGTCGGGTAAGTCCGTCACCGCAAGGGCACTACTCGGCCTCGCCGGTAGCGATGCCACCGTCACCGGCGAGCTACTCATCGATGGTCGACACATGACGGGCGCGAGCACGAGATCGTGGCGCAAGGTGCGAGGAAGGCGTATTGGCCTTGTTCTGCAGGACGCCCTCGTCTCACTCGATCCACTTCGCCCCATCGGCCGGGAAGTGGCCGACACGCTTCGTTTGCACACGGACGTTGCTCGCCGCGACATACCTGGCCGCGTCGTCGACGTTCTCGAACGTGTCGGACTGGACGATGCAGGGGATCGATCTCGCCAGCGCTCCGGAGAGCTATCCGGCGGCCAGCGCCAGCGCGCCCTCATCGCCGCCGCCATCGCGGCCGACCCGCCGATCATCATCGCGGACGAACCGACGACGGCCCTCGATCGTAGCGTCCAGAGCCACATCGTCCGCCTCCTTGCAGACCTGCGAGATTCCGGTCAAGCTGTCCTTCTTATCACCCACGATCTCGGGATCGCGAAAGAGATCGCCGACGACGTGTGCGTCATGGCGGACGGTCGCATCGTCGATGCTGGCCCAGACGTGCTCACCGCCTCCTCTCATCCGACAACCCGCCGGCTCCTCACCGCGGTCCCGACACGGTCGACCACGCCGCCTCGGCCCCCCGCTCCCGCTGTCCTCGAGGCAAAGGGACTCGAGCGGATATTCCCGGGAAGGGCCGGTGCCCCCGACCGCGTCGCGGTCGATAATGTGGATCTCACTCTCATGGCGGGCGAGACTCTCGGTCTGGTCGGTTCGTCCGGCTCGGGAAAGACGACACTCGCCCGGCTTCTGCTCGCCATCGACACGCCCACCGCAGGCGACGTCAGACTTCTCGGTGAACCGTGGGCGACAGTTCCAGAGAGTGCGCGCCGCAAGCGCCGTTCCGGCATCTCCGTCATTTACCAGGACGCCCTGTCCTCATTCGACCCGCGAGTGCGGGTGGGAACGATCCTCGCCGATGCGGCGTCAATGGGGAACGTGCCGACCTGGCGACGAGCCCCGGCCGAGCTGAGGGCGCGCGTGCAGGAGTTGCTGGGAGATGTCGGACTGGCTCCTGAGACGGTCGACAGGAGACCGCTTCACCTCTCGGGTGGGATGAGACAGCGGGTCGCGATCGCCCGCGCCCTTGCCACTGATCCGCAGGTGCTCGTCTCCGATGAGCCGGTCTCTTCCCTCGACGTCACTGTCCAGGCGGAGATCCTCGATCTGCTTGCCCGCCTTCAGGAGGAGCGGGGCCTCACTCAACTCTTTATCTCGCACGATCTTGATGTCATCGGGCAGGTCGCCGACCGGATTGCCATCATGTCGGATGGCCGCATTGTCGAGCTAGGCAACCGTGATGATGTGCTTGACAGGCCAACCCACCCGGCGACGAAAGCTCTTGTCTCGCGACGGTGAGTCCTGCCCGCTGTGAGAGGAACGGTGTGAACCGGCCGCGATCATGTCGATAGGGTTGTGTGCATGACCCATTTCGATCTCCTTATTATCGGCACCGGTTCCGGCAACACTCTGCCGGGGCCCGAGTTCGACGGACTGTCCATCGCCCTCGTCGAGAAGGGACTATTCGGCGGGACCTGCCTCAACGTCGGCTGCATCCCGACGAAGATGTTCACGTACACAGCCGAGATCGCCACGACCCCGGCGAGGGCGCCGAAGTACGGGGTGAGTCAGACCCTCGACGGAGTCGACTGGCCCGCGATCCGGGACCGGGTGTTCGGCAGAATCGATCCGATCGCTGCGGGCGGCGAAGAGTACCGCAAGGTCCACGTAGACAACCGAAACCTCACGGTCTATCAGGGCGTCGGCAGGTTCACAGGACCACGGAGGATGGTTGTCGCCACTGCCGATGGCGACAAGGAGATCACCGCCGACAGGGTCGTGATCGCCGCCGGCGCGCGGCCCTCGTTCCCGGCGGTTGCAGGATTGGCAGAAGCGGGCCCCCTCACCTCGGACACGGTCATGCGAATGGAGGAGCTGCCGGGCTCAATGATCATTATCGGATCCGGCTACATTGGCGCGGAAATGGCTCACATTTTTTCGTCCCTGGGAGTCGACGTCACGCTCGTTGCACGTGGCCCCGTCCTGCTACGCCACCACGACAGTGACATCTCCGACGCGTACACAAAGATCGTGTCGGGAAAGTACCGCGTCAAGCTTCGGTTCAACACCGGGCTTGTCGAGCGGCGCGATGGTCGGGTGCGAGTGTCGGGCAGGGTCGGGGACAAGAAGGAGACGCTGGAGGCAGATGAGGTGCTCGTCGCGACCGGCCGGATTCCGAACTCCGACAGGCTCGAGGTTGCTACTGCCGGTATCGGCACCCATGCCGACGGCAGGGTCATGGTCGACGAGTACCAGAGGGTGCTCGACCCGCAGGGCCACGTCATCGACGGCGTCTTCGCGTTGGGGGACATCAGTTCCGAGTGGCAGCTCAAACACGTCGCCAATAAGGAGGCGAAGACCGTCCGGCATAACCTCCTCCACCCAGACCAGATGAAGCCGACCGATCACCGGTTTGTCCCGCACGCCGTGTTCGGCGATCCGCAGATTGCCTCGGTTGGAATGACCGAGGCTGAGGCACAAGTCAAGGGTCTCGATTACGTGGTGGGGAAGCAGGAGTACTCGGGGATCGCATACGGCTGGGCGATGGAGGACACGACCGGGTTCGCGAAGATTATCGCCGACCGGGAGACAACTGAAATCCTCGGCGCCCACATCATGGGTGCGCACGCCCCCACTCTTATTCAGATCCTCATCCAAGCCATGTCGACTGGACAGACGGCCCGCGACATCGTCGACACTCAATACTGGATCCACCCCGCCATGCCCGAACTTGTCGAGAACGCCCTCCTCCAGATCACCGGCTGACACGTCGGGAGGCGTTATCGTCCACACGGGCAGGAGGGAGACTTCGGTCGCCAATGTGGTCACGCAACGCGTGGGGGGGCGGATCTCAGATCCGCCCCCAATTCTCGCTCTGTCATCCTGCCGAGGACAACGCGCTAGCCACTGGTGCCGAGGACAACGTTGACGAACGGCTCACCGGAGATGTAGTTGCCGACCTGACGGCGCACCAACCGGTTCATCCTCGAGTACATCGCGCTCGTGTTGCCACCGATGTGGGGAGTGATGAGGGTGGCCTTCTCGAACAGCGGATGACCATCCGGGAGCGGCTCCGGGTCGGTGACGTCGAGAGTGATCCGGAGGCGGTCCGCGTGCTTGAGCAGAGCATCCGTATCGGCAACCTTGCCACGAGCAATATTGACGAGGATGGCACCGTCCTTCATAGCTGACAGGAACTCGTCGTCGACGAGGTTCTCTGTTGACTCATTGAGTGGGACAACGACGATGACGGAATCAGCATCGGGCAGGAGCTCTGGCAGGTCGCTGAGGGAATACACCTTGCCGTAGATATCTTCCCGCGCGCGGCGGGCCACCCGTACGACGTTCGTTTCAAACGGGGCGAGCCGCTGTGCAATGGCAGTACCAACACCGCCGATGCCAATGAGGATGATCTTCGTGTCGGCCAGGCCGAGAGTGTCAAAGCTCTCCCACCGGCCTTCCCGCTGCTGTGCCGCCACCCGGTCGATGTCGCGGGCGGCATAGAGAAGCATGGCAAGCGCATGCTCGGCCGTTGCTGTCTCGTGCACCGTCGCCGCGTTCGCGACCTCGAGGCCATCGGGCAGGTCACGCGGGATCGAGTCGTAGCCGATCGAGCCTAGCTGGAGGAGCTTCGTCCCCGTCTCGGCAACGCGCTCGACCAGGTCGGCGGTGGTGACGTGGGGGGCGACCGCGATGTCGATGTGCTCGGCAGGTGGCGGCGTCTTGAAATCCCACTCAAGAACGGTGATCCCCGGAATGTCGAGGTCGATCGTCCAGTCTGGCGATATGGCAATAGTCACGTTAGTCACGCCTCTAACCTACATGGCTCCTGTGCTTTCGACTACCGGATCACCAGCCAGCACTCTCGCGTGCGTTCGCCCCGTCGTGCTAGTCGCGCCCAGCGGCGAGTATCTCGTCGAGATCAGCGAGCGGAATACCGAAAGCGTCGGCGACGCCCGGCTCGACGAGATGACCGCCAGCGGCTTGAAGCCCGAGGGCGAGATCGCGGCGCCGCCGCATCGCCTCGAACGGACCCTCGGCGAGCATCTTGACGTACGGCAGGGTTTGGTCTGTCAGAGCAGTAGTCGCCGAGACGGGCACCGCACCCGGCATGTTGCCAACGCAGTAGTACGTTCGACCGTCCTCATGGTAGATGGGGTCGTGGTGAGAGGTCGGGCGAGACCCAGCGAAGCACCCTCCTTGGTCGATGGCGACGTCGACGAGAAGAACATTGTCGCGGAGATCGGCGAACATGTCGTCACTGATGAGTTGCGGGGTGCGGCCGCCCGGGATGAGGACGGTGCCAATAATGACATCCGCGATACTCGCCTCGTCGAGGATGTGAGCGGGGGAGGACGTATGCGTTCTGATTCGGGTTCCGTATTCGCGGTCGAGCTCACGCAGCTTTTGCGTGTTGATGTCCATGATCGTCACATCAGCGCCCATGCCAACCGCGACTTTCGCCGCATGTGAGCCGACGGTGCCGGCGCCGAGAATAAGGGTGCGAACGGGCGGTACACCTGGCACGCCCCCCATGAGCCGGCCCGGCCCACCGAACGGCTTCATGAGCAGGTGCGCGGCTTCCTGAGGTGCCAGCCGGCCAGCAATCTCCGACATCGGCATGAGGAGCGGTAACGAGCCGTCATCGAGCTGAACCGTCTCATAGGCAATGGCGGTGGCCCCGGAATCGACGATGCGGCGCGAGAGACTCTCATCTGCCGCAAGGTGGAGGTAGGTAAACAGCGTCTGACCCTCGCGAAGCCGGTCGAGTTCGCGCCCGATCGGCTCCTTGACCTTGACGACCATGTCGGCGCGCTCCCAGACAGCATCGGCGCTGTCGACAATCTCTGCCCCGGCTGCGACGTAGTCGGCGTCGGCGCAGGCAGCGCCTACACCAGCCCCGGTCTGGACGACGACGGTGTGTCCCGCGGCCATGAGCTCAGCCGCCCCTGCGGCCGTTAGCCCAACTCGTGATTCGTCGTCTTTGATCTCAACCGGGATGCCAATGATCATGGTGGTCCTCTCTTTCGTAGTCCATAGTAGACGCGCCTACCCCGGACCGGCATGTTGGCGCCGTCGCTGATCTTGGGACCGATGTGTGGTAGTCCAGCACAGCAGACTGATGTCATGTTGTGCTGTGGTGAACTCTGCTCCGTCTGCCTACGATGGCACGGTGAATGAGAATCTGACCCGCGCCGAAGCGGCCGCCCGAAGCAGTATCGTCATCGACTCCTACCGCGTCCTCCTCGACGTGCGCGGGCACGAAACCTTCGACGTCGTCTCGACTGTCTCCTTTACCGCTGATATGGAGGAGACATTCCTCGATTTCATTGGCGCCGAGGTGAGCTCTGTCGAGGTCAACGGCGAGGACCGTGAGGTCGAATGGGATGGCGCCCGCATCGCACTGAACGGGCTCGCCGAGCACAACGTCGTGACCGTTCACGGACGCGGCCGTTTCTCGACCTCGGGGGAGGGGTTGCATCGGTTTGTCGACCCGCTCGACGGGTCTGTCTACCTCTATACCCAGTACGAGCCAGCAGACTGCCGCCGCGTGTTTCCCACGATGGAGCAGCCCGATCTCAAAGCCTCGTTCACGTTCGAGATCACCGCACCATCGTCGTGGATTGTTCTGTCAAACCGTGAGGAGGTCGCCAGTGAGGAGGTCGATGGGGGAGTGCGCCATGAGTTCGCTCCAACAGAGCGGATCTCCACCTATCTTACCGCCGTCGTCGCCGGCCCTTACCATCGCGTCACGTCAGAGAAGGATCCGCGATTCTCCCTCTATTGCCGGGCGACCCTGGCCGAGTATCTCGACCATGAGGACATCTTCGATATTTCCCTCGCGGGGCTCGCAACGTTCGAAGAAGCCTTCGACTACCCCTATCCGTGGGGGAAGTACGACCAGGTATTCGTCCCCGAATACAACCTCGGAGCGATGGAGAACCCGGGGCTCGTCACGTTCACCGAGGCGTATATCTTCCGCGGGCAGTCGACCCGGGCGCAGCACGCGGCTCGGGCGAACACGATTCTCCACGAGATGAGCCACATGTGGTTTGGCGACCTTGTCACCCCCGTGTGGTGGGATGACCTGTGGCTGAAGGAGTCCTTCGCCGAATTCATGGGGGCCTGGGCAAGCACCCGGGCCACGGAGTTCACGGATGCATGGGCGGCATTTACCGCTCGTCGTAGCGCCTGGGCGTTCCTCAACGATATGAGGCCAACCACTCATCCCATCGTCGCCGACATCGTCGATCTCGAAGCTGCCGACCAGGCATTCGACGGCATCACCTACGCGAAGGGAGCGGCAGCGCTACGGCAACTTGTTGCCTACGTCGGCGAGGAGGCCTTCTTCGCAGGCGCCAGGATCTTTTTCACACGCCACGCCTACGCGAACGCGTCCCTCGACGACCTGCTTGCGACCCTTGAAGAGACGTCCGGACGAGACCTCGGCGCCTGGGCGGATGAATGGCTCCACACGACAGGAGTATCCGTTCTCACCGTCGAGGGCAGCACGATCCGCCAGGTAGGGACCGAGCCATCCGGAACTGAGATACGCCGTCCGCACCGAATGAGCGTCGGGGCGTACAGCCGCTCTGGCGGTGAGCTGACGCTAGTTGCCGATGAAACAGTCGAACTGACGGATTCGGTCACCGTTGCCGTCAACGGAGACGTCATTATCCCCAATCACGAAGCCCACACGTATGCGATTGTCGCTCTCGACGACACCCAGATTGAACATGTGCTCCGCCAACGGATCGCAGACCCGCTGGCGCGGAGCGTCGTATGGACGGGATTGTGGGAGGCGGTGCGTGACGCCAGACTCGACCCTGCACGTTATCTTGAGGCCGTCGGTCGCTTCCATGATGAAGAGGATGCGACGCTGCTTAGCCAGATGATCCGTAACTGTGACTATCTCGTCGAACACTATGTCGCCGATGTCGACACAGCCCGGACGGCATGGTTCGGTATCTGTGACGACTCGTGGCGCGACGCCGTCGCCGACCGGGATGCCGACCGCATTTACCTGTGGCGCTCTGCCCTCGCTCGTGCTGGCGCGACACTCCCCGAGGCTGAGCGGGTACTTCGGGAGGCTCTCGCGACCGTTCGAGGTGACAGGGACGAGCGGTGGAAGATTCTCATCGCGCTCGCGTCGACCGGTTCCGCGGGAGAGCCGGAGCTTGATGCGGAGCTCGTCAATCCGGCTGAAGCCGATGTCGTCGCCCACATGGAGGCAATAGCCTCGATTCCCGGCAAGCGCCGTGCAGCCTACGAACGGGCGCTTCACGAGTCCCTCTCCAACGACAGGATCTCTGCCCTCCTCGCAGGTGCGACAGCGCGGTACGAGGAGGAGTCGTATCCCTTCTTCGAGATCGCTCAGTCCGTGTGGGCTGAGCGGACCCAGGAAATAGCTGAGCGCATCCTCTACGCCGTGTTCCCGCACAGGGAGTCTGCGATAGCCGAGGCGGAGACCTGGCTCGAGGGCGCCGGCGCCGACGCGCCCCGCGCCTTGAAGAAGATCGTTATCGACGGGCTCGACACATTGAGGCGCGACCGACGGGTCAGGACGATGTTTGGTGACTCAGCGAGATTCCCCATGACGAACCACTGAGGCTGGGGACTCCCGGTCATGAGACGGGCGGGATGGGGGATGTTGCGCATGCCCAGACACCCGAACTGGGCGTCTGCACGGCTCTGACCTGGCACGACAGAGGACTTGTACCCCGCTGACGAAGCGGCGTATCATAACATTCCTTATGCGCAGGTCACATCTGCTCTGCAGGGCATTGAACATTCATACTTGTGCCTGTTGCCATGTGTAACCGTAGGCATTTACCAGCGAAAAGGGATAAGATATTACAAAGCGATAACGACGTGAGGAGGTCGCTATGACGAGCAACGGACATGATTCCGATGCAACATCACAGTTTTCAGCAGTGACCGGTTCCCCGGATACTGCCGAACTCGACGCGCGACGGATCGGCATGTCACCGGACGATTACGCCGCCGTCCAGGCACTCCCGCCGCTATCCGCCCTGCTTCTCGTTCAGAAGGGTCCCAATTCCGGCGCCAGATTCCTGCTCGACTCGGAATCGACAATGGCGGGCCGCCATCCGAAGTCGGAAATTTTCCTCGACGATGTGACGGTCTCACGCCAGCATTGTGAGTTTCTCCGCCACGAGGGCGTGTTTTACGTCCGTGACCACGGGTCACTCAACGGGACCTATGTCAATCGCGAGCGCATCGATGAGATCGCCCTCGAAGCGGGCGACGAAGTGCAGATTGGCAAATATCGGCTGACCTTCCACGATTCGCCCCAACGCCGGTGATCGCGCAGCCCCAGAGACAGCCAGCGACTGAAGCAGACTCCTGGCCCTTTGACGTATCGCACGATCCTGTTCTCAAGATCGGCGAGGTCCGGGAGATCCTTCGGTCGGAATTTCCCATGCTTAATCACTCGAAAATCCGCTATTACGAGTCGATTGACCTTGTTATCCCTCACCGCACGTCATCAAACCAGCGCCTGTTCTCCTACGCGGATGTCGAGCGGCTCCGCTTCATTCTCACCGAACAGCGCGACCGTTACTTGCCGCTCACGCAAATCGGTGAGCTCTTGCGCCAGCTCGATACAGGCGAGGCTGGTGCGGAGCATCCCGGCCGCATGCGGGCTGTTGACACCGAGGACGTGCCGCGACCAAAACCGGGCACGCGCCTGACAAAGCGTGAAGTGTCCGACCTGACGGGAGCTAACCTCGAGGAGATCGAAGATTTCGCGCGCCTCGGGATCGTTGAGATTGACCCTCGCGGCCGGCTCACGAGCCATTCGGTTGACATCATCCGCTACGCCCTCATGCTCACTGAGGAGGGACTGGATCTGCGCCAGGTGCGCGCGGTGAAGAACTCGGCCAGCTCTCACGCGGCGACCATCCGCTCGGTGCTCGCGCCGCAGCTTGCGAAGCAGTCACCCGTCGCGCGGGAGCGGGCGTACGCGCAGGGGAGCGAGATGTCGGCCGTCCTCGTTAAGCTCTACCAGGCGCTTCTTGTCGAGAACGTTGAGGTTGAACTCGACGCTTAAACGTCAACGTGAGGTTGAGGCGCGACACGCCAAACCCATTTAGGGACAGATGATTGACCGGGGTATCCGGTGAGCCTAACGTTGAGAACAATAATCAAGGAATTGGAGGCCGTGGTGAACGACGCCGCACAGCCGAGTTATGTTCAGCCTTCCCTCTTTGGGGAACAGCCGCTGGACGAAAGCGACGGCTACCGAGGGCCCATCGCGTGCAGGGCAGTCGGCATCACCTATCGGCAACTCGATTACTGGGACCGCACGGGTCTTGTCTCACCGTCGATCCGTAGTGCGACGGGTTCCGGTTCCCAGCGCCTCTATTCTTTCCGAGATATTCTCGTCCTCAAGGTCGTCAAGCGTCTTCTTGACACGGGTGTCTCTTTGCAGCAAATTCGGGTCGCCATCAATCAGCTGAGTAAGTACGGTAGCCACGACCTCTCTGGCATCACCCTCATGTCCGATGGCGCATCAGTGTATGAATGCACGTCGGACGACGAGGTTATTGACCTCGTCAACGGAGGGCAAGGCGTTTTCGGCATTGCGCTTGGCCGCGTATGGCAGGAAACCGAGTTCTCTTTGTCGGAGCTCCAGACGGAACGCGCTGAGGAAGAGGCGACTGCTGGTGTCGTCGACGAGTTGGCACAGCGCCGCGCAGCGAAGCGCAAGACGTCATAACCGGCTCGCGTGGCTGGCGGCCATGTATGTGACCTAACGGGTGGTGGCGGGGCATGTGCCCCGCCACCTCATCCTTACCGGCCAACCCCTGCCGGCGGTCACCGCGGCGCAACCTGTCAATGCAGCCCGCGGCACGTCTGTTACACGGAACGATCCGAGTTTTTCAGTTTGGTGATGTCGGTCTCGTCGCCTGAGAACTCGACATCGGCTTCGCGACCAAAAGCGAACATGGCGAGCTCGAGCGGGTTGCCAATGACCGTCACGGTAGTGTCGTGTCTTTTCGTCGCGAGAGCCGTAATATCGCCGAAGTCAGGCGAATGGAGGACGACGCGCACCGGTGCCGTGAGGAACAAAAGCTGGGCCATGATTCGAAGCTGGTTAAAGATCGACCGCTCGTCATCGGAGGACAGGACTCGTCCAAGTGGCGGATCCTGCGCCCGGCGGACGTCCTCATGATGGATGACATATTCGAGCGTGTTAACCGCCTGATCGATAGGGCTGAGCTTAAGGGGAGAGAACTTCTGGCGGCCGGTTCGGAAAATCTCGACGAGATCGTCAAAGCTCTTGCCACGGAGCTCTTCCATGGTGTCGCGGTACTTGTCCGTGGCCTTGCCGGGCAGCTTGGACAGGACCTGTGAATGCGGATGAATCTCCCGCACAATAAGGTGCCGGAGGAGCTCTTCAGTGTCCCATCCGGCGCATAAAGTTGGGGCCTCAGCGCCCACCCGTTCTATCGTCGACAAAAGGCGCTGTCGTTCAGCCGTCACAAACTGCATGGTCCAAGGTTAAGGAGAGGGGCTGGAAGAATCCTCCAAAGGCTCTGGGCATTGCTGTATCAGGTGATTACGTCTCGGTAGGTTCAGCGCGCGACATCGCTGACTCACCCGTCCTACGGACACCCGGTGCCACCTCTCTAACCGAGGTGGCCGTCATTCTTCCTACTACCTGCTCGGCTGAGGCCGGTCTGACGCGGCTGTCGGTCTGGGGCGGTCAATACTTGACCGGTTAGCCACCCAGCCCCGCCATGTCATCGACGGGGGTCATCAGCGCCCATCGGACCGTTGGCCCTTCGATAGTCCGTCGACATCCGAGACTGTCCACCGGTCGCCCATACTGTCCTGAGGAATGACGCTCATCGTGCCGTTGGTCTCGAGGATGACGGCTCCCACCTGGTCGAGTCCTCCGATTCCCGTCATCCGTATCGCCTGCCGCAGTGCCGACTCGCTGAGCCGATTCACTTTGAGCGCCTCAGACAGAACCTGGCCGTCACGGATGAGGAGGGCGGGACTAGATGTGATGAGTCCGCGTGCAGCGGGTACGCGGGAGTTGATGACGGCGACGATGACCTGCAACCCGGCGAGAACAGAGAGCGTGACGATCCCCTCGCTCAGGGAGACATCGGATGAGAGCATGATGGTCGCCATCACCGAGCCGAGGGCAACGTTGACGATGAAGTCGAAGGCATTGAGCTGTGAGAGCGTCCGCTTGCCCGAAATCCGGAGAATAACGACAACGACGACATACGTGAGAACGCCCATGATGAGAACGCGGATGAGGTCCTGCCAAGAATCGAAAAACATGTGACGATCCTCCCACGCCAGGTAGGGAGTGAGCAGGTCGAACCGACGGGCGTATGTGCTTCGCCAGGTCGGCTTCCACCCACGCGAGCGACCTGGGCCGGTCTTGACCGATGCCTTCCCTCCCACGAAGGCAAGCCTGACCTTCGTTGAAATCTCGCCAGAACAGGTCAAAACTGTATCCATGGTCAAGGTCAATCGTTTCTTGCGAAACTACCCGATGGTTGTCCTCGTGCTCGGCACCGCGATCGTCGGCATCATTCTCGAGTTCGCTGGCCCCGATGGATCGGCCCAGTGGTTTGTCTCCGCGGTTGCTCTCATCATCGCGGTACTGCAGTTCAAGGGCATGGTTGATTCCCTTCTTGCCGGTAGCTTCGGCATCGACATCCTTGCCGTGACCGCGATCGTATCGACGCTGGCCGTGGGTGAGTATTGGGCGGCCCTCGTCGTGTGCCTCATGCTGACCGGAGGTGAGGCACTCGAAGACTATGCCGAAGCTCGAGCGGGCTCTGAACTGACGAGCCTGCTCGAGGGTGCGCCAACAGTCGCCTACAGGATCGAAGACTCGGGCGATGTTACGGCCATCGGCGTTGAGGAGGTCGAGATCGGTGATCGCCTGCTTGTCCGACCACATGACACAATCCCCGTTGATGCTCGGCTCGCCTCGGCTTCGGCTGCCATCGATGAAAGCTCACTGACCGGCGAGTCGCTTCCGGTCGAGCATGTTGAAGGCGATGCGGTGCTCTCCGGCTCGCTCAATGGCAACGCAGCGATTGAGCTCGTGGCAACAGCAGATGCGAGCGCATCTCAATATCAGCGGATCATTCAACTTGTCCAGGAGGCGCAGGACTCGAAAGCTCCGTTCGTCCGCCTCGCGGACCGCGTCGCCGTTCCCTTCACCCTCATCGCCTTCATCATCGCAGGCACGGCATGGGCCATCGCAGGCGATCCCACGCGGTTCGCTCAGGTCCTCGTTGTCGCGACTCCGTGCCCACTCATCATCGCCGCACCTGTAGCCTTCATGGCCGGCATGTCACGTGCCGCACGCGGCGGAATGATTGTGAAGAACGCCGGGACAATCGAGCAGGTGTCCAAAGTTCAGACGGTGGCGTTCGACAAGACGGGCACTCTCACACGCGGGATCCCGGAAGTGAGTTCCATTTACACGTTCGCTGAGCACTCCGACGAGGAGCTACTTCGGATCGCTGCGTCCGCCGAGTTGCACTCCTCCCATCCGCTCGGTGAGGCCATCGTTTCCACAGCGCGCCGCACCGGCGACGTGCCGGTCCCATCGTCCGCGACGGAGGTCCCTGCACAAGGAGTTTCGGCTGACGTCGACGGCGCCCATGTCCGGGTCGGCAAGCGATCGTTCGTCGCCGACAGGAACGAGGCCATGGACACTGGCCCGGAACCGGATGCTGGATACACGGTCATTTGGGTCGGCATTGACGGCCGCCTCGTGGGCCGCATCGACCTGTCCGATCCGATCCGCCCCGAGACGGCTTTCGCGCTCGACGCAGTCCACCGTGCTGGCGTGCCGACGACGGCAATGCTGACGGGCGATGCAGAGGACACGGCGACGAGGGTCGCATCAGCAATTGGGATCGATGACGTGAGAGCTGGTCTCCTTCCCGAGGACAAGGTGAGCGCGGTCGCGGCGATGCCGGGCACGCCGGTCATGATGGTCGGCGATGGCGTGAACGACGCTCCCGTGCTCGCCGCTGCCGACGTCGGTGTCGCTATGGGCGCACGGGGCTCGACGGCGGCCGTGGAGTCCGCGGACGTTGTCATCATGCTCGACGATTTCGCCCGCATCCCGCGCCTTCTGCTACTCGGCCAGCGCACGATGACGATTGCGTGGCAGGCCATACTCATCGGCGTCGGGTTCTCTGTCGTTCTCATGCTCATCGGCGCCACGGGGGTCATGCCCGCCTTCGTTGGAGCCTGGATGCAGGAGCTCGTCGATCTCGCTTGCATCCTCTGGGCCCTTCTCGCCGCGCGTCCGTCGCGCCAGGAGAGGGAGCTCATCGCCCTCAGCCAGGAGCAGAGCCGAGCCGAGACCGCAGCGGTCCCCTCGTGATTCCGGGCTACGTAGCGGCCCCAAGACGTCGATGTCGGCATCTTGGGCCCTCGTGTTGCGCGTGTTGGTGTGGTGGATAGCCGTTTGATGGCACACGATTTCTGCCCGCCGCGTTTGCTACTTTTCACTCTATGAACGAATCATGGAGGCCGAGACCGGCACAGCCCAGTTCTGGGGACGAGGAGGCCGATTTCGCCGGCGAGGGTGCCGAAGCAGGGAGTACGGGCGACGGCAGGGCCCTCGGTGACGATTCGGTCTTCAACACCCGCGGTGCGGCTTCATACTCGCCTCAAGCACCGGGCGCCCGAGGCCACGACATCGCCGTGAACCCGCCGTACCCAGGTCAGTGGCAGCCCCGGGGCTATCCGAGCTACGGCTATCCAGCAGGCGAGTCCGGGTACATGCAGAGGGCCCCCAGGAAGCGCATCCATTGGCCGTTCGTCGTCGCCGCCTCCATCCTTGCTCTCGCTTCGATCGCCGGCGGTGCGTGGATCTTGCTTCAGCCGAAGAGCTACGAGGCCATCGCTAAGCAGTGTGAGAACACATCGAGCCTGAATTTTCTTGCGCTCTTCACCGGCTTTTCGGAAATAATCGAGGAGCATGGGGACCCCGCAGACGAATTTTGGGATGAGGTTCCGACTTTTATCAGAGTGTCGGGCGACTCCTCGTCGCTCAATGTTTATGACCGTTCCAGGATGTCGCTTGATGCACTTGAGCTTCTGGACGGCGCGGCGGGTTCATCCCGTGACGATGCACAGGAGTTCATCGACCAGTGGAACGGAATGCGCGACCTGGCGATCATGGGTGCAGTGGGATGTATACACGACGAGCTGAACATCCCCGACTCGGTCGAGCGACGAATGCTGTCCACGCGAGCCCTTGACGGAACTCAGGAGCTCGTCCATTCAGGCACGAGGATAATGTGGAGTTATCATCCCTCCCAGGGCATGGATGTCCTCTACGAAAGGGAGTAGCACTCTTACGGCTGTCCCATGACACGAAGATCGTCATCTACACTCAGGCGCATGACCGTGACGTTGAGGCCCGAAACCCGTGACGACTGGCCGTGGTTATGGCACTGGCGCCACGAAGAGGAAGATCCGGATTGGAAGCGGTGGGATTCACCCTTCCTCCACGAACAGACCCACACTCTGACTTTCTCTGAGTTCACGATGCGTCGCGGGCTCAATGCGCGACTCGGTGCCATCATCGAACACGATGGCCGGCCCGTGGGCTACGTGACGCGCGGCGAGCTTGCCCCACTAGGCGGTGGCTGGTGGGACTGGGGGATCGTCATCTTCGATCCTGCGGACCGACGAAACGGCGTCGGCACGCGCGCTGGTCGCCTGTGGATCGATGACACTTTCCGTCGGACGAACGCCCACGTTCTCACTCTGACGACGTGGTCTGGAAACGACGCGATGATCGCAACAGGGGAGAGTCTCGGATTTGTCGAGTGCACGAGGATTCCCGAAGCGCGCCTCTGGCAGGGCACACGGTACGACTCCGTACAAATGGCGATGCTACGTCGCGATTGGTCCTTTGAGCCTCGGCACTAATTGTGCGGGGGAGAGGCCGCATACCCCGCCACTTGTCGCACACGCGATCGGCGAGGTGGATCTCCCAGCGCCTACCGTTCGGTAGTATGTCATTTGACTGCTTCCAATGAGGTGAACGATGTCACAATCCCGCACGATAGTCCGCCGTGTTCTTCTGGCTCTTCTTGTCCTCATCCTCGTCGTTGCGATAACTGGGGGAGTAGCCCTCCTCGTGGCGCTCAACAGCCCGTTACCGCGACACAGCGGCAACCACGTTATCCCAGAGTCAGACGGGCTGATCGAGGTGATCCGCGACGAGAATGGGATTCCCCATATCTACGGGGAGACGGACGAGGATCTTTTGAGAGCCCAGGGCTATGTCCATGCCCAGGACCGGTTTTTCGAAATGGACTACAGACGGCACATGACCGGCGGGCGACTGTCCGAACTGGTTGGCGATGCGGAAGCAGCCAAGCAGGCCGATGTTGTCATCCGCAGCATGGGGTGGCGCAGGCTCGCAGAAGAGGAATGGGATCTCATCTCCGAGGAGTCGCGACGCTTCTACACGGCCTACGCCGAAGGGGTCAATGCCTACATCGCGGACCGGGGACCATCCGAGCTCGCGCTGGAGTACCGCGTACTGTCGCTGTCGATCCCCGTCACAGATGTCGAACCGTGGACGGGCATTGATTCGCTTGCATGGCTTAAGGCGATGGCATGGGACCTGAAAAACAACCTTGACGAAGAGACTGCGAGAGTGATCGCCTACGACAGTCTTGGGGATCCGGCGCTTGTCGAGGAGCTGTTCCCCGCGTTCTCACTCACCGGCCATGCCCCCATCATCCCCTCGGAGTCAGGCTCGAATCTGTCCGACCGCCAGGCGTATCCGCGCGACAATCCGCGTCCACTTCCTCAGGTTGGGAGGCAGCCAGAGGAGCCGACGTCGGATGCTGACGTTGAGGTCGATGCGAGTTCTGAGAGCGAGATTGGGCGCGCGGTTGTGTCAGCCCAGGCGGCGCTGGACTCAATGCCGATCATGCTCGGCCGCGGCGCCGGCATCGGCTCGAATTCGTTCATCATTGGGGGAGAGCACACCGAATCCGGGCTACCGATCCTTGCCAACGATCCGCATCTGACAATCTCCTATCCATCCGTCTGGTACCAGGTTGGCCTCCATTGCGTCGAGATGACGGACAACTGTACGTATGATGCGAGCGGCTTCTCGTTCGCCGGGATGCCCGGCCTCATTATTGGCCGCAACTCCGAGCTCGCGTGGGGCCTGACGAACCTCGGCGGCGACGTCACCGACTTCGTCATCGAGAAGAACACGGGCGAGACGACGTATGAACGAGACGGGCAGGATGTGGACTATGAGATCTGGACCGAGACATTCGATGTCGCGGGCGCCGATTCTTTCGAGGTTGAAGTGCGGCATTCCGTTCACGGTCCGATCGTCTCTGACCTGCTCCTCATGGACGAGACAACGGCGGGTCTGCCGAATGCGCCGGCGGATTTCTCAGTCGCGCTCGAGTGGACGGCGCTCAAGCCTGGCCTGACAGGGGATGCGATCTTCGCGATCAACAGGGCAAAGACTGCTGACGATGTCGCGGCCGCAGCGGAGATTTTTGCCGTGCCGGCCCAGAACATCGTCTTTGCCACGGTCGACGGTGACTACGGCTATCAGGCGCCGGGACTGTTCCCGATCCGTCCTGTCATAACAGCGGCGGATGGAGAACTTGAGGTGGCGCCAATGCCGGACAACCTCGGCGCGGACGGCAGATGGCCACGCCCCGGCTGGGACTCGGCCTACGACTGGCAGGGGTACTACGCTGCGACCGATATGCCGTCGCTCACCAACCCCGAAGAAGGCTTCATCGTCGCCGCGAACCAGCAGGTGACCCCCTCCGAAAGCGGTCCCTACCTCGGCTCCTACTCAGACGGCGGATATCGATCGGAGGCGATTCGGGAGGCGATTGAAGCGGAGATTGCCTCGGGCAGTCCAATGAGCCTTGCTGACGCCGAGCAGTTCATGTTGCTCGACCAGTCGCCGTTCGGTCTGGAGCTCGGTGAACTCTTCGTCTCCGTGGAGACGGACGATGTGCGGATCTCCGAGGCGCAGACGATCCTCGCAGATTGGCTCGACCGAGGCGCGCATACGAGCGTCGATGAAGCGGGAGCCGCAATCATGGCGTCCGCTTACTCTCATCTGCTCGATCAGACGCTCGCGGCGCGGATCTCCAATTTCGATCCGGTCAATTCCACCGACTACCTCATTTTCTTCACGCAACTTGATGAGTCGAGCCCCTGGTGGGACAACGGAGTGTCAGAACGGGTGGAGCACCGCGACGACGCGCTACGCGCGGCGCTGGCGGCGATGGACCATGATCTTTCGGCACAGATGGGGGACGACATGTCCTCATGGCGGTGGGGCGATATCCATATCGAGACCCCAACCCACTCCGTCCTCGGCGGCACTGACATTCCGAGTGTTGTCAGACACTATTTCAACGGCGATCCGCTCGGCGTGCCAGGTGGCTCCGCCATCCCGAACGCCATGCACTTCTCGCCAGCCGTGGGAGAGGGAGATGGTCTCGTCGACTACGAGGTGACAGCAGGTCCATCAATGCGAATGGCGGTCGACATGGCCGGTCTCGATGAGGCGTTCTGGATCATCTCCTCCGGATCGTCAGGCCACCCGCGCTCCGCGCAGGTAAACGATCAGTTCGAGATGTGGGCTACCGGTAAGAGCCTGCCATGGACCTTCACGCGCGATGAAGTTGAGCAGCGAGCAACAGCGACGATGCGGATCTCGTCAGAACCTATCGACGATGGCCCACGAACGCGCCCGCCATCGCTCAGGTAAACGAGGGACGCTGTCGCCTGTCGGCCCACACCCGCAGGTCTTCACGTCGTCACAGTGTGCTCGGCGACGGCGGGAGAGGGGTCCCGATCAACCGTCACTCGGACATCTGCCACCCATAAAGTAAAATGACATAATATGCATTATCGGAAAGTGGCGCGAATCGGAAAGTGGCGTGAATCCGGCTGCGGCTCCGCAACCGTCACCTGCCCCGCGTCTGCTCGAGTCCCAGCCCCTTAAGCAGGATGTCGATCGATGTTTCAAGGACGGCACGCTTCTTTTCGAGAGAAATTTCCCGGAGGCTACCGAACGTCGACAGCGTGGCCGGACCGTGCGCGGTTGCCCAGATTGTCAGCGCCACATGGATTGGATCGTCGACGGGCGGATCGATTTGCGCGGCGAGCTCTTTGAGTACGCGTAGCGGACGCGGTGTCGTCGACTCCCAGTTGTCGCTGACTGGGAACTGGTATGTGACGGCGCGGAACTTCGTTGGATTCGCGACAGCGTACTCGAAGTAGGTTCTACAGACGATGGCGATTTGTTCGCCGATGGGAGCACCTGTGTCGTTATTAAGGGCCGCCTCAAGCTCGTAAAAGAGATCCTGGAGAACCCTGTCTCTAATTTCCTCGAGCAGGTCGGCTTTACTCTCGAAGTGTCGGTACGCCGCCGACGGCGACACGCCTACTCGACGGGCGACCTCGCGTAGGCCGACTGCTTCGGTCCCACCTTCGTCGACGAGTGCGAGACCGACCCGAATCATCTCGTTGTGCAGATCGCCGTGATGGTATTGACGTGCCGACTCTGTCACTCAGTCTCTCATTCTGTGCTTGTCCGGTTCGCTGGCTGTCGCGCAGGACCTGGACGTGACGTTTGACCAGGTAGAATACGTCTGAGGTTCGTAGGGGCCAGTGTAGCCCCGAATCGTTGCGCGAGTCACGTCAGCACATAGCGGGCGAGATGGTGCGCCGTCAGCGTTGATCCAGCGGCAACGAGGTCTGCCGGCGTCCCAGCGAAGACGACGCTCCCGCCCTCACTGCCGGCTCCCGGCCCAAGATCGATGACCCAATCCGCGTGAGCCATGACCGCCTGATGGTGTTCGATCGCGATGACAGATATGCCGGAGTCGACCATGTCATCAAACAGTTCGAGGAGCGTCCGGATGTCGGCCAGGTGGAGCCCGGCAGCTGGCTCGTCGAGAACGTAGATTCCGCCCTTCTCTGCCAAGTGATGTGCGAGCTTCAGGCGCTGGCGCTCACCACCGGACAGCGTCGACAGCGGCTGGCCGAGGGTGAGGTAGCCGAGCCCGACGCGGACGAGCCGGTCGAGAATTGCCGCGGCAGCCGTGAGCTTCGCTTCCTCGTAGAACGTCGCCGCCTCCCCCACTGTCATGCGGAGTACATCGGCGATATTCTTCCCTTCGTACATATGTTCGAGAACATGGTCTTGGAAGCGCTCTCCCCCGCACACCTCGCACGGAACGGGAACGGACTCGAGGAAGGACAGCTCGACGAACGTGACCGCAAGACCCTTACAGTTCTGGCAGGCACCATCCGAGTTGGGGCTGAAGAGCGAAGCGGGCACGCCATTCTGCTTCGCAAAAGCCTTCCTGATGTGGTCAAGTAGCCCGGTATATGTTGCAGGGTTGGAGCGTCGAGACCCGCGAATGGGGGTCTGACCGATGTAAACAAGGCCCTCCGTGTCGGGGATCGAGTCCTTGACGAGAGACGACTTTCCCGACCCGGCGACACCGGTGATGACCGTGAGAACGCCGAGCGGAATGTCGACGTCGACGTTCTTGAGGTTATGAATATGAGCTCCACGCACGCAGATCGCGCCCGTTCGTGGTCGGACCCGAGCCTTGAGCCCGACGCGTTGAGAAAGGAATCTGCCCGTCACCGTGTCGGAGTCGTGGAGCCCGGAGAGGTCACCCTCGTACGTAATTTCGCCTCCCGCGGTGCCCGCGCCGGGCCCGAGGTCGACGATGTGATCCGCGATCGCGATTGTTTCGGGCCTGTGCTCGACGATGATGACGGTGTTGCCCTTGTCGCGCAGAGCGATGAGGAGGTCGTTCATCCGGTCGATGTCGTGCGGATGAAGGCCCGCTGTCGGTTCGTCGAACACGTACGTGACGTCGGTGAGCGAGGAGCCGAGATGCTTGACCATTTTGATCCGTTGCGCCTCCCCACCCGATAGCGAGCAGGCTTCCCGCTCGAGCGTGAGATAGCCGAGGCCGATGTCGATGATCGACGTGAGAGCGCTGATGAGGGTCTCCGTGATGGTGGCGGTTCCTGGCCTGTCGAGTCCCTCAACCCAGCGCAGCAGGTCCACGACCTGCATGGCACACACGTCGGCGATGCTCAGTCCATCGATAACGGATGTGCGAGCGGACTCCGCGAGGCGGGTGCCTCCGCAGTCGGGACACTCCTCGAACGTCACCGCCTCGTCGACGAAGCGGCGGATGTGGGGCTGCATTGAGGCTCGGTCTTTTTGCAGGAAGGAGGCCTTGACCTTGGGCAGGAGCCCCTCGTACGTCATGTTGGTTCCCCGCAAGGAGACCTTGGTTGGCTCCTTGTAGAGCAGGTCGTGCCGCTCCTGGTCTGTGTAGTCTTTGATCTTCTTTGCTGAATCGATGAATCCAGACTCGCTGTAGTACCGCACGGACCAGCCTCCCGGCTTGTATCCGGGGACGGTAATGGCTCCCTCGTCGAGGGAGAGGTTCTCGTCGATGACATGGCCGATATCGAGTTCGGCGACCGTGCCGCGCCCCTCGCACACAGGACACATACCGCCGAGAAGCTCGTACGTCACAACCTTGCGCTTCTGATCGCCCTTGGCAACCGTCATAGCGCCCTGTGCGCTGACCGACGGCGTGTTGAAGGAGTACGCGAGCGGAGAGCCGAGATGGGGCTCGGCAAGTCTGCTGAACAGTAGCCGCAGGTAGGCGTTAACGTCGGTCACCGTTCCCACGGTCGACCGTGGGTTCGTCGCGAGCCGCTCCTGATCGACGATGATTGCTGCGGTGAGGCCCTCGAGCATGTCGACGTCAGGGCGGGCGTTCGTTGGCATAAGGCCCTGGACGAAAGCAGAGTAGGTGTCGTTGACGAGCCGCCGGGACTCTGCCGCGATCGTCTCGAACGCAAGCGAACTTTTACCGGAGCCGGATACCCCCGTCAACACAGTGAGCCGTCTCTTGGGCAGGTCAAGGTCGACATTTTTGAGATTGTTGACGCGGGCACCGCGAAGCCGGATCATGTCGTGACTGTCAGCTGGATGTACGACCATGACGCCCTCTCCGCATTAGGGCGCTAGAGTACCACCACTCAACACATTCATCCATATTTTTCTCCAGCAACTCGGGTCCTCAATCATCCTGGCAAAGCAGTGCCGTCATCCACATCGGCTCCTGGAACAAACGGGTGCCTTGTGGCGTTGACCAGGGTGGAGACAAAAGGAGAAGAATGGCTGAACGATCGCTTCGCGGAATGAAAATTGGTGCGTCCTCGCTCGAGACAGACGAGGGCGTGCGCTTTGTTCCGCGCCAGGACCATGAATACACCTGCCCGAACGGCCACGTGTTCCACAAGACTTTCGCTGAAGAAGCCGACGTGCCGGCACTCTGGGAGTGCCATTGCGGTGCGAATGCCCTCCTCAAGGACGCCTCAGAGCCGGAGGATGCGAAGAAGGCGAAGCCTCAGCGCACCCACTGGGACATGCTGCTTGAGCGCCGTACCCTCGATGAGCTGGACGACCTCCTCAAGGAGCGGATGGCTCTTCTTGAGAAGCGGGGTCTTCGCAACCGCTGATAGGCGAGATGCAACCGGGGGCCTGTGGCCCCCGGTTTGTCTTGTTCGGCTCTATCGGGTCAAGCAGGATTCGCAACGATGGACCGTGAGCGCGTCACTTAGCCTCGCAAGATTCCTTTCGCCTGCGTTGTGTGGTGACGAATGCCGCGGCGCGTTGATTCTTTGAGAGATTCAAAAAAGATCGTGGAGGACAGCTTCGACTGCCCCGCCTCGCGCTCGTGGAACGTGATGGGCTGCTCGACGACGTGAGCTCCCCTTTCGTGCATCCGCTGCGTCATGTCTGTCTGCCAGTAGTAGCCGACCACCTGGACGTCGGCGAGATTGATGTCGCGAAGTGCGTCGCAGCGGTAAACACGGAAGCCCGCCGTGATGTCGGTGAACGGTAGTCCGAGGGCAATGCGGTTATAGACGTTGCCGAGACGAGACAGAAGCTGCCTCGACAGCGGCCAGTTCTCCACTCCCCCGCCAGGCACCCAGCGCGATCCAATGACAAGGTCAGGCTCGTCGGCACGCTCTGCACGCGCGAGCATCCTCACGAGATCGTCAGCCCGGTGGGAGCCGTCCGCGTCCATCTGTACGACATGCGTGTAGTCCTTTAGCGCCCATCCGAACCCGGCGACGTACGCCGCGGCGAGCCCACCCTTGCCCGGTCGATGTAGCACCTTGAGATGTTCGTCTTCTGCTGACCTCGCGTCGGCCCAGGCACCCGTGCCGTCTGGGGAATTGTCATCGACGACAAGGATGTCGATGTCGGGTAGCTCGGAACGGATCCGATCCACTGTCATCGGTAGTGCGTCGATCTCGTTGTATGTGGGAATGATGACGATCGGCTTCACTGCCGTTCCTTCCTCAGTGTGAATGCCCAGATAAGGGCAAGGAGCGCGCCGCCCACCGCGACACCGCGGTAGACGTGGCCGAAGCGAGCTGCGGGGGTCAGGTCGTCGCGCAGCGGGATTGTCGCAGCCCCCGATGCGTTCGTCTGTTTCTCCGACTGCTGTATTACCGTGCCGTTGGGCATGACAACCCCGGAGACTCCCACGGTCGACACCTGGACGGCGGCGCGGGAGTATTCGACAGCTCGGAAGATTGTCTGCTTCATTTGCTGCTCTGACTCGGCGCTGTCCCCGAACGAGGCCGAGTTGACGGGGACGATAAGGGCCCGGCCGCCCGCGTTGACAGCATCTTGGACAACGGTGTCGACGGCGATCTCGAAACAAATCGGCACAGCCAAGATCTCGGTCCGCGCACCGATCGGCACCTCGAGGACTGCGGGGCCCTCCCCGGGAAGCATGTCGGTTGTCACGAGGTCGACTGCTTCGGTGAAGCGCCGGAAGACGTCTCGTGAGGGGATGTACTCCCCGAACGGGACGGGGCGCGACTTCGAGTAGTGCGCAACCATCTCGCCGTCGACAACGAGCCCGTAGTCGTTGTAGCGCCCATTCTCTACGTATTCTTGGGTGCCGAGCAAGAGTGGGATGCCGGCGGTGAGACTGACCCGCCGGACGATGGCAGCTGCCTCAGGGTCAACTCGGATGTCGCGGTCCGAAGCAGACTCCGGCCACAGGAGCAGGTCGATCTGTTCCGAGTTCGCGAGCAGCCGCTCCGTTTCTTCTTCGGTGCGCAACGTGACGTTGAGGGCTCTGCCGGAGTCGTGATCGCCCCTGTCCGGACCTCCCTGCACCCATCCGACCGTGAGGGAGTCGGAGCCGCGCACCGACAGCGGGATGGTGAGGCAGGCGGCCACGGCGATGACAGCACCGAGCGCAGTCGCGAGGCCTGCGACCCTCGGCCCGTTGTACAGCCAGCGCACCGCAGTTGCGAGAAGGAGGGCAAGAAGAACGGTGAGGAACGTGACGCCGACGGCGGCGATGTAGGGGGACGTGCGGAGCAGGGGCGTGCCAACTTGGGAGTAGGCGACCATGCCCCACGGAAACCCGCCCCACGGCCAGTTCGTTCGGATAACTTCGATGCCGGCGAAGGCGACGGCACCGAGAATCGACGCCGGTATCCCCTTCATCGGGGACAACCCCGCCCATATCGCACCGACGAGGCCGATGAAGAGGGCTTGGGACAGGCTGAGTGCGACCCACGGTAGGGTCTCCCCCACGGCTATCCGCGTCCACTCGACGAGCGGCAAGAAGAACGCGAGCCCCCACACCGTGCCCGCCACGGAGCCAAACAGCATTCCGCGGGCGCGGGTGACGTGCGCGAGGATGATGAGTGCGGGAAACGCAAGGATCGGGAGATCGACAGGGTCGAACGATGCCCACATGAGGCCCCCGCCGAGGGCGGAGGCGAGGAGTAGCAAAGCGGAGCGCACCACATCACACTACCGAAAAAAATCCCGCCGCCACTCCCTCGGGCCGTTGGCGCGAGTCCAACGTTTTCTAACGGAGCAGCGGCGGGTGCACAAGACGAACTCATGCATCCCTGCAAGCGTATTGACCTCTGTGTCGCTGTGCAAATCTTTACTGCGCGAAGATGGGTGGACGCACGGGGTGACGCCCTAATGACGGCGTGTTGTCGACACCGGCGCGTCAGATTGACATCGTGACGCCGGGCCGTTCGAGGAGCCTGCGGGCAGTTGCCGCCGTGTCTGAGGTCGGCGACCCCTCGGTTGCGTGCATGACCTGAGTGAGAAGGTCGCCGGTGCGGCGAAGCCCGTTGATGAAATCTCCCGGTAGCAGTTGCGACATGCTGAGGCACGTCTGGAGCGTCGCTCCGTCCGCCCAGGCGACAACGGCCGACGTTGGATGTGCAGAAATCTCAGGCTGTCGATCGAGCCCGTAACGTTCCTCAAGGTCAGTGAGAAATTCGAGATTGTGGCGCATCACCCGCCAGGCGAGCGGGTCCGCCGGTGGGTTCGACCGGCCCCTGCGGTCCTTAAAGGAGAACGCCGCCATCATCCCCGCCAGCATCGCTGGCGACAGGCCCGCGATATGTGGATCCTTCAGGCACTCATAGATGAGCAGATCAGCCGATGAATGGAGACTGCGCAACGGTTTCGCGCCCGTGCCGAGGACATAGTCACCCGGCTCGCCCTTGAGGATCCCGAGGGTGGCGAGCAGATCGCATGTCGCGTCAAACTCGGCACCGACAGAGTCGTCGTAGGATTCCGCGAGATCGGCTAGGCTCTCGAGCTGCCGGCTGAGCGTCCGATAGGCCGCCGCAGCGTCAACATGGGCCTCCCGATCGGGGCACGCGTGGACGGGATGGGCGAGGAGTTGCGGGCTCTCCCGCACCGCTCCCCTATCCCACGACTCGAGCAGATCATCGTCGAGGCCGATCTCGACCCGCTCCGCTACGAGGTCTGTGATGTGGCTGGCGAGGACGTGGCGCTGGGCCGGGTCACGTAGCTTCATTCCAGATGGGAGCTCATATTCGCCAACGTGTCGAAGTTCGGAGCGCACCTCATCACGGCGGAGCCACACGAGGTCCCCCATCCACGTCGCAACCCGCAGGCGTTCCCCGTCGACCTGCGTGACGTAGGCGTACTCAAGAGACGTTCCGTCGGCGTACGCAACGATCTCCCCGCCGTAGGCCCAGTCGAACGAACTGGCGACCCGCTCCCGATAGGCACGCTTCGCTTTCTTTCTCGCGGAAGAGCTGGCCCTGCCAGCCCGGTTACGAAGCTCGATGTACTCGGCCACGTCTCCGAGCTCGCACAGGCCCTGCAGACGGGCCGCTTCCCGCTCGTGCGCGATGCGGACGCGCTCGCGGGTCACCTCGAGTTGCGCGAGCTCCCGGTTGCGCTGGAACTGCGCGAACGAGCGGGCAAGGAGGGCTCTCGCGCTCTCGTACTCGTGCTCAGCCAGCACGTTGACAACCGTGTTGTACGACGGGAAGAAGGCGGATATGAGGGGTTCAAGCTCGCCTGCGCCGAGGGAGAGGAGCACGTCCGGATCGGTGTCCGTGCTCGCGATGACGAGAGTGTGGCCGACATCGTCTTTACCGCGGCGGCCGGCTCTGCCGATGAGCTGCGTGTACTCGATGCCGGTGAGGTCGGCGAACTCGGTGCCATTGAATTTGAGGAGCGACTCGATGACGGTTGTCCGAACCGGCATGTCGATCCCGAGAGCGAGAGTTCCGGTGGCGTAGACGAGCTTGAGCAGGCCGCGCTGCATGAGGCGCTCGATGATCTCTTTGAACGGCGGGTAGACCCCGGCGTGGTGCGCCGCATATCCCGACGCGAGGGCACGTTCGAAGGACCGGAACCTCAGAACCTCCTGATCCTCGTCTGTGAGTTCCTCACGAATCGGGTCGAGCGCCTGGTGGATGAGCTTCCGCTCATGCCTGGTTGTGAGGAAGATGCCATCCTTGACGAGGTCCCGAACCGCCTCATCGCAACCCTTGCGGGAGAAGATGAAATGGATGGCGGGGAGGAGACCGCGCTCCTCCATGAGCCTCAAGACTCTCTGCCGCTGTGCCGGACCTATTCTCTCCGGTAGCTTCTTGTTTTCCAGCGCCGTCAGAGCTTTCCGGTTCGGGTTTCTGCCCGCGCCGAGCGTTGCGGAAGGGCCGCCCTCATAGAGATCGTGCAGCCTGTTGCCAACAACGACCTGCTGGAGCAGTGGGACGGGACGGAGGTTCGTGTGGACAAGCCGGGTGTTGCCGCGAACCGACTCGAGCCAGGCATGGAATTCATCCGCGTTCGCGACTGTCGCGGACAGTGAGACAACGCGGACGGACCGGTCGAGTTCGAGGATAACCTCCTCCCACGTGGGCCCGCGCTCCGCGTCGGCGAGGTAATGAACTTCGTCGAGGATGACGTAGCCGAGGTCGGACAGGTCGTCACCGGCGTAGAGAAGGTTTCGGAGAACCTCGGTCGTCATGACGACGATGCGGGCGCCCCGGTTGAGGGTGACGTCCCCAGTCATGAGCCCGACCGAATCGCTCCCGTAGCGGTCGACGAGCTCTCGGTATTTCTGGTTGGACAGGGCCTTGATTGGGGTTGTGTAAATGCAGTTCGTCGACGTTGCGAACGCCATCTCGACCGCGAAGAGGGCAACCATCGTTTTACCGGCTCCGGTGGGCGCACAGAGGAGCACATCGTGTCCGTCCTCGAGAGCCTGGGATGCGTCGACCTGGAAATCGTCAAGCTCGAAACCGAGAGCCGACACAGAGTCCTTGTAATGATCGAGGTAGATGCCCACGTGGTCAGGCTAGTCGACCGCGGCTCAAACATGCCAAAGATCGCCCGGTGCGGCGAGCTACGAGGCTACTGAGCCGTCAACAGAGGAATCGGAGCGAACGCGGCAACACGGTGACAGTGACTGGGAGCGGGCCGACCTCTTCGCCATCGACCATGGCTGTCACTCCCTCGCCGACGGTGTCGATGACAACACTGTCCGTACGGTACTGATGGACAGAATCCGCCTCGAGGTGACGGCCCTTGTAAAGCTTCGGGAAGACCGAGAGGAATTCGGGCAGGGAGAGCGGTTTCGCGAGGATGAGTTCGAGCACTCCATCCTCTCCGTCCGACTCTGGCGAGATTGTGAGACCGCCCCCAAACGAGCTGAGATTGGCGACGGCGACAAGCAGGGCATCGCCTGTGTTCGTTCGACCACCGACATCAACCCGGTACGTCCGCGGCGAATAGCCGGGTAGCTTCGCTATGATGGCGCGCAGGTAGCGGGCGTGCCCATGCGGCCACCTGTAGCCATTCGCGGCCTTGTTGACGATCGCGTCAAGACCGGCGGAGAGCACTGCCAGCCCATACCGCGTTCCGTGGCTACCCGTAATCTTCATGACGTCGAGCGCGGTCGGTTCGGGTTCCTCCAGTGCTGGCAGGAGCCGTTCGACTCCTGATTCCCACGTCGTACCGAGTCCGAGGGCGCGCGCGATGTCGTTGCCTGTTCCGAATGGGACGTGGCCGAGGAAAAGATCCGTTCCAACAAGATGTTGTATGGCGAGATGGATCGTCCCATCACCGCCCATCGTGACAATTCCGTCGACCATGCGGCTTTGAACTGCGCGCCCTATGAGGTTGCGAGTTTCGTCCACTGTTGGGGCACCGAGAGGGACGATGTGATGCCCGGCGGATTCTAACCGCCGGGCAGCCTCTCGACCGAGTGTCAGGCCTCGTCCCGCTCCCGCTGAGGGGCTGACGACGAGGCCTAGGGCTGAAGCCAATCCTCGCCCTCGCTCTCATCCCCGAGCAGTTCTCCCAGCTCCGCAGCGCGGCGCTTGAGCTTGCGTTTGTCGTGGATGATGGCGATGCCGGTGGCCGCGAAGTAAAAGACGATCATCGGGGTGAGGATGCCGAGCATCGACCACGCGTCGGGCAACGGGTTGACCATCGCGGCGAAGATCGAGCAGCCGACGACCGCCCATCGCCAGCCGCGTAGGAAGCTCGTGCCTTTGATGACGCCGACGAAGTTCGCTCCGACCATGACAACGGGCAGGAGGAAGCTGATACCGAAGGCGCCGATGATCTGCATGAAAAATCGGTAGTAGGTTCGCGCGTCGAGGATATTGACGGCGAACTCTGGTGCGAAGCCGGTGAGGATGACAACGGCTCGCGGCAGGATGAACCAACCGAGAAGCCCGCCGAGGAGGAAGAGGATAACCGCGGTGAACGTGAAGCTGAGCGCGAGAACCTTCTCCTTGCGCCTCAGCGCGGGTGCGATGAAGAGCCAGATCTGGAGGATCCACCACGGGGAGGAGATGAAGACGCCGATGAAGGCCGCCATCTTCAACTGCAACTCGAAGCCGACGCCGACTGTCGCGAAGTTTAACTCTGCGTTGCCGCCGCGCTCGTTGATGCCCTCGAGAGGTTGCACCATGAGTGTGGCAAGCGGCTCATAGAGGAACCAGCCCGCGACCGATGCGAGGGCGATGCCAATGAGGGCATAGAGGAACCGGTTCCGGAGTTCTCGCAGATGCTGGGCGAGCGGCATCCGCCCTTCCGGATCACGGCGTTTCGTGATCCGCTCGGTCACTGGCGCGGTTTATCCTCATCGCGCCGATCGTCGTGTGGCGCGGTGGCGTCATAGCTGGACTGCGGGGCCTCGCCCTGCGGAGGTTCAGTGGTGCGCGGCGGCGTGCTCGGGTTGGTGTCCTCACGAAGTTCGGTGACTTCCTTCTTGAACACCTTCATCGACTTGCCGACTGAGCTGGCGATCGTCGGTAGCTTCGCAGCGCCGAAGACGAGGACGAGAACGAGCAGGATAATGAGAATTTCCCAACCGCTAAGTTTCATTGTGAGCTCCCTAGTGTGTCTACGACATGTACTCTATCCCGATTTTACCCGGGGTAAATTTCCGACCACCGTTCGATGGTCCTACGCTCCCTTTGTATTCGGCCACATTTTCTCATCTGTGAGTTGCGGGCGAGGGTCGCGATGGGTGACTCGGTCGGACGAGCCGGACGCGGTGGCGCCTCAACCGCTCCCAGGCGCTCGGCGGACATGCTCAGCGACTCCCCGAGACGTTTCGCAGCACGCCAGTTGAGTCGCACCGTCCGGAACACGTCCCACGCGAAATAAGCGATCGCGGCGACGATGAGAAGAATGACAAGCGTCGTCACTGGACCTCCAACATGGCTCGAGCCTGCTCAGCGACGGCCTGGCGGACCTCGGGTGGGTTGATGTCGAGCAGATCCGTGCCGATCTTCAGTGCGGACTCTCGAACCCACGTCGTCGAGACTGCCCTCACGGTGATGTCGAGCCTGTCGCCGTGACTCGTGACATGAGCTCCCGGGGTGCTCTCAGCAAACCACGCCGCGCCCGTCTTGACGGTGAATGTGACGGCGAAGCCATCAATCGGCTTCGGATCGGAGTTCTTCTTGAGAGTTCGGCGGGCACGGTTTGCCTCTGTCGACGACACGGCCTCCCCCACCGACGCGTTCGACATCCGGTCGAGGCGGAACCACCGCAGTTCGGTCTTGTCTTGGAGCGCAGCGAGATAGCCGTCGGTCTCCGACAGGACGGCGCAGGGAATGACAGTGCGGGTCGTGACCTTCTCGGTGAGCCCACCCGGGCCGTGGTAGTCGAATGTCAGGCGTCGCGACTCCCGCAGGGCCTGCCACGTGCAGTCGAGCACGTCCTGGGAGCTATCTGGTACGGGCGGCTCCGCTCCGACGGTGCCCCCGGTCGCCGAGCGGATCTTCTCGCGCACGGTGCGCAACGATTCCGCCGCATCCGAGCCCGGGTGAAGGAGTTTGAGGACCTGGTCGATCATCCCGATCGACACAGCAGCCTCGCCGAGGGTGAGGTAGACGAGCGGATCGTCGTACTTCGTTGGCGTGTAGGTCACCCAGTTGTCGCGAGCGAAGACGAGGTCGGAATCGTCATCATCGTCCTCGGTATCGACGGCGATCTCGATGAAGTAGAAGCCAGGCCGGCTCTCGACCTCTGTGAGCATGAGGGTCTTGAGAGCGTCCACCGTGTTGGTGAGGGACAGATCGAAGACGTCGGCGATCTCTCCGACCGTCGTCTGGCGGGTGTTGATGATGAAGGCGGCCATGGAGGTGAGTAGGACAACGTCAGGTTTCGCCATCACTGCCCCAAATCTGCGATGTGGCGGAGCCGCTCGCGGTAGTCGGCCACATCAGTACGAGACTCGACGCCAAGAATGTTGAGAGCATCGAGCATCCGCGGCCAATCGGTTTCCTCGAACCGGTACCCGTCCCATCCGTTGTCGTCTGTGCCGACAGGCTTGCCGCGGGCGCGAAGGTGATCGCCCGCACCGGGCGCGAGGTAGACGGTGGCGGTGACGGGGTCGAATGAACGAACGGTGATCGGCTCGGGTGTGTAGCCCGTCGGCTCGAGCGCCTCGACGGAGACGATGCGGGACAGCCGGAAGTTGCGGATCTCCGGAGCCGTCTGCTCCATGTCGTCCGCGCCCGTCCCGACTGCAGTTCTGTTTCCGCGGCAGTAGAACTGGCCGAGAGTCTCCCACACGCCGTGGACCTCGACCGTGTAAAAACGGCGCCGCGGGTTTCGGACGTTGTCGTACTCGATGAGGACCGGGGTCCGATGCGCGATGGCGTCGACGATATCGAACAGGTGCCCGATATCGGGAAGAGCGATGAGGACGGCAGCGTGATCATCCGTGATGCTAGCACCGCCAAGAAGCTTGCGAACCGTCCTCTTCGCGACCTTGTGCAGGTCAGCCCTGCCAGTGAGAGAATCCGCCGCGAGCCGCAGAAGCGTGAGATCGGCGGCATCGAGATCGAGTGCGACAAGCCCGTCTAGGTTGAGCTCGAAGATTGGGTCCTCATCGTCGCTTTGCGAAACGGGGTAGCCGTACTCCCGAAGCTTGTCGATGTCGCGGGTGAGCGCCTTCGCCCTGTCCGCTCCCGACTGGTCGTAGCCGAGCTTGTAGAGCTCGGAGCGTCTGCGCGGCTCGTCGACAAGGTTGGCAAGGAGCTGGAACAGTCTCCTGCCGGGGTCATACGTTCGAGTACCTGTCACAGGCTCAAGAATAGCCCACGTTAAGATGGGACTCGTGATGACATGGCGTAGCGGCGTGACCCTCGAACCGGGCGATACGTGGGCAGGAGCCGAGGAGTGGTGGGTCGATGTGGACGGCGCGCGTTACCGTGCACTGGCCTACACCGACCTCGTCGGCCCGCTCGAGATCGGTGAGCGGGTCCTTCTCAACTCGACCGCGGTCGATCGTCACCTCGGGTCCGGCGGCTACCTCTTCATCGTCGCACCGCTCGACCGGCTCCCGACGCCCACTCCCGGCCCGGGCCATATTGTCAAGGCTCGCTACATGCCTCAACAGAATATGGTGCTGGCAGTTGACGAACAGGACTCACCTCATCACGAAACCGTCCAAGACGCGGATGGTCTCGATGGTATGCCCGTCATTGTCGCCGACCTCCATTCCGCCCTGCCGGCGATTGTCGCAACTGCGCGATACCACGTCCCTGACGTGAGAATCGCCTACGTTCATACGGATACTGCTGCCCTGCCGATTGCCTTCTCGAAAACAGCCGCCCATCTCAAAGCGCGCGGCGACATCACAACGATCACAGCGGGACAGTCCTTCGGTGGAGATCTCGAGGCGGTCAATCTCCACACCGCTCTCCTTGCAGCGCGACATGTCATCGGTGCTGACATTGCTGTTGTCGTCCAGGGGCCCGGCAATGTCGGGACGGGCACAACCTGGGGTTTCTCCGGAACGGCCGTCGGCGAGGCCATTAATGCGATCAATCTGCTTGGTGGAACCGCGCTTGCGACGCTGCGAGTGTCCCAAGCTGATCATCGTGCCCGCCACCGCGGCATCTCCCATCATTCGCTCACGGCCTACACGAAGGTTGCACTCACACCGGCTCTCGTCCCGACGACCAGAGAAAACATCGGTCGCGACATTCTCACGAGGATCGAGGCTCACTATCCCACGCTGGTCCGAACGGGCTGGCTCACCCTCATTGAGGTAAGTGGAATCCGGGACGCTCTCGAGCACTCCCCGGTCCCACTGAGAACGATGGGAAGGGGACTGCCCGAGGACTATGCCGCCTTCGCTTTCGCTGGCGCCGGCGGTGTTCTCGCAGCGCAGATGATCGCCGACGCTCGCCGAGTTCCACCTGCCGACCGCCGGCTCTAAACAGCCGCTCTAACGGGCGGACGCGCTTTCGAGCTCGCGCTGTGCGGTGAGGAGAGTGGCGGGAGCGCGAGATGCTCGCAAGCCATTGAGGATGACGATAATCTCTCCGACCTCGTGGACGAGGACGACCGCGGCGAGGCCGAGGACGCCACTGATGGCGAGCGGCATGAGGGCGGTGATGATGACGAGTGAGAGGGCGATGTTCTCGTCGATGATCCGCCTGCCCCTGCGGGCGTGGCGGACCGCCTGCGGTAGCAGGCGAAGGTCATCGCCTAGAAGAGCGATCTCAGCTGATTCGATCGCCACATCCGATCCCGCCTGGCCCATGGCGATTCCAAGATCAGCAGAAGCCAGGGCCGGGGCGTCGTTGATTCCATCGCCGACCATGGCTGTCCGCCCGCTTGTCGACAGCTGGGAAATGGCGGCAGCCTTGTCTTCGGGCCGAAGACTCGCGCGAACATCATCGATGCCAGCTTTGGAAGCCAGCGCATCGGCCGTCTGCTGGTTGTCTCCCGTCAGCATGACCGTGCGAATGCCGTCCTCGTGGAGAAGCGAAATCGCGTGGGTTGCCTCGGGTCTCAGCTCGTCACGCAGGCCGATGACACCGGCAACGTCATCGTCGCGGTGAACAACGACGATCGTCATGCCGGCCCGCTGGAGCTCGTCAACCGTACCGGAGAGTGCTCCGGGGTCCAGCCACGTGGGGTTGCCAACCGCAATGGCGGCACCATCGACCATTCCCGTCATACCCAGTCCTGCTGATTCTCCCGCGTCGGATGCTGGCGGCGCCGACACGGAACCGGCGATCGCGCGCGCTAGCGGATGGGTGCTGTGCTGTTCGAGTGCGGCTGCCCACGACAAGACATCACGTTCGGAATAACCCGGTGCGCTGACAACCTCGACGACCACCGGCTTGCTTTCTGTCAGCGTTCCGGTTTTGTCGAACGCCATCGTTCGGATCCCGCCGAGCTCTTCAAAGGCTGCTCCGGACGTAAAGATGACGCCCATGCGGCTGGCGGCGCCGACCCCGGCGACGACGGTCAGGGGTACGGAGATCGCGAGCGCACAGGGTGATGCGGCGACGAGAACGACGAGGGCGCGTGTGATCCAGAGGTCCGGATCGCCGAGCAGGGAACCGATGATGGCAACTGCGGCGGCGAGGATGAGGACTCCGGGAACGAGGGGCCGGGCAAGCCGGTCCGCGATTCGGGCGCGTTCTCCCTTCTCCTCCTGGGCCTGCTGAACGAGCCGGACGACGGTTGTTAGCGAGTTGTCAGTACCGCTCGCGGTGGCAGTCATCGTCAGTGGGCCGGAAAGATTGATGGATCCGGCGAGCGCCTCATCGCCAGCGCTGACGTCGACGGGGATTGATTCACCGGTGATCGCGGACGTGTCGAGGCCGCTTCTGCCGTCGGCGATCATGCCGTCCGTTGGGACCCGTTCGCCCGCTTTGACGAGGATCGTGTCGCCGACTTTGAGGTCTGCGACCGGGACTGTGCGGGCCGGCCCGTCGATGATCGTCGCGGTGTCGGGGACGAGGGTGAGGAGAGCCCCGAGCCCCGACCGGGCCCGGTCCATGGCTCGGTCCTCCAGGGCTTCGACGATGGAGTAGAGGAAAGCAAGGGCGGCTGCCTCTTCCACGTAGCCAAGGATGATGGCGCCGGTGGCGCTGATCGTCATGAGCAGGCCGATACCGAGCTGGCGTTCCATGACGAGCCGGCGAAGGGCTCCTGGTGCGAATGTGTATCCGCCGAGCACGAGGCCCGCCCAATAGAATGCTGTCCCGGTCCCTCCGAGCCATTCGGTTATGAAACCGGAGGCGAGGGCGATGCCGGAAAGGATCGGAAGGAGGATCTGCCGATCCTGCCACCAGGCGGCGGTCTTTTCGATCTCGTCGTGGTCACATCCGCACGCGCTCATGAGGCACCTCCGTCGCATCCGGTGACGGCGCAGTCGGGGTCGAGGCAGGGTGCACTTTCGTCGACGGCGAGGGTGATGGTGACGAGAGTTCGCAGGGCGTTAGCGAGGTGGCTGTCAGCTATCTCGTACCGTGTGTGCCGCCCTTCTGCCACGGCGGTGACGATTCCGCAGTCGCGTAGGCAGGCGAGGTGATTGGACACGTTCGGCCGCGTCAGGCCGAACGTGTTCGCAAGGTCGGAGGGGTATGCGGGGCCATCGAGGAGGGTGAGGAGGATCTGGGAGCGGGTCGAGTCCGCCATCGCCCTGCCAAGCCTGCGCATGACATCCAGCTGGCGGGTTGCCGCGCCGCGGCTCACGTCAATGTTCAACACATGCTGAACTATACAGCGTGCAGTGAACTGTTGGTAACCGGGTCTGACCGAGTCCGGTCAGTGGGCGGGATTCACTCGGGCTTGGCAGACACGTCGGGAAGGGTGCCGCCAGCGAAAACTCCGACGAGGCCGAGGGCCGCGAGAACGAGGAGAGCCCAAATGATGCCGAAGGCTGCGATCGCTGAGCTGATTGCGCCGACGAGAAGGAGGATGATCCCCATGGCCGTATTCGACACGGCCGTATATGTCGTGCGTGTGTCGCCCTCTGCCATGTCGACAATGTAGGTTTTCCTCGCGACTCGGACGCCGGTGTGAGTGAGACGGAGAAGAAAGTAGCCGAGGATGAAGACGACTGTCCCCACCCACGAGTTTCCGTCAAAGCCAGGCAAGGAGACGGCGACGACGACGGCGACGATGATGGCAGAGGCAAGGCCGGCTCCGATGCTCATGAGCCGCCTGCTCGATCTGTCAGCGAACCGGCCGAAGAGGCGGCCGCCAATGAGGGCGGCGAGGCCGGAGGCGATGACGAAACCGCCGAGGCCGACAAGGACGTTCGAACCCCGCTGGATCGACATCGTGACAATGAAGGGCGGGCTGAGGGCTGAGACGAGGAGAAGGCTGCGGACAAGAACGAATCTGTGGAACACATCGTCATCCCTCAGCAGGGCAACCATGGAAGAGAACCAGTTCGACGAATCGTCCGAGGAGTCTGCATCCCCCTCATCGGCCGGCTCGTTGATGCTCGCATAGACAAGGGCGACAAGGACCCACAGAACAGCGCCTCCCGAAAGCATGAGTGCGAGTTCGCCAGCCGAGAGGCTTTCGCCTCCGAAGATGCGGATGGCGAGGCCGAGGGTGATGGCAACGATGCCGGAAGCTGTCGTCGCAAGTCCGGTAATCTGGCCCCGCTCCCCCTTCGGGATCGTTCGGCCCTGGACGTCCTTCGACGAGATCGACCCGAGGCAACGGCCAAGCGAGAAGGCAGCGAGTGCACTGATGATGAGAATCCCCGCTGTCAGCCCCTCGGCCAGCGCGGCAGTGCCCGCCATGAAGGCAACGGACGCCGCTTGAATGAGTGCTCCGGTGACGAACACCCACTTGCGGTGCTTCACCCTCAGCACGAGCGGGGTGAGGAAGGCCTGGGGCAGCATCGAGCCCGATTCGCGGATCGGGACGAGGACACCCGTGAGGGAAGTTGGGACACCGAGGACAGCGAAGAGCCACGGCAGCACGGTCGAGGCATTGACGATCTGGTCACCCGATGACTGGAGTGCGTGACCGACAACTTGGCGCAGGCCGTTCGAGGGAATATGTCGTTGCACCTCGTCCGGCATGTCCTCCGCGGCCTGCGGACTTCGGGTCACGATGGCTGAATAGATTTTCTCAACTGTGCTCACGCATGAACCCTAGTCCATCGCCTCACAGCGTGCCCGCAAAGCTGGCCCGCGACCGGGGCTTTCTCTCGTCGACGCCACGCTGGCGTTCCCCCGTTCAGTCCGGGAGGTTCGTCGCTGTCGACAGCCGGCGCCGGCGCGCAGGCTCAGCTGTCAGCTCCGACGAGCCGAGCAAACCGGCTGAGCTCCGCGAGGTTCGACGGCGTTGTCGGCATGTGGTCGACGAGGCCGGGTGAGTAGACGATGTAGGCGATCCACATGGCTCGGGAGATAGAGACGTTGAGCCTGTTGCGCTGGAGAAGGAATTCGAGCCCACGAGGCACATCAGCCGCCGAGGACGCCGCAAGAGTCGTCACCGCAATGGCAGCTTCCTGCCCCTGGAACCGGTCGACGGTGCCAACCTTGACGTTCGAGAGCCCGGCCTCGTCGAGTGCTCTGCGGACCGTGTTGACCTGAGCGTTGTAGGGGCTGACGACAATGATGTCGTCCTGTTCGAGGGGCCGTGTCTCACGGCCGTCATACCACTGCTGACCAAGGTGAGAGTGGGCGATCCTCACGACCTCGTCTGCTTCCTCGGTCGAGGACGTGACGTTGCCCCTGTGATGAAGCGGGATTGCTTTGACACCGGGACGGACGCCAGCGAGCTTGCGCTGCGTTGTCGAGGCGTGTGACCGGAGCTTGCCCTCGTATGAGAGCTCTGACACGGCGCGCGTGACTGCGCCATCCATGCGCCGGGATTCGGGAAGGAAATATCCGTATTCGGGCGGGAGCACGTCATGTCCCGCGCTGAGGAATCCGAGCGCGGACGTGTCGACCGGTTCGGGGTGCGAGCCGATCGTGACCTGTGGGAGCTGTTGAGGGTCTCCGACGAGCAGGAGCCGCGTCGCACATGGCGCAGTGGCAATCGTGTTGGCGAGAGAGAACTGCCCAGCTTCGTCGATGACGAGCAGGTCGAGGCTGGCGGCGGGCAGGCGAGAAAAGCACCACGCCGTGCCCCCGATAAGTGCCGCCTGTCCGGGCCGGAACCGTTCCGTCTCTGCGTTGCGAACGTGCGTGATCGGGATCGGCAGCGGCGGCCGATCCGCAGTCTGGGCCTTGCAGATCAGATGCGGCTCCAAACCGAAGCGGTGGGCGGTCAACAGAACGTTGTCGACGACCTTGTGCGATTGGGCAACGACACCGACCCGCCACCCATCCCGAACGAGCGCAACGATCGTGTTCGCAGCGACATACGTCTTTCCCGTTCCGGGTGGTCCCTGCACGGCGAGATAGCTATGGTCAAGATCCCGCAATGATGCGACGACCGCGGGGTTGTCAGCGTCCATCGGGGCCGGGCCAGAGCCGCTGAGAAACCGCGGGGGCCGCCGCGACAGGAGGTCGCCCACCGGATCAGCGGGCATCGCCCCCAGCGCATAGGCCCGGCGCACCCAGGTCTCGATCGCATCCGCGAGACCGCCAGTTTCCAGCGGTGGGCCGGGCACGACCGCGATCGGAGCGAGGTCATGGGGTTCGATCCCACCTGGCAGCCGCTCGCTCACGGTTACCGAGCCGTCGGTGATCTCACCCAATGTGGCTGAGATGGCGACGCGCTGGCCACCGGCGGACAGGAGTCCGGACTCATAGATGAGATAACAGGAATTCTCCTTCGGCGTGCTTCCCGGAGACCATTCGCCGGTCAGCACAAGGTCTCGCGACAGCGTCTTCGCCCGCGGCTTCACCGACCAGTCGCGCTCGATGGCCGCCTCCTCGACAAGGAAGACATCTCTGTTGCCCGACCACTGGTCGACCGGGTCGTCAAGGCGCGCATAGTGCGCCCACCAGAAAGACTTGTCTTCTCGGCGGTGATAGTGCAGTGCGGCTGCCGCGAGACCCCAGGCCCTTTCATCGGCCGTACGGTTCACGTCAAACCGGTCGCCAGCACGCTTCGCTACCTGGGTCTCGAGTGCCGTGCGCGCCTCGACTTTCGCCTGCTCTTGTTCCTTCTTCGTTTGCCGTGTCCCCGAGTCGGTCGTGACAGACCCACCCGCTCCGTCGCCGGCCGCGATGGGAAGCGCGCGCAGCCAATCACGCAGCCGAAGGGTCGACAGACAGTCATACCTGTTGTAGTCCGCGATCTCGTCCAGGACCGCTTGTGCCTCGTCAGTGCGGCCTGCGTCACCGAGCTCGACGTAGTGCGCATACTGAGTGACACTGTCCGCCGCCGTTGTCACACCTTCGCGATGATCGGCACCCATGTAGAGAACCTCAACAGCCTTGATCGAATACGACGGGGCCCCGATTCGTAGCGCTCGCCTCACCGTCGCATACAGGTCGACGAGAACGCCCTCGCGGAGCAGGGTGTCGACCCTCTCCTCCCCCACCCCGTGACGTTGCGCAAGCGACGCAAGGTGCGCCCTCTCGTAGCTCGCGTAGTGATAGACATGCATGTCGGGATGATCTCGCCTGCGGGCTTCGACGTCATCGAGGAAGTCAAGGAGCGCCTGCCGCTCCTGCTTCATGTCATGCGCCCAGAACGCCGTGAACTCACCGGAGGTGTCAACGAGCCCAAACAGATAGTCGAGACCCCATGTCGCACCATCGGCCGTCCACAGCGGATCACCCTCAAAGTCGAAGAAGATGTCGCCGTCGCTTGGAGCTGGCAGCGCCGCGAGCGCGTGCGGGTCGATGACCCTGACGAGAGGCTCACTCCGCCCCTCGCTGGCGATCTGCAATGCGGCTTGGTCTGACAGGGTCGACAGGGTCTGCACCGGCACCCCGCCCGTCGGCGCGCCACTCTTCCACGCGGCAACATCGTCAATTGTTTTGAGGCCGGCCGACCGGAGCTTGGCACGCTGAGCGCCTCGCAAGCCGTGGATAAGCCACATGTCGCGATGCTCGGCGATAGCTGCGGCGCAGTCCTCGCATGAGCCGCACCGTGAATACCGGTCGTCTTCCCACCCGACAGGTCTGCCAGATGCGAGCTGTTCTCCAACGATCGCGGCGAGTCTCCTCCGGCGCAGAACATACATGGGCTCGATGTCCTTCAGCCGATGGGTGCTCGTTGTTCCATCACCGAGGACAAGATCGACCTCATCGTCGACCGGGATACCGAGGGCTCTCAGTTGCCGCGCGTACGCCGCAAGCTGGAAAAGAGCGGTGACTCGGGCGGTGCGGGCGAGCTTCGTGTCCTGGACCCGGTACGACCCGTCCCCCTGCAGGACGAGGAAGTCGGTGTATCCGACAAACGGCAAGCCAAGATCATCATCTGCGACAAAGGCCGCCTGAAAGACCACGTCCGCGTGGGACTGCAGAGCGAGGAGAGTCTCCTCGGCCGCCTTCTCAATACTGCGCCGATCGTTCCCCGCAGGCCTGCCAATGATCTCGACCCGCCGGCCCTGCTGTCGATGTGAATCGAGAACTCTCCGCTCGTGGAGTTCACCAAGTTCCGCTGTCCGCACCATCATGGCGTCGATGCTCCGCTGGAGCGGGGGAACCCGGCCCAGACGCTCGTCAAGCTGTCTCAGCCACGCATACTCACACGACGAGGCGGCGGCGAGATCACTCGCCCCCGTGACGACGCGGCCCTCATCTACATACATCCCGCTCCCCTCGTAACCCGGCCTCCATTCTGTCTCATCTGGCGGTGAGAAATGCGGCGCATGTTCAGGCCGGCACGAGTCGCGACAGAACCCACTGGCGGAGCTGACCCGAGGAAACTCGCCACGCGCCGTCAGCTGCCGTGACGGACGTTCGTTTAGCCGGTGACCTTTGGCGTTTGCTTGAACGCAAGCGGCAGGGTGAGGAGAGAGACGGCACCTCCGACGAGCATCGCAGTGCTGAAAGACGAACTTGCGGCGACGGCGCCGATGACGACCGAACCCAGGCCCGTGCCCGCATCGAATCCGATGTTCCACGCCGCGCTCGCGGAGCCGTAATGAACGCGCTTGACGCCATCGAATGCGAGAAGAAGCGTGAGATTTTGTAGCCCGCCGTAGCCGATACCGACGAGTGCTGTGCCGGTGAGGAGAGCCGCAACATGCGAGTCACCTCGCACGGCGTAGGCGATGACGACCATGCCGACCGTTGTCGATACGACGAGAGGCCACACGAATCGCTGAGCACCAAAACGGTCGGCAAGGCCCCCAAGTCGCCACCTCGTTGCGGCAGCGAACACGGTGAGCAGGAGCAATCCAACCATCGCCAGCCACGGCTCGGACACCATCTGTGCGAGGAACGTGATGATCGCGCCGCCCGCAAGCGTGACGGCAAGGAGGAGGAAGATCGGCCGGAGGAGGTTCGTGTACGGCGCACGTTCCTGGGGTTTCGGCACCGCCTCCATCCGCCCCCCGAGGATGTAGGCGGGCACGGCGCCGAAGATGGGAAGGACTCCGATCGCGAACATCGTGGCGAAGCCGAAGCGTTCAGCAAACCAGGGTCCGGTCGACATGAAGAGAATCTGAGGAGCGGCCACGGCAAGGCCGTAGACACCGATCGCCTCTCCTCTGCGTAGCGGGTCGACAAGTTCGGCGATGAGGGCGCTTCCGGTGACGGTGATGATGCCGAACCCGATGCCGCGCAGGGCCGAGACGGCAAGGATCGCTTCGAGACTGTCGCTGAAGAACAGTCTGATCGTTGGCAGGCCGAGAAAGAGCGTGCCCGTCACGAGGACAAGCACCCAACCGAACTTTCGTAGGCTGGCTGGCACCATGAGCTGGGTGAGAACTGTTGTCCCCATGAGGACGCCGTTGACGAGCCCAACACCGCCCGCGTCTGCCCCGCCGGCGGCTGCCCAGAGCGGAGCAACCGGCATGAGGGCGCTATAGCCCGAGAACGCCAGTGCTGTCATTGCGACAACGAGTGGCACGCCGGGCGAGCGGAGGACAGAAGATGGAGTCACGCCAGCAAGGATAACCCCGAACCTTGCTGGCGCTACCGCTGGACCACGGCGGCGCCGATAAGGTCCAGAGCGTCGGCCCGCTCACGTGGAGCGGGCCGACCGTCTGTCCTATCCTTCGCGGAAGACGATGCCCGCGCCCGAGCTGGGATAGTGCCATGTGAGAGCACCAGGTGCTGCGACCGCGAGACACGTCCCGCATTCCAAGCACGCGGCGTACTCGACGTCGATCGTGCCGTCCTCACGTTCGGAGTAGACGCCCGCGGGACACACCCTGACAAGGAGTTTGCCAGTTCCGGTTGACTTGGCGATGTCCTGATTGACCTCGATGTGCGAGTTGCCCTCATCGACCTCGTAGTGGTTCCCGGCCAGCCGCTGTGTGACTGAATCGTTGACAAAATCAGACATTATAGTGACCTCACCGCTTGGTAACCGATCTTCGCAAGGCGCCGCATCGTCAGCTTCGAACGCTTGACCGCGCCGAGTGCGACCTTGACCAGCGGCCTGCGCGGGCTGAGATCGTGATTGAAGATGTCGTGCATAACATCAGCGACGAGCACTCCCATGTCGCCATACATCTCCTCATTTTCAAGGAACGCGGGAGCTTTCGCATACGTTGCCATGTCCTGGCCGACAAAGCTCTCGTCGACGTGTCTCGTGTAGGAGCCAAGCGCCGTGGCCGAATAGTCCTCGGCCTTGAGCGCCTCGTCGACAGCCTTCGCGGCGGCACGGGCCGAACCGGCCGCGAGATCCATGCCCCGCACCGTGAAACCGGTGTTGAGGCACAGCCCCGAGGCGTCGCCGATGATGAGAAGGCCCGGGTGGACAACATCGCCCATCATCCCCTGCCCGCCCTCCGGCACCATGTGGCAGCCGTATTCGAGCAGTTCGCCACCCTCGAGGAACGGGGCGATGAAGGGATGGGAGAGGAAGTGGTCGTGGACGTCGCTTGACGCCTTGCCTTTGTCAGCGAGATCGTCGAGCCGCAGGACGACGCCGATCGACACACTGTCCGTGTTGGTGTACATGAACCCGCCGCCAGCGACACCCTGTGTGCAGTCGCCGACAACCGCATATGCGGCGCCGTCGCTACCGGACAGGTTGAAACGTTGACGCACGGTGTCCTCGCCGAGGCGGATGACCGATTTGACGCCGACCGCGAGGTCCTTCGTCTTGGCCTTCGGGCGGATGCCGGCATTCTGCGCGAGGAACGAGTTGACACCGTCTGCAGCGATGACGACGCGAGCGTGGAGTTCGTCCTCGCCCGCGCGGACACCGACGAACTGGTCTCCGTCGCGTAGGAGCTCGTCGACCTTGATGCCGGGCATGACTGTCACGCCGGCCTCTTCGCACTGCTCCGCCAACCAGGGATCGAGCTTCGCCCGCAGCACGGTGACCGCGTTGACGGGCTCAGCCAGCCGCGTGTCCCAGTAGTCAATGTTGACAGCTGAACCCTCGTTGAGGAAGGACACGCAGTTTCGGGTGATCGTCCGTTCGACCGGAGCATCGCTCAAGAAGTTCGGGAAGATCTCCTGCATGATCCTGCAGTAGAAGACGCCTCCGGAGAGGTTCTTCGACCCCGGCTCGACGCCCCGCTCGATGAGGAGAACTTCGTGGCCCTCCTGCGCGAGCAGGTATGCGCAGACCGTGCCTGCGACACCCCCACCGACGATAATGACGTCGAAATCGTACTCGACACTCACGCCAGGGCCTCTGTCATCGCTGGCAGGACCTCGTATAGGTCGCCGACAACGCCGTAGTCGGACTGAGCAAACATCGGAGCCTTGTCATCGGAGTTGATGGAGATGACCGTGCCGGAACCGACCATGCCAGCCGTGTGTTGCATCTGCCCAGAGATGCCGATGGCAACGTAGACCTCGGGGGCGACGTGCTGGCCGGTGATGCCGATGTAGCGGTCACGAGGCAACCACTCGGTGCCCTCGGAGAGCGGCCTCGAGCAGGCAATGACGGCGCCGATCGACTTCGCGAACGTGTCGGCGAGCTTGAGGTCCTCCTCGGACTTGAACCCGCGGCCGACAGCGACGATCTTCTTCGCGGCTGCGAGGTTGACTGACTCGCCCTCGGCGCGGCTCGTCGCGGTCACGACTGCAGCGTGCGTCGTTGCGGGACCGGTTTCTGATGCTGGGGCTTCGCCCTCGGGTGCGGTTCCACCATCTGCGATGGCGACGACAGCGGATTCGTAGGAGACGGTCTCTTCGACGATCCCGCCGTAGCGGCCGTAACGGATTGTGCCCTCGCCAATTTCCTTGACGCCGGAAAGGACGGGAGCGTTAAGTTTCGCCGCGACCGCGCCGGCGATGACGCGCTCAGCGGATCGGTTGGCCACGAGGACGATGTCACCCGGTTCTGCGCTTACCGCCTCTGCGACGGCCGGGGCGGCTGCCTCAGCGGGCATGCCCTCGGCAAGCGGGATGACGATCTGTCGAGCCGCACCTGGAACATCTGCTCCGACGGTGACAGCGGTGACCGGGCGGTCGCCAGCCAGCTCAAGAAGGTTCGCGACGTCGGGGTTAACTGCAATAAGCCAAATCTGTGCCATGTTCATCTTCTTTCTAAAGAATGCCTGCCGCACGGAGCTCACTGGCCAGGCCAGCGGCGTCGGACGAGCTGCGGATATCGTTCTTGCGTGCCTGGGGTGCTGGCCTGGTCCGGCCCGTCACCGTGACCGCGGCGTCCGACACGCCGACCTCGTCAGCGGATGCTTCGTCGAGCGGTTTCTTGCCAGCGGCAAGGATGTCCTTCATCGATGCGGCCTTGATCTCGACAGCGTCCGACGTGGCGGCGAGAACCGCGGGGCCGGTGACGTCGATCGTGCGGGTGCCACCCGCGACCGCCTGGATGACTGTGACTCCATCGGCCGTCTTCTGAACGGACATGATGTCCTGGAAGCACGGCCACCCAAGGTATCCCGCGAGGATCGCGGGGACGATCCGGGTTCCCTCATCGATCGAGGAGTCGCCCGCGAGGACGAGCTCGACATCGTCAACTTTGCGGACAAGGCCGGCCAGTGCTGACGCGACCTTGGTCGCGTTCCACTCGGCGCTCGCATCGTCAGCGACGACAAGGGCGCGATCGAGGCCCTTGGAGATGGCGTTCTTCTTCGCCATGGAGCTCGCGACGGCGGAGGTGCCAACGGACACGCCGACAACTTCGCCGTCACCAGCAATGGTGCGGGCGAGTCCGATGGCGACCGGATCGTATTCGGACACGGCGGGCTTGGCGCGTGACCAGTCGATCTGGCCATCAGCCCCGACTGCCGCGTCCTGCGGATTGGACGCATACTTGTAAGCGACGACAACGCTCATGGTTTCCTCTTTCTCTCTGTGTGGTGTGCGAAGGTGTGTGGGGTGCCGGGCGTGGACTTAAGTCACACGCCCCCGGACTTTTGACCTGGTTGGATGGGGAAGCGAATAACTGTGGAGGGAAGACACGTGACTCAGTTCTCTGTTGTAGGACGGCCCAGAAGTGTTGATGCGGACGAGCGGATCATGAGGGCTGCCCTCGATCTGTACGGTGAAGCGGGCTGGTACGGGTTCAACCTCACGAATGTGGCGAAGCGCGCCGGCGTCGGGAAGTCGACAATGTATGCCCGGTGGAACTGCCGCGGCAGGCTGCTCATCGACTCCTTCAACCAGTTCATCGAGCTGCCCCCGATCACGGGGACAACCGTTCGGCAGATCCTCCGCGATGAGGTCATCTACCGACTCGGCCTCTACTTCGGCGAGCATTCCAAGGCGATTCGCCGCATCCTCGTCGAGATGAATACTGAAAACGAGCCTGCTCTCATCGAGATCTACAACGCGCACGTCCTCTACCCGATTCGGGCTGTCCGCGACAGGCTGTGGATCCTCAAGAACGAGGGCGACCTGTCCTCCCATATTTCGGTCACCCGCCTGCTTGATGCGATTGAAGGGTCGACCCTCATGAGGGCTCTCACTCTGCACCCGGACAACATCGAGTGCTTCAAGACCGAATTCGCCGAGTACGCTGACGACCTGGTCGACGATCAGCTCTATGTCATCCACCACTCGAGCGACCTTCGACTCGCCTAGGATCGCGCACCTCATCGCTTCGCCTTCGTCCGGGCATTGAAGCCCTCCGAGGCCGTTTCCGTCAGCGGGTACCCGGATGTTTCCGGGGCCCACGCGACAGAGATCGCCAGTCCGAGCAGGGAAATCGCCGCGCCGACGAGCATTGTCTTACCCGTTCCGTGGGTCGCGAGGAACGTCGGCAGGACGTAGATCGACACGACGGTGCCAATGCGTGACAGTGCCATCGCCGCTCCCATCGCCGTTGCCCGCACGCTCGTCGGGAAGAGTTCGTTCGGGTAGAGCCACTGAAGGTTGCCCGGACCGCCGGAGGCGATCGCGTAAATCGCGAAGCAGGCAACGACGACGAACAAGCTCGGAGCTGGGATCACCCCAAGAACCGCAAGAGAGGCGGTCATGATGACGAAGCTCCAGATAATAAGCGGTCTTCTCCCCCAGTATTCGGCGAGGAACATCGCGGGGATGGTGCCGATCATGAAGAACGTGCCGATGATGATCTCACCGATGAGGGCCTGACGGCCCGCACCGAAGCCGAAGCCGGAGATGATCTGCGGGCCGTACGTGTAGACCGCGTACATCGGGATTGCCTGGCACAGCCAGATGACGCCAACGAAGATGATTCGCTTGAGGTACGTGCGGCGCAGCAGCGTCCTCACATCCGTCTTCTCAGCCGTCTCATCCTCGAGTTGGACGGGGGTGTGGAAAATCGATTCCATGATCCCTTCGGCCTCGTCCGTGCGGCCCTTCGACATGAGCCAGCGCGGGGACTCGGGGATTGACCAGCGACCGATGAGAATGATGAGGCACGGAATGATGGAGCTTGCCAACATCCAGCGCCAACCGCCGTCGAGGTCGAGCAGGAAGTAGCCGACAATGTAGGACGCATTCGCGCCGATGTACCACATGGCTGCGATGAAGCCCATGGAAATCGCGCGATAGCGGCGGGGCGTGAACTCCGCGATCATCGATGTGGCGATCGGGTAGTCCGCGCCAACTGCGAGACCGATGAGGAAGCGGACGATGAAGAGCTGGAGCGGGCTCGCGACAAAGGCGGAAATGATGGAGAGGATGCCGATGGCGGCGATATCGATGATAAACATCCGCTTCCGACCGAGCAGGTCAGTGAGCCATCCGCCGATTGAGGCGCCGAAGAACAGGCCGACGAGGGACGCGACTCCGAGAAGTCCGTTCCAGTGTTCATCGATCCTGAACTCGCTGACGATAAGGGGCAAGGCGACGCCGATCACGCCGAGCACGTACCCCTCAAGGAACGGACCCCCAGATGAGTAGAGGGTGATCCGTTTGAGGAACGTATTCATTCCCAGATCGTCAAGGCTTACTTTCTGCATTCTTCCTTCTTCCACCGCGCCAGCCCGCTCCAGTCGCTTACTTGAACTCGATGATTCCCCAGTTGAGATGCGGCTTGGCGCCGGTCACGTCAGCGTCCTCGTCGACAAGGCGGAAGCGAAGCTCACCCTCCCCGACCTTCCACAGCTCGGTCTTGAGCGTCGTGCCAGGGTGCACGGGTGAGGTGATGCGGGTCTTGAACCGGGTGATCCGCTCCGGCTCACCCGGAACGAACTCGTTGATCGCGTGGCGCATAACGACACCCGCGTACGAGATCGCGTGCAGGATGGGGCGCGGCTCGCCGTTCTCGGCTGCGTAGTCCCAGTCGATGTGCTGCGGGTGGTAGTCGCCCGACAGCCGGTAAAGCAGAGCCTGATTCTCCGGGATCCGCTCGGTCACGACAACGTCCGGCTCACGATCCGGCATCTCGACGATGTCCTTCGGCGCGGCAGGGCCGCCCCAGCCGCCGTCGTAGATGAGGCAGTCCCACGACTCTGTCGTGAACAGCTTCTTCCCGTCCGAGTCGTACGTGTCACCGATGTGCTGCGCGAGCAGGCCTCTGCCCTCACCGCGGTCGAAAAGACCTTCGAGCTTGACGAAGGTCTCGAGCCGGTCGGACATCTTCGTCATCGGTTCATGGAAGGTGATGTCGAATCCCCAGTGGAGGGAGCCTGCGTAGTTGTAGCCGTAATCGATCGTCCGGGTGACGTCGGAGTCGACAATGAGCATGGCGCCGAACATGGGGAGCACCTTGAGCTCCGGGTTCGTCGAATCCTTCTCGTTGATGTACTCCAGTCCGTCCTTGCCGTCGATGCCGGCGCCGCAGCCAAGCGCGAAAAGCTCGAGGTCGCGGAACGTGTAATCACGGATGAATGGGCCGAATGTCTGGCCCACCATCTCGGTGTTGATCGCCATATCTAGTCTCCTTCTAGTTGCTGGTCGTCATGTCATGTGTCGGCTGACAGGCCGTGTGCCGGTCAGAAAGTTCTACGGGCTCTTTGAGCTCTTGGCGGTTGACCTTGCCGTAGGCGCCCCGCGGTAGCGCGGTGCGGAACTCGACAATGGTGGGAATCTTGAAATAGGACAGGCGCTTCGCCGCGTAGGCGATAATCGACTCGGCGGTCACTACGTCGGATGAGGGGACGACGACGGCCTTGACCGCCATGTCCCGCACCTCGTCACCGACCCCGACGACCGCGACAGCCTCAACCCCCGGACAGCCGCTGAGGACGCACTCGACCTCGGTGGCCGACACGTTCTCGCCCGCCCGCTTGATGAGATCAAGGTGCCTGTCGAGGAAGTAGAACCACCCGTCCTTGTCGGTGACCGCGTAATCGCCCGTGCGATACCAGCCATCCTTGAGAACCGCTGCGGTGGCAGCCGGGTCGTTCCAGTAGCCCATCATGAGGCTGACTCCGGGAATCCCATGAATGTAGAGCTCCCCGCATTCGCCAGCAGGTTGCTCGCGACCGTCCTCGGCGCAGATCCGGGCCCGATAGCCGGGACCGATCCGTCCGATGGAGGGCCAGCGCCGCTCGCCGACAGGCGGGTCGGTGATGACGCCAACGAGCGACTCTGTCGACCCGTAATTGTTGAGCAGGGTAATCCCGAATCGGGACGTGAATTCGTTTTTCTCGGTATCGGATAGTGGCAGGAAGTAGTGCATCTCCCGCACAACGTGGTCCTGCTCCCCGTCATCGACCGGTTGCTTGAGCATCGTTCGTGCGATCATCGCCATCCCCTGGACGAGGGTGGCCCGGTGCCGGCAAACAGACCGCCAATAGCGTGTCGCCGAATAACGAGTGAGAGCGATAAGGGTCGCGCCCGCCTCGATAACGGGCATGAGGGCCGAGAATTGGAAGTTGATGTGGGTCATCGCCATCGTCGTCAGCAACCGGTCCTGCCCGGTCATCGCCATCTGCCACACACAGAACTCGCCGGAGAACGTCGCGTTCCTGTGGGACAGCATGACGCCCTTCGGCTGGGCCGTCGTGCCGGAGGTGAACATGATCTCGAACAGGTCGGCGCCGAACGGCCCGTCACGTCGTACCCGCCGCGGCGCAGGTGGTGTCCTGTAGCCGCCCTCCGCATAGCCCCGGATGTGGAGCTGCGGAACCGAGGTGATGTCAGCGCCAAGTTCGGGGTCGGACACAACGAGACGGACTCCTGTGTGGCCGAGCATGTAGCTGGCCTCGAAAAGAGTGGACGCTGCGTTGATCGGGACGAGGACGCCGCCGATCTTCGCAAGTGCGAGGAGGGTTTCGATGAACTCGACAGAGTTGTGGAGGAGGGTGGCGACGCGGTCGCCGGGGTTGACTCCAAGGTGGACAAGTATGTCCGCCAGAGCCTCGACGCGTTCGTCGAACTCCCCGTACGTGTACCGGCGCACGCGGCCCGTGTCAGGATCCTCAAAGATGAGGAACTCACGTTCGGGGTGAGACACGCACCGTGCCTCCCACAGCTCCCCCACACCTCTGTCAGTCATCGCGCGCAGCCTACGGCTGCTCCACCTGCTCTCCGAACTTCACTGCACCTGTTTCACCGAAGCGACGGATGTCGTCGTCGGAGAAGCCGGCGCGCTCCAAGACGTCCCGGGAGTCCTGCCCGAGGCCCGGCATGGGCCGCCAAAACCCGCCCGGGTTCTTCGCGAACGTCGGGAACGTGTTGGGCCCCTTAATGGTCACGCCGTCGGCGTTCTCCCACTCGATGAAGTTGCCCCGCAGCGCGACGTGCTCGTCGGCGACAACATCGGCGATCTCATTGACAACCTGAGCTGCGATCTTGTGGGCAACGAAGTCCTTTTCGACATCCCACTTGGACCGAGCGAGGAGGTACTCTTCGAGCTTCTCTTCAATGAGGTCCGCCTTCGGGCCGTTCCGCCACAGAGCGGACGTGCCCTCCGGGTAGTCGTCCGTGCCCCACAGGTCACCAAGACCGATCTGCTCGAGCAGGTACTTGTTCTGCGGCACGCCATAGAGGCATAGGCCGATATAGCCGTCCGCGCATTCGTACAGGCCGATACCGCACAGGTTCTGATGGCGACCGCCGGGACGGTCGTACGTCACGCCTGCGTTGAGATAATCCATCATGTAGTACGTGCCGACGCGCAGCATCGTCTCGTACATCGCAAGATCGATCGACTCGCCTTCGCCGGTGATGCCGACCTTGTGAAGCGCCGCGAGCGATGAAGACACGATCATGAGGGCATTGAAATAGTCCGCCCCGTAGGGGTGGATATTCATCGGCTGCTCGGTCGTGCCGTTCTGCGCAACAATCCCCGCGTAGGACGCGACCGTGAGGTCGTAGGCCGCGGATTCGACGCGCTCCTTCACACCCGTCAGGCCAAACCCGGACACGTGGACGATGACGAGCTTGGGGTTGATACTCCACAGCCAGTCGTCCGTGATCCCCTTGCGGGCGTACGTGCCGCCCTTCGAAGACTCGATGAAGATGTCAGCGTCCTTGACGAGGCCCGCGAGGGCCTCCTTCCCCTCGTCGGTGAAGGCATTGAGGGAGATCGAGCGCATGTTGCGCCTCTCCAACTCCTTCACCCACGCGGTGTCGCGCATGGAGTCACCGCTCCACACGTTCTCGATCCACGTGACATCAGCACCCCACTCACCCATGATCGCGGCCGCGGTAGGCGCAGCGATCTCGACGGCGGAGTAGACGACCTTGACGTCATCGAGGACGCCGAAAGAGGGCTTGTTCGTCTCCATAAGTTCTCCCCTTACCTGTAGTCGCGAAGGGCAGCGCGGCCTGTCGCGAGGATCATGACCTCGTCGGTGCCGCCCGACACGCGGTCAACCCGCAGGTCCCGGAAGGCACGCTGGACGCGGTGCTCACCGGTAACGCCGATGCCGGCGAGAACCTGAAGCGCGTGGTCGACAACGAGGCTCGATGCGTGCGAGCAGTAGTACTTCGCCATCGAGCAGTCACCGCGACCGAGCTGATCGTTGTCTGCCTTCCACGCGATCTCGTACAGCATGTTCCGCATGTTGACGAGCGCGACCTTCATCTCCGCAAACTTCAGCTGAATGAGCTGCGTGCGGCCGATGGCCTCCCCGCCCTGGACCCGCTGGTTGGCGTACTTCGCTGCGTCCTCGAACGCCATATAGGCGGTGCCGTAGTTCGTCAGGGCAACGAGGAAACGCTCAAGGTCGAAGTCCTGGACACCGCGCTTGAACGCGTTGCCTTCACTACCGAAAATGTCGGACTCGTCAAGCTCGACGTCATCGAAGTAGAGCTCCGCACAGGAGTCCATCTTGAGACCGAGCTTCGCGAGCGGCTCCTTCGTGATGCCGGGCTTCGACATGTCAACGAACCATTCGGTGTAAACCGACATGTCATCAGCGTTCCGGGCCATGACGACCATGTACGGCGCATGCATCGCCGAGGTCTGGAACGTCTTGTGCCCGTTGAGGTACACCTTGCCGTCTCGGCGGGTGTACGTCGTCGCCATCTCATCCCACGAGGAACCCGCACCGGGCTCGGTCATGGCGTAGTTGAGCATCTGCTTGCCGGTGCCGAGGAAGGACAGCATCGTTTCCTTCTGCTCCTCGGTACCCTCGCGCAGAACGGTGCCCCAGCCCGGAAGCTGGTAGAGCACGTAGGTCGGTCCGCCCAGGCGGCCAAGTTCCTCATACGCTGCCGTAAGCTCTGTCCAGCCGAGCCCGAAACCGTCGTTCTCCTCGGGCAGGAGGATGTGGTCGAACCCGAGCTCGCAGATCGCCTCAGCCCACTCGATCGGGTACTCCGAGTTGGCATCGCACTCGCGGAAGTAGTCTTCCCAGTTGCGCGACTCCATGAGCTGTCGGTAGCCCTCGACCATGAGCTGCTGGTCTTCATTCAGCGAAAAATCCACGGTGATGTCACTTCTTTCTGTGTCTGATGTGTTAGGACTGGCTGGCTTGTGCGCGATAGAACTCGCTCGCGGCCGCAAGGGCCGCTCCCGCCTCCGGCACAAGCCGTGAATGATGGAGGAAGGCGTGGATGATTCCCTCGTAGATGTCGAGCTTGACCGGGATCCCCGAGGACTCAAGGATGTCGGCGAGTAGCCGGGAATCATCGAGCAGGGGATCAAGCTCGGCGGCGACGATGTAGGTCGCCGGCATGTCCCTCGTCAGGTCGTTGCGGAACAGGTCGAGGAATCGGTCCTCGATCTGACGTTCGTCGGCGAGTGCCTGGCCGATGTAGAAGGCCAGCTCGTCTTGGGTGATGCCGTCCCACGGGCCGCCGAGGCGGCGCTGTGAGGGAGAGTCGCGTAGGCCGAACCAGCCGTAGAAGAGGAGCAGGGCACGAACGTTATCGGCAGCCTTCTCCACCTCCCGCAGGTAGAGGTATGAGGCGAGCGCAATGTGGGCGCCACCCGAGTCGCCAGCGAATGACACATCGTCGCCGTCGATTCCCCACTCACCCGCAGCTGCGCGGACCGCCTGAACGACGGCGACGCACTGCTGCAGATTTGTCGGATACTTCGTCTCCGGGCTGAGCCCGTAGTCGATGGCGATGACGGCCGCGCCTGATTCCTCCGCGAGGATCCGAGTCATCCTGTCGTGGGTATCGAGGTCCCCAAGGCACCAGCCACCGCCGTGAGTGAAGAAGATGACTGGAAGAACAGCATCCGTCGTCGGCCTGTACATCCGGACCGCGATATCGCCGTGGTCCGTGGGGATGACACCGTCAACCGTGGCGGCCATGACCGGACCACCCTCGTTCCAGTAGGCGCGCTCCGTGCGGTAGCCCGCCCTCATCTCTTCGATGCTCTGACCTGTGGAGTAGACGTCAGCGGCAAGCTCGTTCTGCTTCGCCACCGCCTCGCCTGTCTCGTTCGTCCAGCGAGAGGGGACATCGATCTTATTGACCACGGACCTACTTCACCTCCGGGACAGCTGCCTCGGCGGGGACCGGTGGGATGGGGCCCTGCGGAGCGATCTCGCCCTCGATGAGCGCATCTGCGTCGACCGGGCGACCGTTGGTCTTACGGACGTAGAGAATCAGAGCGATGGCGAACACCATGGCGAGCACCGCGACGCCAGCGAGGATCCCGAAGATCTGCGGGTACGCATCGTTGCCATTGGCGTCGATCATGGCGCCGAACCACTTCGAGGAGAACGTGTCCGGAAGGAAGCCGACAACGGAGAGCAGGCCGGTTGCGGTTCCGAAGATCGTCAGCGGAACCTTGCCCTCCGTGAGCTGGGAAGACACGATGCCGAACACGCCGTTTGCGATGAAGCCGAGGAGAACAATGATGAGAGCCGCGATGATCGTCGCCGCCTCGTTCTTCGGAAGGAAGGTGAGGACAATGATCGAGATCGCCGTGACAAGGGAGCCCGCCCCGATGATCTTCGACGGGGAATTGACTGCCTTCGCCATGAAGCCGAACGCCGGCCCTGACAGCAGCGTGACGCCGTAGGTGCGGATAACCGACACAAAGGTTGCGATGCCAACACTCGCACCGAGAACCGACGTGAGGTACGGAGTCGTGTACGAGACTCCCGTGTAGTAGAAGTACACGCAGAACATCGTGGCTGCGGCGATCCAGACGACTGGCGACCGGAGTGCGTCACGCAGCTCCGACAGTGAGAAGCCGTTCGCCTTCGTATCAGCAATCTCGCCCTCGAACTTCGGAATGTAGAGGTAGGAGAGAACGCCGAGGATGAGAATGATGGCCGCGAGGATCCAGATGAGGGATCGAACCGCCATGTCCATGTTCGACGCCATCCACGAAATGATGGCGAGCTGGATGACACCCATGACGAGGCCGGCTGCGCCGTAAACGCCGTACGACAGGCCGATGTTGCGCGAGTATTCGTCCTCTTCCGAGATGAGACGGACAAGCTTGAAGCGAATCCCCCACCAGATGAGAATCGTCGTCACGCCCATGCCGACGAAGATGACGTGAAGCATGAACATTGACGGAAGCAGGCCGTACATAAACGTGAGGACCGCGGTCGAGCTGAAACCAACCCACGCCAGCGTGCGCATGCGGATCTTGTCCGCAATGATTCCCGAGGGCAGGTAGCAAATCGTCGCCGTGATGGCGTACGCGGTGATGAGCGAACCGATCTGCTCGTTGTTGGCGTTGAGCGCCTCCATCAGCGGATCGTAGATGACGTTCTTAAGATAGGCGGGTGCATAAATAATCGAACTGCCCATTGAAACGAGAATAAGGAGGAAAATTCTGTGACCTTTGGACAGGTCGGTCGCCCGCACCTCCTCACGAAGATTGATCATGGTTGTTGCCTTTCAAAAATGGGAGCGCCGCCACCGGCTGGAAAGATATATGTGCGGATCACGAACCGTGTTCCGTGCGAGCCAGGTCGCCCCGCACAGAAATAATCATCGGCGCGACGTTCCACCAGTTCGTGGGACCAAGGTGCAGATCCTGCGGACGGCTTTCGTCCGAATTATTGACGGCGGATACGCCGCAGATTCGGCCGCCCACGCGTCCCGGACGTCACACCGGCCGTTCGCAACCGAGGGCCGGTCCTCTCGGCCCAGCACGAGCTACGCCCGCCGTGGTCCGACTCACACGGACGGCTAGCGTCCGAAACGACCGATTTATGGCGCACGTCTCTCCAACGAGTACACGTATAAACGTCGTTGTAGTTATAAACCGCCCAACCGTCATGGTCCTGCGCACACTCGGGCATGCACGACTCATGAACAAAGTCCGCTGGACGCACGACAACGCGTGAGCACATGGGTTTATCGCAGCAGGAGGCCGCATGGGGCTTCGGCGGTGGTCAGCCCATCCCCCTGAGCACTTTTGCCTCGTACGTTCGCGAGAATGTCACGGGCGCCGCGCCCGCGCCGAGGGTCATGACATTGGACACAGCTCGGTTCCGGCGCGTCGTCTGAGCAACGTCCAGCCCAGCTCGACTCTCAGTTCTCATTGCCTGCCGTGCTAGGCAGACTGTTTCCTGTCGATAAGTGTCGCGAGCCGAACGGCTTCCCTCCGTGCATAGTCGCCGTCGGCGCTCTGGATCGCCATGACGGACACGACGTGGCCGTCTGTTGTATCGATCCTCACCCACGGGCCTTCACCGAAGTCGACCCCGACGATCTGCCCCCACTCGAGGCTATGGGCGTAGATGAGGTTCTTGATGTAGATGCCCTCGTCGCGGACTTCAACGCGGACCTGGTACTGGATCCACAGCAACCAGAGGAAGAAGGCAAGGAGAATGACGGTACCGATGTAGTCGACGGTCCCCCACGCGTAGATGCCGAAACTCGGCGCCATAGCGAAGAGGACCGCCGTCGAGGCAATGAGGAGAACGGCGAGGCCCGCAGTCACGTACCTCGCCATTCGGGGTCGAAACGTGCGCGTCACAGCCTGCAGGCGAGGATCGGGGTGACGAGAATGGCACGGGCACCGACGTCGTACAACCCGTCCATGACCTTGTTCCTGTCGTCCTTCTTCACCATGGCGCGCACCGCGTACCACTCACCATCATGCAACGGCGAGACCGTCGGTGACTGGAGGCCCGGCGTTAACTTGACCGCGTCATCGAGGTGGCTCGTGTGAATGTCGTAGTCGATGAGAACGTAGCCGCGGGCGACGAGGACGCCCTGGATGCGGCGGTCGAGAATCTCGAGCCCCTCGGGTTCTTCTCCGGCGCGACGGATGAGAACTGCTTCGGACAGCATGAGCGGCTCACCAAAGACGGTAAGGCCCGCAGCTCGCAGGGTCGACCCCGTCTCCACAACATCCGCGATGGCGTCCGCAACCCCGAGCTGCACGGAGGATTCCACTGCTCCGTCAAGGTGGACGACTGTCGCGTCGATGCCCTTGTCCGACAAGTGCTTCGTCACGACCTGGTCGTAGGACGTGGCAATCCGCTTGCCCTGCAGTTCGTCGATGGTCGACATTGATCCGCCAGGCGCTGCGAAGCGGAATGTAGAGCGGGCGAATCCGAGGGCGCGATGCTCGATCGCCTCGGCATCGGAGTCGATGAGGAGGTCACGGCCCGTAATGCCGACGTCAACGGTTCCCGCGCCGACGTAGACGGCGACGTCCCGCGGGCGGATGAAGAAGAACTCGACGCCGTTTGTCTCGTCGAGCAGGACGAGCTCTTTCGGGTCGCGGCGCTGGCGGTAGCCCGCCTCGGCGAGAAGGGTCGATGCGGGTTCGGACAGGGAACCCTTGTTTGGGACAGCGATTCTCAGCACGGAAAAGTCCTTAGAGGTAGCGGTAGAGGTCATCGAGGGTCAGTCCCCTGGCGATGAGCATGACCTGGAGGTGGTAGATGAGCTGGGACGCTTCGAGGGCGACCTGTTCGTCGGATTCGTACTCGGCCGCAATCCACACTTCGCCCGCCTCTTCGAGGATCTTCTTCCCGATCGTATGGATCCCGGCATCGAGCTCCTTGACGGTACCCGATCCCTCCGGGCGGTCCTTGGCCTTCTGGCTGAGTTCGGCGAACAGTTCTTCGAAGTTCTTCACGCGCCCAGTCTATGCGCATCGGCCACGCTCCTCACCTCGCGCCCAGGAACGGGCACCCAGCGGAAGGCATCGTCATGCACGAGTCCCGCACAGGAACGTGCGGGACTCGTCGGGTCAGCGTGCGTCGATGACAGACGTTGTCATTGCCTCGTCTGCAGGCACGTCGGTTGAGATGAGGCCAGTGCCAGACATGAACTCGCTCATCGCCTCCCACCTCGCGGTGTCCTGAACACCGATCCTGCCATCGCCCTGATAGAGAGGCAGTGTCGCATTGAAGGTCAGTGTCGCTGCTGCACGGACCTCAGGGTCGCTCATGCCGGGAACATACGTCGTCACGATGTCGATCGTTTCCTCGGGGTTCTCAGCCGCGAAGTCGATTGCCTTCTCGACGCCCTCGAGGATGGCGGCGTAGGCGTCGGTGAACTCGTCGAAGGAATCACCGCGGGCACTGAGGCCCGGACCAATGAGAGGCAGATTCGGCGCGAGATCAATTGTGCGCACATCAAAGCCCTGCGATTCCATGGCGACAGCGTCGTTATTAATGAAACCAACAACGGCATCGACATCCCCGCGAGACAGCGCCGCCATCTGCGTGAAGCCGATGCTTTGAATGTCGACGTTCTCAAGCTCGTATTCATCAAGCATGGCAAGGAGGCCGAACCAGTTTGCGCCGTACTCTCCGGGCAGGCCGACGCTTCGGCCCTCAAGATCAGCCGGGCTTGTAATGTCAGAATCCTCGGGGACGATGAGAGTCACCGGGTACTCCTGGTAGAGCGTCGCGAAGTTGACGACGTCGATGCCCTCCGCTCGGGCGTACATGACCTCGTCCCCACCCGCATAGAGGACGTCCTCTTCGCCGGTTGTCAGCGCCGTGAACAAAGGCTCCTGCGCCCCGTGGTGACGTAGCGTGACAGCCACTCCAGCATCGTCGAAGAAACCCTCGTGGTCAGCGACGTAGAACGGGAAGAACTGGACGTCAGGCACGTACGACATTCCGACGGTCACCGACTCAGCCTCCTCCGTCTGTGCACCACATGCACCGAGCAGAGCGACTGCTGCCAGAGCTGCGACGATTCTTTTCATGAGATTCCCTTTCTGATGTCGAGGACACGCTCGACGTACGTGAGGATGAGGTAGATGCCGACAGCGAGGACGATGAGGACCGCGATGACGGCGAAGAGTTGGGCGACGTTTGCGGTCGAGCCCTGACCTTTCGACAGGGCGGCCCCCAGGCCGTCCCCGCCCATGACCATTTCGCCAACGACGGCGCCGGTGATGGAGAGCGTGAAGCCGGTCCTGATACCGGCGAGGATGGAGGGCAATGCGAGCGGCATCTCAATACGCCGCATGAGGTTGAGCCTGCCGGCCCCGTCGAGCCGTGCCGCATCAATGATGTCCTGGTCGAGTTCGCGAATGCCGAGGGCTGTCGAGATGACGACGGGGAAGATGACGATGATTGTGCACAGGACGGTAATCGGCAGGAGGCCATAGCCGATCCAAATAACAAGAAGGGGGGCGAGAGCAACCGCTGGAACCGCCTGCGATGCTGCCAAATATGGGCCCAACATGGCCGCGACGACGCGGGAACGGGCAATGAGGTAGCCGAGCGGGATGCCAATGATCGTGGCGGCGGTGCACCCCAACAGGGCGGCAATAAGAGTCTCGCGAGCCGCAAGGATGAGGTAGCCCTCGGTCAACCCAGCCCACAGCGTGTCCCACACGCGCACGGGATGGGGAAGGAAATATGTCGGGACTGCGCCCGATTCAGCGACGGACCACCACAGGGCCAGCACCAGCAAACCGAAACCGATCGGTGCGAAGTGTCGCAACTGTCCTCCGCGCATTCCGGGGACAGCGGGCACGCGCCGCGCACGTTGGGCGCGACAGCCAGACGTGTTTCTCCCATCCGGACTTTCACCGTCGGTTAGGGAATTTCACCCCATCAACCGCTTGCGCGGGTCGCGGACTATCACCGCCGGCTCGGACTTTCACCGACCCCGAAACACGCCCCTATCGTATCACCTCATGAATGGCTGCACTTGCGAGCCAGCTCACGAAGCTGATCGACAGCGTTTGCCGCATCTTCAGCCCTGTAGACCGCGGATCCGGCGACAAAGTTGTTCGCGCCTGCCTCGGCGGCCTGTTCGATCGTGTCGACGCTGACGCCGCCATCGACCTGGATCCACGTCTCGAGGCCCTTCTTGTTGATGAGCTCACGCAGGCGCCGAACCTTCGGCATGACGCTGGTGAGGAACGGCTGGCCGCCGAATCCCGGCTCAACTGTCATGCACAGGACCATGTCGAACTCGTCGAGGATGTCAATGTAATCGTCGATCTGGGTGGCGGGGTTGAGAGCGATACCGACCCGTGCTCCCATGCCGCGCACCTCGCGGGCTAGACGGATCGGGGCCGCAACAGCCTCCGCGTGGAAGGTGACAGAGTCAGCACCCGCTTCGACGAAGCTCGGCACCCAGCGGTCGGGATCGGCGATCATGAGATGTGCGTCGATCGGGACTGGCGAGTACTTCTTTGCAGCCTCGATGACGGGCACACCCCACGTGAGGTTGGGGACGAAGTGGTTGTCCATGACGTCAACGTGAGCCCAGTCGGCGTTCGAGATCTTCTCGAGTTCGCCAGCGAGGTGGCCGATATCGGAATTGAGAATGGAGGGAGAGATGAGAGTGGTCATGTCTCCCAGTTTCTCACTTCTTCACGAGAATGGCGGCAAACATGGCGTCAGTATCATGCTCGTCCGGCCAGAGCTGGAGATATGGGCCCCTGACCGTGTCTAAAGAACCAGGCCTCGCGATGCTACGGGCGATCTCGACAGCATCGAGCACCTCGACCCTGTCCGTGAACCGGTCAACGATCTCCCGGGTTTCCCGCACATCGGGTGAGCACGTCGAGTAGCAGACGAGACCACCCGGACGAGCGGAGTCAATGGCGGCCTCAAGCAATCCGACCTGAAGATCTGTCATCCCCTCCGCATCCTCCGATGTCTTCCGCCAGCGTGCCTCGGGGCGGCGGCGTAGCGAACCGAGTCCCGAGCATGGCACGTCGACAAGGACACGGTCGAACCGATTCGGCTCGTTCAGCGAGCGAGCATCGCCTTCGCGAAGAACAACAGCATCCCCGAACGGCTCGACTGCGTTCGCAACAAGGTCAAGCCGGTGATCGTGGAGCTCGTTGGCAAAGATCGTGACCGACGGATCTGCCAGCGCTACCATCGTCGCCGCCTTCCCGCCCGGCCCTGCACACATATCAAGCCATTCGGTATCGCGCCCCTCAAGCGGCGCTTTGGCAACAAGGTGGGCGACGAGCTGGGACCCCTCATCCTGCACGCCCGCGCTGTGATCGCGGATCGACTGCATCCGGCCCGGATTGCCCCTCTCGAGGACAACGGCCTCCTCGAGGAGTGAACCCTCGGTCGGGGTCGCGCGAGCGTCCTCAGCATCCCGCACGACCGTCTCCCGGGAGACAGCGCGGGGTGCGATGGCGACGCGGGCGGGCTCGTTGTTGGCGGCGAGCACGTCGCCGAGATCTTCGACCCTGCGCCCCGACGCCTCGAGCGACTTCTCGTAGACCTCGAGGATCCACTCGGGGTGGGAGGTCTGTGCGGCGAGCACCGCCCGCGGCCCCTGCGCCGCGAGCTCCTTTGCGAGGATGTCATCCCATTCGGCAGCGGTGCGTTCGCTGATGCGGTGCATAACGGCGTTGACAAAGCCTGAAGCGCCGGAGCCCGCCTCGTTGCGTGCAAGGTTGACGGTCTCATTCATGGCCGCGTGAATCGCGACATCGAGGCCCTGGATTTGATGCGCTCCGAGGCGGAGGATGTCAACAACGAGTGGGTCGATCTCGTCGAAGGGCCGGCCCTGGACGCAGCGCTCGATGATCGCATCCCACCTGCCCATCATGCGGAGCGTGCCGTACGTGAGGTTGGTGGCAAAGCCCCTCCCCCGTCCCGTGAGACCAGCCTTCTGGAGGGTCGCCGGTAGCGCGATATTCGCATACGCCCCATCGCGGACCTGCTCGAGCACATCGAGAGCGACGAGCCGTGCAGGGTCAGATTCCATGCGCCCCGGGCGCCAGTTCGTTGGTCTGTCAGTCATGAGCCCCAGACTACCGCCTCACGCAGGCCTCTCCCCCAGTCGGCCGCCCTCATCCACGGCTTCCCCGGGGGCGCGATCCGGTCGAGCCTGAGCGACCCGGCGCCCGTACCCAGCAGCACATCATCGCCGACCGAGATCTCCCCGACGGGCAGGTCGACGTCGACCGGCTCGGCCGGACCGATCTTCACCCGGTCCCCGTGCCACGTCGTCCACGCGCCCGGTGCGGGCGTGAAACCGCGGATTTGCGCGTCAAGCTCGGCCGCGGTGCGGGTGAGGTCCAGCCGCCCGTCGGCGGCCTTCAGCTGCGGCGCGTAGGTCGGCTCACCTGCCTGAGGCACAGGGTTCGCGGTTCCATCCGCGATCGATGACAGAGTTCTCGCGAGCAGGTCGGCGCCCATGTCCGAGAGCCGCTCGAGTAACTCCCCCGCGGTCTCACGGTGACCGATCTCAACCTCCGCAGTGTCAAACACGGGGCCCGTGTCGAGGCCCTGCTCGATCTGGAATGTCGCAATCCCCGTTGTTCGTTGACCGGCGGCGACCGCGTACTGGACGGGGGCCGCGCCCCGCCACTGCGGCAGCAAAGAGTAATGAAGATTGATCCAGCCGTGAGCGGGCACTGCCAGCAGCGACTCGGGGATGATGAGGCCGTAGGCGACGACGGCGACGATCTCCGGGTTGAGTTCCGCGATCTGCTTGTGGACGGCCGGGTCCTTGAGGGTCGCCGGAGTGAGGACATCGATGCCGAGCTCACGTGCCTTCGCCTCAACCGGCGAGGCCGTGAGCACGCGCTTCCTGCCCACTGGGGCGGGCGCCCTCGTGAGGACAGCGACGACCTCATGCTCCTCGGCAAGGCGAATGAGCGAGGGTACTGCGGTGGCCGGGGTGCCGGCGAAGATGATGCGCATACGCTCATTCTACGGTCCGCCAGCATGGCGACCTGGGCGGGCTGAGCTCTGGGAGATGGGTCCTAGCCTGACCCTGCATCTCACCACCACGGCAGGTCACGACCAAAAGCGGTGCCTGGTGTGCGACAGTCCTTAGCCTGATGGAGCGTGCAGAGCGGCGCGCGGAATGGAGACAGCGTGGTCGACACACCAGAGACGCAAAGGCGCGCCCGGAGCCACCGGAAGCTGCTCCGCCTCTGGCCCATCGGAGTCGTAGCCGTGGTCGCACTCGCCATTGGCATGATCCTGCCGAACTCTTTCCCGACAATGTTTGGCACCGAGGAGCAGTCCGACCACAGCCTCGTCGTGCACTCCCTTGAGAGGAGCGAAGAGATCGTTCTCATGGGCCTGGGGATCCAGGGGATCACCGAGGAGCGCGTCTCCCGCACAGTCTTCGGCCGCAGCGTTCCCGGGAGCGGCAGGGCGCTGTTCCTTCAGTACAACTTCCAGGCGAAGCTCGGCATCAACGGCGAGGACGTCGAGATCGAGCAACGGGGCGAGGATGGCCTCCACATCACCATCCCCGAGTTCATCTTCATCGGCCACGACGACATCACGTTCAAGACGGCGCTCGAGGATAACGGGGCACTGAGCTGGGTCTCCCCTGACATCGATGAGCCGGACGTCATCAACCAGATCCTCAACGATCAGAATGTCGACGTACACGTCAACGCGAACAGGGATCTTCTCGAGGATCAGGCCGAGGCCTTCTACACGGGCATTGTCACTGCCGTCGATCCCAACATCCGCGTCACGTTTGAGTTCCCCGAGGCAGACCCCACTCGCTGACGCCCTGCGCATTCCAATCCGACTCTGGCAAGACTGCCACAACAGAGCGAGCACTGACCCGGCGGCATCAGACAGCGCCGGTTCGTAGCCTCAGATGATTGGATCCGCCTCGACCCGCACGGCGAGCTGCCCCAGCTTCTGAAGGGTCTCTCGAAGGACGCGGGCGAGCCGCTCGGCAGGCGCCTGCTCGTGCAGGTGGAGCGTCACGCCATCCGCCTCTTCGACCGGCCCGACGATGTGGATGCCGCGCGCGAAGACCTGGCGGCCGCCGCCCGCCAGGAGGGCTGCGATGCCCTGTTCGGGTGGCGCCTCGCCCTCGAGCCTGGCGGCGATGCCGCCGAGCAAGCGCTGAATGTCGACCCTCTGCCCAGAGATCGCGAACCACCGGTGGAAGGGCGGCTGGCCGAGGGCCTCCCGCTCGGCTACGAGCGGCTCGATAAAGTCAATGTTGCGGGCCGCGAGAGCCTCAGCGAGGTGCGGTGGAACCCCACCGGTGAGGAGAACGTGCTGAGAGACGCGGCTCGCCACTCGGGCCCACCTGCCCACCGCCTCGATCTCCGCATCGAGCGAGAGGCTCGCGAGCCTCGACCCAGCATCGAGAATGACGCCCGCGGAGAACTCACGGTCCGGTTCGGCTCCCGGGGTGGCGATGACGATGGGGAGGGTGGATTGCTCGGAGCTGCGTCGCACCGTTTCCACTCCGATTCCTGGGAACGCGGCGGCCAGCTCCTGGGCCACGCGGCTTGAGCCGCGGGCGACAGCCCGCAGGGCGGCCGAACCGCACTCGCACCGCCACTGCGAGGTCCCGCACGTCGCGCACGAGGCGGGGGTGCCGGGCGTCGGCACGGCGAGGCTCGTCCCGCACTGCTGGCACACGGCCTTCTTCCCGCACCGCTGACAGGCGAGTGCTGGCACATAGCCGGCCCGCGGGGCAGAGACAATGACGGGTCCGGTTTCGAGGCCGCGACGGATTGTTGTGAACGTAGCGGGTGGTAATAGACCGCGCTGGTCTCCGGCCCATTGCTCGGCCCGGGTGACGTTCGGCCACAGGCCGCCCGAGACGGTGTCGGGTTGGGGTAGGTGGATTCTCGGCGGGAAGCTGAAGCGCAAGAAGGTGCGCCCTGTGCCCCTCATACGAAGCACCTCGTCGGCCCACATGTACGGGCTGCGCCTGTCCCTCATCGCGTCGTTTTGCTCATCGACGACAATGAGTAGCCCGGCGTCGATCGGCGCGAAGGCTGCCGCACGGGTGCCAAGAACGACCCGTGCACGGCCTGTCATGGCCGAGAGAAAGTGACGGTAGCGGGTCTCCGGGGACGTGCTTGCCTCGACGAGGGCAACTGGCTCAGCTGGCAAGCGCTCGCTGATCGCCGTTCTGCACAGGTCGACCTCGAGCGCTGTCGGAACAACGACGAGGACGCGCTGACCTGCGGCAAGTGCGGCGTGCACTGACCACGCGATCGCCTCCCACGTGCTTCGCCCAGCTGGCACGAGCAGTTCCCTGCCGCTGACGGGAGCTGTTCCCAGCCACGACGGCTCGGGCGGGTCGATGGTCGGGAACAGCGGCGGCCGAAGAGCCGCAACAGCTTTCTCGGCGCGGACGTGCCGTGGCGGCACCGCACCTCGCAGGACATCGTGGCGTGAGCACACCTGCCGGCGGGCGATGCGGTCGGCAAGAGCGAACAGTTCGGGCGTAACGACTGGCTCTCCGAGGACCTTGAGGAGCGGCTTGAGCGAGCCCGCATCCGTCGTTCTGCCCCGTTCCCGCAAGAACCCGGTCAGGCGCTTCGATCCGAACTGGACCCGAACCCGAACACCGGGAACGGCAGCCTCATCGAGACTTTCCGGCACGAGATAGTCATAGTCCTTATCGGGCCATGAGAAGGGCGTGTCGAGGATGATCCGAGCGATTGGATTCTCGACAGAGGACTCGACAGTGCGGACAGCCCGCTCTGCGGGAAGCAGGGCGGGCTGTGCCGGCAGCTCGAAGAGAGTGTCGTCCACTCGGCTATATCACCACGTCACAGGGACTCAATGGCGGCTCGGAGCGCTTCGACCCGGTCGGTTTGCTCCCACGTGAAGTCGGGAAGCTCGCGACCGAAATGACCGTAGGACGCCGTCTGGGCATAGATGGGGCGCTTGAGTTGCAACTGGTCGATGATTGCGAGCGGCTTGAGGTCGAAGACCTTGTCGACCGCCTTCGTGATCTTCTCGACCGGGACCGTGTTCGTCCCGAACGTGTCAACGCGGACCGAAACCGGGTGGGCCTGGCCGATGGCGTAGGCGACCTGGACTTCACATCGCTCAGCGAGCCCGGCGGCGACGATGTTCTTCGCGACCCAGCGGGCCGCGTACGTCGCAGAGCGGTCAACCTTTGATGGGTCCTTGCCGGAGAAGGCGCCGCCACCGTGGCGGGCCATGCCACCGTACGTGTCAACGATGATTTTCCGACCGGTCAGCCCAGCATCGGACATGGGGCCGCCAATAACGAAGCGGCCGGACGGGTTGACGAGAATCTTCATTCCGCTGCGGTCCAGGTGCGTGGCGTACTCATCGAGCACGGGCGTGATGACGTGGTCGATGATCTCACGAAGGAGCTCCTCCTGCGTCACGTCCTCATCGTGCTGGGTAGAGACGACGATCGTGTCGACGCTGACCGGCTTATCGGATTCGTCGTAGTTGATCGTTACCTGAGTCTTGCCGTCGGGGCGTAGCCCACGGACCTTCCCTGATGTTCGGACGTCGGTCAGAGTCTCGGCGAGCCGGTGGGCGAGGAAGATCGGCATCGGCATGAGAACGTCAGTCTCGTTCGTCGCGTACCCGAACATGAGCCCCTGGTCGCCCGCTCCTTCTCGAGAGTACTTGTCCACCTCACCATCTGACTGGCGGGCTTCAAGGGAATGATGGACGCCGTCGTAGATGTCCTGCGACTGCTGGCCAATTGACACGGACACGCCGCAGGAGCGGCCATCGAAGCCGACCTCGGAGCTGTCGTACCCGAGGTCAATGAGGGTCTCCCGGACGATGTGCGGGATCTCGACGTACGAGCTCGTGTTGAGTTCGCCAGCGACATGGACGAGACCCGTGGTCACCATCGTTTCGATGGCGACCCGCGCGTGAGGGTCGTTCGCAATGATCGCATCGAGAATCCGGTCGGAAATGAGGTCACAGACTTTATCGGGGTGGCCGGCTGTGACTGATTCAGAAGTGAAAGGCTGCACGGTTGTCAAGCCTAAACGCCCTTTCTGACAGAAAAGATGGTGTCGATGACGACTCCCGCCATCTGAGACTTTGTCCCAGTATGTTCGGCGCGAATCTCGCCGCTAGAGTCGAGGATCGTGATCGTCGTGTCGACGTCGCCGAAGCCCGCGGTCTCGCCGACCCTGTTGACGATGAGGAGGTCCGCACCCTTCGCCTGTGCCTTAGCCCGGCCGTAGTCGAGGACCGTGCCCTGCTCATCACCGGTCTCAGCCGCGAAGCCGACGACAAACGCGCCGTGCGACCGGTCAGCGGCGAGGCCTTTGAGGATGTCGGGATTCTCGACAAGCTCGACATCGGGGGCCTTGCGCCCCTTCTTCACCTTTGAGCCGGTCATCTTCGCTGGCCGGAAGTCCGCAACCGCGGCTGTCATGATGAGGGCCTGCGCCCCGGGAGCGAGCTCGAGCATCTTCTCCTGCAGCTCGAGAGCTGTCCCTGCCTCATGGATTGTGATGAGCGGGTGGTGCGGCCGTAAGGCTTCATCGACATTGCAGGCAACGAGGTCGACAACGGCGCCCCGGTGTGCCGCGGCGAGGGCGAGGGCGACGCCGAAGCGGCCGGTCGACCGGTTGCCGAGGAAACGGACCGGGTCGATCGGTTCTCGCGTGCCGCCGGCAGAGATGACGTACCGCTGGCCATCGAGGTCCTGCTCGGTCAGCAAACCGAGAGCGGCCTGGACAATGTGTTCTGGCTCGGGCAACCTGCCGACACCCGAATCGGCGCCAGTAAGGCGACCTTCTGTGGGTTCGAGAACCGTGACGCCGCGTTCTTGCAGGGTTGCGATATTTGCCTGCGTGGCGGGATGGTTCCACATCTGGGTGTGCATGGCCGGGGCAATGATGATCGGGCACGTCGCAACGAGTGCGGTCGCCGTCAGGAGATTGTCGGCGATGCCGTAGGCAAGCTTCGCTATCGTGTTCGCTGTTGCGGGCGCGATAACGAGAAGGTCGGCTTCGACGCCGACTCGCACGTGCTCGACGGCCTCAGGGTCGTCCCACACCGTCGTATGGATGGGGTGGCCGGAAAGGGCCGCGAACGTTGACTCGCCAACCATCTTCAGCGCTGAGGCGGTTGGGACGATGCGGACATCGTGACCCGCCTTCATGAGGAGGCGGGCGACGATGGCGGACTTGTAGGCCGCGATTCCGCCCGTCACCCCAATAACAATGCGAGACGGGCCCGCGGTATCACCGTGGGCCCGTGCGGTACGAGTGGACATCAGGCTTCGGGTTGGTCGAGGACGAGCTTGTCCTCAACGATCTCCCGCAGCGCAATCGACAGAGGCTTCTCCTCAGGATCGGAAGCGACGAGCGGCCCGACATGAACGACGTTGCCGTCGGCGGACATGAGCTCTTGGCGGTAGTCGTTGATCTGACGTGCGCGGTCAGCGGCGTACACGGCGAGCGCGTACTTCGAGTCGACCTTCTCGAGAAGATCGTCGATGGGAGGGTAGGTGATGCCTTCCGGCTCTGGAACGGTTCCGTACATGTCAGCCTTTCCGATTGCTCAGCGATTCAGTCTATCTGATGCTCGACATAATCGACAGGACCTCATCGGTGGCCCGTGCCACGTCATCGTTGATGACGATGCGGTCGAACTCGTCTGCCGCCGCCATCTCCACCCGCGCGGTCTCGAGCCGTCGGGCCCGTTCAGCTGGCCCCTCCGTACCGCGGGTCTCAAGCCGCTCCTCAAGGTCCTCGAAGGTTGGCGGGGCGAGGAAAATCTGAACCGCTTCGGGGAAGGATTGGCGCACCTGGCGTGCGCCAGCGAGATCGACTTCGAGCAGAACGTCCCGGCCCGCCGCCATCGCATCGAGCACGGGCCCGCGCGGAGTGCCGTACTGGTTCACTCCGTGGACGGTCGCCCACTCAAGCATGTCGCCCGCCGTGACGAGATCATCGAACTCGGTGGGGGTGACGAAGAAGTAGTGGACCCCGTCTACTTCACCCTCCCTGGGTGGCCGCGTCGTCGCGGAGATCGAGAGCCAGATGTTGGGCTCTCGAGCAAGCAGGTGACGGATAACCGTGCCCTTGCCAACCGCGGTCGGGCCGCAGATGACGAAAGCCCGTGTCGTCACTAGCTGAACAAAGAGACGAGCGCGGCCCTCTGGTGAGGTCCTAGTCCGCCGACGCGCCGCGACGGAGAGATGTTCGTACGGTCCATAATCGCGCGAGCCTTCGCGATACCGATGCCCGGCATCGCTTCCAGGAGGGCCGAGACCCGGAGCTTAGCGATGACCTCATCGGTCTGCGCGAGGGTGAGAACCTCGCTCAGGGCAACCTCTCCCATTTTGAGAGACTTCTTGAGCTCTGCACGCTTTTTCCGCGCGACAGCTGCTTTGTCAAGGGCTGCCTGCCGCTGCTCGGGTGTGAGGGACGGAAGTGCCATGGATGCTCCAAACTTTCAATGCACGGTCGTTGTGCACGACGACGGAATACGCTCAAGTTCGTGACATGAGCACCGCCAGATTAACAAAGTAAAAACGTACGTTTTCGCTTTAGAATGTGAGATGGGAATCTTTTAAGCTGGACATGTCCGGACCTGAACGAAGGACCGCACGAGAGACCGGGATGATGAGCGGATTTCCAGCCGCGAGCGCCTCCGCTTGGGCACGTGTGGCACCCTGGGCGCCGACTCCGGGTGCGAGGATCGGGCCATGGAGGTGGTCGAGGGCGATGCCCCACTCGGTGAGCCTCGGCCCCGCCGTGGCACCGATGACAACACCGATTGACCCGGCCCTGCCGGGCCACAGCCGCTCATTCCACTCAGCTAGCTCATCAATGATCCGCTGAGCGACGGGCGGTGTGCCCGCACCCTGAATCGATGCGCCATCCGGGTTCGACGTGACGGCGAGGACGAAAACACCGCGGTTGTTCTCTGCTGCACGCTCGAAGGCGGGAGCAAGCGCGCCCACTCCGAGATAGGGGCTGAGCGTCACCGCATCGGAGCCGAGCGGCCCCTGCCCCAGCCAAGCCTGCGCATACCCCTCCATCGTCGACCCGATGTCGCCGCGCTTTGCATCGGCCACGACAAGGGTGCCAGCGTCCCGGAAGGTGCCGATGAGGTTTTCGAGGACGGCGAGTCCGGCCGAGCCGTGCCGTTCGAAGAAGGCGACCTGCGGCTTGATTGACGCGACAGAACCTGCGAAGGCGCCGGCGAAGATCTCCGCGAAACGGGCGAGACCGGCTGGGTTGTCGGGCAGGCCCCACGCCTGGAGAATCGAGGCGTGGGGGTCCGCTCCGACGCAGACCGGCCCGAACGTTTCCTGGGCTGCTGCGAGCCGCTCGGCGAACGTCAACCCGCCCGCCTTGCGGTGTGCTCCTGCAGGGACGTGACGTCAAACCGGCTCATCGCCTGCATCGCCTGAACTGCGGCACCGAACTGCTGGACCGTCGTCATGATCGGCTTGTCGGCTGCCGTCGTCGACGCTCTGATCTCGTAACCGTCGGCACGGGTACCCGATCCGGACGGAGTGTTGACAACCATGTCGATCTCCCCGGCCGTGATGAGGTCGGAGATCGTCGGCTCGCCGTTCGGGCCGCGGCCTGCCGAGTTCCGGCGAACCTCGGTGGCTGGGACGCCGTACCTGCGAAGGAGAGCGGCCGTTCCTGTTGTCGCGCAGACCTCGAAGCCCATCTCGATGAGCCCGATGACGGGGAAGATGATCGATCCCTTATCGCGGTCGGCAACTGACACGAACACCGTTCCCGTCGTCGGCAGGCCGCCGAAGGCGGCCGCCTGGGACTTGGCGAACGCGAGGGGGAAGGTGGAGTCGAGGCCCATGACCTCACCGGTCGACCTCATCTCTGGGCTGAGAAGAGAGTCAACAATCCGACCATCCTTCGTTGCGAACCTCTTAAAGGGCAGCACGGCTTCCTTGACAGCTGTGACGGGGTTGATGTCGACCCGCCCAGCATCTTGCTCCGGCAGGAGGCCGTCCGCTTTGAGATCGGCGATTGTCTCGCCCGTCATGATCCGAGTTGCCGCCTTCGCCAGCGGAACGCCGGTCGCCTTCGCGACGAACGGAACAGTGCGGGATGCTCGCGGGTTCGCCTCGATGACGTAGAGGATGTCAGAGACGAGCGCGAACTGGATGTTGAGCAGCCCCCGGACCCCCACCCCTTCCGCGATCGCCTCGGTCGACTGGCGGATCCGGTCGATCATTGGCTGGCCGAAGGTGAGCGGGGGAAGAACGCAGGCCGAGTCGCCGGAATGGATGCCAGCCTCCTCGATGTGCTCCATGATCCCGCCGAGGAACAACTCGTGGCCGTCATAGAGCGCGTCGACGTCGATCTCGATCGCATCGTCGAGGAACTTATCGATGAGGAGGGGTGCGACCCTGCGGTTCGCATCCCCGCCCTGGCCGACCATACGCACGAGATAGTCCCGTAGCTGAGCCTCGTCGAACACGATCTCCATGCCGCGCCCGCCGAGCACATATGAGGGGCGCACAAGAACCGGGTAACCGATCCGGTCGGCGGTGTCGATCGCCTGCTTCGTCGTCATGGCGGTGCCGAACGCTGGTGCGGGCAGCCCTGCCTGTGCGAGGACCCCGCCAAACTCGCCACGGTCCTCCGCGGAGTGGATCGCTTCCGGTGACGTGCCGAGTATCGGCACTCCAGCGGCCTTGAGGTCCGCCGCGAGAGACAGGGGCGTCTGCCCACCGAGTTGGACGATCATGCCCTCGACTGGGCCCGCCTCGCATTCGGCCCGGTACACCTCGAGGACATCCTCGAGTGTGAGCGGTTCGAAGTAGAGACGGTCCGACATGTCGTAGTCCGTTGACACCGTCTCCGGGTTGCAGTTGATCATGACCGTCTCGTACCGGTCCCGTAGCGCGAGCGTGGCATGGACGCAGGAGTAGTCGAACTCGATGCCCTGCCCGATCCGGTTTGGGCCCGAACCGAGGATGATGACGGCAGGCCGCTCACGTGGGGCAACCTCACTTTCGAGGTCGTAGCTCGAGTAGTGGTAGGGAGTCGACGACGCGAACTCGGCGGCGCACGTGTCGACTGTCTTGTATACGGGGTGCAGAGCATAGGCGTGCCGGATCTCCCGGACTGCCTCCTCCCCCATGTGTCGCAGCCGGGCGATCTGGGCGTCAGAGAATCCGTGCCGTTTCGCGTGAGCGAGAAGGTCAGCGTTGAGAGCCGGAGCGGTGCGGACCTCGTCCGCAATCTCGTTGATGAGAACGAGCTGGTCGAGGAACCACGGATCGATCTTCGTGATCTCGAACATCTGCTCGATCGTCGCGCCGCGGTACAGTGCCCGCTGAACGGTGCGAAGTCGATGTTCGGTCGACTCACCGGCCTGCTCGAGTAGCTCCTCGAGGCTCTCCTCGATGTCCCACGTGAAGGATGACCCGCTCTTGTCGATCGATCGCATAGCCTTCTGCAGAGCGTCGGCATAGTTCCGCCCGAGGGCCATTGCCTCACCCACGGACTTCATCGTCGTTGTCAGCGTGTCATCGGCTGCCGGGAACTTCTCGAACGCGAAGCGCGGGATTTTGACGACAACATAGTCGATCGACGGCTCGAAAGACGCGGGCGTCGTGCCCGTGATGTCGTTGCGAATTTCGTCGAGCGTGTATCCGAGTGCGAGCCGGGCCGCGATCTTCGCGATGGGGAAGCCGGTCGCCTTCGAGGCGAGGGCAGAGGAACGCGAGACACGCGGGTTCATCTCGATGACAACAACACGGCCGGTGGCCGGGTCGACAGCGAACTGGATGTTACAGCCGCCCGTGTCGACACCGACTTCGCGGATAACGGCGATGCCAATGTCTCGCAGGTTCTGATACTCCCTGTCGGTCAGCGTGAGCGCGGGAGCGACAGTGATGGAGTCGCCCGTGTGGACGCCGACCGGGTCAACGTTCTCGATCGAACAGACAACGACACAGTTATCAGCCTGGTCGCGGATGATCTCGAGCTCGTATTCCTTCCAGCCAAGAATCGACTCTTCGAGGAGGACCTCGGTCGACGGCGAATAGTGCAAACCTGCTCCGGCGATGCGGCGCAAGTCATCCTCGTTCCAGGCAAACCCAGAGCCAAGCCCTCCCATCGTGAAGCTCGGTCGCACGACAACCGGGTAGTGAAGCTCCTCGGCCGCATCGAGGCATTCCTCGATCGTGTGGCAGATAAAGGACCTGGCGGATTCGGCGCCGCACGTCTCGACGACCTTCTTGAACTCGTCACGGTCCTCACCGGCCTGGATCGCGTCGAGGCGGGCGCCGATGAGCTCGACGCCGTATGTCTCGAGCACGCCGAGCTCGGACAGCTCAACTGCCGCGTTGAGGGCGGTTTGGCCACCGAGAGTGGGGAGCAGGGCGTCTGGCCGCTCCTTCTCGATGATCGACGTCAGGACATCGGCTCGAATCGGCTCAACGTACGTCGCGTCGGCGAGCTCCGGGTCCGTCATGATCGTCGCCGGGTTGGAGTTGACGAGGATGACGCGTAGCCCCTCCTCTTTGAGAACTCGGCAGGCCTGGGTGCCCGAATAGTCGAACTCGGCGGCCTGGCCGATGACGATCGGCCCGGAACCGATGACAAGGACGGACGAGATATCGTCGCGGCGGGGCATCAGCCCACCTCCTTCATGAGGGTAATGAAACGATCGAACAGGTGCTCGCCGTCGTGGGGACCGGCGGCAGCTTCAGGATGGAACTGGACGGAGAAGGCGGGAATGTCGAGGCACCGAATGCCTTCGACGACCCCGTCGTTAAGGGACACGTGCGAGACCGCGACACGGCCGTATCTTCCCCCTCCATATGGTGCCTGCGTCGGTTCGTCGACCGGCAGATCGACCGCAAAACCGTGGTTGTGGGCCGTGATCTCAACGCGACCGGTCTCGCGGTCGAGGACAGGCTGGTTCGCTCCCCGGTGGCCGTAGTCAAGCTTGTACGTGCCGAACCCGAGAGCGCGGCCAAGTAGCTGGTTGCCGAAGCAGATCCCAAAGAACGGAATCCCCGCATCCAGCACGCCCCGCAGCAGATCGATCTGAGCATCTGCCGCCGCCGGGTCACCGGGCCCGTTCGAGAAGAACACTCCGTCGGGGGTGAGCGCCCGAACGTCGGCGAGGGTGACGGACGCGGGAACGACCGTCACCTCGACCCCGCGTTCGGCGAACTGCCAGGGCGTACGGTTCTTAATCCCTAGGTCGACCGCGACGATCCGCGCGACCGGTTCCGAGAACTCACCGCGTGGCGTGACGACGTACGGCGACGCCGTCGACACATCGGAGGCGAGGTCCGCCCCCGTCATCGCAGGCGAGTCGTTGACGAGTCCGAGAAGAATGTCGATCGCCTGCTGGCTACCGGTCTCGGCGCCGACGGGCAGTGCCGACGCTGAGAAAATCCCTGCTCGCATCGCGCCGCGTTCGCGGATGTGACGGGTGATGGCGCGGGTATCGACGTCGCAAATTCCCACGACGTCGTGCTCGACGAGGTAGTCTTCCAGCTCGCCCTCGGCCCGCCATGACGACGCCCGGCGGGCGGGGTCGCGGACGACAACGCCCGCGGTCCACACCCGATCCGATTCGCTGTCGTCCGAGTTCACTCCCGTGTTCCCGATATGGGGGGCTGTCATGACGACGATCTGGCGGTGGTAGGACGGGTCCGTGAACGTCTCCTGGTAGCCGGTCATCGCGGTTGAGAACACGATTTCGCCGGTGGTTCGGCCTCGCCTGCCCCATGCCCTGCCGCGGAAGATCGTTCCGTCTTCAAGGACGAGGAGCGCTGGTTCTCTCATTCGATGACCTTTCCGTCGCGGCACGTGAGGCGGCCGCGAAACACTGTGTGCGTGACCTGGCCGGGCAGTGTCACGCCCTCCCACGGGGTATTGGTGGACTTCGTATTCTGCTCCTTCCCACGCACAACGACCGGTTTGTCCGGATTGTAGAAGCAGAGGTTGGCGGGCTCGCCGACAGCGATGGGCCGGCCCTGATCCGCCATCCGGCCGATCTGCGCAGGCTTGGTCGACATGACCCGGGCAACATCGGCCCAGTCGAGTAGCCCGGGAGCGACGAGCTCTTGATGGACAACGGCGAGTGCCGTTTCCAGCCCCGTCATTCCGAACGCCCCGGCCCCCCATTCGCAGTCCTTCGCCTCGACAGGGTGTGGCGCGTGGTCGGTGCCAATCGTGTCAATTGTTCCGTCAGCGAGGCCAGCCTTGAGGGCCTCGATATCGTCATGCGTCCGCAGGGGCGGGTTGACCTTGAATCGCGGATCGTAAGAGCGAGCATACGTGTGGTCGAGAGAGATGTGGTGCGGGGTCGCCTCGGCCGTCACCTGGATACCGAGCTCTTTTGCCCAGCGGATGATATCGACGCTGCCCTTCGTTGACACGTGGAGCACGTGCAGGCGGGAGCCGACCTGCTTGGCGAGCAGGCAGTCGCGGGCGATGATCGACTCTTCGGCGACGGACGGCCATCCGGCCAGCCCGATCTCGGCCGACACTTCACCCTCGTGCATTTGCGCCGTTTCCGTCAGGCGCGGCTCCTGGGCGTGCTGGGCGATGACGCCGCCGAACGTGCGCACGTATTCCAGAGCGCGGCGCATGAGGACCGGGTCGGAAACACACATCCCATCATCGGAGAACATCGTGACGTTTGCCCGGCTCTCGAACATCGCCTCAAGCTCGGCGAGCTTCTCGCCCTTAAGCCCGACGGTCACGGCGCCAACCGGCTGCACGTAGGCATAGCCGGCCTTTTTGCCGAGCTTGCCAACCTGCTCAACCACACCAGCCGTATCCTGCGTCGGAGTCGTGTTCGCCATCGCATGAACGCACGTGAACCCGCCCGCGGCGGCAGCCTTTGTGCCGGACAGGACGGTCTCGGCGTCCTCGCGGCCCGGCTGGCGCAGGTGGGTGTGGAGGTCGACAAGGCCCGGAAGGGCAATGAGGCCGGCGGCCTCGATGACATCTGCGCCATTCGGTTCGAGGCCCTGGCCGATCTCGGTGATCGACCCGTTCTCGATGCGGATATCGGCAGCCTGCTTGCCGAGGATAGATGCGCCTGTGAAGAGAATCATGCTGCCGCCTCGCTTGCCAGGGTCAGATAAAGGACTGCCATTCGGATATAAACGCCGTTCTCAACCTGTTCGAGGACAACGGAACGATCCTGGTCGGCCGCTTCGGCCGAGATCTCGAGGCCCCTGTTCATGGGCCCGGGGTGAAGGAGGATCGTGTGATCTGGGAGCCTGCTCATCCGCTCCATGTTGAGGCCGTAAAGCCGGTGGTATTCCTCCGGTGAGGGGAAGAACCCTCCCCCGGCCCCGGTCATCCGCTCGTGCTGAACACGAAGCATCATGATGGCATCCGGACCGGCGTCAATCGCATCATCGAGGCTGTAGTTGATCGTCGCGTTCCAGCCTTCAATGCCGACAGGAAGCAGGGTCGGCGGCGCCACGAGTGTGACCTCGGCGCCGAGAGTCGTCAGCAGGTCAAGGTTCGACCGGGCGACACGCGAATGGAGAATGTCACCGACGATGACGATCTTCTTACCCGTCAGGTCTTTGCCGAGCCGGTCGGCACCGACAAGGTGCCTCCTCATCGTGAATGCGTCGAGCAGAGCCTGCGTCGGGTGCTGGTGTGTGCCGTCCCCGCCGTTGATGACGGGGGCATCGATCCAACCCGAATGGGCGAGCCGGTGCGCAGCACCGGAGGCGGAATGCCGCATGACAAACGCTTCCGCCCCCATGGCAGCGAGCGTTTGGGCGGTGTCCTTGAGGGACTCCCCCTTGGACAGAGAGGAACCTTTCGCGCTGAAGTTCAGCACGTCAGCGGAGAGCCGCTTCGCGGCGGCTTCGAAGGAAAGACGAGTGCGGGTTGAGTCCTCGAAGAACATGATTGCGATCGTCCGTCCCGCCAGGGCAGGCAGTTTCCGAATCGAGCGCTTGTTCGTGTCCCGCATCGTCTCTGCCGTGTCGAGGATCGTCAGGGCCTCGGCGAGGTCAAGCTCGCCGGCAGACAGCAGGTGCTTCATCGGGGATCCTCAATGATAACTGCGTCGTTGTCGTCGATCTCGGCGACATGAACGTCGACCCGTTCAGAGCGGGAGGTCGGCAGGTTCTTCCCCACATAGTCAGCCCGGATCGGGAGCTCACGGTGGCCGCGGTCCGCGAGGACAGCGAGCTGGACCGCGGTGGGCCGGCCGATGCTCGTCAGCGCGTCAAGGGCAGCGCGGACTGTGCGCCCGGAGTAGAGGACATCGTCGACGAGGACGACGATCTTGTCGTCAATACCATCGTCGGGAATAAGAGTTGGGGCTGGTGCTCGGGTGGGGTTTCGGCGCAGATCATCTCGGTGCATCGTCACATCGAGCGATCCAACATCGACGCCTCCGCCGCCTGCCTTCTCAATCGCCGCGGCGAGCCGGTGGGCGAGAGGAACACCTCGTGATGGGATGCCGAGCAAGATGACATCCTCAACACCCTCGTTGCGCTCGATAATCTCGTGCGCCATGCGGGTGATTGAACGATAGATGTCGCCATCGTTCATGACAGTTCGTTGACTCATGTGGACTCCTTGCCGCCTCACAGGACGGTAGTTAAAGGAGATCCGACCCGGTTAGGCCGAACCCGTTATTCAGTTGTGTATTAAGTTATCTGCGCCGTGGCGCAGGCCGGCCCGCCTCAGCGGGACGGACATCTGTCAGCGCGGGGCAAGAGCGGCTACCCGGCCGCGCTGGGTTGACAGTACCAGGACCCGGAACTGCCGCCCCACCCCGTCCATCACTCGAACCGGTCCGACTCCGGCGAGTCGCCAGCATCGTCAGCCGTAGGGGCGCTATGAAGAGGACCGGACGTTTCGAGAGCGTCGACAACCTCTGCCTTGTTAATATCGGACTCGATGACGTCAGCCTCAGCCTCGACAGCCTCCCCAACGACAGTGCGGTCGATGTCCGCCTCGGCCATGAGGGTCTCAGCACTCGCCTCAGCGGTGTCCAGGTCGCCCTGGGAGCCGCTCTCGTCGGCGAGAACCTCCGCATTTTCACCGGTGCGCTGCGGGAGCTCTGTCACCCGAGTTGCTCCACGCCCATCCGCCTCATCCTTTGCACGATTGAGAATGGCAGTGATAAAGCCGATGGACTTCTCGGTCCCAAGCTCGCGAACGATCGCCGTGTAGTCGTACACCGTCTCGCGAAGATCGGCCCCAGCGAAGACGATCTCGCCAATCCCGAGGCGGAGGACCGTCCGGTCGAGGCTCGACAGCCTCCGTAGCCCCCACTTCGAATAGGTGTCGACAAGTTCGTCGATCTCGTACAGGTGATCTGCGACGAGGGTGACGAGCTCGACACCGAGCTTCTGGATCGGTACCTGGGATGTCGAGACCTGCTGGCGCTCGGCGAGGAGCTCGCGAAGGAGGCCGGGAACAAGGATGTCCTTCTGCTCGGCCTCGAAGATGACGTCGAGGGCGCGCCGGCGCTGAGTGATTTCTTTACGAGCCACTAGTCGGTCGCGCGACCAAGGTAATCACCCGTGCGGGTATCGACCTTGACCTTCGTGTGCTCGTTGAGGAATAGGGGGACCTGGATCTCGTGGCCGGTCTCAAGCGTCGCGGGCTTCGTACCAGCCGAGGAGCGGTCACCCTGCAGGCCCGGCTCCGTGTACGTGATCTCGAGGACGACCGAGGCCGGAAGCTCAATGAAGAGGACCGTGCCCTCGTGGGTGGCGACGATCGCGTTCTGGTTCTCGAGGAGGAAGTTCTTCGCGTCTCCCACGACCTCGGGGCTAATCGTGATTTGGTCGTACGTGTCGAGGTCCATGAACACGTAGTCGGTGCCGTCGTTGTAGAGGTACTGCATATCCCGGCGATCGACCGTTGCAGTCTCGACCTTGACACCGGCGTTGAGAGTGCGGTCGACAGTCTTGCCGGACATGACGTTCTTGAGCTTGGTTCGGACGAACGCGGGCCCCTTGCCAGGCTTGACATGCTGGAATTCAACAACCTGCCAGAGCTGGTTGTCGAACACGAGCACCATGCCATTCTTCAGATCATTCGAGGTTGCCACAGAAAACTCCTTAAGCTCAGTCACCCACACATTACCGGTTCGCTCTGGTTCGGCCCAAGATGACCGGTCGGATGTGAGCCAGACGGCACAGTCACACGCGTTCGCCTGGCGGAACCCGGTCCAGCACCCTTGCCGTCAGTTGCCTTGAGCGGATGGCGGCCGTGCGCCGATGCGGCCCGCGTCGAGCAAGTCGATCGCCGCGGTGATCCAGTCGATCTTCCGCTCGATGTCCTCGAGAAGGAAGGCATTCTCGTGGCGCCACCCGGCAAGGTAGATGTGCTCATTGTCCAGGCCCTCGACGTAGCTTTGCTCATTTGCGAGCGAATCAGCCTCTATCCGGTCCCGTTCACTGCGGAAATGGGAGAGCCCATCGGTGAGGAAGGCGCGGATAACTGTGGGATCGGCCGCGACGAGAAACGTGTAGCGCAGGAGGAACGTGCGAAAGTCCGATAGCGAATTCTCATACGAGATCGGACTTGCCAGCCACTCTCGGTGGGCGCGCTCGCCCGCTTCCGTCACCGTGTACTGCTTCCGCCACCTGCCGCCGTTACCGCTGTTGTCCTCCACACTGACGAGGCCCTCATCGAGGAGCCCCTTGAGAACGGGATAAATCTGGCTGAGGGATGCGGAGAAGAAGTACCCTGTCGAGCGTTCGATAATGGCCCGCAGCTCATATCCGGTCACGCCGGGATGGAGGCCGATGAGCCCGAGGATGACGTCGCGCTGTCGTGTGGTCATACGTCCTCCTCGGGCCCCGGTGTCTCAGCTGATCATAGCCTTTTCAGCTCTTGCGACCTCCTCGGCGGCCTTCTGGCCGGTCGCAAAAGCGCCCTCCGTGCTGGCGATGAGGAAGAGGTACTCCCCTGCCAACCTCAGTCCCTTGACATCGTCCGCATGGTTCTCGAGCAGGTTGTGGATTGCCTCGAACTGGCCAGGCGATTCAAGGTTGACTGCCTTGTCCCAGCGCTCCACATCAGTGAAGAGCGGTTCATCGGGGAACTCGGGGAAGTAGCGCTGAACCTCGCGAATAACCGTGCGGCGCCGCGCCTCCTCCGACATTGCCGACAGCGTCTCATCGTGCCAGCCAGCCGTGAACGCGTGCATAAGACCAGTGCCTTCAGGGGCACGTCTGCTCGATCCAGCGTTCTCATCGAACATTGTCGTCAACAGCGAGTTGTCTGATTGGGGAATAAAGAGCGAAAGGAAGTGATCCGGAACGATGCGCTGGTTGAGCCCGAACATATAGTTATAGGTCGACGAGTACTTGACGGTCTCGAGTGGCTCCCGCATCGTCGTCGGCAACTCCGGCATGAGGTTGAGAGCGACCTCAGCATCGGTGCAACAGATAACCTGGCTTGCCTCCATGAGCTCACCGTCGACGCGGACCCCAACGATGGCTCCGTCCTCAATAACAATCTCCTCCACCGGGGTATTGAGTTTGAGGTCATCCTTCACCTCGTCATACAGGGCGTCCGTGAGCGTCGCGAGACCACCCTCCAGGACACACATTCCCTGCATGAGGGACATGAGGGCAATCGGGTGCGCGATAGATACATCGCGAGCTCGAGCCAAGACCATCGTGCCGAGGAACGGGTTGAGGACGCGATTGACCAGTTCAGCGCTGCCCTTCGCCATGCCAAATTCCGCCGTCGACTGCCGCGAGATTTCCTTCAATCCGCTGAAATCGTGTCCGTCAGACGCCGTTATTTGTTTCCGATATGGAACAATCGCCTTCGCGAACTTGACCGCGCCAAACAGCGCGCTGAGCGGCAAACCCCGCAGGGCTCCGATGAGCGACTTGACGGGGTTCATGCCCTTGCCGAGTCGAACGTAGTGAATCTTCCCGTTTCGCGGAAATCCGTAGGTCTGACTTTCGACTTTTGTCACCCTTTTGGAGAGATCGAACTCTTCGAGATATTGGAATGTTGTCTTCCACTGCGGTTCTGTCATTCCGGCACCGTAGGCGGCTGTGAACTCTCCATGGTAGCGATTACCGACTCTGCCGCCGTAGCGCTCAGATGCCTCGAGAATAGTGAAGGGCACTCCAGCCTTCTTTAACGTGTACGCGGCGGAGAGCCCCGCGCACCCGGCCCCGACGATAATGACGCGATTCGTGTGATTCGACATGATGATCCTCCTCCAGCGCACCGTTGCGCTTGACACCACGATATGTCGGGACCGTTATATCATCATAGAGTCATTCGAGAAAAGGTCCGTGATTTGTCCGAAGTCGGGAAGCGAGAATGAGCGAAAAGGGTCTATGGTCCCGTAAATCGCACGGTCATCGTCTGACTGGGGTCAATTTTTGGTCGCTAAGACAGCCTCACGCGTGCCTGGACAAAAGGCATAAGTCCTAGCCCTCGAGATCACAGGACAACCCGCAATCAAAAGGGAAACGAGACCAGCGATCAGAGTGCGTCGATCTGGTCGGCGAGCGCCTCCCAGTCCTCCTCGGAGGTGTCGATCTCCAGCGCATCCCCTTCATACAGCGAACTGCGGGCCTTAAGTTGGGTGAGGTACATCGATCGAGGTGAACCGATAGCGACCGAGCGTGGCACATTGAGGCCGGAACGGTCGAGGAGCTTTTTCGCGGACGCCGTGAGATAAACCTTCTTGGCACCTTCCGCCAGGGCTTTGTCGACCCGCTCTCGCACTTCCGCCCCCCGTTCATCACCCGCCGCGTTCCCGAGCGCCCCAGAGCCGAGCACGACGATGTCGGCGCCGGAGTCCAGGGCGGCGATGGCGGCGGCACGCTCAGCTTCGGCGTACTTCTCGGGGCCTCCGCTGATCGCCAGGCTTGCGAGTAGCATTCCCTCCCGCTCTTCCACGAGCCGGTCGGAGTCGACAACTGTTCTGCCTCGCTGTTCGAGGACAGCTACAATCTCGTGAGCGCCGCTTCCGGGCGGGCCGACAAGGATGATCATGCGCCAATAACTTCCCACGAGCGGTCAATTTGTTCGGCGGTGGGCTCGTAGATCACCGGCCTGCCCTGCTCTTCGAGTAGCACGAACCGAAGTTTCCCGGCCCGCACCTTCTTGTCTGAATACATCGCTTCCAGGAGTGGTTCCCGCATCCCTTCCCGGTACGTCACCGGCAGTCCGACTCGTGAGAAGGAATGAATGTGGTCGTCCACGAGATCGGGGAAGCCCGCTTCGCGGGCAAGCGCGGCCGCGAATACGGACCCGATGGCGACAGCCTCGCCGTGGCGGACCGTGAAGTTCTCGACCTTCTCGATCGCATGCGCGAGCGTGTGTCCGTAGTTGAGGAATTCCCTGCTCCCCGCTTCTCGGAAATCGTCCGTCACAACCGTCGCTTTGACCGCGATCGAGCGAACGATCGCGTCGAGTAGCGCGCTGCTGGACGCATTCAGCAGAGAGTCTGGATCGAGCTCGAGGATCTCCTTGTCGGCAATCCATCCGCACTTGATGACTTCGCCGAGCCCTGCCGTGAGCTCTTCTTGGGGCAGGGTCGTAAGGAAGTCGAGATCTGCAATAACAGTGACGGGCTTGTGGAAAGAGCCGACAAGGTTCTTCCCCGCAGGGATGTCGATGCCGGTCTTCCCACCGACGGCCGCATCGACCATTCCAAGTAGCGAGGTGGGAACCTGGATGAGGTCAATTCCGCGCAGCCAGGTGGCCGCAACGAAGCCGGCGAAATCGGTCGTCGCTCCCCCGCCGAGCCCAACGATGATGCCATCACGGCCCATCTTCATGTCCCCAAGCCTGTCCCAAGCACGCACGAGCTCGCTCGACTGCTTCTGTGCCTCGCCGTCGGGGACTTCGTGGCGCTTCGTTGGGATGCCGCGGCGGATCATCTCTGCCTGAACGGCCTCCGCCGCTCCCGTGAGAGCGGCTGGATGGATGATGAGAGCAGATGAGGCACCCGCGGCGGCCTGGGCGACCCGAGGTAACAGATAGCGGCCGACATGCACCGCATAGTCGACAACGTCGATCGTCTGGCAGTCCTTCTCTAGCCTGTCTCGCAGTTCGCGGGCGAGCCTGCTCGGCGGCCTGTTATCCGTTGTCACAGTCAGACTCGCAACCCGCTGGTAGAGAGGTTCCCGCTGCGCTCGCAGGGCGGCAAGGTTCGCCGCTGGATCGTCGGCGAGGAGCGGCCTGCGGTCAGGGTGTCGGGAGACTCTGTCGAGCAGGACATCGTGGTCGCCGCTGATAAAAACGACGCGGTGTCCGCGAAGGGCCGTGCGCACGCCGGGGCTCGTGATGGCGCCCCCGCCGAGGGCGAGAACTCCTGAGAAGTTGGAGAGTGCTTCGGTGATGACCTGCTCTTCGACAGCCCGGAAGCCCGCCTCACCCGACGTGGCAAAGATGTCGGGGATGCTCATCCCCCGTTCCGCGATGAGATCATCTGAGTCGGCAGACTCAATACCGAGAAGCTCGGCAACGTGGCGTGCCATCGTTGACTTGCCCGAGCCGGGAAGTCCGACGAAGACTGCGTAGGGCCGGGTCATGACATCGTGGCCGGTCGTGATGCGAGGTATCCGGCAAGGTTTCGGCGCACCTCGGCGACCGAGTCTCCCCCGGTCTTGTCAAGCAGTGCCTCGGCCAGCGTGAGGGCGACCATCGCCTCCGCAATGACCGCGGCGGGGACGACAGCGGACGTGTCTGAGCGCTGGTGGATTGCGGTCGCTTCCTCGCCCGACACGGTGTCGATGGTTGTGAGTGCCCGGGGCACTGTTGAGATCGGCTTGATCCCTGCACGCACGCGAAGAACCTCGCCGTTCGACATGCCACCCTCCGTGCCGCCCGCGCGGTTTGTCTTCCGCACAATCCGGCCGTCCCGCACAGCGATCTCGTCGTGAGCTTCGGAGCCGCGGCGGGCCGCTGTTGTGAAACCATCGCCCACCTCGACACCCTTAATGGCCTGGATGGACATGAGCGCCTGGGCGAGGCGAGCGTCAAGTTTTGTGCGTCCCGAGATGTAGGAGCCGAGCCCTGGCGGCATACCGTAGGCGAGGACTTCGACAACACCGCCGAGGGTGTCGCCTTCCTTCGTGGCTCTGCGGATTTCCTCCTCCATCGCATCCGACGTTTCCGCATGGAAGCACCGTGCCGGGTTGTCATCGAGGGCAAGAATATCGCCTGGCCATGGCTTGTCGGCGTCTTCCGGCACCGCGACGGATCCGACGCGGACAACATGGGAGACGAGCTGGATGCCGGCAGCCTGGTCAAGGAATCGCGCTGCGACCTCACCGAGCGCAACGCGCGTGGCGGTCTCGCGCGCCGAGGCACGTTCGAGAACCGGGCGAGCATCATCGAAGCCGTACTTCATCATGCCGACGAGGTCGGCATGGCCGGGACGGGGTCGGGTGAGCTTCTTGTTGCGGGAAACCTCCCTCTCGTCACCCGTGCCGGCGTCAATGAGGAGATCGGCCGGGTCGACCGGGTCCGGGCTCATGACCTTCGTCCACTTCGGCCATTCGGAGTTCCGAATGACGAGGGCAATGGGTGAGCCGATGGTGACGCCGTGGCGAATGCCGGCGAGGATCTCGAGCTCGTCCTGTTCGAACTTCTGGCGTGAGCCTCGGCCTGCTCCGAGCCGGCGCCGGGCCAGCGCAGAACTGATGTCTGCCGATTGCACCTCGATCCCGGCAGGCAGTCCCTCGATGACCCCGACAAGCGCGGGGCCGTGTGATTCTCCAGCGGTCATCCACAGCATGGGTCTATAGTGCCAGAGATTTACGCGAGCCCGGTTGCGAGTATCGCGGCCATGATCATCGCCGGGCCGTATGGCGCCGTGCGCCGGCCACGGGCGAGAGACACACCCAGCCACAGGGCTCCAATGATGGTCGTGAAGACGAATCCGAGCCCGATCGCTCCCCAGCCCAGCGGTAGGAGCCACCCACCGAGGACGGCGGCAAGTTTGACGTCTCCGAAGCCCAGCTGCCGTTTCGAGAGCATCCTCGCAAGCGAGAAAAGAGCGAAACCGATGCTGGCGCCAACTGCGGCGAGGAGGAAGATGAAGCCGCCGATGACGGGATCAATGGTCACCGCGATGGCAATGGGATGGAGGGCAACGAGGACACCGGCGATGATCATCCACGGGTCGGGCAGGTAGCCCGTACGAGCATCGATGACAAAGAGAACGCCAAGTACTGCAAACAGCAGTGAGCCAACCACGGTCGTGGCTGCGATCTCGATAGTCCAGGTTGCGGCGAGTCCCGCTCCTGCCCCAGCGAGGGCACCGAGGATGAGCCACAACGGGGTGACCCCGCGGGTCCAGTTCATCGCCGCTCGAGCTCCGAGAGCAGGGCCCCCTTCATCACCTCGACATCGGGGGTTCTGTTCGTGAAAAGCCGGACCTGGGAAACGGCCTGGTGGAGGAGCATCGCCCATCCCGGCACGATGCGTGCCCCGCGGTTCTGCGCGGCACGAACGAGTTCGCTCGGCCACGGGTGATACACCACGTCGAGGATCATGAGTCTCGACAGGTCGGGCGCCTGCTCGTCGATCTGCTGGGCGAGACCATCGGCAATACCGGCGGGCAACGACGAGATGAGAAGGCCCGTGCCAGCCAAGGCGGGAACGAGCCTCTCGTCCAGCTTGGCTAGGGCCGGGCTGAGGTTCATACGGGTCGCCGCGGCGACGGCTGATCCGGGGCCGCCGTGATTGCGTGCGGCAAGGGTGATGTGGTCCTTGAGGTCGAGCTCGACACAGGCAGCGAGGGCGGATGAGGCGGTGGCGCGGGCGCCGAGGATGATGGCGGAGGGAACGGAGATGTCCCCCTGCTCGCGGACCGCCTGGGCGATGCCGTAGACGTCCGTGTTGAAGCCAACCCTGAGATTGTTGGCTGGCTGGAAACAGACCGTGTTGACCGCGCCGACAGTTTTGGCGAGCCCGTCAACGAAGTCGAGATGCTCGATAACGACCTGCTTGAGCGGCATCGTGAGCGAGAGGCCGACCCACGAGTCGTCCAATCGATCGAGCAACGACGTGATCTCGTGAGCTTCCGTCTCGAATGTCCCGTACTCGATGTCGACCCCGAGCGAGTCATAGGCCGCGTTGTGGAGTACTGGCGACAGAGAATGCGCAATCGGGGAACCGGCGACGCCCGCCCGCTTCATTCGTCACCACCAGCCTCTTCCTGTGCTGGCGCCGTCGTCGAACCGTAGTCGGGGTTCTCTGCGAGCCACTGGTCAAGCTTCTGCTTGTTCGCGTTGTGCTCATCGAGCGTGGCGGCGAACAGGGTCTCGCCCGTGTAGAGGTCGACCGTGACGAAGTACAGCCAGTCCCCCTCGGCCGGGTTGAGAATCCCATCGATCGCGGCATGGCCGGGAGCGCCGATTGGTGTCGGCGGCAGGCCAGCGTAGATGTAGGAGTTGTATGGGTTGTCATCGTCGAGCTCAGCCCTCGTCGGGATGCCACCGGACTTGCCGACCCCATAGAGAACCGTCGAGTCCATCTGAAGCCTGCCGTTAACGGACGCGGTGTCGACGAGCCGGTTCTCGATGACGCGGGCAACCATCGGGTAGTACTCCTCCTGGTTGACCTCACGCTCAAGAATGGAGGCCTTGATGAGGAGCTCCTGACGCTGGTCGGCAGGAACCTCGAGCGCATCAAGCTCGGCCACCCGGGCGGCGATCATCTCGCCGAGGATCTCGTGGACCGGCGTATCCGGGTTGAACATGTATGTCTGGGGCATGTACCAGCCCTCAACGTTGCCGCCGGCCTCCGCTGGCAGGCCAATCGCCTCGGTGTTTTCAGATGCGGCGACGACATCGTCGAGCGGCACATCCATGATGTTGGCAACACGTTCGTGGACCTGGGTCCGGGTGAAACCCTCGGGGATCGTGATCTGCATGTCAATCCGCTGGCCCGCATGGTCCTTAAGTAGGGTGACGGCCCGCTGGGCGGGAATCTTTGTTGGCAGCTCATACGTGCCGGGCTGAATGCTGCCAGCCCCCGCATCAGCATTGAAGGCGTTAATGAAGGCCTCGCGGGACGCAACAACATCGGCAGACGCGAGGATTGACGCCATATCCGCGCCGGTTGACCCTTCGGGGATCGTGATCTGGACAGGTTCCCCCTCTTGGCCCTCGGCATAGTCTTCGGCGCCGTTGCCGAAAAGGTCAGTCAGCGGGTTGGAAGAGATCCAGAATTGGACGTTGGGAATGACGGCGAATGTCAGACCCGCCAAGACTGCGAGGGCGGCAACGATGACAGCTGTGGCGCGGGTGCGCCGCTTGCGGCGGCGCTCACTGCGGACGCGCTGCGGCGTCGGCTCGTCATCGCCGAAGGCCTCGAATATGTCCCCCATCGGGTCCCTTTCTGCTCACCTGCTCGCCCGCCGGCTGCCCAGTTTGCTCCTCGATCTCGAGCGCAAGCTCAAGAATGAGAACGGCGGAGACCTGGTCGACAACGGCCTTATGGGATCGCGTCGAACGGCCTGCCTCGCGCAGTGCACGGTGCGCGCTGACCGTTGTCAGCCTTTCGTCAACTAAACGTACCGCAATATCACGATGGCGTAACGCTACCTGCCGGGCAAATGCGCGAGAATCCCGGGCGGATACTCCCTCTGATCCGTCCATGTTCTTTGGCAGGCCGACGATGATCTCCATAGGGCCGTATTCATCGACGAGGTCATCGACATCATCGAGGTGAGCCGTTCCTCGTTTATCACGGTAGAGGGTCTCAACGGGAGTGCAGAGAATTGCCTCCTCATCGCATGCGGCAACGCCGATGCGCGCCCGGCCCACATCGAAGGCCAGGCGCACACCGCGTCGCTTGCTCAGAGGGCGCTCGCTACCGCCGCCGAAGCATCGGCGATCTTTGAGACATCCTGACCGCCGCCCTGGGCGACATCGTCCTTGCCGCCACCGCCGCCACCGAGAACGCCTGCGGCCACCTTGACGAGAGCGCCAGCCTTCACACCCTGTTCGCGGGCGGCTTCGTTCGTTGCGATGACAACCGTGGGCCGGCCCTTCGACTGACCGAAGATTGCGACAACGGCAGGCTCGGAACCGAGCTTGGAGCGGACATCGAGGGCAAGCGTGCGCAGGTCATCGCCCGACGCCCCATCGCCCAAATCCTTCGTGGCATACAGCACATCGCCGTGGCGCGTCGCGCCCTGGGCGATCTGGTCGGCGCCCGCCATGAGCTGCGCCGTCCGCATAGCGGCCAGCTCCTTCTCGGCAGCCTTGAGGCGGTTCATGAGAGTCGCGATACGATCGGGAAGCTCAGTCGTCCGGGCACCAAGCTGGGAGGAGACCTGGGAAAGGATTGCCCGCTCCTTCGCACCTTCGGCATATGCTCCGGCGCCGACAAGGGCGTCAATGCGGCGAACACCGGAACCAATAGAGGCCTCTCCGAGCACGGAGACAAGGCCGAGAGTGCCGGTTTCGGGAACGTGGGTACCGGCGCAGAGTTCGCGTGACCATTCCCCACCGATCGAGACGACGCGGACCGTATCGCCGTACTTCTCACCGAACAGAGCCGTTGCGCCCTGCTTCTTCGCCTCATCGAGGCTCATAAGCTCATCGGTGACAGCGAGGTTCTCCTGGAGCCGCTCATTGACTCGGGACTCGATGCCGGCAAGAACGTCGGACGAGACCTGCTGGCCGTGGCGGAAGTCGAACCGCATCCGGGACGGAGAGTTCTCCGACCCAGCCTGTGTCGCCTGCTCACCGAGGTGCTCATGCAGCGCCTTGTGAACCATGTGAGTGGCCGTGTGGGCACGGGCGATCTGGCCGCGACGATTGACGTCGATCTGGGCGTGGACGGTGTCCTCGAGCGCGATCGAGCCCTCCGTCAGGGTGCCGCGGTGAACAATGAGGCCCTTAACTGGGGACTGGACGTCATGGACGTCGACAAGGCCGCCACCTGCCACGGAGATTGTCCCGTGGTCGGCGAGCTGGCCGCCCTGCTCGGCCCAGAACGGAGTCTGGTTGAGAATGACCTCGACCTCGGCAGGAGCCTCAGCGGCGGGGCTGGGCTGCCCATCGACAATGATGCCGATGACCTTCCCGTCCGTCGCAGTTTCCGTGTATCCAAGGAACTCGGTCTTGCCCATGCGGCCAAGAAGCTCGGAGTAGACGTGAACATCAACGTGCCCGGTCTTCTTCGCCTGGGCGTCCGCGCGGGCGCGCTCCTTCTGCTCCTTCATGAGAGCAGTGAAGCCCTCAGCGTCCACCTTGACACCTGCCTCTTCTGCCATCTCGAGCGTGAGGTCAATGGGGAAGCCGTACGTGTCATGGAGAGTGAACGCGTCCGAACCCGCAAGCACGGGAGCACCGCCAGCGGACTTCAGCTTGCGGACAGCGCCCTCAAAGATCGCCGTGCCGGACTGGAGAGTCCTGCGGAACGCATCCTCCTCGGCATAGGCGATCTGCGCGATCCGATCGAAGTCGGCCTCAAGCTCCGGGTAGGACGCTGCCATGACGTCCTTCGACACCGGCAGCAGGGCGGGCATGGCGACGTCGTCAACACCGAGGAGCCGGACAGAGCGAACGGCACGGCGGATTAGGCGGCGCAAGACGTAGCCGCGACCATCGTTGCCGGGCCGGACACCATCGCCGATAAGCATGAGGGAGGAACGAACGTGGTCGGCGATAATGCGCATCTTCACATCATCTTCCTCATCCGCGCCATACGTTTTCCCGGTAAGTTCTTCGGTGCGCTGGATAACGGGGAAGACCTCGTCGATCTCGTACATGTTGTTCTTGCCCTGAAGCAGGTAGGCGATGCGCTCCAGGCCTGCGCCCGTGTCAATTGCCTTCCTGTCGAGCTCGCCGAGTAGCGGATAGTCAGATCCCGCACCCTCACCACGCAGATACTGGTCGAACACGAGGTTCCACACCTCGAGGTAGCGGTCGCCACCCGGGTCGACATCGCCGCCCACGGCCTCGGGCCCGAACTCGGGGCCGCGGTCGTAATGGATCTCTGCGCAGGGCCCAGCAGGGCCTGGCTGCCCCGTCGACCAGAAGATCTCTTCGCGCGTGAGCTTGACGATGTGCTTGGGATCAAGCCCGATCTTCTTGGTCCACAGGTCGAACGTCTCATCGTCCTCTTCCCAGATCGTGACCCAGATCCGGTCGCCGTCAAGGCCGTAACCGCCCTCGGCAACCGAACTTGTGAGCAGACCCCAAGCGAGGTCGATGGCGCCCTCTTTGAAGTAGTCGCCGAACGAGAAGTTGCCGTTCATCTGGAAGAACGTGCCATGGCGGGTGGTCCGGCCAACATTCTCGATGTCGTTCGTGCGGATGCACTTCTGCACGGACGCGACGCGCGGCCAGGGAGCCTCTTCCGTCCCGATGATGTAGGGGATGAAGGGGACCACTCCGGCGATCGTGAACAGGATCGACGGATCGGGCGACACAAGAGCGACCGAGTCGGCGATGTGGTGGTCATGCTTGCGGAAGTAATCCAGCCAGCGTGTCCGAATTTCAGAAGTACGCATTGTTCCTCTTTGCTAAGCCACCAGTGCGGGGGCTGATCTAATCAACTGGGGGAAAACCCCGGTGCGTGCCATGACTGCACGCCATTCTATCGCCCTCTGCGGACCTTGCCGACAAACCTCCGGATGGCAAGGAAGGGTGCGGCGATGGTCGAGGTGACGATGGTCGTCGTCGCCGAGACATCCTCCGCCGTGCGGGCCGCAGCCGAGGTGATCGTGTCGACCCTCTCAAGCTGAACATTGGTGAGCGCCACGGTCTCGGCCGCATTCGTCAGCGCCGGGATCGTCTCATCCGTGAGCTTCTCGACCGACGCCGTGAGTTCATCAAATGTCTTTCCAAGCTTCGCGAGCGGTCGAATAAGGAAGATGACGAGGGCAACGAAAGCGAGTGCGGCGATGAGTGCGGCGATACCTCCGAGGGTGATCTCCATGGCTGTCTCCTTGGATAGATGGAACGCCCCGAGCATATCTGCCCGGGGCGTCCAATCGTGTATCAGCGAGAGTAGAACTCGACGACCAGCTGCACGTCACAGGCAACCGGAACCTCGGCTCGCTTGGGGCGACGCACGAGGGTGAACTTGAGCTTCTCGAGTTCGACATCGAGGTACTCGGGAACGTTCGGAAGAACGTCGCGGTGAACGCCCTGGGCAGCCATGAGGAACTGGTCTGAGGCCTGCGAGCGGGCCTTAACCTGAATAACCTGACCCGGCTTCACCTGGAAGGAGGGGCGGTCGACGATCCGGCCGTCAACGAGAATGTGACGGTGGACGACAACCTGGCGTGCCTGGGCGATGGTGCGGGCGAAGCCTGCACGAAGAACGAGAGCGTCAAGACGCATCTCGAGCAGCTCGATGAGGTTCTCACCGGTCTGACCATCGATACGACGAGCCTCATCGAACATCGTGCGAAGCTGCGACTCGCGAATGCCGTACTGGGCACGCAGGCGCTGCTTCTCCTTGAGACGGACCGAGTAGTCCGAATCCTTTGTGCGGCCGCGGCCGTGCTCACCCGGACGGTACGGGCGGCGCTGCATGTAGCGCTCAGCCTTCGGGGTGAGGGCGATACCAAGGGCGCGCGAGAGGCGCACCTGCTTGCGGGAACGTGAATTAGCCATATTTCTCCTGTCGAATCAATTGCACAGCACCAAGGTTCAGTGCTGCGGGGCCACCTCGTGGCTAAGGCCCCAGGGAATGTCGCCGAAGCAACCGGTCAAGCGTACCACCGCCGACCATCAACAGAAGATCGTCACAGCGCGATTCAGACCGTGATCTCTGACTCGAAACCAGCTCGCGTTGCTCACACATCAGAAACGCGGGCGATATGAGAACCCACAGTTGCCGGCAAGCTCGAGGCGTTCAGAGTGAACGTCATTCGTCCGGATCACTCGCCGTCGACGATAGAGCGGTACTTCGACAGCCGTGCTGTCACCTGAGATTCGAAACCGTTGTCGGTCGGCTCGTAGTAGCGGGTGCCCTCAAGTTCATCGGGCAGGTACTGCTGAGAGACAACGTGGCCGGGATAGTCGTGGGAGTACTTGTAGCCCTCCCCTGCCCCGGTCTGGCGGGATGCCCACACGGAACCATCGCGCAGGTGGTTGGGTATCGTGCCGACCTTGCCGGCCTTGACGTCGTCAATCGCGGCATTGATGGCCTTGTACGCCGCATTCGACTTGGGTGCGGTCGCTAGGTGAACAACAGCCTCCGCAAGGATGATTCGTGCCTCGGGCATGCCGACCAGAGCGACAGACTGAGCGGCGGCCGTGGCAGTCTGCAGGGCCGAGGGGTCGGCCATGCCGATGTCTTCGGCCGCAGAGATCATGAGCCTGCGCGCAACGAACCGGGGGTCCTCCCCCGCTTCGAGCATCCGCGCCAGGTAGTGCATTGCCGCATCGACATGTGAGCCGCGGATTGACTTGATGAAAGCGGAGATGACGTCATAGTGAGCATCACCGTCTCGGTCATAGGTCACGGCCGCAACATCGATTGCCTCCGAGACGTCCTCGACTGTGATCGTGTCATCGCCACGTGCAGCGGTCGTACTCGCAGCCGCCTCGAGAACCGTCAAGCTCCGCCTCGCGTCGGAACCTGCGAGGCGGACGATCATCTCTCGCGATTCTTCCGGCAAAGTGAATTTTCCATCTAGCCCTCTCTCATCGCTCACAGCACGGTCGAGTAGCTCACCGATGTGCTCGGGCCCGAGCCCGCGAAGAGTGAGCATGATCGACCGCGACAAGAGCGGCGTGACGATCGAGAAGGAGGGGTTTTCGGTGGTTGCCGCAACAAGGATGACCCACCGGTTCTCAACCGCCGGGAGGAGTGCGTCTTGCTGTGTCTTTGAGAAGCGGTGAACCTCATCAATAAAGAGGATGGTCTCCGCCCCGGAGGTAACAAGGTGCCCGCGGGCTTCGGAGATGACAGCGCGAAGATCCTTCACGCCTGCCGAGACGGCCGAGAGCTCGACGAACTTGCGCGAGCCTGAGCGGGCGATGAGGTAGGCGAGAGTCGTCTTGCCTGTGCCGGCGGGCCCCCAGAGAATGACGGACGAGGGACCCGACTGGTCGGACTCGGAATCTATGAGCCGTCGAAGCGGTGATCCCGGCGTGAGCAGGTGTTCCTGACCAAGGACATCCTCGACCCCGCGGGGCCGCATACGCACAGCAAGGGGCCCACGAGCATCGCTCGGGATCCCCTCTGGTTCCATGCCAGCGTCATCGAATAAGTCCACGGAGCAAGTGTATCCACACGGTCAGGCGCACGACTCGCGGGCTTCGCTCTACATATCCTGTGATAGGCGTTCTCTCTGCCCGGTGCTCCCGTGGTGGCGCGGCATTGAGAGCTAGCGAGACCTGCCGATGGAGCTCTACATGCATCGGGGGCACTCGAGTCGAGGTCCCACGCTGGTTGACTGCCGCTCAGCGCTCGCTCGCAATAAGGTTCGCCACTCAATCCGCTCAGTGTGCTCCTTGACACACCAGTAGGTGGCACTATACTGAGGCAGGACAACAGAATACAAAAAGAGCACGTGCCATAAGTCAGCTCGCTACTTCGATGAAGTGGCGAGTTTTTTTGTTGCAGATTGGATGCAAAGATGCAGTACATTCTCGGGATAGATAATGGCGGGACAGTCACGAAAGCGGCTCTCCACGCGATGGACGGAGAGTCGGTCGCGATGACGTCACGTTCAGTTCACCCCATCGTTCATGCTCCTGGGTGGAGTGAGCGCGACATGGAGGACCTGTGGGAAGCAAACATTTCAGTGATCCGGGAGGTCGTGGACAAGTCCAAGGTCGACCCGGCTGACATTGCCGGCGTCGTGCTGACAGGCCACGGCAACGGTGTTTACCTCGTGGGCGCGAACGGGGCGCCCGTGCGAAACGGAATCATCTCGAATGATTCGCGCGCTCAGGACATTGTCGACCGGTGGAACATGGATGGTAGCTACCGCGAGAAGTGCAAGCCTCTGACGATGCAGTCTCTGTTCTCCGGCGGTCCCCTGCCGATCCTTGCGTGGCTGGCTGAGAACGAGCCAGATGTCGTTGACAAGACCCGCTATATCTTCATGGCGAAGGATTTTATCCGGTACAGACTGACCGGCAACGCAAATTTTGAAAGGACGGATGCGTCCTGCACTGATCTCTACGACATGGTCGACCACGAACTTCATGAGACCGTTTTCGAAAAGATGGGTGCGGGAGATTGGGAAGGCAAGCTACCTCCACTTATCGACTCCACTGCTATCGGCGGGTACATTCTTCCTGAGGTTGCCGCTGCAACCGGTCTGCTGGAGACGACACCAGTCGTCGCTGGCGTCTCTGATATCTCCGGCGCGCCCGTGGGCGTTGGCGGTGTCTCCGACTATGAGCTCTCCGTCATCGCCGGAACGTGGTCGATCAATAGCTACTTCTCTCCCGAGGCCGCTGCCCATGAACAGCAATTCATGACCTCGATGGCGCCGCTCCCCGGCAGGTACCTCATCACAGAGGCCTCTCCTACCTCGGCGGCAAATCTCGAGTGGTTCATTCAGAAAGTGCTCCGTGCGGTGCCCGGATTTGCTGACGCGACGAACACCGAGCTGTACGAGTTCTGCAATGATCTGGCCTTCTCTGAGGGAGCGAGCGATTCTGAAATTACCTACTTGCCGTTCCTCTTTGGGACGAGCATGCATCCCCATGTGGCCGGTAGCTTCACGGGGATCACAAATGCGGATGGTTTGGCTCAGATCATCTACTCGATCTATGAGGGCGTTGCCCTCTCTCACCTTGAACATATCGAGAAGCTTCGTAGCTACACGAACAAACTGAAACCTCGCGCTCGACTCACCGGCGGTGTCACTCGATCGCGCAGGTGGACACAGCTATTTGCCGACGTCATCGGCATGGAGATCGAAAGCGTCGACGTCGAGGAGTCGGGGATTCTCGGAGCGGTCATTGTGGGCGCCACTGGGCTTGGGCTCTACGAAACAGTCGCCGACGCTGCCGCTGCCATGGTTCCGGAGCCCTCCCCCACGCAGTTCAAGGCGCGCGCTGACTACAGCGAGACATACGAACGCTGGAAGAGGACCGTCGAGGAAGCAGACAAGCGGGTGGAGGAAAGGAACGCCTAGTGCCGATCATCGAGCGCAATGGGCGAGTGATCATCCCGTCGATCCACAACCTTGCGACCCTTGATGCTGCGATCGACGCCCCGCCATCGGTGATACTTCTCGCCGATGTCCATCTCGGCAACGTTGGTCCGCTCGCTCGCAAGTGCAAGGGCGCAGGGCACAAGGTCTTGGTCCGCCCAGACCTAATCCAGGGACTGAAATCGGACAAACGCGGAATCACTCTGCTCAAGCAAGAGTTCGCTGTCGATGGCGCCTTTACGGGTTCGGCTTCGACTGCGCGACTCGCTCATCAGGCGGGCCTCGAAGTGTATTGGCGATTCTTCCTGCTCGACACGAGATCGCTTGATTCTGCGGCGCACCAGATGAACACGATGCCGTGGGATGGGTTCGAGATAGCACCTGGGCCCATGGCGCTTCAGTGTGCGGAGGTCCTCGTGAGCTCGGCAGCGAGCAAGCCGCTCATCGCCGGCGGGTTCGTCTCGAGCTTGGACATGGTCAACGCTCTGTTCGATGCCGGATACTCAGCAATCAACACAAGTGACCGCTCACTGTGGCCCAGCCGAACCCAAACCGTAGCCACACCAGACGTGTAAGGAGATTCAGACATGACGACCAAAATCCTGTGCGTAGCCGACGGGGGCATCACCCCGGACATGATGCGCGATTTCACCGGGCTCGAGGAACACGGAGCCAACGTGACGATAGTCGAAGACAAAGACATGGGGACGATCGGCGACATCACCGATCGTATGGGACTGCTCGAGCGCTCTGGCATCGATGCCGCTCCCTCGTGCCAGGAGTTGCTGGACAATGTCTCGGACGCGGAGATTCTTGTCGTCCACGTGGCTTCCGTCAATCGCGAGGTGCTGGCCGCAGCGCCGAACCTCAAGCTCGTGGCTGTCCTTCGCGGCGGAATCGAAAACGCTGACACTGAAGCGCTGAAGGAACGCGGTATCACCCTGATAAATGCGCCCTGGCGATCCGCCAACGCCGTCGCCGACTTCACGGTCGGGATGATGATTGCCGAGAACAAGAACATCGCACGATCCCACCACTTGCTGAAGGAGGGAACCTGGTGCAAGAAGTATGTCAACCAGGCCTACATCAGGGACCTACGCAAATGCACGATCGGGCTCATCGGGCTCGGCCATATCGGCTCACGTGTGGCTCAGCGACTCGTCGGATTCGAATCGCAGGTCATCGCATTCGATCCGTTTGCACCCGCCGATATGGAACTGAAGCATGGGGTCACACGAGTAGATTCGTTGGAAGAGCTACTCACGCGTTCCGACTTCGTCTCACTACACCTTCGGATCAGCCCGGAGAGCCACCACATCATCAATGCAGACACACTCGCGCTGATGAAACCCACTGCTTATCTCATCAACACGGCCCGCGCCGACCTTGTTGACGAGGTAGCACTCGCGGAGGCATTGCGACAAAAAAGTATCGGTGGTGCCGCTATCGACGTCTATTCGCTGGAGCCTTTGGAAGCGGGTCACCCCTTCCTTGAACTCGACAACGTCACCCTCACGTCTCATCTCGCCGGTACTTCTGCCGACACGATGCAGACGTCCGTCGAAATCGGAGTGGGCGAGCTCGAGCGATACTTCAACGACCAGCCACTGCAGACTGTGTGCGCCTGAGGCCCGACGGTTCAGCATTCTAGGCACCGCCTCCGCAGCTTCAGCGGCACGGATGTGACGCGGCCTAGCTGTGATGTCCAGGCAGGTTGTTCAGTCTGCTGATGGGCGTGGCCCTGATTGCGGAGTGGTGCCTGTGGTGATTATAGAAGTGCAGCCATCCGGGAAGCGCGTCCCGCCGCTCGGTCTCTGAGGTGTA
>NZ_JACFAK010000011.1 GCF_014118685.1 Flaviflexus huanghaiensis
TACACCTCAGAGACCGAGCGGCGGGACGCGCTTCCCGGATGGCTGCACTTCTATAATCACCACAGGCACCACTCCGCAATCAGGGCCACGCCCATCAGCAGACTGAACAACCTGCCTGGACATCACACCAGATGTAGGTGCCGTCCGGCTGGGGGAAGAATCCGATGTGGCTGTAGAAGACCGTAAAAGACAGGAACAGCCACAGGATTCCAAAGCCCCAGGAGAACAGCGTGAAGACCCGGGCGACCCACCTATTCGTGTTGATGAAGGGCGAGAGAATAGCGGTGATGCCGGTCCCGACGTAGAGCACCATCATGAGGAGCGGCTCAAGGAGGCTCCCTGCAAGGAGGCGGGCGACCGGCTCGATGTCCGGTGGGCGCCACATCCCGAAGTGCATCCCGCCAATGCCGATGAGGATGAGCCCGAAGCCGCCGATCGAGGCGGCGATAAGGATAGGACGGAGAAGAGTGAAGTAGCCGTCGCCGGTCATCGGACGAATCCCCGCATCAGCCTTCGACTGCGCACGCAAAATTGCAATGCCCGCAATAAACGTCAGGAGGCCGTAATAGGCGGCCGGCTCGCCGAACGTGATGTTGTCGACCTTGCAGCAGAACGCACCATCGATCTGGTCAAGCGGCCACGTCAACATCATGTGGAGCCCGCTGGCGCCGAGGAAGAATCCGAGGAAAACGAAGGCGTAGCCCCAGCCTGCTATCGACAGCGAGTTATTGCGCTGGGCCGCCCTCATAAAGAGTGGCACGAGAAGGATGATCGCCCCCGCAGCGAGCGCCATCGTCGTGTTGTAGGTAGTTCCCTGGAGAAGCATGGTCAGTCATCATCTCCAACCTTGATGAGCTCGCGCACGGACATGAACGTCACCATGAGCGCGAAGGAAATGCAGAGACTGAGGATGGAGAGGTCCTGGCCGACACTGTCGGATGCTGTCACCCAGAAAATTGCCGCGATAATGCCGCCTACGAGAAATACGCCGAGAGCGATCTTCGGAAGTAGCGCGACCCAGCGCGCTGTCTGCGTTCCGCTCAATTCGGCGAAAGGTGAGATGTCATGACTCACGACTGGCATTTCTTCAATGAAATCACGTGACCCAGACCACCACAGTCCGGAGTCCTGTCCGTTTCACCATATTCCTGCACACCAGATGTGGCAAGTTGATAAGTTAATAAGTTCTGAAGCTCGAATTGCGCATTTTAACGCTTAACCGTCACGCTACCGCCTGGGACACCGCGAACCCTTCAAGGCCTGAACCAGGAGGTCATGCCCTCGGGCCTGGCCTGCGAAGAGTCGGAACTCCCAGCCAGCGGGGAGTCCGGTGAACGTAGCGTTCAAATTCCTCGCCGAACCTCTGCCTCATGGCTGACTCCTCTAACGGCACCTGAAGGCGGTCAATCACCGCGACAAAGAGGACAACCGGCGCGAGCGACCTCAGGGAGCCTCGGACAAGTGAGTGAGCGAGAAGCGTGCCTGCTATGCCGAGATACATGGGGTTACGAGTGAACTGGTTCGGTCCGGAATCGACAAGCGACTCCGGGTTGAGGCGAAGCGGGTCGATTGTTGTCGATTGCCGATAGAACCGGCGCACCGAATCAACCACGAGCCAACCGGAAGCACCCGCCGTTGCGGTCGCCGCGACAGCCCGTGCGGGGGTCAGTGGAGCCGCCCCGCCCAGGGCGATCTGCATTCCGAAGGCGGCACCACCCCAAACAGCGGGAGGCACCCGCCCGACGCGCGCAACATCATCACCCTGCTCGCGCTTGACGTGGCTCGCCGTGCCCTCGACAACGAGCCACGTTACGGCTTCGAGCAGTTCTTGTGCTGCTCTCGGGGTGCGGGGCCCAGTCCTTCGTCGATCGACGTTCATCACCACCTCGCTCACCGGGTGTTTGCGATGCACGGAGTGTGCATCGACCTTCTGATACCTATCGCAACACTGCCAGCCAGCATGGTTGATGACCAGTGGCAATGAGGCTTACCCACAATCACGTATCCATAACGTGGCGGTCCCGGGTGCTGCGGAGCACGGACGGATACGATGACGGGCGAAAGGGGGCTAGACATGAGCACGACATCAACGCAATCGCCCATCACTTCGTCAGATCATATCCAGTGGAAAGAGGTCTTTCCGCGCCATTCGGTCTTAACGATCGCGGCGCTCGCCGCAGTCTACGGGCTACTTGAGTTAACCGGAACGACCATCAACGCCGTAGTGCTGGCGATCGTCGTCATGGTCGCGCTCTGCCTTATCAAAGTTCCCGTCACCGTCGCCCTTATCGTGGCCGCGCTTCTCGGCGGACTTCAGGCCGGCATGGGTATGGAAGGATCGCTCGCTGCTTTCAACGACAACCTGCTTGTCGGGGCACAGGTCGGTTTGACGTACATCATGGTTGGAGCTCTCGCGGTCGCCCTGTCCCGTAGTGGCCTCATCGAGGTTTTCGCGCGGTGGATCACGAACAAAGTTGGTACTGACGAGGCGGCAACCGCGAAGGGTGTCAAATGGTCCCTGTTCGGGATCTTCATTGTCGCTTCGCTGCTGTCGCAGAACCTCGTCCCGGTGCACATCGCCTTCATCCCCATTCTCATCCCACCGCTTCTTGGCGTGCTCAACCGGCTACGAGTCGACCGCCGCGCCGTTGCCTGCATCCTGGCATGCTCGATGAGCGCGGCCTACCTGCTCCTGCCAACAGGATTTGGAGCCATCTACCTCAACGAGATCCTGCTCGCCAACGTCAACCAGTTCGGCGAGCCGTACGGCCTCACGGCAACAGCAAGCATGGCCCCGAAGGCAATGTTCTGGCCCGTCATGGGCCTCGTTGCAGGCATGATCTTCGCCGTCCTTGTCAGCTATCGGGCGCCCCGGGAATACAAGGAACCTGCCGCAGGCTCGGCTCTCGCGACGGCAACGACCGAAGCTCAGACGAAATTGCGCCCCTTCCCCCTCGTCATGACGATCCTCGGCCTCGCTGCCGCCCTGTTCTTCCAGATCGCCTTCGATTCGCTTCTCGTCGGCGCGATGGTCGGCTTCATTCTCCTCAGCATCGGCGGCATCTTCCGATGGAACGACCAAGATGACGTGTTCACAAGCGGCATGCTCATGATGGCGCAGATTGCCGTGATTATTACGGTCGCATCAGGCTTTGCCGGCCTTCTCGCCCAGACTGGCGACATCGAGCCTCTTATCGCCGCCACCGCCGACTTCGTTGGCGGCAACCTGGCCTTCGGCGGCTTCCTTATGCTCTTCATCGGACTCTTCATCACGATCGGCTTCGGTGACTCATTTGCCTCCGTGCCGATCCTCGCGCCGATCTACATCCCTCTCGCCCTCGAGCTCGGGTTCAGCCCGCTTGCCACCATTTGTCTGCTTGGCGCCGCCGCGGCCCTCGGCGATGCTGGGTCGCCGGCCTCCACAATTTCGCTCGGCGTGACCTCTGGTCTGAACGCGGATGGTCGCCATGACCACATCCGTGACTCCGTCATACCAACCTTCCTCCACTGCAATATCGGCATGCTTCTCTTCGCCTGGGTTGCATCGCTCATCCTCTAGGAACCACAAGCGCCACACGGCTACAGGGGTGGGGGCCCCCCGGGGGGGGGCCCCCCACCGGACCCGCGGGGGGGAAGGGGGGGCCCGGCCACCCCC
>NZ_JACFAK010000012.1 GCF_014118685.1 Flaviflexus huanghaiensis
GGGTTCGCAGCCCCAACCCACTAGCAACCACACCCCCCACACGGCCCCGGGGGGGGCCCCCGGTGGGGGCCCCACCCCTCATGTCCCTGTAGGTCAATCTGGCGAGCCGGAACCTCCCGCACTGTGTGCCCGCCGCGCCACGCCCTTGCCCTGCCTGCCAGAGGGCCTTTGGACCCGGGGCCGTTTGGCTCATGTGGAGGAACTCCCAGTTCCTTAAACTCAGGTCACCGACTATGAAGGGAGAGTATCAATGGCTGATACGACGTTCACGGCAACCGCCAGTGCCCCCGTTAACCTTGAGACAACTGTGACCGCGCGAGACATGTCATTCACGTTGGACGAGCCGCTTGAACTGGGTGGTACGAACATGGGTATGAATCCTGTTGAGGCTCTTCTCGGCGCTCTCGGCGCCTGCAAGTGCATCGTCGTCCGGGTCTTCTCTCCCGCGCACGGCATCCAACTGCGCAACGTCTCTGTCGAATGCCACGGCACCCTCGATCCGGACGGCTTCCTCGGCATCAACACAGCGGCGAAGATTGGCTTTTCGTCGATCCACACGACGTTCCATATCGACGCGGATAACACCCGCGACGAGATCGAGTCCTTCCTCGAGTTCGTCGAGACACACTGCCCGGTGCAAGACACGCTGAGCAACCCCGCATTATCCACCCACGAGCTCGCGCTTCCTGTCACCACCTGACCTCATGCCGCTGTCGTGGCGTAGTCCCGGCCCAGGCCGGGGCTGCGCGATGGCGGATGAAGGTGCCGAGCTCGCCGGATGATGGCTGGATCACACAGACCAAGGTATAGTCGGGAATAACTCAACGACTGAGTTTCGCGTCACAACAAAATCCTCCGGCCGCATCGTCGCGGCCGGTTTTCGCGAACCCGAGGGGAATATCCATGGAGAAGTACTTCGCTGGCATCGACGCTGGCACGACCGGCACAACAGTCATGATCTTCGATCGGCACGGCACCATCATGAGTAGCGGCTACTCCGAATATCGGACGAAGCACCCCCACCCTGGATGGGTGGATCAGGACATGCACGAGCTGTGGGACGGGCTTTGCTCGGCCGCGAAGCAGGCGACGAGCCGCTTCAAAGGAGACCTGACGCAGATCGTCTCCATCGGAGTCTCGTCACAGCGCGGGTCCTTCGTTCCCGTCGACGAAAGCTGGGAGCCGCTGAGCGACGCGATCGTCTGGTCCGACGGCAGAGCCACGAAGGAGACTCAGTGGATCATCGATGAGTTCGGCGATGAAGGCTACTACTCCATCACAGGACTCAATCCGTCGAGCCTGTGGGTGTACCCGAAGCTCAAGTGGCTGAAAGAAAACCGGCCCGAGATCTACAGTCGCACATGGAAGTTCCTCAACGGCCAGGAATGGATCCTCCATCGACTCGGCTCGACCGAGCTGTTCGCCAACCCATCCGCGCTCAACTACAACGGCATGTTCGACATCAAAACTCTCGAGTACGCCCCCGAACTATTCGAGCGGGCTGGGCTCGATCTCGACATGATGCCGCCCATCGTCCACGAGTTGCGCAAGGTCGGAGTGGTCTCTGCGGAGGGCGCTGCGGCCACCGGCTTCGCAGAGGGCACCGTTCTGAGCCCCGGTGGCGGAGACCAGCAGTGCGCCGCCGTTGGATCGGGCGTCACGAAGGCCGGTATGGCTGAGCTGTCACTCGGCACCGCTGCCGTCATGGTCGCCCAGCTCGACGAGGCGCCGGATATGGCGGAGAACATCACGAGTGGCGTCTCCTTTGGCGCTCACGCCGTTCCCCACCGCTGGGACATGGAGGGAACGGCACACGCAGCAGGTGTTGTGCTGCGCTGGTGGCGAGACACGTATGGTCAACCCGAAGTCGAAGCGGCCAAGGCTCTCGATCTCAGTCCCTACGACCTCATCACCCTCGAGGCACAGCAGGCGCCAATCGGTTGTGACGGCCTCCTGTTCTTCCCCTTCTTCAACTCCCAAGCGAACCCGCATTTCCACGACAACGCACGTGGCGGCATGCTTGGCATCACCCAGATCCATTCCCGCCATCACGCTGCCCGCGCAGTCCTCGAAGGTGTGATCTACGAATTGCGGATGGCGGTGGAAGCGATGGAAGGTGCGCTCGGCCGCCCGTTCGACACAATCCGGCTCTCCGGTGGCGGCGCAAAGTCGCTGTTCTGGAGTCAAATGCAGGCGGACATATACGGTCGGCCGGTCGAGCGACTCAAAGTCTCGGAGTGTGCGGTACTCGGCGCTGCGATACTTGGCGCTGTCGGCGCCGGTGAACTGCCCGACATCGACTCAGCTGTCGACGCGATGGTCCACACCCATGGTTTCATTGAGCCGAACATGGACGCGCACGCCATCTACTCCGACTTCTTTGCCGTCTTCGAGAAGGCCTTCCTCGCGTGGGCCGATAACGGTGTCTATAACGAACTAGCCGAGGTGACCGCCCGCCACAGCGGAGCAAACTGACTGAGGCTACCCCGCGTCACGGGGCTCATGGGTGTGGCCGGCTTCGAGCCGGCCACACCCTTTCATCAGTAGAGCAGGGCGATCGCCTTATCGACGAGCTCCTCTAAACGGGTGACGTCGACCTGATGGGCGGTCGTGACGACGATGGCATCGCGGTCGGGAACGATGGCAAGGGTTTGCCCGTCGGTGCCGTGTCCGAAGAAGATCCCGTTCTTGTTGCTGAGCCACAGACTTGAGCCGTAGGCCCAGCGGCGGAAGAGCGGGTTAGGCGGAGTGTCGACGCCCGGGGTGAAGTCGGTGAACTGCTTCATGCGCTCAACCCACTGCGGTGAGACGATGCCCTGGCCGCCGTGAAGGAGGACTTCGCCGATCTTGAGCATGTCGTGCGGATGAAGCCACAGCCGTGTCGCTCCTGCGAGGTAATCTCCGTAGCGCTCCCACCGGTAGTCGGTGATGCCGAGGGGCCCGAAAAGTGCCCTGTCCGCATAGTCCTGCAGGTCTTCCCCGAGATACTCCTGCAGTAGGGCGGAGAGCAGGTAGAAGCCAGCATTTGAATAGAGATAGTGCGTGCCTGGCTCGTGGGGAATGGGCTCATTGACGATGTAGTCGATGTAGTCAGCGGGATCCATGTTCCCGATGTCCCCCCTCATCATGAGGATCCTGTCGAAGCCAATCGTGTGGTTCATGAGGTGCTTGATCTTGACCCGCTCAAGCTTCTCCCGATTCTCTTCACGGGTGAGAGTGCTCAGTGGTTCGAGGATCGGCCACACAGGCGTGTCCTCATCGATGTCCTCGCGGGACTCGATGATCGTTCCAAGGATGAGCGCCATGACCGTCTTCGAGATCGATCGAATGTCCGACGCCTCGGTTCGGCCACCGAATGCGTGAAAGAACTCCGTTTCCCCCTGCTTGATGAGCAGGTAATGCATGTTGAGTTTATTGCCCTCGCCATCGAGAGCTGATTCAAAAAGCTGAACGAGGCCATCAAACTGTTGGCGATCCATGATTCTCCCTCTTCGTGGTCCACTGCCGCCAGCCTAGTGCGTGAGCAGACAGAGCGGCCGAAGACAGCCCTTGCCGTGGGACCCGTCGACGCTGTGCCGTGTTTGCGGCGGATGCTTTGCTCGCCGCCGTTCTCAGGGCATCGTGCCGAGGAACTGACGGGGATCAAGGCCGGGCCGCTTCGACTCCTCCATCCGCTTTCGGAATGCGTCGTCGATGCTCCCGACATAGAGCCAGCCCATGAGGAGTTCGTCGTCCTCCAAGCCGTGCACCGTGCGCACCTCGGGGCAGTTGGCGTAGAGGCCCGTGCGCCACATAACGCCCCACCCCGCCCGCCACAGTGCAAGTTCGAGGAGGTGGCCTGCGCCGGCGGCTGTTGCATGCTGTTCCCACACCGGAACGCTGGGATGTTCTTTCGGGCTGGCAACGATGGCGATGAGGAGCTCGGCCCGGAACGGTTTCGTGTTGTATTCGCCCGGTTCCCGGTCAATGCCCTGCGCGGCGTCAAGTGCCTCGGCAAGCTTCATCCGATCATCGCCGCGTAGCGGGATGAGGCGCCACGGACGGAGCGCTTTATGATCAGCAACCGGCGTAACCGCCGTAAGAAGCCTGAGCAGTTCGTCATCAGTCGGGGTCTCCGGACCGACTTTCGAGACAGACCGTCGAGTGGCCATCGAGTCGAGTACCGGATCAGAGAAGAACTTCATAGGCTCTATACTCGGACATCGTGTGACCCAGCGCTATGGCACAGCCCACAAAGAGGCGGGCTGTTCAGCCCAAGATCTGCCCGTCAACATAGAACCAGCGGCAATCTTCTCTCATGAAACGGGCACGCTCGTGAAGGACTCCGACGGAGCCACTGTCGAGGTACGTGGCGCGGAATTCGACGATGCCGGTGTCGTCATGACGGCCCCCGCCAACGACATCGACAATCTGAAGCCCTCGCCACAACGGATTGTCGGACAGGTCGAGCTCGTCCGGCCGCGTCGACTCATGCCACGAACGCAGTAGCCAGTCCGCGTCACCCGATGCGAAAGCGGCGAACCGTGAGCGCATGAGAGCCTCGGCCGTTTCTGGCCATTCCTCTGTCATCACAGCCCCATTCTTCCAAATGCCAGTTTTGCATCCCGTGCGTCCGCTGCAATCAGGACGTGGCGCCTGGATCTGCGGAATACTGACGATGAGATGGATCTCGACGGCGTGCCCGGCAGTTAGAACGCTAGCGCGTCGCAGGGTGATGCCGCATGCCATCTCGCTCTCCACCAATAGACGAGCGCCGGAATGTGACGACCGTCACGTTCGCAGAGTGCACTTGTCATGCCTCTTGAGGCTTCTTTGACAGGTAAACGCTCGATTTCGAGGAATGATGACCGAACCTAACGACGACCGACCGTCACCCACCGCATCCGAGCCCCCTGTCGGGCAACCGCCTGAGAAGCGGTTGTTCGGACTCCAGACCGACCCGTTGATCTTCTTGACCGCGGTCGGCTTCATCACGATCTTCGTCGCAGGGACCATCGCTTTCGGCGCGGGAGCCCGCAACCTCTACGGGTCCGTCTCCAGCGCCCTCATGGACAACTTCGCCTGGCTCTACATCGGCGGTGTGTCGGCGATCTTTGTGTTCCTTCTCGTCCTGTTCGTCTCGCCATTCGGCAAGCTCAAGCTTGGCGACGATGATGACAAGCCGGAGTACTCGACTCCGATTTGGTTTGGAATGCTGTTCGCAGCGGGCCTGGGCGCAACCCTTATGTTCTGGGGAGCGGCGGAGCCGCTCCATCACGCGTACAACCCGCCCCGTGGCGACCTCGAACCCATGTCCTTTGAGGCAATCGAGCAGGCATTCGAATTCACGTATTACCACTTTGCCGCCCACATGTGGGTTGTCTTCGCCCTGCCAGGGCTTGCGCTCGGCTACTTCATTTACAAGAGAAAAATGCCGGAACGCATATCATCAGTGTTCAGCCCGCTCCTCAAAGGGTGAGTGTATGACTGGCCGGGCAAGCTCATCGACGCGATCGCCATCATCGGGACAACGTTCGGTATCGCTGTCTCGGTCGGCCTTGGCGTGTTGCAGATCAACGCGGGCATGAACATCCTGTGGGGCGTGCCGATCGCGTCACGAATTCACCTCGGAATTATCCTCGTCATCACGGTCGCCGCCTGCATCTCGGTCGGTACGGGCCTTGACCGCGGCATTAAGATTCTCTCGAACGCCAATATTGCGATGGCGGTTGGGCTCATGGTGTTTATCCTCCTTGCTGGCCCCACCCTCACTCTCATCAACCAGTCGGTCGAATCCTTCGGTATCTACGCCACCTCCCTGCCCGAACTCATGTTCTGGGTCGACAGCTACGACGAGAACCCGGGGTTCCACGCGACGTGGACCGCGTTTTACTGGGCATGGACAATCTGCTGGGGCCCCTACGTCGGCATGTTCATCGCCCGCATCTCCCGAGGCCGCACCGTCCGCGGCTTCATCGGCGGCGTCCTCGGCCTCATCTCCGCCTTCATCCTCATCTGGTTCTCGATCTTCGGCCGCGCAGCCCTCGAGATTGAGCTCGATAACCCCGGAGTCCTCACCGGCCCGGTCGTCGAGAACGGCAATACGGAGATGGCACTGTTCAGCCTGCTCGAGCAGTACCCGCTCTACGCCATCGTCGGGCCCATTGCCCTCCTCATCATCATCATCTTCTTCATCACCTCGATCGACTCCGCGGCACTCGTCATGGACATGTTCTCGACCGGTGAGGAGAATGTGGCTCCCACGATCTACCGGGTCGGGTGGGCCATTGGGATCGGCGCGGTCACGGCCGCCCTCATCCTCATCGCCCCCGAGTCCGGCATCGCCGCCATCCAGGAGGTCGTCATCATCGTCGCCCTCCCCTTCTTCCTCATTGAGTTCTTCATGATGTGGGCCCTCGTCAAGGCCATGTCGGAGGACGCCGCGGCAGTGCCCGCGCCACGAACGAGGTACTGGGACAGGACATTCGACGCCGACGCCCTGGAGAAAGGCGAGAACCAGCCCGCTCCTGGATACGACGAGGACGGCAACCCCATCGAAGAGCCCTACTGGGAGCTGGAAGAGGGGGCGTGGAAGCTCCCCGGCGATGTTGTCGTTGAAGGTGATCTCATCGTGACCGGCGACATCGACGACACCAACGGCGATTCGGCACATGAGAGTGGCGTCAAGGACAGCAACGGCGAGAAGGAATGACAACCGCAGCTGACGGTAGACTCGACACCTGAGGCCTCCAGTGCCGCGGCGCCCTGCCAGGGGCGCCGCGGCCCCCGCTTCGGCCCCGCTTCCTGGGCGACTAACCCGGCCTCTCAGCTGCCGTCACCTCGGCTGAAGCACCAGCGGTCACGGCCACGGCGGCCTAGGCTGAGGCCATGGATGACGCGCCCGAGAACCAGATGTCTGCCTACGAGCAGCGCAGATGGGACGAGCTGACCGAGCATTGGCGGCTGGCCGCCGAAAAACGAAAACTCCCGCCGAACAGGGTGACTCGGCAGCTGAGAAAGACCGCGGCACAGGTCAGCAGGGTGGCAACCCCCGCCGTCGAGGTGGTCGAACACGCCGTGCATTCCACAGTCGAGCACGCTCGAGCCCCCTTTCGTGGAAGCCGCATGACTTCCGATGCGGTGCTCCACCTGCTCCGCTCCACCACGACGCTGACGGCCCGGCTGACCGATCCGCAGACGACCATTGACTCCTTTGCGGAGGATGGCATCATGCTCCGCACTCTGGCGGATATGAGAGACCTCGATCTGGAGACGGTCGAAGGGGGTGACCGCCACCTGGAACTGCACTGGCGGTCTGTTGGCCTGCTCGAGGGCGGCGCCGTCGGCGCACTTTCCCTCGTTCCGGTTCCCGCCGCGGGCTTCGCCGCCATCTCGCTCGACCTCGTTGTGGTTCGCGCCCTGACGATTGCGCTTGCCACACATATCGCCCACTCCTTCGGGTTCGGTCCTGCCGACCTCGACCCGGGCGACATTATCAACGCCATTGCTCGAAGCAGCGTCCTTCACGATGCAGTTCAAGCCGAGGGTGTCAGCGAAGCCGGCGCGGCAGGGGACGCTCTTGTCGGATCTGCACAGGTGTGGAGCGCGCGGGTCGCCGAGGACCCTCGGGTGGCGAATGCAGCGGGAGATCTCATCGAAACGGTTGGAGAGGGAGAGGTGCTGGCCTTGGACAGCTCGGCAGCGGGTATTCCGATTGTCGGCATGCTCCTGGGAGCAGGCTTCAATCAGCACGCGCTTGGCCGCCTCGCCCACGAGGGACAACTGTACGCAGCGACCCTGTTCCTCATGAGGAAGTACGGGCTTGAAGCCCCTGACGCGTTCCCGGAGGTGCGTTAGCGGACCCCGGGACCTGCCGAGACATCCGACGGCACGTCGTCGAGCGGATCGCTGGCGGAAGCTATTGACCCTCGCAGATCCTGAGGCCGAGGGTGCAATCGGTCGCACTGCTATACCCCTAGGGGTATACTGGGGCTATGAGCCGAGAACCTGCCGACCACCTGCCCACATGGCGCCGCGTCCTTGTCGTCGTCGCCCATCCAGATGACGAGTCCTTCGGACTCGGCGCCGTCATCGATGCCTTCGCGTCGCAGGGCGCCGCGGTTGACATCCTCTGCTTCACGCAGGGCGAGGCATCAACTTTGGGCGCCCGTCCTGACCTTGCAGTGGTCCGGGCCGAGGAGCTGCGCACCGCAGCCCAGGAGCTCGGAGCCGCGTCGACCATTCTCCTCGGCCATCCTGACGGCGGGCTGGCGGACTGCGATGCCGATGAACTGCGCACGCACGTCGCTGAGGCAGCCCTGGAGGCTGGAGCAGACGCACTTCTTACGTTCGACCCGCTCGGCATCACCGGCCACCCTGACCACATCGCGGCGACACACGCCGCGCTCGCCGCCAGCGAGGAGCTTGATCTGCCGGTGCTCACGTGGACGCTGTCGAGTGAGGTGGTGGAAGCTCTGCGGGCCGAGACGGGAGCACCGTTCGCCAGCAGTAGCAACATGGGCGACATCGTGGTTCATGTTGATCGTGAAGCCCAGAACCGCGCCATCGCCAAGCACGCGAGTCAAGCAGTGCCGGGAAGTGTGCTCTGGCGCCGGCTCGAGCTTCAGGGCGACGAGGAGCACCTCATCTGGCTGCGCCGACCGCGCATCGATCCCCAGTCGTCTGCGTCCAGGCAGGACGGGGCTTCCTCCTTCTCGACCTGAATCACCCATCCCGGGAAAGTGGCTCCGGCGACTGACAGAATGATGGCATGACTGAAGTCAATGACGACACTTACATGGCAATTCAAGCTTCGCGGCCGAGCGCAGACGTCGCACTCGCACGCGACGTGAGCGAGATCTTCGACCACATGCTCGGGGACGGCAGGTCGGTCATCGACCCTTCTGCGACGATCTGGACTGCTGAGGCCGGGGCGGAGCTTCGGGCCCGGGTCGGGGATGATCCCATCCATGGCAAGAGCATGGGGCAATGGGACAAGCTCGACATCCAGCTCAGTGGAGCAAAGAGAGAGACTGTACTGCTTGCGGCCGAGCTCGTCTTCCTGCGCGAATTCGTGCTGAGCAATAGCCGGCCAGAAACCCGATTGACGAATCTCAAGCAGGTGCTCGCAAACCTGGACAGCCCTGTCACGATCCCGGACAAGATGCTCGAATGGACGGCCCGTCCCGCAGGACGGGCCGGGCTGAAGGGCAGTCAGGGATATTACGGTGGCCTGTGGCTGCACCTCACGTGGGCCGCGACGTTCATGATCCACTGGAACAGCCTCGGGGAAGACGAACGCATAATCGCGCGAAACAGTCCATGGGAGCTTCAGAGGGTCATGCTCGAGTCGGGCAAGGACCGTTCCGACATAAGGAACGTCCTCCAGTTCCTCGCCTGCCCCGATACCTTCGAAGCGATCTCATCCGCGGAGAAGAAGAAGAAAATTCGCAAGGCTCTAGCGGACCGTGTCGGTGGCGCGACCGGAGATGGCCCTGATGCAATAGACCGAGATCTGTTCAACATCCGTGCGGTTCTCGCGGAGGAGATCTCCGGTGAATTCACCTTCTGGGCTCCAGGCATTCGAGAGGTCTGGGATCCTCCGGCGCCGACGGCCGATCCGGAGTGGACGGACGAGCCGAGATCTCGCAGGTACTGGATGTATTCGCCTGGACGCCAGGCTTCCAAGTGGGATGAGTTCTCGTCGAACGAGCTGATGGCAATCGGGTGGGACGAGCTCGGTGATCCCACAGAGTACGAAAGCCAGGAGGCCATCCGCCAGATTCTGGCTGGGGACGGCTCGGGCTCCTCTGCCAAGCACGATGCGTTGGCGGTATGGCAGTTCCAGCAGGAGATGCGTATTGGCGACATCGTGTACGCGAAGAGGGGCCGACAAGAGATCGTCGGCCGCGGCGAAGTGACGTCTGATGCACGCTACGAACCGGACCGGGAATCTTACCGCCACGTCCGTTCAGTCAACTGGACTCATAAGGGATCATGGCCGCTTTCCGACTCTGCACCACTCAAGACCCTGACCGATATCTCCGATAAGCGAGACGAGATCGACAGACTCGAGGCGCTCTTCACAGACGGCCTCCCAGCAGAAGCGCCGTCGACGACAGAACCATTGCCGACGTACACACGCGAGGATTTCCTCGAGGACGTTTACATTTCAGATAGTGATTACGACCGGCTTCGCTCACTCCTCCTGAGAAAGAAGAACATCATCCTCGCAGGGCCGCCGGGTGTCGGAAAAACCTTCGCGGCTCGAAGGCTTGCCCACTCGATCATGGGCGAGAGGGACAACGACCGTATCCAGATGGTTCAGTTCCATCAGAGCTACTCGTATGAGGACTTCATCATGGGCTACCGTCCGACCGAGCAGGGCGGCTTCGTCCTCGACGAGGGACCCTTCTACCAGTTCTGTGAGGAGGCCCGAGCGGACGATCCCAGCAGGCCATACTTCTTCATCATCGACGAAATCAATCGCGGCAACATCTCGAAGATCTTTGGCGAGCTGCTCATGCTCATCGAAGCAGACAAGCGCGGCAGGAAACTGCGCCTCCTCTATAAGAAGGAGGACTTCACCGTCCCTCCCAACGTTCACATCATCGGGATGATGAACACCGCCGATCGCAGTCTTGCCGTCATCGACTACGCGCTGCGCAGGCGCTTCGGATTCTTCACAATGACTCCCGCTTTCGATTCGGAAGGCTTCAAAGCCTGGAAAGAGAGTGTCGGCAGCCCTGCCTTGGATGTGCTCGTCGAGACCGTCGTCAAACTCAACAGCGAAATCGGGGCCGACCCGGGACTGGGCCCAGGCTTCAAGATTGGGCACAGCTACCTCATCAAGCCGCAACCCTCGAATGTTGACGACGAGGATTGGCTCTTCTCAGTCGTCGTAGACGAGCTGATTCCTCTGCTGGAGGAGTACTGGTTCGACGAGGATGCGAAGGCGAACGAGTGGGCGAACGCTCTGCGGAGCGCCCTTACATGACAGAGAACCCGATCCTCATCAGGAACGTGCACTACATGCTGGCGTACGCGTTCCGGGCGATCAAGAGCGATGGGGTCCAGCAGGTTGAAGGCGAGTCCTTCACCCGCATCCACGACCTGTTCGCCGAAATCCTGCTGCGCGGTGTGGGGTCGCAGGTCAAGCGCGGACTCCATCGCGACTACCGGATGCGGAGCGAGGAGCTGACGACGGTGCGTGGACGGATCGATATCGCGACGACGGCCGCGTCCCGTTCGACTCTGCGTGGCAGGCTCGTGTGCGACTTCGACGAATACGTGGCGGACACTCCGCACAACCGGGCATTGAAATCGGTCATCATCCTTCTCATCCGCCATGGTGACGTCGACCGAGATCGTCGCGATGGCCTGCGCCGGCTCCTGCCCTATCTCGAGGAGGTCACCCACATCGCCCCCTCAGAGATCAGGTGGAGCGCACTGACCTACCACCGCGCCAATGCCACGTACCGGCTCCTGCTCGGCGTCTGCGAGCTCGTCGTCCGCGGGCTGCTCGCCACCCAACAGTCCGGAGAACTCAAGCTCCGGTCCTGGGTCGCGGATGAGGAGATGAGTCGCCTGTACGAACGATTTCTGCTCGAGTACTTCAAGCACCACCATCCCGAGCTCTCCCCCGCCGCCCGCAAGGTTCCCTGGGACCTCGACCGTGCAGCTTCGTACAACGCGGCGCAGCTCCCGGAGATGAGGACGGATGTCACGCTTCGGAGCGGGCGCCGCACCCTCATCATCGACGCGAAGTACTACACCGAGGCGCAGCAGACGGGCCACTATGGGAAGGGGACGGTGCGCTCCGCGCATCTTTACCAGATGTTCGCGTATGCAAAAAATGCCGACATTGAGCAGAGTGGCACCGTCGGCGCCCTGCTCCTCTACGCCCAGACATCCGGGTCACGATCGCCGGACCTCGACGTCACGATCCAGGGAACTCGCCTTGCCGCTCAGACGCTCGACCTCAGCTCTCCATGGGAGCTTCTGCGGCACAGACTCGACGGCATCGCCGACCAGGTGAGGTCGACAGCCGAGCCCGCGGCGCTGGCGACTGCTTAGCGAAGCACCCGCGGATTCCGGGCAGAGGTTGCGTTTGACGCCGGGTCCTACGCTTCAGTTCTTGCGGGCGATGGCCGCGCTCAGCACCGTGGCGAAGCCGCACCAGGCGGCGTAGGGGCTGAGCAGGATGCCGAGCTGGGGCCGCGCCTTACTGGCCCTGCGGGCCAGGTCCGCACTGCTCACGGTCAGCAGGCCAGCGGCCGCTGCACTGAGCTCAGGTGAGCGGCTCCTGAAAAAGATTCCGGACCAGCCGGCGTTCAGCGCCAGGTTAACGCCGAGCGCTCGAGCATAAGAGCGGGCCTCGCCCTCGTCACCGTTCTCGATCTGCTCAGCGATCGCCATCGTTGATGCGACGGTGATGACTCCGTACAGCGTGGTCCACACGATCGGGAACGCGGCCGCGGGCGGCTGCCAGGACGGCTTCTTCAGGCTTTCGTACCACGCGCTGTCCGGCTTTGTCAGGACACTCCCGAGAGCGGCTGTCGCGCCGACCGCGAGCGCGACCCTGCGGAAGATCCGCCCGACTCTCTTCGGGTCGGTACCCGCCGTGTGCCTGCGGACGGATTCGTCGAAGCCGGTGAGTCCGCCCTCCGGGTCACCGAGTACCTCGGAGGCGTCCCGGGCATTCCCCATTCCCTTGACTGCGTCGTGGATGAGGGAGCCGACGAGGGGCCTGGCAACACCGGATGAGACCGGGGTGACGCCGCCGACCCAGCGGCTCGCCAGATCCGGGGTGAGGACGGGGACGGTCGCCATGAATCTGCGGGACAGCCCAGTGACCTTCGCGTAGCGCCGCATCATGTCTCGATAGACGAAGACCTCCTCCATGCCGATGTCGAGCGGGCCCGAATCCTCGGGCGGCAGCTCGGCCGCCCGGACGAGGTAATGGATAACGTCGTCGATGTCGATGGGCTGGACACGGTTCGTCACCCAGCGGGGTGCGATCGCGACCGGGAGCCGCTCGGTCAGGTGGCGAAGCATCTGGAAGGACGCCGATCCCTCCCCGAGCACGACTCCGGCCTGGAGGATGGTCGTGGGCACGCCGGAGGAGAGGAGGATCGTGCCCACTTCAGCCCTCGACGCCATGTGAGCGGCAAGCTCCGCGTTCTCGTCGTGGAGTCCACCCATGTAGATGATCCTGTTGACGCCGGCTTCTTTCGCCACAGTCGCAAAGGACTGGGCAAGCGCTTTGTCTCTTTCGACGAAGTCGCCCTTGCCGTCCATCGAGTGCAGGAGATAGTAGGCGACATCAACGTCCGCGAGCGCCTCCCGCAGGTCCGACTCCTCGGTGGCATCACCCTGGGCAACCTCAACCCTGTCTCGCCACGCATCATCGAGCCTGCTCGGCGTGCGCGCGAAGACTCGGACGGTCCACCCTTCATCGAGGAGCGCGGGGACCAGCTGGGCGCCGATGAAGCCGCTCGCTCCGGTCACCAGGGCCCGGCCCCGCTCCGCATTCACCATAGGAGGTCTCCAATCGAGAGAGCATGCGGCAGAAGGAACAGCATGCCGAGCGACCATGTTACATGGCTCACAATAGGGCCGAGCACCCCTCCTGTCACCCGCCGCTGGGCGGCGGTGAGCAGGCCGAGGCTGAGGGCGGCGAAGGTGAGCAGCGGGACGCCCGCGAAGACGGTCGACAGTGCGTATATGAGAGTGGATCCGGCGATCTCCCACCGGCGAGGCATGGCCGCGTAGACAGCGCCCCGGAAGAACACCTCTTCACAGACCCCGCTGATGAGGGTGACGAGGGCGACGATAGGAAGACTGCCGTAAAGCGCGTGCTCCATGAGGTCATCAACGGGCCCGCGCAGGACGTCGATTTGGCCAACGACCATCGCACCGAGCAAGAAGACGACAAGGAGCGTGCCACCGAGGATGAAGCCCTGTAGCGCCGCCCGCCCATCAGCCGTTCCTGCCCGGGTCCGTGACCGGCCTAGGTGGAGCGGGCCCGAAGCGAAGGCGCCGATGACCCACACGGCCGCAACCCCGAGCGTCGCCGCATAGAAGAGGGGCTCACCTGGTTCGATGGTGAGCGCTGCACCGAGGCCAACCGCGCCGAGGACAAACGTGGTCGCGACGATGATCCTGCGCGTGCGCACTCTGCGCGCGGGCTCTTCCCTGCGCTCTCGCACTCGGTCGACGAGGGAGGCGCGGAGGAAGGCCGTTACTTCTGAGTACACGATCTTATTCACTCACCGCGGCAGTCCGTGCGCAAGTAGCCGCGCTCTCATCGGCGCCTGCGCGGCCGGCTCGTCCAGGCGATGTATGCGCTACCGCCGGTGAGTGCCGCTCCGCCAGCGGCTATCGCCGGGCCGACGAGTTTACCCAGCTGATCTCTGTACGCGACGAGGACGTTCGTGCCGCCGGTGACCATCGAGGCAACGAGAAGAGCGGCGACGAGCCGGTCCCCCGTTCGCTCGAGCCGAGCGACCAGAGGATCGAGCTCACTCGCGCGGATGTGGACGTCGAGAGTGCCGCTGTCGATCCGGTCGACCAGCTTCCGCGCGAAATCGGGAAGGTCGATGCCGAACTCGGCGGCGGAGACCGCCACGTCCTTGAGCCGTCCCGCCCACGCGAACGGGTCCATGCGCTCCTCGATGAGGCGCTCGGTCAGAGGCGCCAAGGCTTCGTTGATATCGAACTCGGGGTCGACCTTCCGTCCGAGACCGTCGGCGATGATGAGCATGCGGAAGAGCTGGACGAGTTCCGGGGGCAGCGACAGCCGGTGGCGGCGCACGATCGCGAAGAGCTCACTGCCGAGCTCATCGACCCTGATGTCGGCCAGGGTGCTTCCGTCCAGTCGGTCCGTCATCCTCGCGACGTCGCTGCGGAGCAGGGCACGGTCGAGGGCCCCGCGCGCGGGCGCGATCTCGAGCAGCCCCCGCGTGATCGCATCCGGGTTGTTCTTCGAGAAGGCGAGGACCATGGTGGCGAACCTGCGCCGCATGGTCTCGTTGATCCGGCCGACCGATCCGAAGTCGATCATGCCGATCGTTCCATCATCCTCGATGAAGAGGTTGCCCGCGTGAGGGTCCGCATGGAAGACGCCATCCTCGAAGACCATGCTCACGAACATGTCGGCGATCTGCCGCGCGAGCACGGGCCGGTCGATACCGGCCGCATCGAGAGCCTCGAGGTCATCGATCCGGACTCCGGAGAGCTCCTCCATGGTCAGCACACGCGCCGTCGTGCTCTCCCAGTCGATCCAGGGGATATGAACCGCCGGGTCGCCCTCGAAGCTCGCTCCGATCTCTTCGCAGGCTCGCGCCTCGACGACGTAGTCGAGCTCGGCACGCAGGGAGGCGGAGAACTGATCGACAAGCCGGGTGAAGTCCATATCAGCCAACGTCTGGGAGCTCCGGACCAGCCTGCCGGCGAGGGTGCGGAGGATGTCGAGGTCCTCATGGACCTCGGCGGCCACCCCGGGTCTGCGGATCTTGACGACCACACTGCGACCGTCGTGGAGCCGTGCCCGGTGGACCTGGCCGATCGAGGCGGCGGCGACGGGGACGCGGTCGAACCAGGCGTAGGCCTCATCGACGCTCACACCGAGGTCCGCCTCGATGACTCCCTCGAGCTCCTCGAATGGGACGGGGGCGCTCGAATCGGTGAGCTTCGCGAAGGCGTTGCAGTATTCCTCGGGGAAGATGTCGGGACGGGTGGAGATCAGCTGACCGAGTTTGACGAATGCGGCGCCGAGCTCCTCAAAGGCGCTGACGAGCAGCTCGGGGACGTCGGACGTCTCGTCCACCCCCTCCGCCACCGGGGCGGGCACCCATCGGCCCAAGCCGGCCTGAACGGCGGTGGCGTAGAGCCCGTGGCGGGTCAGGACTGTGGCGATCTCTCGGTATCGATGCAGGTGTCGAGCCATTCCACCACACTAGCGGAGCACGACTGGGAGGTAGCCGGAACAGCGGCATACCTGTCCCCAGAGTCTGGCCGGCCCATTCGCGCAACGGCTGCAGAGGCCGAATGCTCCTGCCGCACCCCGTCGACGGCCGTAGGATGGCGGGGACAGCTGCTGACGGAGGAATCATGGCGAATCACTACGACACGATCATCATCGGTGCTGGCCTCTCGGGGCTCATGGCGGCCTGGAAGTCCGCCGAGTCCGGTCGGAGCGTCCTCGTCCTTGAGAAGGAGAGTACCGTCGGCGGCCGGCAGCGCACCCGTGAGGTTGACGGATTCCTCGTCGACCGCGGCTTCCAGCTGCTCAACCCCTCGTACCCGAGCGTGAAGAAGTACGTCGATGTCGATGCACTCGACCTGCACGCGTTCGGGTCCGGCGTCATGGTCCGGACCGAGAAGGGCCTCGACCTGCTCGCCCATCCCGCCCGCCACCCACAGCACCTGACCGGCACGCTCAGGAGCGATCTCGTTGACAGGTCGGAGATCGCCGCCTTCGCCACATGGTTCGGCAGGTCGACGATCGAGCGCTCGAAGGCGGACCTCCCCATCGGCGAGGCCTGGGACGCGGCTGGTATTCATGGCCCCCTGCGCACGCAGGTGCTCGAGCCGTTCCTCGCGGGCGTTGTTGCGACCGATGACCTGTCGACGTCGGCCGACTACGTCCGGTTCCTCTTCACGATGTTCGCGCTCGGCCGCCCCAGCCTTCCCTCGCGCGGCATCCAGGCCCTGCCGAGGCAGCTCGCCGCGAAGGCGCGCCGTGCGGGCGCCGAGATCCGCACCGACGCACCGGTCGACTCCTATTCCGAGGACCTTGCCCAGGTCACCGTCTCAGCACAGGGCGAGACGCTGACGGCAGACGCCCTCATCGTCGCCGTCGGCTCCGAGGCCGTGGGCGACCTGACTGGCCGCGAGCAGATCCCAACGCACGGACTGACCACGTGGTGGTTCACAGCCGATCGCGCCCCCACCGACAAGCCCTTCATCGCCGTTGATGGCACTCGATCGGGCCCCGTCCTCAATACGGCTGTCGTGACGAACGTGGCCCCGAGCTACTCCCCCGACGGCACGCCGCTGATCCAGGCCTCCGGCCTGCTCGGGGCCAAGCACGTGAGCGACCACGAGGCACAAGAGCACACCGCGAGGATCTGGGGGATGGAGGCCGGGGAGCTGACTCTTCTCGCCCGCGATGACGTCCCGCATTCGCTGCCCGATTATGCGGCTGGCTCTTCGGCCCAGAAGTCGCAGATCAGCGGGCGGGCGTTCCTCGCCGGCGACCATCGGACAAGCCCCTCCATCGAGGGCGCTCTCGATGCGGGTATCCGGGCGGCGGCTGAGGTGGAGGCGTCCGGCCGCTGAGGGGGATGACGTCCGGGACCCTACTGAAGATCAGACGCGGATCGCACCAGTCTTTCCCTCGCTGGTGCTGGTACGGGCCTGTCGAGGGCCGCCCATTGACAGTATCAATCGTGCCGTTTCTCGCGATGCGAGGGAAACGTACCATGCGCTGGCGGGCACTACACCGAGAAAGCAGGAGTTTCCGCAAATTCTGTCACCGTTATAGTTGACAGTGGATAAAGAACAGTAAGTGATGTTTGTGGACCTGCGAGAAGAGACGTTTCTCGATGGCCTCGAACTGCGTCATCAAGGTTGGTTTCATGGGCGAAACTCAAGCATCTGCAACGCTGCAGGTGTCTCAGCACAACTATGCTCCGGGTGCAGTCGTCACCGTTCGCGACGAAATGTGGCTGATCACCAATGTCGCACGGTCTGTCGACGGCTATCGACTCAAGGTTCGGGGCCTGTCGGAGTACGTGCGGGATGAGGATGCGACGTTCTATTCAGCGCTCGACCATATTGAGGTTCTCGACCCGACCAAGGTCGAGGTTGTTCCTGACCATTCTCCAGGATACCGGCAGAGCCGCCTCTGGCTCGAGACGACCCTGCGGCAGACTCCGATCCCCCTTTATCAGGAGCAGCTCTCGGTCTCGACGCAGATGCTCCTCGACCCGCTCGACTACCAGCTCTGCGCCGTCCGCAAGGCGCTGTCGACCAAGAATCCGCGGCCGCGCGTACTGATCGCGGATGCTGTCGGCCTCGGCAAGACGCTCGAGATCGGCATGATCCTCTCCGAGCTCATTCGCCGCGGCCGCGGTGAGCGCATTCTCGTCGTGACGCCGCGCCACATCATGGAGCAGTTCCAGCAGGAGCTGTGGGCCAGGTTCGCAATTCCTCTCGTCCGCCTTGACTCCGTCGGCATTCAAAAGGTGCGCCAGATCCTCCCCGCCTCCCGGAACCCCTTCACGTACTACCCGCGGGTCATCATCTCCCTCGACACAATCAAGTCACCGAAGTATCGTGCGCAGCTCGAGAAGGTCCGGTGGGATGCGGTCGTCATCGACGAGATCCACAACTCGACCAATACCGGCACGCTGAACAACGCATTGGCACGCACAGTCGCCTCAACTGCGGAGGCTCTTCTGCTCGCCTCCGCAACGCCTCACAACGGCGACCCGGAGTCTTTCAAGGAGATTCTTCGCCTGCTCGATCCGACTGCGGTGCTGCCGGATGGGACGATCGACCGCGCGGCCGCTGAACGGCTCATTATTCGCAGGCACAGGAACTCCCCTGAAGTGGCTGATGAGGTCGGGAGGAAGTGGGCAAAGCGCGCCGAGCCCCGCAACGTCCACGTCCCAGCCTCTCCGGAGGAGGACGCCATCGCCGCGGAGCTGGACGAGGTGTGGATCAATCCTCGAGGGAAGAATCCTGCGGGTGACCGGCTGTTCCCGTGGACGATGGTCAAAGCATTCCTCTCCTCGCCTGCAGCCCTGTCCGAGACCGTGCGCGGCAGGATCAAGCGCGTCGAGGACTCCGATCCGGAGCAGGCAGACACCCTCCGCCGGCTCGAGCGCCTCAGCAACAGTGTGACACCGGCATCGTCCGCGAAATTCCAGCAGCTCCTTGAGGAGCTCACGCGCATCGGCATATCCAAGAAGTCACAGACCCGTGTCGTCATCTTCTCCGAGCGCGTTGCCACCCTCCACTGGCTGAAGAAGAACCTGTCGACAGCCCTGGGTATGCCCGCAGGCGCCGTGGAGGTCATGCATGGCGGGCTCCCTGATCAGGAGCAGATGAGGCTGGTCGACGAGTTCAAGAGAACGGACTCGAAACTGCGGATCCTCGTGACTGGCGACGTCGCATCCGAAGGCGTCAACCTTCACACGCTCTGCCACCACCTCATCCACTACGACATCCCCTGGTCCCTCATCCGCATCCAGCAGCGCAATGGCCGCATCGACCGGTACGGACAGCTGAACTCCCCCGAGATCACGTCACTGCTCCTCGATCCCTCAGCCAACAACAACGTGGGCGAACTCCATGTGCTTCTGCGGCTCCTCGAGCGAGAGGATCGAGCACACACGATCATCGGCGATGCCGGCGCACTCATGGGCAAGCACTCGGTCAAGCTCGAGGAGGACGCCATCAGGGACGTCCTTCAGGGTCAGCGCGACTTCGACGATGTCGTGGCCGATCCTGAGATGATTGCCGATAGCGACTCCATGGACAGCATTGATGCACTGCTTGCTTCCCTCGAGAGCGGAGGGTCGAACGAGCCCGGCTCAGTCGTTGAAGCCGTGGCGGCGTCAGAGTCCGCGGCGAGCCTGTATGAGCAGGAGATCGACTACCTCCAGGACGCCCTTCGAGAGGCCTTCCACGGCACTCCGGAGGCTGCTCCCGGCCGCAATGGTGTCGGTTTCGTCAAGCATCCGAACAGCACCGCTGAGCTGCTGCCACCTAAGGACCTGCAGCGCAGACTCGACTTCCTGCCCCAGGACTACGTCGCTGACCGCCGAGTCAAGGAGAAGTTCGTCTTCACGACGTCCTTCGAGCAGGGACAGCAGGTCCTCACTGCCGCACGGACAGGCGAGGACGGATCGACGTGGCCGCGAGCCCACCACCTCGGCCCCCTCCACCCCGTCACCGATTGGGCGACGGACCTTGCTCTCGCCAACCTCAGCCGGGGGCAGATCCCGGCCGTCCAGGGTTCAGTCTCGGAGCCGACGGTCTTCCTCATGGCAACACTGAGCAACAAGCGCGGCCAGGTCATCTCCCGCTCCTTCATCGCGACGTCGGATATCTTCAACACCACCGTCGTCACCGACCCCGTCGAGTGGCTGCGATCGGTCGGCCTCGGGGCTGATGCCGTCAACCGCGGCGACACCCGACTGCCTGACGATCACCACTCCCTCATCGAGGAGGCCGTACGACTCGCGACGGACCAGGCGACACCGATGTCGGCCGAAGCGAGGAAGCGAGCCGAGGAGCGCATTGAATCCTGGAGTGACCGTGCTCATCTCTGGGAAGCAGGAATCGAGATCGTCGGCCAGCGCACCGCACCGATTCGCCACTCGGAGAAGCTCATCCAGGAGGAGCGCCAACTCATGAACGCATTGATGCCGGATCAACAGCTCATTCGACCGCTCGTGCTTGTCCTCCCGAATGAGCAGGAGGCGCTCTGATGGCCAGCTTTGAATCAATGATCAACGTCGAGGATTGGATCTCAGACCATTACCTCACGACCGACGAGACCAAGGGTGAGTCGTTCTCGAAGCGAGTCCAGAATCGCGTGAAGGAGTGGAAGACGGGCGAAGACGCAGGCGCCATGTCTCCTCTCACGAGGCTGCTCGAGCACCGCAACGACCTGCAGACAGCGCTGTCAACGCAGGACGCCCGCCCAGAAGACGTGGCCGCCGTCATCCGCGCCGCGTTCGGCTACGGCGACCTCAAGCCGACCGTGTTCGACCACCTCAACGAAACCTTCTCCGTCCACGCCTGGTCCGGTGATAACCGCTCTGTCGTCCTCGTCGAGGCCGAGAAGGTCGACGCTGTTGAGGATGTGCTGACCGCCAGAATCCTCGGGGATGTGACCAACGGGGAGAAGACTGCCGAGCGACCAGCCGCTGCTGTTGTCAGCGACATCTTCCTGTCCGAGAACCCGCCGGCACTCGCCCTCATCATCGCCGGCCAGTGGGTGCTTCTCGCCGAGCGGGAGAGTTGGCCGCTCGGCCGCTATCTCGCCGTCGATGTCGCACTCGCCGCAGAGCGCAACGACCGCACCTCAAAGGGCGAGCTGCAGCGGGTCGCGTGCGCGCTCGCTCGCGAGAACACGGAGCGCTCGCCCGAGGGCGTGACATGGTGGATCGAGGTTCTGGAGGAGTCGAAGGAACACGCGATCAAAGTCTCCGGCGAACTGCGGAACGCCGTTCGCGAATCGATCGAGCTCATCGGCAACGATGTCCTCCAGCGCCGCAGGGCGGCCGGGCTCGACATCGAGTCGGTTGACGGCAATGAACTCGCCAAGCAGTCACTGCGCTACCTCTACCGCATCCTCTTCCTGCTCTTCGCGGAGGCATCCCCCGAGCTGGAGGTCCTTCCCACCGGCACACCGGAGTATGACGATGGGTATGGTCTCACTCGACTCCGCGAGCTCATCCTCAACCCACCCGTCTCCCGCCGCGCCCAGAACGGCACCCATCTCTACGAGTCCCTCCAGGTTCTCTTCCGGCTGGTCGACGAAGGCCATGACCCGTCACACGGAACCGACGATGTTTTCGACTCCGAAGCGGGCGAGCCCGGTCTCGAGTTCAGGAACCTGCGAGCCGACCTCTTCCAGAGCCGTGCAACCTCCTACATCGACGAAGTGCAGCTGTCGAACCTCTGTCTCAATCATGTGCTGGAGAACCTCCTGCTCTCGAAGAAGTCCTCGCGGGATCGCGGCTTCATCTCCTACGCCACGCTGGGAGTGACTGAACTCGGGCAGGTCTATGAGGGCCTCATGTCCTACAAGGGCTTCATCGCCCAGGAGGACCTCTACGAGGTCGCCCCAAACGGAAACCCGGAGAAGGGCTCCTGGGTCATCCCAACATCGAGGGCTGATGACGTTCCGCAGAACTCCTTCGTTGAAGTCGAGGTCGAAGCCGAGGGCGGCGGCATGAAGAGAATCCGCCGGCGGCACAACCGTGGTTCCTTCGTATTCCGCCAGTCGTCGCGAGACCGCCAGCGGTCAGCCTCCTTCTATACCCCCCAGGTCCTCACGGAGTTCACCGTCGGCCAGGCGATCGAGGTTCTTCAGGACGAGGGAAGAATCAACAAGGCTGAGGATGTCCTCTCCCTCTCGATCTGTGAGCCCGCCATGGGCTCCGGAGCGTTCGCCGTCGAGGCAGTCCGTCAGCTGGCGGAGCTCTACCTCGAACTTCGCCAGGCCGAACTCGGGCAGCACATCCCCGCCGAGGACCGCACTCGTGAGCTTCAGAAGGTCAAGGCCTACATCGCACTCCACCAGGTCTACGGAGTCGACCTCAACGCGACTGCTGTCGAATTGGCGGAGATCTCGCTCTGGCTCGACACGATGACCTCCGAACTTCAGGCCCCGTGGTTCGGTCTTCATCTGCGGCAGGGCAACTCCCTCATCGGCGCACTGCGGTCCACCTACTCCCAGGCACAGGTGCTGAGTAAGGCCTGGCAGAAGGAGACGCCGCGCCGGGAATCGCTCACCACTCTGCGCACCGCCATCGACACCGGCAAGCCCGACTTCAGCGTCAGCGGCCGCATCCACCACTTCCTCCTGCCCGCAACCGGTTGGGGAGCAGCGGCTGATGCGAAGGACCTCAAGAGCATCGCAGCCCCACGGCAGAAGGCCCTCAAGGCGTGGCGGAGCAGCATCCTTCGCAAGCCGACCAAGGCCGAAGTGAAGAGGCTCGAGAACCTCTCACAGCGGGTCGAGGCCCTGTGGCAATTCGCGCTGACGCGACTTGAGATTGCCGAGGAGCAGTCCCGCCGAAGCATCTCCGTGTGGGGCCGGGAGGCCGACGAACCGGCGAAGAACACCTCGCGCGAACAGATCGAACGAGATCTGTTCGGTAACGAGGACGGCGCTTATCGCCGGCTGCGACTGGTCATGGATGCGTGGAGCGCCCTCTGGTTCTGGCCGCTGTCGGAACTGGACGTCGACGAGTGCGGTACCGTTTCGACCAACCTTCCGGATTTCGGAGAGTGGCTCGATGCGCTGACGGACATTCTTGGTGTCACCGGAAAGACCGTCGATCATGGCCAAACGGCTCTTGGCGCGTCGGTGGAATGGAATGAGCTCAACGAACAGGAGCAGTTCGCCATTCTCTCGGCGGCAACGCTGCCGATATCAGAAGTTGTGGACAAGCATCCGTGGCTCAACACAGTCATCGAGACCTCCGCATCCCAGGCCTTCTTCCATTGGGATCTCGACTTCTCCCCGGTGTTCGCGCAGGGCGGGTTTGATCTGCAGGTCGGCAACCCGCCGTGGGTACGACCCAGGACCGATCTCGACGGTCTCTACTCCGAGGTGGACCCGTGGTTCACTCTTGCCCACAAGCCGACTCAGCGAGCCAAAGCTGACCGCCGAGAACGCTACGCGGAGGACGAGCAGGTTCAAAACATCATCCTCAGCGGGATCGGCGAAACCGTGGCCACCGCAACTTTCTTGGGCACCACGCCGACGTATCCCTACCTCATCAACCAGCAGCCCGACCTCTACCGCGCCTTCATGGAGCGGACGTGGTCGAACAACTCCGACGCGGGTGTCGTCTCTCTGATCCACCCAGAATCGCACCTCACCGAGCTGAAGGCTGCGCCGCTGCGGCGAGGCGCATACCTCAGACTCCGCAGGCACTGGCAGTTCATCAACGAGCTGGTCCTTTTCGATGTGCACCACCTTGTCGGGTACGGGGTGCACGTCTATTCCGCGCCTCAAAGCACCCCGAACTTCCTCAACGCCGGGTCCCTCTACCACCCGCGCACTGTCGCCGAATCCCTCAGCCACGACGGCAGCGGGCCGCTCCCTGGTTTGAAGGATGACCACGACAACTGGGACCTCCGCCCGCATAAGGACCGCATTCAGACGATCGACACGGAGACACTCAAGGTCTGGCATTCCATCCTCGAGACAGGCAACGTGCCGATTCTCGAAGCCCGAATGGTCTATGCGGTCAATACCGAGGCAGCGGCAGTTCTCGAGAAGCTCTCCCACGCACCCCGCATCGGAGAAATCGACCTGCAGTTCTCGAGCGGTTGGCATGAGACTGCCGATCGCAAGAAGGGCTACTTCGACGTCGGCTGGGGGCATCCAGAGTTGTGGGAGGATGCGATTCTCCAGGGCCCTCATCTCGGAGTGTCTCTGCCGATGCAGAAGCAGCCCAATCCGACGATGAAGCACAACCAGGACTGGACAGAGATCGACTTGGAGGCGATCCCGGCTGATTTCATTCCGGCAACAGCTTTCGTCAGAGTAACAGGTGACCATTACGACTCTTCCTATACGCATCACAAGGTCGACGAGCAACTGGTACCCGACCGGTCTTTGTTCCGATTTGCCTGGCGAAAAATGGCCGCGACCACGGGTTACCGTACGTTATATCCCGCCCTTATCCCGCCCGCCGCAGCCGTTTCGGGTGCGGCCATCACCGGGACGTGCGCTAGAAGTCGGCGGTCGACAGTTTTAGCCGCCTCATCGATGTCTTCGCTACTTGCAGATTTCCAGATTAGGGCTACGGGAGTAGCCAACATCTACGCGCAGACCATTCAGAAACTCCCTTTTGCGCCGCATCCACTGTTGGAGATTGAGCTCGCGAGACTGTACACGAAACTCAACTCTCTGACTTCCGCGTACGGGCCGATCTGGCAAGAGATATCCAGCGCCGAATGGTCTCCTGCGACTCCGCTCCGGATCGAGGAGCAACGCCGAGCAGCTCAAAACGACATCGATGCCATCGTCGCCATCTCTCTCGGCGTGACAGCCGATGAGCTGTGCATGATTTACCGGACACAGTTCCCGGTTATGCGCCGCTACGATCAGGAGGATCGCTTCGACGCGAATGGGCGCAAGGTTCCGAAGGAGATCCTCAAGAAGCAGGCCAAGGTGGGCGACGCTGTGCAGCTCTCCGAGAGTGAGCGGCGGTTGACTCATCCCCAGTCCGGCGTCGAGTACCTGTATGAGTACCCGTTTCGCCAGCTCGATCGGGAAGCAGATCTGCGCGCAGCGTACGCGAAGTACGAGAAGATTCTGAAGGAGAACTAGTCAATGGCGACTCTCATTCCGGTTCACGCCGCCAACAACATTCGGGACGGTATCAACGAGTATCTGGCGACGAGCTTTTCGCTGGCGGATCCCGATATGGCGGAGGCACTGAAGCAGTTCTTCAGTCATCCTGAGACAGGGATGTTCCATGGGCCCTACGTGCGGACTCGGCTGCCGTATGCGCAGGCGACGGACTGGGAGGAGATCCTCGACTGGCTTCCGAATGGGTTTGTGCCGTACCACCACCAAGCTGAGGCGTTCGCCCGGCTGCGGACGAAGGATGAGAACGGTAGGCGGGACCCTGATCCGACGATTGTCATCACTGGCACGGGTTCGGGTAAGACGGAGTCGTTCCTCATGCCGATCCTCGACCATGCTCGGCGGGCTCGGATGGAAGGGGAAAAGGGCGTCAAGGCCCTCATCCTCTACCCCATGAACGCCCTGGCCAACGATCAGGCCGACCGCATCGCCAAGCTCATCTGGGACAACGACGAGCTGCACGGACTGACCGCTGGTATCTACACCGGCGAGGCCACATCGAATCGGACAACGATGAGCCGTAACCAGCTCATCACCGACCGCAGCGAGATGCAGAGAAATCCTCCGGACATTCTCCTCACCAACTACAAGATGCTCGATCAGCTTCTCCTGCGCCCCGCGGACCGTGAGATCTGGGCGCATTCGGCCACCTCGCTCCAATACCTGGTGCTCGATGAGTTCCATACCTACGACGGCGCACAGGGCACGGATGTGGCACTGCTGCTCCGCCGGCTCGGTCTCATGCTCAAGCGGTTCCAACCCGCAGGTTTTCTCACGGAGGAGGAGTCGAGCAGATGCCTTGGGCGGCTCACGCCCGTCGCAACGTCGGCCACTCTCGGGGCCAAGGGCGAGAACCAGCCGGTGCTCGACTTCGCCGAGACCGTGTTCGGCATGGAATTCGATGAGGACTGCATCGTCCCAGAAACCCTCCTATCGCTCGATGAGTGGCGTACGGAGATGCTGGGGCTCTTCGGCGCGAGCACGCAGCCTGCCGAACAGCGAACGGTGCCGACAGCCGATGAGATCGAGGGGCTTCTTGATGCTCTGGCCGGGGCGGCTGACCGCCCAGACTACGACGAGAGGGTTTTCGCGCACTTCTGCGAGCAGGTGTGGGGCTGCCGGCGTGGTGCCGATGGTTTCAGTCTCGATGAAGCGATCGCCAATGCTGCTCAGCACGAGCTGACTGCTCTCATGCTCACCAACGCCGGCTCAGCCACGCCTCTCATCAGGCGCGAGCAGGACGGTGTGGCTACTCTTCCCGACCTCGTGCTCGGCGAAGAATCCCGGAGGCTCGGCGAGGAAAAATCGGTTGAGTTCATGAGCCACGCCCTTGCAGCGCTCTCCTACCTCCGATCGAAGCACGGGGAGCGCGATCCCTGGGGTGGCAAGCGCCTGCCGGGAGTCGAGGCCCACCTCTGGCTCCGAGAGCTGTCACGAGTGGATCGCTCAGTCGGCACCCTCGGTGAGGGCGTCTTCCGCTGGAGCGATGATGGCGCCACTGATGGTAACGCGGAGTCAGAAGCGACGTTCCTCCCTGCCTGCTACTGCCGAAGCTGCGGACGCTCCGGGTGGATGGTCAGTCTCGAGCCCGGCACGGGCGCGGTCATCCTCACCCCGCAGAAGGTCCGGGAGGATTCAGTTCGGAACGGCGACCGCACGCGGGCTCTCATCGACGCAACGCAGGAGCAGCTCTACGCGCTGGCGCATGATAGGCCCGTCGCGGGGCTTCGCTCCGATGGCACATCGGCAGTCCTGTGGCTGCACACGAATACTCAGCAGCTGTCGATGTCGCCTCCTGCCGAGGGCGAGGAGGAAGAACTCGCCTCGATCCCCGTCCTCACCCACTACGGACCGGATGCGGAGGACGCCTCGAAGGATCAGACGTGCCCGTCGTGTGGCGAGCAGGATGCCATCCGCTACATCGGATCCTCGGTGGCCACCCTCCTGTCGGTGTCTCTGTCGAATCTGTTCGGGATGCCGGGCCTCGACGATTCCGAGAAGAAGACTCTCGTCTTCACCGACTCGGTCCAGGACGCCGCGCATCGAGCCGGCTTCGTCCAGGCCCGATCACGCGCCTTCGCGCTGCGTACGCAGATCCGCCGTGCCATCGATTCCTCCTCCTACGGCCTGGATGAGATCCCTGAGGCTCTCACACGTGCAGCGGGCGATGATTGCCGGTCGCGCTACCAGCTCCTCCCGCCCGAAATCGCCGATTACACGGAGTTCAAGAATTACTGGGATCCGACCGCGGATCGGCGAGAACAGAGGAAGAGCGAGAAGAAGGTCGAGGACCGCCTCGCTTTCGACGCGCTTCTCGAATTCGGTCAACGCGCCGACCTTGCTCGATCACTGGTCTCGACGGGCGCACTGAACGTTGCGGTCGACGCTCCTGGCGCACTGCTCGACTCCGCGGGTCGAGAGGCGATGGACCAGGTGGTGGAGCATACCCTCGACACGGTTGACGGACAGGGAGTCACCGCCTGGGTCCACGGCATTCTCGAGATGATCCGCATCCGCGGCGGCATCAACCATCGGTGGTTCGAGCGCTATCTCCAAGATGATGGCAACGCCTATCTCCTCAACCGGCGCCAGGAGCGAGCGCAGGGTGTGCCGGCCTTCCCGCGAGGAGGGTCGCCCGAGTTCCCTCGGGTCGGTTCGCCGCTGTCGTCGGCCAAGCGAGACTACGGAGTCGCCGCAGCAGGTTCACCGACCGGCAGGTACGCCCGATGGACGTCGAGGATGCTCGGCCTCACGCCCCACGATTCGGCCCGCGCAGTCAGCGCCCTCCTTGGCGCCTTGTCAGCACGAGGATTCCTCACGGCGGTCAACACGAATTCCGGTGCGACGATCTACGCGATTGAGCCCGAGCACGTTGTCATCACCAGTGAAGACAATCCGCACCTTCTCGAGTGCGGCATCTGCCGTGCGAGCACCGGTCTTGCCATGGACGTCCGTGACCTCCTCGACGATGCGCCGTGTTTCGTCCCCTCGTGTCAGGGCACCCTGCATGCTGTCCCAGTTCCCGACAACTACTACCGCAGGCTCTATGCGGCGACCACGCCCCGCAGCGTGGTGGCCCGCGAGCACACGGGGATGCTCGAGAACACGACACGAAAGGAGCTCGAGGACGCGTTCCGTGGATCTGGCGAGGGCCAGGCACCGGACGCTCCCAACGTGCTGGTGGCAACACCGACGCTTGAGATGGGCATCGACATCGGCGACCTGTCCACGGTCATGCTGTCCTCATTGCCGAACACGGTTGCGAGCTATGTCCAGCGGGTCGGCCGAGCAGGCCGCCTGACAGGCAACTCCCTCGCTCTCGCGCTTATCCGCGGCCGCGGCGAGGTGCTGCCCAAGCTCAATGAGCCGCTCTCGATCATCTCCGGTATGGTCACACCGCCAGCGGCATTCCTCTCCGCTGTCGAGATCCTCGAGCGCCAGTTCACCGCCTATCTCATCGACACTCTGCCGCTCGATGACATGGTCGCCAAGCTCCACACCAGCTTCGACGTGTTCGACCACAGTCCGGGAAACCCCACGCTCATCGATGTTCTGGTCGACAGTCTCGATTCTACGGTTGACCGGGCTCTCGACGAGTTCATCCCGACCATTGCCGACCGCGTCGATGAGTCGACCACGACGCAGCTGCGGGCATGGGCGCGCGGCGATAGTGTGGCGAACCTCCGCTCGAAGCTGGAGGATGCTCGGCGTGAGTGGCTCGACGAACGGCAGTCGATTGCCGAGCGCATCGCCAACCTGCAGGAGCAGGTCGAGGCATTCGAGGCGATGGATGATGCCGGTGATGACGACGTCATTCAGGAGCGCCGCGAAGTTCGCTCCTCGCTGCGATTCGAGAGGTCGCGCCGTAAAACTCTCCTCGAGGAGCACTGGGTGACCGCCCTCGAACGGTACGGCATTCTGCCGAACTTCACCCTGCTCGATGACGCTGTCGAGCTGTCGGTCCATGTCACGCGCCTCGACCCGCAGACCTTCGAGTTCGAGACGCAGCCGTACAACTACTCGCGGGGCATCTCCGCAGCGCTCACCGAGCTCGCCCCGGGCTCGACCTTCTATGCGCAGGGGATCGCTGCGAAGATCGACTCCGTCGAGATCGGCAGGGATGGCGAGGCCGTCCAGAAGTGGCGGATCTGTGCCCAGTGCTCGTATTCGGAGCTCGAGTGGGAGAGCCAGCGCCCTTCGTGCCCGATCTGCCACGACCCGAGGTTCGCCGACACCGGTGCGGTCATCGATGTGCTGCCCCTCAAGAAGGTGTACTCCGAGGTCGAGCAGACATCGGCCGCGATCAACGACTCGCGCGACGAACGCACGTCGGCCATGTACGCGATGCACATGAGCTTTGTTGTGCCTGAAGGCGCTGAAGACAAGACGTGGTACACGCAGGACGGATTCGGTGCAGCCTTCATGTCCCGTGTCGACCTGCGCTGGCTCAACCTCGGCAGGGGCGAGGGCCCGGAGCTCACGGTCGGCGGCAGAACCGTGTCAGCGCCTCTCTTCCGGGTGTGCCAGTCCTGTGGCCACGTGGATTCGCAGGCCGGATCGAACTCGAAGTGGGATCACCGACCCTGGTGCCCGCAGCGGCACTCCCACGAGGAGAAGTCGATTTCCTTCGCTCTGGGCCGCACGCTGCGCACCCAAGGCGTGCTGCTCTATCTGCCCGAGCGCTATTCCTCAAATGCTGACCGCCTCGCCATCCCCAGCCTCACGGCCGCGATCCGTCTCGGCTTCAAGGAGGTGCTCGGTGGGAATCCGGCGCACCTCGAGGTCGACAGTGTGAGAGTGATGGGAGAGCGCGGCCCGGTCGATGCACTCCTGCTCTCAGACTCGATCTATGGGGGCACCGGCTACCTCTACCAGTTCGCGAAGCCGGAGGATGTGCGCCGCCTGCTGACCGCCGCCCTCGAGACTGTGTCGGCATGTCCGTGTCAGTTCGAGGACAGAATGGCCTGCCCGCGGTGCCTGATCCCCTTCGCGCGCCGCGCAGTTCAGTCCACGTCACGGGCGGCTGCAGAAGCGGTACTCCGGTCGCTGCTGCTTGCGTCGCGGAGCCCCGAGCCGGGCACGCCCATTACAGGCGACGAGTGGGAGATCATGACGAGTCGTCCCGCCATCACCGAAGGCTCCCACCTTGAGAACCGATTCAGGGAGATGCTGCTCGCCGCCCTCGAGGCGCTGCCCGGCGTGACCGTCACGCAGTCGATGTCAGGCGGTCGCAGCGAATGGCAGTTCACGATGCCCGCCGCCGGCGTATCGCCGGCAGGCATCAAGTGGCGCATGCGAGAACAGCACTCGTTCGGATACACGGTGCCCGACTTCTACTTCGAACCGATGAACTCGAATGCCCGGCCGATTGCCGTCTTCTTGGATGGCGCCGCGTATCACGTATCTCCCGCGAACAACCGAGTCGACGGCGATGTTCGAAAGCGGGCTCGCCTGTATGAGGAGGGCATCCAGCCCTTCGCTCTCACCTCTCGCGACCTCGATCGCAGGCAGAGCGACAGCACCATCGAGCCCGCGTGGTTCGGCACTGCCAATGGCGAAGAGCTTGCCCGGAGGTCCTGTGGGCTCAGCGCGACGAACTACAGCCTCGTCAAGGCCTCACCTTTCGACCTGCTCCTCAAAATCCTTGAGAGACCGGACAATCCCGCCTGGGAGGACATGCGGCACGTCGCGGCAGCCTTCGTCCTATCCAAAGGCGCGGAACGGCTCGACAACGGGCTCGTCGGCGCAATCCACGGCGGCGGGGTCAGAGTCGAAGCGCAGCCCAACGGCAGCGGAGGCATCCGCTCCAATCGTCTGATCTTCGACACCACACCTGGCTACCCGAGCATCGAGCAGTGGAACGACTTCCTCAACCTCGCCAACCTCTACTGGCTGTCCAACGATCCGGCTGAATTCATCGACGTTCACTCCACTGAGACTGTGGGCCAGGAGGAGCCGTCCGTGGCCACACCCGTGGAAACGCCCGTGGAAGAGTCGATCTCCTCCGTTGTCTCCAGCGAATGGCAGGAGATTCTCGAGGAGTTCGAGGGCGAGGGCATCGAGGAATCGCTCCAGCTGCTCATCGACGAAGGAGTGCCTGTGGCGGATGAGATCGGCAGTGAGATTTCCGGGATTCCGGCTCTGCTCATGTGGACAAGCGCGAAGATCGCCATGCTCTACGACGATGAAGGTGATCCTGCAGCGCTGGGAGGCTGGACCGTGTTCGGAGCGAAGGATCTCAGTGCTGACCGTATCCCCACCGAGTTGAAAGAACTGGCACGCCGATGACCGCGTCAATCAGTATCCACAACAGCCTGAAGCTTGATGGAAGCATCAAGAAGTCGGTCATGGACTTCCTCGAGAAGCTCCAAGAGGATCCGACTAATCCGTCGCTTCGGGTCAAGCCCATCGCGGGCAGCGCGGACTCGCGGGCGCGCACAGGCCGCGTCACGGACTTCTACCGCGCCGTCATGTTCGAGCTTCGCGACAGGGAGACGCACCATTTCGTCATCGTCGGGATCTACAACCACGATGACGACATCGCGAAGATCAAGACCGCGACTCTGCGGGTGAATCCCATCAACGGCATCACCGAACTCGTCCACGCGTCCGAACCCGATCCCGCGGTCGTCAGGGCCGAGGTCGAATCGCGTGTCAAAGCCGCAGTTGCGGAGCGCGAAGCGCTCCGCATCGCCGAAGAACAGGCTCGAGAGCAGATGGAGGAGAGAAGCGTCAGCGCACCGCCCCCTGTCGAAGCCGCACCCACGCGGCCATCGGATGCTCTCACGGACGCTGGCTACACGCCTCAAGTTCTCGAGTCCGAGCTCGGCATCGACCCCACCTCGACGGAGATCGTCCTCGGGCTCGAGTCTGAGGATCTGCTCCTCAAGGCCCTCGAGCATCGCCCCGCCTGGGAGAGCGATGCCTTCATCGGCCTCGTCGCGGGCATGACGATCGAGGAGGTCAAGGAGAGCCTTGGGATGGTGGCTCCGGTCCACGGAGATGCCGACAGTCGGCTCGTCGAGGGTCTCAAGACTCCCGCAGCCCGGCTGGAGTACGCGTATCTCGAGGGCGGCGACAATGACGAGCTGCGAAATGTCCTCGAGTCGGGCGACTTCGCCTCTTGGCGGGTGTTCCTCCATCCGAGCCAGCTCGATGTTGTCACCCGCAGCTACTCCGGATCCGGCCGCGTCTTCGGAGGCGCGGGGACCGGTAAGACCGTCGTCGCCGTACACCGCGCCAACAGGCTCGCGAGCGCGAATCGAGATCGCGAGTCGCCCCGTGTTCTTCTCACGACCTACACGCGTGTACTCGCCGACTCCCTCAAGTCACAGATGACGGCGCTCAATCCGGTGTACAGCGAAGCGGCCAGGCCCGGTGATTCCGGGCTGTGGATAAGCGGAATCGACCAGCTGGTCATGCGGACCGTCAAGGAGGCACGGCCCGATGAACTGGCCGCCGCGAGCGAAGTCGTCCTCGGTTCAGCCGCCAGTCGGATCAGCGTGTTCAATCGGTCGGAGGAGGAGCTGCTCTGGTCCGATGTACGAGCTCTCGCGGGCGCCGGGCTGAGCGACGAGCTCGCCAATGACACGTTCCTCTCCCAGGAGTACGAGGCAGTCGTCCTCGCACACGGAATCACGACCCAGGCCGATTACCTGCGCATTCCACGAACAGGGCGCGGGACTCCCCTCAACCGGAAGGCGCGAAAGGAGGTCTGGGAGATCATCGAGAGGTACATGCGTGCGTGCGCCATGGAGGGCAAGGTGTCGTGGCCTGTCCTGGCTGCGATAGGCGCTGAGATCCTCGAACAGCGCGCTGCTGAGAACGGACCACGGATGTTTGATCACGTCCTCGTCGACGAGGCGCAGGACTTCCACGCGGGCCACTGGAAGTTCATCCGCAGTCTCGTCGCCGAAGGACCGAACGATGTGTTCATCGCCGAGGATGCTCATCAGAGGATCTACGGGCAGCAGTATGTGCTGAGCCGATTCGGGATATCCACCAGGGGTCGTGCCTCGAAGCGCCTCACCCTCAACTATCGAACGACACGCGAGACTCTCGACTACGCGGTGAGGATTCTCGATGGCGAGTGGACCGACGCGGAGGGTGAGACCGACACGACGGACCAGTACCGTTCCGCCCGCTCCGGGCCGAAGCCCGCCCTCTTCGAGTTCTCGTCAGAGGCAGATGAAATCAGGGCTGTGGCGGGCATTATCAAGGCATGGATGCAGGGCCAAGAAGGCATTCACGTGGGGGTTCTCGCACGAACCAAAGCCCTCGTCAATCGAGCGGTCAATGGCCTGGCGGAACACGGCATCGACATCGCCCTCTCCGAGGACCGCGGGGATGGCCCGCTCGTCCAGGTCATGACGATGCACAGCGCCAAGGGCATGGAATTCACCCACGTCGTGCTCATCGGTGTCGGACGCAACGTCCTCCCCCAGCGCTATCAGCTCACGGGGCTGGCGGTCGCGGAGGCGGACGATGCTCGCCAGAGGGAGCGATCGCTCCTCTACGTCGCCGCCTCACGCGCGCGGGATCAGCTGGTGATCACCACCCACGAGGAGTTGTCAGAGCTGCTTCCGAGTTAACCTCGCTTACTCTCTATTCACCACCTCGCTCCCCGCACGCCTCGTCCGGGGAGCGAATCAATCTCTCAGGCCTCGACCCTGTCGGCACCACCGAGCCCGGCGATGAGGTGCTGGAGGCCGTACTCGAAGGCCTCGTCGACCTCTCCCCCAAGCCGGAAGGCTCCCGCGAGCTCCATGTGAACGAAACCCGTCGCCCATGCGGTGAGGAGCCGTGCGGCCCCGAGCGCGTGCTCCTCACCGACGAGCGCGGCGGTGGATTCAAGGATGGGGCCGGACGAACGCTCGAGAGCATCCTGCGGCGCGTACGGGGTGAAGATCAGTCGGAACGCCTCCGGATTGTCATGAGCAAAGCGTCGGAAGGCGCCCGCGAGGAGCCGAAGATCCGGCGCGGCGGCCTCGAGCATGGAGGTCAGCTCGTCGATCGCGGCGGAGACGACGGCGCCGAGAAGGGCCTCACGATCCTGGAACCGCTTGTACAACGAGGGGGCTCGCACGCCGACGCGCCTCGCCACCGCCTGCATCGTCAGCCCGACCGGCCCTGCCGATTCGAGGACGGCGCGGGCCGCAGAGATGACTTCTTCGTTCGTGGTGCGCGCAGGTGCCGCCACCTGTCCTCCTCGGCTATTGACATTAGCCATCACGGCTACTTATCGTAGCCATCGTACCCGAACGAGTCATCATGAAGCTCGCACCCCACCTTCACCGCCTCGGCAACGACATCGTCGCCTCCTACCTTGTGGACCTGCCGGACGGCATCACCCTCATCGACGCAGGACTGCCCGGGCACTGGGGAGATCTTCAGCGGGAGCTGGAGGAGATCGGCCGACCGCTGTCCGACATTCGCGGCCTCATCCTCACCCACGGTGACAGCGACCATCTCGGCTTCGCCGAGCGGCTCAGGCGAGAGGCAGAGGTGCCGATTTACATCCACTCGGCCGACGCCCATCGAGCACGGACGGGCGAAAAGCCGAAGACCCCCATGGGGCCCATGCGGCTCGGGCCGACGCTCGGCTTCTTCGCCTATGCCGCACGGAAGTCTGCTCTACGCACGACGCATGTGAAGGAAGTTGTCGAGATCGAAGACGGAGACATCCTTGACCTGCCGGGCCAGCCGGTGATTGTCGGCATGCCGGGGCACTCGCCCGGCAGCGTCGCCGTCCACATCCCTGCTGTCGATGCCGTCTTCGTCGGTGATGCGCTGACGACCCGGCACGTCCCGGTGTGACCGGCGCTCAGCCCGCGCCCTTCACCGATGCTCCGGATGAGGCGAGGGACTCGCTCGCCCGTCTAGCGCAGATCCCCGCATCCTGGGTGCTGCCGGGGCACGGCGCCCCCTGGCAGGGCTCCCCACAGGCGGCCGTCGAGGCAATACTGGCAGGCTGACATCAACCCACCGGGAACAGCCCCCGCCCTCAAAGCGGCCGTCCTCGAGGGATTCAACGGTGGCAACGGTGGCACAGACTCACCGGCCATGGGACAGATCCAACCTCCGGATACGACAGCGGGATCGCGGGGGTTGCGGCGCCGATGTCAGCGCCGCACCCACGCACTCTCTCAGTGAAAGCGGTGTGCGGTCACAGTTGAGCGGTAGCGCTCGATCTCGGCCGCCTTCCGCTCCTCATTCCACTCCAGCTCACCGGCCATGACACCGGCGATCCGGTCGACGCCGCCAAGACCGCCCTCTTCATCCCAGAAGAAGAGCGAGGTGCGGCGAATGAGGAGGTCCTCGAGAGTCAGGCACATCTCCTCACGCACGCCGTAGCGGACCTCCGCCGTCGTCAGCCCGCGGGGTCCGACAACGTCCCTGGAATCCGCTTCCGCCCGCCAGATCGAGAAGACCTTCTCCGAATTCGAACCATAGCGGTGAACCCAGGCGGCAGCGATGCCCTCCGGCACGCCATATCTGATCGCGCTGCGGCGGGTCGCCTCTGCCTGCCTCATGTTCGCACCCGAGATCGGCACGAGCTTCGAGGTCGACTTGGCGACTTTGAAGCGGTTCTTCTTGACGGCGCGATCGACGAACTGCTTGGCCATGAGTCGGCTCGAGGTCAGCTTGCCCCCGGAGATGGTGAGCATCCCCGTTGGGCCCTCGGCGATTGCGTGCTCGCGGGAGGTGTTCCCGACAGACTCTCCCGGGGCGGGCGCGACAAGCGGTCGCAACCCGGCCCAGGCACCGACCACGTGATCGGTTGTGAGGTGGGCGGAGGGGATCGCCTTGTTGGCGACGTTGAGTAGATACTGGATCTCCTCCGGCTCCGGCCTCACGTCATTGAGATCGCCCGTGTAATCCGCATCAGTCGTCCCGATGTAGACGAGATCGTCGTTGAGAGAAGGGATGGGCCAGACGGTGCGGCCGTCGTCCGGGGAGGTGAGGAAGATGGCGGTGTTGAGCGGGAAGTCCTTCTTCTTCACGACGATGTGGACGCCCTTGGAGGGGCGGATGCGGGCGGCATCGTCCCCTTCGAGGTGCCGGATGCTGTCGGTCCAGTGCCCGGCGGCGCTCATGACCTGCCGTCCGTGGATCTGCGCCGACTCCCCCGTGAGCGCGTCCCTCACTGTGACGCCGCGGGCCTGGCCGTTCTCGATGATGAGGCCGGTGACGTCGGCGTGGTTGATGAGCTGAGCGCCGTACTCGCAGGCGCTCTTCGCCGTGTCGATCGTGAGACGAGCGTCGTCCGTCAACGCGTCGTAGTACTTCCCCGCACCGAGAAGACCCTCTCGCTGAACATGAGGTTCGAGCGCGATGACCTCCTCCTTCGACAGCATGGTATGCCGGCGCTTGCGCCACTCTCCGGATGCGACGTCGTAGAACGTCAGTGCCAGATTGAGCATCCGCATCCCATACTCGTCGCCCTCGTAGACGAGGTAGAGGAACGGGCGCATCGTCACCAGGTGAGGGGCCGTCTTCACAAGCTTCTCGCGCTCCCGGAGGGACTCCGCCACGAGGTGGAACTGGTACGTCTGCAGATAGCGCAGGCCGCCGTGGACGAGCTTTGACGACTTGCTCGACGTGCCGGCCGCGAAGTCGGTCTTTTCGATGAGGAGCACGGAGAGTCCGCGCAGCGCCGCCTCCCGGGCTGTCGACACGCCTGTGATCCCACCGCCGATGACGATGACATCGAAGGTCTCGCGCGCCGCCTCGTCGATGCCGGTACGCCTCATCGCTTCTGGCCTCCCATCATTTCCGTGCCCAACCCTGGCTCCGCTCCACGGCCCGCTTCCAGACCGAGTAGGCGGCGTCGCGCTCCTCGTCGGAGATCTGCGGCTCGAACGTCGCGTCGAGGGCAACAAGGTCGAGCACCTCATCGACGGACGCCCATACTCCGGTCGCGAGCCCGGCCATGAACGCCGCACCGAGGCTCGTCGCCTCCGTATTGGCGGGCCGGGTGACCGTGGCACCGAGCTGATCCGCCTGCATCTGCAACAGGAGGTTGTTTCGAGCACCGCCGCCGTCAACAGCGATCTTCGTGATCGGATATCCCGACATCTCGCTCATGACATCCATGAAGTCGCGAACGGAGAACACGATGCCCTCAAGAGTCGCACGCACGAGGTGGCCGCGCGTTGTCCCGGGCGTGATACCCAGGATTGCGCCTCGTGCGTACGGGTCCCAGTACGGTGCGGAGAGCCCCGTCAGTGCGGGGACGAAGTACACTCCGCCCGTGTCGGGGACCGACCGGGCCACCTCCTCGGACTCCGCGGAGGTGCTGATGAGACCAGCACCGTCGCGCAGCCATTGGACGGCGGCACCGGTGGTTCCGGCGTAGCCTTCAATCACATATGTTGTCCTGCCGTTCATCCGCCACGCGATCTGGCAGGTCAGTCCGCTCGCGGTGTCGATGACCGGCTTGTCCCCCACCGTCATGTCGAGGAACGTGCCCGTGCCGTGCGTGCACTTGACCGTGCCGGGCTCGATGCAGCCCTGCGCGAAGAGGGCGGAATGCTGATCGGCAATGGCGGAGCCGATGGGGATCTCGGCTCCGAGCACATCCTGATCGGTGTGGCCGAAGAGGCCAGAGTCGTCCTTGACGTCGGGGAAGATGCTCATGGGAATGTCGAGTGCGGTGAGGAACTCTTCGTACCATTCATCGGCGATGAGGTCGTAGCATCCGGCGACCGTGGCATTCGAGGCGCCGATAGCGTGGACTTTCCCTCCCGTCAGCTTGTAGATCAGCCACGAATCGATGGTTCCGAAGGCCAGCCGGCCCTCGCGGGCCGCCTCCCGCGTGCCTTCGACGTTGTCGAAGATCCATTCGATGCTGAGGGAGGAGTAGATCGGAGCGAGCGACCAGCCGGTGTGGGAATAGGCCTTCTCCCCCCATTCTGGCAGCAGCTCGGCCGCCCGGTCCGAGGTCCGCGTGTCCTGCCAGACGATGGCGGGGGACACGGGCTCGCCCGTCTCACGATCCCAGATGACGGTGGTGGCCCGCTGATTGGTGATGCCGAGGGCCGTGATCTCACCGGGCTGGATGTCAGCGTCGGCCAGCGCCTTCTTCACCATCGCCAGCCCGGCCTCCCAGATCTCGAGAGCATCCTGCTCGACCCTGTCCTGGCTCGGGTGGTAGACGGGGAAGTCGGTGTAGGCGGTCGCGAGGATCGTGGCGTCGCGGTCGTAGATGAGGGCGCGAATGCCCGTGGTTCCTGCATCGATGACAAGTATCTTCTCGTGCGACATCTGAGTCTCCTTTGACTGTCTGCTCGCGAAGCGCTCCGGCGCTACAGTCCGAGCTTTCCCGGGTTGAGGATCCCGGCGGGGTCGAGTGCGGCTTTCAATTTCTGGAGGACGATGTGGGCCGAGCCCAGTGACGCCCGGGAATACGGGGACCGGGCCAGCCCGCCGCCGTGGTGGTGGGACAGCTCTGCCCCGTGCTCGAGGCACACGTCCATCGCCGTCGACCACATCGTCTGGATCGCCGCGATTGCCGCCGGATCATCCTCAGCGTGGCCCTTGAGGATGACGTAGAGGGAGGTTCCCTGAGGATAGACGTGGGACCAGTGGGAGTACACATCCTCCGCCAGCGGGCTGAGCGCCCGGCGAAGGTCCTCGTAGAGGGGGACAATGCCGTCCCAGTTGTGGGCGACCTCGATCGTCTCGGCGAAGCCACCATTCTCCGCGAGGCGATTCTCCACCGAGGAGAAGTCGAAGCGGTTCGCCATCCACCGCTCGACCGGAGCGGAGCCGATCGACTCACCCCCGCGCTCGGCGATAAGACGCCGGAGAATGGCCAACTCGGCGTCAATCATCTCCTGGGGCCCGCGGACCCCGATGAAGAGCAGCGGAGTCGAGAACTCCTCGTCGCCCAGGACGTGCCGCGCCTCGAAGTTGTCGTAGAACCGCAGGAGGAAGGGGGACAGTCCGAGAATGCTCTGTTCGCGCAGGACGTCGAGACCGGACTGGACGTCCGGCATCGAGAACGCCTCGAGCTCGGTCGGCAGATCATGGCGGAACACCTTGAGCGTCACCGAGGTGACGAGCCCGAGGGTGCCCTCGGCGCCGATGAACACCTGGCGGAGATCCGGGCCCATCGCCGCCCGGGGATTCGCCTTCAGCTCGACCGTCTCGCCCGTGGCAAGGATGACCGTACATCCGACGAGGAGATCCTCGATGCCGCCGTACTTCGACGAGAACTGGCCCGTCGCGAGGGTCGACACCCATCCCCCAACCGTGGATCGATGGAGGGACTGCGGGGAGTGACCGAGCGTCAGCCGCTCCTCCTCCAGCAGTCGTTCGAGCTCGCCGCCGTTGAAGGAGGCGGTCGCCGTGACCGTCATGTTCGTGCGGTTGACGGAGTACTGCGCCGGGACCGCGGAGACATCGAGGATGATGCCACCCTGGACGGGAAGCGGCTGGCCTGTCACCGATGAGGCGAGCGCACGGATGGTCACCGGTATCGACCGGGTTGAGGCGAGCGCGAAGACCGCGGCGGCGTCATCGAAGCTCTCGATGCGAACGACCACGTCCGGGCGAGTCTCGTGGATGCCCAGGCCTGCCTGCTTCGTCGACAGCGGCCACGTGTCATGGCTGTACGCATCGAGAATGTCATCGTCCGTCAGCACGGCCGATGGAGAGACGATCGACCGGAGCTCGGCCACTACTTCAGAGATTTCAGGCATCATCACCCTTCGGAGAACTCAGTTTATGGAAGATTCCATTAACTGAATATTGCCTCGCTCGTTTACTATTGTCAACAGGATCGAGAAAGAGAGTACAGATGAGCTCCCCGCCGACGCGTGCCGGCGTGACCGGTATGCAGGGCCTACAGCCCGCGGTTCGCGCCGTCGTGCTCGACGCCCTCCGCAAAGGGATCGGCGGCACTCTCCAGCGGAGCAGCGACCTCCAGGCGAGCGTCGGCGTCGGCGCCGGGACCATCCAACGCGCCATCACCCTCCTCGCGGATCAGGGTGCCGTGCTCACGCAGGCACGCGGCCACCTTGGCCGCACGATCACCGCGATCAACATCGGCGCCGCATGGCACCTCGCCCAGCTCGGCCCCGTCCGCATCGTCCTCTCCCCTTCGGGAGCCATCGAGATCGACGCCCTGCACAGCACCATCAGCAGCGAGCTGTCGGAGATGGATGTGCCCCATTCGCTCGAGACGATGCCGGGCGGCGAGCAGAGACTCCGGGCACTCCTCGACGGCACCTTCGACATCACGGCGGTCTCCGCCGGCACATTCAAGACCTTCATCGAGCGGAACGGCGACTCCCAGATCCTTGCCTCGACCGCTCTTGACCCGGGCACGTACTACCGTCGCAACCGGCTCGTCACGGTGAGCCGCGCTCACGACTCAGGCACTCCGATAAGGATCGCCATCGACCCCGAGTCCTACGACCACAGAAGCCTCACCCTGGCAGAGTTCCCGAAGTCGGGCGGTTACGACTATGTCGAGATCACGTACTCCCTCGTGCCCGCCTACGTGCTCGCGGGATACGTCGATGCGGGGGTCTGGCGCATGACCAAGTCCCCCGTCCCCGTCAGCCTCGCCGGACTGCGGGCGACCGAGCTCCAGCGCCCGGAGGCGGTCGACGTCCTTCGCGACTTCTCACGCGCCGTCATCGTCGCCCGCTCGGATCAGCCGGAACTGCGCGCCGTCCTCGACTCCCTCACTCTCACGGCCCTCGTTGAGAACCAGGACCGGGCCGATGCGGAGGATGCCGCGCTCGAGCAGCGGATCCTCGCGACGGCCGACGCGCTTCACTGAACAGCGGCGTGCACTCCCCAACATCCGGGTCCCAGACGGCGTGCGCAGGGCAGCTCGCGCCACCCGCGTGGACTCGGCACGCGCTCCGATGTGAGTATGAGGCCCGGCCTTCGTCCCGCACATCTATCATTGACTCGTACCTCCCCCAATGGACTCTGGTGATCACGTGCGCGGCTATACGGTTGTCGACTTCGAAACGACAGGCTTCTCCCATCGAAAGGGCGACCGCATCGTCGAGATCGGTGTCGTCCGGCTCGATTCCGAGGGGAGGATCGTCGACTCGTGGGAGACACTCATCAATCCCATGCGTCACGTCGGCGCGTCCCATATCCACGGCATCAGCGCCAAGGACGTCGTTGGGGCCCCGACGTTCGAGGACATCGCCGACCTCTTCGCTCTCGACCTGTCCGGCAGCGTCTTCGTTGGGCACAATGCGAAGTTCGACGCCGCCTTCGCGCAGTGCGAGCTCGCGGCCGCCGGACGCCTCGATGACTCGCAGATCCCCTTCCTCGACACGATGGCGATCGCCAAGCGCGTGCTCGGACTCAAGAGATCCAGGCTCACCGATGTGTGTGACGCGCTGGGGGTGAGGAATGAGAACGCCCATAGCGCGCTCTCCGATGCTCTCGCGACCGCGCAGGTACTCCAGGCGTTCCTCCAGCACGACAATGCGCGCAATCATCCCGAGTGGGCAGATGTCGTGAGCGAAAGCAGTGAGTTCTGCGGCTACCGGATTCACAACCCGCACTGCACTCGGGATGCTCTACGCTCGCGCCAGGCGGTCGCCCAGGCGCAGGAGACCCTGTCCGGGGGCGCGTGGATCGGACAGGCGATCGGGCATCGCGCGAGGCCCGATGACGCGATAGCAGCTGAGTACTTCACGCTCCTCGACAATGTCCTGCTCGACAACTATCTGTCGCAGATGGAGCAGAGTCAGCTGCTCCAGTTCGCTCGAACCCATGACCTATCTGCAGCGGCTCTCAGGAGTCTGCACGCCGACTACGTCCATCTCCTCATCCACGCGGCGGAGGCCGATGGCATCGTCACGAGCCACGAGAGCGCCGTGATCACATCGGTGTCAGACCTCGTCGGAGTCGACCTTGGAGATTGTCAGCGATCGGCGCCGATCACCATGTTCGCCCCTCACGTGCGGTCGGCACTGCCCTCGATCACGCTTCGCCCGGGCGACCGGGTCTGCGTGACCGGCCCGGTCGCGCAGACTCAGGCCTACTGGGAGGACTACTTCACTGCTCGCGGGATTCAGGTGGCTGGCATCGCCAAGTCCACGAAGGTCCTCATCGCCGGTGACCCCGACTCCCTGTCGGGCAAGGCCAAGAAGGCGAGACAGTACGGCATCCCGATCATCGCCGAGATGGCAGTCGACTCGGCGATCGACTGTGAAGAGCCCGTGACGGCAACGCTCTTCTGAATACGGCTCCGCCTAGCCGAGCGATTGTGGCTGACGTCAGTCAGGCAGAACGACAGTGCCCTCCAGATAGCGGACGCAGCGGCCAGAGAGAAAGACGCGATCGCCCGCGAGGCGAACCGCCACCGTTCCCCCTCTCGGCGACATCTGGCGGGCTGTCATCTCAGTCCTGCCCATGCGCTCCGCCCACAGCGGCGCCAGCTGGCAGTGCGCCGAGCCTGTGACGGGATCTTCTGGGATGCCGGCTTGGGAGCCGAACCACCGGGAGACGAAATCAAAACCTGTGCCCTCCCCGGATGCGGTGACCGCCACTCCGCGCACGGGCAGCGACGCCAGAACGGTCATATCCGGATTCACGTTCCGCACCGCTTCAGCGTCCTTGAGGACATAGATGAGGTCGGTTGCCCGATGTGCCTCGAGGACGTCAGCTCCGAGGGCGCGGGCGATGACTGGGTCAATCTCGGACCTGACCGGCGGCTCAGCAGGAAAATCCATCGTCAGCAGGCCATCATCGGACCGCGTGACAGTGAGCCAGCCGCTTCGCGACGAGAACTGAAGAACTCTCGCGTCGCCATGCACGTCATCGAACAGATACGAGGAAGCGGCAAGAGTCGCGTGCCCACAGAGATCAACTTCGATTGCTGGAGTGAACCACCTGAGCTCGTACGCCGGGGAACCCGGGTCCGGCGGCGCTTCCCCATCGTTCTGGCAGCGGACGAGGAATGCTGTCTCAGAGAGGTTGTTCTCGAGCGCGAGCTTCTGCAGAACATCATCCGACAGCCACCGATCGAGCGGCATCACTGCCGCCGGATTTCCCTCGAACAGCGAGTCAGCGAACGCATCGATCTGAACAAGTGGAATTCTCACATTTCACCTTTCCGGTGTCGCCTGCCGACAGGGCGCACAGCCCCCGATGCAACTGCATGGCACACGGACACTGCAGATAGGCGCGGCTTCTACATCCGAGCCATGAACTACGCCGAATTCTCTTCAGACCCGGGCGCTACGACCTCGAGTCCTACTGCACGTGCAGCCTGGCTGAGCCGGTGATCGTACGTCAGGAGCATTGCCGCATCGAGTCGTATGGCAGACTCAAGATGAAGCGCGTCAAGGGTGCGGAGATACGGTAGCGGCAGAACTCCGGCGCTTCGGAAAACAGCCCTATCGAGCGAGGCGAGAGAAATGCCTTCAAGTAGCCGTGTCACGTCCGATTGGTCAAGATCTTCCCGGACTGCGAGCCGCCGCAGCTCGGTTTCAAGGAGATCACTGGAAACCAGATAAGCATCCGAATTGTCGAGCCAATTTACGAGTGCTTCACTCTCCGGCTGGTCGATCAGCAGCGCACCCATCGCAGAGGTATCGACGTAGACAATCACACTCACAGCCTATCTCCGCGCAGATCCTCGAGTATGGCGGAGAGCGACTCCCCATGATTTCTGCGTTCAATTCCAAGTTCAGCCCAGCCGCCTCTGCGCCTGGCCGGGCGCGTGATGGGCAAGCCGGGTTCCTGACTCGAAAGAGGAACGATTTTTGCGACAGGAGCACCCCTATTGGTCAGCACAAAAGACTGTCCTCCGGTGACCGCGCGCAGCACGCGTGCAGACTCGTTGCGCAATTCGCGTTGGGACAGCGTTTCGATGACAGATTCGTCGTTCTCCATAAATCAAATGTAGCACGCGTGCTACGCAAAAGGAGTGCTCAGCCATCGCAGAGACCCTCCAGCCACGCAGACGGATGCCAGTTCTCGAGCACCAAACGGAAAAGGGAAGCGGTGGCAAGTAATCGCCACCGCTCCCTTGATTTCAACTCGGAACTTTCTCGGCTCAGAGACCCATGTACTTCTCGGCCAGCTGCGCACCCTCGCCGAGCGCCCGCAGCTTGGCCCAGGCGAGCTGGGAGTGCAGGCGGCCGCCGAGGCCGCAGTCGGTTGAGGCGATGACGTTCTCGGGACCGACGAACTCCGCGAAGCGGATGATCGACTGGGCGACGGTCTCGGGATGCTCGACGATGTTCGTGTTGTGGGAGATGACGCCGGGGATGAGCTTGATGCCCTTCGGCAGCGTGCGGTTCTTCCAGATCTTCCACTCCCACGCGTGACGCGGGTTCGCCGCCTCGAAGGAGAACGCTCCCGCGTTGGCCTCGAAGACGGTGTCGACGATGTCATCGAAGGGGATGTCGGTCGTGTGCGGACCGTGCCAGGAGCCCCAGCAGATGTGGATGCGGACCTTGTCCCTGTCGATGCCCTTGATGGACTCGTTGATCTCCTCGACGGAGTGCCGGACGTACTTGAGGTACTCCTCGACGGTGGGCTCTGGGTTCATCTGATCCCACGAGTCCGCCAGGTCGGGGGCGTCGATCTGGAGCGTGTGGCCGGCATCGACAATCGCCCGGTATTCCTTGTTGAGCTCGCCCGCGAGGGCCATGCCGGCATCGTGGCGGGACTCGTAGTGTGCGTTGCCCATGGAGGAGAGCATGCCGGGCGAGATGGAGGAGATGAAGCCGCGACCCTCGGCGCCGGCCGCCGCGAGCGCACTGCGCAGGCCCTCTGCATCGGCGCGGACAGCATCCTGCCCGACGTAGGTGACCTCTTTGACGATCGCGGGGGCGGTCGGGTTGTCGAGCGCCGCCATGATCCCCGCGTTGTAGGGGTCGGAGAGGTAGGCGTCCTTGAAGGCCGAGTAGTCCCGACGGTTCGCGTAGGTCGTCAACTCCGGCTCGTCATACTTGCCGGGGACCTCGTTCGGGTTCGGCATGACGCCATCCCGGTGCTCGGCAAAGCCGAGCCCGTCGAATCGGTGCCAGGCGTAGTACACCCAGGCGGTCGGCTCGATCTCTTCGACCATCGGCTTGCCGTACTCACCGTCGTTGACGAGGTCGATGCCAGCCTCGAGCTGCTGCGCGACGACGTCGTTGATGTGCGACTGGAGACGCTGGTCGAACTCCCCGCGGTCGAGCTCTCCCTTCTGGAGAGCAATGTTCTCCTCGATGAGGGCGGTCGGGCGCGGCAGCGATCCCACGTGGGTTGTCCGAATTGTCTCAGCCATCTTGTTTTCCCTTTCAATCGAAAAACCCCAGCCTAAGCGGCTGGGGCGAGAAAGCAGGTTCGGTCCGTTTGGCGGGCCACGAGGGTGGACACACACCCCCAGGACCACGGGATACAGCCGTGGGACTCCTCGTCACGACGTGCAGATGCCCCCGGGAACCGGCACTGCCGACAGCGCGGCTCAGCCCTCGAGAGCAGCCTTCATGCAGCGCATCGCCGCCAGCGTCTTCGGCACCCCGATGTAGGGCATGAGGTGAATGAAGCACTCGGCGACCTCGGATGCGGACATGCCGGCGACGTCGACCGCGGTCTTGATGTGACCCGTCAGCTGGGGCTCGACACCGCCCATCGCCGCGAGCGCCGCCATATTGAGCATCTGCCTGTCCCGCAGTTCGAGACCCTCGCGCTGGTAGGTGCCGCCGAAAACCGCGCCGACGACCCAGTCCGAGGCGCCGGGCGCGAACTCGTCGAGCTGGTGCTTCCAGGCGGCGGCCCCTTCGGGCGATTGGGTGGCCTCGACGAACTCGTTGCCCTTCGACATGCTCAATTCCACGGCAGACTCCTTAAAGTACAGGTCCCGGCCATGCTAACAGTCGAGCCTGCGGCGCCACTTCGTCGAGTCCAGCCGGGGCCGGGCACCGGCATGGTCCGCAGTTGACGGGGTAGGATCGCGCAGTGAAAAGTCCACGCCTGCGCCCCCTACGCCACGACGAGACGGCGCTTCTCGAGGCCGCGACTCTCGGCAACGTGAACTGGTGCGGACCGAGGTTCACGATCGACGATGTTCGCGAGCGGCCGGAGTTCGCCCACTACACGCACCTTGAATCGGACCGGGGCGACTTCGGCATCGTCGCCGAGCAGAGCGATGTCCTCGGCGTTGCGTGGGCGGTACTTCTTCCGGAGTCGGACCCGGGCTATGGATTCATCGATCCCACGGTCCCCGAACTGAGCCTGTGGGTCGCACCCACCGCACGCCGCCGTGGCATCGGCCGCACACTCCTCCGCGCCTTGATCGTGCAGGCGGCCATCTTCGAGTTCGAGCGGCTGAGCCTGTCAGTCGAGCAGGACAACCCCGCGAAGGACCTCTACCTATCCGAGGGCTTCACAGACGTCCCCGGCAGAGATGAGGACGGCGTCATGGTCCTCCGTCTCGTCAGGCGTTAGACCGGCCGGACCGCGGGTCCGAGCTCACAGCGCAGAGCCTGCGGCCCGTGCTAGCCTCGGCAGTGCCCAGCCCTCTGCTGCGCACCTTCACGGGACGACCCGCGAAGCGATGAGTTCTCATTCAGGGACGGCCCTGGAGAAGGACCATCAATGACTTCGGCCGTCTCCACCCGCTCGCTCGGGCCCCTCGCACTTGGCTGGTCCGGCGTGGCCGCCCTCGCCATCATCGCCCCCGACCCATCGCAGTCGCTGGCTGCGTCGGTCGCCTGGCTCGTCGCCATCGTCACGGTCATTGTCGTCTGCGCGTTCGGGGTCCTCGGCCATGCCGAGGAGCTGGCTCGCCGGCTGGGCGATCCCTATGGCACGCTCGTCCTCACCCTGTCGATCGTCACGATCGAGGTCGCCCTCATCGGTGCCGTCCTCTTCGGCCCCGGGGACAACGAAACGGTGGCGCGGGATGCGACGATGGCGGCGGCAGTCCTCTTCCCCGGCCTCTTCCTCGGTGTGGGACTGCTGATCGGGACACTGCGGCATGGCCCGCTCCAGTTCAACCGGTCCGGCCTGTCGTCCTACCTGACCATGCTCATCGCCCTCGGGTCGATCGCCTTCGTCCTGCCCGGCTTCATCGGCGTCGACGGCGCCTACACAACCGGCCAGGCCATCCTCGTCGTCCTCACCACAGCCGGCGCCTACGGTTTCTTCCTCTGGCAGCAGATCGGCCCCCGCGCACGCGACTTCCAAGAGGTGACCGCGCTGAGAGTCGAGCAGGAGACGCCGAGCACCAGCCCCGCATGGCTCCACGGCCTCATCCTGTTCCTCACAGCCGCCCCCATCGTCGTCCTCAGCCATGACATGGCGGGGCTGCTCGACACCGTTCTCGCCCGCACATCCGCACCCGTCGCACTGTCCGGCCTCCTCATCACGACCATCGTCATGCTGCCCGAAGGCCTGACGACTCTTCGCGCGGCCTGGTTCGGGGAGATACAGCGAGTCTCCAACCTCACCCACGGGGCCATGGTGTCGGTCGTCGGCCTCACCATTCCAACGGTGCTCACGATCGGGCTCATCACCGGCCAGCACATCGTCTTCGCCGAGTCGGCGACCAACATCGCATTCCTGGCAATCCTCGCCCTCATCTCCCTGTCGATACTCGGAGCGAAGCGGGCAACCCCCGTCCATGCGGTCGTCCTGCTGGTTGTGTCTCTCATGTACCTGGTCAGCGTCTTCTCCTGAGCAGAAGCAGCGCGCTCAGATGCGGCTCGGCACCTCACCTCTCCACGCCTTGGCCGTTCCACGACCTTCGACCGCGGCATCGCGTAACCTCGCGCCCTCGGTTCCTGCGGCAGATCCAACTGCCGCGTCAGTAGTCAAATCCTGGCCCGGCCGTTACGCTGAGCCCCGCATCGTCCTCCTGGAGGACCCAACTCTCATTGGAATGCCGGTCCCGAACGACGCTCTCAACGGCTGCCATGATGTCCCGCCAATCGTCTCCGCCGACGACGCGCGCGACCTCGGCGGCGTAGACCGCCTCGCCTCGTCGTTCCCTCAGCAGCGTGCTGATCACCGCCACGGCTCGGGCACGTCGGCCCTCATCTGTGGGCTCCCACCAGGGTTCACCGCGCTCGCCCAGCGCCGTCTTCGCCGCGTGAACGCGGGCTCGGGCGGTGAGGTCGCCGCTCTTGATCGCACGCCTCGCCCGCATGAGCTCGCGCACAAGCTCATTCTTGAGCTCGTCTGGAATCGTCGGGTCGGTCGCGCGCCAACGACGGCCGCCGACGATGATCCACCGACCATCGTCAGTCTTCTCCGGTTGGGGTCGCGCCATAGCGCCACAGTCTACGCATCGCCGCGGGGGAGTCATCGGAGCCGATCCTTCGAAATCTCGGCGCAAAAGACTGCTGCTCTATCTCTCGGCTCGCGCCGCTGAGAGATAGAGCAGCAGTGTTCGGTTCGTTGACCGGCGTAAGTCAGATCAGCCCGCGAGGGTCCCCGCAAAGATCTGCCAGGCGAGTGCCGACTTCGCCGTGAGGCTGAGGGTGATGTAGAGCCTCTCCCCCACGAGGTAGTCGCGGAACCTGCCGACCGGCCGGTACTGGAGCCACTGAACAACGGCGAAGACGTTGAAGAACAGGAACAGCGAGACGATGATCCCGTAGACGAAGCCGGGCGGCTCCGCGCCTGTCGTCGAGCCCGGGGCGATCGTGTAGATGACGACGCCGATCCAGGGAATGATCCCAGCGAAGCAGCCGAAGATGAACGGCAGCCATCCGCCGTCGCCCGGCGTGTGGTAGCGCTCCTGGAGCCAGCCGAAGAGAATCATCGAGGCGTTGACGCCGAACAGGGCCAGCAGTGCCACGACGTCGGAGATGCCGACGAGCTGGGCGATGATGACGATCATGAGTGAGCTCGACAGCGAGTACTCGACCCAGCGGAAGTAGTTGTGGCCCTGCTCGAGGCCCGCCCTATATCGCGCGAAGAACGGCGGCGAGGAGACGATGACATGGAAGACCGCCGACAGCGCGAGGAACAGCGCGATCAGCATCGGCGTCGACAGATCCCACAGGAGGACGGAGTCACCTGGCGGAGTTCCTGGAGGACCAGCGAGATAGGTCGCCGTCACGGGCAGGGTGAAATCAGTCGCGAGTAAGACCACCGCGACCGCCTGAGCCGCGTGGACGACCGCGGCGATGATGTTGTATCTGCGCAACCTGCTGTAGCGGGCGCCTGTCTTCTCTGACATGGAAGCTCCGTTCGCAGGGCCGATTGTGGATTGAGTCTACGGGCGAGAAGGCACGAAAGGGAACAGGAATAGATCAGAGCGTGCGAAGAGCACAGAGGCGTCACGATGCGACATCGACGCGACGCCTCTTGCGCGTGTCGGGGCCACGCCGCAGTCGATTCTGCACCCTTTCGAACATCAGAAGCTGATCGCCTCGCGCAGCGCCTCGAAGGCGCTCTCCTCGAGGCGGAAGTAGGCCCATCTCCCCCGCTGCTCACGGGTGACGAGGCCCGCCTCAACGAGGACTCTCATGTGGTGCGAGACGGTGGGCTGGCTCAGACCCACCGGCTCGGTGAGATCGCAGACGCACGCCTCGGAGCCTTCGGTGGCGGCGATGAGGGAGATGAGCCGCACCCGATTCGGGTCGCTCAGCGCCTTGAACACCCTCGCGAGCCCTTCTGCCGCCTCCACATCAAGCCCGTCCCCGATGGCCGTCGAGCAGCAGGATTGGACCCTGGCGGGGGCGATGGGGAGGTCGATGCGCGTAGTCATAGCACCCACCCTACCTCCCGTATTGACGAGCGTCGATATGTGCCCTATTGTCATATCGACACTCATCAATAGGAGGCATGATGTCCGACATGCGCGAACAGGTGCGGCAGAATTACGCCGCGGCCGCCACTGCGGTGACTCAAGGAATTCACGTTCCTCTCACCGTCGCCGCGAACGAGTCCTGCTGCGGGCCCGCCGAATCGTCCTGCTGCGGCACCCCCACAGTCACGTCGGGGTGCTGTGGCGACTCCGGCTCAGTCGAGCAGGGCTTTGGCGCGTCCCTCTATTCGACCGACGAGAGAAGCGAGCTCCCCACCGAGGCGGTGCTCGCCTCACTCGGCTGCGGCAACCCGATGGTGGTCGCCGAGCTGCGCGAGGGAGAGACAGTCTTGGATCTCGGCTCCGGCGGCGGCATCGACGTGCTTCTCTCAGCTCGTCGCGTGGGCCGCACCGGCTTCGTCTACGGAGTCGACATGACGGACGAGATGCTCGAGCTCGCCGAGTCGAACCGAGCGAAGGCTGGCGCGACGAACGTCGAGTTTCTCAAGGGCACGATCGAAGATCTCCCGCTGCCGGATGACGCCGTCGACGTCATCATCTCCAACTGCGTCATCAACCTCTCAACAGACAAGCCCGCGGTGCTCGCCGAAATGTTCCGCGTTCTGGCACCAGGCGGCCGTATCGGCATCTCCGACGTCGTCGCAGAGGACCACCTCAGCCCCGCCGATCGCACCGAGCGCGGCTCCTACGTCGGCTGCATCGCCGGCGCGCTATCCCGATCGGAGTATCTCGACGGGCTGGCCGAGGCAGGATTCGCAGAGGAAGAGGTGACGTTCACCCATGAGGTGGCGCCCGGCATGCATTCCGCGCTGATCCGCGCCGTCAAGCCATCAGCACACGGGCGGGCCTCGGCCTGATTCCCGGCGACACTGCCGACGGCTCCCACAGTCCCCCACTTAGACTGAAGGCGTGACCGCATCATCGCCCGACGACTTCTTCGGCGCCGAGGGCGTCGGAATCGAGACCTTCAGGCGCGTGCATGACGCGCTCCTGACGTCTCACCCGAATGTGACGATCCGGGTGACGACAAGCCAGGTGGCGTTCCGCCGTCGGCGCGGCTTCGCTTTTCTGTGGAAGCCCGACCAGTACCTTCGACGCCCAGCCGCGCCGGTCGTGCTGTCGATCGCTGCGAACTCTCGCATCGAGTCGCCACGATTCAAGGAGGTGGTGCATCCTGGCCCGTGGATGCACCACCTCGAAGTCAACGACGCGGAGGATGTCGACTCTGAGGTGCTGAACTGGCTGCACCTGGCGGCCGACGACGCATCCCGATGACTCAACGCGGATGTCCCTCCGCAATCAAGCCACGACTTGACGGAAGAGGCCCCCCGCGCCATCGCGAAGGCGCCAGAGACTGCCTTCGCGGCGCAGAGCCATCCCATCTGACACAACCGCGCACTGGTGGTTCGGCCTGGTGCGGCGTAGCGTTCTGCCATGATTGACGACGATCCGACGACAACGAATCCCGATCACTACCGGGTGCTGTGGGAGAACGAGCTCGTTCGCGTCCTGGAGTACACCGACACCCCGGGCGTGCAGACCACCCCGCACTCCCATCCGAACAGCGTCATGATCACTCTTTCCTCATTCGACCGGCGGCTGACCTCCGGAGATCGGGAACTGGACGTCTCGCTCCCCGCCGGGAAGGCCGTGTGGCTTCCTGCCCAGCGGCACTCCGGTCACAACATCGGCTCGACACCGACGCACACGATCTTCGTCGAGTTGAAGGGAGATGCCGCAGGCGAGCAGTCCGAGACTGCAGTGGGACCGGAGTGACGAGACGGTCGCCAGCTCGCTCAGAGGCGGCGCCGATCGCTCGCCTTCTCGCAGCGTCGCCCTGTGCGACTAGATCTCTGCGACCCAGGTTTGGAACTGCTTCGCCGAGACCTCGCCGAGCCATGCCTGCCACTTCGGACCGAAGGTGATGCGGCGGGCCCCAAGTTCGCGGAGCGTCGCGATGTCGCCCGCCCCGTGCATCTCCACCGGATGGGCGGTGACGTTGACGGGGACTGATACCGCCCCGGCGAGCTGCCTCACCTCGTCGGCGGTGCGGAGTCCGACCGGGTAGACCGAGCGGGCGCCCGCCTGCTCCATGAGCCTCATCCGCTCCGCGGCCTCCTCAAGCGGATCCTCGAAGACATCGCCGAGCTTCATCGCATCCGTCCGGCCGTTGATGACGAACGGGATACCGGCACTGTCGGCGGCCTCGCGGGCGGCGGCGATGTACTCGGCGTGCTCGGCTCGATCGCGGACGCGCCGGCCCTCGCGATGCACGACATCTTCGATGTTCGCACCGACCGCGCCGACCTCGATGAGGCGGTTGATGAGGTCACCGCCAGGCAGTCCATAGCCCGATTCGACGTCGGCACTGACGGGGACGTCAACCGAGCGGACGATGCGCTCGATAACGGCCAGGTACTCATCGAAGTCCATCTGCTCACCGTCGGCGCTGCCGATCGCGTCGGCCACCGGGTGGCTCCCAATGGTCAGTCCGGTGAAGCCTGCGTCGGCGGCGACGCGGGCACTCCATGTGTCCCACACAGTCGGCAGGATGACGAGGTCGCCGGATTCGTGCTGGTCGGCAAGGTTGCGTGCGCGCTCTTCGATAGACATGAGAACCTCCTCAGGTTTCGACTTCACCCTAGGGGGCTCATGGACAGCAGACCAGTGGACGGGCCTCGCTCCCCAGCCTGACCAGGGACTGCGCCCAGCGTTCGCGGAGCCTCTGCACACCGCGCACTCCGGTATAGTCTGCGTCACATCCCTTCCCACGTGTCCGACCGATACGGCCCACCGGCCCCTCGACGGCCACAGGCGCCGCTCCGGACGATGGCCAGTCCGTCGGCCCGCGGACACCACGAGCACCCCGATATCACCCGACGTCTCCTACTTGTGGAACAGGACAGGCCCATGACTACGCACTATGACCTCATCGTCATCGGCAGCGGAACAGCCGGGACGACAGCGGCACACGCATGCGCGAAGGAGGGCTGGCGGGTCGCCGTCATCGACAGTCGTCCCTTCGGTGGCACATGCGTCCTGCGCGGCTGCGACCCGAAGAAGATCCTCCGCCGAGGAGCCGAGATCATCGACGGCGCCGCACTCCTGAGCGGCAAGGGGATCGACCCCGGCACCCTGCGCGTCGATTGGCCGGCGCTTATGGCACACAAGCGCGGCTTTACGGAGCCGATGTCCGACAAGATCGAGAAGGGCCTCGAATCGGCCGGGGTGAAGACGCTCCATGGGCGCGCCTCGTTCACTGCTCCGGATCGTCTGACGGTCGACGGCAACACCCTCACCGCCTCGCACTTCCTCATCGCCACCGGCGCCCGCCCGAAGGCGATGCCGTTCGAGGGCAATGAGCACATGATCGACAGCACCGCGTTCATGGAGCTCGAGGAGCTTCCGAACCGGATCCTGTTCGTGGGCGGCGGCTTCATCTCCTTCGAGTTCGCCCACATCGCCGCCCGTGTGGGCAGCGATGTCACGATCGCCACGCATGGCCCCCGGCTGCTCAAAGGATTCGATCCCGACCTGGTTGACCTTCTCCGGACCCGCTCGACGGACCTCGGGATCGACATCCGTACCGGCATCGCCATCAACTCCATCGTTCCCACCGGGTCTGGCTTCGCGGTGGTGACAGAGATGGACGGGAAGGAGTCCACGCTCGAAGTCGATCTCGTCGTCCACGGGGCGGGGCGAGAACCGGACCTGGCCGATCTCAACCCGGAGGCAGCCTCGGTCGAGTACTCGAAGGCCGGCGTGACTGTCTCCGAGCATCTTCAGAGCGTGAGCAACCCGGCCGTCTATGCCGCGGGTGACGCCGCGGCATCGCCGGGCATGCCACTCACACCGGTCGCGTCGATGGAGGGCGGGGTCGCCGCCCGCAACATGCTCAATGAAACCCGAGAGACCCCGGACTACGCGGGGATTCCGACGGCAGTCTTCACCATCCCCGAGCTCGTCCGCGTCGGCATGCTCGAGGATGAGGCGCGCGAGCAGGGTCTGGATACCGATGTCCGGTACAGCGACACGAGCGAGTGGTTCTCCAACTACCGGCTCGGCGAGACTGTCGCCGCCACGAAGATCATCATCGACCGCGAGACCCGCCGCATCCTCGGCGCGCACATGCTCGGGCCCGAGTACGCCGAGGTCGTCAACATCATCGCCTTGGCCATGAGGCTCGGCCTGACGGCCGATGAGGTCTCGAACCTCGTCGCGGCCTACCCGAGCGTCGGATCGGATCTCGGTTCGATGCTCTGACCGGCTCAGCTGCGCCGGCGGGCACGCCGGTCCCACGCTCTCATAGGCGGCCGGTCACTGAGGAGAGTAGACGCCGAGCCGATTCCCGCTCGGATCGGTGAACTCAAATCGCCGACCGCCCGGATAGTCGTACGGCCCGGCGACGATGATGCCGCCGGCGTTCTCCACGGCTGTTTGCGACGCCTCCAGGTCGGTGGAATGAAGAAGGACGAGCGGGCTGCCGCTGCTCGGCTCAGAGCCCGCACTGAGTCCGCCGATCTCGCCCTCGCCATCGGGAGACTTGATTCCGCAATATTCCGGACCGTAGTCGTTGAACTCCCAGCCGAACGCAGACTCGTAGAACCTGCGGGCCGCTTCCAGATCCGTGACTCCGAACTCGATGTAGCCGATCTCGTGGTGACCAGGTTGACTCATGACAGCACCTCCAATGTGGACAGCATCCTACGCCGGACGGTCGGTTAGAAGATACCGCTCGGCCGCGATACTTCGGTTCGTCGCGAGTGGGCGGTTTCGAGCCTGGCAAGCGTCGATGACGATCAAGGAACCACGCCACGCATGACCACCCGAGACTATGCAGAGCGCCCGCGAGTCGCGGGCGCTCTGCTCGACTTACTCAGTCCTTGAGCACGTACCGGAGTGTCTCGACCACCTGGTCTGTGGTCGTGCACCAGGCCTGCGCCCCGGCATCCACCTCTTTGAGGGGATGGACGATGTCCTCCGAATGCAGTGTCACATAGGGAGTGCCGAGCGCGGCGCAGTAGCCGGCGTCGAAGGCCGCATTCCACTGCTTGTACTGGTCACCGAACCGGATGACGACGAGGTCGCTCTTCTCGATGAGGGTGCGGGTGCGAATGGCGTTGACCTTCGCTGACTGGTGGTCCCGCCAGAACCCGGATTCGGTCTCACCGAGGTGATCGCCGGCCGCGTCGCTCGCAACGTGGTCGGTCACCGGAGCGGTGAAGGCGATGTCCAATCCCGCGGCTTCGGCGCCGCGCTTGATCTCGTCACGCCAGTCTGTGTGGATCTCGCCGGACAGATAGACGGTGAAACTCATGGCACTTCAACTCCTGTCGAGGGTCTGCTCTGATCTACCCCACAATCCTCTCAGCCCGCGGCGAGACGCGCGAGCGACTCATCTGGGAGCTGATGAACGCGCCACTCCATGGGCATGCGCGCCCTTCAGAGCAGTCCGCCCTGCTCGTTCAGTAGTGATACCGAGCCTGGAGGATGATCAGATCGTCATCGTCGACGAGGTAGACCAGGCGGTGCTCGTCGGTGATGCGGCGCGACCACGCACCCTGCGCACCATATTTGAGCTGCTCAGGTTTGCCGATCCCCTCGAACGGATCTCGCAGGCAGGCATCGATCAGTGCGTTGATCCGCTTCAGAATCCGACGATCGGCAGACTGCCAGTACACATAGTCCGCCCAGCCATGCCGATCCCAGACCAGGCGCACTCACTCCTCCCGATCGAGCTCGTGAACCTCGGTCTCGCCAGCTCGAGCACGCTCGTAGGCATCGAGCAGCCGGCGGGCATTGGCCGGTGATCGGAACAGATAGGCAGTCTCCTGCCATGAGGCGTACTCATCCGCAGGCATGAGCACGGCATTGCCCTTCCGAGAAACGATCTCGACCGCCTCGTAATTATCGTTCACACGCTCGATCAGCGGGAACAGCGTCCTGCGCGCCTCGCTTGCACTGATGGACATACCGGCCTCCACTCCTTTTACGTACCACATTACGGTACGAGCCAGATAACCTCGAGAGGGAATGGCCGCAGAGAATCAGACGGTCGACATCAGTAGCGGGGACGATGTCGCAACGGATGGCCCCGCCGGGCCGACCACGGCCTCAGGGCAGCGCCGCCGACATCTTCAGCAGCATCTCGTCGAGTTCGCCCTGCGGGGTCGAGTCCGGCACAACCGCCCCTCCGGCACCCACTGAGAGCACCCCGTCGTCGTGGACAAGCGTGCGGATGACGACGGACAGCTCCGCATCTCGATCCCCGCTGATCCAGCCGAGCGCCCCGGAGTAGTAGCCGCGCGGGCCCGATTCGAGCTCGGCAAGGATCTCCATCGTGCGGTGCTTGGGGGCACCGGTCATCGACGCGCCCGGGAAGGCCGCGCGCAGCAGGTCGACGATATCGGCGCCAGCGCCAAGCAGTCCCGTCACCACACCGGCCAGCTGATGAACGGTGGCGAAGCTGTCGACCCGGACGGGCTCGGGGCACGCGACCGAACCGGGCGCGCAGACCTTGGCCAGATCATTGCGCAGCAGGTCGACGATCATGACGAGTTCCGAACGAAGCTTCGGATCTGTCTCAAGCCTCGTGCGCAGCGCGGCATCAGCCTCCGGCGTCTCCCCTCGAGGCAGCGTGCCTTTGATGGGCCTCGACTCCACCTCGCCATCGCGCACTCGGAGGAAGCGCTCCGGCGAGGAGCTCATGATTGTCGTGTCATCGCAGGCGAGGAAGGCCGCGTAGGGTGCCGGGTTCGTTCGGCGCTGCAGGAGATAGAGCTCGAGTAGCTCCTCGCGTGTCGCATCATGCGCGACCTCGGCCATGGTCGTGAGACAGACTTCGAAGCTGGTGCCCGCCCGCAGGTGCTCGTGAGCCTGCTCGACCTTGGCGCGATATGAGTCGTCATCGTCACGCCGGTGGTCCGGCAATGAGCGAACCGCGGCCAGCAAGTCAGCATCGACCGACACACTCACGTCATCCGCCGGGGCGCTCAGCGCCGCGGCGGTCCGGTCCAGCCACTCCTGCGCGCCCGGCTCCTCGCGGGCGACCAGCCAGGCCCGCTGGCGTTCATGGTCGACGGCCACCCAGCGCCGGACGCTCATCCACAGTGCCGTGCCCGGCTCGTAGCCCGACACGCCGACCCAGCCGCCGGTGAACGGCGAATCCGGCCCACCCACGCCCCGCCAGGCGGAGCGGCGGAGGACATCGAGCACGTCCTCGCCCTCGTCCGGCCACACGACCTCACCGCCCAGCCCGAGGTAGGACCAGCCCGGCCCGGCATGCGCGTGGCGCGCCTCGTCCAGCCAGAAGAACGGGCCGTCGCCTACCATAAGGCGAGCCGCACGGGAGAGATCCGGCAACGGCACTTCCTGCGACAGAAGCGTGCGCCTCGCCGGAGCATGCGGCAGGAGCCCTGTAGCACGGGCCCAGGCTCGGATATTCTCAACGCCGCCCTCCGTGAGGGCGGACTCGGGGTTGAACTGGAGGCCCCACCACGGCCGATCGACCGCGTGGAAGGCTTGAATATGGTCGTCACTCACCGCATCGACCACCATCCGCTCCGTTGGCTCGCGCACTGCCGACGAATGGCTATCGACGACCTGCTGCCCATCGACGACGATCGTGCGCGGGTCGTGGACCCTATCGCCCGGGACGTGCAGGTGCGAGACCCAGCCGAGGCGGGGCTCGATGGGCTCGATGAGGGCCCCGCACAGACCCGCGAGAATCTGGTGACCCAGGCCGATACCAAGAACAGTCCTGTCGCAGCCTGCAACGAGGTCCGGCACGCGCCCCGCATCGCCCGGCCGTCCTGGGCCGGTTGCGAGCAGGATGCCATCGGCGCCCGCCATCGCCCCCTCATCGAGGGACGGATCGTCGTAGGCGAGCACGATGGGCCGGACCCCGAGCACGCGGAAGACGAGATCCGCGAGGATCTGGGTATTCGAGTCGTGGAAGTCGATGAGCAGCAGTCGCATCATGTCAGTGGGGTCGCTTCCTCTAGCCATTGTTGACGCCAGACTCCGGCCTGGTCGAGCGCGTGTTGGGGTACTGGCTCATCGCCGAGCTGGAGTACGCGGGGGCCGTGGAGCGCGTTCAGCGCGAATGCCTGACCCTGGTGCGATGCCTGGGCGAGGTCGTCGCGGGTCATGTCGAAGCTGACGACCGATGCGATGCTGTCGGCGAACCAGTTCTCGGTGGTCGAGCAGATCCGCGGCTGGTCGGGGACGAACCCCTGACCATCGCGGACGATCATGACCGCGGCCGTATGCGTCTCGACGACGAGCTCTCCTCGCACGAGAAGGATGTGGGCTCCCGACGCCTGCGCCTGCAGCCAGCCGAGGTCTGGCCCTTTGTGGGAAGGATGATCACGGGCATCCTCCACAATGCCAGTCACGTGGAGGACCAGACTGTGCTCTGGGGCGGGACGGTCGATCCAGGTGATGCCGCCCGCACGGGCCTCGAGCCGAGGGAAGCGGCGACCTGACTGCAGGACGGACGCCATGTCGGCGAAGGTGCCGGGCAGCTGCTCGGCAAGCTCTGCTCCCAGTAGTTCGCGCACAGAACTCTCGAGGCGCTGCCGATGAAGGTCGGGTCGCGTGACGCGACCATCGACGGCGAGGAACGAGTCGATGACGAGGTTTTCGCGGAGCACCGGCACAGTCTAACCGAGCTGGTCCGGTCATCGAGTCCGGCCGTAGATGTTCCCGTTCCAGCTTCGGAACATGGACAATCCTGGGGAACAGCGGCGCGTGAAACGAAGTGGATGACAGGGGTGCGCCGCAAATCTGCGACGCTCGGACGCGACATTATGACGCGTCATACCCGGTCCGGCGCCAAGGCACCTCTGCACCAGCGCGTCCCCTGCAGCGATTAGTCGTGTGAAGGCGTCGGACAATGGACTCAGATGGCACGGCATTGGTGACGTCAATCTCTAGGAGCGGCACGTCTCTTTGACGTCGGCGGTTAGGCGCGTTTCCACGCCAGCCACGTTCGCTATCTCTCTGCGAACACGGGGAGCGAGCAGTCTGATGCGTCTCGTGCTTCGAGCCATTTCCTCGGGCGGATCTCGACACTCGACCCGCTCCAACTCCCCGTAGGGACCGTCCCCAGTGGCGCACGACATTCACCTGTTACGACGACTCCGCGTCGATACGCGAGGCAGCGCTCAGCATCCTCGAGCGTCGTCACGTCACATTGGCGGGACATGGCGAACCCGGAGCCGAATGTCACCTGCGCCGTCGGTGCGACAGAAGCCAGGAGCTGGCGCAGAGCGACGTGAGCTCCCGCCGTCATGCGGTCTGCAGCGGGGCGATCGCATCCACCTGGTCGCGCAGAGCGCGGCGTTCCCTGCGCAGCTCATAGTTGGACTGCAGATTCATCCAAAACTCCTCGGACGTCCCGAAGTACCTCGCCAAGCGGATCGCCGTGTCAGCCGTGATGCCTCGCTTGCCGTGCACGATCTCGTTGATCCTACGCGGCGGCACACCGATGGAGACCGCCAGCTTGTTCTGCGTGACACCGAAGCCCTCGATGAAGTCCTCCATCAGGATCTCACCGGGGTGAATCGGCTCGATCAGGTCGGTCTCAGTGGTAGTCGACGAGTTCGACATCTTCCGCACCTCCATCTCTCCAGACGAAGCAGAGACGCCACTGCGCGTTCACGCGGATACTGTGCTGCCCACGCCGGTCGCCGACCAGTCGCTCCAGCCGGTTCCCGGGTGGGATTCGGAGGTCCTCGACGTCGCTCGCCGCATGGATCATTTCGAGTTTCCGCAGGGTCGCCCGCTGTACCGTCCGGTCGACGCGCTTGACGTACTGCTCGTGCCAGATGCGCTCGGTATCCTTACTCCCGAATGATCTGATCACGACACTAGTATATGACGGACAACGTCATTAACGCTAGACGTTAAACTGGAACTCGGTGACATCGCCGTCCCGCATGACGCAGTCCCTGCCCTCCATGCGGAACTGGCCGGCAGCCTTGGCCTGCCACATTCCGCCCAGCTCGCCAGATCATCGAACGAGACGCTCTCGGTCTTGGTGGAGGCGCGCTCAAATTTGTTGTGGATGACGCCGCCGCCTGCGAGCAGTCCAGCCCTTGATGCTGGTCCTGTCGCGATTCTCCTCAACGACGGTGAGGTATGTCTGCAGTCCGACGGTATCGAGCCGCCGCGAGCCAGCTTGTCGAGGTTTTCTTCCCGTGACCGATCGATTCGAGCATCTCCTTCACCTCGGAGCGCGTGTCACGTTCGGCTCGAACGTGACGTCACACCCGTCGTCGGCCGAGAGTACTGACAGCCAACTCAGGGCCACGTCACATGAGGAGCGTCGTCGCCCGCCCCAACTCCTACGTCAGAGTACCTTCTTCACAACACTCGACTTGAGCTGCATGCGTCCAAAACCGGGAACCGTCGCGTCGATGTCGTGGTCTGCAACGCCATCGTCGATCAGACGAATCCCGCGAACCTTTGTGCCGACCTTGAGGACACCGCCGCCCGCGCCTTTGACCTTGAGGTCCTTGGCGATAGTCACGGTGTCTCCGTCTTCGAGCACGTTGCCGACGGAGTCACGGATGACGGCTGCTGAGTCTGGCTCTTCGGCCGCCCACTCGTGGCCGCACATGGGGCACACGAAGAGCGATCCCTGTTCGTAGGTGAACGCCTCGCTGCACTCAGGGCAGTTCGGAAGCGCCTCAGACATTGAAGCGGAATTCGACGACGTCGCCATCCTGCATGACGTAGTCCTTGCCCTCCATGCGAACCTTGCCAGCCGCCTTGGCCTGCTGCATGCCGCCGAGCTCGACCAGATCGTCGTACGAGACGATCTCGGCCTTGATGAAGCCGCGCTCGAAGTCGGTGTGGATGACGCCGGCAGCCTGCGGGGCGGTCCAGCCCTTCTTGATGGTCCAGGCGCGGGTCTCCTTCTCACCGGCGGTGAGATAGGTCTGCAGGCCGAGGGTGTCGAAGCCGACGCGGGCGAGCTTGTCGAGGCCTGATTCCTCCTGACCGGTGGATTCGAGCATCTCCTGCGCCTCTTCTTCGGTGAGCTCGACCAGCTCGGCTTCAAACTTTGCGTCGAGGAAGATCGCTTCATTGGGGGCGACAAGCTCGCGCAGCTCGGCCTGCATCTTCTCATTGGCCAATCCATCATCATCCGTGTTGAAGACGTAAATGAAGGGCTTGGCGGTCATGAGTTGAAAGGAGCGGATGATCTCCGGATCGAAACGGTCCATGACCGAATTGATGGTCTTGCCCTCTTCGAGAACCTTGAGCGCCTCGAGTGCGGTGTCGAGGTGCTCCTTCGGCGCCTTCTTACCCTTGACCTCCTTCTCGAGGCGGATTACCTGCTTCTCGAGAGTTTGCATGTCGGCGAGGAGTAGCTCGGTCGTGATGGTCTCGATGTCGGAGGCAGGGTCGACCCTGCCCTCAACGTGGGTGACATCGGGATCCGAGAAGGCGCGGGTCACCTGGCAGATCGCGTCCGCCTCTCGAATGTTGGCGAGGAACTGGTTGCCGAGACCCTCTCCCTCCGAGGCGCCGCGGACGATGCCGGCGATGTCGACGAAGGAGACAGTTGCGGGAATGATCTTACGAGCATTGAAGATCTCGGACAGGACCTGCAGGCGCTCATCGGGCAACGGAACCACACCGATGTTCGGCTCGATCGTCGCGAACGGATAGTTTGCCGCGAGGACGGTCGCGCGGGTGAGCGCGTTGAACAGGGTCGATTTGCCGACGTTCGGAAGTCCGGCGATACCAATAGTCAATGCCACGGTAGATCAGTCTAGTCGATCGGTCTGTACTGCTAGATACGGGACTGCTCACAGAGGTATCGGATTCCTTCGGGCCCCGTTTCGCCTCCCGCATCTGTCCGAATCTTTTGACACAGTACAGCTATGGAGATCTCTGTGCCGCTCGCTCTGCTCGCCCTTCTTCTCTTTCTCGCCGTGGGTACCGTACTTGGTTGGCTCGCCGGAACATCCCGCGCACGAGCATCGCACACCGATACTCAGCTTGAGATGGCGCGCCTCGAGGCGCGTGCCGAGCGGCTCGAAGAGGAGAACGACTCCCTCATCGAGAAGACGCAGGCCGACCAGGCGGTCCTGCGGGCACTTGCCCCCATCACGTCCAACCTCGCCGTCATGACATCCAAAGTTGGTGAGCTTGAGAAATCTCAGGCGGCCGCATCAGCCCGCCTCCATCAACAGCTGTCGACCGCTCATGAAGCATCCCGGGATCTGTACGAGGTGACGAGCTCGCTACGCAGTGCACTGACGTCGACAAGTGCTCGCGGCTCCTGGGGTGAAGCCGAACTCGAGCGGATCGTCACCGCCGCCGGAATGCTCCCTCACGTCCACTTCGATACTCAGGCGAGCGTGGGAACGATGGAGGGTGGGCGGCAGCGTCCCGACATGCTCGTCTACCTCCCGGGGAACGGCACCCTCGCTGTCGACTCCAAGGTGCCTTTGACGGCGTACCTCGAGGCGGCCGAAATCTCCCCCGACGATCCGAGCCAACGAACCCGCAGGGATCAGCTCGTCGCTGAGCACGCGAAAGCTGTGCGCGCTCACGTGCTCGCTCTCGCGAAAAGAAACTACCCGGCCCAGTTCGAGCATTCTCCTCAACTCACCGTCATGTTTATGCCGTCCGAAGCCCTCCTGTCGGAGGCTGTCCGCACAAACCCAGGGCTTCTCGATGAGGCGGCCCGCCTCGGTATCGCCATCACATCGCCGTCGTCGCTACTGGCGCTCCTTCGGGCTGTCGCAGCAACGTGGTCGAGTTCGCGGGTGACCGATGAGGCGGCAGAGGTCCTTGCATTGGGCAGAGAGCTCGTTCAGCGGCTCGGGGACGTGTCGAAGCATCTCACTGTTCTCGGCACGCGCCTGTCGGGCGCAGTCAAGGCCTACAACGCGTCAATTGGGACGCTCGAGAACCGGCTCCTCGTCACGGCACGCGGATTCGACTCGCTGTCCAGCGATGGTCTTGACGTGAAGGAGCTCGACTACGAGGTGGCGCAGGTTCGCACCATCAGTCGAAGCGAGCTCATCACCGACTAAGAATCAGGCCTGGCGGCGTACCCGGCGGGGCGCTTCTTCGAGGCGGCCAGCCGCCTTGAGGTCGCCACGCAGGTTCTTCGGCAGCGAGAAGGCGACGTTCTCGACCGCTGTCGTGATCGTCTGGACTTCCGTGTAGCCATGGCCGGCAAGCAACTGAAGGACGTCGCGGACGAGGATCTCTGGAACTGACGCTCCCGATGTCAGGCCAACGGTTTGGGCCAGATCGAGCCATGAAGGATCGACCTGGTCGGCCTTGTCCACTCGATACGCCGCCCGAGCACCGTACTCAAGGGCCACCTCGACAAGCCGTACAGAGTTTGAGGAGTTAGCCGAGCCGACGACGATGACGACATCACATCCCGGCGCCATCTCCTTAACCGCGCCCTGGCGGTTCTGGGTGGCATAGCAAATGTCGTCCGACGGCGGGTCCTGGAGGTTCGGGAACCGTTGACGAAGCAGATTGACTGTTTCCATTGTTTCGTCCACGGAAAGCGTCGTCTGGGACAGCCAAATGAGCTTGTCAGGGTTCTTCACCTCGAGGGCGGCGACCTCCTCAGGACCGTTAACGATCTGGATGTGGTCAGGAGCCTCCCCGTGGGTGCCTTCGACCTCTTCATGGTCCGCGTGGCCGATCAGGAGAATCTCGTAGTCATCAGCTGCGAACCGAACCGCTTCCCTGTGAACCTTCGTCACCAGCGGACATGTCGCGTCAATTGTCTGGAGGCTGCGGGCGGCAGCCGCCGCGTGAACGGCCGGCGAGACACCGTGCGCAGAGAAGACGACCCTGGCACCTTCGGGGACCTCGTCGGTCTCGTTGACGAAGACCGCGCCGCGCTGGCTCAGCGTCTCGACAACAAATCTGTTGTGAACGATCTCCTTGCGAACATAGACCGGGGCGCCGTACAGCTCCAGCGCCTTCTCGACCGCGTCAACCGCGCGGTCGACGCCCGCACAGTAGCCCCGGGGTGCTGCGAGGAGAACCTTTTTGCCATCCGGGTTCGGGGTGGACGGCGCGTCGCCTGGGAAGGCGGAAATCCCAGCGAGGGAGGGAGGTGGTGTCGAGGTACTCACACGGACAGAATACGCGAGGCGTCCGTGATAGGCCATGATGCGGCTCTCACGCGGGCGCCCGAGATGCCCGAATGATGGGGAGTTATGGGGCGTCGCCCCTGTCTTCGGCTATGAGAGAGATTTCGGGAGAATTCCCAGTGGCATAGGACCTATTATGTCTTTTCGTGCATTTGACCGTGCGAAGATACCGTCCATGAGCTCGCAGGTCATCATTCCTTCGGATCTGCCACAGCTGGCCGCAGAGACGACCGCGGACCGGCCGTGGCCGCTTCGCCTGCTCTCGAAGAAGATGGCCGAATATGTCGGCCGCATGTCACCCATGTGGGTTGAGGGCGAGGTCCTCCAGTTCACACCCAGAGCTGGCTCGCGCGCCCAGTTCTTCACCCTTCGCGACCTCGATGAACAGTTCTCAATAAACTGCAAGGCGTGGACGAATGTCATCCCGCGCGACTTCGTCGAAGGTTCACGTGTTGTCCTGCGGGTGAAACCCGACTTCTGGGTGGGCAACGGATCGCTGTCACTTCAGGTCGCGGAGATCAGGTTCGCTGGTGTGGGCGATGTGCTCGCACAGCTCGAAATGCTCCGCAAAAGGCTTGGCGAGGAGGGTCTCTTCTCCCCTGAACGGAAACTCCCAATCCCGTTCCTGCCTAAACGAGTCGGCCTGATCTGTGGGTCGAACGCGAAAGCAAAGGATGACGTCCTCGTCAATGCCGCGGCTCGCTGGCCGGAGGTCGACTTCGAAATCCGCGAGGTCAAAGTTCAGGGTCTGGCAAGCGCCGGGCAGGTCATCGCTGCTCTTGCCGAGCTCGACGCGATGTCGGATGTCGATGTCATCGTCATCGCCCGCGGCGGCGGTTCCGTCGAAGACCTGCTGCCATTCTCCGACGAGGCTCTCGTCCGTGCGGTCGTGGCCGCCCGCACTCCGATCGTCACCGCAATCGGCCACGAGGGGGATCGCCCGATTGTCGACGATGCGGCGGACTATCGAGCATCGACACCGACGGACGCAGCGAAGCGGATCGTTCCCGACGTGCAGGAGGAGCGACGCATCCTCTCCGAGGGACTAAAGCGCGGCCGCATGGCGGTCGACCGGAGGCTCACGCAAGCGCAAACAGATCTCGATACGATCCTCACTCGCCCCGTACTCGCCTACCCTCTCACCCTCGTCGAGACGAGGGAGGAGGAGTTGAACCGGGCGGCTGTCCGCCTGACCGAGCTTGTCGAGCGCAGGCTGTCGGAGGCTGAGAACTCGCTCGATGCCGTGCGCAGACACCTGCGCGCCCTCTCTCCGCAGGCCGTACTCGACCGAGGCTACGCCGTCCTGCGAACTCCGCACTCAGTCGTGCGTGACGCGGGTGAAGTTGACATTGGGACATGCCTCGAGGCCCTACTCGCATCGGGCCGTCTTGAACTTGACGTGACAGCAGTAAGGAGCGGTGATGACCGAGAAGAATGATGACATCGCAGACCTCACGTATGAGGAGGCCAGGCGCCAGCTTGTCGAGATTGTCGCCGCTCTCGAGCAGGGCACCGGCACTCTTGAAGAGTCGATTACGGCGTGGGAGCGCGGTGAGGCGCTCGCCCGGCGCTGCCAGCAGTGGCTCGACGGGGCCCGTGTACGCTTGCAGTCCGCCCAGCTCGGCCGACAATCCTCCGACACCGAGGAGGAGCAGTGACGACCATCGTTGTCGGCGAGGCTCTCGTCGACATCTTCGAAACCGAGGATGGGCCGGTCGAGCTTCCAGGTGGCTCCGCCTTCAATGTTGCTCGTGGCCTCGGTCTGCTTGGTCGCCCTGTCCACTTCGCAACTGACATCGGTACGGGGAGCCGTGCGGATCTGCTCGCAGCGACACTCGAGAAGTCAGGAGCCGAGCTTTGGCCGGGATCGACGAGCAACTCGCCGACCTCGACCGCACGGGCATGGGTTGCTCCCGACGGTTCGGCGAGCTACGAGTTCAATCTCCACTTCAATCCACCGATGCCACCCGCGCCGGGGACTGAGGGCGCCGCGACGCTTGTCAAACTCGCCCCGCACACTCTCCATACCGGCTCACTCGCAGTCCATCTTGCTCCGGACACGATTCGAGCGTGGATTGACGCACTGTCCCACGTCGCGACCATCACGTACGACCCGAACTTCAGGACGGGGCTCGGCCCGCACGACGAGATCCTTGCCCGCACGGAGGAGTTCATCGCCCTCTCGGACGTCGTGAAGGCATCCCGCGACGACATCGAGCTCATGTACCCCGGCATGTCCGAAAATGCTGTCATCACCAAATGGTTGAGCATGGGCCCGCAGATTGTCGCCGTCACTGGCGCCGAAGACGGCGCCGTCCTTGCGACTGAGGATCTGCGTGTCAGGTCGAAGACTCCGAAGGTCGAGGTCGTCGACAGAGTCGGCGCCGGGGATGCGTTCATGTCCGCTCTCATTGATGCTCTCGGTAGAACGAGCATGCTCGGTGAGGGGACGGCAGAGTCCCGGCGGATGCTCTCGGAGCGCCAGCTCCGCTCAATTGCGGGCTATGCGAATGCCGGGGGCGCTGTTGCAGTCTCCCGACGCGGTGCCGTTCCGCCAACGAAGGATGAGCTGCTCAGCTTCGTCTCTTCATTCTCAGTCATCGAGGTGTAGCAACCGAAGCTTTTTATCGCCCGCCGGATCATCGTCGCGTTCGAACGCCGCGGCACCCACGCAGCGTCACCTGCCGTGCCTGCGGTCCCTTATCTCGTACGCTCGCAGCGCGCGCAGAAAGTCCGTGCGTCGGAAGTCAGGCCAGTACGCTTCGCAGAAATAATATTCGGAGTGAACGGTCTGCCAGGGCATGAAACCTGAAAGACGCTGTTCTCCCGATGTTCTGATGACAAGGTCTGGGTCGGGCTGGCCGCGGGTGTAGAGGTGGGCTTCGATCTCCTCGTCGCACACGGTGTTGGCGATCTCTTCGGGGCTCATCCCCTCTTCCGCCTTGTGGAGAATCAGGGCTCGGACAGCCTCGGTAATTTCGGAACGGCCGGAGTATCCGACAGCGACGTTGACGAGGGGACCGTCGCAGTCCTTCGTGAAGTCGATTGCTTTGAGAAGTCGTTCGCGGTTCTCCTCGTCGAGAACCTTGAGATCGCCGACATGGTGAAGGCGCCAGTGGCCGACGTGGGCGAGCCTTTCAACTGTTGAGACGATGATCCCGACGAGGTCTTTGATCTCGGACTCGTCGCGCGACATGTTCTCGGTCGAGAGGAGCCACAGCGTCACGAGCTCGATTCCCGCTTCGTCACACCAGGTGAGGAATTCGCTGATCTTGTCCGCACCGGCACGGTGCCCGTGAGCCGCGGACGCGCCAATCATCTTCGCCCACCGACGGTTACCGTCGAGGATGACACCGACATGACGGGGCAGTCGGCTACGCTCCAGAGATCTCGATACACGATTCTCATACAGCTGATAAATGGCGTCCTTGATCGACACTAGGCGGCTCCTTCACGGCTACACATAGATTACTCCTCAAAGTTCGACGTAGGCTTCCAACTATGAGTTCGATGCATGACATGAGCGCCGCTATCGGCGAGGACGCAACCAGGCTCGGCTACCGCGAGCGCCGCGAGCAGGCGGGTAAACCCGCGGGCCGCGGGGTTCTTCATCTCGTCGCGACGCCCCTTGCTGTGGCCTTCTGCATCGGCCTTATCACCGTCGCCGAGACGCCGGCCGAGGTTCTCGGTGCAGTCGTTTTCCTCCTCGCCTCTCTCCTGCTTTTCGGCTTCTCAGCGCTTTACCACCTGGGAAACTGGTCACCGCAGGTTCTGGGAATCATGCGGAAGATCGACCACGCGAACATCTTCGTCCTCATCGCCGGAACCTACACTCCGATCACGCTCTCACTCCTTGAGGGCAACACACTCATCGTCATCTTGTCGATCGTCTGGGGCGGTGCCATTCTTGGGTCTGCCATGCACATGTCGTGGGTGGACTTCCCCCGGTGGCTGTATGTCAGCCTCTACGTCCTCGTCGGGTGGGTCGCGGTGTGGTACCTCCCCGATATTTGGCAGGCTGGCACCCCCGCCATTGTCCTCCTCATCATCGCTGGCGGTGTCATTTACACGATCGGGGCGGTCTTTTACGCAACGAAGTGGCCAAATCCGTGGCCGCGTCATTTCGGATTCCACGAGTTCTTCCACCTGTGCACCGTCCTGGCGTACGCGTGCCATGCGGTCGCAATCGCACTCGCCTACGCCTCGCACTAGACCCCTCGCACTGAACACCCGCTCCCTTCTTCCACATTCCTCTGCCAATTTCGGTGTGATACAGCTCTCGATCGGCTACACTCTGCAGATCTAGATATCGACTGCAGGGAGCACGTGATGGCGGATCAACTGTGGGAGACGAGCCCCCATCTCGCGCTCCGCGCAGGGCCCGATTTCGACTTGGCGGCCCTCGACAGGTCGAGTACGCCCGGGTTCACCGGTCGTAAGTCGGACGGAAAGGCGCGTGTCGATGAGCGCGGCGATCTGCTCAATGAACTGCAGGAGCGGCTCTTCGCCGACGGCAGGTACGGCGGCAACCGCTCTGTCCTTCTCATCCTCCAGGGCCTCGACACGGCCGGCAAGGGTGGGATTGTCCGGCACGTTATTGGAATGGTCGACCCGCAGGGCGTCGCTCTCGCCAGCTTCGGTGTCCCGACCGAGGAAGAGCTCGCCAACCACTACCTGTGGCGGATAAGAAAGAAGTTGCCGGGGCCCGGCAAAATTGGCGTGTTTGATCGCTCCCACTATGAGGACGTCCTCGTTACCCGCGTCGATGGGCTCGTCGAAGAGGACGTTTGGCGGGCTCGGTACGACGAGATCAATGCCTTCGAGAAGGAGATCGTCGACTCCGGTACGACCATCATCAAGGTCGCGCTCATGCATTCGAAAGAGGAGCAGGCGGGTCGCTTGCTCGAGCGGATCGAACGCCCCGATAAGCGGTGGAAGCTCAGCACGAGCGACCTTGAGACCCGCAAGAAATGGGATGACTACCAGGCAGCCTACGAGGATGTGTTTCGGCTGACCTCGACAGATCATGCCCCGTGGTACGTCGTTCCCGGCGACAAGAAGTGGTATGCGCGGGTCGCCGTCACGGAGCTCGTCACCCAGGCACTCATCGACATTAGCCCGCAGTGGCCGAAACCGCGCTGGAAGCCCGAGGTCCAGCGCCGCAAACTGCTCGCCACCGTCGATCCCGAGCTCGTCGACGATCTCGTCGAGGCCGTCCAAGAGCAGCTAGAAGACGCGAAGGCCGAGCACGGTGACTTCCTTGCCGAAAAGGCTCGCGTTGCAGCGTTGCGCCAGCGAGATAATGGCCACCGCGCCCCCGCTGCTGATGAGCAGCCGAACGACGGCTCCGCGGCGCCGACCGACGACGAGGCAGAGCCTGTCAGCTCCGAGAAGAAATCAAAGAAGAAGAAGAAAAGGAAAAAGGAGAAGAAGCGCGCTCAGTCAAAGAAGAGCAAAAAGCGTAAAAAGTGACCCCAGTTAGGCGCTGTCTTCGCCCTTGGGCGGCTCCTGCTCAGACTTGCTCAGCTTGGCCCCTTGCGACTTCTGGTCGCTACCCTTCGTAGCCTGCTCGGACTTCTTAGCCTCGGCTTCGACGCGTCTCTTTTCAACAGTTGCCGAATGCTTGATCTTCCGAAGGTGGCGGTTCATTGACCACATGAGGAACGCGAGTGCGATTCCCAGGAGGAAGAACCCGAGGAGGAAACCTTCAACACCGGGGCTCGCCTCCCACGGCTCGGTCGGGATGTCGGCCGGCGACGGGCTGGGCGTGGTGAAGGGGAACATCATTCCTCGATCCGTTCGAACAGGTCAGTCTCGATTCTGTCGGGATAGCCGACGGTTGAGTGGACAAGCTCGAACTCCTCCCACGGCCACACACGTTTCTCGATGTCGCGCGGCACGGCCATGAAGAATCCGTCGGGATCAATCTGAGTGGCATGCGCGAGCAATGCTTGGTCCCGGTTCGGGAAGAATTCGCTGACGTTAAGTCGCGCATCGACCTTTCGCTTGGGGATCCTGCCCCTGCGTTCCATCCACTCCGCAAATGGTGAATCGAGACCCTCGGCCATGAGTGCGTTATGAAACGCCTGAATCCGGTCGGGGCTGAAGGAGACATCGTAGTACACCTTCGACACCGTCCACGGCTCGCCGGCCTCGGGGAATTGGTCGGGATCCGCCGCAGCCTCAACCGCTGCCAGCGACACCTCGTGCACGCGAATGTGGTCCGGGTGCGGATAACCGCCGAGCTCGTTGTACGTCGTGAGAACCTGCGGCCTGAACTCGCGGATCTCTGCAACGAGCTTTGCGACCGGCTCGTCGAGCGGAATCGCAGCGAAGCAGCCGTCGGGCAACGGAGGCAGTGGCTCTCCCTCGGGAAGACCAGAATCGGTGAATCCGAGCCACGTGTGCTCGATGCCGAGAGCCTGGGCCGCGGCAGCCATCTCGTCACGTCGAATGGCGGGCATGTTCTCTTCGATGTCGGTACGGCCCGCGAGCCTCGGGTTAAGGATCGAGCCTCGTTCGCCACCCGTGCATGTGACGACCCGCGCCCTGCCGATCGTCGCGTAATGCGCCATGGTCGCCGCGCCCTTCGACGACTCGTCGTCCGGGTGGGCATGAACGGCCATGATCCGGGGTTCACACGTCACTGATCTCTCATCCCTCCAGGAAGTATGCTGTTCTCAGATAGTACTGAGATACTTAACGCCAACACTAATCTCTCGTCGGAAGGCGAAAACGCATGACGGATATCCCTCCGGAGCTGCGCGACCGTTACGGCCTCGATCGCAGTCCGACAAGGAAAATTGGATACCTGCTCGTCGCTCTTGCCGTTCTCATCGCCGTCATCATCGGTGCCTCCCAGGTCATTGGACGCGACCCGGCGATCCAGCTCATCAACACTGGCCACAAGGCGATCTCCGACTCGGAGGTGCGGATTACCTACACGGTGCACGGGCGCGCCGGGCTCGAGCTGGAGTGCTCGGCAACCGCGGTCAATGACAATTTCGCGGAGATCGGTGCGAAGACGTGGACGTGGACAATGGAGAGGGATTCGGTCTCGGAGGTTCTCATGCTCCAGACGTCTGAGCGTGCCGCGTCGGGCTCGATCGAATACTGCGACATCGCCAGATAACTGCCTTCTCGCGTTTTCCTCATGACAGGACCGCACAGACTGATATCATGTGACCTTAAGCCGCGTCAGCGCGGCGTCTTTTTTTACCCATCCAAGGAGACCACTATGACTGAATCGCAGACTACGTGGCTGTCGCAGGAGAGCTTCGACCGCCTGTCCGCGGAGCTTCGCGACCTCGAAACACGCGGTCGCGAGGAAGTTGCCGAACGCATTGAAGCTGCCCGCTCCGAGGGAGACCTGCGCGAGAACGGTGGCTACCAGGCCGCACGTGAAGAACAGTCGAAGATGGAGGGTCGAATCCTCGAGCTCACCCACCTTCTTCGCCATGCCCAAGTGGGCGAGGGCCCGGTCGATACGTCACAGGTCGGTCCAGGAGTCGTCGTCACCGCTGAAATCAACGGCAAGGAACAGAAGTTCCTGCTCGGCTCACGCCAGGCGTCCGCTGATCTCAATATCAACGTCTACCCCGAAGCCGCCCCGCTCGGCGCTTCGATCATGGGGGCAAAGGTCGGAGACGAGCGTTCCTACAAGGCCCCGAACGGCAAGGATATCTCCGTCAAGATCCTCCATCTCGAGGCTCTTCGCTAAAAGTTGAGAACAGCCGGGAGTGTTCACGCGCTCCCGGCTTTCGCTTTTCCCGAACGGCTCGCCCTATAGCTGTTGACTGCATGCGGTGGCGGGGTGAGGGTGCTGAGGTCGACCGAAAGGAGCGCACATGATGACAGACGTTCTCGTCTTTTACGTCCCCGCGGAGAACACGGCCGATGTCATCAACGCCGTGTGCAAGGCCGGAGCTGGCCGGGTCGGCGACTACGAAGAGTGCGCCTTTATCACGCCCGGGACGGGACAGTTCCGGCCTGTGAGGAGTGCCAATCCGGCGATCGGCGAGGTTGGGGAGCTCACCACGGTCAAGGAGAACCGGGTCGAGATCGTGTTCCCCCGCGACATACGAGAGGACGTCATTGAGGCGCTCGTCAATACACATCCCTACGAGGAGCCGGCCTTCCACATCATCCGCACGAGCTGAGGTGTCGCTCCCTCGTCGGCGGTAGCGCCACCTCTGTTTACAGTTCCCATTTGTGTCTCAGGTCACTTACATTTCCCTTCACGACCTGATACCCCACGGGGTATTTTTGTATCATGAACAGAATCTTAATTCTGGGGGCCGGCACAGCCGGCACCATGGCCGCCAACCACCTGCGGGGCGTTATGGCCCGCGACTCCTGGTCCATCACCGTCGTCGATCAGGACGATGAGCACCACTACCAGCCGGGCTACATCTTCGTCCCGTTTTGGATGAAGCCTGATCGGGTCAAGAAGAGCCGACGCAACACCTTCCACGACGGCATCGACTTTGTCGAGGCGAGTGTCTCCCTCGTCCATCGGGATCGTCGCGAAGTTGAGCTCGCCGACGGGCGCACCCTCCCCTACGACTGGCTCATCATCGCATCCGGCACGCGCCCTGATCCGACGCTCGTCGAGGGAATGGGCGATGGATCCCTGTGGGGCAAGAAGGTTCATGAGTTCTACACACTCGATGGGTCGGTCGCCCTCAAGAGTGCCCTCGAGGAATTCACGAGTGGGCGCATTCTTGTCCACATCTCTGAAATGCCGATCAAGTGCCCGGTCGCGCCGCTCGAGTTCGCATTCCTCGTTGAGGACCATTTCCGGAGTAAGGGAATCCGGCACAAGGTCGACATCTCGTTCGTCACCCCGCTCGATGGGGCGTTCACCAAGCCCGTTGCCTCGAAGGAGCTCGGCGGACTTCTCAAGGACCGTAGCATCCGCCTCGCCGCTGACTTTGCAGTTGAGCGGATCGACAACGACGAACAGAAGCTCATCTCATACGACGGCCGGGAACTCCCCTTTGACTTACTAGTCACGGTCCCACCCAATGTGGGGCAGCAGTTCATCATGGACTCCGGGCTGGGCAACGATGCGGGATTTGTGCCCGTCGACAAGCACACGCTGCGCTCGCTGGTGGATGATCGCATCTTCGTTCTTGGCGACGCGAGCGACATCCCAACGTCGAAGGCCGGTTCTGTCGCCCATTTCGCGACCGAGGAGTTTGTCGACAACTTCATTGCCGCGACAGAAGGCAAGCCGCTACCGAACTCGTTTGACGGCCACGCGAACTGTTTCATCGAATCCGGGCGAGGTCAGGCTATGCTGCTCGACTTCAACTACGACACCGAACCCCTATTGGGCACGTTCCCCGTGCCCTATGCCGGGCCACTCTCGCTACTGAAGCCGACGCGACTTAACCATCTGGGCAAGCTCGCATTCGAGCAAATCTATTGGCACATGTTGCTACCGGGGCGGCCCATCCCCATCTCGAGCCACATGTCGATGGCTGGCAAGCGCAAGCCGAAGGAGTAAACCCCATGCCGACGAACACCCTCAAAGCTCGGACGTTCGAAGTGGATCAGGAAGGATTCCTGACCCGCCGTGACGAGTGGAGCGAAGATCTCGCAGCCGACCTGGCGGCACTTATCGGGATCGAGCTGACCGAAGCCCACCGTGAACCACTTCGTTTCATGCGTGAAGACTCGGCCGTCACCGGGGTCACGCCCACCCTTCGCCGCATGCAGAAGGTCGGCGGCTTCGATATCAAGACGCTCTTCGCGCTCTACCCCGGCAAACCCGCGAAGAAGATGGCGTGGCTGGCAGGCCTTCCCAAGCCCGTCGGTTGCGTCTAAATAGCCGGTTTGACGAGGAGAGATACATGACGACGATTCCTGAGGGCTTCATCATCCCGGATTTCGGAGATTCTGGCCGGGAGGTTCCGCCGACGACTGAGGCGCGGACCGACTACATCAGCCAGCCCGCCAGCGGTGGGCCGAGAAAGATGGCCTTCATCTGTTCCAAGGGCAACCTTGACATGGCGTACCCGGCCCTCATTATGGGCAATGCCGCGCTCGGGGAAGGGGTTGAGGTCCACATCTTCTTCACCTTCTGGGGCCTCGACATTATCAACACGAAGACATACGACAATCTCAAGTTCACTCTGTCTGGCAACACGGCGATGCACATGCCGGCGCTGGGCCGTCTCAAGCCCGGCCTTGAGCATGTCTCCATGCCGCAAGCGCTTGGGAACCTGCCCGGCATGACAAGCTTCGCGACAAAGATGATGAACCAGCAGATGGAGGATTTGGAGATCCCGTCGATCCCCGAGTTTCTCGATCTGCTTCAAGCATCAGGCGCACACATGTACGCCTGCCGCCTAACTTTCGACATGATGAAATTGCTCGAGGCGGATCTGCACGAGGGTGTCGAAGGCGTCATCAGCGCAAGCGACTTCATCGAGATCGCTGACGGCGCTCAGGTCGTCTTCGTCTAAAATGACCTGGTAAGTAACAGGCCCGGACTGGCTCGCTGCCCGTCCGGGCCTGTCGCTATGACTGTGTTGGGAACGGCCGCCGCTTTCTAAGCTTCCCGCAGGGACGCCACAAAGACTCCAGCGCCCCCTCGTGAGGAGCCGCCCCTGTGTTGTGTACCAACTGGCAAGGACGGAATCGGGGACGTCGGCGACGGTGCCGCAGGCGAGCATGGCGTGGAGGACCTGCGGTAGGCGAGAGCGACGATGGTTGTGTTGTGCTGGTTCCCCCGGGGCTCTTTTGCGGCCACACGGCTATCGGGGCCGCCGAGGATGACAACACAGAGTACTTCACTGATGTTGGCCGCCAGCGGGTAGCTGCCGATCCACGCCACGACCAGGCATGGCACGCGCCCTGAGACGTCCTTATCGCCTTCTCGTCCTTCTCGGTCGTTAGGGGTCGGTCATCTCGTGGCGGAACATAGGCGAGAGGCATCACTGCGCAGACTGCTGGATGCGCGACATGAGGTCGGCGAAGTGGCCGGGCTCGTCGTAGGGCGGGGTGTGCCCCGAATTCTCGAAGACGATGTACTCCTTGCTGGGCGCTTCGAGGAGGTCGAACCATTGACGCGCGAGGGTTTCCCGGCCGGCGGCCTCGTACCGTCCCTCTACCAGGTACACCGGGACCTCGAGACGTGGCACGTCGATTCGGATATCGGTGCCCTCAAGCTGGGGATACAGGACATGATAAGTTTCGGCGATGGCCGCCATCCCACGCAACTGCTCCGCGAGAGTGTACTCGCGGACAAACAGGCTCATCGGGTACTCCGAAGCGGGATTGTAGTCGACACCATGCTCGAACTGCATCCACTTAGGATTCGAGGCGATGGCGACGGGATAGTCGAGGGTATTGCGGTACGGGGGCGGGCCTAGCTGTACTGTCCGGGGAGGTTGGTTAAGCGGGTGATTGGGGCGAGCCTGTCGCAGGCTGTGTGGGGTCGGTGATGATTATAGTGATGCAGCCATCCTGGTAGGGCGTCTCGTCGCTCGGTTTCTGAGGT
>NZ_JACFAK010000013.1 GCF_014118685.1 Flaviflexus huanghaiensis
ATGGCCAAAAAATTCACAAACACACACAAGACACATCCCTTTGTGTCACACGAACTGCGTGTTTCGCGTCCACTGTACGGTCACCACCCAACCCACCCGTGACCAGCCCATAACCACATACGACCACACACGATGTGACCCCAAAAATGTTTGGCGGTGGCTCTAGCGGTGGGGAAACGCCCGGTCCCATTCCGAACCCGGAAGCTAAGCCCACCAGCGCCGATGGTACTGCACTCGCGAGGGTGTGGGAGAGTAGGACACCGCCGCCATACACACCCCCGTGCAGGGCCCGAGACACCAGTCCCGGGCCCTCCACACATTCAGCGACAAGGACGTCGTCGGTTTGAATACTGGCGTACACGGATTTCCTGGTCGTGTCCGCTTGCAGTCCTTTGGTTACGGGTCCCGGCTCGTCTACGTCCACTGCCTAGTTGGCGGTTCGCTGAGGGTGTCAGACTCGGCCGCGATACCTGCGACAACGTTTGACCAGCCAGTTGTCTTGTTCTGTGACGGTGCCAGCCCTCGTTGGATACAACGCATGAAAAGCGTCTTCCATGTGCACATTCGGCTGCGAAGGAACGAGCATCGCGTAGTGGGTGTGCTGTTCGGTTTGAGTGGCATCGATCTCATCTGCCACTGTCGTTGATCCGCCGCGCGTGTGGGCCGACGACGTTGTAACCTCGCCCTCGTACTCCACTGTGCTGGCCCGATGAGGTGGTAGCTGCCATGTCCCTGATCTTGGTGTCTTGTGTGCGCCCTGGTGGTGTGTTGAGTGAACAAGCGGAAGTCTCTTACAACGGCAACGCTGCGAGGTGGGAATCTGGTGTCGACATGTGGCATGAGGGGACTAAATGCGCTAACCGTGACCGGCTGGCACATATGTTCATGGGAATTTCACAAAAAAGTTGGTGATTTCGACGTCAAGTGTGTAAACTTTTGCTTCAGCGAGCCCAGGGTCGGGCACGCTGAGATGGAATTCGGAGCGGCGAACTGCTGCGCTGAGAGCTAACTAGACGGCCAGCTCGATTTGATTCCGGCCTCCCCAGTGGAAAGGCGTTCAATGACGAACACAACTGCATCACACGATGGCTACTTGATGGGTATTGACTTCGGTACAGAGAGCGTGCGCGTCGCGCTTTATGACACGAAGGGCACCCCCATCACGTTCGCTGCCACACCGTACAAGACGACGCACCCCCGGCCGGGCTGGGCGGAGCAGCACCCCGACGAGTGGCTTGCCTGCCTCACGGCATCCTGCCACAAGGTGCTCGACAAGTCGGGCGTGAGCCCGTCAAAGATTCTCGGCATTTCGTACGACGCGACGACGATGACCGTCGTGGCTCTCGACGAGAACGGCACGGCACTGCGTCCGGCCATCATGTGGATGGACGTGCGCGCAACAGAGCAGGCCGGCCGCATTGCTGACATCGACACCGTCGCCAAGCTCTACAACGGCAACGGCACCGCCCCCGCATCTGCCGAGTGGTACCCGTTCAAGACCGCCTGGCTCAAGGAAAACGAGCGCGAGACCTACGACAAGGCGTTCCGCATTGTCGACGCGACCGACTGGCTCACGTACACGCTGACCGGCGAGTGGTCGATCTCGATTAACACCGCTGCGCACCGCATGTACTACAACCGTGACAAGGGCGGCTGGCCGGTCGATCTGTACGAGCACCTCGGCATTGGCGACGTGTTCGGCAAGCTTCCGGAGAACGTCCTCGACCTCGGTACCCCGATCGGCACGCTGTCTCCGCGCATGGCAAACACGCTCGGCCTTGTGGCCGGCATTCCGGTTGCTCAGGGCGCCGCTGACGCATGGGCCGGCCAGATCGGTCTCGGTGTTGTCAACGCTGGCAAGCTCGCCCTCATCACCGGCTCCTCTCACGTCATCACCGGCCAGTCTGCTGAGCCGATCCACGGCGCTGGCTTCTTCGGCTCCTACACGGACGGCGTGGTCCCCGGCCAGTACACGGTCGAGGGTGGTCAGGTGTCAACCGGCTCGGTCATGAAGTGGTTCAAGGACAAGTTCACACCGGACCTGGTCGCAGCTGCGGATCGTGCTGGCCTCAGCATCTACGACGTGCTCAACATGAAGTCGGCGGACATCCCCCCGGGTTCCGAGGGCCTCATCGTTAACGAGTACTTCCAGGGCAACCGTACTCCGTACGTTGATGGCAAGGCCCGTGGAGCCATCTACGGTCTTTCCCTGTCGCACGGCCCGGAGCACCTGTACAAGGCGATCGAGGAGGGCATCTGCTACGGCACTGCTCACAACCTCAAGGTCATGCGCGACCAGGGCTTCGAGCCGCAGGAGATCGTCGCAGCGGGCGGCGCAACCCGCGGCCGTAGCTTCATGCAGATGCACTCGGATGTGACCGGTGTCCCGATCACGCTGACCGAGGTTGGCGATGCGGTGGCACTCGGCTCGTCGATGATGGCAGCTGTCGGCGCTGGCATTTACGCCAACCTGCAGGAAGCAGCTGACAACATGGTCAAGGTGCGCGAGACCATCGAGCCGCGGATGGACGTCCACGAGCAGTACCAGTTCTACCTGGAGCGCTACATGGAACTCTTCCCCAAGGTTCGTGACTCGATCCACGCGCTTGTCGACCACGAGGCTGCAAAGTAATTTCCGTCTTTCTATGTGATGCGGCCCCCTGCGATGCAGGGGGCCGCTCTCGTGCGACCGCCCGCGTTTCCGCCCCGCGCATAACGAATACGACCAAAGTCAGAGGTTGCAGATCCGTGAAACCTACCCGCCATGCCGAGATCTAGGTCTCGACGAGCCTGCCTTCGTCATGTCGCGGTGGTTGAAACTACACATGTCCACAGCGCGATGGTTCCGCCAGATGAACTAGTCTTGTCTGTATTGCGTGCCGTATGGGCCGCCCTTTGAGAACTGAATGAGTGGAGATCTCCCATGTCCAACAGCTTTGATGACGAATCAGGTGACCGCCGTTCCTCGTGGCAGTCAGCATCCGACAGGCGCCGGGGATCCCATACTGGCGACGGCTCGCAGGGCCGTGGCGGCCAAGGCGACCGGCGCTCACAGGAACGAACGGGGGACCGCCGCGATCACCGTAGCGGCGGTAAGGATCGAACAGATGGCCGCGGGGAGCGTCGCTTTGACGACCGTGGTGATCGTGACGGGCGCCGTTTCGAGGATCGGGGCGACAGCAGGACTGGGCAGCGTGGTGAACGTTCGTTCGATCGGGACGATCGTGGCGGCCGTGGGGAGCGCCGCTACGACGATCGCGGTGGTCGTAGGTTCGATGACCGTGGTGATCGCGGTGGCCGTAAGTTTGATGACCGTGGTGGCCGCCGGTTCGACGATCGTGGCGGCCGTGGTGACCGCTCGTTCGATCGGGACGATCGGGGCGGGCGCAGGTTTGATGATCGCCGTGATTCCCGTGGCGGTAAGGATCGTTTTGACGATCGTGGCGGCCGTGGTGACCGCTCGTTCGATCGGGACGATCGTGGCGCTCGGCGCTTTGATGATCGTGGCGATGGCAGGACTGGGCAGCGTGGTGAGCGTTCGTTCGATCGGGACGATCGTGGTGGTCGTAAGTTTGATGACCGTGGAGGCCGCCGGTTCGACGATCGTGGCGGCCGTGGTGACCGCTCGTTCGATCGGGACGATCGGGGCGGGCGCAGGTTTGATGATCGCCGTGATTCTCGTGGCGGTAAGGATCGTTTTGACGATCGTGGGGGGCGTCGCTTTGACGATCGGGGTGATCGTGGCGCTCGGCGGTTTGATGATCGTGGCGATGGCAGGACTGGGCAGCGTGGTGAGCGTTCGTTCGATCGGGATGATCGTGGTGGTCGTAGGTTTGATGACCGTGGTGGCCGCCGCTTTGACGACCGTGGTGATCGTGGCGGTCGGCGGTTTGATGATCGTGGCGATGGCAGGACTGGGCAGCGTGGTGAGCGTTCGTTCGATCGGGATGATCGTGGTGGTCGTAAGTTTGATGACCGTGGCGGGCGCCGGTTCGATGATCGTGGTGGTCGCGGCGAGCGTCGCTTTGATGACCGTGGTGGCCGCCGGTTCGACGATCGTGGTGATCGTGGCGGTCGACGGTTTGATGATCGGGACGGGCGTCGGCGCTTTGACGATCGCAGCGGACGCGGTTCTGATGGCAGGGGCGGCTCCGGGGACCGCCAGCATGCCCCGAGGGCTGGCGCGGGACGCGCGGACCAGGTCCCAGAACCTTATGTCCCGGACGAAATCACTGCAGAGGATCTGAGCAGGGAGGCGCGTCGTCACCTCTTGTCGCTGAATAAGGACAACGCCGATCGTGTTGCCCGGCAGTTGGTCATGGCGGGCTCGCTCATGGATGACAACCCCGAGCTCGCCTACGAGCATGCGAAGGCAGCGTACCGTCGCGCTGCTCGTATTGATATTGTGCGCGAGGCGTTAGGTCTGACGGCATACGCCAACGAAAAGTACGGCGAAGCTTTGCGAGAGCTCCGGACTTACCGTCGCATGTCAGGCGACATCTCCCACGCATACCTCGAGGCTGATTGTGAGCGCGGTATGGGTAAGCCGGAGCGCGCCATCAAATACCTCGAGGACATCAATATTCAGGAGCTTGAGCCATCCGCACAGATTGAGCTCGCACTCGTCATCTCCGGAGCGTATGCCGACCTCGACCAGTCCGAGCTCGGATTGAAACTCATCGAGTCTCTCAAGGTCGACACCTTCTCTGACGAGATGAGAGTCCCCGTCGAGCTCGTCCGTGTTGAGCGTCTCAAGGAGCTCGGTCGAGCGGACGAGGCGGCAGAGATCGAAGCGAAGTGGGCGCCATTCTGGGAGTCGGAGACCATCGAGGTATACGACGAGCCGGTTCCCGCCGAAGATACCGATGACACAGACCCAGAGTTCTTCGACAATGAGTGGGAGGACGAGGACGATCTCGAGCAACTCGAGAGCCCGCAGACCGAAGAAGAGCTCGAGGATGACATCGACGTGCTGAAGGACGGCGAGAGTGATCGGTTCGCCGATTTGCGCCGGCCGACACAAGTCAGCGTCGAAGACGGCACGTCTGATGATGAGGTCTTGTCCGATGTGGAAGATGACGCGATGAATGAGGAGGACAACATGGAACGATCCAATGGGTTGAACGCAGACGGTCAGGATCGCGATATCCACGACTTGGAGACGGTTGGGGAGGACGACCTCGACGAGGTCCGAGCGGGATACGCTTCTCCATACGACGCCGATGGCGATCCCGAGGTCGACCCCGATGATTTCATTGACGATGCGGAGCCGGACGACTTCGTCGACCAGGGTGACCTGCCGGTGAACCTTGACGACGAGGCGGCTGGGCATGGCGTGGCCGCGCCGATGGATGCAGATATCACAGCGCTCGACACCGGCGAGCGTGATCCTGAGCTTGAGGCGGAGCTTGACAGGGTCGATGACGAAGTCGGTGCGAAGATCGAAGAGGACGAGGAGGACCGTTGAGCTTGAAGTCGTCAGCTACACCCCTGTCGGAGGCATACGACGTCTCAATCTATGACCTCGATGGGGTGTGCTACCGCGGAAACGAACCTGTTGCCGGTGCGGCTGAATCGATCGTTGAAGCGCGGGGCAGGGGACAGCTTGCCGTTTATCTGACGAACAACGCTGCCCGCACTCCGCACGCTATCGGTGAGCATCTTCGCTCGCTCAACATTCCCGCCGAAGACTCCGAGGTTTACACCGCCGCGATGGCGGCCGCGGAGCTCGCCGCGGAAGAGATTCCGGCTGGCTCCAAGGTGTTTGTCATTGGCGGGGAGGGTCTCGTCGAGGCGTTGACTGACAAGGGATTCACCCCCGTCAACTCAGCCGACGAAGATCCGGCCGCTGTGGTCCAGGGTTTTCACCCGAGTGTGGGTTGGGAGCTCATGTCTGAGGGCGCGCTGGCAATCAACAGAGGCGCGGTCTTCATCGCCTCCAATCTCGACGCGACACTGCCACAGGAGCGCGGGTTCATGCTCGGCAATGGCGCGCTGGTCAAGGCCGTGGAGCATGCGACAGGCGTCGTGCCTCTCGCAACCGGCAAGCCTCTGCCCAAAGTGTTCGAACAGGCCGCGCTGAGTGCCTCCGCAACGCGGCCCCTTGCCGTCGGCGACCGACTCAACACCGACATTCGCGGCGCGGTCGCGGCAGGAGTCGACTCGCTCCACGTCCTCACTGGTGTGAGCGATGAGCGCGACGTCGCCCTCGCCGTTCCCGAGGAGAGACCGACGTACCTCGCGAAAACGCTCGTCGGACTTAACGAAACCCACGAGGCTCCGGCCTTCGAGGGGCGGCGGGCTGTGCTCGGAGATGAATGGGCCGAGGTCACCGGCGGGGTCCTCACCGCATCTCACCCTCTGTCCGACGCGTCGCTCGACTTGTACCGCTGCGTTGTTGCAGCCTGCTGGGCTGCGGCCGATGCGGGGACGAGCCGTGACGCGCTTTCGGACCAGATCACTGACCTCGTCGTCGTCTGATTCCATGGACGCGACACCGGGACGCGATCTCGAAGCGATCGTTGAGGACCTTATGCCAGAGGAGCCGGAGGACAGCTCGAGTCTCGAGGCTGCTGCGGGCCGGTTCGACCAGATCGCTCGAGAGCTCTCAGAGGCGTTGAGCAGGGCTCAGGGCTAGTGGGCAGGCTGAGGCGGATTGACGCGGAGCTTGTGCGACGCGGGCTGGCCGAATCACGGGACGACGCAAAGCGGTTGATTGAGAGCGGCCGCGTGTTGCTCGACGGTGCGGCGGTGACGAAGCCAGCCCGTCAGGTCGACCCGGCGCAGGCAATCGTCGTTGACGACGCCGACCTTGACAGGTACGCCTCCCGCGGGGCCTATAAGCTCGCAGGTGTGCTCGACCTACTTGGTGAGCGTGCCCCTCACATCGAGGGGCGGCGCATACTCGATGCCGGGGCGAGCACGGGTGGTTTCACCGACGTGCTCCTGCGGCGAGGGGCTGCCGAGGTCCTCGCCGTCGACGTCGGATATGGGTTGCTCGCTTGGCGACTACGAGAAGACCCGCGCGTCACGGTCATGGAGCGGATGAACGTGCGCGAACTGACCCCAGAAGACGTGGCTCCCGCTCCGGACATGGCGGTGGGAGATCTGTCTTTCATTTCTCTCACGCTCGTGCTTCCAGCGCTCGTGGCAGCCTGCAAACAAGACGCCGACTTTCTCCTCATGGTCAAGCCCCAGTTTGAGATCGGCAGAAGCAGGCTGGGCCACGGCGGCGTCGTTCGGAACCTTGATCACCATGTCGAGACGGTGCTGAAGGTAGCGGAGTGCGCAATCGGCCTCGGCCTTGATATCGCAGATGTCGCGGCGTCCCCGCTACCGGGTCCAGCCGGGAACGTAGAGTACTTCCTGTCGATGAGACGAGGCCACCCGGACCCGCAGCTCGACCTTCAGACTGCGGTCCACAGCGCCGTGATGAACGGCCCAGCGCCAGCGCTTTTCGGTAGAGTCACGTCGAAGGAGGGATGATGACGCGCGAAATCTATCTCGTAACCCACAGATATCGACCCGATGCTCAGCACTCGGCAGCCAGTATCGAAGCGGAGCTGACCCGGCACGGCTTCGATGTTCGCAGAAGCGGCCCGCTCGGCGACGCTCAGATCGTCGTCGTCCTCGGCGGTGACGGCACGATCCTATCTGCGACGGAGTTGACCCGGGGCACTGAGATCCCCATTGTCGGTATCAACTATGGCCACGTCGGATTTCTTGCTGAAGTCGAACCGGAGGGTCTTTCCCGCGTTGTCGAACAGATCACTGAGCGGCAGTGGACGTTAGACCGAAGGATGACGATGGACATCGACGTCACCCTTTCCGACGGGACGCGTGCGAGCTCGTGGACTCTCAACGAGGCTGCGCTCGACAAGCACGGCAACCCGATGATCGACGTGAGTCTCGGTGTCGATGGCAGGGGAGTGTCGTCGTTCTCCTGCGACTCGGTTCTCATGTCGACCCCAACAGGATCGACCGCCTATTCCTTCTCAGCTGGCGGACCCGTCGTGTGGCCTGACGTTGAAGCTATGCTCCTTGTCCCCATTGCCGCCCATGCTCTTTTCACACGACCTCTCGTCGTTGGCCCAGGTTCCCAGCTGGAGGTCGCGTTGCACTCGGCGGGTGCTGTCCTCGTATGCGATGGGAGACGGAACCTGCCGGTGGACGCTGGGAGTCTTATCTCGGCCCGTAAGTCTGACTATCCCGTGTACCTTGCGCGCCTCAATGACACACCGTTTTCTGGTCGTCTCGTTAAGAAGTTCGGCCTGCCCGTGCGAGGGTGGAGAGATCGGGGTCGGCAGTGATCGCCGAGGTTCGCATCGAGAACCTCGGCGTCATCGAAGAGGCTGCCATCTCCTTCGCGCCGAATCTCACGGCCATCACCGGAGAAACCGGGGCAGGTAAAACAATGCTCCTGACGTCCCTCGGATTGCTCCTCGGCGCTCAAGCAGATGCGAGCAAGGTGCGCCGCGGAGCCGACCGGGTCCTCGTGGAAGGCATCTTCGATGTCCCCAGTGGCAGTGATGTCGTGAGGGAGGCGACCGACACAGGGGCCGAGCTGGATACGGAGAACGGCAGAACAGAAATCCCCGTCGCACGTCAGGTTCCTCAGGAAGGGCGCTCGCGGTGTTTTCTTGGCGGGCGTAGCGTGCCACGCTCTGTGCTCGACAGTATCGGCGGGCGTCTCGTCACGATCCATGGCCAGTCCGAGCAGATGAGGCTCCGCACCGCAGCGGCCCAGCTTCAGGCCCTTGACAGTGCCGGTGGAACGGCGACGAAAACCGCGCTCGAAGCCTATAGCACGGCGTGGCGTGCGTACCGGACGGCACTGGCGGAGATGGAGCAGTTCCGCGCCGACGCGAGGGACATGGCGTCGCGCAGACTTGCGTTGACCGCGCTCGTCGATGCTGTTGACGAGGTTGAGCCCGAGAAGGGCGAAGAAGATGACCTGAAGTTACGAATCGAACGGCTCGATTCGATCGAAGAGACCCGCAGCGGTCTCCGCAGCGCATTGGGCGCCCTCTCTGGCGACGGGGAGATGGTGATGGGCGCTGCCGATCTTCTTGGACGGGCGGCGGTTGGCTTGGCTGGGCTCAAGGAGCCCGGTGCGGCCGAGGCGAGCGCTCGAGCCGCGGTCGCTGAGGCCGAGGCGAGGGATCTCATCTCCGCGGTCGGGACGATGCTGGCTGGGCTTGAGACCGACGAGGATCTGAACGCGCTCCACGCCCGCAGAGCCCAGCTACGGTCGCTCTCGAGGAAGCTCGGGATGGACATCGACAACGCAATCGACGAGGCGCAACGCGCGCGAACCATGCTCGCCGCCTTCGACGATCCCCAGGCCCGGGCGGCCGAACTGGAAGCTGCAGTCGAGCAGACAACAGCCGAAGTCGAGCAACGCGCGAACGCCCTCCACGAGGCGCGCACCATCGCTGCCAGCACCCTGGCGAACGAAGTCAACGGAGAGCTCGCTCAGCTTGCGCTTGGCCGCGCAGAAATCTCCATCGATGTTGAGAAGGTCGAGCCGAAGGGGGACGGTGCAGACAGGGTAACGTTCATGTTCCGACCAGACCCCCACGCCACATCCGTTCCGCTATCGACGTCAGCGTCGGGTGGCGAGCTGTCCCGCATCATGCTCGCCATCGAGCTTGTTCTGTCGAGGTCTGCCCCCGACGTGCCACCGACCTTTGTTTTTGACGAAATCGATGCCGGCGTGGGCGGGGAAGCGGCGAAGGCCATCGGTGCCCGTCTTGCCGCACTGGCCGAGCATGCCCAGGTGATTGTTGTCACCCACCTCGCCCAGGTTGCCTCGTGGGCGGACCGGCAGATCGTTGTCGTTCGCGGCGAGACCGCGACAGAAGTGCGTTCTGTCGCGGATTCGGACCGGGTGACAGAGCTTGCACGGATGCTATCGGGCTCTGCCGACCTCGACTCTGCACGTCGACATGCCGCTGATCTCCTTTCGCAGTCGACCGTGGGACGATAGAGACGTGACCTGGAAGTTCCGCCGTCGACCCGCCCCCGCCGAACCTGATGTTCTCGGCGGCCATGTGCGCATCGATTCGCGCACGAAGAACCTGACGAAACGGCTGGCGGCTGGTGACGTCGCCGTCATCGACCATGAGGATCTTGACCGCGTGTCGGCCGAGGCACTCGTCGCATGCCAGCCCGTTGTCGTTCTCAACGCCGCGAAATCGACGTCCGGGCGCTATCCAAACATGGGGCCGGGGATTTTGCTCGACGCAGGCATCCCCCTCATCGATGACCTCGGTTCGCAAATTATGGACGTCCGCGAGGGGGACGCAGTCCGGGTCGATGGGTCCGGCGCAGTCTATCGGGGCGACGACCTCATCGCCGAAGGCGAATGGCAAACGCAGGAACTGAACGCGGAAAAGATGGAGGCCGCGCGGGCAGGGATATCGGTGCAACTGTCGGCCTTCGCTCACAACACGATGTCCTACCTCGAGCGGGAGCAGGACCTCATCCTCAACTCCGTCGGAATCCCGTCCGTCCGCACGGATTTTGACGGTCGCCAGGTGCTCATCGTTGTCCGCGGATACCACTACAAGGATGACCTGCAGTCGTTGCGCTCCTACATTCGCGACTACCGGCCCGTTCTTGTCGGAGTCGACGGGGGAGCGGATGCGATACTCGAGCTCGGAATGCGGCCCGATGTCATCGTCGGCGACATGGACTCCGTTTCGGATGGGGCACTCAACTCAGGTGCGGAAGTCATTGTCCACGCGTACCGCGACGGCCGCGCCCCCGGGGTTAAGAGAGTTGAAGAGCTCGGAGTGCCCTACATCGTGTTCCCCATGACGGGAACGAGTGAGGATGCTGCCATGATCCTCGCAGACTCAAAAGGTGCCCAGCTCATTGTCGCTGTCGGCACCCATTCCTCTCTCATCGAATTCCTCGACAAGGGACGCGAAGGCATGGCGTCGACGTTCCTCACCCGGCTCAAAGTGGGGGGCCGCCTCATCGACGCAAAAGGCGCGTCCCAGCTCTATCAGTCCCGCATCTCCACCTGGCAGCTCCTTGCTCTCGTCATCGCGGGCGTTCTCGCTATGGCGGCAGCCCTGACGACCACCGACGTCGGACAAACCGCGCTCGGGCTCACGCAGGCCTGGTTCTTCGACATCGGGAACTGGTTCGCAAACCTGTTCCGCTGAGTGAAAGCACATCATGGTTGATTTCCGTTACCACCTCGTCTCCCTCATCGCTGTCTTCATGGCGCTCGCGATCGGGATCGTTCTCGGTGCCGGGCCGCTACAGAACTCCATCGGCTCCGCGCTCAACGACCAGGTCGAATCGCTACGGCAGTCGAGGGACGATGCCCGCATCGTCGCCCAAGACGCGGAAAGCCGTTCCGCGGCCTACCGGGAGGGCCTGGAATCCCTCGCCCCCGACATGGTGGCTAGCACCCTCGACGGTCAGACAGTTGTCGTCGTGACGCTACCCGGCACAGAAGATTCTGTGCGCGAGACGCAGGTCGCCACACTCACCGCCGCCGGGGCGACCGTCACGGGAACGGTTGCACTGACGGAGAATATGTTCTCGGCAGAGCGCGCCGCTTACCGCAATGCACTCGCTGGCCAGCTCGGTAGCTATGTAGAGCCCGCCGACAGTCCGCTGGGAACTCTCGCTCGCGGCCTGGACTATATCGTGACGACCGCTGCGAGCGACGCTGGCGCGGCGACGCTCGCCGAGCTCTACCAGTCAGAGGACACCGCTCTTATCGAGGTGACCGATACTCTCACCGGCCCGGCGACCGCGATCCTCGTCATTGGCCCGGCTGAGGAGGAGGTCGTCGAAGAAACGGAGCCGCCGGACGATACGAACATGGCGAACACAATCGAAGTGCTCAGCTCTCTTAAGACCCCGATGGTGTTGACGGCAAAGGGTGGGGAGGGGACCCTGCTTGAGGCAATACGAGATGGCGGGCTTCCCATATCAACGGTCGACTCCCCTGAGGACGCGACCGCGCTCATCAATATCCCGTTCGCCCTCACACAGGAGCTGACAGGTAGCACTGTGAACTGGGGAATCGCGCCGTCAGCCGACAGGGTTCTTGGTACCTCAGCGCCGATCGAACTCGCAGGACCAGCGCCCGGTGACGGTACATCACAGGAAGGCGACGGGACAGGCGGGGAAGACCCGACGGACGGGGCTGATCAGACGGCCGTCCCGTGACAGCACGTGCGGGTGCGACCAGTTTCCTTGTGAGCCGTATCCCGGTGCCGCGAGGACGGTTCTGGGAGCGAACGAACCATGAGGGAAAGACCGTCAGCCTCGTGGGAGGTCTTATGGCCGCCGCTGGCGCTGTCACCGGTTCCCTATGTGCCCCAGCCCCCGTCCGCAACGCGGCTCTTATCGCCGGCTCCGCTGGGGCCGTGGCAGGTTTCATCGATGACCACGGCGAGTCACGACTGCCCGCAGCGAAGGGGCTCGCTGGACATCTTAAGCTCCTCGGCGAGGGTCGGGTCTCGACCGGCGTCGTGAAGATCGCAGTCATCGGTGCCGGTGCCGGTCTAGCGGCATCTCTCCTTTCTCGCCGTCCGAGGGATGTCGCGGTCCGAGCAGTTGGTATCGCCGCCACCGCCAATCTCATCAATCTTCTCGACCTGCGCCCGGGCCGAGCGCACAAAGCCGTTGCCCTCGGATCGGCGCTTGTCACTCCCGGTGGTTCTCCGCAGCTCACTGCGGCGCTTCTTGGCGCAGTAGCGGGGACAGTGCGCGACGATCTGGCTCGAGAGACGATGCTTGGGGACCTGGGTGCGAACGCTCTGGGAGCCGTGCTCGGGACGGCTCTCACGGCTCATCCTTCACGGCTCGTTCGGACGCTTGGGGCGGGTGCGGCGGTCGGGCTTGTGCTTGTCTCCGAGAAGGTGTCGTTCTCCCGGGTTATTGACACGAACCCAGTTCTGAGAGCAATCGACGGCTGGGGCCGGTAGGTGTCGACACGATCGCTGATGGCGTCGGCTGCGGGAGCAGCGGGCGTCATCGCCATCCTCACCCTCCTGTCCCGCATCGTCGGTTTCGGCCGAACCGTCGCCGAATCGTGGGTGCTCGGCGCGACTCCTGTCGCCGATGCGTACTCGACAGCCAACAATGTTCCGAACGTTCTCTTCGAAGTCGCAGCGGGCGGAGCGCTCGCCGGCGTCGTTGTCCCTCTCCTCTCCCGTTGCATTGCACGTGGCGATAAGGATGAGGCGAACCGGACCGCGAGCGCACTGCTGACGTGGGTGCTAGCAGTCGGGCTCCCCATCGCACTCCTTGTCGTCGTGGCGGCTGAACCGATCGCGCAGGGGCTCCTGACGAGCCGTGATGAGACGGTCGTCGGCACCGCAGCGGTGCTGCTCCGTATCTTCGCGGTCCAGGTTCCTCTGTACGGGTTGTCCGTCGTGTTCAGCGGAATCCTCCAGGCGCACCACCGTTTCGTCCTCCCCGCGCTTGCCCCCATGCTGTCCTCGGTCGTCGTCATCGGTGCATTTGCTTTGTTCTGGCTGAACGGAGGGGCGGGCGAGCCGGACCCCGCGAGCGTGCCGACACGTGCCCTCATGTGGCTCGGATGGGGGACGACAGGCGGGGTTGTCGCCTTCTCTCTCCCACAGCTCATTCCGGTCCTCCGTCTCGTCTCTCTTCGTCCCACATTCCGTTTTCCCGATGGAGTGGGACGGCAGGCGCTTTCGATGACATCGGCGGGGTTCGGCGGCCTGCTTGCGCAACAGACGGCAATTGTTCTCGTCATGCTCGTTGCGAACAATATCGGTGGGGAAGGCTCGTACCCGATTTTCCGGTACGCGCTTGCGCTGTATTTCCTTCCCTACGCCATTCTTGCTGTCCCCATCGCCACAGCCCTGTTCCCCCGGATCTCGAAGCGCGCAGCCGTCCCCGGTCGGGTCGGACTGCCCGGCCTTGTCGCTGGTTCCATCCGACTCATCGTCACTGTGTCTGCGATCGGAGCCTGCGCCCTTATCGCTGTCGCACCAGCAGCGCAGGAGCTTTTCACGGTCGTGTACGACATGCCGGAGCTCGGCGACGTCGTCTCGGTCCTCGCGCTCGGTGTCGTCGGATTTTCGCTCCTCTACCACACGTCGCGGGTGCTCTATGCGGTGGACTGCCCTGGGTGGGCGCTTCGAGTGAGTCTCCTTGGCTGGGGCGTGGCCGGGCTTGGTGTGCTCGTCGCAGTGCCAGTCGCAGGTGGCCGGCAGACGACTCTTCTCATCCTCGCGGCGGCCGTGGCGGTCGGAATGACGATGGCGGGTATCGCCGGGGTCGCGGCGGTGAGGCACATGGTGGGGCCGGCCGTGACCGATGGACTACCGCGCACTGTCGTCCTCATCGTCGCCATCACGTCTGTCTCGGCGTTTTTTGGGCGCCTGGCCTGCGATTTTATCCTAGGCTTGTCGGAGGGCATTCTCCCGGCGATCGGGGGAGGGGCTGCGGGTGCAGTCGTCGCGGCCGCGGTGCCCGTCGCTGTGGCCTATCGTGCCGATCCGACGACATGGCGGGTCGGCGCCTGGTCCGACCACAAGTGAGGGTCCGCCGTGAACATCGTCCAGGTCATGCTGTCAGGGGATGGCGCCATGGCGAACCATGTCGCGCGGCTGGCCCGTCACCTGCGGCTCGCCGGACACGACGTGCTCGTTGTAGCTAATTCCGATGTCATTGCGAATCACGATGTCGGGGACGCAATCGACATCCCAGCCAGGCGTTCGGGTACACAGCTTCGTTTACTCAAGCGACTCGTCCGCAACTCGGACGTCGTTCACGCGCACGGGCGTAGCGGAGGGCTGCTCGCGGCCACCCTGCTGACCGAGCGTCATCGCCCCGCATTCGTCGTCACCTGGCATGCGAAGCCTGAAATGGGACTGCTTCTCGGTCAGTCTGCCGAGTCGTTCGGCGTCCGTCTTGCCGACGCGGTGGCGGTGACCTCACCCGACCTCATCGATCTTGTGAAGAAGGCGGGCGCGAAGCGTCCGTGGCTGTCGTTTGTGCCGAGCCCACGGGTGCCTGAACTATTGCGGACACCGCGGCTGTCGCCCGAGGAGCGGGCCGGGTTACGTCATGAGCTGTTTGCCACGTTGCCCGAGGTCGCAAGCCCTGGACATGACCTTGACCCGATGCGGCCGATCGTGCTCACCGTATCTTCCCTCATTCCTCGCAAGAATGTCCTCACCGCGCTTGAGGCGGCGACAGCGATGCGTGACGAGATCACGTGGGTGCTCGTCGGTCGCGGCGACATGTCCATCGATGACCAGTTGCGCCTGGGCGCGATTTCATCGCGAGCACCGCTCGTCCTCGCGGGTGAACGCGGGGATGTCGACCGCTGGCTCGCCGCCGCCGATGCGTTCGCGCTACCGTCCGTGTGGGAATCGCGGCCTCTCGCTGTGCAGGAGGCGATGGCAGCGGGCGTGCCTGTTGTCGCAACACGCACCGGCGGTATTCCGGAGTTACTCGATGGCGCCGGCCTCCTCTTTGAACTCGACGATGTCGCTGGCATGGTCGGCGCAGTCCGGCGCGTTCTTGACGACCCGCCCTACGCGCAGAGACTGACCGAGGTTGCGCGTGACCGCATTGGCGAACAGATGCAATACCCGGAAATCGCGCAACTGTGGGCCCGGCGTTACGAGATGCTCGTCGCCGCCCGGCAAAAAGAAGGGTAGCGACCAGCGCCATTTCCTGCGGGACAGGGCGGCGTAGACCGTGCCGCTGGACGGTAGTGTTCGATACGGACCTATCCACGAGGAGGAACAATGATTGACCGCAAGCACGCGGGCCATACCCTTCATCACCGGGAAACGATCTACGAGGGCAAAGTCTTTTCCTTCGTGTCGGACGACATCACTCTCGACGGACAGGACACGTCGATTAGGCGGGAATACATCGCCCACCCGGGTGCTGTTGCCATCGTTCCCATTCGCATGAGGGAGCGCCCAGAGGTACTCCTCGTGTCGCAATACCGTCACCCGGTCGGCGCCGTCCTATGGGAGATTCCCGCCGGTCTGCTCGACAAGGGCGGCGAAGATCCGCTGGAGGCGGCGAAGCGCGAACTTGCCGAAGAGGCGGGACTGGATGCGGCGACGTGGCATGTGCTTGTCGACCTCTTCTCCTCACCGGGCTGCTTGTCGGAAAGCCTGCGAGTCTACCTGGCTCGCGATGTCCGAGAGACAGACCTTGTCTATGAAAGGACGGAAGAGGAGGCCGATATGAAGCACGCATGGGTGCCGCTTGAGGAGGCGGTGCGGCTTGTTCATGCCGGATCCATCCACAACGCCACGACGATCACCGGCATTCTCTCAACGGCGTCGGTGCTGGCCGGGCACGGTGCGGTCCGTAACCCCGAGGCTCACTGGATGCGGTGACATGTCCGCACGGCGCGAGCTCCCAGCAAGCATCACACGCTGAGCGGCGTGTCAGGCGCGGGAATGAGCTCGCCCGATGGAGTAGCTTGAAACCTCACGTCTGCATTCGCGCGAGCATCCCAGCGGAGGAGGAGCTCCTGCTCCTGACGAGCCCACTCATCCCAGTGCTCACTCCAGTCGTAGGGGTCGCGCGATGCAACGCGGGTGGCCCGCAGCTTCTCGTCGGCGTCGATCCAGATCGACAAGTGTGAGCGGATCTGCCCCGCCCCGCATCCGACAACGATGATGACGGGGCGTGGCTTAAGAAGGATCGGCGGCTCTTCGGACTCCGTCCACCAGTTCCACGTCCGTGTCTCGACCGGACCGTCCCGCAGTCCCGCTACCACCCCCGCGACGCGGTCGACAGCACCAGCCAGATCGGTCCAGCCGTGTGCCCACAGCTCCACTTCGAGAAGAAGGCTGTGAAGGCCGGCTGCGTGAAGCTCGCGCGAGAGCGCCTCACCAAGAAATGTTTTGCCCGCGCCCGACAGCCCGTCGATCGTCACGACCGCGGGCCGGGGCAGTTCCGCGATGCGGTTGGTGAGAATCCTCGTCACGCGTATAGCCTAACCTTGACCAAACAGAAGGAGCGAAGATGGGTGTTGCACTGCGGGTTATCCCCTGCCTCGATGTTTCAGGCGGGCGAGTGGTCAAGGGTGTTCATTTCGAGAACCTCACGGATGCTGGAGACCCGGTCGAACTCGCCGGGCGCTACGGTACAGAGGGCGCCGACGAGCTGACGTTCCTCGACGTCTCCGCCTCTGTCGAGGACCGCGGAACGATGGTCGACGTTGTGACCCGGACAGCCGAGCAGGTCTTCATTCCCCTCACCGTCGGCGGCGGAGTCCGCAGCGTCGATGATGTCGCTCGACTCCTGTCAGCCGGAGCGGACAAGATCTCCGTCAACACGGCGGCGCTCACCCGGCCCGAACTCCTCACCGAAATCGCGTCCGAGTTTGGCAGCCAGGTTCTTGTCCTGTCCGTCGACGCACGGAGATCTACTGCCGCGCACGCGAGCTCCGGATATGAGGTAACAACCCACGGCGGCCGCCGCTCCGCAGGTGTCGACGCGCTCGAGTGGATCAAGGATGGTATCGACCGGGGAGTTGGTGAAATCCTCCTCAACTCGATGGACCATGACGGCACAACCAAGGGCTTCGATCTTGAGATGACGAGCGCGGCGCGCGAGATCTGCAGTGTTCCGCTCATCGCCTCCGGCGGGGCAGGGACCGTCGACGACTTCATCAACGTTGCACACATCGGCGTTGACGCCGTTCTCGCCGCATCGGTCTTCCACTTCGGAACGCTGACGATCGGGCAGGTCAAAGAGGGCCTCCGGGGCGCAGGGATTACCGTCCGATGAAATTTAACGAGCAGGGTCTCATTCCCGCCATCATCCAAGACCATGACGGCGGCAGGGTTCTCATGCTGGGATGGATGGATGAGGAGGCGCTCCACCGAACCCGGACGACTGGGCGTGTCTGGTTTTGGTCTCGCTCCCGTCGCGAATACTGGCGCAAGGGCGACACCTCCGGTCATCGCCAATACGTGCGTGACATCGAGGTCGACTGCGACGAGGACACACTCCTCATTCAGGTCGAGCAGGTTGGCGCCGCCTGCCACACTGGCACGAGATCCTGCTTTGATGGACGGACGCTCGAGGCGGTGACCGACCATGACGACTGACGACATCGAGCCCGGAACTATCCCGTGGGGCGACATCTTCCCGACCCGGGACCAGTTCCTTCGGCTCGCCCGGACCCGCCGCGTCGTTCCCGTCGCCGTCAAACTCCTCCTCGATGACACGTCGCCGACGAGCATCTACCGTCGCCTGGCGGATGGTCGGCCGGGGTCCTTCATCCTCGAATCCGCCGAACAGAACTACTGGTCGAACTGGTCCTTTGTCGGAGTCTCCTCATCCGCCACGCTCACGGCCCGAGACGGAACTGCGACATGGACGGGCGACGTCCCCGCCGGGCTACGGCGAGAAGGGCCCGCAACAGAGCTTCTCCGAAGCGCACTCGACACCCTCTCGTCAGAGCCGCTACCCGGAATGCCGCCGCTCACCGGCGGGCTTGTCGGAGTCCTCGGCTGGGACCTCCTCTACGACTGGGAACCCACCCTGCGCAGGGCGGCACCCACAGAACACAGCACACCCGATGCCGCCATGTGCTTGACCGAAGAACTCGTCGCCATCGACCACAGAACCGGCGTCGTCTGGCTCATCGCCAACGCTGTCAACAGGGACGGCCGCCCCGAAGGCGCCGAAGCCGCGTACGAACGTGCACGCACGAAGGTCGAGCAGATGACGGAAGCGATGAGCGTACCGCAGCCCGCCCGTGCGCTCGCGGTCGGCGATGACGCGGCCGCTACGCCGCGGATGAGGGTGACATCGGAGCAATTCCAGGAAGCGGTCCGGCTGGCTCAGCGGCACATCGTCGCCGGGGACGTCTTCCAGGTTGTCCTCTCTCAACGGGCCGATATCAGCTTCAATGGGGACCCAATCGACGTTTATCTCGTTCTCCGGTCGATCAACCCATCGCCCTACATGTACTGCTTCAACCTCAGTGACGGGGACAGGAGCTTCTCTGTTGTCGGCTCGAGCCCGGAAACGCTCGTCTCCGTTCGCGACGGCCTGGTGACGACGTTCCCAATCGCCGGCTCCCGTCCTCGAGGCGCGACAGTAGCCGAGGATCGAGAGCTCGCGGATGAGCTTCTCAAGGATCCGAAGGAGATATCTGAACATGTCATGCTCGTCGATCTCGCCCGGAACGACCTCGCCAAGGTCTCCAAACCCGGGACGGTCGACGTCGGCTCTTTCATGGATATCGCTCGCTTCTCCCACATCATGCACATCACCTCGACCGTGACAGGCGAGTTGCGTGACGACGTCGGTGCGGTCGACGCGCTGGCGGCGACGTTCCCCGCAGGCACCCTGTCGGGTGCACCGAAAGCGCGGGCGATCGAGATCATCGACGCGCTTGAACCCGCTCGGCGCGGAATCTACGGGGGAGTGGCAGGCTACTTCGATTTTGCTGGCAATGCTGATCTCGCGATTGCCATCCGAACGGCGATCATCTCCGACGGAACCGCATCGGTTCAGTCAGGTGCAGGGATCGTCGCCGACTCTGTGCCCGAGACCGAGGACATCGAGACGCGGAACAAGGCCGCCGCGGCGATACGTGCGGTTCAGATTGCGCAGCTCCTCATCTCACCGGAGGAGTCGAAGGGGGACATCTCCCGAGAACCGCGTTAAGCTGTCCCCAGGAAAACGACGAAGGAGCACCATTGTCTACCCCCGAACTCGAAAAGTACCGTCTGCCCGAGGCGAGGCCCTTTGACAATCACGGCCGCACCGTGGCGGGGTGGACATGGGCGATCGGCGTTTGCATCGCCGCTCTTGTCATCGGCTTCGGTCTCGTCTTCTCAACCATCCTCATCTGGATCGGTGTTGCCCTTATCGCCGTTATCACCGCGGTTAGCCTCGCCCTGCGCGCGGCTGGCAAGGGGCAGCCCAACAGGCTCACCCACACCGCCAAGCGTGGTGCCTGGTACAACGAGTGAACCGAGGCACTGACGGGGCGCCTCGGCGCCCCTTTTTTTAGCGAAAGGCAGTCATGACAGTTCTTGACGACATCATCGTCGGTGTCCGCGAAGATCTCGCCATGCGCGAGGCGGACGTGCCGCTGGAACAGATGATCGAGCACGCGACGATGCGTGACCCGGCCATCGATCCGGTGCCGGCGCTCGTCGGTCCCGGAATCTCCATTATCTCCGAGGTCAAGCGATCCAGCCCATCGAAGGGCGTGCTCGCCGATATCCCGGAGCCGGGAGCTCTCGCGATCGAATACCAGGCCGGCGGTGCGGCCGCTATTTCGGTCCTCACGGAGAAACGCCGGTTCGGCGGGTCACTCGCCGACCTTGACAGGGTGCGGGAGAAGGTGGCGATCCCCGTGCTTCGCAAGGACTTCGTTGTCACCGAATATCAGATCTACGAGGCCCGCGCCCACGGCGCCGATCTCGTCCTCCTCATTGTCGCTGCCCTGACAGATGCGGAACTCGCAAGGTTCCTCACGGTAACCCGCGAGCTCGGCATGAGGGCTCTGGTTGAAGTTCACGACGAGGAGGAGGCGCGACGGGCTGCCGAGACCGGTGCAGAGATTATTGGCGTTAATGCCCGCAACCTCAAAACTCTTGACGTCGACATGTCGGTGTTCGAGCGGCTCGTGGGCCTGCTCCCGGACGCGGCCATCAAGGTGGCGGAGTCCGGAGTCTCCGGCCCGCAGGACGTGCTCGCCTACTGGCGGGCTGGGGCCGATGCCGTGCTGACGGGAGAAGCCCTCGTGAAGTCGGGAGAACCGCGCCAGGCGGTTGAGCAGATGATAAAGATTGTGAGTGAAGCATGAACCTGACCGGCCCCTACTTTGGAGAGTTTGGTGGGCGCTACATCCCCGAGGCTCTCATCGCGGCGCTTGACGACCTTAGCGACGGCTGGGAGAAGCTCAAGATCGACCCCGCCTTTAAGGAAGAGTTGGCAGAGCTCAACAGGACGTACTCCGGCAGGCCGTCAATCATCACGGAAGTACCGAGATTCTCGGAGCACTGTGGCGGTGCGCGCATCATCCTCAAGCGAGAAGACCTCAACCACACCGGCTCTCACAAGATCAACAATGTCCTTGGGCAAGCTCTCCTCACACGTAGCCTCGGCAAGACGCGGGTTATCGCCGAGACCGGCGCTGGGCAGCACGGAGTCGCAACCGCGACAGCCGCAGCCCTGCTCGGCCTGGACTGCACAATCTACATGGGTGCTGAGGATATTCGCCGGCAGGCCCTCAACGTCGCCCGAATGAGGTTGCTCGGCGCCGAGGTCGTGTCAGTCCGCCAGGGCTCGAACACTCTGAAGGATGCGATCAACGAGGCCTTCCGTGAATGGGTCGCCACTGTCGATACGACGAACTACATCTTTGGCACTGCCGCCGGCCCCCATCCCTTCCCGGCACTCGTTCGCGATTTGCAGCGGATCATCGGCGATGAGGCACGCGAACAGGTTCTCGCGCTCACCGGAACTCTCCCCGACTGGGTCCTCGCCTGCGTCGGTGGGGGCTCGAACGCAATCGGTATGTTCACCGCCTTCCTCGACGACGAGGACGTCAAGCTTGTCGGCCTGGAGGCGGCCGGATACGGCATTGAATCGGGCAGGCACGCCGCGCCGATTACGGTCGGTGAAGTCGGCATCCTTCACGGTTCGAAGACGTATTTGCTCCAAGATGAGGACGGGCAGACACTCGAATCCCATTCGATCTCGGCCGGCCTCGACTACCCCGGGGTTGGCCCCGAGCATGCTCACCTCGCCGCCGTCGGTCGTGTCGAATATCGGCCCGTGACAGACGCCGAGGCGATGGAAGCGTTCGCTCTCCTGTCCCGGACTGAAGGCATCATCCCCGCAATCGAATCCGCCCACGCACTTGCTGGTGCGATGACGATTGGGCAGGAGAACCCGGATTCGACGATTCTCGTCAATCTGTCCGGCCGGGGTGACAAGGACGTCGAGACAGCCGCCGAGTGGTTCGGGCTCGACGGCTCTGCAACGCGAGAGGTGTACTGATGGGTGCTGCTGAAAAAATCGACGCTGCGAAAGCGAAGGGCGGGGCCGCCTTCGTCGCCTACCTGCCAGCCGGATATCCGGATGCTCAGGCGAGCGCGGATGCGGCGGTTGCCGTTGTCGAGTCTGGTGCCGACATCATCGAGCTCGGGTTCCCCTACTCCGATCCGGGTATGGACGGCTCACTCATCCAGGCCGCGACTCACGAGGCCCTGTCGAAGGGGTTCAAGATGAAGGACCTGTTTGGCATTGTCGAACAGGTCGCAGCGACCGGCGCGGCCGTCGAGGTCATGACCTACATCAACCCGATCTTCCGCTACGGATTCGATGACTTCGCTCGCGACTTCAAGAACGCCGGGGGAGCCGGGCTCATCACGCCCGACCTCATCCCGGACGAGGCTGGGCCCTGGATTGAAGCCGCCGACACGTACGACCTCGACAAGATTTTCCTCGTTGCCCCGTCGTCCCGTCCCGAGCGGCTCAAGCTCGTGGCCGACAGCTGCCGCGGGTTCGTCTACGCCGCGTCGACAATGGGCGTGACCGGAGCGCGTGTCTCGGTTGATGACAGAGCGCGCAAGCTCGTCGAGGACACTCGCGCGCACGGCGCTGAGCGCATCTGTGTCGGTCTCGGAGTCTCGACCGGGAAGCAGGCCGCCGAGATCGCTGAGTACGCGGACGGCGTCATTGTCGGCTCCGCCCTTATCGAAGCGCTACGCGATGACCCGTCGCTGAAGACATTGCGAGCGCTCGCCTCCGACATCGCCGCCGGCGCCCACGGCGAGGGGTGACCGCCAATGCCCCTGTCGATACCGTCCCCGTCTGAGAGCGTCTGGATGATCGGTCCGGTTCCGTTGCGTGCGTACGCCATCGCGATCATCATCGGCATCGTCATCGCCTGGTGGCTGCTCGAGCGCCGCTACCGCGCAAAGGGCGGTCCCGAGGATGTCTCTCTCGACATCGCCGTGTGGATGATTGCCTTCGGCATTGTCGGCGCCCGCATCTACCACGTCATCACGACTCCGGGGCCGTACTTCGGCGAGAACGGTGATCTGACAAAGATCATCCGGATCTGGGAGGGGGGCCTCGGCATCTGGGGCGCTATTTCCCTTGGTGCAGTCGGTGCGTGGATCGGCCTGCGCAGACGGGGATTGCGCATTGCGCCGTTCGCTGATGCGCTCGCTCCCGGCCTTCTTATCGCCCAGGCGGTTGGCCGGCTCGGCAACTACTTCAATCAGGAACTGTACGGCAGACCAACCGACCTGCCGTGGGCCCTTGAGATTGACCCGGAGAACATCGTTGGCGGATATCCGCCGGGGACGACCTTTCATCCGACGTTCCTCTACGAGGCGTTGTGGTGCCTCGCCGGTGCTGTCCTTCTCGTCGCACTCGAGAGACGGTTCAAACTCCGTGGCGGGCAGGCGTTCTGGCTGTACGTCATGATTTACACCGCAGGTCGTGCATGGATCGAGAACCTCCGCATCGACGAGGCCCAGATCGTCCTTGGCCTGCGCCTCAATGTGTGGACTGCGATCGCCATGTTCGTCGTTGCCACCGCGTTCTTTGTCTGGCGAACGAGTATTGTCCGCCGCAGCGACTACACCGACGAGATCTACCTCGACGGTCAAAGCCCCGAGCACGAGAAGGCCGGGACTGCGCCGGAGACGGTGGAGGCTACCGGTGAGGACCGGCGGGCATCCACAGAGGAGGATGACTCCGACACCGCCTGATCTCCTCAGGTGCTTCCTCTCATCCCCGCGCACGTTCGTGCGCGGGGATGACGTTGTTCTGGGAGGAGGGGCGAGAGGGATTGATGATGGCGCTGGCGAGCGGGCGTGTGTCGCGATTAATCACGACCGCAGAGCAATCGGCGTCCGATGTTCGGTAATGTGGTCTACATGCGAAGAGCCAAAATTGTCTGCACCATAGGTCCCGCCACATCGAGCCGTGAGAAAGTGCGCGAGCTGGTCGACGCCGGCATGAACGTCGCACGCATCAACGCCTCACATGGCACCCACGACGATCACGAACAGACGTACACCAACGTCCGCGCGGCCGCGGACGAGACAGGCAAGGCCGTCGCTGTCCTCGTCGACCTCCAGGGCCCCAAGATCCGGCTGGGCAATTTCGCGGATGGCTCTGTCGTCCTCCGCAAGGGCGATATCTTCACGATTACGACCGAGGACATCCTCGGCGATAAGGAGGTGGTGTCGACGACGTTCAAGGGGCTTCCTGGTGACTGCGAGCCGGGCGATGACATCCTCATTGACGACGGCAAGATTCTCGTCACGGTGAAAGAGGTGACAGGGCCCCGTGTTGTCACCGAGGTCGTCGTCGGCGGTCCGGTCTCCAACCACAAGGGCGTCAACCTTCCCGGTGTCGCTGTCTCGGTGCCCGCGCTGTCCGAGAAGGACAAGATCGACCTCGAGTGGGCTCTCAAACTCGGTGCAGATCTCATCGCGCTCTCGTTTGTCCGCTCTGCAGATGACATTAACGACGTCTACGAGATCATGGACAAGGTAGGCCGAAAGGTCCCTGTCATCGCAAAGATCGAGAAGCCGCAGGCCGTTGAGAACCTCGAAGATATCGTCAGCGTCTTCGACGGGATCATGGTTGCCCGCGGTGACCTCGGTGTCGAGTTGCCGCTCGAGCAGGTCCCGACGGTGCAGAAGGCGGCGATTGATCTGGCGCGTCGCAAGTCGAAGCCGGCAATTGTCGCCACCCAGGTTCTTGAGTCGATGATCACGAATCCGCGCCCCACGCGGGCGGAAACCTCGGACTGTGCGAACGCCATCCTTGACGGCGCTGACGCGGTCATGCTGTCGGGCGAGACCTCGGTCGGGCAGTACCCGATCGAATGCGTTGAAGTCATGGACAGCATCATCACGTACACCGAACAGCATGGCCTCGACAAGGTCGTGCCGCTTCAGGGGCTGCGTGGCAACCGCAACGGTGTCATCACTCGCGCGGCGCTCGACATCGCCGAGGCTCTCGACTGCCGTTTCGCGGTGACATTCACCACCTCGGGCCTGACAGCGCGACGGCTCTCCCGGCTTCGTTCACCAATTCCGAACCTTGTCTTCACACCGTTCGAGTCAACCCGAAACGCTCTGGCACTGTCCTGGGGCGTCGAGGCGATGATCGTCCCCGAGGTCAAGCACACGGACGACATGGTCAACCAGGTCGATCACATCCTGCGCGAGCGGAAGATGGCGGACACCGGCGAACGCGTTGTCATCGTCTCTGGCATGCCCCCTGGCACCGTCGGTTCGACGAACACGATCCGCGTCCACAAGATTGGCGAAACCATTCCCGACCGCCCGCTCGTCTTCGAAGAGGAGTAAGATACATAGGGTTCGGTTTCGGACCCCCTGCTCCGGTGGTGGAATCGGTAGACACACCGCACTCAAAATGCGGCGCCGAAAGGCGTGCGGGTTCGAGTCCCGCCCGGAGTACAGTATGGCCCCGGACCTTACGAGGTTCGGGGCCATGCCTCCGTCGATGTGGCCGTTTGTCCGGCCAATTGCGCAGAGTTCTGAGTTCTTTGTCAGGAAGTGCCAGGACAGAGCATTGGAGTTTCCATGGAAGTGTGTGCAACACTGCCCGGGAGTCTCCTCATCGATGAGGAGAGACCGCTAATCTGGAAGACATCATGCCAAGGGCATCGACCATGCCCTGTGCCGTTTCGTGCCAAAGGAGGCCACGGTGGTGAAGAGTGAAGACAGCCCACAAGAGGAGCTGGAGTTCCTTGTCGATGAGGTTGCCGACGATGGGGAGGAGCGCAGGTACCGTGCTCTCGTCGTCGAGGATGAGGCGCTCATCCGTCTCGATATCGTCGAGACCCTGACAGACGCAGGCATCGAGGTTGTCGGCGAGGCCGCCGACGGTGAGACCGCCGTCGCCAAGGCTAAAGAGCTCGAACCCGATGTCGTCGTCATGGACGTCAAGATGCCGGGGATGGACGGCATCACCGCCGCTGAACATATTCTTGCGAACCGCACGTGCGCCGTTGTTATGCTCACCGCGTTCTCGCAGCGCGAGCTTGTCGAGCGGGCGCGAGACTCCGGCGCGATGGCATACGTCGTCAAGCCTTTCACTCCGGCTGATCTCATTCCTGCCATCGAAATCGCTGTGTCTCGGTTCCACGAGATTGTCTCGCTTGAGAGCGAGGTCGCAAGCCTCACCGAGCAATTCGAGACCCGCAAGCAGGTCGACAGAGCCAAGGGCCTCCTCATGTCGAGGATGGGGCTGACGGAGCCGGAAGCGTTCCGCTGGATTCAGAAGACGTCAATGGACCGCAGGCTCACCATGCGTGAAGTGGCCGATGCCGTCATCGACCAGGTGGGTAGCTGATTAGGTCCGCGGCTTGACGTAGCGAACGGTCAGCGAGCCGAACGCTGTCAAACGGTCGCCGGAGAAGATGTCGACCTTGACCCAGATCGTGCCCGCCGATTGTGCGATGACGGTGCCGACCCCGCGGACGCTGTCGGTCGTCGCCGGACTTACGTGTGACACGTGAAGGTCGGTACCGACCGGGACGAGGCCAGGTGGGCAGTTCATCATGGCGATGCCGGAGGCAAGGTGTTCGACGAGGACGCCGTTCATGCCGCCATGCAGGAGACCGTAGGGCTGCGTATTTCCCTCAACGGGGAGCGTCCCTTCCATCGTGTTCTCACCAACGTGTGTGATGTCGAGTCCGATGCGTTCGGCGAGCGCGCCCATACCGCGTTCAAGGTGATTGTCCATGCGCCCACAGTAGCCGACGGCTGAAAATGGCGGGCTTGGGACGTACCCTGTAGTGGTGAATCAACGACTGCTCCTCCTCGACGGCCACTCGCTCGCCTTCCGAAGCTTCTTCGCCCTCCCGAAGGACTCCTTCCGCACCTCTCAGGGGCAGTACACGAACGGCATCCACGGGTTCATCAACACCTTGCTTAAGCTGTACGCCGACGTCGAGCCGACGCACGTGGCGGTCGCTTTTGATCTGTCGGGCGGAACCTTTCGCACGAAGGAATACGCGGCCTACAAGGGCGGACGCGCCGACTTCCCCGAGGAATTCGAAGGTCAGATTCCCCTCATTCAGGAGGTCCTCGATGCTCTTGGCATCGAGTGGATCACGAAGGACCAATTCGAAGCTGATGACATCATCGCAACGCTCGCCGACAGGGGAGCGAAGGCAGGCATGGATGTCGTTGTCTCCTCGGGCGATAAGGATGTCTATCAGCTTGTGAGCGATTCCATTACCGTGCTGTACCCGATGCCGCGGTCGCACATGCTGGAAATGACACCCGAGGTGGTGAAGGAGCGCACGGGCGTTCCGCCCGAGCTGTACTCAGACCTGGCGGCTCTCGTCGGAGAGAAGGCAGACAACTTGCCGGGGGTCCCCGGCGTGGGCGCGAAGACGGCCCAAAAGTGGATTTCGACCTACGGTGGGCTCGACGGCATCATCGAGCACGCCGATGACATTGGTGGCAAGGTTGGGGTCTCGTTGCGCGAGAATCTCGATCAGGTCAAGCTCAACCGGAAGCTCAACGAGCTCCTGCGGGACATGCCCCTCGACGTCACCTTCGATGCACTCAAACCTCGGGGAGTCGATCGTGAGGCTGTCCATCAGCTCTTTGACACCCTCGACTTCACGTCCCTGCGGTCTCGGGTTCTTGCCGAGCTGCCGCTCGCCGACGGCGATTCCGAGACGGCAACGGAAAGCCTCGTCGGACTTCAGCCAGTTAAGGCGGCACCTGGTGATCTTGCCCGATGGTTATCCGCGCGCGAGGGGCACCGGCTCGGTCTCTTTATCGTTGGCAACGGACAACCGCGCCGCGGCGACGTCGACCTCATAGCTCTCGCATCGGAGTCCGGTGACGCCATTGTCGCCGACCGAGTCGAGCTGTCCGAAGAGGATACGGTTGCCTTGACGACCTGGTGCGAGGACGAGTCTGCGAAGGTGGTCCACGAGGCGAAGGCCGCGTGGCATGCGTTGAAGGGGTCTTTCGACGTTGAGCTCGCCGGTGTCGACGTCGATACGGAGCTCGCCGCCTATATCCTTCACCCCGACCAGCGCAGCTACGACCTCAGCGACCTCGTTGTCCGTCACGTCGGCATGACGCTACCGGATATGACCGCCGGTGAGCTTGACCTCGGCCTTGCCCTCGGCGGGGGTGCCATTGAGGGACCCGCCGCACGAGCGTGGGCGCTTCTGCCGCTCGCTGACGTTCTCGAGCGAGAAGTTGCCAAGCGCGATTCGACCGACCTTCTGCATGACATCGAGCGCCCCCTCATGACCGTCCTCGCCCGCATGGAACACGTGGGCATTGCCGCCGACACGTCTGTGTTCGACGAGCTCTACGACGAGTTTGACTCGCGTGTGAACCGGGCGGCGGAGTCGGCGTATGCCGCCATCGGGCATGAGGTCAACCTCTCGAGCCCGAAACAGCTCCAGGTTGTCCTCTTCGACGAACTTGGACTGCCACCGACGCGGAAAACGAAGTCGGGTTATACGACGAATGCAGAGGCACTGACAGATCTGTACGCACAACTTGCGCTACGTGAGGATGATCGTGCGGTCGCCGGACGGGAGTTCCTGGGACAGCTACTCGAACATCGCGACGCGATCAAGCTCAAGCAGTCCGTTGAGGGACTGTCGAAGTCGGTACTGGATGATGGACGGATTCACACGAGCTTCCAGCAGACGGTCGCGGCGACCGGAAGGCTGTCCTCGACGGAGCCGAACCTGCAGAATATTCACGCTCGAACGGAGGAAGGCCAGCGAATCCGGGAGGCGTTCGTCCCCGGTGCGGGTTACGAGTCGATCATGACAGTCGACTATTCACAAATTGAGATGCGGCTCATGGCACACGAGTCTGGCGACACCGCTCTCATCCAGGCCTTCATCGACGGTGAGGACCTGCATTCTTATGTTGCCGGCCATGTCTACGGGGTCGACCCGAGCGATGTCACGCCGGCTCAGCGGAACAAGATCAAGGCGATGAGTTACGGGCTTGCCTACGGCCTGTCCGCCTTCGGACTGTCGCGGCAGCTCCGGATCGAGCGCTCCGAGGCACAGGAGCTCATGGACGACTATTTTGAGAGGTTCGGCGCGGTGCGCCGCTACCTCGAATCGGTCGTCGCACAGGCGCGGCGGGACGGTTACACGTCGACGATTCTCGGCCGCCGCCGGTACCTTCCAGATCTCACCTCCGACAACAGGCAACGCCGTGACGCGGCGGAGCGGATGGCGCTTAACGCCCCCATCCAAGGTTCAGCGGCTGACATCATTAAGATTGCGATGCTTGGTGTCGACCACGCGCTACGCGAGAATGGCTTCGACTCGCGGGTTCTCCTCCAGGTTCACGATGAACTCGTTCTCGAGATCGCCACGGGTGAAGAGGAGAGCGTTCGCGACGTCGTCACTGCGCAGATGGAGTCCGCGGTCGACCTGTCCGTCCCGCTTTCGGTTGGGGTCGGTGTCGGGCCAAGTTGGCGGGCCGCCGCGCACTGACAATGAGGGTGCCGGGCAGCATCGCACCGCGGTCCGGTCCCCACGCGCCCCACGTCTCGTCTGTGCCGGCCTTCCATCCCGGCTCAAGGAAGCCCTCGATGAGAAACCCGACGCCGACGAGGCCGTTCATGTGATCGGCGACAGTGTGCGGGAACTCTGCGTAGACAGCTTGACCATCGGCCTCTTCGACGTATGCCTCTGCCGTCCCATACGGACGGATAACAGTGAGATCGGCTGCGAACGGTGAATCCGGGAAGACCCAGGAGAACGGGTGCGTCACAGAGTAGATCCATGACCCGCCGGGGCGCAGAACGCGAAAAATCTCCGCAAATGCGGCGGTGAGATCGGGCAGGAAGCTCAACGCGCCGAACGATGTGAAGACCGTGTCGAACGACGATTCCGCGAACGGTAACGCTGTCACGTCGGCCTGGACGAGGGGGACGTGGACTCCGGTGCGCTCGTTGAGGACCGCGGCCGCTTTGAGCATTCCCGCCGACACATCGCTCGCGACGGGGGAGTGGCCGTGTGCTGCGAGCCAGCGAGAGCATTGCGCTGCGCCGGCACCGATCTCAAGAATGCGGCCCGGACGATCGGGAAGTAGCCGGAGATCTTCTTCGGTATAGCCCTCGGGGCTCCACTGGAAGCGGATCTCGCCGAGCGCCGGATGCTCGCGCAGATAGTCCTCGGCGTTGCGATCCCACCAGTATTGGGCGATGCGAGCAGGGTCAGGAATCGCCGAGCTCGGTCGGACATAGGGTTCCATATCTCAAGTGTCCCACGGACGCTTGCTGACATATGGTTCGCGTTGGTCACGGGGGCAGAACATACGCATGGTCGTGCGCGTCACATGAACGGAATTTCTTGACCGTATTGCCTGGCATCCACGGTTCTAAGGCGTTAGTGTGGGTTCTTGGATGTCCAATGGACAACCGCCAATTCTGTCCGTCTATTAACTGTCCCATCGGAGACTACAACTCAATGACAACATCTACGCCCGAGCAGCCGACCTCCCCGCAGGTCGCAGTCAACGACATTGGCTCGAAGGAAGAGCTCCTCGCCGCCGTTGACGAGACCATTAAGTATTTCAACGACGGGGACATTGTCGAGGGCACCATTGTCAAGGTGGACCACGACGAGGTCCTTCTCGACATTGGATACAAGACCGAGGGCGTTATTCCCTCGAAGGAACTGTCGATCAAGCACGACGTTGACCCCGATGAGGTCGTCGCCGTCGGTGATCGCGTCGAGGCCTATGTCCTCCAGAAGGAAGACAAGGAAGGCCGCCTCCTCCTCTCCAAGCGCCGTGCACAGCAGGAGCGCGCATGGGCCAAGATCGAGGAGATCAAGAACACGGACGGCGTTGTGTCCGGAAGTGTCATCGAGGTCGTTAAGGGTGGCCTCATTGTCGACATCGGCCTGCGCGGCTTCCTGCCTGCGTCACTGGTCGAGATGCGCAGGGTCCGCGACCTCCAGCCGTACATCGGCCGCGACATCGATGCGAAGATCATCGAGCTTGACAAGAACCGCAACAATGTCGTTCTGTCACGCCGCTCCTTCCTCGAGCAGACGCAGTCCGAGACCCGCAGCCACTTCCTCAATACGCTTCAGAAGGGCCAGATTCGCGAGGGCGTAGTCTCCTCCATCGTGAACTTCGGTGCCTTCGTTGACCTGGGCGGCGTCGACGGCCTCGTCCACGTGTCCGAGCTGTCGTGGAAGCACATCGATCACCCGAACGAGGTTGTCGAGGTTGGCCAAGAGGTCACCGTCGAGGTGCTCGAGGTTGATATGGACCGTGAGCGCGTCTCCCTGTCGCTCAAGGCGACGCAGGAGGACCCGTGGCAGGTCTTCGCACGCACCCACGCCATCGGCCAGGTTGTGCCCGGCAAGGTGACGAAGCTCGTTCCGTTCGGCGCGTTCGTCCGTGTTGAGGATGGCATTGAGGGCCTCGTCCACATTTCTGAGCTGGCGCAGCGCCACATCGAGCAGCCCGAGCAGATCGCGAAGGTCGGCGACGAGCTGTTCGTCAAGGTCATCGACATCGACCTCGAGCGTCGCCGCATCTCCCTGTCGCTCAAGCAGGCCAACGAGGGCGTCGACCCCGCTTCCGAGGACTTCGACGCATCGCTCTACGGCATGGCGTCCGAGTACGACGAAGAGGGCAACTACAAGTACCCCGAGGGCTACGATCCGGAGTCCGGCGAATGGCTCGAGGGTTACGAGAAGGAGCGCGAGGCGTGGGAGGCCGAGTACAACCAGGCCTACGCCCTGTGGCTCGCCCACAAGGAGCAGGTTGCGAACGCCGCCCAGGTCGAGGAGGAGGCTGTCGAGACAGCTCCCGCCCCGCGCGAGCAGGCTCCGGCAACCTACACGTCCGGCTCTGAGTCGACCGGTACTCTCGCATCGGATGAGGCGCTAGCCGCCCTCCGTGAGAAGCTGACCGGCCACTGATGAGGTAGATGGTTGAGGGGACCGCTGAGGCGGTCCCCTCAACCATTTACGTGCCCACGGCTGGATTTCGCGCCGTGACCGACTATCGGCTCGCGGTATCCTCGTGGCACAGAAAGAGATGAAAGCAGTCGCATGATCGTTCTCACCGGCTTCGGCCCGTTCGGGCCGCCCGAGACCGTCGCCCACGACGAGAACCCGAGCGAGACGTTGGCGCTGGCGGCTGGACGGGCTATCGGAGCCCACGTCGAGATTCTTCCCGTCTCCTATGCGGCGGTGGCGAATGTTGGCGCGTTGCTTGCCGATGCTGAGCTTGTTCTCTCCCTCGGCGTGGCGGGTTCGCGGCAGGCGCCCATGCTGGAAAAGCACGCTGTCAACTGGCGTGAGTCACGCATCCCAGATATCGACGGGAAGCATGCTCGCGGGGAGCTTATCGACGTCGCGGGCCCGGATACGGTGAGGACCGGCTGGGATGTCGATGCCGTCGCGTCCGGGGCTGGTCTTGGCGTGTCACTGAGCGCAGGCGCGTACGTGTGCAACGCGCTGTCGTACTCCCTGTATCGTCACCATAGGAACGCCTGTTTCCTCCATATTCCGCCCAGCGAGCACATGGGGCTCGATGAGGGTATCGACCTGATCGGAAGGATCATCACATGCTCTATGTCGGTTTGACCGGCGGCATCGCCTCGGGCAAGTCGCTCGTCGCACCTCGGCTGGCGGAAGCGGGGATGCGGGTGATGGACGCCGATGCGATTTCGCGTTCACTCACGGCCCCGGGAGGAGCGGCCGTTCCTGCTGTGGCGCAGCGCTTTCCCGGCATCGTCCACGACGGCGTCGTTGATCGAGAGGCGCTGTCAGACATCGTCTTCAAGGATGCGGAGCGGCTGGCCGAGCTCAATGCGATCGTTCACCCTCTCGTTCACGAGGGCATGCGGGACCTATTCCAGCAGTATGTGACCGAAGATCCCGATGCGATCGTCGTCGAAGAATCGCCGCTCCTGATCGAGACCGGCCGCGGGTACGTGCCGCAGTTCCTCATCGTCATCACGACTCCCGATGACACGCGCGTTCATCGTCTCGTCGAGCATCGCGGCATGAGCGTGGACGAGGCCCGGACACGGATCAGCACACAGTTCACCGACGAGGAGCGGACGCCTTTCGCGGACGCAGTCATCGACAACAGCGGTTCACTCGCTCATCTCGATGAGCAGATCCAGACGGTCATCGACCGTGTCACGACGTTCCACGACAATGTCCGTAGCGAGCACGTCCCACATGCGAGGGGGCGGCACATCATGCATGCCGAGCGGCTGACGGGGAAGCTTGCGCACACCGGCGTCCAGGCCCGAGTCAAGGGCATGGATGTCATCGTTCCCGCGGGCACGCCGGACGCGAACCTTCGCCACGTCTGCTGCATCCCGCATGGTGATGTGTGGGTGCGTCCCGACTCAGAGGCCTACGTCGAAGTCCGCTTCGAGGGGACACCCTAGGAGAGTGCCAAAGGGTCGCGCTAGCCTATGACCATGCGACCTGTGACTGACCTTGTACGCGCCGAGGCGCCGTTCGAAGTTGTCTCTGACTACACCCCCTCGGGTGACCAGCCAGCAGCGATTGAGGAGCTGGCAGAGCGGATCAACAACGGCGAAAAGGATATCGTCCTGCTCGGCGCCACCGGCACGGGCAAGTCGGCGACAACCGCCTGGCTCATCGAACAGATTCAGCGCCCCACCCTCATTCTTGAGCCGAATAAGACGCTCGCAGCCCAGATGGCGTCGGAGTTCCGCGAGCTCCTCCCGAACAACGCGGTCGAGTACTTCGTCTCGTACTACGACTACTACCAGCCTGAGGCATATGTTCCTCAGACGGATACGTTCATCGAGAAGGACTCGTCGATCAACGACGAGGTCGAGCGTCTCCGTCACTCGGCAACGAACTCGCTCCTGACCCGCAGAGACACGGTCGTTGTTTCCTCTGTCTCCTGCATTTACGGCCTTGGCACGCCCCAGGAGTATGTCGATCGGATGGTGCGGCTCGAGGTTGGTCAAGAGATTGATCGCGATGACCTGCTCCGTCGGTTTGTCAGCATGCAGTACACGAGGAACGACATTGCCTTTACCCGCGGCACGTTCCGGGTCCGGGGCGACACGATCGAGATCATCCCCGTCTATGAGGAGCTCGCGATCCGGATCGAGATGTTCGGCGACGAGATTGACGAGCTGTCCTTCCTCCACCCCCTGACGGGCAATGTCATCCGTCAAACCGACCATGCCCACCTCTTCCCGGCCTCCCATTACGTCGCTGGGCCGGAACGGATGGAGAGGGCGATCAAGTCGATCGAAGAGGAGCTTGATGTGAGGGTCGCCGAGCTGGAGCGCCAGGGCAAACTGCTCGAGGCGCAGCGGCTCTCCATGAGGACGACGTACGACCTAGAGATGATGCGGAACGTCGGTTCGTGCGCTGGAATCGAAAACTATTCCCGCCACATCGATGGTCGTGGCCCTGGAACTGCCCCCAACACGCTGCTCGACTACTTTCCTGCAGACTTCGTTCTCGTCATCGACGAGTCCCATGTGACGGTGCCGCAGATTGGCGCGATGTATGAGGGCGATATGTCGCGTAAACGCACGCTTGTTGAGCACGGTTTCCGGCTGCCGTCAGCGATGGATAACAGACCGCTGAAGTGGGCTGAATTCCTCGAGCGTATTGGACAGACCATCTACCTGTCGGCCACTCCCGGCAAGTACGAACTCGAGCAGTCCGATGGGGTTGTCGAGCAGATTATCCGCCCGACCGGCCTCATCGATCCCGAGGTTGTCGTTAAGCCGACCGAGGGCCAAATTGACGATCTTCTTGGCGAGGTCAAGGCGCGTACCGCCCGTGACGAGCGCGTCCTCGTCACAACCCTAACGAAGAAGATGGCGGAGGATTTGACCGACTATCTCGCCGAGCGCGGAGTCCGGGTTGAATATCTCCATTCGGACGTCGACACACTTCGCCGCGTTGAACTGCTGCGTGAATTACGCCTCGGCAGGTTCGATGTCCTCGTCGGTATCAACCTGCTCCGCGAGGGACTCGATCTGCCGGAGGTGTCGCTCGTCGCGATTCTCGACGCGGATAAACAGGGCTTCCTCCGGTCGACCACGTCCCTTATCCAGACGATCGGCCGCGCGGCTCGCAATGTCTCCGGCCAGGTCCACATGTACGCGGATTCAATTACTCCGAACATGCGGGAGGCTATCGATGAGACGAACCGCCGCCGGGAGAAGCAGGTCGCATACAACACGGCGAAGGGCATCGATCCGCAGCCGCTGCGAAAGAAGATCGCGGACGTCACCGACATGCTCGCTCGCGAGGAGATCGATACCGCAGCCCTCCTCGAAGGCGGCTACCGGAAGTCGGCTCCCTTGCCCCAGACCCGCGAGGGTCTGGCGAATCAGGCCACCGGCGACTTGCGTTCTCTTATCGCTGAACTCGACGAGCAGATGAGGCAGGCGGCCGAGAATCTCCGGTTCGAGCTTGCGGCGCGCCTGCGCGATGAAATCAAGGATCTCAAGAGAGAGCTCCGCCAGATGGAGTCGGCGACAGGCTAGGCAAGTCGGCAATGTCATACTCACCGGCGCTCCCCACGGCTGGGAACTGGGACTTTTCTCCCCTATAGTTGCCTCTGAAGCTAGCGAAGGGGAGTATTCCCGGACAACAGCGAGCCGCCATCACGGTGCCCCGGCACTCGGTTCGCGACCGGCAACGGTGGGAAGAGACCTTCGGATCAACAGACCGGAGGTATGTTTTGCTGGCACACCAGCTCACCCATGTTCCCCTGCCGATGGCGCCGTCCACACCCTCCCAAATGGTCGTCCACACGTGGGAATGGTTCGCTCTTGGCGCGGTCATCATCGTTCTCATTCTCGTCGACCTCTTCGGCCACGTCCGCAAAGCCCACGAGCCAACAATCAAGGAAGCGGCGATCTGGTCCGCTGGCTATGTCGCGATCGCGCTCGTGTTCGGCGCCGTCATGTTCTGGCGGCACGGCTCCACATTCGCAGGTGAGTACTTCGGCGGTTATACGGTCGAGAAGGCGCTGTCCGTGGACAACATCTTCGTCTTCATCATCGTCATTGCGTCGTTCAAAGTTCCTCGGCTGTACCAGCAGAAGGTGCTGCTCTACGGCATCGTCATGGCGCTTGTCATGCGCCTCATCTTCATCCTGCTCGGTGACGCCCTTATCCAGCGGTTCGTGTGGGTGTTCTTCATCTTCGGGCTCTTCCTCCTCTACACCGCCATCGCTCAGGTGCGCGAGGGAGTCGAGGACCCCGACGAGAAGAAGAAAGAGATCGAGCAGTACAAGCCGAACGCGATCGTCCGTTGGACCGAGAAGCGCTTCCGCGTGACCGAGGGCTTCGTCGGCCAGCGCCTCGTCGTCCGCCGCGACGGCAAGTCATGGCTGACCCCGCTGTTCCTCTGCATAGTCTCCATCGGCACCGTCGACCTCATCTTCGCCCTCGACTCCATTCCCGCGATCTTCGGCCTCACGCGCGAACCATTTATCGTGTTCTCCGCGAACGCTTTCGCCCTGCTCGGACTTCGCCAGCTGTTCTTCCTCGTCGATGGGCTTCTCGAGAAGCTCATTTACCTTCACTACGGCCTAGCCGTCATCCTCGGCTTCATCTCCTTCAAGCTCATCATCCACGCCTTCCATGGTTACGACCTACTGCTTGTTATCCCGGAGCCGCCGATCAGCGTGTCGCTCGGTGTCATTCTTGGCGTCATCGTCGTGACAGTCGTTGCTTCCCTCTGGGGCAACAGAAAACGGGCTCGGAAGAATCTCGAGTCGGACACGGGCGAGCGGGTGACAGACGTGACCGGCGACGAAAGCCCACAGGACGACGCCGACACGGGGCAGGGGACTGGCGCCTACTCCAACCCCGGTACACGCCGCAGCGATGACGGCGATGCCGAGCGCGCGTAGCGCGCCGTGAAGTTCGCGATGATCCTATTGGCACACGTCACGTCCCACTGAGACGCGGCTCTGATCAAGGTGTCGGCTTCTTCGGGTGCGAAGTAGCCGGCATTCTTGTAAATGCGGATGCGGGTCGCGATGCCATCGGCGTCGAGCTCCGGGTGGAACTGCGTGCCATAGAGGTTCGTCCTGATGCGGAACATCTGGACGGGGCACGCCGCAGACGTCGCCAGGAGAACGGCATGGTCCGGAAGATGGCGCACGGCCTCCTTATGGCCGACAAACGCCGAGAACTGACGGGGAATGTCCGCAAGGAGCGGATCGTCCCGCCCCGCATCAGTCACGTGAATCGTGGTGCCCCCGACCGGCTCGCTGTACGTGAAGTCGATAACCGCACCCTGGTGGCGTCCGAGCGTGCCCACCCCATAGCACGCACCAAGAAACGGGAAGTCGCGGTCGACGACTTCGTCGAGAAGAGTGGCGATCTCCGCCTCAACCCGGATCTGGGTCGCAGATTTCGTCTCCTCGGGCTCGGACCCCGTGAACGGGCTGCCGCCCACAATGATCCCCGAATAGTCGTCGAGATCGAGGGCTGGCATAGGGGCCTGCTCGAGGCGAACCCGGTGCACGTCCGATGCACTGAGATTCCCGAACCGGAGGATCTGGTCGAACTCGTCGTCCGCCGCTTTGTTCTCGGCGCGTGTGGCGATGAGTAGGAAGGGCTTCATGGTGTCAGATTAGCGGCTGTTAAGGCCGCGACCATGCATTGTCTGGCAGGCGTCCCATGCGGGAGGCAATGACGGCACACACGAGTAGCTGGATCTGGTGGAACACGATGACGGGGACGGCGATGGGGCCAATGATGGCGGCAGGGAAAATCGCCTGCGCCATCGGCAACCCGGTCGCGAGAGACTTCTTCGACCCGCACATGAGGACAGCGATCCTCCCGGCCCGCTTAATCTTCGCCCAGCCGGAGACGTACCACGTGAACGCGAGAATAAACGCGAGCAAGACGGACGAGATGAGGATGAGGGCGAGGATCTGCCACACCGACACGCCGTCCCACGTGTTCGCTGCTGTTGAGTCGAGCACCGCAGCAAGAACAATGACGACAACCGTCCCCTGGTCGTAGACGCGAAGCGCTCGCGGATGTCGCCTGATTCGGTCACCGAGTTTCGGTTGGAGGAGCTGGCCGACAATGAAGGGCAGAAGGAGCTGGGTGAGGACGTTTGTCAGCGAACCAGCTGATGCTCCCTCGATGTTCATGAAGACGAGGACGTACAGGGGCGTGAGGAACATGCCGATGACGTTCGACAGCGTCGCCGCACACACGGCCGCCCCCGTGTCGCCCCCCGCTATCGACGTGAATGTCACCGACGACTGAATGGTCGAGGGCAGGAATGACAGGTAGAGGAACCCGGTCGCAAAACCCTCGCCGACGAGCGGCACGAGGAAGGAATGGCTGGCGAGTCCGGCAAGCGGGAAGACGACATAGGTGGAGGCGAAGATGAGGCCCTGCACCTTCCAGTTCGTCAGCCCTGACAGAACTTCGGTTGTCCGCAGGCGCAGACCGTAGAGGAAGAACAAGAGGGCGACGAGGATGTCACCGGAGAACGCGATGCCGGCCCGGACGCCATCGGGCGCAGGCCAGATGAGGCCGATGACAAGCGCCGCGATGATCGCGACGATGAAGGGATCAAACTTCTTCACGACCACGGGCCGTAAACGACCGTCCACTCTCCGAGGTCAATGTGCGAAACGATGCCGGACGTGACGAACGGGTCGTCGTCGAGGAGGCGGCGCGCCTGCGTCTCATCGGTCGCGGACACAAGGAGGAGGGCGCCGTCACCTCGAGGACCGCTCGCCAGGAGAGACCCGTCCTCATAGAGTCCCTTGAGGTACTCGCGGTGCGCGGGACGCACGTCGTGGATGTCGGTACGTTCGGGGTCGTATGTGTAGAGAGCTGCGTAAATCACCAGCGCCGTCCTTCCCATTCGTCGAGATGTGGGCGCTCATCGCCCAGTGTCGTTGAGTCTCCGTGGCCGGGATGAATAACGGTCGAGTTATCAAACTGGGCAAAAATCCGGTCCCTCACGTCATTGAACAGGAGGAAGAACGCCTGGTCGGATGGCGTCTGCCCGATGCCGCCGGGGAAAAGTGAATCACCGGTGAGGATGTGGTTGCCGACAACAACTGCGCAACCTTCGGGTGTGTGACCACGGAGAGTGATGAACGTCAGCTCGAGATCGCCGAACGCGTGGACGGCGCCGTTCTCAATGATGAGATCGGTGTCGAGGGGAAGCGCTTTCGCTGTCGCGGACGTTGCCGCGATCTGTGCCTCGGGGAACACGTGCGAGACCGTCTCGAGGGCCTCGATGTGGTCCTCATGCTCGTGGGTTGTGATGATGGCATGCACTGTCTTATCGGCCGCCAGCTCGACGATTCGATCGGGCTCGGCAGCCGCATCGACGATGACGGCGTCGCCCCTGCGGTTCTCCAGCAGGTAGACATTGTTGTCCATCGATCCGACTGACATTTTTGTTATCGTCACGTCACCGAGGGCGATCGTGACTGGCGGCTGGTCCGGGCCTGTGTGATATGTCGTACGCATGCCACTAAGGGTAACGTTCTCGCCCTGAAAAGGTCGATTGACGCCGGGAGCGAACCGACATCAGTACACTTGTTCGATTGCCGGGTTGGGCGGGTACACTGTTCCGCGTGACCGAACAAATTGTCGTCCAGGGAGCGCGGGAGCACAACCTCCGCAACGTCGATCTGGAGTTACCGAGAGACAACCTCATTGTCTTTACGGGCCTGTCGGGTTCAGGCAAATCATCCCTCGCTTTCGACACGATCTTTGCCGAGGGCCAGCGCCGTTACGTCGAATCGCTGTCATCCTATGCTCGCCAGTTCCTTGGGCAAATGGATAAGCCGGCGGTCGATTTTATCGGCGGCCTGTCTCCCGCGGTGTCAATTGATCAGAAGTCGACGAGCCGGAACCCGCGGTCGACGGTTGGCACCATCACCGAGGTCTACGACTATCTGCGACTGCTCTACGCTCGCGCCGGCATTCAGCATTGCCCGGTGTGCGGGGAGGAGGTGAGCTCCCAGTCGGCCGAACAAATCGTGAATCGGATCATGGAGCTGCCCGAGGGGACCCGCTTTCAGATCCTCGCTCCCGTCGTCCGTGGCCGCAAGGGTGAGTACAGCCAGCTGTTTGCCGACCTGCAACAGCAGGGCTTCTCTCGCGCAAAGGTCGACGGTCAGCTCATCCGACTCGATAGTCCGCCCGTCCTCGACAAGAAGCTCCGCCACGACATCGACGTTGTCGTCGACAGGCTTGTCCGCAAGGATTCGACGCGGCGCCTGTCCGACTCGGTCGAGACGGCCCTTCGGCTGACCGACGGTCTCGTCGTCGTCGAGCGCATGGATCGTGACGAGGGCGATAAGGAGAGGCTACGACGTTACTCCGAGAAGCGTGCCTGCCCGAACGATCATGTCCTCGCGCTCGAAGAAATCGAACCCCGCACATTCTCTTTCAATGCCCCATACGGTGCGTGCCCCGAATGTTCGGGCATTGGCGCGAAGCTCGAGGTGGATCCGGAGCTTGTTGTGCCGGACGAGTCCCTGTCGTTGAGAGACGGCGCGATTCTGCCCTGGGCCGGTAACAAGGCGTATTTCACCCGCCAGCTCACCGCGCTCGGAAAAGACGTCGGGTTCTCCATCGATACCCCGTGGGGTGAATTGTCGCAGGACGTGCGAGATATTCTCCTCTACGGACGCGACTACAAAGTCGAGGTGAAATACCGGAACCGCTGGGGCCGTGAGCGCACGTACTCGACCGGGTTTGAGGGCGTGCTCGACTTCGTCAAGCGCAAGAGAGAAGAGACGGAGTCAGAGTGGTCGAAGGGCCGCTACGAGGCCTACATGCGAGAAATCCCGTGCCCGGTCTGCAAGGGAGCGCGGCTCAAGCCGGAAGTTCTTGCCGTCACCGTCGGCGGTATGTCGATCTCCGAGCTCACGCATATGTCGATCCTCGAGGTCTCCGAGTTCCTCGGGAAACTCGAACTCGACGCGAAGCGACGGGCGGTGGCGGACGCCGTGCTCAAGGAGACACAGTTCCGCCTCGGCTTCCTCATCGACGTTGGCCTTACCTATCTCACGCTTGCGCGAGGGGCAGCTGGCCTCTCCGGCGGTGAGGCGCAGCGGATCCGGCTCGCCACACAAATTGGCGCCGCGCTCGTCGGCGTCCTCTATGTCCTTGACGAACCGTCGATCGGCCTTCATCAACGCGACAACGCTCGTCTGATTGAGACGCTGACAAAGTTGCGCGACCTCGGCAACACTCTCATCGTCGTCGAACACGATGAAGACACCATCCGAGCTGCCGACTACATCGTCGACATCGGCCCTGGTGCGGGCGAGCACGGGGGAGAGATCGTCTACACGGGGAATTATGACGGCCTGCTCAAGCAGGACGACTCTCTGACTGGCGCCTACCTGGCTGGCAGGCGCAGCATTCCCGTGCCGAAGAAGCGCCGCACTGTCGACCCGGACCGGGAGATCGTCGTGACCGGCGGCCGGGAAAACAATTTGAAGAACGTGACAGTTGCCTTCCCACGGGCGTGCTTCGTCGCGGTCACGGGCGTCTCCGGTTCGGGTAAGTCGACGCTTGTCAACTCGATTCTGTATAACTCGCTTGCTAACCAGCTCAACCGCGCTCGGATCGTGCCCGGCCGGCACACGTCGGTGACGGGCTTGGAAGACCTCGACAAAGTCATCCACGTCGACCAGTCTCCGATCGGCCGCACCCCGCGGTCGAACCCGGCAACGTATACGGGCGTCTGGGACCGGATCCGGAAGCTGTTCGCGGAAGTGCCCGAGTCCAAGATACGCGGTTACGGACCCGGCAGATTCTCGTTCAATGTCAAGGGCGGACGGTGCGAATCATGCAAGGGCGACGGCACGATCAAGATCGAAATGAGCTTCCTGCCTGATGTGTACGTCCCGTGCGAGGTATGTGGCGGTAAGAGGTACAACCGCGACACTCTCGAAGTGAAGTACAAGGGCAAGTCGGTCTCAGACGTTCTCGAGATGACAATCTCGGAAGCGCTCGAGTTTTTTGGGCCCGTCACCGGGATCACCCGCCACCTGTCGACTCTCGAGTCGGTCGGCCTCGGGTACGTTCGTCTCGGCCAGTCCGCGACAACACTGTCAGGCGGTGAGGCACAGCGGGTCAAACTCGCGTCCGAGCTCCAGCGGCGCTCGAACGGCCGAAGCGTGTACGTGCTTGACGAGCCGACAACGGGCCTTCATTTTGAGGACGTTTCGAAGCTCCTCAAGGTGCTCAACGGACTGGCGGACAAGGGCAACACCGTCATCGTCATCGAACACAACCTTGACGTCATCAAATCGGCGGATTGGGTCATCGACATGGGCCCCGAGGGTGGTGCCGGTGGCGGTGATGTCATCGCCGTTGGCACTCCGGAGGACGTGGCGAAGGTCCCGGAGTCGTACACTGGCCAGTTCCTTGCGCCGCTTCTGAGGTAGACGATGGCTGACCCCTCCACCTACCGTCCCAAGACGTCGGACATCCCGACAGATCCGGGAGTTTACCGGTTCATCGACGAAGACGATCGCGTCATCTACGTCGGCAAGGCGAAGAACCTTCGCCAGCGCCTCGTGTCCTACTTCCAGGATGTCGCCTACCTTCATCCGCGGACCGCCCAGATGGTGACGTCGGCCAGCCGGGTCGAGTGGGTCGTGCTCAGCACCGAGGTTGAGGCGCTCACACTCGAATACCAGTGGATCAAGGAATTCGATCCGCGGTTCAATGTTATGTACCGCGATGATAAGTCGTACCCCTACCTCGCTGTCACGACAGCGGAGACATATCCGCGGGCGATGATTACCCGCAACGCGCACCGGCGTGGCAACCGCTACTTTGGCCCCTACACCCAGGTGTGGGCGATCCGCCACACTCTCGACTCCCTGCTCCACACCTTCCCAGTGCGTACGTGCTCACCCGGGGTGTTCCGGCAGGCCGAAAGATCCGGCAGGCCCTGCCTGCTCGGCTACATCGATAAATGCTCCGCACCCTGCGTGGGAAGAATCAGCGTCGAAGATCACCGCGAGCTCGCCCTCGAGCTCTGTAGCTTCCTCGACGGGGACACGGGCCGCCACATTCGTGCCCGCGAAAAGGACATGAAGGAGGCTGCTGCCGCCCTCGACTTTGAGCGGGCCGCGCGGTTACGTGACGATGTCGAAGCGCTCACTCGCGTCGTCGAACAAAACGCCGTCGTCCTTCCTGACCGCACCGACGTCGACGTGTTCGGCCTCGTGGCCGACGAGCTCGAAGCCTCCGTCCAGGTGTTCCACGTCCGTGGCGGCCGCGTGCGTGGCCAGCGCGGATGGGTGACGGAGCGGGTCGAGAATCTTGATGATGCGGGCCTCATGACGGCGCTACTCCTGCAGGTCTATGGCGAGCAGGGCGAGAACAGGCTCTTGCGCGGGTCTCGCGACCTGCCAGCCGGGCAGGCCCGCTCGGTCGACGACCGCACTCACACGCCGACGACGGCGATTCCGCGCGAGATCATTGTGCCGGTCCTACCTGACGATGCGGAGGCATTGCTGGCCTGGCTGGAGGAGCGTCGCGGCGCTCGGATCAATCTTCACCTCGCCCAGCGCGGGGACAAGCGCAGGCTCGCGGAGACCGTTCACGAGAACGCGCGACAGGCCCTTGCGCGCGCGAAGATCAAGCGCTCGGGCGACATCACCCAGCGAGCCAAAGCTCTTGAAGATCTCCGTGATGGGCTCGGTATGGAGACAGCGCCGCTCCGCATCGAGTGCTTTGACGTGTCGCACACCCAGGGCACCCATCAGGTTGCCTCCATGGTCGTCTTCGAGGACGGCATGCCCCGCAAGTCTGATTATCGTCACTTCATCATCCGCGGCGATAACGGAGAGGGCGCACGTGATGACACGGCCGCGATGGCGGAAGTGCTGCGCAGGCGTCTTGCGCGCGTCGTCGAAGGCTCGCGGGATGTCGATGAGGACGCAGTATCCGGCGCGATCGACCCGGATACTGGCCGGGTGAAGAAGTTCGCCTACCGCCCCCACCTCATTGTCGTTGACGGCGGGTTACCTCAGGTCAATGCCGCGCAAACCGTTGTCGACGAGCTCGGTGTTGATGTCGCAGTCATCGGGTTAGCAAAAAGGCTCGAAGAGGTCTGGGTGCCCGGTGAGGATTTTCCCGTCATTTTTCCCCGGAGCTCGGCTGCCCTCCATCTTCTTCAGCACGTGCGCGATGAGTCGCACCGGTTCGCGATTTCACATCATCGTAAGCGCCGGTCGAAGGCGATGACACGCTCCCAACTTGATGCCATACCGGGACTCGGACCCGCCAAACAGAAGGGCTTACTCGATCGATTTGGGACCGTCGCTGCGATGAAGACAGCTACCGTTGAGGACCTCGCGACAGCCCCCGGAATCGGCTCTGCTTTTGCACAACGCATCTACGATCATTTCCATCCTTCCGAAGAGGACGGCACAGATTCGACACGGTGAGCCTGCCGAAGCCGGACCAAACCTGGCACGATAGGGCCATGAGAGACATCGACCAGACGGATTCATTCCCCGCGTGGGTGCCCGGTGCGGAGGCGGAAGCTGTCGCTCCTGAGCCGCAGGCGCCCGAGCTTATCGTTATCACGGGCATGTCGGGAGCGGGTAAGAGCCGCACGGCAGCAGTGTTGGAGGATCTCGACTGGTACGTTGTCGACAACCTGCCTCCCCGGCTCCTCAAGGCCCTGACCGGCCTCATCTCTCCGGTCGGCGGTGTGCGTCGGATCGCTGTCGTCGCCGATGTGCGCGGCAGGGAGTTTTTCGCTGAGTTGCTGAGCGTGCTCGATAGCCTCAAGTCCTCCGGGATCGGACACCGCATCATCTTTCTCGACGCCGATGATGACATTCTCGTCCAGCGTTACGAGTCGGTCCGGCGCCCCCACCCGCTTCAGGATGAGGGGAGGCTCCTTGACGCCGTCCACGCGGAGCGCAAGATGTTGGAAGCGCTGCGCAGTAGAGCAGACACGATCATCGACACGACCGACAAGTCCGTCCACGACCTGGCGCGGCACGTGCGCATTCTCGTCGCCGCCGAAGGCGAGCTGGCAACTCGTGTGACCGTCATGTCTTTCGGCTTTAAGTACGGCCTTCCGCTCGACGCGGACCACGTCGTCGATGTCCGTTTCATTAGCAACCCGTACTGGATCGGGGAGCTACGTAACCTGACCGGCCATGATAAGGCCGTCCAAGACTATGTCCTCTCTCAGGACGGAGTCGCGGAATTCGTTGATAAGTACGTTGACCTCATCGCGTCGATCATGGAGGGATACGAACGGGAGCTCAAGCCAACCGTCACGATCGCGGTGGGCTGTACGGGCGGAAAGCACCGTAGCGTCGCGCTGTCTGAACGGATCGCCGAGGGGTTGCGCAACCGTGGCTCGCGCGCCGTCACCGTTCACCGCGACCTCGGACGGGAGTGATGGCGTTGCCAACTGGATCTCGCGGTCCCCACGTCGTCGCCTTCGGCGGCGGCCACGGGCTGTATGCGACTCTGTCTGCGCTTCGTCACGTGACAGGGAACCTCACCGCCGTTGTCACGGTCGCAGACGATGGCGGCTCGTCCGGGCGGTTGCGGGCCGAGCTCGGAATCCTGCCCCCCGGGGACCTGCGGATGGCACTGTCAGCGCTGTGCGATGACGGGGAGTGGGGGCAGATGTGGCGCGATGTTCTCCAGCACCGGTACGTCACCGACGGACCCCTCAACAACCACGCCACGGGCAACCTTCTCATTGCCTCCGTCTGGAGCTTGCTTGGTGACAATGCCGAAGGGCTCGACTTCGTTGGGAGGCTGCTTGGCGTTCACGGCCGAGTCCTGCCCATGAGCGACGAACCGATGGAGATCGAAGCGGAATTTGACGAAGCGGGGCACAAGAAGATTGTCCGCGGCCAGTCGAAAGTTGCGATCGCACCCGGAAGGCTCGAGAACCTTCGCCTCATCCCGCAAGGCGCCACCGCACATCCCGCCGTCCTCGACGCCATCGCTGATGCGGACTGGGCTGTCTTCGGGCCCGGCTCGTGGTACACGTCCGTGATCCCGCACCTTATGCTTCCCGATATTCGGAAGGCCCTGGCTGAGAGCCCCGCGAAGATTCTTCTCGCTCTTAACCTCACCTCCGACACGGAGACGTCCGACATGGAGCATGGGGATTACATCAGGAGCTTTGTCGAGCACTCTCGCGGGCTGTCGCCGAGCGTCGTCGTCGCCGACCCGACAGCGATCGATGATCTAGGTTCGCTCGACGAGGCCGTGGGTGGTATCGGTGCGGGCCTCATCTTGCGCCAGGTTCACACCGCTGACAACCCCGCCATCCATGATCCTCTCCGCTTCGCGGCAGCGCTCAGGGACGCGTTCGAGGGGACGATGCATGACGTGGGCGCGCCGCGCGGTCGACAGAAGCGGTAAGATGGCTGAGCCCTGCCGGGCGTCTACATCTCTAGCGAAGGATGAACCAGCGGAATGTCTGCACTCACCGCAAGCGTCAAAGATGAGCTGGCTGCCGTCGATGCCAGCATGGCGTCTGCAGCCGTCGCCGAGATCGCAACGCTGTTTCGCTTCGCCGGCGGCATCCACATTAACTCTGGGAGGGTCGCTCTCCAGGCCGAACTCGGCCATGCCGGAGCGGCCAGGCGCTTGCGCGAGCTCGTCAGCCGTGCGTTCCGTGTCGAGCCTGAACTCCATACGGTTGCGAGCGGATCCCGCGGCGCCCACCACTACGTCGTTCGCATCGGCCGCGAAGGGGAGCGGGTCTCCCGCCGTATCGGTCTCATCGACACATACGGCCGCCCCGTCCGCGGCCTGCCGCCCTCCATCGTCGGTGGATCCAAGGCCGATGCCGCCGCGGCATGGCGCGGCGCGTTCCTCGCACGCGGAGCACTTCTCGAGCCGGGCCGTAACGCCGCCCTCGAAGTCATCTGTCCCGGCCTGGAGTCCGCCTATGCTCTTGGCGGCCTCGCCCGCCGTCTCGCCATCCCCTACAGAGCCCGCGAGTCGCGCGGTGCTCATCGAGTCGATATTCGGGAGGGTGACGCGATCGCTGCCATGCTCACCCGAATGGGAGCGAATGACGCTGTCATCCGGTGGGAGGAGTTGCGAACCGAGCGGGAAGTGACAGGAACGGCCAATAGGCTCGCGAACTTCGATGATGCGAACATGCGTCGTAGCGCAGACGCCGCGGTCGTCGCCGTTATCCGCGTCAAACGAGCTTTTGAGATCCTCGGCGACGACGTACCGGACAACCTGCGCGAGGCTGGCGAGTTCCGCATCCAATACCCCGATGATTCCCTCAATTTGCTCGGCGAGCGAATGAGCCCCGTTGCGACGAAGGATGCGGTCGCTGGCAGACTCCGCAGGCTCAACACGATGGCCGATAAAAGGGCGTCAGAACTCGGGATTCCGACGACTGTCGACACCGTGAACGAGCATCGTCGCAGACGGTCTACGCCGGGGGAGAAATAGTTCACCAATCACCTTCGTCCCGTATGGAAACACCCCGATCCTTGTATACTGGTGGCTGGATCGGCCGGCCTACGTCGACCGTGAAGGATGAAGCGGTTCGCTTCCCCAGACCTATATGACAATATGTGCGCTCAACAGTTGCGCATGAGGAGGAATAGAGTGACTATTCGCGTTGGTATTAATGGATTTGGCCGCATTGGCCGCAACTTCACACGCGCGGTGCTCGAGACGGGCGCTGACATTGAGATCGTGGCCGTCAATGACCTGACCGACAACGACACGCTTGCCCACCTGCTCAAGTATGACTCGATCCTCGGCGTCCTCAAGGAGGACGTCTCCGTTTCCGGCGACTCGATCACCGTCGGTAACATGACCTTCAAGGCTCTTGAAGAGCGCGATCCCGCCAACCTTCCCTGGGGCGACCTGGGTGTCGACGTCGTCATCGAGTCGACCGGCCGCTTCACCGACGGCAACACCGCCAAGGCCCACATCGAGGCGGGCGCCAAGAAGGTTATCCTCTCCGCTCCCGGCAAGAACGTCGACGCGACGTTCGTCCTCGGCGTGAACGAGAAGGATTACGATCCCGAGAAGCACAACATCATCTCGAACGCTTCCTGCACGACGAACTGCCTCGCACCGCTCGCGAAGGTTCTCCACGAAGAGTTCGGCATTGTTCGCGGCCTCATGACGACGGTCCACGCCTACACCGCTGACCAGAACCTCCAGGACGGCCCGCACTCGGACCTCCGCCGCGCCCGCGCAGCCGCGATGAACATTATTCCGACCTCGACCGGTGCGGCCCAGGCTGTCGCCCTCGTTCTGCCCGAACTCAAGGGCAAGTTCGACGGTTACGCCCTTCGCGTCCCGGTTCCGACCGGCTCGGCCACCGACCTCACCTTCACCGCTGAGAAGGAGGTCTCTGTCGAGGCCGTCAACGCCGCCATCAAGCGTCGTTCGCAGGATGAGGACCTCAAGGGCATCCTCGTTTACACCGAGGATCCGATCGTGTCTCAGGACATTGCCGGTGACCCGGCCTCCTCGATCTTCGACGCCGGCCTCACGAAGGTCATCGGCGATCAGGTCAAGGTTGTGTCCTGGTACGACAACGAGTGGGGCTACGCCAACCGCGTTGTCGACCTCACTGTCCTCGTCGGCGAGAAGCTCTGATCACTAGGTAGTGAAGAACTGACGCCCGCGCCACCCATACACGGGGCGCGGGCGTCTTTCTTGGAAGGACGAAAATGAAGACTCTTGACTCCCTAGGGGATGTCCGCGGCAAGGTTGTCCTTGTCCGCTCCGATTTCAATGTTCCGCTCGACGGCGACACCATCACGGATGATGGACGCATTCGCGCTGCCCTGCCGACCCTGACCCGGCTCGCTGAAGCAGGTGCGAAGGTTCTCGTCATGGCTCATCTTGGCCGTCCGAAGGGCGAACCCGACCCGAGATACTCCCTTGCACCCGTTGCGAAGCGACTGGGTGAGCTCGTCGGCCACGACGTCGTCCTCGCGGATGACACCGTCGGTGAGAGCGCGAAGAAGGTTGCGTCCGAGCTGAAAGATGGTCAGATCGCCCTCGTCGAAAATGTTCGCTTCGATGCCCGCGAGACGTCGAAGGACGACGCCGAGCGCGCTGCACTCGCAGATGAGTATGCGAACCTTGCCGACCTGTTCGTGTCGGACGGCTTCGGTGTCGTCCATCGTAAGCAGGCCTCCGTGTACGACATCGCTGAAAAGCTGCCGTCAGCGGCAGGCCAGCTCGTGTTCAAGGAAATTGACAGCCTCTCGAAGGCCACTGACAACCCGGAGCGTCCGTATGTTGTCATCCTTGGCGGCTCGAAGGTCTCCGACAAGCTCGGTGTCATTAAGAACCTCCTCGAGAAGGCTGATCGCCTGCTCATCGGCGGCGGCATGGCATTCACGTTCCTCAAGGCTCAAGGCCACGGCGTGGGCTCGTCGCTCCTTGAAGAGGACCAGGTCGAGACCGTCAAGGGCTACCTCAAGACCGCTGAAGAGCGCGGTGTCGAGATCGTTCTCCCCATTGATGTCGTCGTCGCCCCCGAATTCAAGGCGGATGCCCCTGCAACTGTCGTGGATGCGGATGCGATCCCGGATGATCAGATGGGTCTCGATATCGGCCCGAAGTCGGCTGAGCTCTACGCGTCGAAGATCGCCGATGCGAAGACGATCGTCTGGAATGGTCCCATGGGCGTGTTCGAGTTCGAGGCATTCTCGGGCGGCACGAAGGCCGTCGCTCAGGCCATGTCCGATGCTCAGGGCTACACGATTGTCGGCGGCGGAGACTCCGCGGCCGCGGTTCGCACTCTCGGTTTCGATGAGGCGACCTTCTCCCACATTTCCACCGGCGGTGGCGCCTCCCTCGAGTTCCTCGAGGGCAAGGACCTGCCGGGCATCTCGATCCTGGAGGGTTGATTATGGCACGCACACCGCTCATGGCAGGCAACTGGAAGATGAACCTCAATCACCTTGAGGCGAATCAGCTCGTTCAGAAGCTGGCCTGGACACTGAAAGACATGAAGCACGACTACGCGGACGTCGAAGTTGTCGTCTGCCCGCCGTTCACGGACCTGCGCACGGTTCAGACTGTCGTCGACGCCGACAAGCTCGAGATGGGTTATGGAGCGCAGGACATGTCGGCTCACGATGAAGGCGCCTACACTGGCGAAATCTCTGCATCGATGCTGACCGCCCTCGGTTGCACGTATGTCATCATCGGTCACTCGGAGCGCCGTGAATACCACGACGAGTCCGATGAGCTCGTCAATGCGAAGACCGTGAAGGCGATCGCTGCGGGCCTCACACCTATCGTGTGCGTCGGTGAGGGCCTCGACATCCGCAAGGCCGGCGACCAGGTCTCCTACACCCTCGCCCAGGTCGAGGGTGCTCTCAAGGACATCAAGGCCGAGAACGTCGAAAACCTTGTCATTGCGTACGAGCCCGTCTGGGCCATCGGCACCGGCGAGGTCGCCACTCCGGCCGACGCGCAGGAAGTCTGCGGCGCAATACGCGAGAAGGTCGCCGAACTGTACGACCAGGAGACCGCGGACGCCGTCCGCATCCTCTACGGTGGATCGGTTAAGTCGTCGAATATCGCCGACATCATGTCTGAGAAGGATGTCGACGGTGCGCTCGTCGGGGGCGCTGCCCTCAAGGCTGACGAGTTCGCCAAAATCGTCCGCTTCAAGGGTTAGGTCGCGCACGACCCGCTCGTCTACACTGGACGACGGACCGAAAGGACATCGTGGATATTATCAAAACGATCGTCACCGTACTGCTGGTGATCGCATCCCTCCTGCTTGTGCTCTCCATCTTGCTCCACAAGGGCAAGGGCGGTGGCGTTTCTGACATGTTCGGCGGCGGTATGTCGACCGCTATGCGCTCGTCGGGCGTCGCTGAACGCAATCTCAATCGCATCACCGTTGCCATCGCAGTGACGTGGGGTGTGTGCGTCATCCTCTACGGTCTTATCGTCAAGTTCGCGTAGGCGAGCATCGTCTGCCCCCGGTCAACAAAGACCGGGGGCAGACTCATTGCCCATACAGGCATGGAACTGGCAGTCCGTGCTCGTTCGACGCTGCACTCACGGCGTGCAGGCCACGCGCGAAAGCCGACACGGGCACTCACAAGATGGACACAGCACACTTCACAGCGACGGCATACCCACACGTGAGGAGACTGGACAGACGTGCAACGCGTCCTCCGCGACGTTCACATCGTCGGTGGCGGAGGAGCGCAGTCCGTGGCGGACCAGTCTGGGTCCACCGATGTCAGTACCCGTCGACGATTCCGTCGCCGAAGGCTTCAAGGACGTGGCCGTACGCGACGTCTGGGTCGAGCCGCTGAAGCTCCTCGATGAGGCGATGCTCCTGCGTGCGGGTTTCAAGGTTGACTCGCTGGTCGGCACGGCCCGGTCTGCGTAGGAGTGCAGCTGTCTCGCCGACTTCGCGATGTAGGACAAGGTCACCCGAGGCCCTCTTCATCGTCACCTTTTCCAGTCCGTAGCCCTCTGAGTTCGTGATAGAAACCGGCACATCCAGGCGCAGCCTGAGCCACGCGGAGATGAGGTAGGTTGATGCGTGTTCGAGAGACCCCTGAACCTCGACCGATTCAACTTGTTCGTAGGGAGGCTCGTCGAGCATAGCGGCGAGGTAGCCCCGCCACAGAGTACATCCGGCCCAGCTCATGTCCGTGTCGCCGGGAGTGTAGTTCGTCGCCAGCTCTTTGAGCACCGGAACAGGGTTCGTGTTGGCGATTGAGTTCGTGATCCTCCGCTGGGCGAGCTGACCGATCGGGTCCATCGCCGGGTTTGTCGGCGCGTCTTCGCTCCACCACACGACTACCGGCGTGTCAGGCAGCAGAAGCGGCAAGAGGAGAGAAGCGGGGTCTGTGCCAGCTCCGCCCTCGGGTCGCAGGATAATGACCTCGGAGACGCCGGCTTCGCCGCCGACCCGAAGCTCGGCCGACAGGGTCGCCTCATGCGCGTCCGGTTGGCGGTCGGGCAGGTAGGCGATGATGCGGCACGGGTGGGACAGTGATGCCCCATCCGCCGCGTCAAGCGCTGCTTCGATCGACTCGTTGTTCCGGGCGATGACGATGAGGGTGAGAACCTTGCCGAGTGCGACAGAGCCGGACATGTCCCGGAGCGAGTCGAGCTCTGCTGCGACATCGGCAGATGTCGTTGATGTCAGGTGCAGAATCATTTAGGCCCTCCTCCACGTGCGACCGTCACGGGCCAGCATCTCGTCTGACGAGGCGGGACCCCACGAGCCGGGCGGGTACGTGTCGATTGTGTCGAGCGTGTTCCAGTACTCGAAGGCCCGATCGAGGATCTTCCATGACTCCTCAACCTCCTTCTGCTGCGGGAACAGCGGCGGCTCGCCGAGAAGCACGTCGAGAATAAGGCGCTCGTAGGCCTCCGGTGTGTACTCGGTGAACGCGTGGCCGTAGGAGAAATCCATCGTCACGTCGCGGACCTTGAACGCCTGGCCCGGAATCTTGACCCCGAACCTGAACGTCACACCCTCATCCGGCTGGATCCGGATAACGAGAGTGTTGTTCTCCTGGCCAGAGGTCACGCGCGGCTCGAACGGCAGGAAACTTGGCTTCTTGAACACGATCGCGATCTCGGTCACGCGGCGAGCAAGGCGCTTGCCGGTGCGGACATAGAACGGGACACCGTTCCAGCGCCTCGTCCGAACGGCGAGCCGGAGAGCGGCGTACGTGTCCGTCTTCGAGTCGGGAGCGATGTTCGCCTCATCAAGGTAGGCCTTGACGAACCTGCCGCCCTGCCACCCCTCTGCGTACTGGGCCCGGACGGCGGATTCCTCGATTGGGCCATAGAAGTCGAGAGCCGCGAGGACCTTCTCCTTCTCTTGACGAAGGTCGTCCGGACTAAATGTCACCGGCTCTTCCATCGCCGTCAGCGCGAGAAGTTGGAGGAGATGGTTCTGGATCACGTCCTTCGCAGAGCCCACCCCATCGTAGTAGCCAGCCCGGCTACCGATTCCGATGTTCTCAGCCATCGTGATCTGGACATGATCGATATGGTCCGAGTTCCACAACGGCTCATACAGCTCATTGGAAAATCGCAGGCTCATGAGGTTCTGGACAGTCTCTTTGCCTAGATAGTGATCGATCCGGAACACATCTTTCGGATCGAACACCTTCGTCACGAGATCATTGAGCTCTCTCGATGACTCGAGATTGTGGCCAAAGGGCTTCTCGATGACGACGCGACGCCAGCCACTGCTCGTATCAGCCAGGCCTGCACGGCCGAGCTGCGTGAGGACAGTGTCGAACAGGTCTGGCGGGACCGCGAGATAGAACGCATAGTTGGCGCCCGTGCCGTGATGCTGGTCGAGATGGTCCAGACGCTTCGCAAGGCTTTCGAAGGTGTTCGGATCATCGTACTGGCCTTCGACGGCATCGAGACCGGAGATGAACTGGGCGAAGACCCGCTCGTTGAACGGTGTCTGCGCGTTCTCCCGCACCGCTCTCTCGACGATATCGACAAGGGGCTCACGGAGCTTCCGCGCGACCGCGGTGATCGCGAACGACGGAGGCAGGAGCCCGTGTGAGGCGAGGTCGTAGAGAGCGGGCAGGACTTTACGTTGCGAGAGATCGCCGGTGATGCCGAAGAGCACGAGACCCGAGGGCCCAGCGATCTTCGGTAACCGGCGATCTTCAGCATGCCGAAGTGGATTGGTCACGAGTCCAGTTTGTCCGTAACGGTCTCAAGAAGCGAGTTCCAGGACTCTTCGAACTTGGCGACACCCTCCTCTTCGAGCTTGTCGGTCACGTCAGCGAGGCTAATGCCGGTGCGAGCAAGGTCCGCGAGGACCGAGCGGGCCTCGTCGTAACCGCCGCGAACGGTATCGCCTGCGAGGACGGAGCCATCGAATGCGGAGTTAAGAGTTGCCTCCGGCATCGTGTTCACAACGCCGCGGGTGACGAGCTCGTCGACGTAGAGGGTAGGGGAGTAGTCGGGGTTCTTCGTTCCCGTCGACGCCCACAGCGGGCGCTGCTTGTTCGCGCCCTGCTCTGCCAACTGGGTAAAGCGCGGGGAGGAGAAAATCTCCTCGTACGCCTCGAACATGAGCCGTGCGTTGGCGAGCGCGACCTTGCCGCGCAACTCGAGAGCATCGCCACCGACCTCCTCCAGCCTCTTGTCAACCTCCGCGTCAATACGGGAGATAAAGACTGAGGCGACCGAGTAGATGGTTGACAGGTCGATGCCAGCCTCGGCGGCCTGCTCAAGGCCATCAATGTAGGCCTCAGCGACAGCGCGGTAGCGGTCGAGGGAGAAGATGAGGGTGACGTTGACGGAGATTCCCGCAGCAATCGTCTTCGTGATCGCTGGCAGGCCCTCCGGCGTCGCCGGAATCTTGATAAGAGTGTTTGGGCGATCGACGATCTCCCACAGCCTCTTCGCCTGCTTGACGGTCTCATCCGTGTCCCGCGCGAGCCGCGGGTCAACCTCGATCGAGACACGCCCGTCCTCCCCACCCGTTGCCGAGTAGATCTCGGCGAACAGGTCGCACGCGGCACGGACGTCATCCGTCGTCATCGCCTCGACCGCTTCTTCGGCGGAGCCGCCCTTGAAGGACGCGAGCTGCTCCTCGTAGCCGTCGCCGGCCGAGATAGCGGCCTGGAAGATGGAGGGGTTCGTCGTGACGCCGACGACGTTCTTTTCGTCGATGAGGGACTGGAGGTTACCGGTCGTCAGCCGAGACCGTGACAGGTCATCGAGCCAGATCGACACTCCCTCATCCGAGAGCTTCTTCAGGTTGGTCATGTTGTCTCCTCAGAGTGACGCAAGCGACTCGCGCGCAGCGGCAACGACGGCGTCAGCGGTGATGTTGAACTTCTCGAATAGGAGCGCGCCATCGGCCGACGCACCGTAGTGGTCGATTCCGACGCTGCGGCCGTGATCGCCCACGATGCCGGCCCAGCCGAAGGTGGTTCCAGCTTCGACGGACACGCGGGCCTTGACGTCGGTCGGGATGACCGAGTTCCGGTACTCCTCGTCCTGTTCGTTGAACCACTCGAGCGACGGCATGGACACGACACGGGCGCCGATTCCGTCGGCCGCGAGGGTCTCCTGTGCCTTAACCGCGAGCTGGACTTCGGAGCCAGTTGCGATGAGGACAACGTCCACACTGTCGGTCGGGGAGTCGGACAGGACGTAGGCGCCCTTAAGGACTCCTTCGGCCGATGCGTGCTTTTCACGGTCAAAGACGGGCAGACCCTGACGCGAGAGGATGAGTCCGGCAGGCCGGTCGCCGCGCTCGAGGATGCCGCGCCACGCGTACGCCGTCTCATTGGCGTCAGCGGGACGGACGACGTCGAGGCCCGGGATTGCACGGAGCGCCCACAGGTGCTCGATCGGCTGGTGCGTCGGCCCATCTTCGCCAACACCAATGGAGTCATGCGTCCACACGAAGGTCGACGGTGCTCCCATGAGGGCGGCGAGTCGGACAGAGGGACGCATGTAGTCGGAGAAGACAAGGAACGTGCCGCCGTAGGGACGGGTCATGCCCTGCAGGGCGATACCGTTGACGATCGCGCCCATGGCATGCTCGCGAATGCCGAAGTGAAGGGTACGGCCGAAGAGGTTGCCTGCGAACATTTCCGACTGTCGATCCTCGGGGAGGAACGACGGCTCACCCTTCATCGTCGTGTTGTTCGAGCCGGCCAGGTCGGCGGAGCCACCCCACAGCTCGGGGAGGACGGGCGCGAGAGCGTTGAGGACAGCACCGGATGCGGCGCGTGTTGCGAGAGCCTTATCGGGGCCGAACACGGGCAGGGACTCTTCCCAGCCTGCCGGCAGCTCACCCTTGACGAGTCGGTCGAAAAGGTCGGCACGCTCGCCGGCGCCCTCACGCCACTCGTCGAAGCTCTTCTCCCACGTCTTGCGAGCCTCGGCCGCGCGCTTCTTGGCGTTCTCCCTCGTGTAGGAAATGACGTCCTCATCGACCTGGAAGTTCTTATCCGTGTCGAAGCCGATGGCCTCCTTGAGTCCGCTGATCTCATCGGCACCGAGGGCGGAGCCATGGGCGGCGCCGGTGCCCTGAGCGGTCGGGGAGGGCCAGGCAATAATCGTCGACAGGCGAATCATCGACGGCTTATCGGTGACCTTCTGCGCCTCGAGAATCGCGTTGTAGAGAGCCTCCGGATCCTCCTTGTACTCACCGCCGCCATTCGTCCAATCGACGTGCTGGGTGTGCCAGCCGTAGGCGGCGTAGCGGGCGAGGACGTCCTCGTTGAACGCAATGTTCGTGTCGTCCTCGATTGAGATCCGGTTATCGTCCCAGATGACGATGAGGTTGCCGAGCTTCTGAGTGCCCGCCAGCGACGAAGCTTCGGAGGTCACACCCTCCTGGAGGTCGCCGTCGCCAGCGATGACATAGACGAAGTGGTCGAACGGGGACTCTCCAAGCGGCGTCTCAGGATCGAACAGACCGTGCTCGCGGCGCGTCGCATAGGCGAAGCCGACCGAGGAGGCGAGACCCTGACCGAGCGGCCCGGTCGTGATCTCGATACCGTCCGTGTGGCCGTATTCGGGGTGGCCAGGCGTCAGTGAATCCCACGTGCGCAGCGCTGCGATGTCCTCGACTTCAAGGCCGTAGCCGGTGAGGAAGAGCTGGTTGTAGTGGGTGAGGGACGAGTGGCCAGCAGACAGAATGAACCGGTCGCGGCCGACCCAGCGAGGTTCGGCCGGATCATGGCGCATGATCTTGTTGAACAGAACGTAGGCGGCGGGAGCCAGGGAGATGGCGGTGCCCGGGTGGCCGTTTCCGACCTTCTGGACCGCATCAGCAGCAAGGGCTCGCGTCGTATTGACTGCCCGCTGGTCGAGGTCGGTCCACGTAAAGTTATGAGAATCCACTATGACTCCTAGTGATGCAGATCGTTATGGGCGATTACCGCCAGTCTAGACTGCCCTGACCTGCGCCCTTCTTTTTATCTCGAAAATTCAGCGATTGGGGTAGTTCTCACGTAGATCTGTCAGGGCCAAGGTCCCACCCTCTACCCTGCGGCCTTTGGTATGGCCGTAGCCAGTGTCGATGCGATAGAGTATGACACCAGTGTTCGCGAAAAGGTGGTTTGAGTGAGTGAGCGGTCGACGTCCAGCCTGGAAAAGGCAGAGGTAGCGACGGAAAGTCCTCCGAAGCCTCTCCATCCCACCACGAAGAAGCGCTCGACAGTTGCAGCGTATATCGCGCTGACAAAGCCGAGAATCATTGAACTTCTTCTGACGACGACGATCCCCACCGTCATCCTTGCGGCGGGTGGCTGGCCGAGCTGGCAGGTGCTCGTGTCCTGCATCGTTTTCGGTTACCTCGCGGCAGGGTCTGCGAACGCCTACAACATGGTCCTCGACCGCGACATCGACGCCGTCATGAACAGGACAAAGCAACGTCCGCTCGTCACTGGCGAGATTTCCGCTCGCGCGGCGACGATCTTCGCCACCGCGCTCGGCATCATCTCGATCATCGGTTTTGGGGTGTTCACGAACTGGCTTGCGGGTGCCCTCGCGGCCATCGCGATTCTCCTCTACGTCGTCCTCTATACGATCATCCTCAAACGTCGCACGGACCAGAACATTATCTGGGGGGGAGCGGCAGGCTGCATGCCCGTCCTCATCGCGTGGGCGGCGCAGACCGGCACTCTCGACTGGGCGGCTGCAGTCCTGTTCCTCATCATCTTCTTCTGGACACCCCCGCACTACTGGCCGCTGTCGATGAAATTCGCCAAGGACTACCGCAAGGCCGGAGTGCCGATGCTCGGCGCCATCGCTGACGATGCTACGGTAAGCCGCCGAGTCGTTCTCTATGGCGCTCTCACCGTCGCGGCCACCCTCGCTCTCATCCCCATCGCCCCGATGGGACTGCTCTACTCGGTCGCAGCCGTGGCCGCAGGGGCGTGGTTCCTCTGGTCGTGTATCGACCTCTACCGCCACGCCCGTCACCCGGAGCGTGGGCGGCCGAAGGCGATGAAGGTGTTCCACGGGTCGATTTACTACCTGACGATCATCTTTCTCGCGATCGCAATCGACCCCTTCCTCGTGTGAGAGTCCAGCGGGCGGTCTCGGGATACCTCGACTGGATCGCCGTGGAACGGTCGCTGTCGCCCAACACTGTCAACGCCTACTCCCGCGACCTCGCCCGCTACCTCGCATATCTCGACGGTCTCGGAGTCGCGGAGCTCGACGAGATTGATTCCCCTGTTACCGCGGGCTTCTCTGAGAGCCTTGCCGACGAGGGATTGTCCCGATCATCCGTCGCTCGGACGCTCACCGCGGTGCGTTCCTTCCACCGCTTCTGTGTCGCTGAGGGCTGGACACAGATCGATCCGGCCCGCGATCTCGCCTTGCCGAAACAGGACCGACGACTGCCGAAGCCGATAACGGTTGAGCAGGTGGCGGACCTCATCGAGGCAGCCGCCGCCCAGGACCCTCCGCTCGGGCCGCGGGACGCGGCCCTTATCGAGCTCCTCTACGGAACCGGCGCCCGTATCACCGAGGCGCTTGCGCTCGACGTTGACGACGTCGACATGGTGGGGGAGTCCGTGCGGTTGTTCGGCAAGGGTGGCAAAGAGCGGATCGTTCCGCTCGGCTCCTATGCAGTCGACGCGGTTGGGGCTTATCTTGTGCGGGCTCGGCCCGCACTCGCCCAGAAGGGAAAGGGGACGAGCAGACTGTTCCTCAACCTGTTGGGTCGGCCCCTGTCCCGCCAATCTGCGTGGGCGGTTGTTCAGGACGCCGCGATCCGAGCAGGAATCACAGGCCACATCTCGCCACATACCCTCCGGCACTCGTACGCGACACACCTCCTGTCCGGCGGTGCCGATATCAGGGTTGTTCAGGAGCTTCTCGGCCACGCGTCGGTGACGACAACCCAGATCTACACGGCGGTCACGATCGAAACCCTCCGGGAGACCTACGCGATCTCGCACCCTCGCGCACGGAGTCGGACGTGATTCGCTATTGTTGAAGCGTGACCGACAACCCGAAGCAGCCCCCGCTCATCAGCGACCCGACCGGCGACGACTACCCGTACCCGCCGGATCTTGATGGGCATGGTCCTGCCCGCATCATCGCCATGTGCAATCAGAAGGGTGGCGTCGGCAAGACGACGACATCCATCAACCTGGCTGCCGCTCTTGCTGAGTATGGGCGAAAGGTTCTCGTCATCGACTTCGACCCGCAAGGCGCAGCCTCGGCTGGTCTTGGCATTAACGCGCGCGGCCTCGACCGCACGATCTACACCGAGCTTCTCGCCGCAAAGCCCAACATCCGCGACATCATCCATGAGACGTCGGTTGAGGGCCTTGACGTTGTTCCCGCAAATATCGACCTCTCGGCGGCAGAGATCCAGCTCGTATCCGAGGTTGGTCGGGAGCAGACGCTCGCTCGAGTGCTCCGTCCTGTGACCGATGACTATGACGTCATCATTATCGACTGTCAGCCCTCCCTTGGCCTGCTCACCGTCAACGCGCTGACCGCAGCCCACGGCGTCATGATCCCGCTCGAGGCCGAGTATTTCGCGATGAGGGGGGTTGCCCTTCTTATCGAACAGATCGACCGTGTGACCGAGCGTCTCAACCCGAAGCTACGCCTGGACGGCGTTCTCCTCACGATGGTTGACCTGCGAACCCTTCACTCCCGCGAGGTCATCGCCTCTGTCGAGGAAGGATTTGGGGACAGGGTGTTTACGACGAAGATCGCTCGCACCGTCAAATTCCCGGACGCGACGATTGCCGCTGAGCCGATCACGACGTATGCGCCAACCCATGCGGGTGCACACGCCTACCGCCGGCTGGCCCGTGAAGTCATCGCCCGCGGCCACAGTGCGTAAGCAGGACACCCTTTTCGAGACCGAGGGAGCGCTCGGCTTCGATGTCAGCCTCGATGTTTTTTCCGGTCCCTTCGACGTTCTCCTCTCTCTTATTGCGAAGAGGCGGCTCGACATCACAGACATCGCGCTCGCCGAGGTGACTGACGAGTTCCTCGCACATGCTCGAGCGCGTGCGGAGATGGACCTGTCCCAGGCCAGCGAGTTCCTTGTTGTCGCCTCGACCCTTCTCGCTCTCAAGGCGGCCCGACTCCTGCCAACCGCCGATGATGATGACGAGGATCTCGAGCTTCTGGAGGCGCGGGACCTGCTTTTTGCGAAGCTCTTGCAATACAAGGCGTACAAGGATCTCGCTGTCATGATCACGCGCACGCTCGCGGAGAATGCACGTGCCATGGCGCGTGATGTGCCGCTTGAGGAAGAGTTCGCAGCCCTCATGCCAGAGGTTGATCTTCGGATCTCTCTCGACGGTTTTGCCGAGCTTGCGCGCCAGGCTCTCGAACGGGACATGTCGGCGCCGGAGATCGAGCTTGACCACCTCCATGCACCCCTCGTCTCAGTCGATTCCCAAGTCGATGTTCTCAAAGTCAAACTTGCTGGTGGACGAGTCGTTTCCTTTCGGGAGCTGTGCGAGGATGCTCCGACGATCGCGACCGTCGTCGCGCGTTTCCTCGCCGTGCTCGATCTCCTCAAGGACAACTCGGTGACAGTCCTTCAGGATGGCGCACTTGCAGAGCTGGAGGTTCAGTGGACGGCATGAGAACTGGGAGCACCGGCAGCGAACGAGAGGCCGGGTCAGTGGACACTGCTGACCTCCGGGAGGTTCTCGAGGCGATCCTCATGGTTGTGGCTGAGCCGGTCTCCACTCGGCACCTCTCGCAGGTCCTTGGCGTTGCGGAATCGGTGATTGAGCAGCGGCTGCGCGCCCTTGCTGCCGACTATCGCGGTGAGACGGGGACGAGGCGCGGTTTTGAGCTACGCGAGGTGGGGGCGGGATGGCGGATCTTCTCGTCACCGCGGTTTGCGGATGAGGTTGGGGCGTTCATCACCTCGGGCCAGACGGCACGGCTGTCGGGCCCCGCGCTCGAGACGCTTGCTGTCATCGCCTACCGACAGCCCGTCACTCGCTCCCAGATCGCGGAGATCCGCGGTGTCAACGTCGACGGGGTCGTGAGAACCTTGACAACTCGCGGGCTTATCGAGCCGACCGGTCAGGAGGCTAGTGGTGCGGTCCTGTATGGTACTACTGGATATTTTCTTGAAAAAATGGGGATGACGTCGCTTGCGGAGCTTCCGCCGACGGCCCCGCACCTGCCAGAGCTCGAAGAGCTTGACGAGATGGAGAAGGATCGACGATGAGCGAACAGGGCGAGCGGCTACAGAAGGTTATGGCACATGCCGGCGTGGGCTCCCGTCGCGCCTGCGAGGACATCATCGAACAGGGCCGCGTGTCTGTCGATGGAGCGACTGTCACGAGGCTCGGCACGCGCGTTCTGCCCGGCCAGATCATCAGGGTCGACGGGGAGCGCATCATCTTCGATGAGTCGAAGGTGACGATCGCGCTACACAAGCCAGCTGGCGTTGTGTCGACGATGGAGGACGACATGGGCAGGTCCTCGCTTGCGCAGTTCGTTGAGGATCGCACGGAGCGTCTCTACCACGTTGGTCGGCTCGACCAGGACACAGAGGGTCTGATTCTTCTGTCCAACGATGGCGAGCTCACTCACCGCCTCACCCACCCGTCCTTCGAGGTGCCGAAGACCTATGTCGCAACAGTCGAGGGCCAGGTCAACCGAAGCTTGCAGCGCATTCTCGAGAATGGCGTCAACCTCGAGGAGGGCCTCGTCAAGGCCGATCACGTGAAAATCATCGAAATGGGCCTTCCCAATTCGATCGTCGAGATCACCCTCCACTCGGGTGCGAACCGTGTCGTTCGCCGGATGCTCGATGCAGCAGGGTTCCCCGTCACCCGTCTTGTGAGGACCTCGTTTGGCACGATCACGCTCGGGAGGCTCAAGCCCGGCCGCTCCCGCATCATCGGCGGAAGCGAGCTCGGCGCGCTCATGAAGTCGGTCGACCTGTGATCGTCCGCATCATCGGCACGGGTCTGCTGGGGACGTCCCTCGGCCTTGCCCTGTCGGGGCGTCACGAGATTCAGCTTGAGGATGCGTCGCCGATGACGGCGGCGCTGGCACAGGACCTCGGCGCGGGCCTGCAGGCCAGCACCGATTCGCCTGCCCCCGATCTTGTCATTGTCGCTACCCCGCCCGACGTGGCCGCAACAACAGTGAACAGCGCCCTCGTGGCTTTCCCGCATGCGATTGTCACTGACGTCGCGTCCGTCAAGGAGATCGTCCTCGCGGAGGTGACGGGGGGCCGCGAGCGCTACGTTGGCTCTCATCCGATGGCAGGCAGGGAGCGGTCGGGGGCGATCGCTGCCGATGGGGATCTCTTCATCGGTCGCCCCTGGGTTGTCGTCCCGCACGAGACCTCACGGCCGGATGCGATTGACATGGTCAAGAGGATTGCAATGGAGGTGGGCGCATTTCCGATGGAGATGGGAGCCGCTGCCCATGACAGCGCGGTCGCCCGCGTCTCCCATGTTCCCCAGCTCATGTCGTCCCTCGTCGCGGCAACCCTCGTCGATGCCCCGCCGTCCAGCCTCGATCTGGCGGGCCAGGGCCTGCGGGATGTCACCCGTATCGCTAGTTCCGATCCCAAATTGTGGGCGACGATCATCGCGGGTAATCCGGCTTTTGTCGCAGACATTCTCTGCAGTATTCGTTCCCGACTCGATTCCCTCATTGACGGTGTCAAGACGATGGCGGAGCAGAACACGCACACCGGTGTCGCGAGCGTTGCACGGGTCATCAGTGACGGCAATATTGGTGTGTCGCGGATTCCTGGCAAGCATGGCGGGGCGCCTGTTCGCTATGCCACGGTCTACGTGCTTGTGCCCGATAAGCCCGGCGAGCTCGGCAGGCTTTTCACTGAGACTGGGCAGATCGGGGTCAACATCGAAGACCTCACGCTTGAACATTCGGCAGCGCAGCCCGTGGGGCGGGCCGCGCTCAGCGTCAACCCGTCCCAGGCGAAGCCTCTGGCTGACGGCCTCGAGGAGCGAGGCTGGACAGTCGCCTCGGTTGAAATGGAGGAAAACTGATGGCTATAACGATTGCCGTCGACGGGCCGTCCGGTTCCGGCAAGTCCACTGTGTCAAAAGAGGTAGCTCGCAGAAACGGACTCGCCTACCTCGACACAGGCGCCATGTACCGGGCTGCGACATGGTGGGTGCTCGACCAGGGCGTCGACCCGGACGATGAGGAGGCAGTCATCGCCGCTGTGAAGGCGATGGAACTGACCGTGCCAGTCGATCCCGATGATCAGGTCATCCTGTGCGCTGGCCGTGACATCACCGACGCCATCCGCACGCCGGAGCTCTCTCGGGTTGTGTCCGCAGTGTCGTCATACTTCCCGGTGCGGGACATCCTCATTCGCATGCAGCGCGACATCATCACAGCCGAAACCAAGCCGGACTCGTATTCATCGGGCCGCGGCATCGTCGCCGAGGGACGTGACATCACAACCGTCGTTCATCCAAACGCTCACGTTCGGGTGCTTCTCACCGCCTCCGAGGAGGCACGGCTTGAGCGCCGTGCGAAAGAGTTCGCGGGTACCGTCGACGCGAAGACGATCGAGCAGACCCGCGGTATCGTGTCCGAACGAGACAGGCAGGATTCTGCCGTCACCGCGTTCTTAACGGCAGCTGATGGCGTTGTCACCATCGACTCCTCGTCGATGTCGATCGCCGACGTTGTTGACACCATTGAGAACCTCGTCAGGAGGGTCACATGACCGACGACCAGACAGAGGCGCTGCGTAGCGCACTGGAACAGTACGACCTCACCGAGGAGGACCTCGCTGAACTTGAGTGGCGCGGCGACAGTGCCGCCCCGGTTGAGCGCCCCACACCGCCTGTCCTGGCGGTCATCGGCCGCCCGAACGTCGGCAAGTCGACACTCATCAATCGCATCCTCGGGAAGCGCGTCGCGGTCGTGCAAGACACTCCAGGTGTCACCCGTGATCGGGTGCGTTACGAGGCGTCCTGGAATGGGCGGGACTTCATCGTCGTTGACACGGGCGGATGGGAGGTCAAGGTTGATGGGCTCGACCTGTCAGTCGCCCAGCAGGCTGAGGTCGCGATTGAGCAGGCCGACGCCGTGATGTTCGTCGTCGACGCCACGGTCGGCGCAACGTCGACCGATGAAGAGGTCGTCCGGCTTCTGCGGGCCTCGGGCAAGCCCGTCATTCTCGCTGCTAACAAAGTTGACTCGCAGTTGCAGGAGGCGGACGCCGCCTACCTGTGGGCACTTGGACTCGGTGAGCCTTACCCTGTCTCGGCTCTTCACGGCCGCGCGTCCGGAGACCTCCTTGACCGGGTCATGGAGGTTCTGCCGGACCGGTCCCAGACGGGTGGCCCGCACATTGATCGCGGTGCCCGGCGGGTTGCACTCGTCGGCCGCCCAAACGTTGGCAAGTCCTCCCTCCTCAATCGGCTGGCAGGCGAAGAGCGTGTCGTCGTCAACGAAGTCGCGGGAACAACGCGTGACCCGGTCGATGAGCGGATCGAGCTCGATGGTGAGGCGTGGACATTTGTCGATACCGCCGGCATCCGCCGCCGCGTCCACCAGACCTCCGGAGCTGACTTCTATGCATCGTTACGGACCCAGAACGCCATCGAAAAGGCCGATATCGGTCTCGTCTTGTTGGATGCATCAGAGCCGCTCACGGAGCAGGATGTTCGTGTTATCCAGCAGGTCGTCGACGCTGGCCGCGCGCTCGTTATCATCGCGAACAAGTGGGACCTCGTCGACGTTGACCGCCAAGAAGAGTTCAATCGTGAGCTTGACCGTGAGCTTGTTCAGCTGAGCTGGGCTCAGCGTGTCAACCTATCAGCGCTCACGGGCTGGCACACGAACCGGCTAACGAAGGCGTTGAACGCCGCGTATGAGAACTGGCATCGCCGCATCAGCACTGCGAAGCTCAACAGCTTTCTCGGCGAGTTGGCGTCCGCCCACCCTCATCCCGTGCGTGGAGGCAGGCAGCCGCGTATCTTGTTTGCGACACAGCCGTCCAACTGCCCGCCGAGGTTCGTCATCTTCACGACCGGTTTTCTCGACCACGGCTACCGCCGCTTCATTGAAAACCGGCTACGCGAATCATTTGACTTCGCGGGTACCCCGATTGAGATCTCTGTCCGAGTGCGTGAACGACGGAAGCGGAGCTAGCCGGTGAGGCTGACGAAAGCGCTCGTGCGCCGCCCATCTCCCAACCACCAGAACGGGCTCCTCACCCACCTAACTCGGCAGGAAACCGACCCTGTTCTTGCCCTCGCGCAGTGGGAGGACTACTGCGACATTCTCCGGGACCACGCCGAGGTCATCGAAGTAGAGCCTGCCCCGCAATACGCCGATTCTGTCTACATCGAAGACACGGCCGTCGTCTACGGGAACACGGCCGTCATGACACGTCTGCGCTACCCGTCCCGCCAGCCGGAGCAATCGGCGGTTGCCGACACACTCACGCATATGGGGATGGACATGAAGGGGCTGGCCGACTGGGCCTACCTCGAGGGCGGTGATGTCCTGAAGTTTGGCGACACGATCTGGGTCGGTCTGTCGACCCGATCGGACACGGATGGCGCTACGTGGCTAGGCAAGGCTCTGGCGGGCTATGCGCCGACGATCATTCCTGTTCCTGTTCAACATGCGCTGCACCTCAAGTCCGCGATAACGGCCCTGCCCGACGGTAGCTTCCTCGCCCACCCGGATTACGCCCCGCCGGAGTCGTACTTCCCGGGATATCGCGTCGCGCCGGAGTTTGAAGGCTCCCAGGTTGTCCTCCTCGGGGACAACAAGGTTCTCATGTCATCCTCTGCCCCGAAGACCGAGGCAATGCTCAAAGCCGAAGGCTTCGACGTCATGACGACACCGATGACGGAATTCGAGAAGACGGAAGGTTGCGTGACCTGCCTGTCGATCAGGATTCGCGAATGAGTGTCGACAACCACGATTTCGATGGCGAATCGGATTGGAGAATCCGCGCCGCCGTGGGCTAATCTTGAGAAGTCGCGAAAGCGAACGGGCTGTGGCGCAGTTTGGTAGCGCACTTGACTGGGGGTCAAGTGCGGTAACGACTCGGTACGGCTCGAAAATAGAACAACGGGATGTGGCGCAGCTTGGTAGCGCACTTGACTGGGGGTCAAGGGGTCGCAGGTTCAAATCCTGTCATCCCGACAGAAAAGCCCAGGTGAGAGCATATTTCTCACCTGGGCTTCGTCGTTTCTCCTGTCCTTTTCGGAGGGGTTTATGGAAGCATCCGACCGCGGGTGCTGACGCCTTCCGGGACGCGTCGATTGCGGCCGTTGCGACGAGCCGGGACCTGGCCGGGACCTGGAGCCCATTCTGGGCCGCGATCGGCAGCCTTGTCATCGCCGAGGTGCCGTCGCTCGACTGGACGTAGCGGGGCTGTCGCGGTCGGGGTTCTCGTGTCCGTCGAGGAACGCGTTGGCGCGTGCGGCAGCGTCGGTGAGGTGCCTGGTGTCGGGGTGGAGGTACCCGCGGGTCGTCTCGATCGATTTGTGACCGAGGATGCCTTGAAGGACATGGAGCGGGATGCCTGCGTCAGCGAGCCAAGTCGCCCCCGTGTGGCGGAGCCCGTGCCGGGTGAGGCTCGGTAGCTCGAGCTCGGTGACGAGCTGGTCCCACTTCGTCGCATCCCGTACCGATGCTGTGGTGAGCACGCCACCGCGAGGGCCAGTCAGTAGCCGCTCGTCGGGTTCGCGGTCGTGGGTGAGGCGTTCCAGCACGGGGGTGAGGGCTTGCAGGATGGGGACGTGGCGGATGTCGCGGCCCTTGGTTTGTTTGGTGACGAGGCCGCCTGCGCCGGGGTAAGTTTGGCGGCGGATCGTGACGATGCGTTGATCCCAGTCAATGTCGCCGACTTGGAGGCCTGAGATCTCGGAGCCTCGCGCGGCGAGGAGAGCGCCGAGCATCACGAAATCGGAATAGCTCTGATGCACCTCCCCACACCGATCGGCCAACGTCGTGAGGGTCGCGAGGCCTTTGAGCGCGTGCACGCGTGGCGAGAGGTCGTTCTCTTTGAGGTTGAGGGCCGATTTCCCGAGAGAACGCCGAGATCGGTTGCGTGCGGGATTGCTGGGCAGGAGGTCATCGCGGACGGCTTCATCGAGAACGCGGACGAGGGGCGCGATGGTGTTCTTGATCGTTGACGCGGAGTGCTGGGTCTCCCATTGATCGATGGTGCGATCGATCATCCCAGCCGTGATCTGCGACAACGGCAAATGTCCCAGCGCGGGGAGCACGCGGAGGCGGAGACCGAGCTTGTAGCCGTCGACGGTGGAGGTGGGATCAAGGCCACGCTGCCACCGGTCTCCGATCATCTCGACGTAGTCGGAGAGCAGGATGCGTTTGTCGATGCCGAGCTCGGCGGAGGCTTGCAGGTACTGGAAGAACTCGTCCGCTGCTTCCTCGTCGGGGACGATGAGTGCGCGGGTGACGCGTTTGCGGGTGTGTGGGTCGATCCAGCGAGCGCGGGCGCGGATCCCGGAGGCGCGGTGTTCAAGATCGGTGGTGACTTTCACCCCGATCGGTGGCACCGGGAGTGGCGCGGTGGGTTCAGGCGTGCTCATCGGTATCGAGGGAGGTGAGCCATTGTTCGACCTGTTCGATGCGGTACCTCGTCACACCGCCGATCCGGATGAACGGCGGCCCCTTCTTCTCTGCCCGCCACCTCGACAGCGTCGATTCCGATACCCGCAGGAACGCCGCGATCTCCCTGCTGTCCCGCAGCGGTGAAACAAGGACGTCGCTGGTTTGCTCGGTCATGACTGTTCGCTCCAATCGATGTTCACGATCTCCCGGATCGTCGCGTCCTGTTCCGCAGTCCTCGCTTTAACTTGTTCTTCGACGAACGCCAGGAAATCCTTCGTCCGCTCAGTCACCGGCACCTCTGCCGTGGAGGGTTCGGTCCAGCCTTCTGATTCGCCTCCCGGCCACACGGTGATGCGGGTAGGACGGTCACGGTCCAGGCGTGTCCCGGAGATCGTGACCCAGTCGCGGAGACGTTCGCGGGCGATAGCGAAGTCGTGGTGCCAGGCGAGGGCCTGGTTGCCTTTGGCTTGTGGGTCGAAGCAGAACAGCCAGTGTTGCCTGAGCGCTGACAACTCCCACAAGAGTTCGGTGTGGCGGTGCCACATCGGAGGGATCACTTGTGCGGGGAGGCCGTAGGTGTGGCGGAGCCAGTTGACCCATCCGTTGAGTTCAAGGAGTTCGTGTTCGAGGTCGCCGGGTGGGAGGGTGCGCCAGTTGATCGGGCGTGGCACCTGCCCAAGCGCTGCCGCGAGGTCGCTGACGTAGGCCTGCTTCGCGAACTCGCGCGTCTTCTCCTCCACACCGAGCGGGAGATCACTGAAATCCGTGCCATCGACGTCCGGCTCTGGCACACCTTGGGGTGGTTGCTCACTGTTCATCACATACTCCTGAGTGAAAGACGCGCCGCTGCTGCGGCACGCGAGAACGAAGAGGGGTGGGTGCGGCGACCTGGCGGAGGTGTGAGGGTGGCCGCCGCACCCGGCTTGCATCGCCGCACCTGTTAGCGGGCGACGGCCTCGCGCTTCACCGAGCTCGCACCGCTTGCGGCGGGAGGTTCAGGATCCAGGTCTGCTTCACGCTGCGCGAGCACCTGCTGCACCTGCTCTCGGCCAGGGGCCTCCTGTCGCGGTGTCTCGCGTTCGGGTGCGCCGCGGTCAACGGTGTAGCGGGTGATGTTGTTGTCGTGCCCGATCCGGGACGCGATGAACTGTTCCCGCTCGGCCCCGTCGTCGCCGGTGTAGGTGCGGGTCTCACCTTCTGCGATGAAGTTGTCGCCCTTGCGGAATTGCTCGTGCGCGAGTTCGGCTGATCGCCGGAACATCACCAGGTCGGTGAATTCCGGGTCGAGCTGCGTGAACGTACCGTCCTGTTTGAAGCGGGCCTGGGGCTGCCCGACACGCATGTAGACGCGGGCGTCACCGTTGCTGGTGAACGTCAGCTCCGGATCGGTAGCGACGAACCCTGCGAGGGACTCTTTGGTGCGGATGGTCATCAGCGGGTACTCCTATCGGTTCTGGCTTCGGTATGTCGAGGCATTGGATAGGTGCGGAGCACGTTCTCCCGAATGTCAGTTGCATCCGGGATAATCAGGAGACGGGCAATGGTCCCGAAATGACGAGCAAAGGAGCAGTCATGGCTAAAGGCGACATCTCGACCTATAACGAAGACGGCGTATGGAAGTCGAAGGTGGAGGGCAGCAGTCGTGCAGCCCACGCGGGCGGTACGAAAGCAGAGCAGCAGGCTGTCGGGCGACAGATGGCACAGGACCGCGGGGTCGAACACACAATCCGCAAGATGGACGGCACCATCGGGGAGAAGAATTCCTACGGCAACGACCCGCATCCGCCCAGGGGCTAATCAGCGTCACCCAGCTTCCGAAGCGCCCGTTCCACCGCACTGCGGTCCGTGCGGAGCCGTGTCGCGTCAGGTCGTGCAGGCCACGGTCGCAGCTTGGTGATGATGGGGCGTGCGGTGCGGAGCATCACGACACCGGTCCCGAACGGCAGCGTCCGCAGCACGTCGGGCGGGAGGATCGGGATCCGGCGGATCGAGCGCTGGCTGGAGTGTGCCCCGTACGCGTCGGTGGTGACGGAGTCGGTGGTTTCGTCGCGGTCACCGATGAGGGTGGCGAGGTCTTGGAGGTCGCGACTGTTGGAGGCTCCGCCGAGGATGATCTTCACGATCGAGGCATCCCAGATCGCGTTCGCTTGGTTCTCGCCCCACCTCTCGCGTGCTTGAGCGAGTGACTGCAGTACCGGCAGGGGGGTGATGCCGGTGCCGCCGCCTTCTGCCATCAACGTTGGCAGTGATGGGAGCGGGGCAAGGTTCCCAATCTCATCCAAAGCCAGCAGCAGCGGTGGATCCATGCGTGCGCCCGGTGAACGGGCAGCGATTTTCCTCGCGGTCTCGACGAGATCTTCGATGAACGCCGCCACCAGCGCAGACGACGCACCCGCCCCAGCACCGGTAGCAAGAAGGTAGAGCGTCCCGTCCCCGATAAGGAACGTCTCAGGGTCGAACTCTTCACCCGGCGCAGGACTGACGGCGTCGAGGACTCGGGGGTCAGCAAGGGCGGAGAACGCGAGGGACACGCCTTGCCAGATCGAGTCGCGGGTGCGGGGGTCTGCCTGCACCATCGCATCCAGCGAGTCCGCCCACCCCTCCGCAGCGCCCGCATGCGAAGAGAGGATGCGGACGGCGTCTGCTGCAAGGGTGGGGTTGAGAGCCCACTGGTACAGGGTCTTCGCGTCGCGTCCGTCGAGGGCCGCAGCGTGGAGGAGGCCTTGGATTGCGGCGGTGGTTTTGCCTTCCCAGAAGCCCGCGTCTTGGACACCACCGAATCCCGTCGCGGTGGCAAGGCCCTTCGCTCGGATCATCGCCGTCAACGGATCCTGACAGCCCCGCACCGGCGACCACCGCATCCCCGCAGGCAGACCGGGAGCGAGGTGTTGCGGGTCGAACACTGCCACCGGCCCTTTCCGCTCCCTGGCTTTCAGGGTCGCGGTGAGGTTGTCGGGACGGGTGCTGGTGGTGATGACGGCACCGGGGGCGTCGAGGACCGCGTTGATCACCACATGCAGGCCCTTCCCTGAACGGGGCGGGCCGATGAGAAGGATTGAGTCCTCGACCGTCGCCCACACTTGCCCGCCTTTCGCCGTCCCGAGCAGATACCCGACTTCCTCTGGCCTGGCCTTCTCGGTGAGCGACGGGCGCAGTGTGGCGGCTTTCTTCACCAGTGCTTTCGCGGAGGCGACCTGTGCGACTTCCCCCGCGGTTGCTGTTCCCGCGAGCCGGTGCGGATCTGTTTTCGACCGGGAGCGGTAGATCGCCCGCGCAACGAAGAGCCCTGCCGCACCCAGCACGCCAAGGAACACGACCACGACGAGCCAGTAGAGAACCGGGTTGAGCCCCTCAGCTTCGAGCGCCGCCCCAGGATCCGTGGGGTGTGCGAGGACGGCGAGCCCGGTGGTGAACCCACTAGCAGGCTCCGGCAGACCGGTCAGAAACGCAGTGACCGAGCCTGCGATACGCAGGAGCCCAGTGAACGCGGCCGCAGCGACGAGCGCACCGAGGGCAAGGTTGATGAAAAGGTCGTTGGCGGGTTTCGCCTGCACAGGACCAGACATGGCAGATGGCCTTCCTGACCCCACCACACAGGGCGGGGTCAGGAGAACAGGTACGCGCGCGCCTGATCAGTCGACAGACTGTATCGACGTCGTCCCTGAGATCCGGCCGAGCAAAACGACCTCGCCATCGAGTGCACGCTTCTCGCCCCGATCGATCAGGGCACGGGCTTTCCCTGTGTGGTCCGCGGAGGCGTGCCGCAGGATGATCGCCACCGCGACGTCTTCACCAGGGACAAACCCCTCGGCGGTGAACTCCATCAGGCTCGGCACCGCGACCGGAGCTTCGGCAGGTTCGGGTGGCGCGAACGGTGAGCGCGGTGCGGGTGGGGTGAGGATGTCTGCGTGCGCGCGGCCGTCGAGTTCTCGCACTTCGACCCGTGTCGGTGATGCGAACCGGGCGACGAGCTCCGTGACCGTCGCAGTGATCTCGTCGCGGGTGATCGGGGTCGCGGCGAGCCTGTCGCCGTTCACGGTGACGACGAGACTCGTGTCGGAGACGGCTTCGAGGAGGATCTGTGGCAACACCGCAGGAACCACCACCCGCGGAACGCTCTCAGTGGAGGCTGGGGTGTCGGGTGTGCGTGCGCGAAGGCGTCGTCGAAGGTTCATGCCAGGAAGGTGCGACCGGGCCCCGACCGTGCCGCATCTCCACGATCGACGGGGTCCTGGGTGACGGCGTCTGCCCGCTCAGCCAACTGATACGTGGTCTCCGCCCAGTTCTCGGTCACCTGCAGAAGCTGCTCGTAGTTGTCAGAGGCGATCTCACCCTCAGCGACGGTCACCCATGGATACGAACCATCCGTGCTCGGCACGTGGACTTCAGATTCCCACGACCAGGAGGTCGGGACGCGTTCGTCGTCTTGCCAATCAGTGCCCGTGTAGAGCTCCGTGACGGCGAACCGTGACCCGTGCCCCTCGAGCGGATAGAACACATAGTGTCCGGCACCGAACGTGAGTGGGTCTTCGAACGCCAGGAACACGTGCTTGTTGTAGGTGCTGCCGAGGGCGTGCATTCCGTCGTGCAACGCCATCATGTTCCGCGACAGCTCCTCTTCGGAGAGCCGCCCCGGTGCGCCCACCACCTCCGGGGAACTCTGCTGCGACTCGAAGTCCTCATCCGGCGTCATGACGACGTCTCCGCGTTGTCGGTCCCCGGGCGAGATTTGGCGGTCTGCGTCATGCGCTGGGTCGTGTCGAAGGCCCGGAGTTCCTCGGGATGTAGCTGGTGCTGAACGACGTAGGAGGATTCTTTGATCCGCCAGAGCCCCTGTCCGGTGCCAAGCGACGGGAGAAGTTTCTGTTCAGTGCCGGTAAGTCCGAGGGTCTTGCCGGTGGTTCCGATCTGGTCGGATTCTTGCCGGTAGATGATCCGTGATTCCGCGTTCGCCAGCAGACTGTTGGCGAGGGATCGCATGGCAGAGCCCTGATCGCCGACGTTGTCGAGGTCGGTGAGCTTGTGGAAGATGAGTAGATTCGCGATCCCGTAATGTCGGGCGAGCCGCCAATGCGCATCCATCCGCTTCAACAGGGCAGGGTGTGACATGAGTCGCCATGCCTCGTCATAGACAACCCACCGCTGACCGCCGTTCGGATCAAGCAGCGCGGATTCCATCCACGCCGACGAGCACGTCATCAGCACCGAGATCAGGGTCGAGTTCTCCACCACCCGTGACAAGTCGAGGGTGATCATCGGCAACGTCGGGTCGAACGTCACCGTCGATGGCCCGTCAAAGAGACCAGCGAGATCACCGGAGACGAGGCGACGCAACGCATGCCCAACCATGCGGCCGTCTTCTGCGAGCCGCTCATCATCACCGCTGTCAGGGCGGAGGATACGGTCGACAACCATCGGGAGGATAGGAACCGACGCAGACGACACCACCGCCCGCAGCGCAATATCGATCACCGTGTGCTCCAACGGAGACAACGACCGCTCCAACACGGTCTCGGCCAGCGCACCGATCAGATCCCGACGACGCGACGCGACCGTGGACGCCCACTCACTGTCGGAAAGCCCTGCGGGACGGTACCCCTCATCGAGCGGATTCAGACGATTCTTCAACCCATGCCCGAGAACAATCGCCTTCCCACCGACAGCCTCAGCGACCGCGGTATGTTCCCCTTTCGGATCGCCGGGGACATACACGCGCCTGCCGAAGGGGATCGACCTGGTGTACAGGCTCTTCGCGAGCGATGACTTCCCGGAACCGACGATGCCCGCGAGCACAAGGTTCGGGGCTGTGATGATGCCCCGCTGATAGAGCACCCACGGGTCATACACGAACGACCCGCCGGAGTACATGTCTTGCCCGACGAACACCCCCTGCGACCCGAGCCCTCCTTCAGCCAGGAACGGGTACGCACCCTGCAACGCAGCGGACGTGTCCTGATGCGCAGGCACCCGGAACCGCCGATACGAACGCAACCCCGCAGGCCCCGGCTCGCCGCTCCTGGGAAGATGGCTCGTGGAGCGCGCCTCCTCACGCTCCGCCGCAAGCTTCGCTTTCTCCGTTGCACGCTGCTCAGCATGATCGCGGGCGATGACCTGGCGGGCCGCGCGTTCGCGTGCCTTGCGGTGTTTGCGGCCCGTGCCGTCTTCGACCAGGACGGTGGAGTAGAGCTTCTTCTGCGTGTTCTGACGTGCCATCATGGTGCCTCTCCAATCTGCTTGAAGACAGGTACGTCAGAGGCAGATGGGAGAATGGAGAGCATGCCGGGAGTCGATGGTCAAGTTCAGTGGGACAGGTTGGACCAACCCACCTTTGACCGCTTTGTCGAGCCTTTGATTACTCGGCTGCACCTCACAGATGACCCCGAGCTTCAGGTCGACGTCATTGACGGGCGCGGAGGCGATGGAGGCATTGACATCGATGTTCGCAAGGGCTCGAAGCTCTTGCATATTTACCAGCTCAAGTTTTTCCCAGAAGGATTCTCAGGAGGGTGGGCACGCTCTCGAAAACCACAGATTAAGCGATCATTCTCCGCAGCAGTCAAGCTCTCCCCGAAGCAGTGGACCCTCATTATTCCTCGGAATCCGACTGTAGGCGAGCGAGATTACATCCACAGCCTCAACAAGGTGACGAAGCTCCGCATCTCAATCATGGGGAGAGCACGACTTGATGAGCTAATGGCTCGCTTCCCGGACCTTCTCCACTGGGCAACCAGAGAACCGCTAATTGATGCTCTCAAGAAGATCCACCTCGATCGACACGCTCTTGACGGCGCAGACGAGTACCAAAAGGCGATCGAAGATATCCAGGAACTCGCAGATGCTAGAAGTCCGAACTGGCGTGCCGGGCACACTCTCGTCAACGGTCAGTACATCGAGACTCTAGAGCCCAAGCATCCTCTTGCCCAGCAGCGAGAGCCAGTAGGCCTCGAGAGCCTGCGGATCGAGATCCCGATTCATGAAGAGGAGCTTGCTGACCGCGCCGACCGTGTACTCCGATATGGCGACAACGAGACCCTTACTCTGACCTCTGAATATCTGAAAGACGTAAAGTTCCACGCGCCGAGCTGGTCCCAACTATCCCTGCCTTCAGATACAGCTCGACTGATGATTCCTCCATCAAAGCCACTGCTCGATGATGTGCCAGTCGAGTTCCAAGTAGTTGATGACGAGGACGTGGTTATCCGGTCATACGCGGGGCGTACAACGCACTTCGGCAAGGGGTACGGAGGAGCAACCCTTCGCGCTACTATCAACGGCGGCATCGACGTCTCACTTTTCTTCGACCTCCCAAAGTCCGAACGCGACAATCTACAAGGAACGTTCACATTCACCCACAAGTACGGAGGCATACCAGCCTCAGAAGCGGTGATTGCCCTCTTTGCCAGGCTGGTTGTGAGTCATTCATGATCAGCGAGGGAGTTGGCGGGTATGTCGATCAGTCCGGGGTTCACGGCGGAGCAGATACGTGAGTTCGTGCATCGGTACGAGCTGACACCGTA
>NZ_JACFAK010000014.1 GCF_014118685.1 Flaviflexus huanghaiensis
TAGCGTGGACCATGAAGGCCTCCTGGTATGTGAAGCGGTTTCTTAGACAGCTCCACTTCACAACAGGAGGCCTTCGCCCTTCAACAGATCACACAGGATTCCCATAACAACGTCCCTGGACATCACACCTAGGAAGTGAGAGCTTATGTGTGTGGCCCGCTAAACCGCGGGCCACACACATGGCTTTTTCTTAGGCGAACGTCTTCGCAATATCTGGATTCTTGGCGATGTAGGCGGCAAGAAGTTCCTTGGCCACAGCGATGGAGTCAACGAGCGGATGGGAGGCGAGAGCCCGCCATGCAAGAGTCCGATCCCCGGTGAGGGCGGCATCGATGACGAGCTCCTCGCACGCCTTGACCTGGGTGACGAGTCCGAGCTCAGGTCCGATGAGTGGCGCCTGCCTCATGGGGTGGACGCCGGAAGAGTCGACAGCACACGGGACTTCGATAATCGCGTCCTCGCGAAGCTGGGGGATGAGGAGGGACTCGGCGTCGCTATTCGATACTCCGAGAATCATGCGGGCCGGGGTGCCGGTTGCGAGGGCGCTCATGAGTTCGAGCGCAACATGTTCGTAGCCGCCTCCCATATCCTCTTCGCGGCGTACCTCCCCTTCGTCTCGCGATTCCGCCATGTAGGTCGCCTCCCGCTCATTGTGGGTGCGGTTCCACAGCTCACCTGCCAGATGTGGGTTCGCTGCCGCCGCGTCATAAAACGCGCCCTGCTGTTGCTGAAGAAATTCTCCCCGGGTCTGCTCGTCGGAGATCTTCGCGACTGACTCGCGGTTGAAGTAGTAGTAGTACAGATACTCGTTGGGGATCATGCCGATGGCCCGTACCCAGTCGAAGCCGACGGTCCGCGCTTCCTCGAGGCGGTCGAGCCGATCATCGTCTGCGATGATCCCGGGTAGCAGTTCCTCGCCCTCGAAGGTGAGGGACCGGAGCCACCCGAGGTGGTTGAGTCCGATGTAGTCGTAGTTGACGTCTGACTCTGCGTGGCCGGTCACCGCTGCTGCTCGCCGGACGAGACCGATGGGGGTGTCGCAGATGCCGACAACGCGAGGATGAACGGTGCGCATGGCCTGCGTGATGATCCCGGCCGGGTTCGTGAAGTTGATGACCCACGCCTCCGGCGCATGGTGCCTTACCGTCTCGGCGAGTCTCATCGCCTCCGGGATTGTCCGGAATGCGTATGCGTAGCCGCCCGGGCCTACTGTTTCCTGGCCGAGGATCCCACGGTCGAGCGCCTCTCGTTCGTCGATGACGCGGCCGGCCGTGCCGCCGATCCTCATCGCCGAAAAGATGAAATCGGCGCCGCGGACTGCGTCGACCATATCTGTCGTTGTCGTCATGACGGGAAGGTTGCGATAACCAAGCTGGTGGGCGACATTCCTCATCACGGCAAGCCGTTCGGTCGACAGATCGTAGAGACACACCTCGGTCAGGTGAAGAGGCACGTCCGGATCTGCGAGCACGCTGAGGATCTGGGGGAGGCGGAACCCTCCGCCGCCAACAATGAGAAGTTTCATGGGTGAATCACCTGTACACCTGAGTTTCGAATGGAGTCAATGATGGGGCCTGTTGCGGTTGTGATCACGCCGTCGAAGGCGGTGACCGGGCAGATCTGGAGGATACCGGAGCCCGGAAACTTGTCCGGACTAGCGACAAGATAGGCGGCGGACGAATTGTCAAGAATGGCCTGCTTGATCGGAACCTCTGTTCCCGTCGAGTCCATGACAATGAGGTCATCCCGCACTCCCGATGTTCCGAGAAACGCGATATCCGCACGCAGCTGGGACAGCGCCTGCGCGGTGAGTGAGCCGACCATCGACAGGTACGAGGCACGCACGACACCGCCGAGAACAACAAGCTCGGTGGCCGGAGAGCTCCGGAGGATATCGACGACAGCGAGAGATGCGGTGAGAACCGTCAGTCGACGTCCGGATAACGCCCGGGCGACCGCAGCCGTCGTCGTGCCGATGTCGATGAGGACGATGTCTCCGTCATTAACGAGGCTCGCCGCCTTCTGACCTATAGCGATCTTGTCGGTGGCAGACTTTGTCACGATCTGCGCGTACGTGCGCGTATCTGCGTCGATCGTCCCGCCGCGGACACGGTGAAGCATCCCCTGACCATCAAGGTAGTCGAGGTCGCGTCGGATCGTTGATTTGGAGACGTGATAGCGCTCGGCGAGGGACACGACATCGAGTCCTCCAGTCTGGCGCACCTCGTCGAGAATGCGCCTCCTGCGTTCGGCGGGGAGCATACGAACGAGCATAATGAACGGCCCAAAAGCGCACAAGCACGCACATGACACCACTTGCGTTCATATCCCGGCCGGCTTTAGGCTTCGAGCATGCGTCACGTCACACACCGCCGTGGGCGACCGACCGTCTATGTCGCCGGTTCGCTGTTCCTCGACATCGTCATGTGCGGCCTCAAGCATGCGCCCCGGGCTGGCGAAGAGCAGTGGGTGGGCGGTAGCGGTGTCTCGCCGGGCGGCGTGGCCAATCAGGCGGTTGCATGCTCGCGTCTCGGCCTCAATTCTGCCCTCATCACCTACCTCGGGCTCGATCGGCCGGGCTCATGGGTTCGGGAAATGCTGACCGACGAGAGAGTCGACATTTCCTTCGCAGAGGATACCGAGAGGCAGAACATTACGGTGTCGCTTGTCCTCGACGAAGACCGCGCGTTCACAACTCACGGGAATGAAGATGTTCCTCTGCCGCAGGATGACGTGGATCCTCCCACGATCTTCATCGCCTCTTTGCCGTACCTCATACGGGCCGAGACGCAGATAGCCCGCTGGCGTGAGGCCGGAACACTTGTCATTGCCGACACGGGGTGGGACCCGACGGGGGAGTGGCCTCACGAGCACCTTGACGCCTTGAGGTTAGCCGACGTTTTTGTGCCGAACTGCGCGGAGGCTCAGCACTACACGCGAACCCTGACAATCGAGCAGGCAGCGGCGGCGTTGACAGCGTACGTCCCCACGGTCGTCGTGACATGCGGGGCGCAGGGCGTCCACGTTGCGCGCCGTGATGACGATAACATTGCCGACATGGCCTTCCCAGCGGTCGACGTAGACGCGATCGACACGACCGGCGCGGGTGACGCGTTCAGTGCGGGGCTCGCCGCCGGCCTATCGGTGGGAGTGCCGCTCACTGACGCTGTCCACCTTGGCCAATGTGCAGCGGCATGGACAGTGTGTCGAATTGGCGGGTCCTCCGCCGCTCCGACCATGGACGAGCTCGTCAACTGGGTGGAGGCAGACGACCGGCTACACGCGCTGGTTGGGGAATCAGTCCGGACGATTCAATCGAGATTAGACAGTGTGATGACGCAATGATGCGGTCAATGGAAGGAAGAACTGATGAGAACGAGCGCGAAATTCGTCGGACTCGGAGCAGCGGCGCTCCTGGTCCTCACGGCGTGCAATCCCTCTGCCGAGGACGAGGAGACCACAGAAGGCGGTGACGACACCGCCGAGGTCTCGACCGATATCTCCGAGGCTCCGGAGCAGACCCTCATCGTCTGGGATCAGGAGATCCGCGGCGGCCAGAACGAGCAGATGGAGCGTCTCAATGAGGCGTTCATGGACAAGTACCCGAACATCACAATTGAGCGGAACTCGCAGTCGTTCGAAGACCTGCAGACGACGCTACGCCTCGCGCTGTCGGGCGCGGATGCTCCCGACGTCGTCCAGGCGAATAACGCCCGGGCGATGATGGGTCAGTTCGTCGCATCCGATCAGATTCAATGCTTGGACGACTACTCGCAGGCCTACGGCTGGGAGGATCGATTCGGCGATATCCTCGCCTATTCGTCCTACTCTGATGATGCGACGACGTTCGGTGAAGGGTGTGTCTATGGCCTGCCGCAGGTTGGCGAGGTTGTCGGCATCTACTACTCGCAGTCGAAGCTCGATGAGCTCGGCCTCGACTACCCCGAAAACTGGTCTGAGCTTGAAGAGCAACTTCCGCAGATCTCGGAGGCGGGAGAGGTTCCGCTCGTGCTCGGCAATATCGATAAGTGGCCCGCGATCCACGTGTTTGGCGCGATCCAGGGCCAGCATGTCGACGCTGAGGAGATCCGCACTCTCGGATTTGGCAATCCCGGCGGCTCGTGGACGACCGATGGCAACATCGCCGCGGCCACCCAGCTTCAGGAATGGGTCGACGAGGGCTTCTTCAACGACGGTATTAACGGCGCTGACTACGACCAGGTGTGGCAGGACTTCGCCAACGGCGAGGGCGTCTACCTCATCGCGGGCTCCTGGCTCGCCGCAGACCTGAACGACGCAATGGGTGACGATGTGCATTTCGCACTGCCGCCGAGCGATGGCCCCACGACAACGGGCGGCACCGGTCTGCCGTTCGCCGTTACCTCCGCAGCCGACGACGTTGACGTTGCCGCTGCCTACATCGACTTCATCACGTCCGATGAGGCGATGGAGATCCTCGCCGAGACAGGCAACGTTCCAGTCCTTAACGCATCCAACTTCGCGGATGATGCTGACCAGGTCGTGGGCGACGTCATGACGGCCTTCGATGAGCTCATCGATTCCGGCAACATCGTGCCCTACCTCGACTGGGCGACAGCGACGATGGATCAGGTGCTCGGTGACGCACTCCAGAACCTCATCGCCGGCAACTCGACACCAGAAGAGTTTGTTGAGACCGTCGACGCAACCTACTCTGAGGCGACCAGCGAGTGACGTCTGCTGCTCCCGGGGTGTCCGGCGCCGCTGAGATCAGCGGCGCCGACCCTCGGCGCAAGCTCCGAACAAAAAAGCGCACCCGAATTGTCACAACACTGGCCCTCCTGGCCCTGCCGACAATCGTCTACAGCGCATTCATCATCTACCCGGTCATCCGCGTCATCGGCCTATCGCTGTGGCACTGGGATGGGTTGGGCACCGCCACGTGGGCGGGTTTCGACAACTACGCGGCAATCTGGGAGGACGACCGGCTGAGAGCCGCCTTCCTTCACGGTCTCGTCCTCATCTTCTTCTTCGCGGTCCTGCCGATCCTCATCGGGCTCCCGCTCGCCTCCATGCTCATTCGGTCCAGAGCACCCGGGCTCGGGTTCTTCCGAACCGTCGTGTTCCTGCCGCAGGTCATCGCCATGGTCGTCCTCGCGGTCGCCTGGCGAAACATTTATGCCATCGACGGGCCGATCAATACTGTACTCGGCTGGTTCGGCGTGCGAATGAGCGAGCCGTTCCTCGGTAGCTTCACGTGGGCACTGCCCGCTGTTGGTTTCATCGGCACGTGGGTCTCAACCGGCCTCGTCACAGTCCTTCTCATGTCCAGCATCGCCCGAGTTTCGGAATCGTATTACGAGGCGGCGACTATCGACGGGGTCGGCCCACTCGGCAAGTTCTGGTACATCACGTTGCCCGCAGTGCGCGCAGAGATTCTCGTGTCGATCACGCTAACGACAATCAATGCTCTCAAAACGTTCGACCTTGTCTACATGACAACAGCGGGCGGTCCCGGCACGTCGACGACCGTGCCCGCATACGAGGTCTACTACCAGGCGTTTCGCGCCGGCAGCGTCGGCACAGCATCTGCGCTCGCGGTCGTCCTCACTGTTCTCATCTTCGCGATCAATGTCGCCGTCAACGTTTTCGGTGAGAGGGAAAAGGGATGACGACCCGCGGCGAGCGCCTCAGCTCGTTTCTCATTCTCGCCCTGTTTGCGATCACGGCCCTCTACCCGATTCTGTCCGTCTTCGTCCGTTCGCTCGATTCGACTGTCGCAACCGATGATTCGTGGGGTCACATAGGAAACTACGTGACCGCATGGGATGACGGGAACTTTTCGCACTACATGAGGAACTCCGTCCTCATCGCCGTTCTCGTCGTGTCGACCGCTCTCATTCTGTCCCTCATGACCGGGTACGTCCTTGGCGTCATCCGCCCCAAAGGCGGCGACATCATTTTCTACACGTTCCTCGCAGGCATGATGGTGCCCTCCGAGGCCCTTGTCATCCCTCTGTTTTTCGACCTGCGTGACCTCGGGCTGACCGACACGATATGGGCGGTCGCGTTCCCCCAAATCGCTCAGTCGCTTGCCTTCGGCACGTTCTGGATGAGGGCGTATTTCCGCAACGTTAATCCCTCCCTTATTGACGCAGCACGGATAGACGGCGCAAGTGAATGGCAGGTCCTCTGGCGCGTCCTCATCCCCATGGGTCGTCCCGCCATCACCACTCAGCTCATGATCACGTTCATGTGGACGTGGAACGACTTCCTCATCCCGCTCGTCATGTCACCGACGGGAAAGTTCCGAACGGCGCCAATGAGCCTCGCATTCTTCGAGACCGCCCACACCTCATCCGCAGTCCTCATGGCGGCCGCCGCCGTCCTCGTCGCCGCCCCCATGATCGTCCTCTACATCTTCCTTCAGAAGTACTTCATCGCCGGTATGACAGAGGGTGCCGTCAAGGAGTAGCCAGCCAGGCTCTCCCGCGAGCACGAGTGAACTCCTGGTGTGCCGACACAAAACCACTGACCTCCTCTGTCGCCGCTGAGCATGTGGCATGGCGGGCCTGACATCGTGGCGTTGAGTTTCTCGATCGTTGCAGACTGACATGCGACCTGACGCGCCCGCCCGTCATGTTGTCGAAGGACGTGCACGATGTCGACTCCGTTCCTCGATGGAGGGCGCACGTGACAAATGGCTCTTTGTCATATCGCAATTCGGACTTCCACATGAGACTTCCGTGTAGAAATTCCCTAGCCTATCGCTGTGTTTCCGCGTGTTTATGCGTTTTTGTCGACAGCGCGCGTAGCTTTTCCCATTTTGTCGCCACGCAGATGAGGGGTTACATTTTACTCGTTCGCCCATCATGAGGCGGCGACCGACACGAGGGAGAGTTTGATGAAGAGAAGGTTATTCGCCGCCCTTGGCGCGACAGCACTGGTGCTGTCGGCTTGCAGCATGGGTGAGAGTGAGGAGCAGTCCGCAAGCGCCACGGACGATGATTCGGTTCGCGTCGGCGTGCTCCTCAAGACGCTATCCAGCGAGTACTGGAGCTATATGGCGGCCGGCGTTGAAGATGCCGCCGAAGATCTAGGCGTCGACGTCCAGCTCCAGGGCCCCGCCTCGGAGACGTCGTATGACGAGCAAACCAACATGCTCGAAACAATGCTCGCCGATGACTCGATGGATGCCATCGTGCTCGCCCCTCTCCAGCCCGATTCTGTCGTTGCCGTTCTCGGTGACACAGAGAAGCCGATCCTCTTCGTTGATACCGACGCCCCATACGACAATAAAGTGACGTACATCGGAACCGGTAACGAGGAGGCTGCTCGCGCTGGTGGCGAAGCCGCCGCCGCGCTTGCAGGTGAGGGCGCGGAGGCCGCCTGGATCGGCGTTGTCCAGGGCAACACGACGACCGATCAGCGCGAGGCTGGCTTCACCGCGGGCCTCGAATCGGGAGGCGTGACCGTCGTCGCCAAGCAGTACGCCGAGGGTCTCGCTGACAAGGCCGCCTCTATCGTGGAGAACATCCTCACCTCGAACCCGAATCTCACCGTTGTCGTGACTGCGAACGACGAGATGGCATCTGGTGCGGCGAGGGCCGCACAGTCCGCGGGCCGTGAGCTTGTCATCTTCGGCTTCGATGGCATCCAAGCCGGAGTCCAGAACGTCATCGACGGGACCGTGACGGGCACCGTCGCCCAGGACCCCTACGCCATGGGATACAAGGCGGTCGAGTCAGCCGTGGCCGCTGCTCGCGGCGAGACTCTTGATGAGTTCATCGACACGGGCTCGCAGATCATCACCTCCGAAAACGCGGAAGGTTACCTGGCGACGCTGCGCGAGCAGCTCGGCGAGTAAAGCATGTGTCGAGGGCGCGGGGTTCCCGCGCCCTCGACGTGAGCCGAAGGACGCACATGACGCCGATTGTCGAGCTACGTGGAGTGACGAAGAAGTTCCCTGGAGTTGTCGCGCTTCGCGACATGGGGATGCAGATCGAACCCGGTGAAGTTCACGGGCTCATCGGCGAAAATGGCGCTGGCAAGTCCACCCTCATCAAGGTTCTTACCGGTGTCCATCGCCCCGAAGAGGGCGAAATCTGGGTTGATGGAGTCGAGCATCGCTTCACGTCAGCTCAGCATGCTCAGGAAGCTGGCATCGCCTGCGTTTATCAGGAGCTCAATATCGTCCGGCAGGTCTCGATCACCGACAACATCTTCCTTGGCCAGCCCATCCGCACGAAGCTGGGACTTCTCGACTATTCGTCAATGAACGCGAAGGCGGCTGAGACCCTCGCGTCGATGGGGATCGATGTCGACGTCACTCGTCCGGCGGGGGTGTTCGGCATGGGAGTGCTTCAGATGGTCGAAATCGCCCGCGCTCTGCTACGCCGCGCGAAACTCATCATCATGGATGAGCCGACCTCATCGCTGGGGGAAACGGAGGTCGCGCACCTCAACCGGGTCGTCCATGACCTACGCGAGCGTGGGGTCGCAGTCCTCTTCGTGTCCCACAAACTCGAGGAGCTCTTTGAGCTCTGCGACCGGGTGACCGTCATGCGCGACGGCGAGCACATCTTTACTGAGCCCATGGAGGGTATGACGCACGATCGACTGATCCGGGCGATGGTCGGCCGGAGCGTCGACAGCCAGTTCCCCGACCACGTGCGAAAACAGGGTGAATCCGCAGTCCGATTCGAGAACGTGACATCTGCCGGCGCCCTCAAGAACGTGAGCTTTGACGCGCACTACGGCGAAATCCTCGGCTTCGCCGGCCTCGTCGGGGCCGGGCGGACGGAGACGATGAGGGCGATCTTCGGGGATCTGCCGGTCGACTCTGGGACGATCCATATCAACGGCCAGCCCGTCACGATCTCATCCCCGCAGGATGCGGCTCGGCGGGGGATCGCGTTCGTGACGGAGGACCGGAAGGGGCAGGGCCTCGTCCTCAACCAGAGCGTGGCCGATAATCTCATGCTCGCGTCCTTCCGCAGGGTCGCGCCCCATGGCTGGCTGTCTCCCGGTCGCGCCGAGGAATCTGCCGAGCGCACCGTTGCTCAGCTCCGGATCAAGACCCCCGATGTGAAGACGGATGCCGGGAAGTTGTCCGGAGGCAACCAGCAGAAGGTTGTCATCGGTAAGTGGATGAATTCCGACTCGGACATCTACCTGTTCGATGAGCCGACTCGCGGTATCGACGTCGGCGCCAAGGTCGAGGTCTACAACATCATGAGTAGCCTCGTCGCCCAAGGGAAGTGCGTCATTATGGTCTCGTCGGAGCTACCTGAGGTGCTCGGCATGAGCGACCGCGTCATTGTCATGCGCGGGGGCGAGGTCATGGCCACGATCAATCGTGGCGATCCTGACTTTAACGAGGACGACATCATGAAGGCTGCCTGGGGCAGAAAGAAGGAAGAAGCACTGTGAAGAACAGACGATTGACCGGGCTCCTGCGGGCTCTCGCCCCGCTGTTTGCCCTGATCCTTCTCATCGTCATCATGAGCTCGGTGACGGCTGAGTTCGCGACGGTCAACAACTGGATGAATGTCCTGCGGCAGACAGCCGTCAACGGACTCCTCGCAGCTGGCATGCTCCTCACGCTCATCACTGCTGGCATCGATCTGTCGGTCGGCACGAATGCGATCCTCTCGGCGGCCGTCATGGCCTATGTCATGATCACGCTCGAGGTGACGAACCCTGTCGTGCTTCTGTCCATGGCGCTCCTGTCCGGCACCCTTGTCGGCCTCGTCAACGGTGTTCTTCTCACAAAGCTCAAGCTGCCGCATCCGTTCGTGTCGACGCTCGGTATGAAGTACGTCCTGGCGGGCCTCGCGCTCTTTCTCCTTGCCACCCGCACGGTTGGTGGCTTCCCCGAGGGAGTGATGTTCCTCGGCTCGGCCGACCTTTTCAAAGGCAACGGATTCAACGGTTTCCCCGTGTCCTTCATCGCCATGCTCATTCTCTTCGCCGCGGTGCACCTGCTCCTCAACCGGACAGCACTCGGCCGGTCCATCTACGCCGTCGGCGGCAACCTTGAAGCGACCCGCCTATCCGGAATCAGCACTGACCGCGTTCTCATCTTCGTCTACGCCACAGCGGGCTTCTGCGCTGCCATCGCCGGCATCGTCATCGTCGGCCGTTCCGGTGTCGCGAACCCCTCGGCAGGCATGTCCGGCAACTACGAGACCGATGCGATCGCCGCCTGCATCATCGGCGGTGCGTCGTTCACGGGAGGCAAAGGTAACGTGTGGGGCACCCTTATCGGTGCTCTCATGATTTCCGTCATCCGCAACGGTCTCACGCTCATGAATGCTCAGTCCGACGTCCAGTTCATGGTCATCGGTGCTGTCATCATCGCCGCTGTCGCCATCGACGTCCGCCGCAACGCATCTGAGGAAAAGCGCCGCCGCCTCGCGGCGGTCTAATAGCCGTTTGCCGGCAGCCGTGCCAGGGCATGACCCGGCAGCGACCGCGCTATGGTGGGGCTATGGAACTTGAGAAGCTGTGGAGTGCAATCGGCTTGGACCATCGGCCGGATGGTGTCCTGTGGGATATGGATGGAACGCTCATTGACACCGAACCGAAGTGGCTCGCCGCGTCAATTGACGTCGTCGAGGAGAGCGGCGGGATCTGGCGCGATGACGAGGATGAGCGGGCGATCCTCGGCGTCTCATCCAGCGCCCACGCGAAGGCTCTCGCCCATGCCGTCACCCGCGGTACCGGTGAGCAGACCAACCCGGCGCCGCTCTTTGAACGCGTCGTTGCGTCCGTTGAACAGCATATGCGGGAGGGATTCGCTCTCATCCCGGGAGCATCTGACCTCATGGCGGCCTTCGCACAGGCTGGCATTCCCCAGGCCCTGGTCACCGCCTCACCCAAGGTCCTCGTGACGGCGCTTTTCGACGGGATCGAGGGTCATCCGCTGCAGACTGCCGTCACTGGTGACGACGATATCCCGGGTAAACCCGATCCCGCACCCTATCTCCTAGGCGCACGACGCCTCGGGGTCCCGATCGACCGTTGTCTCGCCTTTGAGGATTCTGAGCCGGGGCTCGCCGCGGCCCGCAACGCCGGAGCCACAACGGTCTCCGTCACTGAGACGCCGCTCGCGCGCTTTGTGCCCTTCCTTGAGGCATGATTGCTGAGGGGCTTGACCCGGCCCATGAGCCCTCCCGGAAGAGCGTCATTGTAATATGACACATATCTTTCCGTCCGAGCGTTAGATATAGTAGGTGGCAGTGCCGGGTGACCGGCTGACATCTTTGGATCGACAAGGCTACGGTAAAATTTGCGCACACACCTGCTCTCCCTGCTCCCGCGAACTCAAGACTTCACGATCATGCGCAAGCACTGGAGAGGCGACGTAGCCGCAGGGATCACGGTTGGTGTCGTCGCGCTCCCGCTCGCGCTTGCATTCGGGGTGTCATCGGGCGTGGGTGCCGCCGCAGGGGTTGTCACCGCGATCATCGCAGGTTTTGTCGCGACAGTATTCGGCGGTTCGAACCTTCAGGTGTCGGGGCCAACCGGAGCCATGGTTGTCATCATCGCCCCGCTCGTCGCGCTTCACGGTCCAGGCGCCGTTCCTCTCCTGTCGATTCTCGCTGGCTTCATGGTCATCCTCGGCGGAGTGCTGGGAATGGGCCGCGCAATTTCGCTCATTCCCTGGCCCGTCATTGAAGGATTCACCGTCGGCATCGCAACGATCATCGCGCTCCAGCAGCTCCCGAACGCCCTCGGTATCGAAGCGTCAAGGGAGTCGAACACGCTCATTGCCGCGGTCGATACGGTTCGGATGGCGGAGTGGCCGCAGATGGCGGCGCCGCTTGCGATCGCCACAGCCACCGTCCTCATCATTATCGCCGTTACGAGGTTGCTACCGGGCTGGCCGGCTTCCCTCATCGCTGTCACACTCGCAACGATCGTCGTGTTTGTCGCTAAAATCGACACGCCTCTCATTGGCGCGTTGCCGGACAGTCTGCCAGCACCCTCTCTACCGATTGCCAATCCGGGGCTCGTTGCTGAGCTTCTCCCAGGCGCAGCCGCGGTCGCCATCCTCGCTGGCATCGAGTCGCTTCTGTCCGCACGCGTTGCGGCGGGCATGGTCAAGGGCGAGCGCTACCACCCGGACCGTGAGCTCGTTGGCCAGGGCCTTGCCTCGGTTGCCTCGGGACTGTTCGGTGGAATGCCGGCTACTGGAGCGATGGCGCGTACGGCCGTCAACATTCGCGCCGGTGGACGAACCCGCCTATCCGTCATCATTCACGCGCTCTTCCTTCTCGCCGTCGTCTACCTCGCATCGGGTATCGTCTCGACGATCCCGCTCGCAGCCCTTGCCGGCGTTCTGCTCGTCACAGCGTTCAACATGATTTCGTTTGCGACCGCCCAGACCATCCTCCTGTCGACGAGGTCGGACGCACTCGTGTTCTGCCTGACTGCAGGCACGACGGTTGTGCTCGACCTCATCTGGGCGATTGGTGTTGGCGTCGCCGTGACGGGTGTTCTTGTTCTGCGTCACCTTGCGCGACAGTCGGGCGTCTACCGAGAGGACACCCCCGACCAGCGGCGCATCACCATCCTCCGTATCGACGGGGCCATGTTCTTCGGAGTCTCAGACCGAATCGAGTCCCAGATTCCCGAGTTCGAGTCCGTAGACGTCGTCATCCTCCGCCTGTCCAGGGTGGGAGTGATGGACGCTACGGGTGCGAAGGCCCTTGCCGATATTGCCGTGCGGCTACGCGAGGCGAACAACGAGGTCTTCATCAAAGGCATCGACGCCTCCCTCGTCGCCCTCATCGAGGAGGTTGGCGTCATCGACACGATCGGCGGGCCAGACCATCTCTTCACGGACCTCGACGATGCTCTCGCTGTAGCCCGCGCCATTGTCCGAGAGAAGGATGAGGAGCGCAGGCTACTCGCCGCGAAGATCGAGCGGGAGAAACACCGCGGTCCTGCCTAGGATGCCGTGTTCTCAGGCCCCGGGGCCGCACCCTTCATCCGTCAGACTCTTAAGACCGCGGAGAGTACTTCCCGCGGCTCCACCAGTGCTTTGCATCCTTCTGGAGTGCGCCCTCTTCTAGTTCGGCGCCGCCGGGCACCGAAGCGGGAGAGGGTGCTTCGAGCGAGGTGCCGCGTCTGCGGCTGATCGCCCGCATCGCGTGATAGATACCAATGGCGGCGAAGGACCCGAGCGCAATGCCCTCGAACACCATGTCGCCCAGATGCCAGGTGTAGTTCGCGATGGCCAGCACCATGGCGACCGCGGCCGTGTTGAGATTGACTGGGTCCGAAAAGTCGACCCTATTCTGAACCCAAATCCGCACCCCGAGCATGCCGATCATGCCGTACAGCACAGTCGCGGCTCCACCCAGCACTCCGGGCGGGATTGTGGCAATGAGTTGGCCAAACTTCGGGAACATGGACAAGCCGAGGGCGACAAGTGCGGCGACGACGTAGGCCGCGGTGGAGTAGACGCGAGTGGCTGCCATCACCCCGATGTTCTCAGCGTACGTTGTTGTGCCGGAACCACCACCAGAGCCCGCGAAGGCGGTTGAAATTCCGTCTGCAAAGAGAGCCCGCCCCGTCACGTCATCGAGGTCCCTGTCCGTCATCGCAGCAACTGACTTAACGTGGCCGACGTTCTCGGCGACAAGGACAAGGACGACCGGGATGAACAGGCCCAGAAGGCTCACGTCGAAGGCTGGCGCACGGAATGCAGGGGCGCCGACCCACGCGGCGTTCGAGATCGCGTCGAAGCTCACCTCGCCCTGAATGATCGCGGTGACATAACCAGCGATGACGCCAAGGAGAATCGATAGACGGCCGATGATGCCACGAAAAAAGACCGTGATGAACAGGATCGCGACGATCGTGACAACAGCAGTAAGCGGGGCCTGGACGACGTTATTCCATGCGGCCGGTGCGAGGTTGAAGCCGATGAGGGCGACGATCGAGCCGGTGACGACGGGAGGCATGAGCTTATCAATCCAGCGAGCACCGGCGAAGTGAACGATGAGGCCGACGAGCGCAAGCGCCAGACCCGTCGCGACAACGCCACCCTGAGCGAGGGCGGCGAGCCCCTCATCCAACGGCTCGCCGCCGTTTGCAACATAACCGGTGACTGCCCCGATCGGGGCAAGGAGAGCGAAAGAGGAGCCGAGGTAGCTCGGCAGGCGCCCGGAGGTGATGAGGAGAAACAGGATGGTGCCGATGCCGGTAAAGAAGAGAGTCGTTGCCGGGTCGAAGCCAGTGAGGAGCGGGACGAGGAACGTCGCGCCGAACATGGCGACGACGTGTTGCGCGCCGATTCCAATAGTTTGCGGCCATGCGAGGCGTTCATCCGGCTGGACCACCTCCCCGGGTGCAATCGTCTTACCATCACCGTGCAATTTCCAGCGGAATGCGGCCATCGTGCCCTCCTCAGACGTGATCCGTCGTCAGCCTACGGCCGCCGCGCCCGTTCCAGATGCTGTGTCCATGTGAAGTGGTCCACGTCCGAGCGAGCCAAAAATCGTCACGCAGCCCCCTCCCTCCTCGTCAGAGGCGTGCCTTTCGGGAGCGCGGCTGGTAGGAATGGGGTATGGACGCAGTGGATGAGATCCTCGCTCGGGTCATGACGGCCGGTCGCACGGGTGTGACGATCGGTGAGATTGCGCGCGATCTCGGCATGGCTGATGAGGATGTCCTTGCACTGCTCCGGCCGGTCAGCGAGGACATCCATCTTGAGGTCACCGGTAGCGGTGACACATCGAGCCTGAGCAGCTCGCAAAACCGGGTTGCGGAAGACGTGTTCGTCTTCCCGATGGGGGAGGGCCCCGCCGATGACAAGGTTCTCGACCGGCGTGCCGAGGCTGGCAATGTCACCCTGACGATCAACCAGGTTCTCGGCCTTCTCGAAATCCTGCGAGCGGCGCCCATGATGTCAAACGCTCTGACCGAAGTGGAGGTCTACTCCCTCGCGAAAGCCATTCGAGAGCTCCTTCCCGAGGATCTCGACGGCGTCATGGCCAAGTGGGACAGTGTCCGCATCCCCGGCGATCTCGAGCGCATGAGGGGGACGATGAAGACAGTGACAACGGCGATGATCGAGGGGCGCCAGGTCCATCTCGTCTACATGTCTGAATCGTCGAGTCTGACGACGCGTGTTGTCGATCCGCTTGCGGTGCTTTCGTCCAATCAGGGCATCATCCTCCACGCCTACTGCCACCTGCGCGACGATGAGCGACAGTTCCGCCTCGATCGAGTCCTCAAAGCCACAATTCTCGCGACCCTTAACCAGGCGGTCCGTCACACGGAGGGCCACTCAGACGACTAGGGGAGCAGCACGGAGAGCAGCCATGCGGGCAGCCCGATCGACTATAAGATGCGTCACGACAGGCGCTCTTTCCGATCGATGACCAAGGCGATAGGATAGCAAGGTCGCTTTCTCCAAGGGAAATAGAATAACGGTGTTAGCCGTGACGCACTTTCCTCAGATGTTTGCACGTCCGCTGGCGTTTCTGCCACACTAGGACGGTTGCTCGAGAGAGCGTGAAGACGTATGTCAGTCCCCAAGGGCTGGCTGGTAAATAAAATGGTTCACTGGGCCAACATAGGGCTGATTGTCGCGGGTCTTCCGCGGTGAGACACTCCCGGATGCGGGTACAGGTGAACACTGCGGTTAAAGAGAGGTAGACGACGCCATGGCGGGACAGAAAATCCGCATCCGGCTCAAGTCATATGACCATGAGGTCATTGATAGCGCGGCGAAGAAGCTCGTCGACGAAGTGACTCGTACCGGTGCACAGGTAGTCGGCCCGGTGCCGCTGCCGACCGAGAAGAACGTGTTCTGTGTGATCCGTTCACCCCACAAGTACAAGGACAGCCGCGATCACTTTGAGATGCGCACGCACAAGCGGCTGATCGACATCATCGATCCCACGCCGAAGACCATCGACTCGCTCCAGCAGATCGATTTCTCCGGTGATGTCAGCGTCGAGATCAAGCTCTGAGGTTCATCATGTCCAACAAAACTGAAGCGGTTGCCACCGCGCCCAAGGCGCTGCTCGGCACCAAGCTCGGCATGACTCAGGTCTGGGACGAGGCAGGCCGCCTAATCCCGGTCACTGTCGTGCGAGTAGGCACCAACGTTGTCACTCAGGTGCGCACGCCCGAGGCTGACGGCTACTCGGCCATCCAGCTTGCTGTCGGCGAGCGCAAGCCGAAGAACGTGACCAAGCCGATGCAGGGCCACTTCGCCGCTGCCGGTACCACCCCCAAGCGCCATCTCGCCGAGATCCGCACCTCCGCGGCCGCGGATTTCCAGGCGGGCCAGGAGCTGACGGCCGATGTGTTTGCCGCGGGCGACGCTGTTGATGTCGTCGGTACGACCAAGGGCAAGGGCACTGCGGGCGTCATGAAGCGTCATGGCTTCGCTGGCGTCGGCGCCTCGCACGGCTCGCACCGTAACCACCGCAAGCCCGGATCGATCGGCGGGGCGTCAACCCCGTCGCGCGTCTTCCGTGGCCTTCGCATGGCCGGCCGCATGGGCAACGCCCGCCGCACCGTCCAGAACCTCACCATCCAGTCGGTTGATGCCGAGAACGGCCTGCTCCTCGTAGCTGGCGCCGTTCCGGGTAACAAGGGCGGCCTCGTCGTCATCCGCACCGCCACGAAGGGAGCCTGACCATGGCAAACCTCACCGTCGACGTTCTCGACGCCACTGGCGCGAAGTCTGGCTCGTTCGACCTCCCAGCTGAGATCTTCGATGTCGAGCTCAACATCCCCCTGATTCACCAGGTCGTTGTCGCCCAGCAGGCCGCGGCTCGCCGCGGCACAGCCTCCACGAAGACCCGTGCAGCAGTGCGCGGCGGCGGCAGGAAGCCGTACAAGCAGAAGGGCACCGGCCGGGCCCGCCAGGGTTCGATTCGCGCCCCGCAGTTCGCTGGCGGTGGCATCGTTCACGGACCTCAGCCCCGCTCGTACGAGCAACGCACCCCCAAGAAGATGAAGGCCGCAGCGCTTCGCTCCGCACTGTCGGATCGTGCACGCGCTGGCCGCATCCACGTCGTCTCGGCCTTCGTCGAAGGCGACACTCCGTCCACCAAGGCTGCCCTCGGTCTGCTTCAGACCGCGGCTGAGAACCGTAAAGCGCTCGTTGTCATCTCCGGTGGTGACGTCGTCTCGCAGAAGTCGGTTCGCAACCTTGACGAGGCTCACGTCCTCACGGTGGAGCAACTCAACACCTATGACGTCATGGTCGCTGACGATGTCGTCTTCACCGAGTCCGCCCTCACAGCCTTTGTTGGTGGCGGCCAGGAGGAGGAGAAGTGACTCTGGAACGCAAGGATCCGCGCGACATCATCATCCGCCCGATCGTCACAGAAAAGTCGTACCGACTTGAGGATGAGGGCAAGTACGTGTTCGAGGTTGCGCCCACGTCCAACAAGACGGAGATCAAGATGGCGATCGAGAAGATCTTCGACGTGAAGGTCGATTCGGTCAACACGATGAACCGCAAGGGCAAGACCCGTCGCACCCGCATCGGGATCGGCAAGCGCAAGGACACCAAGCGCGCGATCATCACGCTGCGCGAGGGCGCCATCGAACTTTACGGGCAGATCGGCTGAGGCCGGCAGGAAGATTGAGGATTTAACTCATGGCTATCCGCAAGTACAAGCCGACGACACCGGGTCGCCGCGGCTCGTCCGTGGCTGACTTCGCCGAGGTGACCCGCTCCGAGCCGGAGAAGTCACTCGTCCGTCCGCTCCACAAGACCGGCGGCCGCAACAGCACCGGCCGCATCACGACCCGCCACAAGGGTGGCGGCCACAAGCGTCAGTACCGCGTCATCGACTTCCGTCGTCACGACAAGGACGGCGTACCGGCCACGGTCGCTCACATTGAGTACGACCCGAACCGCACCGCCCGCATCGCCCTCCTGCACTACGCGGACGGCGAGAAGCGCTACATCATCGCACCGAACCGCCTCAAGCAGGGTGACCGCATCGAGCAGGGCGCCACGGCTGATATCAAGCCCGGCAACAACCTTCCGCTGCGCAACATCCCGGTCGGTACCGTCATCCACGCTGTGGAGATGCGTCCGGGTGGCGGGGCCAAGATTGCACGCTCCGCTGGCGCCTCGGTCCAGCTCGTCGCGAAAGAGGGCAAGAACGCTCAGCTGCGTATGCCGTCGGGCGAGATCCGCAACGTCGATGCACGTTGCCGCGCCTCGATCGGTGAGGTTGGCAACGCCGAGCAGGCGAACATCAACTGGGGCAAGGCTGGCCGCATGAGGTGGAAGGGCGTCCGTCCCTCCGTCCGCGGTGTCGTCATGAACCCGTTCGATCACCCGCACGGCGGCGGCGAAGGCAAGACGTCCGGCGGTCGTCATCCTGTGTCCCCCTGGGGCCAGAAGGAAGGCCGCACCCGTCACGCGAACAAGGCCAGCGACAGGCAGATTGTCCGCCGTCGCAAGTCCGGCAAGAATCGATAGGAGAGGGCGACAGAAATGCCTCGCAGTTTGAAGAAGGGCCCCTTCGTCGACGCGCATCTTCAGAAGAAGGTCGACGCTCAGAACGAATCGGGCAGCAAGAACGTCATCAAGACGTGGTCCCGCCGTTCGGTCATCACGCCGGACTTCCTGGGTCACACGTTCGCAGTCCACGACGGCCGCAAGCACGTCCCGGTGTTCGTCACCGAATCCATGGTTGGTCACAAGCTCGGAGAGTTTGCTCCGACGAAGACCTTCCGTGGCCACGACAAGGACGACCGCAAGGGACGCCGCCGCTGAGGCGCGCCGCGAGCCTAGAAGAAAGTTAGGAACACATGGAAGCCAAGGCACAGGCGAAATACGTGCGTATTACGCCCATGAAGGCACGCCGTGTCGTGGACCACGTCCGCGGAATGCGTGCAGTCGACGCCGTCGACGTGCTGCGATACGCACCCCAGGCTGCCGCGGAGACCGTCCGCAAGCTCCTGGAGTCGGCGATGTCCAACGCGCGTCAGGCAGCAGACCAGGCCGGCGAGCGGTTCGACATCGACTCGCTACATATTGTCGAGACCTACGTTGACGAGGGCCCGACGATGAAGAGGATTCAGCCCCGCGCTCAGGGCAGGGCAAACCAGATCCTCAAGCGTACGAGCCACATCACCATCATTGTCGGCGACGAAGTTGCCGGCTCGAAGAAGGGGAGGACCCGCTAGTGGGACAAAAGGTCAACCCGACCGGGTTCCGACTCGGCATTACCACCGAACATCGTTCGCGCTGGTTCGCTGATTCGACCGTTAAGGGACAGCGTTACCAGGACTACGTCGCCGAAGACATCGCCATTCGCAACCTCATGGAGGAAGGTCTTGAGCGTGCGGGAATCTCGCGCGTCAACATCTCTCGCAAGTCGGGTCGCGTCGAGGTCGATATCCACACGGCACGCCCCGGAATCGTCATCGGCCGCCGCGGCGCCGAGGCGGACCGGCTCAAGCAACAGCTCGAGAAGCTGACCGGTCGCCCGGTCCAGCTCAACATTCTCGAGGTCAAGAACCCAGAGGCCGACGCTCAGCTCGTCGCTCAGGGCATTGCGGAGCAGCTCGCGTCACGCGTGTCCTTCCGTCGTGCCATGCGTAAGGGCGTCCAGTCCGCCCTGCGCTCCGGCGCCAAGGGTATCCGTGTCCAGTGCTCCGGCCGCCTCGGCGGCGCAGAGATGTCGCGCTCGGAATTCTACCGCGAGGGCCGCGTGCCCCTGCACACTCTCCGCGCGAACATCGATTATGGCTTCCACGAGGCCAAGACGACTTTCGGCCGCATCGGCGTCAAGGTGTGGATCTACAAGGGCGACCTCACTGAGGCTGAGTACCAGCGTCAGCTGAGCGAGGCCCCCCGCGGCCGTGGCCGCGGCGGTGAGCGCCGTGGTGGGCCACGCCGGCCCCGTCCGACCAGGTCCGAGCAGGCCCCACAGACCACGCAGACGGAGGCATAATGCTGATCCCTCGCAGGACTAAGTACCGCAAGCAGCACCGTCCGACTCGTTCGGGCTACTCCAAGGGCGGCAACCAGATTGCGTTCGGCGACTACGCTATCCAGGCGCTTGAGCCGGCGTACCTCACCAACCGTCAGATCGAGGCTGCTCGTATCGCTATGACTCGTCACGTCAAGCGTGGCGGCAAGGTCTGGATCAACGTGTTCCCGGATCGCCCGCTGACCAAGAAGCCTGCCGAGGTCCGCATGGGCTCGGGTAAGGGTTCGGTCGAGTTCTGGATCGCCAACATCAAGCCGGGCAGGATCCTGTTCGAGCTTTCCGGTGTTGACGAAAACCTTGCACGTGAGGCAATGTCTCGCGCGCAGCACAAGCTCCCGATGAAGACTCGTTTTGTTATGCGTGAAGGCGGTGACAACTGATGGCAGTAGGAACTAAGGGGCTCTTCCCCGAGGACCTGGACCAGATGACAGACGCTGAGCTCAAGGAAAGGCTCGCCGACTGCAAGGCCGAGCTGTTCAACCTTCGCTTCTCCTCAGCCACAGGGCAGCTCGAGGACCACGGTCGACTGAAGGCGGTTCGCCGCGATATCGCCCGTATTTACACGATCGCCCGTGAGCGTGAGCTCAACATCCGCACCGCTCCGGCTGAGAAGAATTGAGGCAGACAGTGAGTGAGACTCAGAACACCGAAACTGTCGAGCGCAACTACCGCAAGACCGCACGCGGCTACGTCGTGTCCGACAAGATGGACAAGACCGTTGTCGTCGAGGTCGAGGAGCAGGTGAAGCACCCGCTGTACGGCAAGGTTCTCCGCCGCTCCAAGAAGGTTAAGGCGCACGACGAGAACAACGAAGTGCGCGTGGGTGACCTCGTGCGCATCATGGAGACCCGCCCGCTGTCTGCTACTAAGCACTACCGCGTGGTCGAGATCATCGAGAAGGCCAAGTAGCCCTCTCTCAAGTAACCCATCCGTTCGGCCAGGCTCGCAAGAGAACCGGCACGACGACAGGAGATAGTTCATGATCCAGCAAGAGTCGCGGCTGAAGGTCGCCGACAACACCGGTGCGAAGGAAATCCTTTGCATCAAGGTGCTCGGCGGCTCTGGCCGGCGCTACGCCGGAATCGGCGACACCATCGTCGCCACCGTCAAGGATGCAATTCCGGGCGGAAACGTTAAGAAGGGCGAGGTCGTGAAGGCGGTCATCGTCCGTACCACCAAGGAACGTCGTCGCCCCGACGGCTCGTACATCCGCTTTGACGAGAATGCTGCCGTCATCCTCAAGTCCGATGGACTTGATCCGCGTGGCACCCGCATTTTCGGTCCTGTCGGCCGCGAGCTTCGCGACAACCAGTACATGCGCATCATTTCACTCGCTCCGGAGGTGCTCTAAATGGCGAAGATCAAGAAGGGCGATCTCGTCCAGGTAATCGCCGGCCGCGATAAGGGCCTTCAGGGCCGCGTGCTGCAGGTGGACACAAATCGCGATCGCGTCATCGTCGAAGGCGTTATGCGCGTGAAGAAGCACACGAAGCCGGGCCAGCCTGGCGCAAGCTCGAGCGGTGGCATCGAAACCGTCGAGGCACCCATCCACATCTCCAATGTTGCCCTCGTCGGCCCGGACAAGAAGCCGATCCGCGTTGGTTACAAGGAGGTCGAGGTCGAGCGTGACGGCCGCGTCCGTAAGACCCGCGTCCGCATCGGCCGCCGCGCCGGAGAGGAGATCGAGCTGTGACTGAAACCCTCACCCCTCGTCTCAAGACCAGGTACCGCGAAGAGATCGTTCCGGCTCTTATCGAACAGTTCTCGATCAAGAACCCGAACCAGGTCGCAAAGCTCGAGAAGATCGTCGTCAACATGGGTGTCGGTGACGCTGCCCGCGATTCGAAGCTCATCGAAGGCGCCATCTCTGACCTCACGCTCATCACGGGTCAGAAGCCGCAGATTACGAAGGCACGCAAGTCCATCGCCCAGTTCAAGCTGCGCGAGGGCCAGGCTATCGGTGCGCACGTCACCCTGCGTGGTGACCGCATGTGGGAGTTCCTCGACAGGCTTCTGTCGCTGGCTCTTCCCCGTATCCGTGACTTCCGCGGCCTCGCGCCGAAGCAGTTCGACGGCCACGGCAACTACACGTTCGGTCTGACTGAACAGTCGATGTTCCACGAGATCGACCTGGACAGGGTCGACCGCGTCCGCGGCATGGACATCACGATCGTGACGACTGCCGACAACGACGATGAGGGCCGTGCCCTCCTGCGCGCCCTCGGCTTCCCGTTCAAGGAAAACTGAGTCCGTGCTGACGACTAATATTTACCCGCTGGTAATTCCATCTACGTCGCAGGTCCTAAGGAAACCGCGACGGGAAGGGGCGCAGGCCCGATGACAATGACAGACCCCATCGCAGACATGCTGACTCGTCTGCGAAACGCCAATTCGGCGTACCACGAGACGGTGTCGATGCCGTACTCGAAGCTCAAGGGAGCAATCTCTGAGATCCTCGTGCGCGAGGGATACATCGAGAGCTTTGACGTTGAGGATGCTGAGGTCGGTAAGACTCTCACCCTCAACCTGAAGTTCGGACCCCAACGCGAGCGTTCGCTCGCCGGCCTTCGCCGTGTGTCGAAGCCCGGTCTGCGCGTGTACGCGAAGTCGACGAAGCTGCCCACCGTCCTCGGTGGCCTCGGCGTGGCAATTCTGTCCACGTCCTCAGGCCTGCTGACCGACCGTGAGGCCAAGGCAAAGGGCGTAGGCGGAGAAGTCCTCGCCTACATCTGGTAAGGGAGGTACAGAGAATATGTCGCGTATTGGCAAGCAGCCTGTCACCATTCCCTCCGGCGTCGATGTGTCCATCGACGGTCAGAGCGTCACCGTGAAGGGCCCGAAGGGCTCCCTCTCGTATGATGTCCCGGCACCGATCACCATCGCTCAGGAAGACGGCGCAATCATCGTGTCCCGTCCGGACGATGAGCGGGAGTCGCGTTCGCTTCACGGTCTGGTCCGCACCTTGATCTTCAACAACGTCGTCGGTGTGACCGAAGGCTTCTCAAAGAAGCTCGAGATCGTCGGCACGGGCTACCGTGCGGCAGCGAAGGGCGCAGACCTGGAGCTGTCTCTCGGGTTCTCACACCCGGTCACCGTGACCGCACCGGAGGGCATCACCCTCCAGCTCGAGGGCAACAACAAGATCACCGTGTCCGGTATCGATAAGCAGCAGGTCGGCGAAGTTGCGGCGAACATCCGCAAGCTCCGCAAGCCTGAACCGTACAAGGGCAAGGGCGTTCGCTACGCAGGCGAACACGTGCGCCGCAAGGCCGGAAAGGCTGGTAAGTGATGGCTGTCTCTATCAAGGGCAAGGGCAAGTACGTCGCGCGCAAGCGCCGTCACCTCCGCCTGCGCAAGAAGGTCACCGGCACGGCTGCGCGTCCGCGCCTGGTCGTCACCCGTTCGAACCGCCACATTGTTGCTCAGGTCATCGACGACACCGTCGGTCACACCCTCGCATCCGCATCGTCCCTCGAGGTCGAGCTTCGTGAGGATAGCGGCGATAAGAGCGCGAAGGCCCGCAGGGTCGGCGAGCTTGTTGCTGAGCGTGCGAAGGCAGCCGGTGTCGACACGGTCGTGTTCGACCGCGGCGGCAACCAGTACCACGGCCGTGTCGCGGCCGTGGCAGAGGGTGCCCGCGAATCCGGTCTGACCCTGTAGTTGACGGAACGAGAGTAGAGGAAAACTATGGCTGCATCGCAGCGTCGGACCACTGGTCCGGAAGGCGACGGCGAGCGCAACGAGCGTTCCGGTTCCGACCGTCCGAGGGGACGCCGGGGCAACACCGACCGTCGTAACGAACAGAAAGACGCCTACATCGAACGCGTCGTCACCATCAACCGCGTGTCCAAGGTCGTGAAGGGTGGCCGTCGCTTCTCCTTCACAGCTCTGGTCGTCGTGGGCGATGGTAACGGCACCGTCGGCGTAGGCTACGGCAAGGCCAAGGAGGTGCCCCAGGCTATTTCTAAGGGCACCGAGGAGGCGAAGAAGAACTTCTTTCGCGTCCCCCTCATTGGCCGCACGATCCCGCATACGACCCAGGGCGAAGACGCCGCAGGAGTTGTCTTCCTGCGCCCGGCATCGCCCGGTACCGGCGTTATCGCCGGCGGCCCGGTCCGTGCAGTCATGGAAGCCGCAGGCATCCATGACATCCTCACCAAGTCGCTGGGTTCATCGAACGCCATCAACATTGTGCGTGCATCGGTCAAGGCTCTGCGTCAGCTCGAGCAGCCTGAGTCGGTTGCGGCTCGCCGCGGCAAGTCTCTCGAAGAGGTTGCGCCAGCAGCCATGCTTCGCAGGCGTGCGGCACATGATGCCGAGCAGCGCGAGCAGAAGGCCGCCCAGACGGCCGCTGCCGAGAACGAGGCCGCTGCCTCCGGGGTTGGTGCATAATGCTCAAGATTACCCAGACGAAGTCCACCATCGGTGGAACCAAGAAGCAGAGGGACACCATGCTCTCGCTCGGACTGCGCAAGATCGGCCAGTCTGTTGAGCGCGAGGACCGTCCCGAGGTCCGCGGAATGATCAAGGTCGTTTCGCACCTCGTCACCGTAGAGGAGGCATGATGTCGGAAAACACCAACGACGTCACCAAGCTCCACGACCTCGCCCCCGCAGCCGGATCCCACAAGCCGAAGACTCGTGTCGGTCGTGGCGAGGCATCGAAGGGCAAGACCGCGGGTCGCGGCACCAAGGGCACGAAAGCCCGCAACAAGGTGCCTGTCGGCTTTGAGGGTGGGCAAATGCCGCTGCATATGCGCACGCCGAAGCTCCGCGGATTCAAGAACCCGTTCCGCGTCGAGTATCAGGTCGTCAATCTCGACCGCATCTCGGCGCTCTACCCCGAGGGTGGCGACATTTCCGTCGACGACCTCATCGCGAAGGGTGCGGTCCGCAAGGGCTGCCTCGTCAAGGTTCTCGGTTCGGGCGACATCTCGGTCAAGGTGAATGTTGTGGCCGACAAATGGTCAGCTTCTGCGCAGCAGAAGATCGAAGCAGCCGGCGGATCGATCTCCGCGCGGTGATGTGAGTATGTGACGAGGCGGGCCTGATAGGCCCGCCTCGTTGCACTCACCGAGCGGCCGTAAACGAACACTGACCGCGCTACACTGTCTTGTGGCTCGCACGGGGCCACACCATCCTGGTGGCCCAGGGGCCACACCCCCAAGGAGGAAGTTTGCTTTCCGCATTCGTCTCGGCATTCCGCACCCCGGACCTGCGCCGCAAGCTGCTGTTCACGCTCGGCATCATCGTCATTTATCGCCTCGGCACATTCTTGCCGGCCCCTGGCGTGAGCTATCGCAACGTTCAGCAGTGCCTTAATGAGGCGGGCTCAGCTGACCTTCTGTCGATGATCAACATGTTCTCCGGCGGCGCCATGTTCCAGCTGTCGGTCTTCGCGCTTGGCATCATGCCGTATATCACCGCGTCGATCATCGTCCAGTTGCTGAGGGTCGTTATCCCTCGCTTCGAAGAGCTTCACAAGGAAGGTCAGTCCGGAACTGCGAAACTTACGCAGTACACGCGCTACCTGACAATCGGACTTGCCATCATGCAGTCTGCAGTCGTTGTGACGGTCGCGAACTCGACCCTCTTCCTCGGGTGCACCGTCGATCCGTTCCCGGACATGTCGGCTGGAACGGTCCTTCTGGCGATCCTGACGATGACAGCGGGCACCGGCCTCATTATGTGGATGGCCGAGCAGATCACCGAGCGAGGTGTCGGCAACGGTATGTCGATCCTCATTTTCTCGGGTATCGCGGCCTCGTTCCCGCCCTCTATGGCCCAGGTTCTCAATTCGAACAATGGCGTTCGCAACTTCATTTTCATCCTCGCACTCTTCCTCGCAATCACGATCGTCGTTGTTTTCGTTGAGCAGTCACAGCGCAGGATCCCCGTGCAGTACGCGAAGCGCGTTATCGGCCGGCGCACGTACGGCGGCTCGACGACGTACATCCCAATCAAGATCAACATGGCGAACGTCATTCCCGTCATCTTCGCGTCCTCCCTTCTCGCGCTGCCGACAATGGCGATGCAGTTCGGCGACCAGAGCGCTGGCTGGGTCCAGTGGCTGTCGGTAAACTACCGGCCGAACTCGTTCCTGTACCTGCTGACGTTCGCCGTCCTCATCATCTTCTTCGCGTTCTTCTACACGTCGATCACGTTCAATCCTGAAGAAGTCGCGGACAACATGAAGCGCTACGGCGGCTTCATTCCCGGTATCAGGGCGGGTGCGCCGACAGCGCGCTACCTGAAGAACGTCATCACTCGCATCACGTGGGTCGGATCGTTCTACCTTGCGACGATCGCCCTCATCCCAACTGTGATCTTCAGCGAAATGGGCATCACAATGATGGCGTTCGGCGGCACGTCAATCATCATTATCGTGGGCGTCGGCCTGCAAACAGTGAAGGACATCGACGCTCAGCTCCAGCAACGGCACTACGAAGGTTTCCTCCGATGAGAATCATCATCCTTGGCGCTCCCGGCGCAGGCAAAGGCACACAAGCTCAGCTGCTGTGCCAGAAGTTCGACATCCCGCAGATCTCGACAGGCGCGATTTTCCGCGCCAACGTCGTGGCGGGCAGCGAGCTTGGGAAGTTAGCCAAGGGCTATATCGACGAGGGTTTGTTCGTGCCGGATGAGATCACGGACTCTCTCGTGCGGGAGCGCCTCCACCAGGAAGACACCCAAGACGGGTTCCTCCTCGACGGTTATCCACGCACGCTGGCTCAGGTCGCGTCGCTCGATGAAATCCTGCGAGAGCAGGGGCACGTTGTCGATATTGTCCTTGAGCTCGTCACGGACAAAGACGAGCTCGTTCAGCGTTTGCTCAAGCGCGCCCAAGTCGAGGGCCGTGCTGATGACACAGCTGAGGTCATCACCCGTCGGATGGACGTGTACGCCGAGCAGACGAAGCCGCTGTCACGGATCTACGACCAGCGCGGAATCCTGGCTCGCGTCGATGGCACCGGCACGATTGAGGAAGTCCAGCAGCGTTTGCAGGACGCGCTTCGGGACCGCTGATGTTCGGTAGGGATCCTATTGAATACAAGACGAACGACGAGATCAGAAAGATCCGCCGTGCAGGTCTTGTCGTCGCCAACATCCACGAAGCTCTGAGGGAAGCCGCGAAACCCGGGGTGACGACCGGCGAACTTGACCTCATCGCGGGCCGTGTCCTGGAGGAAGCTGGGGCACGCTCCAACTTTCTCGGCTACCACGGTTACCCAGCCAACGCCTGTATCTCCGTCAACGAAACAATCGTTCACGGCATCCCGGGCGACCGGGTCCTGACCGACTCTGACATCGTCTCCTTCGACTGCGGCGCGATTCTCGATGGCTGGCACGGCGACGCCTGCATCACCGTTCTCATGCCGAACGCGTCAGAAGACGATCGCAAGCTCTCCGAGTTCACAGAGACAGCCATGTGGACCGGGATTGCCCAGCTCGCCAAGGCAAAGCACGTCGGCGAGGTCGGCGCCGCAATCGAAGACTATGTTGACTCAATCCCAGAGGATATCCGGCCTGGCCTCGTTGAGGAGTACATGGGCCACGGAATCGGCTCGCAGATGCACCAGCCGCCCGATGTGCTGAACTATCGGGCGAAGAACAAGGGTGCGAAGATCAAGCCGGGCATGGTGCTCTGCATCGAGCCGATGCTGACCGCTGGAAACCCCGCAAGCCGCGTGTTGGAAGACGACTGGACCGTTGTCACGGTCGACGGTTCCCACGCCTCCCACTGGGAACACGAGGTTGCTATTCATCGTGGCGGCATCTGGGTGCTAACGGCACCCGATGGGGGAGCGGCAGGTCTCGCTCCGTTCGGCGTCGAACCAGTCCCGCTCGGCTGACGCCGGTCTCGTCGCCCGCCCCGACGAGCTGGCTCGCCACAGACCCGTCATCTGGACGATAGCGCGTGGCTACCGCGCGAGAGGCAGGAGCTCGAGGGCCCGACGCATGACCTCCGCTCACGATCGCGTAATTGGTTGAGAAAGCCGCCGCCGATGTGGTCGGCTCCACGTCAGCCTGCACTACTCATCACGCCGCGTATCATCTAAACTGAGTAGTCGGAACTTTGCGCGCACTGTGCGAGATCCGACCTCCTATCAGCTGATAGGAACGAAAGTTAACTGCGTTAGCGGGGGTTATGGCGAAAAAAGAAGGCGTCATCGAGGTTGAAGGCAGCGTCATCGAGGCGCTTCCCAACGCGATGTTCCGTGTGGAGCTTAGCAACGGTCACGTTGTGCTGGCCCACATCTCGGGCAAGATGCGTCAGCATTACATCAAGATTCTGCCTGAGGACCGAGTCGTTGTGGAGTTGACTCCCTACGATCTCAGCCGCGGACGAATTGTTTATCGCTACAAGTAAACCCCGCACTACACCGCGCCCGGGACGTCTCCCGGGCCAAAAGAAGGTTGGACATGAAGGTCAAGCCAAGCGTGAAGCGGATCTGTGACAGCTGCAAGGTGATTCGTCGCCACGGGCGAGTCATGGTCATCTGCACAAACCCACGGCACAAGCAGCGCCAGGGCTGAATCCCCGGCAGCGGGCGTTAGCCCGCGACAAGCGCAGCAGATGCACCCGGAGCCCGGAGGCTTCGGACCAGGAACTGGACGGCTGCGCTCCACACCTCCGGCCTACCAACAGGAGTAAACGTTGGCACGTATTTCTGGTGTTGACCTTCCCCGCGAGAAGCGGATCGAAGTCGCACTCACGTACATCTATGGAATTGGGCGCACACGCGCCCACGAGATCCTCGGCGGCACGGGCGTTTCGCCCGACGTGAGGGTCAAGGACCTCACTGAAGAGGATCAGATCAAGATCCGCTCCTTCATCGACGCGAACTACGAGGTGGAGGGCGACCTCCGTCGCGAGGTTCAGGCAGACATTCGCCGCAAGATCGAGATCGGCTCCTATCAGGGCCTTCGTCACCGCCGCGGCCTACCGGTGCGCGGTCAGCGCACCAAGACCAATGCCCGCACCCGCAAGGGACCGAAGCGCACGGTCGCCGGCAAGAAGAAGTAGCAGTTCGCGACAGCGAACCGATGATCTCAAGGAGAATGTAAAGAATGCCCCCTAAGTCACGTACGACCGCCCGCCCGCGTCGGGCAATGCGGAAGAACATCGTCAATGGACAGGTCCACATCAAGTCGACCTTCAACAACACCATCGTCACCATCACCGACCCGACCGGCGCCGTTATCGCGTCTGCCTCGTCCGGCATGATGGGCTTCAAGGGCTCGCGTAAGTCGACTCCGTACGCCGCGCAGTTGGCCGCCGAGACGGCCGCCCGCCGCGCCATGGAGTCGGGCCTGAAGAAGGTCGACGTTTTCGTGAAGGGACCGGGTTCCGGTCGCGAGACCGCGATCCGCACCCTGACCGCCAACGGTCTTGAGGTCACGTCGATTCAGGACGTCACCCCGCAGGCCCACAACGGTTGCCGTCCACCGAAGCGTCGTCGCGTCTGATTGCTTGACCCGGGCCACCCGGCACCGGTTCCAAACTGCAGTGTCATATAGCGGTCACTGCTGAAAGGAAATACATCGTGCAGATCGCACAGCGTCCCGTCCTCTCTGAGGAAGTCGTCTCTGACAACCGGGCGCGGTTCATTCTTGAACCGCTCGAGCCCGGCTTCGGCTACACCCTGGGCAACTCCCTTCGCCGCACCCTGCTCTCCTCTATCCCGGGAGCAGCCGTGACCTCGATCAAGATTGACTCGGTTCTTCACGAGTTCACGACGATCGAGGGTGTGAAGGAAGACGTTTCGGAGATCATCCTTAACATCAAGGAACTCGTCGTCTCGTCGGAGAATGACGAGCCGGTCCAGATGTACATGCGCAAGCAGGGCCCCGGCGTCGTCACAGCGGGCGATATCAACCCGCCTGCAGGCGTCGAGATCCACAACACGGACCTCGTTCTCGCCACCCTCAACGAGAAGGGCAAGCTCGAGATTGATCTCATTGTCGAGCGCGGTCGTGGATACGTGTCCGCCGCTCAGAACAAGGATCCCGACGCCGAGATCGGTCGCATTCCGGTGGATTCGATCTACTCCCCGGTGCTTCAGGTCTCGTACAAGGTCGAGGCGACCCGTGTCGAACAGCGTACTGACTTCGATAAGCTCATTATCGATGTCGAGACCAAGCCGTCGATGAGTCCGCGTGACGCTTTCGCTTCCGCCGGCAAGACCCTTGTCGAGCTCTTTGGACTCGCAGCCGACCTCAACCTCGAAGCTGAGGGCATTGAGCTCGGCGAGCCCCCGGTTGAAGAGACGCAGTCGTCAGACCTGCAACGTCCCATCACCATTCTCAATCTTCCCGCTCGCTCGCAGAACTGCCTGCAGCGCGAGGGAATCGAAACAATCGGCCAGCTCATCTTGCGCTCTGAGGCAGATCTGCTGGATATTCGCAACTTCGGTGCGAAGTCGATCGAAGACGTAAAAGATGAGCTCGCAAAGCTCGATCTTCAGCTCAAGGATTCTCCCGGTAGCTTCATTGGCGGCTACGACGATTCCTACAGCTCGTCTATGTTCAGCGACGACCTCCACTGACCATCATTTCAAGGAGACATCATGCCTCAGCCCTCTAAGGGTCCCCGCCTCGGGGGAAGCGCCGCACACGAGAAGGCCATGCTTGCCAATCTCGCGAAGGCACTGTTCGAGCACGGCTCGATCACGACCACCGAGAAGCGTGCACAGCGCCTCCGCCCTTACGCGGAGCGCATTATTACCAAGGCGAAGAAGGGCACGACCGCTGCCCGTCGTGACGTCCTCAAGGACATCACCGATCGCTCGGCCGTCGCCATCCTCTTCGAGGAACTCGCCCCAACGTTTGCGGAGCGCGAGGGCGGTTACACCCGCATCGTGAAGATCGGCAACCGCAAGGGTGACAACGCGCCAATGGCCGTTATCTCTCTCGTGACCGAGCCCGTCTCACCGAAGCAGGCTGTCGTCGCCGAGGCCGAGAAAGCAGCTGAGAAGGCAGCCGTTTCGGACGAGGTTGAGGAGTCCGCTGAATCTGCTGAGTCCGTCGATTCGGCTGAGTCTGCAGAGTCGTCAGATTCCGCTGCATCGGCTGAGTCTGCCGAATCGGCTGAGTCCGCAGAGTAAGAGGTCGCGCCACTGCAACCGATGGCCTGCTGAAGGTCATGTCTAGGGGGTTCCGGTACATTCCGGAGCCCCCTTTTTTGTGCTTCTCGGAGTTCCGGTGGAAGGGATGGCCTCGAACTGGTGCAATGGACTGACCACCGGTGAAGGGAAAGCCATGAAAATCAACGAGATGGTCCACCAGCTCCTCGACGACGCGATCGCGGCGGACAACGGGCGTAAGGCCGAGATCGTCGTTAGCGACGGCCCGCTCCGACAGACACTGATTGCGCTGAGGGCTGGGATTGAACTCGCCCCGCACAATTCTCCGCCCGCTGCCTCGATCCTCGTCCTCAAGGGAGACGTCATCGTCTCAGGCGTCGAGTCGACCCCAATTGGTGAGGGCAGCATCATTGCTCTTACGCATGAGAGGCATTCGGTCAAGGCTGTGGAAGACTCGATCTTCCTTCTGACGACTGTGACGAGCATACCGGGCCAGGGGAGTCACGACGGCGCGTGAAGCTTTGAGGCGACTGAGGGACGCAGTCCACATCCCAAATAACGGGTTGTGTTCACACAAACAATTTGCCCCCTCACGGCGACCAACCTGGTAGCGTGCGAGTAGCACTCGATTTGTTATCGAATTGAGACATCCTGCACCCCATCCACGGAGGAAGATTCTTGACCGCCGTTAAGCGCACCGGCAACGCGCTCACCGTTCTGTTTCTCACCCTGTCGCTCATGATCATCGGGTCTTCCACCGCTTTAGCGGCGGCGGACCCGGGGCTCGGAACGAGCCCGGGCAGTGGCTCAATTGTCAGCACCGACCTTTCGGTCAACCAGCCGCAAATCCGCACCGATGCGCTCGCTGCAGTGAAGTCCATTCGCGAGCAGATGTACGACGATCCAGAAGTCGTTCTTAACGGGAAACCGCTACGGCAAGTCGTGAGTGAAGCCAACCTCACGCGTTCCCAGTACATCAACGGCGTGCGCTGGGATCTCAGCCTCGAAAAGTCCGCACTTCAGAGGGCTTACGAGCAAAATATCTATTGGGGCCACACGCGTCCCGATGGCGGCTCCTACTCGAACGCAGCTGTCGGAGTGAGCTGGCCGGGCGAGATCATCACGACACAAGCCAATATCGCGACCGCGATCGCCGATGTCCAGCGGGGCGTCTGGGCGGGCGAACGCGATGCCCTCATCGCCCATAACGGCTCCTTCAACAACGCAACGGGCCACCTCTACAATCTCATCAACCCCCGCTATTCCGCATTCGGCTTCGCTCGGGTGGGTGGAGTGAGCGTCGGCTGGATGCACAGGACAGGCTCAGGCGTTGAGACGGGAACGGGACTGAGCGGCACCTACCGTTTCCAGACCGCTGCTAGCAACAGCGTCGTTGACCGCATGAGTGTGAAGATGACGGCTCCGACAACTCTCGCCCCCGGCGCGTCCGGCCGCGTCGAGCTCACCGGAACGGCGAAGTCTCTCTCTTACATCCCGGCTATCCCTGTGACGGTTCACGCAACGTACACGACGTCGAACGCGAACGTTGTGACAGTATCGCCGGACGGTACTCTGCGTGCCACGGGCGGGGGTTCGGCGATTGTGACAGCGAAGACCGCGACTGGAAAGACATACACGTCGACGATCACGGTCCCCGGGGCCCCCGGTTCCGGCGCCACGACACCCGGAGTGGCCGTCGCGACGCTGACGAACAGCTGGGCAGCCCTCACCGATGATGTCGTCTTCGAGTTCGGTGTGCCCGGTGATGAGGTCATCGTCGGGGATTGGGACGGCAACGGGACGGACACGCTCGGAATACGCCGCGGCAACACCTTCTATCTCTACAACGCGCTGAGCTCCGGAACACCGGCTCATCAGTTTACGTACGGTCGTGTGGGTGACGATGTCATCGTCGGTGACTGGGACGGAAACCGCACCGATTCGCTCGGGGTGCGGCGCGGCAACACGTTTTTCCTCAACAACACGCTACGAGGCGGGATCGCGGAGAACCAGTTCGATTACGGCAGGCTCGGCGACGAGATCCTCGTCGGCGACTGGAACGGAACGGGAACCGACACCATCAGTGTTCGCCGCGGGGTTACCTTCTTCATTAGCAACCGCCTCACGACAGGTATTGCCGAGCGGGAATACACGTATGGCAGGCTCGGCGACGAGGCAATCATCGGCGACTTTGACGGCGACCGACTTGACACCGTGACCCTGAGGCGCGGTAGCACCCTGTACATCAACAACAGGCACGTGGGTGGCTCCGCCGAGCGTGAGGTCGTCTACGGGCGACCGGGGGAGCCTCTCCTCATCGGAGACTGGAACGGCAACGGCATCGACACACCGGGCCTCATGAGGACGCGCTAGAGACCATCGCGAGGCGGCTCGTACAGCATGGAGGGGAGCGGCGTGCCGCTCCCCTCCATGCTTAGTCGCTTTCGTTGAACAGCGACCAGGCTTGGACCCCAGAGGACATGCCCGCGGTGTTGGGAACGAATGTGACGTCGTCGATACGGGAACGGATGACGGGGGTGATGCGGGAGGCGTTACCGCCGCCAATGTAGAGGGTGTCCCAACGGAGCACGGGGAAGAGGAGCTCGATCGCGCGAAGAACTCGGCGCGACCATGCGGAGTCGCCGAGTCGGCGGCGCTCATGCTCCCCGAGCACGTCATCGAAGGTCAGCCCCCAACGCATCGGCGCATGCGATATTTCGAGATGAGGGGAGAGAACACCGTTGTCGACAAGCGCGGTGCCAAGACCGGTGCCGAGCGTCATGAAGAACTCGAGGCCCTCGCCTGTCACAACCCCTGCGGCGGCGACCTCGGCATCATTGAGAACCAGGGCAGGCGCACCAAAGCGCTCCTCAAGCGCCGCCGCCATATCGAAATCCTGCCATTGCGCGACCAGTTCGGGGACGGGCTTCGTGCGGGGACCCGAGCGGCAGATGTAATGCGGCGTGTGGACGACAGTCCCGTGACGGATCATGCCCGGCATCCCAAGAGTGATCCGATCCGCGGCCGGTAACTGCTCGGCCATGTCCGCGACAATCGAGATGAGCTTGTGCGGCGGCAGAGGGTAGGGCACGGGCTCACGCAGTGCAGGGGCGAGCTGCCTGGAGTTGGCATCCAGCACGGTCGCCTTGATACCGCCCCCACCGCAATCCACCCCGAGTGTGAGCGGACTGAGAGTCTTTCGTTCCATGAGGACGACGCTAGCACCGTCGAGCCGTGTGTCAGACTTGAGTGATGAACCGGATTCGACTTGATCTGTCCTATGACGGGAGCGGTTTCCACGGCTGGGCCGCCCAGCCGGGCTTGCGGACCGTCGAGGGTGTCCTGACCGAGGCGCTGGAGACGGTTCTCCGGGCACAGATCAAACTGACGGTCGCGGGTAGGACAGACGCTGGCGTCCACGCGGCGGCGCAGACCGCGCACTTCGATATCGCCGATGACACGTGGCGAGTTGTACCCGGACGGTCTTCGAGGACACCGGGTGCCGCGCTCCTCACGCGGCTTACCGGGGTGCTCGCCCGCGGTCAGAGGACCCGCGGGGTTGGGGACATTGTCGTCGCCCGAGCGGAGGTAACGAGCCCCGAGTTCGATGCCCGGTTTTCGGCTGTTGGACGACGCTACCGGTATCGGATTGACGATCGCCTCGTGCCCGATGTCTTCGCTCGCAACAGGGCGTTGCACACCGAGCCGCTGCGCGCGGACCGCATGTCTCAGGCAGGCGCCCGCCTTCTCGGTGAGCACGACTTCCTCTCCTACTGCAAGCCGCGCGCCGGTGCAACAACGATCCGCACCCTGCGCAGACTTGATGTCCACCGCCCGCAGAACGGCCCTGACACGGGTCTCCTCGTTGTCGACCTCGAGGCCGACGCGTTCTGTCATTCGATGGTTCGGTCGATCGTCGGAACACTCATCGAGATTGGGCGCGGCCGGCGGGATCCAACGTGGGCTCATACGCGCCTTGTGGAACGCGAGCGTAGCGCCGGAGTCATCGTCGCTCCGGCGCACGGACTCACCCTCGAAGGCGTCGACTATCCTGAGGCGAGCAGGTACGCTGAGCAGGCGGAGTTGGCGCGCAAAGTCCGTGAGAACCCTCTCACACCGGGTGCCGCTCACGTTGACCCTCTTGCCTGCTGCGATTAGAGTGTTTCAAGTTGTGTTGTGCGCGCTCCCACTCGCGCTACGACGACAGCGGAGACAAGATTTATTCCATTTACTTGGGCGGACGTCTGGCCGTGAGCCATGCGAACAGATTCCCCCCAGACAGAAACGAAGGCATAGCCCGTGCGTACGTATACACCTAAGCCCGGCGACGTTGATTTAAAGTGGTATGTCATTGATGCCACTGACGTTGTGCTCGGCCGATTGGCAGCTCAGGTTGCCACCCTGCTCCGTGGGAAGCACAAGCCGAACTTTGCTCCCAACGCCGACCTTGGTGACCATGTCATCATCATCAACGCCGAGAAGGTCCGCCTGACCGGCAACAAGCGCCAGCAGAAGTTCGCTTACCACCACTCGGGATATCCGGGCGGTCTGCGCGCCATGTCGTACGAGGAGCTCCTCGTGAAGTTCCCCGAGCGCGCGGTGGAGAAGGCTGTGAAGGGCATGTTGCCGCACAACCGCCTTGCCGCCCAGCAGATCAAGAAGCTCAAGGTTTACGCAGGTGCAGAGCACCCGCATCAGGCCCAGAGCCCCGAGGTTTACGAGCTCACCCAGGTGGCTCAGTAACCGTCCCGCACGGACCAGGAACTTTTGAAGGAGAACTGTGGCAGAGACTACCGCAGCAGACATTGAGCTCGAGGACGTCCCGAGCTCCTATACAGTGAGCAGCGATGCTCCCGAGACAGGTCAGGGCCAGTCCCTTACCGCCCCCGGCCAGGCACTTGGCCGCCGCAAGCAGGCCGTCGCCCGCGTCCGCCTCGTGCCCGGCTCGGGCTCGTGGTTGATCAACGGCCGCGAACTTGAAGACTACTTCCCGAACAAGCTGCACCAGCAGCTCGTTCGCTCGCCGTTCGCGCTCCTCGACATTGAGGGTCGCTTCGACGTCATCGCTCGAATTGATGGCGGCGGCATCTCCGGGCAGGCCGGCGCCATGCGCCTTGGCATTGCCCGTGCGCTCAACAATATCGATCGCGATCACAACCGCCCGGCACTTAAGAAGGCTGGATTCCTCACTCGCGACGCTCGCGCCGTGGAGCGGAAGAAGGCAGGCCTTAAGAAGGCCCGCAAGGCTTCGCAGTTCTCGAAGCGCTGATCTTTTCTTTCCTGCTCACCCCCGTTTCGACGGGGGTGAGCTTTTTCCGCTGAAGCGGAAGATGGTGACCGCGATCCCTGACGGTCGGACTGTGACGCTTATCCGCCAATGCCTAGTTCGTCATGGCACGCCTGGCTCCTGCGGTACATTGGGAAGGTGAATCATCCGGAAGGGGTTTAAGGTGGGTCGACTGTTCGGGACCGACGGTGTGCGAGGTTTGGCTAATCGTGACGTGACGGCCGATCTGGCTCTCAGGCTCGGAGCGGCGACGGCGGGGGTGCTCCTGCGAAACCGCGAATCGACTGAGCGTCCCCGGGCTATTGTCGGCCGAGACACGAGGCAGTCTGGCCCCATGCTCGCTCAGGCCATGGCGGCGGGGCTCGCCTCTGCCGGTGTCGATACCGTCCACGTTGACGTCGTATCCACCCCGGCGATCGCATACCTGACGAAGAAGGACGGATATGACCTGGGGGTCATGATCTCCGCGTCCCACAACGCCATGCCGGACAACGGCATTAAGTTCTTCGACAGCACCGGGTACAAGCTGGCGGACACGACCGAAGACGCGGTCGAGGCGAGTCTCGACGAGGCCAGGTTGGGCCCTGTCGGCGACGGCGTCGGTCGAATCACGGACGACTATGAAGTCGCAAGCCGCGAATATCTTGACCATCTGTCCGGAGCAATTTCAGCCGATCTGTCGAATCTGCGCATTGCGGTCGATTGCGCCAATGGTGCCGCCAGCGCTCTCGGCCCCGAGGCGCTCCGCCGCGCCGGTGCGGACGTCGTCGTCATCAACTGCGCGCCCGATGGCAAGAACATTAATGACGGGTGTGGTTCCACCCACCCAGACCAGCTCAGGGCGCTAACCGTCGCGTCGGAGGCCGACTTCGGAGTTGCCTTCGACGGTGATGCTGACCGTTGCTTGGCCGTTGACCACACGGGTGAGCTCGTCGACGGTGATCAGATCCTCGGGGTGCTCGCGGCCGGTATGCAGGATGAGGGGACGCTCGTCGACGACACGCTCGTCGTCACCGTCATGTCGAACCTCGGGCTCAAGCTTGCTCTCAGGCAACGCGGGATCTCGATGGTGGAGACCGCAGTTGGCGACCGATACGTCCTCGAGGCGATGAGGAAGAACGGCTACACGCTCGGCGGCGAACAGTCTGGCCACGTCATCGCGTCCGAGTATGCAACGACGGGCGATGGAATCCTCACCGCCGTCCTCCTTGCCGAACAGGTTGCCAAGTCCGGAACGACCCTGCGGGACCTGGCTGGCTATGTCAAGCGGCTACCTCAGACGCTCGTCAATGTCGGAGGAGTGGACAAGCGGCGCGCCCATACCGACGAGGAACTTCTCGAGCAGGTGCGCCTTGCCGAAAAAAGCCTCGGAGACACAGGCCGCGTGCTACTCCGTCCCTCCGGAACGGAACTCCTTGTCCGCGTCATGGTCGAGGCGGCGACGCAAGCTGAGGCCGATCGTGTCGCCCACAGTCTGGCAGACGTCGTCAAACGCCGGCTGGCTTTCTGACGAGCGGCTTTGGAGGCTTTCACCGCGATCCAGGACTGGGTCATCGCTGCGGGAGCGTCACCGTTCGCACTTCTTGCCACGTATCTCCTGTGCACGATCGACGGATTTTTCCCGCCCCTCCCGTCTGAGTCCATTGTCATCGCTCTCGCCGCGCTGACCGTGACATCGGAGGGCCCCCACATCGGCCTGCTCTGGGCGGTCGCCGCGCTTGGCGCGTTCACGGGCGATCAGATCGCTTACACAATCGGAGCGCGAATTCCCGTCGAGAGGATCCGCTACTTCAGCCGCGGTCGCGGTGCACGCGCATACGCAAGGGCGGGTCGGGCCCTGCTCTTGCACGGTCCCATCCTCATCATGTCCGCACGCTTCATCCCTGTCGGCCGCGTCGCTGTCAACCTCGGGGCAGGGGCGATCGGATACCCACGGGTTACGTTCAGCGTCGTTGACGCCGTCTCCGCCTCCATGTGGGCGGCGTACTCCGTGGCGATCGGCATCGGAGCCGCCCACGCGCTCGACGGCCACCCGCTTCTCGCTGTGCTGTTCGGCGTGGCAGGGGGAGTTGCCCTTGGCGCCGTCATATCCCAGATCATTACCGTCGTTCAGCGCAGGTACTTCCCGGAACGCTACGACGCGATCGAGCGCGCTGCCCAGGAATGGACGGAAGGTCTAGATGACGGCGGCGACTGACCGATTGATGCCCCGATCCGCGTAGCAAAAAGGCGAAGGGGATCGCCCTTCGCCTGCGAGCTGTGCGGCGTTGTGTGCCGCCGGGTGACGTGACTTAAGCGGGGTCGCGGCTGTCGAGTCCGGGCAGTCCGCGTGCTTTACGGGATTTGTCGATAAGGCGCCAGATCATCGGGGTGAAGATGAGTTGCATAGCCAGCTCGGTCTTTCCGCCCGGAACGACGATGCTGTTGGCGCGGGACATGAAGGAGCCGGGGATCATGGCGGCGAGGTACGGGAAGTCGATGCCGCGAGGATTGCGGAAGCGAATGACTGTCATCGACTCGTCCGCGGTTGGAATCCAGCGGGTGATGAACGGGTTGGACGTGTCGACCATCGGCACACGTTGGAAGTTGATGTCGGTGTTGTTGAACTGAGGACAGATGTAGTTGACGTAGTCCGGCATGCGGCGAAGGATCATGTCCGTCACAGCTTCGGTTGTGTAGCCGCGGGCGCTGCGGTCCCGGTGAATCTTCTGGATCCACTCGAGGTTGATGATGGGGACGACGCCGATGCACAGGTCAACATGGCGTGCCACATTCACCTCATCTGTCTTCACCGCCCCGTGGAGTCCTTCGTAATAGAGCAGATCGGTGCCCTCCTCAATGTCCTCCCACGGTGTGAAAGTGCCGGGCGGGCACCCGAACTGGCGTTCCTCTTCGGCGTCGTGAACGTAGGAGCGCACCTTGCCGGACGCGTCGGTGCCGTAGTTCTCGAAGAGCGTTTCGAGAGATTCGAAGTCATTCGCTTCTGGACCGAAGTGGCTGGGCGGGTTCTCGCCGCGCGCTATTGCTTCGTTGTGGATCGCGCGCATTTCCGCACGGTCGTAACGGTGGAACGAGTCGCCGTGGATGATCGCGGCCTTGATGGATTCGCGGGCGAAGATTTGTTGAAACGTCTCTGTCACCGTGCTCGTACCAGCTCCGGACGATCCGGTAATCGCGATGATGGGGTGTTTTCGTGACATGGTCTCTCCTACTGGTCTCGAACGAAGAGTGTGCGGTTTTGGAACAGCGGATAGCGAACCTCGGAGGCGTCCGGGTCTTCCGCGTACTGCTCGATACTGGCAATATCGGCAGCCGCACCAAAGATGATGGGGCTGTACTGGTCGAGCTCTGTCGGAGTGACCGACGAGAGCGGTACCTGCCCATCGGTCGCCGCGCCGCCGGCCTGCTCGATGAGCATGGTGATGGGGGCGGCGGTGTGGATGAGTGGCACTCCGCTCATCCGTGGATCGTTCGTCCGCGGGAGCATGAACAGGCCACCGTTGAACAGCGCCCGGAAGCATCCCAGAACAGCGGAGTTGTTCCATCTCATGATCGCCGGGCGCCCGTCGGGCTCCTGCGACTCTCGGATGCGCTCGTCGACGTAGCGCCGGATCGGCGCAGGCCACATCGCCGCATGCGACAGGTCGATGGCGAGAACGTCTGAGCGCGCGGGGAGCGTGATGTCGGTTGTCGTGAGAACGTAGTTCCCAACATCGCGGTCGAGCGTGAAAGCGTCGACACCGGCACCCGTCGTGACGATGAGGACCGAGGCCGGACCGAACAGGGCCACACCGGAGCACAGGATGTCGGACGCGGGCCGGAGGAACTCCTCCACCGCGACCGGACCCTGTGCTGTTCGGCCCATAATGGAGAACGCGACGCCGATCGGCTGGTTCTCCATGAGTGTCGTCGCCTGATGGAGAACATCCATGGCAAGCAGGCACGGACCATCTTCCGAGAACTGGTGAATCTCCGGGTCGCCTGAGAACGAGATGGCGGCAAGCTGTTCGCAGCTCGCGGCCTGTCCGAGGATGGCGTCGATTGCCGCCTCCTGGATGATCCGATTCGTCTCCGTCGCGTCAGAGCAACTGTCATCGCCGCCGGGCCGCTGAACGAGGCAGCCGCGGCTCACGATGGCGGACATGAGCTTGAGTGAGATCCCGACGCAGGACAGGACATGGACGTAGGGGTGCTTGTCGTCCCGGTCGGTGACCTCGAGGAGGTATTGGGTGAACGTTCGCGTCATCTTGCCTCCTAGTCGATCGCCGCTGAGCCCAGGCGTTCGCGCCAGCCCGGGAAGATTGCGTCCGCGTCGCCGGGGAAGGACTCGAATGCGCGTGCGAACTCACGATTCTCGAGAGCCCAGTCGAGTGGATCGGCCCCTGCTCGCCAGCACTCGTACGCCTGCTTGAGTGAACGTGCGCCCGCTGTGGGGCCGTCGATGTGGCCGTATGAGCCTCCGCCCGCGGTATTGATGATGTTGGCGTGCCCGAGGTTCGTGAACAGCCCAGGCAGACGTAGCGCGTTCATCCCACCGGACACGATGGGAGCTGTCGGCCTCATTCCGTACCATTCCTGGTGGTAGGCGGGGCCGTCAGCCGAGTCTCGCTCGATCATGTAGGCGATCCCGCGGTCGTCGGCAACGCCCTCCATCTTGCCGTATCCCATGGTCCCGACGTGGTAGCCGGAGGAACCCTGGAGTCTGGCCATTTTCGCAAGAACGTGAGCGGTGTAGCCTCGCTTCGAGCTGGGGGACGTGATCGCACCGTGGCCCGCACGATGGTAGTGAAGGAACTGGTTCGGGAACCAGCGGCGTGCAGTTGTCACCGCGCCGGGCCCACCGACGTAGCCGTCGACGAGGAAAGCAACCTTGTTGGCATCCGGCCCAAACGTCTCGAGAATAAATTCGCCTCGTGCAACCATTTCGGCATGGTCGTCGGCCGTGATGTTGGCGCTGAACAGCTTCGCCTCACCGGTCTCGTCCATCGCCCGCCTCATGGCGTCGCGGACGAGAGGGATGGTGTCCTTGAGCGGTGCGAACACCTGGTTGCCCTGGGGTTCATCGTTCTTGATGAAGTCGCCTCCGAGCCAGAACTGATAGGCGGCCTCCGCGAACGGCTCAGGCCTCAAACCGAGCTTCGGCTTGATGATCGTGCCGGCGATGTAGCCGCCGTCCTCTACCGGACGGCCAAGAACGCGCCACAGCTCCTTCAGCCCAACGGAGGGACCGTCAAAGAGGTTGATTGCACTGCGCGGCACGTAGAAGTCGTACATCTTCGCGTGTTCAATATCGCCCATACCCTGGTTGTTGCCGATCGTGAGCGTTAGGAAGGAGACCATCATCATCCTTCCGTCCGTCATGTTGCGGTCGAACAGTTCGAGCGGGAAGGCGATGCGGACATCTTCGTTCTTCTCGTCGGCAACGTAAACAAGGGCGTCGACGCCCTTCGTGAAGTCGTCTGTCGTCGACACCTCAACATTGGTTCCGGTCGAGGATTCAGCCGCGAAGTGTGCGGCGGCTTCGAGGAACCCGAAACCGGCTTTCGGCTTGAGCCGATAGGCGCACAGAATGTGGGCTCCGCCCGCGATCAGATCCTCCTCCCGGAGAGTTAGGTCGAGGTAACGTGATGATTGATCCATGGGAACCTTCCTGAATGGTCAGCATTTCTTCCCAGTTTGAGAATTCTTGCTATGTTAACTGCCCGTTTTTGCAACTCCCAGGGACCTTGGACTTGAGCTACGTCACATAGAGACAAGTGTGGGATGAAAGGCCCAGCGATTTGTCATGGTCTGTCAGATTTCCGACTTCGGGTCCCCGACAGATCCAGCCTGTCGACCAGTCGCAACGCGGCTGTGTCCGGTATGTGAGACGGTTTAGGAGTGGAGCTCTCGGATGAAGCGAGCCTGCTCTTCGATGGCAGCCGTCATTATCGCCTCGTCACCGCGCACCGTGAATCCACTCGGTGCCTCATATTCCGTCAGCGTGTGGGGACGCGATGCTCTGCTGAGCGACGCCGCGAGGGCACGGCCGTCTTCTGCCAGCCAATCGAGGGAGCCGACCTGGATGAGGGTATGGGGCAGCTTCTTGACCAATGCCAGATCATAGGCGGGGCTCGCGAGCGGCTGCGTTCGCGTCCCAGCGTCGGGGAAGTAGGCGTCCATGACAAAAGCGAGCATGCGAGGACCGTGCTTCGGCTTCTCGACGTCGGTGTCCCTGTCACTACGCGTGTAGTCGAGCACAGGAGATGAGGCGATGAGACCGGTGAGGTGGATATCCTTCTCATAGGCGAGCTGGGCGGTGTTAATCGCAAGCTTTGCGCCTGAACCGCCCCCACCGACCGTCACTCGGTGGCGGTCCCATCCGAACTGATTCGCACTCGACAGTGCCCACGTGAGCGCGTCGAAGCACTCATGCTCGGCAACGGGGTAGGACACCTGTGGTGCTGCGTGGTAGTGGAGACTGACGACAATCGCCCCGGTGTCCGCTGCAAGGTAGCGGCAGATGTGCTCGTCTTCGCGCACCGCGCGACCGATGAGACCGCCGCCGTGAAGCTGGAGGTGAAGTGGCGGGCGGCGCAGATCATCCCCGGCGAGCGCAGCATCTCCAAAAGAGCGATAGACGAGTGCGCTGACCTGCCCGTGTCGGGTCGGAATGGTCATGTGGGAGGAGCTCACCGGGCGAGAGGGCGCAGGGACGGAGGATCCGCCGGTGAGGCGGGTGCGCGCCTGTATCGCCCACGCAGCCAGCCACCGATCAGGCCTCGTCATTCCATCCATTCGACACGCCTCCTTTCCCTTATTCTAGCCCTTTCGCAGATGAACGGACTTCATCCGATGGTCGTGGCCCTTACGAAGGATGACGGTTGCCCGCGAACGAGTCGGCTTAATGTTGTCGAGGAGATTGGGCTCGTTGACGGTGCTCCAGATCCTCAAGGCGGTCTCCCGCGCCTCGGTCTCCGACAGGTCCGCATATCGACTGAAATAGGAGAGCGGATTCGCGAATGCGGTGGACTGCAGGTCGATGAACCGCTTGATGTACCAGTCGCGGATATGTGAGCTGTCGGCGTCGACATAGATTGACAGGTCGAAATAGTCCGACACGGCCGTCAGCTGGCCACTAGCGCTCAGCCGCGCTGGTTGGAGCACATTGAGCCCCTCGACGATGAGGATGTCGCACCAATCGACGGTTTGCACTGCTCCGGGAACGATGTCGTACGTGACGTGGTCGTAGACAGGCACGTCGATCGGGCATATCCCCGCTTTGATTGAGTGCATGAATCGGATCAGGGCGCCGACATCATAGGACTCCGGGAAGCCCTTTCTCTGCATGAGACCGTGCTCCTCCAGCGCCGCGTTCGGCAGGAGGAAACCATCGGTTGTAACAAGCTCCACCTTCGGCGTCGACGGCCACCTCTCGAGCAGAACTTGCAGGAGTCGCGCAGTCGACGACTTCCCAACGGCAACAGACCCCGCCACCGCGATGACGAACGGCGTGTGCTCGGGCCTTGTTTTCACGAACTCGGTCACGCGCACGTGTCGGCGTTGGGCGGCCTCGACATGAAGCTGAATGAGGGCCGACAACGGACGATAGACCGCATCAACTTCCTCGAGGTCGAGGGGGTCACCGAGGCTCTTGAGCCGCTCCACCTCCTCATCGCGCAGAGGTAGGGGTGTGCTGAGAGCTAAGGACTCCCACTGCTGCCGAGTAAGATGGAGGAAAGGATCCAGCGGTGCCATGGCCGGGGTCAAGGTCATGTCCTATAGTCTGGCACCCCAGAAGCGAACCATCAGGCAGGAGTTCAAAAAGATGTGCGGAATCATAGGGTATGCAGGTGGCGAGAACTCGGCCAGAGCAGTGGACGTCGTTCTCGAAAGCCTGGCGCGCCTCGAATATCGCGGATATGACTCGGCCGGAATCGCCATTGTCGCCGACGGCGAGATTGTCCAGGTGAAGAAGGCTGGCAAGCTCCAGGGGTTGCTCGATGAGCTCGACAAACACCCGCTACCGCCAACCTCGACCGCCATCGGTCACACCCGCTGGGCCACTCACGGTAGCCCAACGGACGCCAACGCCCACCCCCACATGTCCTTCGATGGTCGCGTGACCGTTGTTCATAACGGCATCGTCGAGAACCACGGTGAGCTTGCTCGGGGGCTCGCCGAGCGCGGCATCCAGCCCATTTCGGAAACCGACACCGAAATTGTCGCCCACCTGCTTGCCCTTGCGCTCGCGGACACGGGCGACCTGACGGAGGCGATGAGGATGACTGTCCGAGAGCTCGAAGGATCCTTCACGCTCGTCGCCGTCGCCGCGGACAGCCCCGGCACCGTCGTCGCGGCGCGGCGCAACGCACCTCTTGTCGTCGGTCTGGGAGACGGAGAGAACTTCGTCGGCTCCGATGTTGCTGCATTCGTCAGCAGGACTCAGCGCGCTATTGAGATGGGTCAGGACGAGATGGTCACCATCAGGCCCGATTCCGTCTCGATCCAGACTTTCGACGGGACCCCCGTCGACCGTGCCGAGTTCCATGTGGATTGGAATGTTGATGCTGCCGTCAAAGGCGGCTTCGACACGTTCATGGAGAAGGAAATCCACGACCAGCCATCTGCCGTGCGCGATACGCTCCTTGGTCGGATGAGCCCGTCTGGGTCCCTCCAGCTCGACGAACTGCGCATCGACGAATCCATCCTCCGCCGCATAGACAAGATCATCGTCGTCGCCTGCGGCACCGCTGCCTACGCGGGTCATGTCGCGAAGTACGCGGTTGAACACTGGTGCCGCATCCCTGTCGAGGTCGAGCTTGCCCACGAATTCCGCTACCGCGATCCTGTCGTGTCTGAGAAGACGCTCGTCGTCGCGATCACCCAGTCGGGCGAAACGATGGACACTCTTATGGCGATCCGCCACGCCAAGGATCAGGGAGCGAAGATCCTCGCCATCGTCAATACGCATGGCTCGACGATCGCCCGCGAATCTGATGCGGTGCTCTACACGCATGCTGGCCCGGAAGTGGCGGTTGCCTCGACGAAGGCGTTCGTTGCTCAGATCACGGCTGCTTACCTGCTCGGTCTTTATCTTGCCCAACTGCGGGGCAACAAGTACTCCGATGAGGTCGTCACCTACCTTGATGAGCTCATGAAAATGCCGGACCGGGTTGCCGAGGTCATCGCTCGTGCGGACGAGATTAAGGCCCTCGCACGGGACATGAAAGACGTGACAAGCGTGCTCTTCCTTGGCCGCCATGTCGGATATCCAGTCGCGCTCGAAGGCGCACTCAAGCTCAAAGAACTCGCGTACATTCACGCCGAGGGCTTCGCAGCTGGCGAGCTCAAGCATGGCCCGATTGCCCTCGTCGAGGACGGCCAGCCAGTCTTCCTCATCGTTCCCACGCCGCGGCGCCCGCTCCTGCACGCGAAGGTCATGTCCAACCTGCGGGAGGTGAGCGCTCGGGGAGCCCGGGTCCTGTGTATAGCTGAGGAAGGCGACACCGCTGTCGACGAGTTCGCGCACGCGGTCTTCCGCATCCCCGAAACCCCGACACTTCTTCACCCACTCGTGTCCGTCGTCCCGCTCCAGATCTTCGCCCTGGCGCTCGCGACCGAGAAGGGGCTCAATGTCGATCAGCCGAGGAACCTGGCGAAGTCAGTCACAGTGGAGTAGCAATGCTGAGAGCGTATAGATCAACCGACGTGGCAGCCGCTGAGAAGCCCGTGCTCGCGGCCGGTGTGCCGCTCATGGAGCGGGCATCGTTCGCCGTCGCGACAGCCGCCGCGAGGGAGCTCAAGAGCCGCGGACACACCGTGACAGGATCCCGCATCCTCGTCCTCGCCGGTGGCGGCAACAATGGCGGAGACGCACTTTTCGCAGGAGCAATTCTTGCCAGGCGCGGCGCCGTTGTCGACATTTTCCGTGTCTCCGATTCCATCCATGAGGCCGGTCTTCGGGCCGCGACAGAGGCAGGTGCCCGCGTACTACCGGGGGAGAGGGACGACGTTGTGGCGGCCGCTAGGGCGGCGGGTCTGTGGATTGATGGCATTGCTGGTATCGGTCTGCGTTCTCCACTTCGCGAACCACTTGCGAACCTCGTCACCCTGCTTGATGAGGAGCGAGAGGCGGCGCCCGACGAACCGATCGTCATCGCCGTCGACTGCCCGACCGGCATCGGTGTCGACGATGGTGGGCTTCCGGGGCCAGCGTTGCGGGCGAGCGTAACGGTCGCGATGGGGGTGCTGAAGCCGGGCCTGCTTGCACCGCCAGCTTCGAGGCTCTGCGGACGGGTCCAGCTCGCCGACATCGGCCTCACCCTGACGGAACCGCCCGCGGTGGCAACGCTGACGGCATCCGATGTCGCCGATCTCCTCCATGAACCTGACGAGACTGATCACAAGTACACTCGTGGAGTTGTTCTGCTTGGCACGGGCTCGGCAGACTATCCTGGCGCGGCTGTTCTCACCGCCGGGGGAGCGCTCGCTGGCGGAGCCGGCATGGTTCGCCTTGATTCACCCGAGGTTATCCGTCTTGTTCTCCGCTACTACCCGGAGATCGTCATCGGTATGGGCAGGGCCCAGGCAACGGTTCTCGGCTCCGGGGTGCCCGTCTCCGACGTTGACCGGCTCCGCGCCCCGCTCGATCGAGCGCTTGAGGAGCACTACCCCGTTGTCCTTGACGCGGGAGCTCTCACACTTCTCAAAGACGGCTACGCCGACCTGCCGTCCACTGCTGTTCTGACCCCTCACGCGGGCGAACTCGCGGAGCTTCTCGCGGCCCGGGGCGAGGGACTCACCCGTCAGGAAATTGAGGCCGCCCCCATTCGTGCAGTCCGGCTCGCTGCGACCGTGACAGGCGCGACCGTTGTTCTGAAGGGAGCAACCGATCTTGTTGCAGGACCCGATGGCCCGGTCTACGCCCAACCGGCGCGTTCGCACTGGCGTGCGACGGCTGGCGCTGGTGACGTCTACGCGGGTTTGCTTGGGGCTCTTCTTGCCGGTGCCGGGGAGGACATTGCGCGGGCCGGACACGGGCTCGGCAAGCCAGCATTACTCGCGGCAGCAGCCTCATGGATTCATGCGGAGGCGGCGCACTCCAACGGTCCGATCAGGGCCAGCCAGATCGCTGACCGCATCCCTGCCGCGATCGCGAGAGCGCTTCATGGCTGAGCCGGTCGGTAGCGCGACCATTGACCTCGACGCCCTCGTAGCGAATTTGGCGACGCTGAGGTCCTCTACGGGCGCGACGATTGCCGCCATCGTCAAAGCCAATGCCTATGGTCATGGCCTGGTCCCCGTCAGTCGCGCGCTCGTCGAGGCGGGAGCTGATTATCTCGGGGTCGCCCAGCTGACCGAGGCACGTGAACTGCGCCGCCATCTTCCGGGCATCCCCATCTTTACGTGGCTCTACGCACCGGGAGCCGACCTCGTGGGCGGGATTGGGGCTGGTCTTGAGATCTCGGTGGGCGCGCCGTGGGCAGTCGACGAGATTCTCGTGGCCGCTCGCCATGCGGGCACCGTGGCGCCAATTCACATTGAGGTCGATACGGGCATGGCGCGCGGCGGCTTCTCCCCCGAAGCGCTTCCGGACGCCGCTCGGACTCTCGCCGCCGCACAGGCGGACGGCGCGGTCGACATCGTCGGTTTGTGGTCGCATCTGGCTCGGGCGGATGAGCCAGCCAGCGGGGAGACAGGACGCCAGCTCGAGCGGTTCCATGAAGCGCATGAGGTTCTCCGACGAGCCGGTATCCAGCCGCGGATCAGACACCTTGCGAACACTGCCGGTGTCCTCTGGCACCCGCAGACTCATCTGGATATGGTCCGCCCGGGTATTGGCCTCTATGGGGTGAGCCCCGAGCCGGGTGTCGCAACTGCGGCGGAGCTCGGACTACGACCCGTCATGACCCTGTCCTCGACCGTCGTTGCCGTGCGTGAGGCGGCCCCTGGAACCGGAGTGTCGTATGGTCACACGGAAAGAACACAGAGATCGATGATGCTGGGCACGGTCCCACTTGGCTATGCGGATGGGATTCCCCGCTCCGCCTCCAGTCGCGGTCCGGTTTCGGTCGGGGGAGTGCGCACTCGCATTATTGGCCGAGTCTGTATGGATCAGGTCGTCATCGAGTTGCCGGTCGGCACCGGCCCAGGTGACGAGGTCATCTTCTTCGGCGCTGGCGGCCCGACAGCCGATGAATGGGCGGCGGCCGCTGGGACGATCGGTTACGAGATGACAACGAGGATTGGTCGGCACATACCGCGCCGCTACCCTCCAGGTACAGTAGGAAGCTGAAGGAGGGGGACATGGAGCTCATCGCCACGACCGCAGAGGACACCCAGGAAGTCGGCCGCCGCCTTGGCGGTCTCGTTGCCGCCGGGGATCTCATCATGCTCGCTGGCCCACTCGGTGCAGGCAAGACAACGTTTGTCCAAGGCCTCGCCCAGGGCATGGGAGTCCATGGTCGCGTCACCTCACCCACCTTTGTCATTTCTCATATCCACAGGGGCAGTATCGACCTTGTCCACGTCGACGCCTACCGGCTCGACAGCCTCGAGGATGTTGAATCGCTCGACCTCGACGCGTCGCTCGGGGACTCCGTCACCGTTATCGAATGGGGCCGGGGTAAGACGGATGCTCTGTCGGATGATCGGCTCGAGATCGATATTGCTCGCCCCCTCGGGTCCCGCGTCGGCGATGACCCTGAGGACCTCGTCGACGACACTCCCCGTACCATCACGCTTCGGCCCACCGGCCCCCGGTCGGCCGCGATTGTCGAGGCACTGAGCACGTGAGAGCCGCCCTCACCCTTCTCCTCTTCCTCGCGGCGATGCTTCCGGGGGCAGTAGCCCATGCGAGCACTGACGCGCGCGCCTGGTTCGACAATGAGGGAGAGGCCACGCTCCAATCCTTCGCGCCCACAACCTTCCCGGACCTGAGTGAAGAGGAACGGGCGCAGCTGACGATCGGCGTGCCCGTCCCGTTCGCGACAATCGACGAGATAGCAACGAACCTCAGCGGTGAAGGCGAGCCCACCAACTTCATCGCCCCCGTTTCGCTCGACGGTACTGTCGTTGGCGTCATTTCCCATTCGGTCGACGAGGCGACGGAGGAGACGGATCGGGTCGTGGCTGACGCCCGCCTCGGCGAGATGATGATGGCGATGGAGGACGGAGACCACCTCTTCTATGACACCGTGCTCGACGGACACTTCATTCGCCGCGGCAACCAGATCATTCCAGCGAGTGAAGCGGCCCTCGACCGGCTTGCCGGGTCGACGAGCGTCGACATGTTCTTCGGTCTGCGCGCCGAAATCATGACAGAAGGCCCGGTAACCGCCGTGCAACCGAACCAGCCGGAGAGCACGCCGGTCCTCCTCGTCACCATCCTCCTCGCGCTATTCCTCTTTTTTACCCTAGTCCTCACGTGGCTGAGGAGATCCCCGGTCGAGCCACTGCCGTCGACGCCCGTCCGTAAGCACTTCCGCGAAGTCCGTTTCTATCGCCGAGGAGGCACCCGTGTCCACACTGACGATTGAGACGTCGACCGTCTCTGTTATCGCACTCGTCGGCGAGACGACGATCGTCCGTCGCAGTTCCGATGCTCGTCATCACGCCGAAACTCTTGCCCCGCTAGTCGAGGAGCTCGTGGCCGAGGGCGGAAGGCCGGATCTTATTGTTGCTGGCACCGGCCCCGCAGCCTTTACCGGCCTGAGAGCGGGTCTCGTCACCGCTCGCGCTCTCGCCCGGGCGTGGAATGTCCCGCTCGTCGGCATCGGGTCTCTAGAGATCCTTGGGCGGACCGCCCTCGACTCGGGGACTGGGCCCGTCGTCGCGGTCGGAGACGCCCGCCGCAAAGAGGTCTACGCAGCGGAAATGGTGCCCCTCGGCGTCGACGACGTCACTGTCACGTGGGGCCCCGAGGTTCTCTCGCCGCACATGCTCGCAACGAGGGGACCAGGCAGATATGTCGGGCCCGGTGCCGCCCTCTATGCCGACATCCTTGCAGGTGGAACCGACCTTGAGATCAGCCCCGAGGCGATGGTCAGGCTCGCGAAGTCGCGGATGAGTCGCGCCGATGCTGGTGAGCCGCTGGACCTCGGGACGGAGCCCCTCTACCTGCGCAGGCCCGATATCGGATGAGAAGGCTCGGCCCGGCCGACGCTGAGATGTTCGCTGCACTGGACCGGGAGATCTTCGGTCCAGAGGCGTGGCCAGAGGGCATTATCGAAGAGCAGCTCGCTCACGACAGAATTGTCGCGATCGGCATCGACGGTGAGAGCGGTCTGGATGCGGCCGGAATGCTTGGGCTCGGCATCGAAGCGGAGCTCCTCACCATCTCCGTCCGGCCCGAGCGCAGGCGGCAGGGTTTGGCGAAAATGATCGTTCGGCGCCTGCTCGAGCTCGCGGTCGGTGCTGAAGCGTGCTTCCTCGAGGTGCGCGCATCTGACGAGGGGGCGCAACGCCTGTACCGGGAGCTTGGCTTTTCCGAGGTGGGCCGCAGGCGCCGCTATTATCGCGACGACGATGCTGTCGTCATGCGGATCGATCTAGGCCTGACGATCTAACGCCGAGAAGACGTCGTATGGTAGCGGGTTTCATATTGGGACAGAGTGACGTGGCGCTCGTCCCTTTAGCGCCGTTATGAGCCCAATGTCGCAATCTTCGGGGACCGTCGCGGTTAAGATGTGAGGTATGGCAACCTCAACTCAGACAGCGCCGAAGAAGGTGCACCGCCTGTCGACGTCCGTGGGTCTGAAGATCCAGATGGCAGTGACCGGACTCTTCTTCGTGCTCTTTGTCCTTCTCCACATGTACGGCAATCTGAAGATGTTCAGCGGGCCGGAGGCCTACAACGGCTACGCCACGTTCCTTCGCGAAGTCGGCTACCCTCTGGTCCCGGGCGAGGGCGTTCTGTGGATCCTGCGGATCCTCCTGCTCGTCTCGATCATCCTCCACCTCCACGCAGCTCTCGTCCTCTGGAAGAGGGGTAATGATGCGCGTGGGCCGAACGCCTACAAGGTTCGGCGCGGCAGGAAGAGCCAGCAGACGTATTCGTCGCGGACAATGAGGTGGGGTGGCATCATCATCCTTCTCTTCATCGTCTACCACCTGCTTCAGTTCACAACTTTGACGATCTCTGTCGGCGCGGAGGCGTATGCCGACATGACTCCCTATGACAGGATGATCGCCGGCTTCCAGCCCGAGGTCTGGTGGAGCTACGCGTTCTACTTCGTCGCGCTCCTCGCGCTCGCCATGCACATTCGTCATGGGGCGTGGTCCGCGCTTCAGACGCTCGGCGTCTCAAACCGCCGCCGCGAAGTGGCATTCAACTGGATTGCGATCGCGATCGGAGCCGCAATCTTCTTCGGGTTCATGATTGTGCCGACCGCGATCATGGCCGGATTCATCTCGTGATTGGACACAACATGACAGACCTCATTAACGGCCTCTACTACGAGGGTGAGCCGATCGCAGACACGAAGGCACCGGCTGGCCCCCTCGAGCAGAGGTGGGAACAGCGCACGTTCGACGCCAAACTCGTCAACCCCACGAACCGTCGCAAGATGCACGTCATCATGGTCGGCACCGGCCTCGCAGGAGCCTCCGCAGCAGCCTCGCTCGGCGAGATGGGCTACAGAGTGAGCGCCTTCTTCTACCAGGATTCAGCGCGGCGAGCTCACTCGATCGCCGCTCAAGGCGGCATCAATGCCGCGAAGAACTACCGCAACGACAACGACTCCACGTTCCGGCTGTTCTACGACACGGTCAAGGGCGGTGACTACCGCGCCCGCGAATCGAACGTGTATCGGCTTGCGGAGGTATCCGCAGCCATCATTGACCAGTGTGTCGCTCAGGGCGTGCCATTCGCCCGCGAGTACGGCGGCCTGCTCGACAACCGTTCTTTCGGCGGTGTCCAGGTGGCCCGTACGTTCTACGCCCGTGGCCAGACCGGCCAGCAGCTCCTCATCGGTGCCTACCAGGCACTTGAACGGCAGGTCGCAGCAAAGACTGTGACGAGCTATGCCCGCCACGAGATGGTTGAGCTCATCGTCGTTGACGGCAGGGCGCGCGGCATCATCGCCCGCGACATGGTGACCGGCAAGCTCGAGACTCACTTGGCTGACGCTGTCGTCCTCGCTACTGGCGGGTATGGAAACGTCTTCTTCCTGTCGACGAATGCGATGGGCTCCAATACGACGGCGATTTGGCGTGCACATCGCAAGGGCGCGTACTTCGCGAACCCGTGCTACACGCAGATCCACCCGACCTGCATCCCGCAGTCGGGCGGCTATCAGTCCAAGCTCACTCTCATGTCGGAGTCGTTACGTAACGATGGCCGCATCTGGGTTCCGAAGAATGCGGAGGATTGCGACAAGGATCCGCGTGATATCCCCGAAGAGGATCGTGACTACTACCTCGAGCGCATCTATCCGGCGTTCGGCAACCTCGTGCCACGTGACATCGCCTCGCGTCAGGCAAAGAACGTGTGTGACGAGGGCAGGGGCGTCGGTCCGAAGGTGGATGGGGAGCGCCGCGGTGTCTACCTCGATTTCAGCGAAGCCATTGGGCGTCTCGGGGCGAAGGCTGTGGCAGAGCGCTACGGCAACCTGTTTGACATGTACAAGCAGATTACCGGTGAGAACCCTTACGAGGTTCCCATGCGCATTTACCCGGCCGTCCATTACACGATGGGGGGACTGTGGGTTGACTACGATCTCCAGTCGACGATTCCTGGTCTGTTTGTCACAGGGGAGGCCAACTTCTCCGATCACGGAGCGAACCGACTTGGCGCGTCGGCCCTTATGCAGGGTCTCGCCGATGGATACTTCGTCCTACCGAACACCATCAATGACTATCTTGCCGCTGGGCCTTTCGAGGATGTCTCTGACTCCCCGGAGGTCACTGAAGCCCAGCAACAGGTGACGGACCGCATCAACACCCTGTTGTCGATCGACGGCAACAGGTCGGTCGACTCCTTCCACAAGGAGCTCGGTGCGATCATGTGGGAGAAGTGCGGGATGGAGCGGTCAGAGGAGGGTCTCAAGGAGGCCATCACCGAGATCCGGGCTCTTCGCGAGGAGTTCTGGAGGAATGTCAAGGTCCCGGGTAGCGCAGCGGATCTCAACCAGTCCCTGGAGAAAGCTGGCCGCGTCGCCGACTTCCTCGAGCTGGGTGAGCTCATGTGCATCGACGCCCTGCACAGGAGGGAATCGTGCGGCGGCCATTTCCGTGCGGAATCACAGACTGAAGAGGGTGAAGCTCTTCGGCATGACGACGAGTTCGCCTACGTCGCAGCATGGGAGTGGGGCGGAGATGGGCAGGCGCCGAGCCTCCATAAGGAAGACCTCGTATACGAATTCGTCGAGATGAAGCAGCGGAGCTACAAGTGAGAATTACACTCGAATACTGGCGCCAGAATGGCCCCAGCGACACTGGCCACTTCGAAACTCGGGACGTCGAGGTTGATGACCACGCGTCCTTCCTCGAAATGCTCGATGTACTGAACGAGGAGCTGTTGGCGGACGGCACGGAGCCCGTCGCCTTCGACTCCGACTGTCGTGAAGGAATCTGCGGACAGTGTGGCCTCGTCATTAACGGCGACCCGCACGGTCCACTCCGGACGACGACATGTCAGCTACACATGCGGAGCTTCAAGGACGGCGACAAGATCACGATCGAGCCGTGGCGTTCCACCGCGTTCCCGGTGCTCAAGGATCTCATCGTCGATCGCTCCGCATTCGATCGGATCATCCAGGCAGGTGGCTACATCTCGGTCAACACCGGTGCAGCCCCCGACGCGCACTCCCAGCTCGTTCCGAAGCAGAATGCTGACCTCGCATTCGAGGCGGCTGCCTGCATCGGCTGCGGCGCGTGCGTGGCAGCCTGCCCGAATGGGTCGGGGATGCTGTTCACGGCGGCGAAGGTCGTTCACCTCGGCTTGCTGCCGCAGGGCCAGCCGGAACGGAAGACGCGCGCTCTCAACATGATCCGTCAGCACGACGACGAAGGCTTCGGCGGCTGCACGAACCTCGGTGAATGCGAGGCTGCCTGCCCGAAGGAGATCCCCATCGAGTTCATTTCGATGCTCAACCGGGACATCCTCGCGGGCGCCCCGAAATAGGCGAGCCAGACGGCTCTAAGGGTGAGCGGCGACCTATAGGTCGCCGCTTTCCCGTGCGTTAGACTGTGTGATCGTGGCAGAACCCCTCATCCTTGGTATTGAAACCTCGTGCGACGAAACTGGTATCGCTCTTGTCCGCGGCCGTGAACTTCTCGCGGACGTGACCGCGTCCTCGATGGATGAGCACGCCCGGTACGGCGGCATCATCCCGGAGATCGCGTCTCGCGCCCACCTCGAATCCTTCGTGCCGACGCTTGATGCGACCCTTGAGAGGGCCAATGTCGACCTGGCCGACGTCGACGCGATCACTGTCACAGCTGGCCCGGGACTTGTCGGTTCACTGACGGTCGGCGTCTCAGCCGCGAAGGCGCTTGCCCTCGCGCTTGGTAAGCCGCTGTTCGGGGTCAACCACATCATCGGACACATCGCTGTCGACGAGCTCGTCAACGGCGAGATTCCGACGAATTCAATAGGGCTCGTCGTGTCCGGCGGACACTCCTCTCTCCTGCGGATCGGCGACATTGCTACCGATGTCGAGGAGCTTGGCGCAACGCTCGACGATGCGGCAGGGGAAGCGTTCGACAAGGTCGGGCGCCTGCTCGGTCTGCCCTACCCGGGAGGCCCCCACATCGACAGGCTGTCGCGTGAGGGCGACCGGGATGCGATCCGTTTTCCGCGCGGCCTTGTCGGTGGCCGCCACAAGGAAAAGCACCAGTACGATTTCTCCTTCTCCGGTCTCAAAACCGCAGTCGCCCGCTATATCGAGGGCCTCGAGGCCGAAGGTGTCGAACTTCCGGTCGTGGATATTGCCGCGGGTTTCTCGGAGTCGGTTGCGGATGTGCTGTCCGCAAAGGCTCTTGCGGCATGCGAAACTCAGGGAACTGACACTCTCGTCATCGGCGGGGGATTCTCCGCAAATTCGCGACTGCGGGACCTCGTCACCGAACGGGCTGAGCAGGCGGGAGTGACAGTCCGCATCCCTCCCATCCGTTACTGCACGGACAACGGCGCGATGATCGCGGCCCTCGGATCGGCGCTCGTCCGCGCGGGCGTGGAGCCCTCCAGCCTCGACATCACGGTCGATACGGCGATGCCGATGAACGTCATCCGCGCCTAGGGTTCTGAGTCCGGCGGGAGCCGTTCGACGAGAACAGCTTTTCTACCGTCGAGTAGGGGAGTGAGGATGAGAGTCGCGGACCTGGAACCCTTGAGTTTGAGCCGTGATCGCAGCGCATCGGGCGCAATGTTGACGCCGCGCTTCTTGATCTCGAGAGTGCCGATGTCACGCGATCTCAGTTCGCGGGAGAGCTTCTTTTCCTGGAGTGGGAGGACGTCAGTGACGGAGAAACCGGTGAGAAAAGGTGAGCGCGCGGGTCCGCCGGTGAGATAAGCGATTCCGGGAGCCACCGGTGCGAGGTCGAGCGTCGCACAGAGCGTGGCAATGCCGCCGGCGCGGATGATAGCGGGATCCGGCTCGTAGATGACATTCCCCAGCGGAGCTGGCTCAACCATCTCAGCGGGCTTGCTCGGGTTCCCGGGAACCGTTAGAGATGCCCCGCCGAGGAGGACGGCCCGCCGGCCCGGGGTGCCACGGCCGAGCCAGATGATCGACTCGACGAGCTCACCTCTCGACGATAACCATTCGACCATGGCGTCTTGGGGCAGGTGGGAGTAGTCGATACCCGGAGCGATTTTGATGCCGGCGACACGGACTCGCCGCGCCGCCTCCAGCACGACTGACAGCGGCGGTTGCCACTTCTCCGGATTGATGATGCGGCCGTGAGGATCCCGCCGCGCGGGGTCGGCCCACAGCGCGTCCTCGGTGATATCCGCCAGCCCATCGGCCTGCTCGACAACGGCACCGTCATAGTCCCTGAGATTGTAGGCGGCGAAGTCCGCTCGCTCGGGATCGAGCTCGCGGGCCGTGACCCCGATACCGGCCTGTGCGAAGGCGAGGGTGTCGGCGCCGATACCGCACCCGACCTCCCGCAACGAGCTGATGCCAGCATCGGCAAAGACGCTCGCATGGTGGGCGGCAGCATCCGGCCGGCTCGCCTGCTCGAGAGCGTCTGCGGTAAAAAGCATGCGCTCCGCGCGGGAACCGAACTTCCCCTTCGCCTGTGCCCGAAGACGGGACTGAGTGAGAGCGGCGGAAATGACCTCTGAAGCCCAGCCCTCCTCCCGAAGCCTTGCGGTCAGCGAAAAAACGGCGCTACCGTCATAGGAGGGGAGTTGGCTCAAGAGGTCGAGGACGAGAGGGTCAAAGGACACACCCCCATCTTGCCAGGAGGGACCCTTCGACGCGGGTCGGTGAGCGGTGGAACGGCTGAGGCTCATGACCTCTCGCTCAAGGCGAACAATTGGCACTCGAGTTGACCGAGTGCTAATTTCTATTTACTCTAAGAACAGCCGTGGTTCGCCACGCACAAATACGTTCAGTCCGACCCCCGCGACGGCGGACGAGGCGTCATCCAATCCGATTGTTACGTAAAGGAGGGGTCCGCGTGTCGGTCTCCATTAAGCCTCTCGAGGATCGCGTCGTCATCAGCCAGCTTGAAGCTGAGACCACGACCGCCTCGGGTCTCGTCATTCCCGATACCGCCAAGGAGAAGCCGCAGGAAGGCAAGGTCGTGGCCGTTGGCCCAGGCCGCGTCGATGACAGCGGCAACCGCATCCCTGTCGACGTCGCTGTCGGCGATGTTGTCATCTACTCCAAGTACGGCGGCACTGAGGTGAAGTACGGTGCCGAGGAGTTCATCATTCTCTCCTCGCGCGACGTTCTCGCGGTCGTCGAGAAGTAGCACTTCGCAGACGAAGACTAGTTCTTTCAAAACAGCAGGGAGGGGCAGCCACACGGCTGCCCCTCCCTGTGTCAGTTGAGGTGACGGGTCAGGACACCCGCTTGACGCGCCTGGCCATGATGATCGCGTGACGCTCTTCCTCGCTCAGACCGCCCCATACCCCGTACGGCTCGTGTGCATCAAGCGCGTACTGCCGGCACGTGGCGAGCACCGGGCACTGGGCACAGATCCTCTTTGCGGCCTCAGCGCGGCGGCGGCGCGGCCCCCCTCGCTCACCTTCTGGGTGGAAGAACTGGCTCGAATCAATGTCTTGACAGAGCCCGTCGAGCTGCCAATCCCAGTTCGTCGACAGGGGCCTCGGTAAACGGTGGATATCAGCCACGAGGTCCAACCTTTCTCGCCCTCAGAGCGGGTGGTACCCGGTCCCGGCATCTAGCCCAGACCAGTGAAATGTCAACGGGTATTATGCGCCTTCATTGTTTCCCTGTGATTCCGGTCAAGTCAACGACAACGGCCTGGACGGAGTGGGGAGTGCTTCCCAACACCGATGAGAGTCACAGTGGCGACCGTCGACCAGTCGCACATTTCAACCTAAGCTTGGGGCGTGACCACAGAGTATGATCCTTTCGGTTTTATCGGCCTGACCTATGACGACGTTCTCCTGCTTCCGGGAGAAACGGATGTTATTCCCTCCGAAGTTGACACATCATCACGGCTGACCAGGGACATCACTCTGAGGATTCCGCTCGCCTCTGCGGCCATGGATACAGTGACAGAGGCCCGCATGGCGATTGCGATGGCGCGCAATGGCGGCATCGGTATCCTCCATCGCAACCTCTCTATTGAGGACCAGGCCCACCAGGTGGGCCTCGTCAAGAGGACCCAGACCGGCCGCATCAGCAACCCGGTGACCATCGGCCCCGATGCCACTCTCGATGAGCTCGACGCCGTCTGTGGTCGATTCAGGGTTTCGGGGCTTCCGGTCGTCGACGGCGCTGGCAAGTTGCTCGGCATCTGCACAAACCGCGACCTGCGCTTCACTCCAGTCGCGGAATGGGGGGAGACGCTTGTCCGAGACGTCATGACGTCCGAAGGCATCGTGACGGGACCCACCGACATTTCTCGCGAGGAGGCAACCCGCCTGCTCCGCATGTACAAGCGGGAACGGCTTCCCCTTGTCGACGAAAACGGTATCCTCACCGGTCTCATCACCGTCAAAGACTTCGTCCGATCCGAACAATTCCCGGACGCGTCGAAGGACTCCCAAGGCAGGCTACTTGTCGGAGCCGGAGTCGGCTACTTTGGCGACGCATTCCAGAGGGCTGAAGCGCTCACGGAGGCAGGCGTCGACGTCCTTATCGTTGACACCGCGAACGGCCAGGCGAAGCTCGCGCTCGACATGATCCGGTCGCTCAAAGCCGATTCAGCATTCGACAACGTCCAAATCATCGGCGGTAACGTTGCCACCTACGAGGGTGCGCTAGCGCTCGCGGAGGCGGGCGTTGACGGCGTCAAAGTCGGCGTGGGTCCCGGTTCGATCTGCACAACCCGGGTCGTCGCGGGCGTCGGCGTCCCACAGATCACCGCGATCTACGAGGCTGCCAAGGCGTGCAAGCCTCTCGGTATCCCCGTCATCGGCGATGGTGGGCTGCAGTACTCGGGCGATATCGCGAAGGCGCTCGTCGCAGGAGCTGACACGGTCATGCTCGGCTCGCTACTCGCGGGTTGCGAGGAGTCGCCCGGACAGCTTGTCCTCATCAACGGCAAGCAGTACAAGGCATACCGCGGGATGGGGTCGCTCGGCGCAATGGCGTCTCGCGGTAAAATGTCGTTCTCGAAGGATCGCTACTTCCAGGCCGACGTCGCTTCCGACGACAAGATTGTTCCCGAAGGAATCGAGGGCAAGGTGTCGTATAAGGGCAGCCTCGGAACCGTCACCCACCAGCTCGTTGGCGGGCTGCACCAGTCAATGTTCTATGTGGGCGCCAGGTCGATCGAGGAGCTTAAGGCCAAGGGGAAGTTCGTTCGAATCACTCCGGCTGGTCTCAAGGAATCGCACCCTCACGACATCACGGCGATCGCCGAAGCCCCCAATTACCCGGCACACTGACAACTGGTACGGGTCCCGCTCGATGAGTGGGACCCGTGTTTCTTCAGGACGGTGACAGGCCGGGGCCTACTGCACTGGGAGATCAGGACTGGGCGGAAGCGTCGACGCATCTGAGCTCGCAGCCGGTTGCCCAGACATCGCGACCCCGTCCGGACCCGTCGTCTCGTCTCGGGGAAATATCGGCCAATGCCCATAGGCATTCGGCTTGCGGCCGCTGGCAGCGAGATAACGATTTAACGAGTCGGCCCAGCGTAGCTGGGTCTCCTTCTGTAGCTCGTGGAGCTTGCGAAGCGACGATGCACGAAGCATCGCATGGTCCTTCATCGCATGGAGGAGCTTGAGCGTTGCGAGAACATCATTCTCCGCATCATGCAGGTCGGACGCTTCGATTCCGTACCGAACGAGGAGCGTCTCGAGGCGGCGCGGTCCCTTGCGGTAGGGATTAATCATGCGATCAAGAGCGAGCGGGTCGAGCACAGGGAACGGTTCACGACCAAGCAGATCCGTCATCGTATCGAGGCCAAAGCGAGCAAGCTCCCTGTCGAGAAGAGTGAGGTCGAAAGCCGCGTTGAAGGCGACAACCGGATAACCGGCCTTCATACCGTCGATGAGAATGTCGCGGATTTCAGCGAGAGCGAACAGCGGATCGGCGCCTTCCGCACGCGCACGGGCGGTCGAGATGCCATGCACCTCCTGAGCCGCGCTCGGAATTTCGACACCCGGATTGATCAGCCAATTCTTGGTCGTGGCATCTTTTCCTGTCACGATGACCGACGCGGTCACAATGCGGGAGTGCAGGGGGCTCACCCCCGTCGTCTCAGTGTCGAAACCGAGAAGCGGGTTCTCCGACCAGTGGGGCTGGGTGACCATACCCATATCGTATGTGGGCGGTCGGGCAGTTTCGCATGTATGCCCGATACACTGAGGCCATGGTTCATGAGGTAGAGATCGGTCGTGGCAAACGAGCACGGGTGGCATACACCCTCGACAGGGTGGCTGTTGTCCCGTCAAGGCGCACGCGTGACGCAAAGGATGTGTCGACGGGATGGCAGGTCGATGCCTACTATCTCGACATCCCCATCATGAGTGCTCCGATGGATTCGGTCACGTCGCCCGAGACAGCGATCGCCATCGGCAGGTTCGGCGGCGTTGGTGTCCTCGATCTCGAGGGTTTGTGGACACGCTACGACGATCCGACCGCGATCCTCGAGGAATTGGCTGAGCTCGCGCCCGACAAGGCGGGAGTCCGCCTGCAGGAGGTCTACCGGGAGCCAATAAAACCCGAGCTCATCACAGCCCGCCTCGCCCAAATTCGCGACGCAGGAGTGACCGTGGCAGGAGCCCTTTCGCCACAGCGGACGCAAGAGCATTGGCGCACGGTCGTTGAGGCTGGTGTCGACCTCTTTGTCATCCGAGGAACGACCGTCTCAGCCGAGCACGTCTCGTCCAACAGGGAGCCTTTGAATCTCAAACGCTTCATTTACGAACTCGACGTCCCCGTCATTGTCGGCGGTGCCGTGACCTACACCGCCGCACTGCACCTCATGCGTACGGGTGCCGCCGGGGTCCTTGCTGGATATGGAGGAGGAGCATCGTCCGCGAACCGTCGCACAATCGGCGTTGCCTCTCCCATGGCGACGATCGTCGCTGACATTGCTGCCGCACGTCGCGATTACCTCGACGAATCGTCCGGGCGTTACGTCCACGTCATCGCAGACGGCTCTGTTTCTTCCTCCGGTGACATCGTCAAGGCGCTCGCCTGTGGCGCTGACGGTGTCATGCTGGGAACTGCGCTCGCCCGCGCCGACGAGGCACCGGGCCGCGGGTGGCACTGGGGCGCCGAAGCGAGGCACCCCAACCTGCCCCGCGGAGAGCGCGTATGGGTCGGTAGCGAGGGCACCCTTGAATCCATTTTCTTTGGTCCGGCCCACAACGCTCGGGGTGTCCTCAACCTCGTCGGGGCCCTCAAGCACGCGATGGCCTCATCAGGCTACTCCGACCTCAAGGAATTCCAACGGGTGGAGATCGTCGTCCAGCCCGACTGACAGAACGCAGAAACCGCCCCTCGGGGCGGTTTCTTGTTGACGTTTGTGTCCCAGCCTCTTGGCACGGTCTTCACGTCCGGGCACCTACAGCTCGGTGCCGCCAAAACTCGTCACGTCTGTGCACTGGCGGGCTCTCCGCATGTGCGTATTCCCGTGCAGGTCTCGTCGCGCCACAGGAGGGGACTAAGTGCCGACATGTTGAGCGATTTCTAGGGGACAATGGGAGAACGGTCTCATACCTAAGGAGAATTGAAGTGAGCGAAGAGTTTCGCATCGAACACGACACGATGGGCGAAGTCAAGGTGCCGGCTAAGGCTCTGTACCGGGCACAGACCCAGCGCGCGGTCGAGAACTTCCCCATCTCGGGCAAGGTCCTCACATCCCACCACATCAGCGCCCTGGGAGAGGTGAAGCGGGCAGCAGCACTTGCGAACGCGGAGCTGGGCGTCATCTCTGACGACATCGCTTCAGCGATCGTCACAGCTTCTGACGAGGTCATCTCAGGCAAGCATGACGGCGAGTTCCCGATCGATGTGTTCCAGACAGGTTCCGGCACGTCTTCAAACATGAACACGAACGAGGTGATCTCGACTCTCGCGTCACGCGCGTCCGGTCTCGAGATTCATCCGAACGATCACGTGAACGCTTCTCAGTCCTCCAACGACGTCTTCCCGTCGTCGATTCACATTGCTGCGACCGAGGCAGCGGTCCGTGTTGTCATCCCGAAGCTCACGATTCTCGCTGAGTCTCTTGAGCGGAAGGCCGAGGAGTTCAAGGACGTCGTCAAGGCCGGTCGAACGCACCTTATGGATGCGACGCCGATCATGCTCGGCCAAGAGTTCTCCGGCTATGCCCAGCAGATTCGCAACGGAATTAAGCGGGTCGAGGCCACTATTCCGCACCTTGCTGAGCTACCGCTCGGCGGCACGGCTGTCGGCACGGGCATTAACACCCCCGCGGGCTTCTCGGCGCGAGTCATCGAGCTCATTGCCGAGAACACAGGACTGCCCTTCGTTGAGGCTCCCAACCACTTCGAGGCACAGGCCGCCCAAGATTCTCTCGTTGAAGCTTCCGGTGCGCTCCGTGTTGTCGCGGTCTCGCTCGTGAAGATCGCGAACGATCTTCGCTGGGCCGGCTCGGGCCCGCGTGCAGGCATCGGTGAGATCAACCTGCCCGATCTGCAACCGGGCTCATCGATCATGCCTGGCAAGGTCAACCCGGTTCTCCCGGAGGCCACGATCCAGGTCGCCGCGCAGGTCATCGGCAACGACGCGGCGATCGCATTCGCCGGCGCACAGGGGAACTTCGACCTGCTCGTCATGCTCCCCGTCATGGCGCAGAACCTTCTTGAGTCGATGAACATCCTCGCGAACGTGTCCGAGACCCTCGCGGTCCGCTGTGTCGATGGCGTCACGGCGAACGTCGAGCACGCCAAGCGGCTCGCCGAGTCCTCGCCCTCTATCGTCACCCCTCTCAACCGAATCATTGGCTACGAGAACGCAGCGAAGATCGCGAAGCACTCCGTTAAGGAAAACCTCACCGTCCGCGAAGCGGTCATTGCGCTCGGCTTCGTCGAACGCGGTGAGATCACGGAGGAAAAGCTGGATAAGGCTCTCGACGTCGCGTCGATGACGCGCCCCTCCTAGTCCACCGTCAGTGGGCCCGCGAGAGACTCTCGCGGGCCCACATCCATGCGTGCCGTTAGTTTTCCTCGCCAGCTTCCGTGCGCCAGAGCGCGAGCCGCCTAGAAGAGTGCCGCGGTCTCTCATGAGTGCCTGGTCCAGCTGAGACGCGGTGAGTGAGGACGCTTGCTAAAGACGTTGCGTCAAAGATTCATTGAGGTCCTTCCGAGAGGCATGTTGCCACTGCGGGGCTCTTCGCCTCACTGTGTCGAGACAGTCACGTGGTTCGCATCGGTCAGCGCAGCACCCGCCCAGTTTCGAATATCGGCGTGCGGCCGTACTCTGATGGGATGGAATTGCCCGGACTCATCCTCGTTGGACTCGCGATCGTCATCGGCCTCGTAGGCACGATCATTCAGCTGTATCCGGGCCTGCCCATCATCCTCATCGCAATCGGAGTGTGGGCCGGCTTCACCGGGGGAGCCACCGCGTGGGGCATCTTCGCCGCATCCGCTCTCGTCGTCGTTCTCGCCTATGTCCTCAGCTTCGTTCTTCCGGCCCGGTACATGAGGGACGAAGGTGCGCCGTGGAGCGCACTAACCGCGGGCATCGTCCTCGCGTTTATTGGCTTCTTCGTTATCCCCATCATCGGCATGCCGATCGGGTTCGTTCTCGGCGTCTACCTGGCTGAACTTGTCCGACTCAAGGATTCACGCCGGGCGTGGCGACAGACAGTGACTGCGTTCAAGGGGGTTCTGCTATCTGTCCTTATCGAACTCGTCGCCGGCGCGGTCAGCGCGGGGCTGTGGGTGCTCGGACTGATCCTGACATAATCCTCGGTTGCGGCTCGGTTCTTACACGTGGCCTGAGACACCAGCCTCAGATCGAGTCGACAACCTCGCTCGCCTTGTAGCGGTAGACGTTCGTCTCCCTTTTCTCGAAGCCGGCGCGGGCGTAGAGTCGGTTTGCCGCTTCACGGTTCGGGCGGGACGTGAGGTCGACCGACTTCGCGCCCAGGTGCTGTGCGTACGCGACCGCTTCGTCAATGAGGGCTCGGCCCGCACCGTTGCCGCGTGCCGCCTCGGCGACGACGACATCTTCGATCCATGCGCGAAGGCCGGTCGGGATCGTGAACGTTGCGAGCGTGAGCATGCCGGTGATGGGAGCGGATTCGTCCGCGCGGAACACGAAGAGGAAAACGTTGTCCTGGAGAAGGAAGTTGTCAACCTGCTCATCCGACAGCGAGCTCGCCGACGACGAGAGCTGCGGGAGTAGCTCGTTGATCGCTTCGATGACTTCCGGCGTTGCGGTTCTGACTAGTTCTACGGGCATGATCGTCCTTCCAATCGTATGCACATAGTGTGCCACCCTTGCCGGTCGGTTCTGTCGTGGAGCGACGGTGGGTCAGCGATGATCGCCCACCAGGACATCCCCAAAGCCGACACCGATGGCGATCAAGAGCACGTCCTCATGACCATGTGACGTCCGCGGTCGTCGTCGAAGGCGACGCGAGGCCAGTCCGTCCGATAGGCTGAATGGCGGGTAAATCCTAGCGGGAGGGGCATCATGTCGAAGACAGCAGACCCAGCGCCGGTACTCGGCGATTTCAACAGGGACCAGACTCGGCGCGTCCTACTCAAACTCTCTGGAGAGATGTTCGGCGGGGGAGCGGTCGGTCTCGACGTCCACATTCTCAGCCGGGTCGCAGCTGAGATCAAGGAGGCCGTGAGCCAGGGTGTCCAGGTCGCTATCGTCGTCGGCGGAGGAAACTTCTTCCGCGGAGTCGAACTTCAGAACGCGGGCATGGACCGCGCCCGGGCCGACTACATGGGCATGCTCGGCACCGTCATCAACGCGGTCGCCCTGCAGGACTTTCTCGAGCACGCAGGCGTTCCGAGCCGCGTGCAGACCGCGATCCACATGACACAGGTCGCGGAACCATACATTCCCCTCCGCGCGATCCGGCACCTCGAAAAGGGCCGGGTTGTCATTTTCGGTGCGGGAGCTGGGATGCCGTACTTCTCGACCGATACGGTCTCGGCTCAGCGTGCGCTCGAGCTCCACTGCGATGAAATCCTTGTCGGCAAGAACGGCGTCGACGGAGTGTACACGGCCGACCCGAGGGTGGATCCGAATGCGAAAAAGCTCGACTTCGTCACCTACCAGGATGCACTTGTGCAGAATCTGCGGGTTGTGGATGCCGCCGCATTCTCTATGTGCATGGACAACAATATGAACATGCGGGTCTTTGGGATGGGAGAGGAGGGCGCCGTCACCCGCGCCCTCCTCGGTGAGAAGATCGGTACCGTAGTGGCAACAACACCAGAACAGGACAACTCATGATCGATGAGACACTGCTTGAAGCAGAAGAAAAGATGGAGCGCGCCATCGAAGTCGCACAGAATGACTTCAGCCATATCCGCTCCGGCCGCGCCAACGCCGGGATGTTCAACCAGATCCTCGTGGACTACTACGGTGCGCCGACGCCGCTGCAGCAGCTCGCGAGCGTTGCTGTCCCCGAGGCCCGCACGGTGACGATCTCGCCATACGACCGCAGCGCGATTCCCGCGATTGATCGGGCGCTACGCGAGTCCGATCTTGGCGTCAACCCAACCGACGATGGTCAGTTCCTTCGTATCAACCTGCCCCCGCTGACCGAGGAGCGTCGCCGTGACTACGTGAAGCTTGCTCGCACAAAGGCGGAGGATGCTCGGATTTCGATCCGGGCCGTCCGTCGCAAGGCGAAGGATGAGCTCGACCGGATCAAGAAGGACGGCGACGCCGGTGAGGATGAGGTCGAGCGCGCTGAGAAGGAGCTCGAGGCCGTAACGAAGCGGCACACGGATCTTGTCGACCAGTTGCTCGAAGCGAAGGAGAAGGACCTCCTCGAGGTCTGACGTGGAAACAGTCCAGCGCGATTCGTGGCTGGGGAGGCTTGCCCCACGACCTCCTCAGCCCCCGCCGCCCTCCGAATCGAAGGCGGGCAGGAACTTGCCCGCCGCGATTGCGACAGCACTCGGGCTTCTCGCAGTTGTTGGACTGTCGCTCTTCCTGTGGATCGACCTCTTCGTCCTCGTCGTCGCAGCGTTCATCATTGTGGGATTGTGGGAGGCCGCTGGCGCATTTCTTACCCGCGGCTTCTATATCCCGATCGGCACGCTGTGGATCGCAGCCACCGGAATTATTGTAGCGACCTGGCTCGCCGGCGACCTCGGGTTACTTCTCTCCTTCTTCTATGGAGCGCTCCTCGTCATCGGGTGGCGCTATCGTGCCGGAGGCCAATGGGCGGCACGCGACTCTGCAGCCGCCATCTTCGCCCTGTCGTGGATTGGTCTTCTCGGCGGTTTTGCTCTCCTTCTCGCTGGGATGGAGAACGGCGCGTGGGCTGTCATCACCTTCATTCTTCTTCCCGTCGCGTCAGACACCGGAGGATACTTCGCGGGCGTCCTCCTTGGCCGCCATCCGATGGCGCCGACGATCTCGCCGAAAAAGTCGTGGGAAGGATTTGGCGGATCGATCCTCCTCGCCGTCGCCGCTGGCATCGTCCTTGCCCAGTTCGCTCTCGACATTCCGTGGTGGTGGGGGATCATCCTCGGGGCGTCGTGCACCATCGCTGGCACAGCCGGTGATCTGTCCGAATCTCTCCTCAAACGGGACCTCGGTGTCAAAGACATGGGCTCGATATTCCCCGGGCATGGCGGAGTGCTCGACCGAGTCGATTCCATCCTCGTCTGCGCCCCTGTCGTTTATATTCTCCTTCTCGCCGCTGGGGGCGGGCTCGCGACGTGACCTATCGCGTAGAGGTGAGGGTGTGAACTCAACCCCTCATTTGAGACACTGATTCGGTGAGCAACTCAAAACCTCGTCAGGTCATGCCCGCAGTGGAGTCCGGACCCCGCCCCGTCCTCACCTTCACCGCGCAACGACGCGGCAAGCCGCCCCGCCACTTCGCCGACCTGTCGGTCGACCAGCGCAGAGAGGTCGCGGCCGAACTTGACGTTCCAGGATTCCGAATGGACCAGATGGCGAGGCAGTACTTCGTGCATCGCAACGCCGACACAGCGACAATGACGGATCTGCCAGCGACGGACCGCGAACGGCTCGGCGAGACGCTCTTCCCGCCGCTCCTCGAGAAGGTGCGCGACCTCACCGCCGATGGTGGGTCGACCATCAAGTCGCTGTGGCGCCTGTTCGATGGGGCCATGGTTGAGTCTGTTCTTATGCGCTACCCGGACCGCGCCACGCTATGCGTGTCATCGCAGGCCGGATGCGGGATGGCATGCCCTTTCTGTGCCACCGGCCAGCAAGGTTTCACCCGCAACCTCTCGACCGCGGAGATCATTGAGCAGATCCGCCAGGCTCACCTTGCGTGCGAGGAGGGTGATCTCGGCGAGCCGGTCAAGCTGACCAACATTGTCTTCATGGGCATGGGTGAGCCTCTCGTCAACTTCAAGGCGGTTTTCGAAGCTCTCCATCGGATCTGTGACCCTGCTCCAGCTGGCTTCGGAATGTCTGCTCGGGGAGTGACCGTGTCGACAGTGGGCCTTGTCCCCGGCATCGAGAAGCTTGCCGACCTTGGACTGCCCGTCACCCTCGCCGTCTCCCTCCACGCGCCCGACGATGAGTTGCGCGACGAACTCATCCCCATTAACTCCCGCTTCAAGGTCGGGCAGTTGCTTGACGCGGCCCGGTCGTACTTCCGGAAAACTGGTCGGCGCGTGTCGATTGAATACGCCCTCATTAAAGACATGAACGACCACGAGTGGCGGGCGAAAAAGCTCGCTCAAGAACTCAACAGTCGCGGCCACGGCTGGGCTCACGTCAACCCGATCCCGCTCAACCCAACCCCCGGCTCGATCTGGACTGCCTCGACGCGCCGCGCGCAAGATATTTTCGTCCAGACTTTGCGCGACAATGGGATCCAGACGACAATTCGCGACACTCGCGGCTCCGATATCGATGGCGCCTGCGGGCAGCTCGCGGCAGAGCTCGTCGCTGAGAAAGGTCGAAAATAGTGGCGACGTTTACCAAGGTTGGAGGCCTGCGGCGGGGCTACAGCATAGAGGACGTGGACGAGTACTTCGCGAATGCGAAGAGTCTCTATCAGGAGGCAGAGCTCCCGCCAGAGCTTGACCCGGAGAGAATACGCACGGTCGCATTTCCGCTCGTGCGCGGCGGTTACCGCACTCTCGACGTCGATCAGGCCCTTGAGCGGCTCGAACGCGCCTGCCGTCAACGTGAGCGCGCGAGTGTCGTGACGAGCAAAGGAACTGAGGCATGGCTGGAGCGCACATACACGTCCGCTTCGACGCTGTACCCGAGGCTCGGACGACCACGCGGAGAGAGATTCCGGCCGCCCGCGAAGGGTCGGGGCTACAGCAGGCCTGAAGTCGATGACCTGGTTGATCGTCTTGCCAAATATTTCGACGGCAGCGTGGAGCTCGTCTCGGATGAGTTGCTGTCGGCTTCCTTCAGCCTCAGGGGGAAGTCCCGCGCTTACGACGTCAACGTGGTCGACGTCTACCTCGACCGCGCCATCTCTGTCCTTCAGGCGGTCGAATGAACGGCATCGTTATCCTCGGGTCAACCGGCTCCATCGGCACGCAGGCTCTCGACGTCGTTCGTCGCGGAGGGTTGAGTGTCGCGGGGTTGTCTGCCGGCGGCGGTAACCTCGAGCTTCTGGCCCAACAGGCCGCGGATTTCTCTGCTCCCGTCGTCGGGATCGCTGATTCGAGCAGGGTCGATGCCCTGCAGGCCGAGCTTGATGCTCGCGGCATCAGCCCGCACATCGTGTCCGGCCCCCAGGCAAATGTGGAGATCGCACGTCTTGCACCGGACGGCACGGTCCTCAACGGCATCACCGGCTCGATCGGTCTGCCCGCGACGCTGGCGGCTCTGGAATCGGGTGCGACTCTTGCGCTCGCGAACAAGGAGTCGATGGTCGCTGGCGGCACGCTTGTGCGCGATGCGATGGTCCGGCCCGGACAGATTGTTCCCGTCGATTCCGAGCACTCCGCGATCGCTCAAGCTCTCCTTGGCGGGCGGCACGAGAAGGGCCTGACCTCTCCGGTTGTGACCGGCATAAGCGAGGTACGTCGCCTCATCCTCACCGCTTCCGGTGGACCCTTCCGCGGCAGGCGGCGATCCGAACTCGCGTCGGTGACAGCCGCCCAGGCCCTCGACCATCCGACGTGGGACATGGGCCCGGTCGTCACCATCAACTCCTCCACCCTCATGAACAAGGGCCTAGAGCTCATCGAGGCGGCTCTCCTGTTTGACATCCCGCCCGCCGATATCCTGCCCGTCGTTCATCCGCAGTCGATCATTCACTCCATGGTCGAGTTCGTCGATGGTTCGACGCTCGCCCAGGCATCGCCTCCGGACATGCGGCTACCGATTGCGCTTGGTCTGACCTGGCCTGAGCGCCTCGCGGATGTTGCGGCGCCCTGCTCGTGGGATAGCCCGGTCGAATGGACGTTTGAGCCCGTCGATCACGAGACGTTCCCGGCACTCAACCTCGCGAAGTCCGCACTCGAAGCCGGCCCCCTCCACCCTGCGGTGCTTAATGCAGCAAACGAGGAGGCAGTAGCCGCGTTCCTTCAGGGGTCGCTCGGCTACCTCGCCATGGGAGATCTTGTCGAACGAGTACTCGGCGAATTCGATTCGCCGAGTGAGATCACGCTCGACGCGGTGAGCGCAGCAGAAGAATGGGCACGTGCTCGTGCTCTGGAGCTTGTCCAGTGAGTCTCACAGGACTGCTCGTCCTCATCGTCGGCATCGTGCTCGCCATTGCGCTGCACGAGCTCGGGCATCTCGTTCCAGCGAAGGCGTTCGGCGTCAAGGTGCCGAAGTATTTCATCGGCTTCGGTCCCACCCTATTCTCCAGGGTCTTTCGAGGTACGGAATATGGAGTGAAAGCTATACCGCTTGGCGGCTTCGTCCAGCTCAGTGGCATGTATCCGCCCGCCCGGGAGGACGTCAACCTCGTCAACCGCAACGGTCAGCTCACTCTGGCTGAGGAGGCCCGCCAAGCCTCGGCCATGCAGCTTGACGCGGGAGAGGAGGACAGCGCCTTTTATCGGCTGTCTGCCCCGAAGAAACTCGCCGTCATGTTCGGCGGACCCTTCGTCAACCTCGTCCTCGCTCTGCTCCTTGCCGCGGTCCTTCTCGTCGGAATTGGCGCGCCCGGCTTCCTCTCGCAGGTGGGCGCGATTCCGGACTGCGTCAGTACATCCGGAGAATGCGGCACGGACGACCCCGCCACTCCTGCTGAGCAGGGCGGACTGCGGGAAGGAGATGACATCATCTCCTGGGGCGGCGTTCCGACCGAGAACTGGGAGGACGTCCAGCGCGCGATCGCGGACGGCCCGGCGCAGCCGACTGACGTCGTTATCGAGCGGGACGGTGCGTCTCAGACTCTGACGATTACCCCGGTCATGGTCGAACGCACCGTCGTCGGCGATGACGGTGAGATCGTCGTCGAGAGCGGTGAGGCGCTCACACGCGTCATGCCGTACGTCGGTATCGCCCCCGCGGTCGGTCTTGAGCGCCAGTCGATTGCCGAGGTGCCGGCGTATGTGGGGAACATGCTCTCCCAGATCGCCGGCGTCGTTATTCGCCTGCCAGTCCATGTCTGGAACCTCACCGCCGACTTCGTGACCGGCCAAGAGCGGGACCAGACCTCGATCGTCGGTATCATCGGCGTCGCGCAGGTCGCTGGGCAGATTACCGGAGCCGAGATCGAGGGGTATTCGGCTGTCGAGAAGTCAGCCGACCTCGTCAACCTCCTCATCGCCCTCAATATCTCACTGTTCGCATTCAACATGCTCCCCCTCCTGCCACTCGACGGTGGCCATATCGCAGGGGCCCTCTTTGAGGGAGCACGTCGACAGTGGGCGAACATGCGGGGCAGGCCGGATCCGGGACCGGCGGATACGGCGCGGCTCATGCCCCTGAGCTATGCGGTTGCAGTCGCTTTCATCCTCATGACCGTCATCCTCGTTGTCGTCGATATCTTCAACCCCGTCAGCATTTACTGAGCGTGGAAACTCGCCCGTTCGGAGCGGCAGACTGAACGCCCCGGTCTTCCCCGGACGCGCCGATCGGACTAAAGTCTGGCACACGGTCGGATCGGGTTCGGAGCCGTTGCGCTTGCCAGCCCGAACCAGGGAGGAGAGCCGTCATGCCGACATTCCTCGTGTCGTTCCCCAGTCGTGCGATGGAAGGCACGGACATAGAAGCTCGAGCTGAGGAGTCGCACGCCGTCGTGCGTGAAGCTCGAGACGCTGGCGTGTGGATATTTGGCGGGGCCATTGACGAGTCGTTCCCGCCTGTCCTTGTCGAAGGGGACGGCGCTGTCACCCGCGGCACATATCCGGAGACCGCAGCAATCGACGGTGGTTACGCCATCATCGACGCTCCGACAATCGAGGAGGGGCTGTCGTGGGCGGCGAAGATCGCGGAAGCTTGCCGGTGCGCCCAGGAGGTGCGGCTTTTTTACGATGATCCGGAGTCGTGAGCGACGAACTCCACACTCGTCATCGCGGGCCGAAAACTGGCCCTGGCGGTCATTGTCAAGCTGCGTGGAGTCGGTCGGTGTTAGTTTCAGAGTTCTGCGTGAGCAGGTTGATGCCGACTATCTCGGCTGGTGCGGGCGTGGAGGGTTGTCGCCGGAATCGTTCGGGGTGCCGT
>NZ_JACFAK010000015.1 GCF_014118685.1 Flaviflexus huanghaiensis
GCCGATCGTCAGCAGGATGTCACGAGGAGGCATCTGCGTCATACCCGACTGCGCACGGAAGTCCGGGGTGATCATCGCCTGGTTCCACTGGATCGGAGTCGGGCGATCAACGATAACGCCGCGGCTCTCCAGCTCCTTCGCCAAACGATCGAGGGCTTCGTTAGCCTTCTCCACCGTCTCCGTGGGGCGCGGGCCCCACATTCCGCGCATCTCCGAGTCGACGGGCACCTTCTCCGAGGTTGCCGGCTCCTCATCGGGGATAACCGAGAAATCAGCCTTGCCGACAATAACCCGCTTTAGCGGATCGAAGTCGTTCCAAGAATTGACAATCTTTGTCATGGTTCCTTCATCTCCTAGTCTCAACACCATTGTCGGTGCTAGCTTCTTCGCGGGATTTCTCCCGCCCGGTCAGAGGGATTCTCCCTCCGGCCAGAAGTTCTTTAGTCGTTCACTTTGAATGTGCTCGGCCTGCCGTCGACGATTCCGCCGTAGTAGCCTCCGGGCGTGATGATCGTGCCTGCCTCGCCGGCAATGATCTTGACGGCGTCTTCGAGCCGACCGATAGCTGCGACGCTGCCTGTCAGTTCGACGAAGCGGCAGGCTGCCTCAACCTTGGGACCCATCGACCCTGCGGCAAAGCCCTTCGACCGCATCATCGCCGGGGTGGCCGAGCGAATCTCGGTTTCCTCCGGGGTTCCATAGTTGTCGAGCACCGCGGGCACGTCCGTGAGGATCATAAACATGTCCGCGTCGAGCGCTTCAGCAAGAACTGAGCCCGTCAGGTCCTTGTCGATGACAGCCTCGATGCCGACTCGGTTGCCGTTCTCGTCACGGATGACGGGGATTCCGCCACCGCCCGAGCACACAACCACTGCTCCCGAGTCGACGAGGGTGCGGATGATCCGCGTCTCGACGATTCGCTGCGGCATCGGGGAGGCCACGACGCGACGCCAGTACTTGCCGTCCTCGCGCATGACCCATCCACGCTCCCGCTCGAACACCTTGGCCTCTTCCTCGGTGTAGACAGCTCCGACGAACTTCGTCGGGTTGTCGAATGCGGGGTCTCCCGCGAGGACGAGGGTTTGGTTGATGATCGATGCGACAGGGCGATCGGGAAGCCTGTTCTGGAGTGACTGAAGCATCCAGTACCCGATCATGCCCTGCGTCATCGCTCCGAGTGTGTCGAAGGGGTAGGGCTCCGACAGCGACTCGTCGTTGGCCGACTGGAGGGCGAGAACGCCGACCTGCGGGCCGTTGCCATGAGTCAGAACGAGTTCGTGATCGTCTGCCAGCAGTCCGAGAGAATCGACAGCCTTCTTGACGTTCTCGATCTGCGGGGCAGCGTCCGGCTTCTGGCCACGCTCAAGGAGAGCGTTGCCGCCGAGGGCTGCGACAATCCTCATCTCACATCTCCCCGAGGGTTGCGACCATGACGGCCTTGATGGTGTGCATGCGGTTCTCGGCCTCGTCGAAGACGAGCGATGCGTCAGACTCGAAGACGTCGTTCGTCACCTCAAGTCCGTTACCCATGCCGGTCTTCTCGAAGATCTCCTGTCCGACCTTCGTCTTCGTGTCGTGGAACGCGGGAAGGCAGTGGAGGAACTTCGCATCCTTGCCGGTCGCGGCGAGGAGTTCCTTGTTGACCTGGTAGGGGCTGAGCTGCTCGATGCGAGCATCCCACACCTCCGCCGGCTCACCCATGGACACCCAGATGTCGGTGTAGATGAAGTCGGCTCCTTCAACACCCTTCTTGGGGTCGTTCTCGTACGTGATCTCCGCACCGGACTTCTCAGCAAGCTTGGCTGCGAGTTCGCGAACCTCGGGAACGGTCTCGAGCTCCTTGGGGCCGACCATCTTGACGTTCATGCCGATGAGGGCGCCTCCGACGAGAAGGGAGTTCGCGACGTTGTTGCGAGTATCGCCAACGAACGCGACGGTGATCTCGTTGTAGGGCTTACCCGATGCCTCGTGCATCGTCAGCTGATCAGCGAGAGTCTGGGTGGGATGCCAGTCATCGGTCAGACCGTTCCACACGGGAACGCCAGCAAGCTCGGCGAGCGTATCGACATGCTCCTGCTTGTGACCGCGGAACTCAATTCCGTCGTAGAAGCGGCCGAGCACTCGAGCGGTGTCCTCAACGGACTCCTTGTGTCCCATCTGCGATCCGCTGGGATCGAGGTACGTGATGCTCGCACCCTGGTCGTAGGCGCCGACTTCAAACGCGCAGCGTGTCCTCGTCGAGGTCTTCTCGAAGATGAGAGCAATGTTCTTGCCCTTGAGGTACTGCGTCTCGGTACCGTTCTTCTTAGCCGCCTTGAGTTCCGCAGCTAGATCAAGCAGGTAGAGCCACTCTTCTTGAGTGAAGTCGATTTCCTTGAGGAAAGACCTGCCCTTGAGGTTGACGGCCATGAGGCTGTGTCCTTTCGATGGTGTGATGGGTGTTATGTCTAAATGTCGTCGCGGATGGTGGGGCAGCTCATGCAGCGAGGTCCACCTCGACCGCGGCCAAGCTCTGCACCGGGAACTGGGATGACCCTGACGCCCTCGGACTCGAGGTACGCGTTCGCCTCGACGTTGCGGTCGTATGCGACGACAACGTTCGGGGCCAGCGCGAGAACGTTGCACGCGTCGTTCCACTGTCCACGCTCGGCAGCGAAGTCGTCCTCGGGAGTCGTGAGAATGCGAACCTCGGGAATGTCGAGCGCTTTCGCGAGTGCCTTGTGCATGTCCTCGCCAGGAGCGGTCTTGACGTCGATGTCTCCAGGACGCGAGCCCTTAGTGACGGTGACGGACGGCAGCATGCCGAGATGCTTGTACTTAAGGAAGGTGTTCTCGTTGACCATCGTCATGACGGTGTCGAGATGCATCTGTGCTCTCTCTTCCTTCATGAGGAGGCCGACAACGCTCGTGGCTTCGCTGTTCCACAGGAGGTTGCGGGCGAGCCGCTCGAAGCCAGCTGCCGTCGTACGCTCGGAAATGCCGATCGCTACTGCGCCGTTGCCGATGACCTCGACGTCGCCGCCTTCGACGGTTGCTGCGCGGTCGGCGAGGCCGCCGGCCCACTTATCGAAACCTTCGTTGCGGAACCTCGGGTGCCAGCGGTAGATGGCTTCAAGGTTGATCGTCTCGCGCATGCGGGCAACCTTCTGCATCGCGTTGATCGAGACCCCGTCGAAGACCCAGCAGGATGGGTCACGGGTGAAGTAGTGGTTCGGCAGGCAACGGAGAACCATGAAGTCATTCTCTGCGCGGGCAAGGTAGGCCGATTCGAGCTTGCCGGTGAGCTCGATGAGCTCCGTCTTCGTGACGCCGGCAATGACCAGTTCTGCGAGGTCCGCAGCCGAGAGGCTATCTGCGTACTCGCGCATGATCCGTGTTCCGGTAACGCCGTACCAGCGCTCCTCGAAGGTCTCGTCGCTAACGTAGTGACGGGCCTCCGGGATTTCGAGCGTCTCGGCGAGGAGCTCCTGGAGGTACAGAACCTCGGCACCCTCATCGCGCATAGCGGCTGCGAACACGTCGTGCTCGGCCTGCGCCTGCTGAGTCCAGAGCACATCGTCGAAGAGTAGCTCGTCTTTATTGGTCGGTGTCAGACGGTCCATTTCCCGTCCGGGGCGGTGGACTATAACCTGCCGCAATTTTCCCACTTCTGATGCGACACGGAATGTCATCGGGGATCCTCTCGTCGTTGAGCTCTGATGGCGCACCGTCAGTATGCGGGAAATTGGTACGCGAGTGCTAGGACGTTAGTACTACCGTACTTAACGTAATGGGGCGCACTTTTTCTCAAGCCTCAGGCACCCTTCCCCCGCAATCATCACTTTGTGGCGTTAAATAGCCGAAACTGGACATTGGTACGGTCTCCTCACCATCTCCCAACACCCCGTGCACATTGTTGCAGAGCCGTTCGCACGTCAGACTGATTGATTTGCCAGGCGACGGGCATAGCATCCGCCGCCCCGACAATCACGCGCGGAAGGGGGCTGTCGGCCTTCCGATTGACGCCCCCACCGGGCGGGCTCAGTTCAGCCGGCGGCTCTTGAAACTGCAGTTGGCCGACTGCGCCCTCGGGAACGAAACTCTCGCCCGGTCACTCCTGGGACGACCCGCCATCATCGTCAAGCCGCCCTTAGCTGTCGCGGGGCGCCATCCGTCAGAAGGGCGACCGTTGTGGCCATCGACCGAGGGACCCGGCGAGCGATGTGCTAATCCTCCTTCGCAACTGATAACGAACTTCGTGCGCTCTACCCCTGCCGTGACGCAACGCCCTCGCCGGTTGTCCTTCTCAAGGTCCGGGTAACGAGAGAGGCTTATTGGCGAGCATGAGGTGCGGTGGATGCGAAATCGAGAGGTGGCCCTAGGATGTCAGGGAGGAGGCCGCCCATGAAACTGTTCTCACCACGGCAGAAGACCAGCCCTACCGCCGAGTCCCCGGCGGCTGTTGGCAATGAGCCGGTGCCGAGCGTCGCTCCTGAGCTGCCGGGCGTCACGTCGGGCGTCCCGCCGTTGCTCGCGAAGTTTGGACTTGGATCGTGGTACCTCATCGGGATCATCATCTTCGTCGCGTTCATCGTTTTCGCGACAGCCAACGTTAACTTCATTTTCGTCACGGTGTTTCTCGCGTTTGTCGCAACATCTGTCCTGAGGCCAATCACGGACCTGCTCGCGCGTTGGTTACCGCGAGCGCTGGCGATGATTCTTAGCCTCGTGCTCGTCATCGGCGCCTTCGCCGGCCTTATCGCCTTCGTCGTTATCTCAGTCCGAAGTGAGTGGGACGACCTCGCCTCGCAGTTCAGTGAGGGCATCGACTCGATCTTCGAGCTGGTGGAGAACGCTCCCCTGCCCTGGAACGTGAGTTCAGATGAGCCGCAACAGTGGATTTCTCAAACGATCGACGATGGAATCGCTTGGATCCAAGAGAACACCGGCGAAATCACATCACAGGTCATGTCGGGCGCGTCTTCTATCGGCCTCGGCATCATGATCCTGTCGCTCGCCACCCTCATCACCGTCTTCTTCCTCATGTCGGGTGCCCAGATGTGGCTGTGGTTCCTCAATGAACTTCCGGACAAGCATCGGGACACAACCCACCGGGCGGCCATGGCGGGATGGCTGGCGTTCTCGGGCTACGCGCGCGGGACGGTCATCATCGGCCTCATCAACGGGGCGCTCGCCTTTCTCCTCCTCATCGTTCTCGGAGTACCACTCGCCGCACCGCTTGCCGTTCTTGTCGTCATCGGAACTTTCATTCCGCTGATCGGAGCGCCTGCCGCGATGATCATCGCAACGATCGTCGCGCTTGCCGCGAACGGTATCGCCGTCGCCTTCATCGTCCTCATCGGCATTGCCCTCATCGGCCAGCTTGAAGGCAATGTCCTCCAACCGCTCATCATGGGCAAGCAGGTTTCGCTTCATCCAACGGTCATCGCCCTCGGCGTCGCGGCTGGCACGCTCCTCGCAGGACTCTTCGGAGCAATTATTGCGATCCCCATTCTGTCCGTTCTCTGGGCGGTCTATAAGGTGCTGCGCAAGCAGGACCCGCCTCGACAAACCTTGCCTGACGTCGACAAGGATGAACTCCTCGAGACCTAGCTCTCGGGCCTTGGACCTTGATTTCCCGCCACAGCGATCCGTCGTAGCGGGACAGCCGGTGGCGGTGTGACCATCGGCGATGTCTGCCAGCCGACATGACTGCGCCAACATCTCACGAGACATCATCTCCTTGCGCACTTCTTGTCTAGACTTGTACAGTCGTTATGTCACCGGTTGTGACCGGACGAGCTTCAAAGGAGAGGACGAATGACGCTCACTGTTGCGGAGTACGCAAAACACTTTGACATGGCACTGCATCTGCAGAGCTCCACCGAGCAGGATATCCGCGCCCATGCACAGGGTGCACGGAAGGCCAATGTGGCCGCCTGTTACACGAACTCCTACTGGACACCCGTCGTGGCCGAGGAGCTCAAAGGCTCCGACATTCACGTCGGCACCGCCATCTCTTTCCCCTACGGGGCCACGTCGACGGCAATGAAGTTCGCCGAAATCGATGAAGGTCTCGACCTGGGCGCGACCGCTGTCGACATGGTTCTCAATATTGGCGAGTTCCGTGATGGCAACGACGCGCTCACAATGCGGGAGCTCGAAGGCCTCGTCGAGCGCTGCGAAGGCCGCGCTATTTCGAAGCTCATCTTCGAGGTCTGCTACCTCACTGACGATGAAATCGCTCGCCTGACCCGCCTGTGCTGCGATGCTGGGATTGACTACGTCAAGACCGCGACGGGGTCGCAGGGCTTCCCCACCGAGTCGCAGGTGAAGATCATGCGCGACAACATCACGAACCCGAAGACGAAGCTCAAGGTGTCGGGCGTGCCTCGCACGTTTGCCATGCCGGCATCTCTCTGGCTTATCGAGAAGATGGGTGTGTCCCTCATCGGTACCAGGTCCGCCGCCAAGCTCGTCGAACAATACGCCGACTACCTCGAGAACGGAGTCTGACATGTCAGAAGAGAAATACCTTGTCGGCATCGATGCCGGCACCACCGGATGCAAGACCGTCGTCTTCGACGCCGACGGCAACCCCCTCGGCGAAGATTACCGGGAGTACCCGACGCTGTTCCCCAAGCCGGGCTGGATCGAACAGTCCTACGATGACATCATCCCGCCGCTCGTCGAGTCCTGCCGCGTTGCCATCAACCAGTCAGGTGTGGACCGCACGAAGATTGCGGGTCTCGCCTTCTCTTCTCAGGCACCGCTGCTCACGATGCTCGATGAGGATGGCTTCCTCATGCGCGACTTCGTCTCGTGGCAGGATCTGCGCGGCGCGCCCTACATTCCGCAGCTCCGCGAGGCCTACGGTGCTGAGGAGTTCTACCAGGAAACCGGCGACCCCCTTGGCACGAACTCAGCTGCGCCGAAGTGGGCGTGGCTACGAGACAACGAGCCGGAGACCTTCGAACGGGCACGCTGGCTTCTGTCGGAGCAGGAATACCTCCTCAAACTGTGGGGCGCCGAGGAATACTGGACCGACCTGTCCTCTGCTTCCCGTGAGGGCATGCTCGACGTCGACACGCTCGAATGGTCAAAGGGCGTCCATGACCTCGTCGGTCTACCCATCGAAAAGCGGGCGAAGATCTCGACCGAGCCCGGTCAGATCGTCGGCAGCATCACGGGCGATATCGCACTCCGTGCAGGACTTCCTGACGGCGTGCCTCTCGCCATCGGCGGCCACGATCAGAACTGTTCGACGTTCGGCGGCGGCGCCGTCAAGGGCGGCGACACAGTCATGGTCATGGGCACCTTCGGCTCCTGCTACGTCGTCATGGACGAGTCCCGCCGCGATCCGCAGCGCAAACTCGTCGTCAAGCCCAATCACGGCATGGGCAACTGGACGATTGAGGCATTCTCGAACACATCAGCCTCCGCGTTCCGCTGGTACCGGGACACGTTTGGCGATCTCGAAACGTCCGCAGGCCGCGTTGTCGGCATCGATCCGTACGACCTCATGACCCGCCAGGCCTCCCGCTCTCCCATCGGCGCCAACGGAGTAACGTTCCTGCCCTACCTCGCAGGTGCCTCCGGCGCCCGTCAGAACGCCAACGCGCGCGGAAACCTCTTCGGCCTGTCACTGTCAACCAACAAGTCGGATGTCGTCCGCGCCGTGCTCGAGGGCATCTGCTTCGAAATGAAGGACGTCATCAACGCCCAGAAGGCTGCAGGCATCGACATCGGCACGATCCGCCTCGTTGGCGGCGCCGCCAAGTCGCCGTTCTGGAGCCAGATGCTGGCGGATTCACTCGGACACCCGATCGAGATCCTCGCGAACAACCAGGCGGGTTGCCTCGGCGCCGCCATGTACGCGGGCGTCGGCGTTGGCGTCTACGACTCCTGCGAGGAAGCCGCCGAACGCGCGGTCAAGGTCTCCGATCGTTACGAGCCGGACCCGGAAACGTCCGCTCAGTACGAGGCCTCGTTCGAGCGTTTTGTCGACTCCTACGATGCACTCGAGGGCAGGGTTTTCTAAACCCCGCGTCGTGCCTCGCGCACAAGACTTCGTCGCGTCCCGATGAAGAGGTGGTGGCCGCCCGTGAGGGCGGCCACCACCTGACGCTCGTTGTGCGCCAGCGGTTAAGGGGTCGGCTTGCCTCCGGTGACACCGAGCGTCTCGCCCGCGACGTAGGAGGCCTCGTCCGACGCGAGGAAGACGTAAGCGCCCGCGAGTTCGACTGGGTGGCCAGCGCGGCCCAGCGGAGTGTCCTGCCCGAAGGACGTGAGCTTCTCCATCGGCTGACCGTAGCTCGGCTGGAGCGGGGTCCAGATCGGGCCGGGGGCGACCGCGTTGACACGGATGCCCTTCGGCGCGAGTTCCTGAGCGAGTCCCTTCGACAGGTTGTTCATCCCTGCCTTCGTCACGGCATAGTCGAGGAGTGTATCCGATGGCTGGTACGCCTGAATCGACGACGTGAAGATGATCGATGAACCCGGCTTCATATGCCGCAGGGCCGCCTTCGTCACGCGGAAGGCGGAGTATATGTTCGACTTCATTGTGAGGTCGAAGTCCTCGTCAGAGATGTTCTCAATCCCGTCATGCCAGATCTGGCGGCTCGCATTGTTGACGAGAATATCGAGACCGCCGAACTCGCGCACGGTCTCCTCGACGATGTGCTCGCACTGCTCGAGCTCCATGAGGTCGCCGGGTAGCGCAACGGCCTTCCGGCCCTCCGCACGGATCGCCTCGAGCACGCGGTCGGCATCCACCTGCTCCTCCGGCAGATATGAGATCGCAACATCCGCGCCCTCTCGGGCGTAGGCGACGGCGACAGCGGCGCCAATCCCCGAATCTCCTCCGGTGATGAGGGCCCGGCGCCCCTTGAGCCGACCATGACCAACGTAGGTGTCGATGCCAATGTCGGCCTGGGGTTCGAGGTCGCGGTCCAGACCCGGATGCTCCTGCTTCTGCTCCGGCGGGTCGACCTTCTTGAAATACTGACGCGGGTCATTCAGTGTCATGATTACCTGCTTTCATTGTGCCGAGCTGATGTGACCGAGCCTATAAAGATCGCGTAGCGAACAAAACCGCTGGTGGGCGCCTATGGGGCGTTTCCCTACGCTATTCGTGAACCCTCGGATATCGCTGGGAGTTCGCGGCGCTGCGCTTGTGAAGCCGAAGCGTCGGAGCCTACCGTTAGCGGTACGTTCAGTTGGGCGATCATTCGCCCGGTCAGGAGGAATCATGGGTGGTAAGCACACCAAGCGCGAGGAAGACGCCGAACTCGAGAAGGTCGCCTCACAGGAGGAGCCCGAAGAGGGCGAGACCACCTCGGAAGCAGAGTCCGACCGCGAGGAGTGATTCTGCCCCTGCTGGGCGGCAGAAAACGTCGTAGGTCCCGGGCGTCGGTGTCGAACCACCGGCGCCCGGGATCACCTTTTTAACCTGATGTCCTCAACGCGGGAGGCGGCAGCATGGATGTCCTCATTCTCGGTGGGACTGGGTTCCTCTCGGGGGAAGCGGCTCGCGCCTTTATTCGGCGTGGCCACGCGGTCACGTGTGCGGCTCGTGGTGTCACCGGCACCGCGCCAAACGGTGCTTCCTTCATTCCGTGGGACCGGGCGACAGCGCCACCCTTCGACCTTCTCGAGCAGTCCCCCGATATTGTTCTCGACATCTCAAGCCACCCGGCACACGTCGGCACCGCGCTCGGGCTCTTCCCCTATGCACGGTGGATCTACATGTCCTCGATCAGCGTTTATCCGGCGATGGCGGAGCCGCTCGGAGGCCCTGCGGACACGGAGACGGCCGAACCAGTGACCGAAGGCGGACCCGAGGATTATCCGGGTCTCAAGGTCGCCTGTGAGCAACTCGTCGATCAGCGATCCCCCAACCACGCCATTGTCCGACCGGGCCTTATCGTCGGACCCGGCGATCCGACGGGACGGTTCACTTACTGGCCGGCGCGGATCGCTGAGGCAGCCGGAGATGGTCTGCCCTATATCGCCCCCGCACTACCGCAAGACCCGATGCAATGGATCGATGTGCGCGACCTCGCGGACTGGATCGTCCGCCTCGCCGAGAGCACCGACATCGGCGTCTGGGAGGCCATCGGCGAGCCCATGCCGCGCGAGACATTTCTCGCCGAGATCTCGACCATCGTCGAGGGGAACCCGACTCCGATCTGGCTCGATGCGGATGTGCTTATCGAGCAGGAGATCGGCTTCTGGAGTGGGGAGCGGGCTCTTCCCATGTACGCACCGATCCCTGAACTCGCGCACATGATGAACAGGGACCCGCAACCCGCCAGGGATCAGGGGCTCGTGACTCGCCCGTTGACGCAGACGGCGCGAGACACGCTGAGAGCTGGCGGGCAGTCGAGCGGCCTATCTCGACCCGACGAGCTTGCCGTCCTGCGCACGCTGGGTTACATCTAGGGCGGCTGCCCGGTCAGAACAATTGGCGGATGTTTGCCTTCGCGAGGTCGATGAGCTCGCTACCCCGCCCATCGAGAACAGTCCTCACCGCGTACACGCTAAAGCCCTTGACCTGTTCCACATCGATCGACGGTGGCAGGGTGAGCTCCTGATCCTCCGTCACGACGTCGAGAAGGGCCGGTCCGTCGTGATTGAGGAACTCGGTCACCGCGGCCTCAAGATCCTTCGGCTTATCAACACGAATGCCCTTGATGCCGATAGCCTCGGCGACGTCGGAGAAGCGCGGGTTTTCGAGCTCGGTCGCGAAGTTGACAACGCCGGCTGCCTTCATTTCCAGCTCAACGAAGTTGAGAGAGGAGTTGTTGTAAACGACGATCTTGATCGGCAGATCGAGCTGGCGCACAGTGAGGAGTTCCCCAAGGAGCATCGACAACCCACCTTCGCCTGCCAGTCCGATGACCTGGCGTTGCGGATCAGACAGCTGGACGCCGATCGCCTGCGGTACAGCGTTCGCCATCGAACCGTGTGTGAAGGATCCGATGAGTCGGCGCCTGCCATTCATCGTCACATAGCGGCACGCCATGACGACGGGTGAGCCGACATCGGGGATAAAGACCGCATCATGAGCCGCTCCCTCGTCGATGAGGCGGGTGAGACGCTGCGGGTGGATCGTCCTGCGGGAGTGTTTCGTCAGGTCGTCCAGTCCCTTCCGTGACTCCTTGTATAGCGTCAGCATCGAATCGAGATGCGTACGTGAGCGTTTCTCATCGATGTGCTTCATGAGAACATCGAGCGTCTCCTTCACTCCGCCGACAAGCGGGATGGCGACGCGCGTGCGCCTACCGATCTGTTCGCCCCTGATGTCGACTTGGATAGTTGTCGCCGCATCCGGGTAGAACTGCGGGTAGGGCAGATCAGTTCCGAGCATGAGGAGCGTATCGGCCTCACGCAGAGCGTGGTAACCCGATTCGAACCCGATTAGGCCGCTCATCCCGACGTCGTACGGGTTGTCGTACTCGATGTGTTCCTTGCCGCGCAGAGCGTGGACGATCGGGGCCTTGAGCCGCTCTGCAGCCCGGACGAGTTCATCATGTGCTCCCGCTGTGCCCGCTCCGGCGAGGATCGTCACCTTCTCTCCCGCGTTCAGTGCCTCCGCCGCACGTGACAGCCTTTCAGCATCCGGATAAACGAGTGAGGGATGGTGGCGGATCTCTTCCGCTTCGGCCTCGATCTCCGTGAGGAGGACGTCGCCGGAGATGACGAGAACGGCAACTCCGCGCTTTGTCAGCGCTTCGCGCATGGCGATGCGAAGGATCCTCGGCATTTGCTCGGGGTTCGACACATGCTCGACGTAGACGCTGCATTCGGCGAAAACCGACTGCGGGTGGGTCTCCTGGAAGTAGCCCGTTCCGATCTCGTGCGAGGGGATGTGAGCGGCGATGGCGAGGACGGGGACGCGGGATCGCTGAGCGTCGTACAGTCCGTTGATGAGGTGGAGGTTTCCTGGCCCGCAGCTTCCCGCACACACGGCAAGTTCCCCGGTCATGGCCGCTTCCGCGGCGGCGGCGAATCCCGCCGCCTCTTCGTGGCGCACGTGGATCCAGTCGAGTTCGCTCTGTCTGATGGCGTCGGTGAAACCATTGAGCGAATCGCCCGGTAGCCCGTACACCCGCTCAACGCCACTCTTCGACAGCGTCTCAACAATTGTCGTTGCGATGGTCGGCATAGTCACTCCTTCAGTGTCGCGCAGTTCACACCCCAACATAGGTCGCCGACCAGGGGAAAGACAGTGGAGGCGCCTCAGGCTCGGAGTTCTGTTCATGCAACTCCAAGGTTTGCCCTCGTTCACCCGTGGACGACGGCGGTGCAACGTCGGGTCTCGGGGCAATGGACCGTGCCCCGGCAAGCCGGGGCACGGAGAGAGTATGGATAAGGGCCGCTAGCTACGAGCCTCGTACTGGCGCACGCGGTCGGTGATGCCGGTAAACCGGAAGGGTGCGGCTGTGACGATGGGAGTTTCGACGTTGTCCGATTCTCCGATGTAGTTGGCGTGGAGGTCCCGGTACTCCTCGAACGTGAGCGGGACACGACGGTCGAGGGACTGGGTCACGTTTTCCGGGTGGAGGTAATCCGAGTAGCCCTCCTGGACGACAGCTGTGAAGAACTCAGCGACAGAGCCGGACCCGTACGAGAACAGGCCGAGCCGCCTACCTTCGAGAGCGTCGCCAGCGTGAAGTTGGGCGACGAGCCCGAAATAGAGGGACGCCGTGTAGGAGTTGCCGATGCGGCGGTTGTAGACCATCGATTGCTCAATGAGGTCATCTCCAAGCGGCAAACCGACGTGCTCAGCGAGCCGGCTGTGGGCCTTCCTCGCCATCTTCGTGAACGGCTGATGGTGCATGAAACGATCGATGTCGGTGATAGAGAGACCTCGCTGGGCGACAAGATCGTCCCACGCCCCGACGTTGGCATCCATGTACGCATCGAGGGAGAGCTTGCCCTCAACAAATGGGGTGGAGGAGTCGTTCGGTCGCCAGAAGTCGTTGACGTCGGATGTGTAGACGCCTGACCCGGGCTCGATGACAACAAGGTTCGGATCAGCGGCCACGAGCATGGCGACGGCGCCAGCGCCCTGCGTGGGTTCACCACCGGTTCCCACCGCATAACGGGCAACATCGGCGGTGATGACAAGTACCTGGTCCTCGGGGTAGCGCGCGACCTGATTGACTGCGGCCTGGAGTGCGGCTGTTCCCGAGTAGCAGGCCTGCTTGAACTCGACAGTGCGCACGGTGTGTGGCAGTCCGAGCAAACCGTGCACGAAGACGCCTGCAGCCTTGGACTGGTCGATGCCGGTCTCGGTTGCGAAAAGGACGGAGCGGATCCTTGTCCGGTCGTTACGGCTTAGCACGCGGGAGGCCGCTTCCGCCGCCATCGTCACGATGTCTTCGTCGGGAGCTGGGACCGAGAACTCGTCCTGGCCAAGCCCCTTCTCGTATTTCGCCGGGTCAACGCCAAGCGCCTGTGCCATCTCGTCGAGGTCGAGAACGTAGTGGGCTGTGGCGACATCGAGGTCGTGAATCCCAATGATCATGACGGATCTCCTTCCATCCCGCTCCGCGAGGAGCTGTGGTCCGTGCCCCGTTCGAGGGACACGTGGGCGGCCATGAGTTCGCCCGGGTTGGTCTGTGCAGCGAGTAGCGATAGTTCGCCGCACAGGACGGTGCCAGCAATGAGGGCCGCGAGGCGCCTGCTGTTCTCGCCCGGCTCGCGCTCCTCGCGAAGACCGAGCCTGCCCATTGCCTCGTCGACATGGGCAAGATGCTTGCCGTTGCCGACAGTTCCGACGATGAGGTGCGGGAGCGAGCACCCGAAGTAGAGCCCCTCGGGGCGGTTCTCCGCGTACGTCAAGCCCTGCGAGCCTTCGACGATGTTCGCCGCATCCTGGCCCGTCGCCAGATAGAACGCGAGGAGCATGTTCGCGAAGTGGGCGTTAGCTGAGCGCAGGGCGCCCGCGATCGTCGAACCGACGTAGTTCTTGCGGATCACGAGCTCGCTCACCCTCTCCGCCGTTGTCTTAAGGGTGCTGGCGACGATGTCGTGCGGGATGAGGATGTCGGCCTGGACGTTGCGGCCCCGCCCGAGCACACCGTTGACAGCGGAGGGCTTCTTGTCCGTGCAGTAATTGCCCGAGATCGAGCCATAGCCAAGGCCAAGCCCCCAGGAGATGATCTCTGACATGAGAGCATCTGACGCGGCGGTCGCCATGTTGTGGCCGGAGGCGTCCCCCGTTGTGAAGGCGAAACGGACGAAGAGCAGGCTACCGACGATCTCGGGGTGGATCTCGACGAGCTTTGCGAAGCGCGAACCGCGTGACACAACATCCTGCAGGTCATCGAAGCGGGCGTGAATGGCGAGGGAGGCCTGGTGGGCGTCGGCCGCACTACGCGCCGTGAAGAGGACCGAACGCGTCATCCTCTCACCCACGACCGTCGTCACGATGCCGCCGTCGACCTGGCGGGACACCTTGGCCCCGCGCCCGACGGACGGCCACAGCGGGGTCTCGTAGGTCGCGAGCGGGACCTCCCACTCCCCGTTGACGGCGCCCGAAAACCGAATCGGCCCCACCCAGCGGGTGGGAATCGCCGTGACTGTTGTGTCGGAGTATGTGCTCATCTCGCCTCCCGGCTTCGTGTGGCAAGCGTGGCCGGGTCGAGGCCACGCAGGCGCGCGAACTCTCCGGACTCGCCGCGGATTAGCAGATCGGTTCGTTCCAGCTCCCCCGGGGTCGCGGCCCCCATGAGTGCCATCATCTCCCCGATCCTTGTCGTCCAGGCGTCGATCATCTCGATCAGCCCGTCAGCTCCGTCATCGAGAGCCACCTTGAGGAACGTGCCGGCCATGCCGACTGCGCGGGCTCCGAGGGCGAGGGATTTCACGACGTCGAAGGGGGTGCGCACCCCACCCGAGGCGAGGACGGTGAAGTTCGGATCGGCCGTGGGACCGACGTAGCCCTCGGCGAGGGCGTCGAGGAGGCATTGAATGGCCGAACTTCCGTACCCGTTGAGGTAGGAGTAGTCGTCGTGCCCGCCACCACGGCGGTCGTTTTCAATCTTCGCGAAATCCGTGCCTCCCGAACCTGCGACGTCCGCGATCCGTACTCCCGCATCCTTCAGCTGGCCGAGGGTCACAGCTGATAGTCCGAAGCCGACCTCCTTGACAATGACAGGCACGTCGAGGCCGGAGGCGATCTGCTCGATGAGGGAAAGCCAGGATGAGAACTCGCGAGAACCCTCGGGCATGACGGTCTCTTGGACGGAGTTGAGATGAAGCTGAAGGCCGTCGGCTGACAGAAGGTCGACCGCCCGTTTCGCATCGTCAAGACTTCGACCCGCCCCGATATTGGCAAAGACGATGCCGTTCGGGTTTTCCTCGCGGATGATGGTGAAACTTCCTGCCGCACTCGGATCGTCGAGCGCAATGCCGACCGATCCGGACGCCATGGGGATACCGGTGTGGGCAGCAGCGGCAGCAAGCGCCCGGTTGATTGTCAGCGCCGTATCAGTCCCGCCCGTCATCCCGTTGATGTAGAAGGGGGCCGGGAAGGTCCATGGGCCCACCGTCACGCTCACGTCGACCTTGTCGCGGTCGATTCCGGCGAGGGCGTGGTGGATGATGTCGACATCGTCGTAGCCTCGGTGACCCGCGGGGCGGTCCTGCTGCCCCGCGGCGAGACGGATGTGGTCTTCCTTGCGGTCCGCGCTCATGCGTCTGCCTCCTGTACCTTGAGATCCAGCGGCACGATCCCTGCGCCTTCCCATGCCCTTAACAGTTCCGGATCCGCCGAGCCGAGGGCGATGCCGCAGTCGCCGCCGCCCGCCCCGGATAGCTTTGCGGCTGCTCCACGCGCTTCTGCAAGATCGCACAGGGCGGCAAGCCTGTCGGTCTCGATGGCGATGCCGGTCGTTGCCTGGAGCCGGCGCAGGTTCTGACGTGCCTCACGCACCGCGCGCTGCGCAGTGTCGGAATCCCCATCGTCAAGTGCGGTTGCAAGGGACTGGACGATGCTGTCGGACTCGGTGAGGAATGACGAGAAATCCGATGGGTTCGCCCGCGTCACTCCATCGACAAGTGACTGGGTCGAGGCTGGTGAACCGGACCAGCCAACCATGAGGTCAAGGGTGGGCGCCGGTAGCGGACGCACTTCGAAGCCCTGCCACCCGGGCGATTTCAGCGCCTCGGATACCGTACTTTCCGCGGCGAGGATGGCGCGGTCGGGTGAGCGATAGAAGATCCAACCGCCGAAGGTTGAGGCGGCAACGTCGCCGCCGGAGGCTCGGGGCGACTGGGCGATTGTTGCAAGAAGTGCGAGTTTCGTTCTCTTGATCGCGGACAGTCCGAGGCCGTACACGTCATTCATCGCCGCGATCGTGGCGACGACAACGGCCGCTGAGGAGCCGAGTCCGAACTTCCTGCCATTGTCTTCCAGCTCCGATTCGATGGTGAGGTCGAACGTGAGTGGCGCGAGCCCGCGCTCCTCCCGGAGCCGCTCGATCACGTCAATGGCGCGGGTGACGTAACTGTGACGGCTGGCGGTGACAACGCCGTTCTCGAAGCGCCACTCGAGCGCGGGTCTGCCCGCGGAGTGAATTCGGGAGAGACCCGAGGATTCGGTCACCGTGACAGTGATGTGCCGGTCGACAGCAACGAGGATGGCAGGATGGCGGGGCTCAACGACGGCGTACTCTCCTGCGATGAAGAGCTTGCCTGGAGCGCGGGCCGTGATCACTCGTCGTCTCCGATAAGGCGGGCACCGGGCCCGGGCCTAAGGATCTTCGTTTCCCCGGTGGCAAGTGGCCGGAGCCGGTCCGCAACGGACTCGGCGAGCTCGGGTAGCGTGACGGCGAAGACATTCGGTCCCGCATCCGCCGTCGCATACGCTTCGATGCCATCTGCTCTCATGGCCGCGATCTCGTCGAAGATCGCGATCGAGGCCGGTGTGAGGTAGCGGATCGACGGCTGGGAGGCGGCGATAACCGCGTGCATCCGAATCGCATGGTTCTCGGACAACTCTCCGATTCTCGTGAAATCGCCAGCCGCACACGCTCCGATCATGTCGCGCAACGTCACGGCCGTTGAGGAAACCCAGGCATGGTAGAACGGGGAAGTTGTCTGGGTCGCCACCATGCCACTCCGCGAGGAGACGGCCTTCTTTCCGGTTGCGACGGGCACCGAGACCATTGCCATGTCGGGAGCCTCGATCTGTTCGGCGTACGAGCTCTCATCATCACCCGGGTACCACACGGCGAAACGGTCGATGAGGGAGCGGCTGGCGGATCCAGATCCGCGCCGGGCAAGGCGACTCAGCTCCCGGGTGTCCATCCGAAGGCCATACGCCGCGCTGGCAGCAACCGCGAGCGCCGCGAATCCAGAGGCGGACGATGCCATGCCGGCCGCAGTCGGACCTTCGTTGACCGACACAACACGTGCGGAATAGTGGGCTGTATCGAGCCCGACGACTCGCGCGTAACTGCGGACAAGCTCAAGGAATGTCGTGACGCGGTCGGCTGACCGTCCGAGCTGTTCCACATCGTTGAGCCTGAACTCGTCCTCGCCGTCGACGAGCGTCACTGTCGTCGTTGTCGAGTAATCATCGAGAGTCATCGACAGTGACCCGGCAGCGGGAAGGATGAGGTCCTCATCAGCCTTGCCCCAGTATTTGACGAGGGCAATGTTCGGGTAGGCCCGTGCAGTGGTCACTCATTCTCCTTTTGTCCACCCGGAAGGGTTGTCCTCAATATCTGTACGGCACCTGCCGCCTCCATGGCAGCGCTGATCGAATCCGCAGCATCCGGCTCAACGAGCGCGAGGACACATCCGCCGAGGCCCGAACCCGTGAGCTTCGCGCCGTGGGCGCCGCTGTCTGCTGCCGCTGCGACGAGCGCGTCAAGCGCCGGGGCGGATACGCCAAGGCGAGCGAGCTGCTCGTGGCCGGAGAACATCGTTGCCCCTAGCCGGGCGGCGTCCCCCTCCCCTAGGGCGTCGATCGCGATGTCGGACAGTGAGGCGAGAGAGTCGACGATGCTCTCGACAAGGGACGGCCGTGCCTCCTTCAGCATCCGCACACCGCCAACCGCGGCGGACGTCGATCCGGATGTGCCGGAGTCTGCAACAACAAGTGTCATGGGGGCGGCCACTCGAACGGGGGTGGGCACGCCGGCCTGGAAGCGAACGGGCGCCAGCGACCGGACCGCGTGAGCATCAAGCCCTGATGACGTGCCGTGGGCAACGTGTTCGGCGATTTGAACAAGCTCAAACGTCTCGTCCGGGGAGAGCGCAATCCCCGCGGCAGTGCTCACGGCCCGCACCATCGCGGCCGCCACGGCCGCGGACGAGCCGAGCCCTCGTTCGAGCGGGATAGTCGAGGAGATGACGATCTCGAACGTGTCAGCGCTGAGCCCGACTCGGTCCGCTGTCGCCCGGAGGGCGGTGATAACGGGACGGAGCTTCGCAGGTGCCGCTTCGAGCGGGCCGGTGTAGAGGTCGGAGCTGATCGACCCGTGACCTGCTTCGCGAACGCTCGCTGTAGTCTGCAGGTCGAGAAGGGGAAGGGCGATGGCGGGCGCGCCGTACACGACGGAATGCTCGCCCATGAGAATGGCTTTACCGTGGGCACTGCCGAGCCCACCGCGGGAGGGGGCGCGCAACTGTGGCGGGGCCTCGGGTGTCGATCGGACGCTGTGAGAATCAGGCAAGTGCATACTCGCTTACGCGGCCGACCCTGCGGTCCGCCAGTTCGGTCGATGGTTGACTACTCAACGCTACACAATCGGCCCACCAGCGTACTATGAGCTTCGCTATAAGCGGGGAATGGTGCCCACCATCTCTACCCGGGCCCGCGCGGGCTTCCTAGACTGGAAAGGACCGCCCACCGGCGGTCTCGTTATGTCTTCTTCAGGGATGTCGCATGCTTCTCACCATTCTATTCATCATCGGCATTACCGCCGAGGCCATGACCGGCGCCCTTGCCGCTGGTCGGCAGAAGATGGACCTGTTCGGGGTGACGATGGTGGCGTGCGTGACCGCACTTGGGGGCGGCTCAGTCCGTGACATGCTGCTCGGCCACTATCCGCTCGTCTGGGTCGAGAACCCGCACTATCTCATCATCCTCGTCGCCGCCGCCATCATCACCGTCCTCACCTCTCCGCTCATGAAGTACTTCCGGGTGCTGTTTCTCGTGCTCGACTCGGTCGGCTTGGCCGTGTTCACGGTATTCGGCATTCGGATCGCACTCGAGATGGGGTACGGATTCGTCATCGCCCTCGTCTCCGGCCTTATTACGGGGGTTATGGGCGGCATCCTTCGCGACATTCTGTGCAACCGGATCCCGCTCGTCTTCCACAAGGAGCTGTACGCCTCCGTCGTTCCGCTCGGCGTCATCGTCTATCTCGGCTTTGAGGAGCTCGGAATCTCCGAGGACATCACCGTTGTCACGACCCTTCTCACGATCTTCATCGTCCGCATCCTCGCGATCTACTTCAAACTCAGCCTGCCCGTCTTCGACTATCAGGAGAGCCAGCCGCCCCGCCTCGATCGGAATAAGATCTGGAACTTCCCGCGGACATCGACGCGGCGGAGCTACAGCCTGACCAATCCGTTCAAGAGGCGGCACCGAAAGACGGCCGGTGCGGATGTCGCAGTCGAATCGACCGGCAGCGCGCTGTCAGCGGAGACACCCGACTGACGCGCCGCCCGCTGTGGCAGAGGCTAGCCTAGACCCCGACAGGAGGGATCCACATGCGCCGACTCAGCCAGCAACAGGCACGCGGCCTCGCCATCCGCGCTCAGCACCTCGAGCGGATCTCCCCCGCCTCTACTCGGGCAGACGTCGCGTCGATGGTGAAGAAGATGGGAGTGCTGCAGATCGACACCGTCAACGTTCTCGTTCGGGCCCACTATTTCCCGCTCTATTCCCGGCTCGGCCCCTACGAGACGACGCTCCTTGACGACGCCGCATCGAAGCCGCCGCGGCTTGTCTTTGAACAGTGGGGCCACGAGGCCTGCTTCGTCCCGCCCGCGACACACCGGCTCCTCTCCGGGTTCCGGCGCCGCTGGTCCGGCGGCAACATCGAAGCACATCCGGGGGCTGACTGGCTCGCGCAACGGATCACGGACTACCTGAAGACGAGGACGGCAACTGCCCCGCAGGTCAGCGCCTGGCTCGGCACACAGGATCTCACCCCGGAGGAAGCCGACCTTATCGAACAGCGTACCGGGTTCGACTGGTCGCGGAACGCCGTCAAGGTCATGCTCGAAAACCTCTTTGACCGCGACATCCTCGCAAGCGCGGGCCGCACCCACCACTTCCATCGGATCTATGGCGCCCGGACACGCATGCTACCGAACACGGCTGGCGATCCGCCCGATCTCCAGACCGCCCTGACAGCGCTCACGAAGCTGTCCCTCACGAAAGTCGGCATCGGCACGGCCGCAACTATTGCGGACTTCTTTCGCCTACCGATGACGAGCGTGCGCCCGGTGCTGAACGCACTCATCGACTCAGGACAGGCAGTCCCCGTCGAGGTGGATGGGATGAAGGATGCGGTCATGGACGGGTCGGCCAGCATCCCACGGGCGGTGCGCGGCACGACCTTCCTCTCGCCCTTCGACCCCCTCATCTTCGAGCGCCGGCGTGCGCTCGCACTCTTTGGCCTCGATTACAGGATCGGGATCTACACCCCTGCTCCACAGCGGACTCGCGGCTACTATTCGCTACCCCTTCTTCACAACGGAACGATTCCGGCGCGAGCAGATCTCGCGCTCGACAGACAGAGCTCGCGCCTTCTTGTTGCGGGAGCCTGGTACGAGCCGAATGGCGAGAGTCCGGAAACCGACCGTGCGCTCGCAGGTGAGATCGAGCGGCTCGCCGGCTGGCTCGGCGCAACGAGCATCGCGGTCACGGACGGGTTGGGCGATGCGATGAGCGAGCTGAGGACGCGCTTGTAGAAACGGCGCCGTGGCGGCCAGCTGGTCACCCGGGCGTTCTTTCGGTGAACGTGGAGTGCGTCCCGCCCCGCGCTCACTCGGGGTACCAGGTCATTCCGTCACTGCGTCGCTTCCAACGTTGCCTGTCGAGGATCTCAACGTCGGTGAGCCAGTACGTGTGGCCAGGGTTCCAGCCTGCGATGACGCTGGCCCCCTGGCGTGTGGGAATGAGCGTGCCCGCTAAAGTCAGGTAGCCGGCGACAGTGAGCTTGACACCATCCCAGTCCCTGCCAACATCGCGCCAGTTCGGGATGATCCATGGACCAGCCCGACCGGTCGTGCGGTACCAGTCCTGCCGGACTTCTGCGGTCACGTCGAGGGGGTAGGTGTCGCAGAGGTCGGCCCAGTCTTCCTCGGAGTCGATGACAAAAACAGCCGGTTTGTCGAGCGCGAGCCTGAGAACCTCCGCGTGGTCGGACGGCGGTCCATCTTCGACATACTCAAGCCCGGCTGGCACCCCGGTCACGGTCGTGCCAGAACTCGACAGCAGATTGTTCGGCGGCATCGACCACCACCTGCCGCTCCACGCGGCAGCCGGGTCGTCAGGGCGCTCCTGCTCCGACCGCCGCACAGAACGTACGAGGTCGTCCAGCCATTGACTGAGCATCTGCTCGGCCGGGAGGCCATCGCTCGGCTGTGCGTGGTCCGTTATCCACCGGACAGCCAGCTCGTCATCTCCGCAGTCGAGCGCCTCAAGGACCTGCCGATCATCGACGGCCGCGAGCGCAGAACGGACTTCCTCATCTGCGAGAGTCCGATCGATCTCGTCAGGCTCTTGCCAGTACATGGCGAGCGCGACAGCGTCGGCCAGCGCCTGGTGCGCATCGGCTCGCGACAGCGTGAGGTCGACCGTTCCGATCAGCCTCGAGATTTCCAATGCAGCCGAATGTCGTCTGCTCCGCCACACGGCCTCGGAGAGCGCCTGGCCCTCGTCGGATGACGTGAGGAGCTCGTAGAGGAACCTGCGCCTGCGCGGACCAGATGAGATGTGCATGGTTCCCCCTCACGTGAGTGAGGTGAGGACCTCATGGCGTCGGCTGAGTCAGCGCGACGACGTGGCTCCCCACCACTGGTTAATACCGGATTCGACGGCATGTTCGTCGATGGCGGCGAGCTCATCGTCGGTGAAGTCAAGCTTCTCGGCGGCCTTGACGGAGTCCTCGAGCTGGCTGACCGATGAAGCGCCGATGAGGGCCGTCGTGAGAGAGGCCTTGCCCTGGTCACGAAGGACCCAGGCGATCGCCATCTGCGCGAGCGTTTGGCCGCGGTCCGCAGCGATGTCATTGAGTGCCCGCACGTGACCGAGGATGTCGTCGGTGAAGAACTTCTTGCTGAGCTTGCCCTCGGCGAGCCGGGAACCCTCGGGGATGCCATCGAGATATCGGTCAGTGAGCAGGCCCTGGGCGAGAGCCGAGAATCCGATAACTCCCATACCCTCCTCCGCTGCTGCCTCAAGCAGTGACGGAGAATCGTCTTCGACCCACCTGTTGAGCATCGAGTAGGAAGGCTGGTGAATAACGAGCGGGGTGCCGAGGTCACGCATGATCGCCGCGGCTTCCTTCGTCGCGTTGACGGAATAGGAGGAGATTCCAGCGTAAAGAGCCTTGCCAGAGGTCACGGCCTGGTGGAGGGCAACCATCGACTCCTCGATCGGAGTATCCGGGTCCGGACGGTGGTGATAGAAGATGTCGACGTGGTCGGTGCCAAGCCGCTTAAGGGACTCGTCAAGGGAGGTGAGGAGGTACTTGCGCGATCCTCCGAAGCCATGGGGGCCCTCCCACATGTCCCAGCCAGCCTTGGTGGCGAGGATGAGCTCGTGGCGGAACGGGAGGAAGTCCTTTTGGAGAATGCGGCCGAAGTTCTCTTCGGTACTACCGGCGGGCGGGCCATAGTTATTCGCTAGGTCGAAGTGGAACACGCCCAGGTCGAAGGCGCGCCTCACAATGTCCCGCTGGGTTTGGAATGGCCGATCATCGCCAAAGTTGTGCCACAGCCCAAGAGCGATCGCCGGTAGCTGCAGGCCGGAGGCTCCACAGGGTCGGAACGGGATTTCGTTATAGCGGTCAGGTGACGGTGTGAACGGAATCATGTCTCCATGTTCCCATACGGCACCAGACTCGCCACTCGGAATTCTCGGTGTCAGCGATGCAACGCCGCTGGTAGGCACATCGCCAACCTTTTCTGCCAGGGGTCCTCACTACAATGGAGGGACCTTTTGAGGAGGTCAATGGACACATTTCTTGGTTTCGATGGTGAATTCCTCGCTTTCCCGACGTCGATAGAAAAATACTGGTTCCGGTTCCCGGAGCTGTGGCGGGAGGCGGATGAACGGGGGATGGAGTTCTCCCTCATCTACACCACCGAGTCCGCATCATCAGCCTTTGTTTTCAGCCACGACGAGACGGCCTGGATGTACACCGTCTACGAAGGTGCGGAGGGTGCTTGGGCCGAGAGAGTGTCGGGCAAATTCGTCGGCGACTACAGCGACACAGGCTGGCTCCTCGCCCAGGTCATGCGATGGCACGTCGGATGCAGGTTCCAGGCGAAGAGCCGGTCCAATCGCATGAGGCCTCCGGACGAGCCAGCCTAGCGACACCACCAGGCGACCGTTCCACCTAGGTAGCAACGCCAGCATTACAGACGCGGTCGAGTCTGCTTCCGCATACGTGCATCGCCGGCTCGGATACGTTCATCGCACCCGATCGCGCTCTTGAGCGTCGAGGTTCGCCAGGCGGCCGGATGGATCCCTCGCCGTGCGTCAGTCATCACGAACCGTGCTTGCTGCATAGACAGCGCCCGACCATCGGTCGGGCGCTGTGTTGTTCGATTGGTGGCGCTATTCCTCAGAGGTTGAGCATGTGCTTGAGAACGGTGACGACGCCGTCATCGTTGTTGCTCGGGGCAAGGTAATGGGCCGCGTCGATGATTCCTTCGTGCGCGTTTTCCATGGCGAAGGACAGCTCGGCCTCCCGGATCATCTCCAGGTCATTGAGGAAGTCACCGAACACGACCGTCTGGGTTCGTGTGACACCGAGATGCTTCTGCAGGTCGACAACCGCGGTGCCCTTATTCGCCCGGTCCGACATGATGTCGATCCAATGCGTTGCGGAGATGACAACCTGGTTGCCGTCCCAGTCGCCCGGGAACACATCGTCGACAATGTCGTCAACTCCCCGGAAATCGAAGGTCGCCATCTTAATGAAATGATCATCAACTGACTTGAGGTCATCGACGATCTCGAGGTCGATGTTGTATCTGGAGGCCTGCTCGACGAAGCGATCGTCCTGCCGCTCAACGTAGGCACGCTTGGCTCCGCCGGCGACAAGCCCGAGGTCGCGGTGGGTGGCAGCCCGGACTCCGTCGATGACACGCACGGCCGAGTCCCGGTCAAGAGGCGTGAGGGAAACAACCTCCTCGTCCTGTACGACTCTCGTTCCGTTGTCGGCGATAAATGTGCGGACCGAGTCGTGGTCCTCGAACATCTGCGCGAGCGTTGCATACTGGCGGCCACTCGCGGGCGCAAAGACGATCCCGCGTTCGTTCATCGTGTCAACGAGTGGCCAGAAGGTCTCCGGCACCGCCCCGTCATCATCGAGTAGCGTCCCGTCCATGTCGCATACGACAAGCCTGACATCGTGCTCGCCCGACTCGATCGTCGACCACTGCTCTGCCTTCACGTCCACTTCACTCCTGTTTCGTTGCACTGCCTTCCATTATCCCCGACGAGTCTGGACACGGCCGTTCCTCTCGGGACGCACCCTCCATTCCCCCTGTATCCACGCTGAATGTCGTGCCACAACCTACGCCCATGCGCGTCACGAGAAGCTCTCCTCGTCTTTGGCGGTAGAACCGCGTCGTCATGCGGGTAACGTGCGGTAGCTACTCTGCTGTCCAGCAGTCGCGGAGCCTCCCCTTCTCGCGTTTCCGCCAACTGCCCTTGCCGCCCTTGAGTTGTGCGTCACATGAGCCAGCGTGAAGATAAAAGTCAACCCCTCCCACACTCAAGGAGATGCAGTGAAAGCTCTAACCTGGCAGGGCAAGAGACATGTGAGCGTCGAGACCGTCCCCGACCCGATACTTCAAGAGCCGACCGACGCGATTATCGAAGTGACGTCAACCGCGATCTGCGGCTCCGACCTCCACCTCTATGAGGTACTCGGACCATTCATGGAGAAGGGCGACATCATCGGCCACGAACCGATGGGCCGGGTTATCGAGGCGGGGCCGGACTCGAACCTCACTGTAGGTCAGCGCATTGTCGTCCCTTTCCCCATTTCCTGCGGAACGTGCTGGATGTGTAGGAGGGGCCTGACAACCCAGTGTGAGACAACCCAGGTGCGCGAGTACGGCTCGGGTGCCGCCCTGTTCGGATATTCCAAGCTGTATGGCTCTGTCCCAGGAGGCCAGGCCGAGTACCTCCGCGTTCCGCATGCGGACTTCGGTGCCATCAAGATCGGCGAGGAGCTGGACGACCATCGGTATCTCTTCCTCAGTGACGTCATTCCGACCGCATGGCAGGGAGTGGCATATTCGGGGGTGGAAGAGGGCGATACTCTCGCGGTCTACGGGCTTGGCCCTATCGGCCAGATGGTTGCGAGGATTGGCACGCATCTCGGGGCAACAGTGTTCGCAATCGATCCGGTACCCGAGCGCAGGACGATGGCCGAACGCCACGGCATCACGACATTCGACTATTCGCCGAGCGTCAACGACGAGATCCGTGACATGACGAGTGGTCGCGGCCCGGATGCTGTTGTCGACGCTGTCGGAATGGAGGCCCACGGGTCACCAATCGGGTGGGCCGCCCATCAAGCCGTCGGGGCGCTACCCGATGCCGTTGGGCGCAAGATGATGGAGAAGGCAGGCGTCGATCGGCTCGCTGCCCTTCACGGTGCCATCGATCTTGTCCGCCGCGGCGGAACTGTTTCCCTCAGCGGCGTCTACGGCGGCGAGATGGATCCCTTACCGATGCTCACGATGTTCGACAAGCAGATTCAGTTGCGCATGGGCCAGGCCAACGTTCACTCATGGATTGATGACGTCCTCCCCCTTGTCGAAGATCCCGCCGATCCGCTCGGCACAGAAGATTTTGTCACCCACCGAGTTTCGCTTGAGGAGGCACCAACCATGTACGAGAAGTTCCAGAAGAAAGAAGACGGCTGCATCAAGGTCGTCCTGGATCCGCGATCATGAGTACGTCACTGTGGAGAGCGAAGGAGCGAAGCTACCCGACCGCGCGGCTCACTCCCGCCGCGCACTACGACACGGTCATTGTCGGCGCGGGATTCACTGGCCTCACGACCGCACTGCTACTCGCCCGCGAGGGCCAGAAGACCCTCGTCATTGAATCTCGAGATGTTGGGGCAGGGGCGAGCGGCGCCACGACAGCGAAAGCCACTCTCCTCCAGAGCAATCGGCTCTCGCAGATCGCCAAGACAGTCAACAAGGAGCTCGCGGCCGATTATCTGGCAGGTAGCAAGAAGGGCTTCGATTGGCTCGTCCAGTTCTGCGAGCAAACCTGCGTCCCCGTTCAACGGCCGAGCGCGTGGACGTTTGCGCGGACTGAGAAGGGCGTGAAAGACGTCTTGGCAGAGCACGAGATCGCCCGAGAGCTCGGCCTGCCAACGATCCTCCACGACACAATGACAGCCCCCTTCGCCGTGCACCGCGCCGTCGAGCTACCGGGCCAGCTTCAGGTGAACCCTCTCGACGTTCTCGCCGCCCTTTCGCAGGAGCTCACCGCGGCTGGCGGAACGATCGTCTACACATGCCGGGTTGTGAGCCTGGACTACGACACGACGGATCGTCGCATCGACGTCGAGACGCCCGAGGGGATCGTCACCGGCGATGACGTTGTCCTGGCAACTGCGACGCCAATCCTCGATAAGGGCAAGACAACGGTCGAGCTCTCTCCGCAACGCTCGTATCTGTGCTCCTTCGAATACGACGGGGCGGTTCCCGAGGGAATGCTCATTTCCGTCGAATCCCCCACACGGTCGTTGCGCACCGCGGAGGTGGCTGGCACCCGGTACCTCCTTGTCGGTGGCAATGGTCACCGCACCGGTATGGCGGACAGTACGCAAGCGCAGACTGACGAGATTACAGAGTGGACGCAGAAACACTTCCCCGGGGCGCGATTGACTCATGCGTGGTCTGCGCAGGACTACCACCCCGCCACGATGGTCCCGATGGTGAAAACGCTCCCCTGGGGAGAGGGCCGTATCCATTTCGCGGGTGGCTACAGCAAGTGGGGACTTACCGGTGCGCCAGCCGCCGCCCACCAGGTCACCGACATTGTTCTCGGTAGGCCGGACCCGCACACCTTCGGATCACCCAGTGCCTTCGGTACCGTCAAGGGTGCAATCTCGACCCTGTCCGACATGCCAAAGACGCAAGCGAAGGCTGCTCTCAAGGCTGTCGGGACGGATTTGCGGGACGAGCCGGAAGGCTCCGCCGCTCATCCCTCCACCGCCGAAGTCGCCGCCGACGGTAGCGCCTCGATCGACTCGACGAAGGTCGACGCCGATGCTGCGTCCGCAAAAACCGGTCACGTCGGAACGACACCTGTCGGTGAGTCAATCGTCGACGGGCGCCCCTGCCGTGTCAGCCTCGTGTGCCCGCACATGAAGGGCATCCTCGCATGGAACGATGCTGAGAAGTCGTGGGACTGCCCGCTGCACGGCTCGCGCTTCGAAGCTGACGGCACCCTGATCGAGGGGCCTGCAACGACGGACCTCGAAAGGCTCTAAGGACCGCTCATGACATTGTCCTGTCCCGCATGCGGGACAGGACAATGTCATGCGGCGTCGCTCGATCGCCTTCAGCGGCCGCGGATTCGGAAACGGACGACATCATCGTGCGAATGCTCGTTCGGAGGCGGGCCGCTTCAGGAGCCCTTCGAGGATTCCCTGGCGAAGAAGGAGATCTTGCCGTCCTGCTCGAGCACGGCGAGGCGGATGTCCTCGAGCCGTTCGAAGCCGGACTGCCGGGCGGCGCTGAGGATCTCGGTGACGGAGACGCGCTGATGCCTCATCGCGTTCGTGCGGGCCTTTCCATCGGCGACAAGAATGATCGGCGGCCCTTCGATGGCGCGGCTGGCCTTCGGCCACCTCGTGACGACGAAGTTGAAGAGGACTGCAAGGATCGCAAAGGTCGCCACGGCCATGAGACCGCCCGTGAGGGTGCGGTCCTCTCCCGTGATCCCCTGCTGAATGAGGTCGCCCATCGTGACGAAGATGAGGAGGTCGAAGGAGCTCAGCTCACCGAGAGTGGCCCGCCCAGTTGCCTTCGTTAACAGCCAGAGAAGAATGAACGCGATTCCCGCGCGCACGACGATATCCATCAGGGTAGCCTCCAGGTCGAAAGATCAATGTCTGTCTCGGATCCATCGGATGCATAAAGGCGGAGCGTCCCCCCGGTTCTCGGCTCCCACTGATCGCCGGCACGGCCCTCAATCGTCAGGATGACCTCCGTTACCCCATCCGGCACCTCGTACTCGAGGCGCATGATCTCGCTGTCCAGCGCCGACTGACCGAGGGCCTCCGGAACGAAGAGCAGATCCTCGAACATCGCGAGATACTCGCGATCGACCTCCATCCGGATCGTGTCGGGCAGTGGCTCATCACTCGCGATCGCGACCTGGACCCTGAGGTCCATTCCCGCACGGGTCGTCACAGGGTAGTCGACATCCACCCGCGCGTCCCCCAGCTCGGCCTGCCTGCTGCCGCCGAGGTCGAACAGGCCGACAAGTCCAGCGAGCACGATGAGGATAAAACCCGACAGGACGCCGATACGAGCCCACCTGCGCCACGGATGGTCGCTGTCGTGGGCGACGTCATCGAACATCGAGGCAGGCGGCTGAGGGGGCCGGTCTCGCGCAATCGGTTTCATGATCCCCGTCCTTCACATCACCGCATCGGTGCAGACGGCTGAGATCGGCCATCTGAACCGATGCGAAGGAGATGTACCCCGATTGGGGTGAGAGACAGCCTAGTCCTCAGACAGGAAAGCGCGACTCGAGATGTTAGGCGGCTCCGGCCGACTCGGAGGGCTCGGCAGGCCGTTCGCAAGGGGTGATAGGGCCCTCACTGAGCCCGACGAAGTAGGCGAGATCCCCGATCTCCAGCTTCAGCAGCTCGTATTCGGCAGACCACTGAACATCGTGACCCATGGTCGCCCCCTGGAATAAGCCCTGAAGCATGCCGGGGCTGTGACTCCAGAGCCGACGGAAGCCTGTGCCGTCGGCGAACTCGATGTGCTCCCATTCCCACCGGGCGAAGATGACGGTCTCCCACTCCCCGGCGAGCGCCTTCTGGATCTGCTCGATACTCGTGCTGTGGGCACCGCCCTGGCGACAGCAGTGGTCGATACCGCTGTCGTAGGCAATCTCGCGAGGAAGCTGAACTGCCGGCTGACGTTCGCCCTCTGCGTTCTCGCCAACCTCCGGCTGGCACTCATCATGGTCCTGCATGTCGCGCTCATCGGCGCGGTCGTCCTCAAACATGACATCTTCCTTGAGTAGGTGAAAGCCCGGGTTGATACCCGGGCTGAGCGGTGTGCTGATAGGTGCAGGGTGGCAGCTCGATTGAGCTGCCACCCTGCTGTCGGAGATTGCGAGGCTCACCGGACCGAACCGGCGACGATGACAGCAAGGGCTGTCGACGACAGTGGCGGCTCCGAGGAGCCGCCACTGAAAAGCGTTGCGTGAACCGGCGGTCCACGACTAGGTCATAGACACAAGTACAGCAGAAGGGTCGGACAAAATTATCTGTCGACCGTCATCGCGTCTTCTTTTGGCTTGTCGCAGGGTCGAACACGTTTGGATCGTCCGTCGGATTCACCCGCATCGTATGCCCGACGCAGCCCCTCTTTCCCGCCACCAGGCCCGACATACCCGTCACTGGAACCCGCCCAGAAATCGGCGAGGAGCCCGTGGACGTCGACGGGAAGTCCGCAGCCCGATCGAAGGTGGCCCGCGAGTGTACAGCCTGGATAACATCCACGTGGTTGCGACTTCTCCGAGGGTCTGTCTTAGCATCGAAACATGACGAACCCTCTTCTGACTCCCTCTGCCCTGCCGTACAGCGTGCCCGACTGGGCTGCGATTAAGCCTGAGCACATTCTTCCAGCTGCCCGCGAGGCCATGGACGACCAGCGGGCGCAGTGGAAGGGGATCGCGACCAACCCTGAGCCCGCGACCGTCGAGAACACCGTGGTGGCTTTCGATAAGTCGAATGACGTCATCAACCGTGCGCTCGCCCCCGCCTTCACGCTCTTTTCGTCGATTGGCGGTCCCGAGCTCGAGGAGATCCAAGCGACGCTCGGCCCGGAGCTCTCCGAGCACACGAATGCGTTTTGGCTCGACCGCCGGATGTTCGAGCGCTTCAACTCGATCGATCTCGGCGACGCCGATGAGGAAACCCGATACTTCGTCGAGGACACGCTCAAGAAGTTCCGACTCAAGGGCATCGATCTCCCCGAGGACGAGCAGACAAAGCTCAAAGAGATCGACTCGGAGCTGTCGCGACTCGAGATCCTCTTCAGCCAGCGCGCCACAAAGGCCATGGACGACAATGCGCTGATTGTGGAGTCGCGCGAAGAGTTGGCGGGACTGAGCGATGAGCAGATCGAGGGATACAAGCAGGAGGATGGCAGGTTCCGCCTGCCGCTCCTCAACTTCACGAACCAGCCACTCCAGATGGAACTCACGAATCCTGCAACGCGACGAGCGCTCCTCGACGCGTCGTTGAGCCGCGGGCTCGGTGACCACGACTCGTCCGACACGAGGCAGCTGGTTGTCGACATTGCGAAACTACGAGCAGAGCGAGCAGCCCTTCTCGGCCAGCCTCATCACGCCCAGGTCGTAGCGATGAAGGGAATGGCGGCAGATTCTCAGAACATCATCGACCTGCTCACGTCAGTCGCGCGCCGCGCTGTCCACGCAGTCGACCGCGAGCGCTCGGAGCTGATGACGCTCGTCGACGACGACGAGCAGGGCAACGACCTTCAGGCGGGCGATTGGACGTTTTACCAGGAGAAGCTTCGCGGCCAGGTTGCTGTCGACGATGCCGCCCTCAAGCCGTATCTTGCGCTCAGCAATGTTGTCGAGAAGGGAATCTTCTACGCGGCCGAGAAGCTCTTCGGCATCACCTTCGCTCCGCGTCCAGACATTCGCGGCTACGTCGACACAGTCCAAACGTGGGAGGTTTTCGACGAGTCGGGCGAAGCGATCGGTTTGTTCCAGGCTGACTTCTACGCTCGGAAGGGCAAGTCCGGTGGTGCGTGGATGCACTCCCTTGTTGACCAGTCGCGTCGTGCTGGCACCAAGCCAGTCATCATGAACAACGCGAACTTCGAGGAACCGCCGGCGGGACAGGAGCTTCTTCTCACGTGGGACCAGGTTGAGACCGTGTTCCACGAGTTCGGGCATGCACTCCATGGGCTTCTATCCGACACCTATTACGTGTCAACCTCGGGCACTGCGGTCCCCCGCGACTTCGTCGAGCTACCGAGCCAACTCAACGAGATGTGGGCGTATCACCCGGAGGTTCTCGCTCAGTACGCCGTACATCACGAAACCGGCGAACGTCTGCCTGGAGACCTGGCCGCGAAGCTGTCAGCGTCGAAGACATTCGGCCAGGGCTTCGCCACAACCGAGTTCGTCGCCTCGGCACTTCTCGATCAGGCTTGGCACCAGATCGGTGCCCATGAAGTGCCCGACCCTACCTCGATTGAGGAGTTCGAAGAGAAGGCGCTGAAAGATCTTGGCGTCTACCACGAGCTCGTACCGCCGCGATACCGAACCGCCTACTTCAAGCACACCTTCGGTGGCGGATATGACGCCGGCTATTACTCCTACATGTGGGCCGAAGTACTGGTCGCCGACATCGAGCAGTGGTTCGCATCAGAGGGTGCCCAGAAGGGCGATGGCGGGCTCAACCACGAGGCTGGCGAGACTCTGCGCAGGGAGCTCCTTTCGCGCGGTTCGTCGAGGGATCCGATGGAGTCGTTCACGGCTGTTCGCGGCAGGCAGCCGCGTGCCGAGGCCCTGCTCGAACGAAGAGGCCTCTAGACCGACGTTATGTGGAAGAGCGCCGTTCACATTCAGCGAGTGGCGCTCTTCGCACGTAAGACTTGCCTCGACCCTGCCGAAGAATCAGTGCGGCTGACACGCTGTGTGCTGGAACCCAGCGCTCCCTCCGCGTCATCGACAGGCGAAGCCACCCAGTGAACAACAGCACTTCTTTCGGGGCCGACCGCGGGTCGGGGATCTGTCCGGTCTACGCGTGCTCCTCGTCGAAGAAATCATCGTCGATCTCGTAGAGAATGAACTCGTGTGTCTTGTGAACAGCGACCCCGTACGCCAGCATCAACGTCGTGAGTTTGACGCCGTCGATAAGCACGATCTTGCCGTGACGATATCCCGCTGCCGTGCGAACCGCGGAGGGCTGAAAGCTCGAGGTGGTGATAAATACGCCCAGGTTCGCACCGCGTGAGTCCAAGGCGCCAATGAAGTTGCGGATCTCGGGATCACCTACCTTGTTATGATCGGCGTAGCGCTTGGCCTGCATATAAACGTTGGTCAGCCCGAGTGCGTCCTGGCGGATAATACCGTCGATTCCGCCGTCACCTGAGCGCCCTACGTGCTGCTTCTCTCCGTGGGTGCCGCCGTAACGCATGGCCCAGAGCACGTCGATAACTGCCTTCTCGAAGAACTCCGGGGAGGCTTCCTGCAACCGTCTACGCAGAGCAGTCTCCGTTTGGGCGTTGAAGGTGCTCTCAGCCGAGGCCATGACCTCGACGGGATCAGTCTCCTCCTCGGCAGGAGCGCCGTCCTCTGAAGCGCGGTCATGCTTTCTGGCAGCAATCTCTTCCTGGTAGGCAATCCAAACTGGCCACTCGAGCATGTCTTTCTAGGAGTACGACGCCAGGTTGCGCCGATCAACAGTCCGCCCATCCTCAGTGATTCGATAATGACCCCGACTGGGCCGATCCAGTAGCCTCGCCGTAGCGAGAGCCGAGCACGCCCAGTTGATCCGATTCATATAGCGATGCTCGCCCGACGCGATCTTCTCCGCTCTCACTTCCTCCGGTAGCAGCATGTTGTTCGCGACCAGTTCGCACTCTACGGATAGCGCGATTCCGCCCATCGTTGAGTACGCGAAGCGCCGCCGGACGTAACTGGCGATTGTCGGGCGGTTACGAGCGGTCATCCTCGGCTCCCTTGCCCTTCCGTGTCATGACGATTCTGCCAAGCAACTCTTTCGAAGCGCTGGTCGGCAAGACCCACAGATCTCCCGACCCCGGAGTGATATTGATTGGCGTCCCTCTGGAATGATCGGCGCCGGGGATCCAAGAACCCCGGACTACCACGACGAAGTTCAGGCAAACGCCCGTTTTTCGAACCTTAAAGCACCATGCGACTGAATGGTGAAGCGATCACCGCGCACGTCATCAACTGCGTCCCATTTCTACTCGTCCAACAATATCCGGGCACGTTCCGAGCTCTTCGAGTAGTCCAAAAGGTGCCGGTCCGTGTCAAAGATTTTCCGTAACGCGCGAAGCAAGGTCATCACTGCGTCGATCGAATTTTCTCGGACCACGCTATCTTCGGTCTTCGGATCTCCGTGCACCAAGCGGCTGCGCGCGTCATAGACGTTGGCTAACTTTCGCTTCGCCATTGCGACATCGCCGTCTTGCTCGGTCAGCAGCCTGGCGAGCGCTCCGGTAACAGATGAAACAGTGTTAGCTCGAGTGCCCACGAGGTTCTCCCATCCAGTTACGGCATCAATAAGCGCGTCTTCCGGCGCTTCGCGATAGGCGGTGGCGGCGAGCGCACGTCGGATCGCAATGCCAATCTCCGGAATGCGGAATTCTTGGACGCGAGCCGACCAGAGCTGCCAGCTGAACACTTCCTCTTCGGTTAGTCGACGTGGTGAAATTTGCCAATTACGATCAACCTCTGACCAACTGATTGGAATACCGTCAATCAAGGGATCAAGTACTGACTGCCATGCGCGAACGACAACTGGGCGAGCCTCGGGCGAAGTTAGGAGAATTCCGAGTGCGATACTCTCGAACTTGCGCTGAATCTCTTGTTGCGGGCCACTCTTGAACTCGATCCCCTGCATTTGTTCCGAATCCACAACCTTGACCGTGTAGGAGCATGTCGTCTCGAGGACGAGGTCGCCGCTATAAGCGATCGCGAGGTCTTCGCTGTCTTCGTTGCCCCGTGCAAGAGACCCCTTCAGTGGCGTGGTCCCAATGAAGATCTGATCCGTCTCGTCTACGCGGCGAACCTTCCCCCACGGAAATTCGAGACTTGCCGTGCCGGCAGGCAGTAAGACTCCCGCAACACCAATTCGGACGGGGATCTGGACATCTTTACCGGATATGGCCTCGCGTACAACTCTTAGGGACGAAACGGCAGCTTTAGCAAGCTGTCCAGCATCCGGGGCTTTATCGTGCGCCTTCGCCATCTTCCAGCCTGCCCAAATGAGAGTGTCTGCAAAGCCCATGAGCTGTCGTCGTCCCCCCAGAGAAGGGGTCACCAGACATTTTTGGTCGCTTCCGTCCTCCCCGGAGTGAACAAAGGCTTCGCTGAGCACAGTGTCAGTAATTACCATTCTCTGAAAAGGTCCACTGAGATCGTGGTTATGGACAGAAAAACTGGGGCGCGACTCTCGCTCCGTCCCCTTGCCCTTCACAAGTAAAGCCGGGTACACGCGCAGTGCAAGATCCGCCAATGTTCTCTCCAATTCGGAAAATGTGGCCGGCGCCTTGGGTAATTCACCACCGCAGTGCAGTCTCACTTCGTTCGCTAGGGAGTCGATCCCTTGACATCCGGGAGAAGCAAGATTGGCAGTCCACCTAGAGTCGACTGCCCCCTCACCGAACGGGCTAGGAGCAAACACGTCTTCGAGAGCATGCAGAAACTCCAAGGCGCCGCGTTGCTGCGGAGTCAGCGTGTGCGGCTTTCCTTGTTCCAACTCGCTCGCAGAACAATTGAGCAAGTACCCCGTCGCATCGGGTCCTAAACGCGCAAGGACTTCATCGAGCATTTATCCTCCTAAGACTTCCCTACGAGGGTATGCTTTCCGAGCCTTCTATGGACTACTCGGTTCGGGACGCAGACTGCAGGCAAAAGCTTCTCCGGGCGGAGATTCACTGTCTGGATCCTTACCTCAAGAAGCACGTGCGAGTTCCGAGTTACCGGCAATTTCCCGGTCGTGTCATTTCTCCGTAGAGACTAATCCGAAGAATCTGTCGACGAATGCTCGTAGTCGTTCGAGGACTCGTTTCTTCTTTTCTCCGTGGTTGTCGCCGTTGCCGGGGCGGGCGAAGCGGGAGACGGGGGGCAGGATCGTCATGATCTGGGTGCCGAGGTCCTGGACTTCACCGTCGCGGAGGGCTGTGGTGACGAAGGAGCGGGTTTCTTCTGCCCGGAGGCTCTCTTCGGTGATGATGACTGTAAGTTCTTGTTCGGAGCGTTGCGCGATGTATTCGCGAAGCGACTCTTCGACATCGCTACTGATGTTGACCTGGTCGACGAAGTCTTCGATGAGGTCTTTCTTGTTCCGCAGACTGGGCGAGGAGTCGATAGCGCGGCTGATTTGGGAGCGGATCTCCTTGTCCTGGCCGTTGCCGTACTTTTCTTGGTATTTTTCGACGAGCATGAGGATGTAGTCGATGTTGATCTCGACCTGTTTGATGAGCTCGATCTCGAAGACGACGTCTTCATTGATCGGCTCCTTATCCGAATCCCGGAGGCTCTTGTAGTCGTTCCACAGGTCGAGGTAGATGCTGCGGTAGTCCTGCTCCTGCCGCTCACTGATCAACGCCTGACCATCGAACTCATCGAAAGAGGTGAGAATGTTCTGCAGCTTGAGGATCGCACCGAACAGTTGGATGAAGTCCTTCTGCGCCGCCTCACTGACGATCGGCTCACCAGCCTGGAAGGTGGACAGGAGTTCGTGGACCTTCTCGGCGTAGTCGCTGTAGTACTCCCCATAGGGTTTGAGCAGGACAATGCCCTTGGCGTCCTTGTTCCCGAACAGCTCCAGGGCAGCATTGGTCTCGTCTTGCAGGTTCCGGAAGGTGACAATGTTGCCGTAGGTCTTGACCGAGTTCAGTATCCGGTTCGTCCGCGAGTAGGCCTGGATGAGGCCGTGCGCGCGGAGGTTCTTGTCCACGAAGAGGGTGTTCAAGGTCGTGGCATCGAAACCAGTGAGGAACATGTTGACCACAATGACCAGATCAATCTCACGGTTCTTCAGCTTTTCGGAGAGGTCTTTGTAGTAGTTCTGGAACTTGTCCGAGGACGTGTCATAGCTTGTCCCGAACATGGCGTTGTAGTCCTCGATCGCCCCCTCCAGGTAGGTGCGAGCATCCCCCTCCAAGGCAGTGGGGTCGAAGTCCTCCTCGGCAAGGATCCCGTCCTCGACCGGATCATTGGCACCATAGGAATAGATCAACCCCACCTTGAGCCGCTTGTCCGGAACGAGGTCCGCCTGTTGTCTCTTGAATTCCTCGTAGTACAGGCGGGCCGCGTCGATCGAGGCTGTCGCGAACAGAGCGTTGAACCCGCTCAGGCGCTTATCGCCGAGCGTGTACCGCTCGTTGCGCTTGGTCTTCTGGTCGAAATGCTCCAGGACGTATTCCACGACCTGACGCAACCGCTCAGGTGCCAGCAATGCTCTTTCGGTGTCGATCGCAGAGACCTGCTTATCGATGACGTGGCCGACCTTGATCGTATTGAGGTAATCCATCCGGAACGCCAGCACGTTCTTATCCGCAATCGCGTCCACAATCGTGTACGTATGCAGCCTCTCCCCAAAGGCCTGCTCGGTCGTCTTCAGCTGAGCATTCCCACCAGAGCCGGCATTGGCGGAGAAGATCGGGGTGCCCGTGAAGCCGAACAGGTTGTACTTCTTGAATGCTTTCGTGATCGCCACATGCATATCCCCGAACTGGGACCGATGACACTCATCAAAAATGATCACGATATGGCCCTGATAGACCTCATGACCCTGGTTAGCTTTGATGAACGTCGAGAGCTTCTGGATCGTCGTCACCGAGATCTTCTTATTGACCAGCGTCTCCCCGCCACGCGTGCCCAGCACCGCACCCACCGGCGTGGACAGCTGCTTGGCCAGCTGGGCGGTGTTCGTGCTGCCGTTGACCGACCCCGGTGAGAACCGCTCGTATTCAACCATCGTCTGATAATCCAGGTCCTTGCGGTCGACCACGAACAGCACACGATCCACCTCCGGCATGTCCGCCACGAGCTGGGCGGCCTTGAACGAGGTCAGCGTCTTACCCGACCCCGTCGTATGCCACACATAGCCACCCGCCTCGACCGAACCGAGCTTCTTGTAGTTCGTCGAGACCTGAACCTTCTGGACGATCCGCTCGGTCGCCACGATCTGATACGGGCGCATCACCAACAGCTGACGATTCGAGGTCAACACACAATACTTGGTGAGGATGTTGAGCAGGGCATGCTTGGCGAAGAACGTCTTCGCGAACGCCATCAAATCCTGAATCGGCCTATTCGTCGCATCGGCCCACCACGACGTGAACTCAAAACTATGCGACGACTTCGGCTTCCGCTTCTTCTTCGACGCCTCCTCCAAATGATGACGCCTCGTCGTATTCGAGTAATACTTCGTCAACGTCCCATTCGAGATGACGAACAGCTGCACATACTCAAACAATCCAGAGCCGGCCCAGAAACTGTCCCGCTGATACCGGTCAATCTGATTGAACGCCTCACGAATGTCCACGCCGCGGCGCTTCAACTCCACATGCACCATCGGCAAACCATTAACCAAGATCGTCACGTCATAACGGTTGCCATACCGGGCACCACCCTCACCACGCTCAACCTCGTACTGATTCAAAACCTGGAGACGGTTGTTGTGAATGTTCGTCTTGTCGAGCAGCGTGATGTTCTTCGTCGAACCATCCTCACGCTCAAGAAGCTGAACATGATCCTCCTGGACCCGCACAGTCTTCTCAACAATCCCCTCGTTCGCCCCCGCAAGCCGATGAGCAAAAAACCGCTCCCACTCCACATCCGTGAAGACAACGCCGTTCAGCCGCTCCAACTGAGCCCGCAGGTTAGCGACCAAGTCCGCCTCGGTCGTGATCCTCAAACGTTCATAGGCCTGGGATTCCAGCTGGCGAATAAAGGCGCGTTCAAGCTCAGACTCCGACTGAAACGACCGCGCCGACACCGGCTCAGCAAAATACTCAGCAACAACCGTCGACTCAGCCGACACCGCAATCGGATCAAACCTCCGGACTACCCCATCTCTCACACCCGCAGCTCCTCGAACGACAACAATTGGTCCCGATAAAACTCATACTGTTGACGACGCGCCACAATCTCAGCCGGCAAACCGATAGCCAAGTTGTTCAGCAGACCGTCGAACTGATCCAGAAACTCCACGATGCGCTCCTGATCAGCCCTTGACGGGACAGGGATTCCCAACTCTGCCAAGCCTCTCGACGACAAGCGCTTGACCTTTCCGCGCGCGACGTACTTAGATTTCTGACTTTGGAATAGCGAACTCTGCGTCGCGTATACAACGTACTTCGGGTTGAGGTCGCTGGCGAAGGCAAAGGAATCATCGTGGAAGGCGACCTTCTCATCGCCGAGCCATGCCACAGCCTTGCCAACGCCTTCAACAGTCTCGCCAACCCCGGCAAAGATGACATCGCCTGGATTCGCAAAACGAAGCTGGTGCGCGAGTTCCGGGCGGACAAACTTCACCGTCTGCGAGGCCCAAACTCCATACTCTGTATAGATCTCCCCGTAATGAATGCTTGGCAGGCCCGATTCGACTTCATCCTTCTTCGTGAATCGCCGGCCACGAGTGAACGCACCGATTGCGCCGAGTGGGACACTCGGCGCATCCATCGATGCAAACATCGAGTCCCGATACCAAGCATACTGACTATCCCGTGCTTCCAGCTCTGCTTCCAGCTCTGCTTCCAGTTCGGTGAAGGTGTCTAGGATACGCACAATCTCCTCCTGCACCTGAAGAGGCGGCAGAGGAATGGTGAACTTCGAATATGTTCCAATCCAGTGCCGACTGTGATCTTGCGGCGCGTAATGAATTGTCCGCATCGCATAAAAGACGTATCGCAGACTGGCACTGGCAGAGGGCTTCAACGTAAGGAGCTTCATCGCAGAGGACTTTGCTTTGAAAGGAAAGTCGACCCAGCGGAAAGCAGTAGTGAAGTCGTCGAAGATAAGAACCGGAGAATCAGGAGATGCGCTGTAGACCCCATGTTCCTCATCGGTATATCCGAGCACAAATGTCTTACCTGCGGTCAACACTGGCGTCCGGAAGCTTTCATCGTAGTTAGTGCTGGCGACTAGATACTTGCCGGGCTGCTCATACTCGAGGAGGTCACCCAGAGGTACGCGCTTCACTCCGTCGGGGCAGTGTTGTTGGATGAGTTCTTGGATACGAGTCGATTGGGTCATTTGGTGGCCTCGAGGTCGGCGACGATCTGGTCGATAGATGCCCTGAGCTCGGCTTGGCGGGTGACGATCTGGTCGATGCGGGCGTTGAGTTCGGTGATGTCGATGACCTCGCGGGTGTCTTCGGTTTCGACGTAGGAGGAGACGGCGAGGTTGTAGTCGTTGTCGGCGATCTGCTCGTTGGGGATGAGCTCGGCGAAGTATTCACTGCCCTCGCGCGCCACGACGGTGTCGAGGATGGTTGTGCGGTTGGTTTCGCTGAGCTTGTTCTTATTGCCCGAGCGGACGAACTCTGCTGAGGCGTTGACGAAGAGTATCGAGTTGTCGGTCTTGGACTTCTTCAACACGATGATGCAGGTTGCGATGGTGGTGCCGAAGAACAGATCGGTAGGCAGTTGGATCACGGTGTCGACGTAGTTGTTGTCGACGAGGTATTTGCGGATCTTCTTCTCTGCCCCGCTACGGTAGAGCACGCCGGGGAATTCGACGATCGCGGCGGTGCCGTCGACTGCGAGCCAGTGCAGCATATGCATCGTGAACGCCAGGTCGGCTTTTGACTTCGGCGCCAAGACCCCAGCGGGTGCGAAACGGGGATCGTTAATGAGCAGCGGGTTGGCATCGCCATCCCACTTGATTGAATAGGGCGGGTTGGACACGATCGCCTCGAACGGTTCATCGTCCCAATGGGCTGGGTCTGTGAGTGTGTTGCCGTGGGCGATGGAGAATTTCTCGTAGTTGATGTCGTGGAGGAACATGTTGATCCGGGCAAGGTTGTAGGTCGTCAGGTTGATTTCTTGCCCGAAGAAGCCTTCGCGTACGTTGTCCTTGCCAAGAACCTTGGCGAACTGGAGGAGCAAGGATCCTGAGCCGGCTGCGGGGTCGTAGACTTTGTTGACCTCGGTCTTACCGATCACGGTAATCCGGGCCAGCAGTTCGGAGACTTCTTGTGGGGTGAAGAACTCGCCTCCAGACTTGCCAGCGGTTGAGGCATACATTGTCATCAAGTATTCGTAGGCGTCGCCGAACAGGTCGATCGAGTTCTCCTGCAGATCACCCAACGGAAGCTCACCGATCGCGTTCAACAACTTGACCAGGTTCTGGTTCCGGGAGGCGACGGTGGGGCCGAGCTTGGAGCTGTTGACGTCGAAGTCATCAAACAGCCCTTTCAGGTCGTTCTCGCTCTCCGTCCCCACAGCCGATCCCTCGATGCCGCGGAACACCGCCTCGAGCGTCTCGTTCAGGTTCGCATCGCGCTCTGCACCGGCTCGAACGTTGGCGAAGAGCTGCGAGGGAACGAGGAAGAACCCCTTCTCCGCGACGATGTCGCCACGCACCGACTCCGCAGCCTCGTCACTGAGCTTCGCATAATCGAAGTCAGAGTCGCCGGCGTCGTGCTCCCAGCGGTTGATGTACGATGTCAGGTTTTCTGACACGAACCGATAGAAGAGGGTCCCCAGCACGTAGGCTTTGAAATCCCAGCCATCAACCGACCCGCGCAGATCATTCGCAACCCGCCAAATAGACTTATGCAGCTCAGCACGCTGAGCCTCCCGCGTCGTAGGCACCATAAGACTTCATCTCCCGCACACCTTAAGAGGTGCATTAGCAAGTTCTCGCCGGCCAAGCCCGGCGCAACACTTGTTATCCGTGCGCACCTGGAGCTACCCCTCAGCGGGCATCCAATATGCGCTTGACGTTCATGATTATCCCACCTCCCCAGGCACAATCCGGCCGTAGGTGCCTTACTCTCGGCAATGTTGCCGAGAATTGCCGCCTTGAAGCAAAGGGTCAGTGCTCAGTTTGGTTGAAGCGCACGGTGGTATAGGCCCAACCAAGCGGCGCGCCCATTGGATCCATGCTGCGGTCTACCGGTCCCGCTCGCCATCCGTAAACCCATGCGAGCGTGGCTGGCCAAACCGGCACTCTACCTGGATGCAAATTCTGACGTTGGGCCGCGTTTTCTTGCCAATCTTCCATGAGCTTCCGGAGACACTTGTTTCTCTCAAGCCACAGATGCCGGCGATGAGGTTTGTGGCGCCATTTGTAAATGGGGATGTTACGACGGAGCCCCTCCGCCACGAGCCACCGCTCTCCAAGGGAGTCTGTGACGATCGCTGCTGGCCCAAGCAGGCCCCCTCCCGCGGGAGGGGGCGGGACCTCAATCGCAATGTGACTTTCAGGAAGGAGGTGCGAGTTCCAAGGCAGGTGCGGACCAATGAGCTGCCAGGACACTGGTTGCGAGCGGTTCAAGACATACTCGGGTCCGACCAGATTTCCCACCTGGTGCACAATTACTGGAAACTCCCCGCTATTAAGGACAAGAATTCTCGCGGGACCAGACCGTGAACCACTTGATCGATTGATCTCATCCTCAGCGCCGATCTCGTTAACGAAAATCGCGTCAGCGTGACGATTCTTAAGCAACCGACTTTCGCGACGATAGCTGAACAAACTTACAAGTAGCGCACCGAGGGCGATACAAATGGCGATGACTGAGAGCAGCGGTGGTTGTTCCATTGTGCAATTCTGCCCGAGAATTCGCGACGTTAAGCTCTTGAGCGTCGCCTAACTCACTCTTTCCCCGCGTGACTCAATCCTCATGCTCGTCGCTGGAAAAGCCTCTCGCTTGCGTCTTCGGTTCGATCGAACGCACGTTGTCAACCCGTAGCGTCTACCGAGGGTCGTCACCTCCTACTGATACGACACAAACTGCGGCATCGGCTCCACCGCGTATGTTTCTTCCGGCGTCAGCATGGGAAGGTCTTCGTCGAAGAAGTTCTTCCAACCCCAGGCAACTCCCTCCGGAGCATCCTGGTGAAGGGTCCACCACGTGTCGTTCTTGGTCGACTGGCTCCCCTGCCCATCCGCATGGATGAGGAGCGCGACTTCTGAACGGGACTGATCAAGCTGGTTTCGGTCGCGGATCATCTGCAGCTGGAACTGGTGAAGGATGATCATCTTCTGCGGCAGGGTGTTCTCGCGGACATAGTCCGCGAGGTAGTTGACTTCCTCGATCTCGACGTGCCCGATCCTTGTCAGTGGCATCTCATCAGGATCGAGCCGCCATTCCGGATCCAGCGCGATGCCGACATGCGGGTAGGCGAGCAGCTCCTCATACAGCTGGATCTGAGAGAGGAAGTCCGACCGGCCCGGCTGGAAGTCGAGGACAACGTATTGACCGGCCTCACCTGCTGCTTCGATGAGCGGAATGAACCATTCGATGGCGCCTTCGTTGGAGTAGTTCCCGTCATCACCAGCCTGTCCGGCGGCGACGGTCACGATGATCTCCTGGGCCGGAATGACCGTGTCGTCGGTCAGGGCTCGGTAGGGCTCTGCCATCTCCTCAGCTCGGTCAACTGTCGCCGGCACATCCTGCTCCCCCAGCACGCCCAGCGCGGGTGTGATGGGTGAGCCATAGAGGGCGATGTAGCGCTCCCCGCCGAACACGAGCTGCGTCCCACCCGGAAGTTCGACACCCGTCGAAGCGGTCGACAGCTGCCACTCGAAATCCTCGAGTTCGCCTTCGAAGATCCCGAGGGTGACATCGGCCGATGACGCTGCCTGGATTGCCTCCGACGAGCTGCGTGGATCTAACGGGGACTTTAGTAAAACGGTTGACTAGACATTTTTGTCACAGTACGGTAGCCGCATCAGGTAAAACGGTTTACTACCGTTGAGTGGATATGCCCGGGGTGGCAGTTCCGCGATCTGAAGGGCCGGCAGCGCCGGCCGCCGACAAAATGGCAAGGGAGCCAATAATGAAATACAACAAGCCGCTCAAGTTGGGCGCCCTGTTTACGGGAGCGCTGCTCGTTATCACTGCCTGCTCGTCCGATACTGATGAGGCGGGCGGCGATTCTCAGGAGCCGATCGAAATTATCGGCGCCTTCACCGGTGAGTCTGCCGATGCCTTTAGCGAGGACCTCGCGGCCCTCTCTGAGGAACTCGGCATCGAAGCGACCTACACACCGCTACCCGATTTCGAGACGGTTATTCAGAGCCGCGTCGCCGGCAATGACCGCCCCGATATCGCGATCTTCCCGCAGCCGGGCCTGCTGTTCGATCTGGCTCGCGATGGGGAGCTTAAGGCCCTTAACGACGCGATCGACGTCGACTCGAAGGAGCTCGTGCCCGGTCTCATCGACACCGTCTCTGACGACGAGGGATCGGTGTTCGCACTGCCCGTCTCGATGAACGTCAAGAGCCTCGTCTGGTACCCGGTGCCGGAATTCGAGGAAGCTGGATACACCGCGCCCTCGACACACGATGAGCTCGTCGAGTTGACTGAGACAATCAAGGCCGATGGTGTCGCGCCCTGGTGCTTTGGTATCGAATCAGGTGCCGCAACCGGTTGGCCGGCAACGGACTGGGTCGAGGAGTACGTGCTCCGTGTTGGTGGGCCCGAGGTCTACGACCAGTGGGTGAGCAACGAGATCCCCTTCAATGATCCCGTCGTCCAGGAAGCCGGCGAAGCTATTGACGAGCTGCTTCTGACCGAGGGCAACGTCTACGGCGGCCGTCAGGCGATCGCTGCGACTAACTCGAACGATGCGGTGCTTCCGCTCGTTGAGGACCCGCCGAACTGCTTCATGCACCGCCAGGGCAACTTCATCACTGGCGTCATGCCAGACGATGTTCAGGCGGATCTTGAGAACAACGTCGGCGTCTTCCTGCTCCCCCCTTACGAGGGTGGCTATGACGGTCAGCCGATCCTCGGCGGCGGCGACTTCGCAGCTGTGTTCGATGCCGAGAACGAGAACGTTATCCGCGTTCTCGAGGGTATCTCCTCCCCCGAGTTCCCCAACAAGTGGGCTGAGGCGAGGGAAATGATGTCCCCGTACACGACATTCGACACGAGCCGTTACGGCAGTGCGATTCTCGAAGAGATCGCGGGCCTTGTGGCAGATGCTGACACCTTCCGTTTCGACGGCTCGGACATGATGCCGGGCGAGATCGGCACGGGTGCTTTTTGGCGGGAGATGGTCTCCTGGATGAGCGATCAGGTCGACCTCAACACCGCCCTCGACAACATCGAAGCGGCCTGGCCAGCGAGCTAGTCCGCGGGTGCCCGCCGGTCACCGGCGGGCACCCCTTCTAGAGGAGGATGCGATGTTGAAGATATTTGACGGTCTCGTGGCCGTCGTGGGTAGCGTCGGCTTCTTTATAATCGTGTTCTGGCTTTTGAACGCGGTTGCCGAGCTGCTACCAACAAACTGGGAGAGGCGCGTTAAGCCATGGGTGTTCGTCGGACCCGCGCTTGCTTTCATCCTTGTGTTCCTCATTTACCCGGCGATCCGAACCCTTATCCTGTCCGTTTTCGACCGGCGCGGGGAAGAGTTCGTCGGGTTGGAAAACTTCACGGGACTGCTGACTGATTCGGCGTTCCAGAGCACGATGGTCAACACCCTGCTGTGGATCCTCGTCGTTCCCATCCTTGCGGTCGCTCTCGGCCTACTCGTCGCGACCCTGACGGACCGCTTGCCAGCGAGCGAAGAGAAGGTGTCGAAGTCCCTCATCTTCCTCCCCATGGCGATCTCCATGGTCGGCGCATCGACAATCTGGCGGTTCGTTTACGAATGGCGGCCAGAGGGGCAGCCACAGATCGGCCTACTCAACCAGTTCTGGACAGCCGTCGGCGGTCAGCCCCAGGTCTGGATGCAGATCTCGAGCGGCAAGCTCAACAGCTTCCTTCTCATGGTCATCCTCATCTGGTTGCAGGTCGGCTTCGCCATGGTCCTTCTATCGGCAGCGATCAAGAACGTTCCCAGCGATACCGTCGAGGCCGCCCGCGTGGACGGTGCTGGCGAGATTCAGATCTTCTTCCGCATCGTCCTTCCGCAAATCAAGGTGACGATGCTGACCGTGTTCATCACGATCCTCATTGGTGTCCTCAAGGTGTTCGACATCGCCTACGTCATGACGGGAGGCAACTACGACACGAACGTCGTTGCGCTTGCCTTCTTCAAAGAGCTGTTCACCTACCGCCACGACGGCAGGGCCGCCGCCATCGTCGTGCTTCTCATGCTCGCCATCATTCCGGTCATCATCTACCAGATCCGCAGCTTCAAGGCAGAGGAGGCAGCACGATGAGCTCCGCAACGCCAGCGCCGGTCACCCCGGTGCCAAGCCCAAAGAGGCGACCGAAAACGAAGCGGCCGAAGATCCAGGGCAGCGCCAACTGGCTGACCCGGCTCATCGTCGTCACCGTCGTCGTCACCTTCCTCATCCCGACGATCGGGCTGTTCATCACCTCGTTCCGCCCGCGAGTCGACTCCACATCCTCGGGTTGGTGGACTGCGCTCTTCAGTCCCTTCGACGCAGAATGGACCCTCCAGGGATATCGCGAGGTACTGGATGCGGGGATGGGCAACGCGTTCATTAACAGCATCGTGATCGCTGTCCCCGCCACTCTTATCCCGCTCCTTATCGCCGCGATGGCGGCGTACGCCTTCACCTTCATGAAGTTCCCCGGCCGCGACGTTATCTTCCTCGTTGTTGTTGGCCTCCTCGTCGTCCCCCTCCAGGTGGCCTTTATCCCGCTGCTCCAGCTGTTCGGTCAGTTCGAGTTGGTCGGCACGTTCCCAGCCGTCTGGCTGGCACACACGGGGTTCGGCATGCCGCTCGCGATATACCTGTTGCGGACGTACATGGCGACGGTCCCGCACTCTCTCCTCGAGTCGGCTCAGATCGATGGTGCCTCGCACTTCCAGATCTTCTGGCGGCTCCTCCTTCCCATCAGCGTGCCTGCGCTTGCCTCGTTCGCGATCTTCCAGTTCCTCTGGGTCTGGAACGACCTCCTCGTTGCCCTGCTCTTCGTCGGAGCTGGCGAGAACGAGACTGTCACCCTGCGACTGTCGAGCCTTATCGGCCAATATGGTCAGCGGTGGGACCTGCTCGCACCCGGTGCCTTCATCTCCCTGTCACTGCCCCTCATCGTGTTCTTGTTCCTGCAGCGCTACTTCGTGCGTGGCATGACAGCGGGCTCGGTCAAGGGCTGATAGGCATAGTGGGGCACAGGAGCAGAATAGGTCGGTCGGCAGTATGGATGTGGGAGAGCGTGTGAAAAAGGTTGGTATCCGGGAAGTCGCGAAACATGCGGGTGTCTCTATCGGGGCGGTCTCCCGCATCCTCAACAATCGCGACGCGGACAAGTTCCCCGAGGCAACCCGCGACCGCGTCCATGTCGCCGCACACGAGTTGGGTTACCGGCCCAACATGCTCGCGCGAGGGCTGCGGACCAGCCGGACACACACGGTCGGTCTCGTGACGGACATGATCGCCACAACTCCGTACGCCTCCGGCATCGCAGCCGCCGCGCAGGAGGTCGCTCAAGAAAACGGCGTCCTTCTCTTCCTCGTCAACACGGGCGGCTCCGGCACAATCGAAACCAACGCGGTTGATGCTCTGCTTGCCCAGCAGGTTGACGGCTTCATCTTCGCAACGATGTCGTACCGGGAGGTCGACGTCCCCGAACGGCTACCGACCGACACGGTACTCGTTAACTGTGTGCCCCGCTCTGGTCATTACCGCGTTGTTGTCCCAGATGATTACGGCGGCGCACATACGGCGATGAGATACCTCGTCGAGGCGGGACACAGGAGGATCGCGTTCGTCGACACGGACGAGAAGGACCCCGATCCACTTGCGTCCCAGCTGAGGTTCGCAGGTTATCGAGACGTCCTTCATGAGGCTGGTATCCCCTTCGACGAGAATCTCGTCGTCGAGGGCAGGTCGGACTCGTTCGGCGGCAGGGCCGCTGTCGACCGTCTTCTCACACTACCGGCACAGACGAGACCAACAGCTGTCTTCTGCTTCAACGACCGCATGGCGGCGGGAGCCTACATCGCCGCCCGCCGCCACGGTATGCAGGTACCTGCCGATCTTTCGATCGTCGGATACGACGACCAGGCCCTCATTGCCGCCGAGATCGATCCCGGTCTCACGACCGTCGCGCTACCCCACCATGCGATGGGACGCCTCGCGATGAAGATGCTGCTCGGTATCGACGAGCCGCACGAAGAATCCCTCATGAAACTGGAATGCCCCCTGATCGTGCGTGAGTCGGTACGACCACTTACGCAACCCTGACCCACGAGAGTTGAAACGGAATGAACCACACCGCCGGACCTCAGCTGATCGCCTACGCAGACCGCTTCGGCGGCTCACTCAGCGCCCTCAAAGACCTTCTGGATGGCCCGCTCGCAGGCACCTTCGACGGCGTCCATATCTTGCCGTTCTTCACGCCGTTCGATGGCGAGGATGCTGGGTTTGATCCCTCGGACCACACGGTCGTCGACTCGCGGCTCGGCACCTGGGAGGATGTTCGCGACCTCGCGGCCACGTACCGGATCATGGCTGACCTTATCGTCAACCATGTCTCGGCCTCGTCGCCGGAGTTCCTCGACGTCATCGCCCGCGGTAGCGACTCTCCGCACTTCCCCATGTTCTTGACGATGGCATCGGTCTTCCCGGACGGCGCGACGGAAGTCGACCTCGCCGCGATCTATCGGCCCCGTCCCGGCCTGCCGTTTACTCCCATGACCCTGGGTGAGGATCGGCGGCTCATGTGGACGACCTTCACCTCCCAGCAGATCGATCTTGATGTGCGAAGCACCGAGGCAGCCGCCTACCTCGAGCGGGTCCTTGCCTCGCTCACCGAGGGCGGAGTATCGATGGTCAGGCTTGACGCTGTCGGATACAGCGTCAAGACACCCGGCACATCGTCGTTCATGACCCCTGATACGTACGCCTTTATCGACAACCTCGCCCAGAAGGCTCGCGCACGCGGCGCCGAGGTCCTCGTCGAGATCCATGGCCACTACGAGCAGCAGATCGACGTCGCCTCCAAGGTTGATCTTGTCTACGATTTCGCTCTCCCCCCGCTCGTCCTCTACGCCCTCCACACCGGGGACGCGGCGCCACTCCTGCACTGGATGAAGGTCCGCCCAACCAACGCCATTACCGTGCTCGACACTCATGACGGCATCGGCGTTGTCGACGTCGGGCCAAGCCACGACGGCCAGCCCGGCCTCCTCGACGCCGAGCAGATCGAGAGCCTCGTTGAGGGAATCCACGAACGCTCGCGGGGCGGGTCCCGCGCCGCAACAGGATGGGCGGCATCGAACGTCGACGTTTACCAGGTGAACTGCACATACTTCGACGCCCTAGGCGGGGACGAGAAGGCCTATCTCGCTGCGCGTGCCTTCCAGCTCTTCACTCCGGGCACACCGCAGATCTACTACGTTGGGTTACTGGCCGGTCGCAATGACATGGAGCTACTCCGCAGCACCGGTGTGGGCCGCAACATTAACCGTCATCATTACGACCGAGCTGAGATTGAGGAGGCACTGGGAGACCCGCTCGTCATGACACTCATGCGCCTCATCCGCCTTCGCAAGAATCATCCGGCGTTCGCGGGCAGGTGCTCCGTCGACGGCAGTGGTTCTCGCATCACCCTCGACTGGACTCATGACAACCACCGAGCGTGCCTCGACGTGGACTTCGCGGACTCGAACGTGTCGCTAACGGCCACGACACCGGACGGCGACGAGATCGTCATGGGCCTCACGGACGATGCACTGGGCGAGCTCGCAGACGCCGAGGATAGTGCCGTTCGATGACGCCAGACGCAACGAACGACGGTCGCCCCGTTTTGCACTTCACCCCGCAGAGCGGATGGATCAACGATCCCTATGGGCTCACGTGGTATCGGGGTGAATACCACCTCTTCTTCCAATACGTCCCGGACCAGGTCGACTGGGCCGTACAGCAGCACTGGGGCCATGCGACAAGCCCGGACCTCCTTCACTGGACCACCCAACGCGTCGCGCTGTCGCCGGGCGATGGGGATGACGGCATCTGGTCGGGGTCGCTTGCCCTCCCGGAGGATGGTCCTGCGACCATCTTCTACACGTCCGTCAATCTGCCTCGCCTCGACGTCGCGGTCGCCCGCACCGCCCATCCTCTCGATGCTGAATGGCAGAGCTGGGAGAAGGGACTCGTTGTCGCATCTGTCGACCCCGACTCAAATGTGACAACGTACCGCGACCCCTACGTGTTCCATGACGGGACCACGTGGAAAATGATCATGGGAGCCGGCTTCGCCGACGGCAGACCCGCTATCCTCGGCTATTCGTCCGGTGATCTTGCGCACTGGCAATACGACGGGATAGTCGCCGAAGGTACCGGAAATCGCAGCGACGAGCTGTGGCTCGGCGAGGGATGGGAGTGCCCGCAGCTCTTCCCGATCGAGGATCGCTGGGCACTCGTCGTCGGCGTATGGGAAAGTGCCGGTCCGCACTACGTCGCTTACGCGCTGGGAGACTATGCCGATGGGCGGTTCATACCCGATTCATGGCACCGCTTGAGCTACGGGCCCTCGTACTACGCTGCGTCAACCTTCATGGACCGCGACCGGCGTCGAGGTCTCATCTACTGGCTCAAAGAAGTGACCGACCGCGGCGGGCAGTGGGCGGGAGCCCACTCCCTGCCACACACTCTCGCCCTGGTTAACGACAGGCTCGTTGCGCGGCCGCACCCGAACATCGATAATCTCCGCCACGACAGACAAACTGCGACAAATGGAAGTCTTGACCTGCCTGCGCTCGCCGACGTGGAGTGGACGCTGGACTCACCGGAGAGCAACGCAACCCTCAGCATCGGCAACAACGAGAACCCCGAGCTCGTTCTCTGCGCAGAGCGCGGTGTATTGAGAGCTGAGACCGAAGCTGCGGCGTGGGAAATGCCGGTAAGTGACGGGGAGACGCTACGGATCATCGTCGACGGGCCAATTGTTGAGATCTTCGGCGCCGCCGGTGTCCTCGCCCTCCCCGTATCTTGTGGAGGTTCGCGCCGTATTAAAGCTGAAGGGTCTATCACCTGGTACGACCTGGGCTAAGGTTCGTTTCGCGTTAAGCTACCGCGCACAGCGGGAGGGCGAATCTTCCGCGCGATAATCAGACAATCTTGCCAGTCGGCATAGGACTCACCTGACTCGCGAATCTTCCATTCCTGGCGACCATTTGCAGATCGGGGCGGTTGAAGGAGAGCGTGTGGACGAACTCGCCTGTTTGCCTTTTGAGGTAGGCAGCGACTGAGAGCGAGGTCCGTCGACGCCCCGTGCGCTGGCTGGCCGTGGATCGCCTCTCGACGCATCGTGCGACGCATCGTCAGCCCCATCCACCCACTGGACCGTATTGCTGGCAAGCGGAGTCACATGCTACTTTGCGCTTGTTACGTAGTACGTGCACTGGGGGCGGTGAAATTCCGCACCGGCGGTTATAGTCCGCGACCCGTCCACAGCCAGTGGCCGGTTGAACAGGTGAAAATCCTGTACCGACGGTTAAAGTCCGGATGAGAAGCGCACGTATCGGTTGGCATCTTTGCCGTACCGTCATGCCCCCGCGCCTGTGCACCTGGCGGAGGGAACATATGACGGTCACAGCGGCCGAAGATGCGGCCATGGTCCGAGCGCTCAGCTTGGCATCGTCGAACGAATTCCGGCCCGGTCCGAATCCTCGTGTCGGATGCGTCCTTCTTGACTCAGCAGGGGCGACGATCTCCGAGGGGTTGCACCGAGGAGCTGGCACTCCTCATGCCGAAGTCGATGCTCTGACGAAGGCTGGCGGCAACGCGCGCGGTGCGACCGCTGTCGTCACTTTGGAACCGTGCGATCACACGGGCCGAACGGGTCCCTGCACGGGTGCTCTCATCGATGCTGGCGTCTCTCGAGTGGTGTTCGCTCAGGCCGATCCGAACCCTCAGGCATCCAATGGTGCGTGGACGCTTCGCCGCGCGGGAGTCGACGTTCATGGCGGACTCCGCTCGGCTGAAGCCTTCGAGCTCAACCGGGCCTGGTCTTTCGCTGTCACGCACGGCCGGCCCTACGTCACGTGGAAGTACGCCGCGACTCTCGATGGTCGTAGCGCGGCGGCCGATGGGAGCTCCCGCTGGATATCGTCGCAGGCCTCCCGTGCAGATGCTCACCGGCTTCGCGCCCGGTGTGACGCCATCATGGTTGGCACGAACACCATCGTGGGGGACGATCCGCAGCTGACGGCGCGCGATTCAGCCGGCCGCCCGGTGGCACACCAACCGCTACGTGTGATCGTCGGCGAACGTACTCTGGCTGCCGGTCACCGGGTCTTCGACAGTGCGGCCGAGACCCTGCATCTCCAGACCCGCGACCTTACGGAGGTCCTTGCCGAGCTCCATCGCCTCGAACGGCGCCATATCTTCCTCGAAGGCGGACCCACCCTGGCGGCGGCTTTCCTTCGCGCCGGATTGGTCGATGAGATTGTCGCCTACCTCGCGCCCGCCTTCCTGGGATCCGGGCGACCCGCCATCGGCCCCCTCGGCATCACCTCCATGTCCGACATCCTCACGTTTGCGATGACGGACGTGACTGTCATCCCTCCCACCAGCCCCACTGACGACGCCAACATCCGAGTGACGATGCGCGGCTCCGTCAAACCGATTAACGAAGAAGGACAATCCTCATGTTTACCGGAATAGTCGAAGAACTCGGCACTGTCGTCAGCCTGGAGGAGCAGACGGACGCGATGCGCTTGAGCGTGCATGGTCCGCTTGCCACCTCAGACGCGCGACCCGGCGACTCCATCGCCGTCAATGGCTGCTGCCTGACCGTGGTGTCCTGTGCGGATGACGTGTTTACCGCTGACGTCATGAAGGAGACGCTGGCTAAGACGTCCCTTGGAGCCCTCACGCCGGGAAGCCGAGTCAACCTCGAGCGTGCGGTTACACCGACCACTCGCCTCGGCGGGCACATGGTCCAGGGGCACGTGGACAGCACCGGACACATACTCGATCGCCAGCCCAGTGACCATTGGGAGCTCGTGACCATCTCGTTGCCCGTTGAGTCGAGCCGTTATGTCGTGCCGAAAGGATCGATCGCCATCGACGGCGTCAGCCTGACCGTCGTCGAGACGACACGAGAGCCACACCCGTCATTCACGGTGAGCCTCATCCCCGAAACCCTCTCGCGAACAACACTGGGGAAGAAGCAGACAGGAGACACTGTCAACCTCGAAGTGGACATCATCGCCAAATACGTCGAATCGCTGGTGGCCCGATGAACGCCGGCACAGCAGTAAGGCTGGACTCCGTCGATCAGGCCATCACCGACATTGCAGCCGGTCGACCTGTCATCGTCATGACCGATGAGAACGGTGAGGGCTACCTCGTCGTCGCCGGATCGTTTGTGACGCCCGAGCTCGCAGCATTCGCCTCACGTCATTCAGACGGAAAGATCGGCGTTGCTATGCCTGAGGAGATCCTCGATCGACTGACCTTCGACCTCATATCCGACCACACGACTGAAACGGTGAGCACGGCCTTCTTCCACGAAAGCGACACGACCACGGCTGTCGCTAGCATGAGCGATGTCGATGCCGCCACGACGGTCAGAATGCTCGCGGACACCTTCAGCTTCCAGGCTGACCCTGCTCGGCGGGGCGGTGTGTTTCCCATGAGGTCTCGGGAGGGTGGCGTCCTTGCACTCCGCCGCCCGGCAGAAGCCGCGGTCGACCTTGCGCGCCTGGGAGGCGCTACTCCCGTCGGCGTCGTCGTTCCCCTCGTCCATGACGATGACACAGTGACACGCAATGAGCAGTTGCGCGGTTTCGCTGACGGGCATGGGCTCACGATGATCTCGATCGATAGCCTGGTGGCGCACCGATACCGCCGGGAGATTCTCGTGAAGAACGTGGCACACACTCGGCTTCCCACGATCCATGGCGACTTCATTGCCCATGGCTACAGGACCCGCTTCGTCGGCACCGAGCACGTTGCTCTCGTCCATGGTGATCTGCGGGGCGAGGCTCCCGTGCTGACAAGAATTCACTCCGAGTGCTTGACCGGTGACGCCTTCGGTAGCAGCCGCTGCGACTGCGGGCCCCAGCTCGATCAGGCGCTGGAAAGGATCAGCGCCCACGGTCGCGGCGTTGTCGTCTATCTGCGTGGGCACGAGGGTCGCGGTATTGGACTGGCGGCCAAGCTACGCGCCTACGAGCTTCAAGACGGTGGTATGGACACCGTTGACGCAAACTACGAACAGGGCCTACCCGCTGATGCGCGGCACTACGGAGAGGCCGCCCAGATCCTGGAAGATCTCGGAGTCAACAGCGTCGACCTCTTAACGAACAACCCCGACAAATCCCGTGCACTCGAGGAGTTCGGCATCCATGTCGCACACCAGGTGCCCGTCCCTGTCAACCCAAATCCGCACAACCTCGCCTACCTCATGACAAAGCGCGACCGAATGGGCCACGATCTTCCCGGCCTCGGCGAGCTACAAACCATTACTGGAGGACACTGACATGACCAAAAGCCCAGCTCCAACACCGAACATCAACACCGCCGGACTCTCAGTCGGGATCGTCGCTGCCACCTGGCATCCGAAATTCACAGACGGACTCGTCGCTGGCGCCCAACGAGCATGCACCGACGCCGGCATCAGCCCTCTTCTTGTGCGCGTTCCCGGGGCCTTCGAACTACCGGTCGTCGCCGACCGTCTCGCCCAGACCCACGACGTCGTCGTAGCGTTGGGCGTCGTCATCAGGGGCGAAAGCCCGCACTTCGACTACGTGTGCAGGGCCGCCACCGACGGGCTGACGCGAGTAGCTCTTGATCGTGCCACTCCCGTTGGTTTCGGAGTCCTCACGTGCGACACCGAACAGCAGGCCTTTGATCGCGCCGGGCTCGAAGGCTCGCGCGAAGACAGCGGCTACGCGGCTGTCACAGCGGCGCTAGAGACCGCAGTGGCATTGCGCGAGCTCGCCTCACTCTGACCACAGGGCGTTGTGCACAGACGCGAAAGGACCGGGGTCCGGCCAGCGGCCGGACCCCAGGAGGTTTGAATTTAAGCGGCCGTGTACCCGCCATCGACGATGAAGTCTGATGCTGTCGCGTACGAGCTTGCCTCGCTTGCGAGATAGACGGCGATGCCCTTGAGTTCGTCCGGGCTTCCGACCCTGCGCTGCGGTGTGAGGGCCTCCCATTCCTTGCGGAGCGGAGCCAGCTCCTCTGACTGGAGAAGCTCTGTACCGATGTAGCCAGGGCTGATCGTGTTGACACGCACCCCGCGGTCCGCCCACTCGACACCGAAGGACTTCGACAGGTGAACAACCCCAGCCTTCGCCGCGTTGTAGTGGATCTGTGGCTGGGGCACGTTGACAATCGAAGCTGACATCGACCCGGTGTTGACGATCGAGCCTCCGCCATTGTCCAGCATGTGCCGTCCAGCGGCCTGGGTGCCGTAAAAGACGGAGTTGAGGTTGAGGTCGATCATGCGCTGCCATTCCTCGATCGACATGTCTTCAGCCGCGACGTTATGCGCCATCCCCGCGTTGTGGAAGGCGATGTGCAATCCTCCAAAATCTGCCACGACCTGCTCGACAAGCTTCGTCGCATTCTCTGGGACGGTGACATCGAAACTGTATGCCGCGGTCTTGACCCCGGTCGCTTCAGAGATCTTTGATGCGGTGGCCTCAGCCACCTCCTGATTGATGTCGACAATGGCAACGTCCGCGCCAGCTTCTGCAAGCGCTGTCGCGAGCGACTCGCCGATCCCCTGCGCCGCGCCGGTGACGTAGGCGACCTTGCCCTTGAGGTTAAACATGTCCATAACAGTCATAGAACGTCCCTTTCATCACTCCAATAATTTCACAGTGTCCCCTTTACCCTATTTGTCGCCGTGACGTGGCTTCTAGCGTTTCCCCTGGTAGTGGAAACGTTCTCACCTAATTTTCGCCTGCTTGGGGTCGGTGTCGCACACGAAACTTGCGACTCCTTGAGCAGAGCGACCGCTCGGTGGGGACTTGCTACTCTCATGGCGGTGCCAGCAACCTTCGGAACGGTCGATTTCATCTTCGCGGCTGCCGCGCTCCTGCCCTGGTCCGTCTTCGCTGTCCCAGGAGGCCGCTATCGCTGGTCGTCGCATTGACCGACCAAGACACTGCCCGCCACCCCAGGTGGGTCACCACCGCAGGTGAGTCACCCGCGCAAGCGATCGTGCATCGACGCAAGATCGTGGGTGGCAGGTACACCCTGCCACCCATGATCTGACGACTAACGGTTTACTGGTAGGACACGAACTCCGGCATCGGCTCTACTTCGTAGGTCCCTTCCGGCGTCAGCATGGGCAGATCTTCATCGAAGAAGTTCTTCCACCCCCACGCGATACCTTCGGGGGCATCCTGATGTAGGGCCCGCCACGTGTCATTCTTCGCCGGCTGGCTTCCCTGCCCATCGGCATGAATAAGAAGCGCGACCTCCGGGCGCGACTGATCAAGCTGATCCCGGTCACGAATCATCTGCAATTGGAACTGGTGCAAAATGATGAGCTTCTGCGGTAGCTCGTTCTCCTGCACGTAGTCAGCCAGATAGTTAACAACCTCATTCACCTCCGCGATCTCAACATGGCCGATGCGCGTCAACGGCATCTCGTCCGGCCCCAGCCGCCATTCCGGATCAAGTGCGATACCGACATGCGGGTACGCAAGAAGCTCCTCATACAGCTGGATCTGGGACAGGAAGTCAGATCTGCCTGGCTGGAAATCGAGGACGACATACTGCCCGGCCTCGCCAGCCGCCTCGATAAGAGGCACAAACCATTCGATCGCACCTTCGTTGGAGTAGTTACCATCGTCGCCAGGCTGACCCGCTGAAACGGTCACAATAATCTCCTGGGCAGCGAGGACCGTATCCTCTGTCAACGCCCGGTAGGGCTCTGCCATCTGCTCGGCGCGCTCAACCGTGGCTGGCACATCCTGCTCCCCCAGAACGCCCAACGCAGGGGTGATCGGAGAACCATAGAGTGCGATATAACGCTTACCGCCGAACACGAGCTGCGTGCCGCCAGGGAGCTCCACGCCCGTCGCCGCTGTCGCGACCTGCCACTCAAAATCAGGTAACTCGCCCGCGAATATCCCAAGGGCGACATCGGCAGAAGAAGCGGCCTCGATGGCCTCACGAGATGAACGGGGATCAGCCGGTGAGAACACGATCTGGGAACCCGCCGCGCGAGCAGTGCCAACTGCAGCAAGATGAGAACCGTCAGTGAGCACGGTGACTGCCTCTAGCGGGTCAATGTCCTGACTGAATTGGACATCGCGGCTTTCTGCGGCAATGAGTGCCTCGCCCTCGTTCAGGGCAAGCAACGCGTCAAGACCTTCGCCCTCGGGCTCAACAACGGTGATCGCGGGATCAGCCTCCGACTGCTCACCTGAGTCTGTTTCGGTGCCCAGCGCCGGGACAGCGCCGACAACGTCGACATCGTCGGGCAGACCACCGTCACCCCCCGCATCGCCCAGGTCGGTGCCAACGGCAATGACCCATGAGGCACCGAGACGTTCGAGCTCATCAGCCACACCCTCACCCTCGATGAGCGTGGGAACGGAGTACGCGGCGGACAGTGATGCCGCTTCGAGTTGGAACTCCTCACCCGTGACGATCGCTCCGGGCGAGGACTCAAAGAACTGCTGGCTCGCTTTGATCGATGCGTCCGCAGGGCTGTCTCCGCTGATGAGATGAACTGTCGGAGTAGTGACAGCGGCTCCGCCGCCGTCCGAGTCCTCGTCCGAACCATCTCCGAGGACGGACGAGCACCCTGCGAGCAAGAGGGAGCCCGCCGCGATCCCCGCCATTTGCTTCAGTTTCACGATCTGTTCCCTTCTTGTGCAGGGGACTCACCCTGCAGATTCACGCCAAGCGTGTTGTGAAATTTCACGTCGCCACGGTTTCGGGACGCTAGAAAGCGACCCGCGTGACCGGGTTAGAATCACGTGTGGGTGCTTTCGATGATTACACTCTGCCGCCTGAGGCCCTGAGCTGGTCCACCGGTGTTGCAACTCGACCCCATTTCCATATTCAGAGCCATGATACTCTCGCGGCCGCTGTCCGCCGGGTCATTCTCGAGCAAGTGCGCCATGCCCTACAGATTCAGCATCCCGGTCATGGCACCAGCGCTCGTCAGAATCGTTTCTTCGACGAGTCAGTCCATGAGCTTCGCAAGTCGATCAAGCGCGTCCGCGCAGTCCTCCGTCTCATTCGGGCTGAGATTGGAGACGATCGGTTCCGGCACGACGACTCCCTTCTTCGGGATACGGCACGGTTGTGGGGGCCGGTGCGAGACGCCGTCGTTCTTGCCAGGCTGGCCGAGAAGGTCCTCCCCGATCTTGAGCTGGACGACGAGGTGAAGGACACCATTGTCACGACCCTTCAGGCCCGAGCAGAAACACGTACGCGTACAGCGCGACGTGACCGGCAGCGGCTGACCGACACGACATTCGCATTGAACAGCTTTGCCAGCCGAATCTCCTCCCTCCCGACGGACGGTCCCACCGCCATACCGAACGCCTGGAAGTCGATCGAGCCCGACATCGACCGTCTCGCTCGCCGGGTCGTGGCGCGCAGGGACGAGGCCGCTGCAAAGAAGTCAACTGTGCGGCTCCATGGGTGGCGGAGGGTCGCCAAGTATCTCGGTTATCAGGCCGAGCTTCTCGCGCCGGAAGGTGCTGGGTTCGAGATGAGGCAGATCGAACGTGGATCGCAGAGCCGGAACGAAAAGCCTCTCCTCGTGCTCCGCGATCAGCTTTCCCAGCTAGGTAGCCTCCTCGGTGATGATCATGATCTCGCACTCCTCATCGAGACTCTTGGCCGCGACCCAGATCTTCTGCCGGACAGCGTCGACGCAGCTCACCTCTTTTGGGAGCTAACGCGGCTACGGCATGATCTCCAGGTCGCGGCGTTTGAGATCGGTGAGAAGTTAGGAGACGCGACTGATCTCATGTCAGCATTCTCCGATGCGTGGCGCATGAGCCGGCCTGACGAGTAGGTCCGGTACTCATGCGCCCAGCGTTCAGCCTATTCGCACGTACTTGAGCTCCAGATATTCGGACAGTCCTTCGTGCGAGCCTTCGCGGCCGATCCCGGACTCCTTCACTCCACCGAACGGCGCGGAGGGATCGGAGGCGACGCCGACGTTGACGGCAACCATGCCTGATTCGATCCTGCCCACAACATCTCGGACCTCATCGATATCTTGACCGCAGACGTACGACATGAGCCCGAACTCGGTGTCATTCGCCGCCTCGACCATCTCGTCCACGGTGTCGCAGACAATGATCGGTGCGACAGGACCGAAGATCTCCTCCTTGTTGACTCGGGCCTCACGCGGTACGTCTGTCAGAACAGTGGCCGGATAGAAGTAGCCATGTCCACCGTGCGCTTGGCCTCCGAGGCTCACCGTGGCGCCCTTCGACACCGCATCATCAACAAGCTCCTGGCACTTATCGACAGCATCTTGATCGATGAGCGGTCCGAGAGTCGTTCCCTCGTCGAGTCCGTTGCCGAGAACCAGAGCCTCGACCTTCGCAGTGAATGCTTCCGTGAATCGGTCGGCGATGTTCTTGTGAACGTAGATGCGGTTGACGGCAGTGCAAGCTTCCCCGTTGTTTCGGAATTTCCCAGCCATCGCTGCAGTCACTGTCTTGTCGATGTCTGCCGATTCCAGGACAAGGAAGGGTGCATTACCGCCGAGCTCCATCGAGGAGCGCAGCACGTGTTGGCTCGCCTGCGAAAGCAGGGTCCGACCTACGGGGGTCGAACCCGTGAACGAGACTTTCCGCAGTCGCGGATCCTCCATGAGGGTGCTGGAGAAGGTCGAGGAATCCTTCGTCACAACGCAGTTGACAACGCCGGCTGGTACTCCAGCATCCCGAAGAACTTCCATGAGAAGGAGCGAGCTGAGGGGCGTGAGGCTTGCCGGCTTCAACACGACCGTGCATCCAGCCGCGAGCGCGGGGCCGATCTTGCGGGTTCCCATGGAGAAGGGGAAGTTCCACGGGGTGATGAGGAGCGATGGTCCAACTGGCTGGGAATAGACGAGGACGTCCTGGTCGGGCACAGCGGGCGCTGGCCTGAATCGGCCACTCGTTCGCACCGCCTCCTCTGAGAACCAGCGGAGGAACTCAGCGCCGTAGTTCACCTCCCCGTAGGCTTCCGCGAGCGGCTTGCCCATCTCCATCGTCATCGTCAGCGCAAAGTCGTCTGCTCGTTCGAGACATAGCTCGTAGGCTCGGCGGAGAATCTCGGACCGATGGCGCGGGGTGGTTGCGGCCCACTCTGCTGCCGCGGCGCTCGCCGCATCGAGAGCCTCCATTCCTGCCTGAGCAGCATCCGCTGCTGCGATGCTGATGATCTCCTCCCCTGTTGCGGGGTTCTCAACAGAAAGGTTCTTCTCGCCGTCGACGAATTCTCCGTTGATGAAGGACCCGGTTGGCATCCGACTGATGAGGCTGTCGACAGTGTCCTGGTTGATGGGTGGGGTGAGCGGCATAGCTTATTCTCCTTGCCTGTCGAAGATGATGACCTGTCGGATAGCGTTGCCATCCGCCAACTCATCCATTGCGTGGTTGATGTCGTCGAAGCGGATGATGGAGGAGATGAGCTCGGCGACGGGTAGTTTGTCCTCGAGGTACAGCTGTGCGTATGTGGGAATATCACGAGACGGAACAGCTGAGCCGAGATAGCTTCCGACGACGGTACGTGCGGCAGCGGTGAGGTTGAGCGGGGCAATTTCGGATGTGGCACCGGCAGGCGGGAGGCCAACCGTCACGAGCATTCCTCCAAATCCGATGGCGTTGTAGGCAGTCTCGAACGCTTTGACGTTGCCGGCTGCCTCAATGACTCGATCGGCGGTGATTCCCTGTTCCGCAACCTCCTGCGGTGTGTAGGTGCGGTGGGCACCCAGCTTTTTCGCTTGTTCGAGCTTCGATGGGAGAGCATCAACGGCGATGACCTCTTTAACGTCGTTGGCGAGCGCGGTGATAAGGGCGGCCATGCCGACTCCGCCAAGACCAACGACCATGACGGTGTGATGAGGGGCGGGCTTCGCCGCGTTGAGGACTGCGCCGCCTCCGGTCAGCACTGCACAGCCGAGCACGGCCGCGATCTCCGGGGGCACCTGGCGGTCGACGACAACGGCACTTCGATAGTCGACGACGGCGTGGGTGGCGAACGCGCTCACCCCGAGGTGGTGATAAACCTTGTCACCCTCGCGTTCGAGGTGGATCTCACCCGACATCATGACGCCGTCGTTGTTGGCTTTCGATCCGACTGAGCAGGGAAGCTTCCCGTCTGTCTGACATGCTTCACACTCACCGCATCGTGGCAGGAAGCTCATGACGACTTGGTCTCCGACGCTGAAGCCTTCGACGTCGGAGCCGACTTCCATGACGGTCCCACATGCTTCGTGGCCGAGAAGCATCGGCACAGGCCTCGGACGATTGCCTTCGACGACCGAGAGATCGGAGTGGCACACCCCTGCGGCATCCATTCGCACGAGCAACTCGGTTGGACCAGGGCCGGCGAGCTCGAGCTCTGTAATTTTCAGGGGCTCAGAGCGAGCGTAGGGCCGCTCCATACCCATCTTTTCTAGGACTGCTCCACGGATTTTCATCGGCTTCCTTTCACGGTATTGGCTTCGCTCCTCGACTGCGGGCTTATGCCCCAGCGCTGGCGCCGCCCTTGGGCTTGTCGTGTGATGCTGGGGCGGAAGCTCCGAAGGTTTCCTTCGCGAGCTGTGTGGCAATGGCATCTCCAGCACGAACGGGCGCTGTTGCGAATGCTCCCTCGTGGGCGAGGACGGGTCGGCGATCTCCGGCAAGTTCGGGATACTTCTCTTCGAGCTTCTCCCTTTCAACCATCTTCGTGTGCCAGGACCGGACAAGGTCCCTGTCCCCGTTCTTCATGCCACGCCAAGTTGTTGGCATGTCGTCCCTCGACGGGCCGGGGGAGGCTGCCCCGGCGAGGTTGACCCGGCTTGGCACCCGCGAGGTCGACGCCCCGCAGTCGCACTCCGGATTGTCTGAAAACATGGACGGCAACACTGCCTCGAACCGATGGCCCGCTCCGCATAACAGGTCGTATGTGATCATCATCTGCTCTCTTGCTCAGTGCGTGCCGCCCAGGCGGCACGCACCATCGTCGGTCTAGCTGTGATGTCCAGGGACGTTGTTATGGGAATCCTGTGTGATCTGTTGAAGGGCGAAGGCCTCCTGTTGTGAAGTGGAGCTGTCTAAGAAACCGCTTCACATACCAGGAGGCCTTCATGGTCCACGCTA
>NZ_JACFAK010000016.1 GCF_014118685.1 Flaviflexus huanghaiensis
ACATACGGAGGGCCTTCCTCGGAGTGCTGGTTTCGCAACTCCCACTCAATCGCGGAAGGCCCTCTCTTCACGTCACAAGTCAGCGCGTGTCATCGCACTGCCTCAACCAACCTGTCCGGTCAGTACACCTAGCGCTTCCAGCGCGTCGGCCGCGGCATCGTCGTTCCGGTTCCTGGCATCGGTGAGGCTTTCCGCGTACATCAGCTGGTCCGTCTCGAACGGGTCGACCATCTGACCCGTGCCAATCCACGCATGGAAGAGCTCGGGGTTGCGTTGGACTGCGAGCGTTCCGAGGATTGTTCCCCACGAGCTACCGACGAGGTACAGCTTTTCTTGATCGAAGCGGTCGAGCAGGTAGCGGGTGACTTCTACGGTGTCGTCGACCATCTGCTCCGGCGTCAGTGTGTTGGTGGGGTCCAGCGCGTCATACGACTTGCCTGCGCCTCGTTGGTCCCACACGGCGACGACGAAGTCCTGTTCCAACGCGTCCCCGGACCTGCGGATGCGACCGATCCCCGTGCCCCCGGGGCCGCCTTCCAAAAACAACAAGATTGGCGCCTCCGCGGAAACACCGCGCAACATAATGCTCTGCTCGTGGCCGCCGATCGGCACATCGACGATCTCGGCGATACTGTCCGGCACCTCCTGACCGTTGGCGTCGACGATCGGCTCGGTCGAGGCGGGCCGCGCCAGCCCAGCGGTCAGTAGCACGACCGCGGCCGTGGCCACAGCCAGCAATCCCCTGCTGACGGGATGGCGGCGAGGGGGATGCGCAGCACGGCGGCGCAGGGACCGTCTCACGAGGAACACTCCCCACCCGGACCCGACCATCAGGGGCAAGAGCAGGAGAAGTGCATCGATCCCGCGGCCTCCAACAAGGGCGATGATGCCGTACAAGCTTGATAAAGAGATGGTGTCCACCGTGGGGCCGTCAATGCGCGTCCGAACCAGCTCGAAAACGGTGACGAACACGACCGGCGAGATCACCACCGCCCAGCGCGTGCGCAGTGCCCACCCGACACCAACCCCCACGACAACCAACGCGACGAGTGATACCAGCGCCTGCGCTGTCGTCACCGGTCCACGAGGCAACAGCCACCCGATCGCAGCGGCCGCCAGCGCGACCAGAACTACACCAGCCGTCACACGGCTGACAGCGGTGACAGAGGACTCAGTCTCCGACATGGCTAACGCCTTCCCGCCCGGACGACTCTCCTATGGGCAGAGAACGGATAGATGACCGAGGTGTCGTTGAACATGATGTCAGCCACGTGAATCTCCACATCGGCGAAGGGAGCTTTGGCCCACACATCATGACCACCCGCACCCGCAACACTACGCCTCATAGGACCGAATGGACATCGGTTCAATCCCGAATTCTCCAGGTCCGTGGATGGAAGAGGCCGGGCCGATGCTTGCTCCTGCATCAGATGTGCCGAGGGCCCACGGATCTCGTCACCAGCGAAGCGTGAGGCCGCTTCCTCCACTGGGATAGCGATAGTCGCACCGCGAAGAGCTATCGGAAGATCGGGGAGGCGCTCACCGCACCCCTGTGGGCGTAGCGGTGCGGTCCTGCCGACGAGCGCGGCTCAACGCGAGCGACGCCAAAGTCACGCTTCCACAAGAGCCTGCCGGCCGGCAGAACGCGCACACCGCTGCCACCTGGTGAGGCGTTGCAGACGGGCGAGCATGCATTGCACCCACCGTGACAAAGCCTGATCACGGGGTTCATCCAATCCTCTCCCCGTGAATCCCGGAGCTTCTGGACAACCAGATCACGGCACGCGGAGCCGAGGTCCTGCGTGCACTCGCACACGGGCGGCCGAACGCCGAGATCGCCGAAGTTCGCTTGATCTTTCACGCGAGCGCACGAGGGCGGCTGAGCAGGTGAAGCTCCAAACTCTCAATTCAGCTACGAGGTGGACTGACGGCCCCAGTCGATATCCGGACCTGTCAACAAGGTATTGGGCAGGGTGAGGACAGGGAGGGTAACCGCTGCCCTGTGGGGCGCCGTCACCCGTGCGGCGTCATTCAGTCATAGCTGAAGGACTCTCACTCCTCGGCTGGTTTTGCTCCCGGCTTGCTCTTCGCCTCAGCTTCTTCGGCCTTCTTCGCGTACTTTTCTTCACCGGAGCGGACGTACTCGTCGAAGGCCTCGGGTGGGCCACCGCTCCTGTTCGGCTTGTAATTCATTTCCGGATACATGTCGTGGCCGACCAGGTAGTTGATGACGACATTGACGGCCGCGACGAAGGGGACCGCGAAGAGGGCACCGAAGATGCCGGCAAGGATGGAACCAGCAGTGACAGCGATGACAACGACAACGGGGTGGAGGGACAGCTTGTTGCCCTGGAGGTAGGGCTGGAGGACGTTGCCTTCGATCTGTTGGACGGCGAGGACACCGATGAACATGAAAATCGCATCCCCGACACCCTGATCAACGAGCGCGACAAGAGTTGCGATTGCACCGGTAACGAACGCGCCGACAATGGGGACAAAAGAGCCGACAAAGACGAGGACGCCGATCGGGAACCAGAGCGAAACACCGAGCGCCGCGGCAACTGCGGCGATGCCAACGGCGTCGATTGCGGCAACCTCAATCTGGGTGCGAGTGTAAGCCCCGAGCGTGTACCACGCCCGGATGCCGGACTCGTTGATATCGCGGCGAGCACGCTTGGGGAACATGCGGACAACGAAGAACCACATGTTCCGCCCATCCCTCATGAAGAAGAACATGGTGAACAGCGCAAGGATAAGACCGGTGAAGAACGAAACGAGGGATCCGGTGGCGCTGAGGACTCCGCCCGCAATGTTGCCGGCGTTCTGGCTCAGTTGCCGTTGTAACTGATCGACATATTGCTGCAACTGATCGGAGCCAATGCCGAGAGGACTGTCCGAGAGCCACTCGAGGAGTTGATCGAAACCGTCCGCAGCTTTCTCTGAGAGATCTGAGAACCCGGCGAGGATCGAGGCTCCCGCACCGCCGACGAGCCCGACGACGATGAGAAGGAAGGTGATGAGGGCGACCGCCGCGGCAAGGCTTCTCGGCATTCGTAGAGTCGACCTATAGAACCGCAGGATCGGCTCCATGAGAACGGCCAGGAGCATGGCGATGAGGATCGCGAGCAAGATCGTTGAGAAGAACGTGAGGAACTGACCAATGAAGTAGGCGGCGATCCCGACAAGGACGAGCCGCCAGGACCAGCTTGCAGCGATTCTCAAAGCGGTCGGCACCGCAGAGTCATGACGGTCCTGCTGGCTACGCAACCTCTCCTGATACGCCTCATCCGTGCGCGGGACCGGACCCTGCGCGAGCCGTTCCCTGCGTTCAATGGCTCGTTGCCTGATGGTCCGCTTCTCGTCTTCAGGTGACTGTGACATAGCTTCCTCTCGATCCTGGAACAAGTGTAGGGGGCGGTCCGCTATTCCTCATCGTCGGCCGATCGCGTGCCTGGGGTTGATTTCCCCTCCAAGCGTGACCCCTTGAACCAGCGCGGCCATGGGTAGACAATTCAGACATGGGATTCTTACAGTTCAGTAAGCCGCCGGTCGTCACGGCGAAGAACGCTTTGCGCGGGCGAGACATTCCGGTCCTCCCCCACCCGCGACCTCACACGGTACTCGGCACAGCGATTGACGCTCCGCCGGCGGAAGGCCACGAAGAGGCCTATCTTGCACTCGGTTGCTACTGGGGCGCTGAAAAGATCTTCTGGGAGCTCGGGGCCGAGACAACAGCTGTTGGCTTCATGGGCGGATACACGAAGAACCCGACATACATGGAGGTGTGTACCGGACTCACGGGTCACACCGAGACGGTCCGAGTCGTCTTCGACCCCAACAAGGTCTCGTACACGGAAATTCTCCAGGCGTTCTTCGAGTCGCACGACCCGACAACGCTCAACAGGCAGGGCAATGATCGCGGTACGCAGTACCGCTCCGCTATTTTCGCAACGACCGACGAGCAGTACACGACCGCACTGAAAATTCGCGACCTTTATCAAAAGGTCCTCAAGGACGCGGGCCGCGATGCGATCGTCACAGAGGTGCACGAGCCCGGCCAGCCGTTCTACTTCGCTGAGAACGAGCATCAGCAGTACCTCGATAAGAATCCAGGCGGTTACAACTGCCACGCGCGCACGGGACTCGCCTGCCCCGTCGCATAACCGGCGATCACTCACCGTCTTACCTACTCTTCCGCTCCTTGCCTCATCCTTGTCTATACATGTATGGTCGAGGCAGGTAGCGTGAGGAGCGAATAATAATGAGCCACAAGCGGGTCTTTGTCCTAGACGTTGATGCAACGTTCATCCAGCAGGAGCAGCTTGACTTGCTGGCTGACGAGGTTGGCGCCTACGAGGCGGTCGCCGAGATCACTCAACGTATGCGGCGCGGCGAGATCGAGTTTGCCGAATCTCTTCGGTTGCGAACGAAGCCTCTCGCCGGACATGACGTGTCCGTCCTCGACAGGGCCCGGGCAGGGATCACCCTCACCGAGGGGGCAGCCGAGCTTCTTGACTTCGCCCAGTCCAAGGGATGGCCTGTCTATCTCGTCTCAGGCGGCTTCCATGACCTCATCGACACATTCGTCTCCGGCCTCCCCGTCGCGGGAGTGCGGGCAAATCGGCTCGAGATCGACGGTGAAATACTGACCGGCCGGGTTCTCGGAGACATCATCGGCCAGCAGGAGAAAGCGCACCATCTGGAAGACATAGCGCGCACAGAGGGCGTTAGCACCGATGAGACGATCGCCATCGGCGACGGCGCCAATGACATCGCCATGGTCGAGGCGGCCGGACTGGGCGTCGCGTTTGGTGGCTCCCCCGCCCTCGTCGAGGCCGCCGATATTGTCCTCACGGGCGAGTCCCTCGCCGAGCTTATCCCCCATCTAAAGTCCTGAACTCGGCGGGTGAAGTTGCGAGAATATGCCAGACTGAATCGGTCATAACTTCGATAGAAAGGTTCAGCATGGCAGTCGACCTTCCCACCGCCACAGGCTCCTTCGGCGACGAGCCGACCCTCTCATTCCCGACCGAGCAGGCCCCCACGGGCTTGCATGTCGTCGTCCTCGAAGAGGGCACGGGCCCTATTGTTGGACGCGGTCGCCAGATCGAGGTCAACTATCACGGTCAGATCTGGAATGGTGGTCTCTTCGACTCGTCATACCAGCGCGGCAGCACAACAAGCTTCCCGATCGGCGTCGGCGCTGTCATTGCCGGATGGGACGAGGCTCTCGTCGGCAAGACTGTCGGCTCCCGCCTTCTCATCTCCATCCCGCCGGAGAAGGGCTACGGCGCACGCGGAGTACCCCAGGCCGGTATCGGCGGTACTGACACCCTCGTCTTCGTCGTCGACGTCGTCGGCGTAAAGTAACGCGGTAAACATAGGTGCGGCCCGGTTAAAACCGGGCCGCACTCAACGGTCAATCCCCCACGAGGGTCGCTATCACTCCTGGTTGAGAATGGCGAGGAGTCGAAGGACCTCGAGGTAGATCCACAGGATCGTCATGACGATACCGATGGCGGCCGTCCACGCGAAGGACCTCGGCGCACGGTTGGCAACGGCGATCTTCGCGACCTCAAAGTCATTGATGAGCATGTAGGACGCAACGATGATCATGACGACGCCGAGGACGACGCCGAGCGGGATGCCCATGATTTCAGCGGACCTCATGCCCCACGGTGCATCGATAACCCCGGTCCACGACAAAATGAGGTTCGCGAAAGAGAAGACAATCGCGGCGATCATGATCGTGAGGACGATCTTCATGCCCTTGGGCGTTGTGCGCACGAGTCCAGTCGTATGAAGGAACCACGCAACGGCGACAACGGATGCCGTCGCAAGGACGGCCTGCAGGGCGATGCCCTCGTACATGAGCTCGAGAACACCGGTCAGCGTACCGAGTGCGACACCCTGAAGAGCCGCATAGGACATCGTCAGCCCGGGTCCAAGCTGGCGCTTGAACGCCATGAAAAGGCCAACACCGAAGGCCGCAAGTGATGCGACGATCGCCACGGTGAACGCCGTACCGAAGCCCGCGGACGACATGTCGCTGGGGACGAACAGCATCCACGAGAGGATGCCGGATAGAAGCGTGACACCCAGGAGGATGCCGGTCTTCATCATGATGTCGTCGTAGGTAAGGGCCGGTTCGCCGTTCGCTGCCCGGTCACCGTAGACCGGGGCTTCGCGTCCGTAACCCGGCTGGAACGGCTGCTGGTACTCCTGCGGAGGGAATGCCTGCTGGCCGCTGGCCGGCTGGTAGCCGCGCTGCTGGTCGGCGGGCTGGCCCGCACGGCCGGGCTCATAACCCGGCATCGCCGGGTAACCGGCGGGGGTGCGCTGCTCCGTGAAATACGGGTTGCGCGACATAATAGGATTGCTCATTTTCGCAAGTCCTCCACAATCTCTCTGGGCACTGGTTGCAGTCTATACAAACGGTCAAAGCCTCACCAGACACATTGTCGAGATTCCTACCTGGGCGTAAGAAAGGTTCAGCCGGACGCCAGGTAAGCGGTGTTCCCTGCCACAATGCGTACATTGTCAATCGTCGCACTGACCGGAAGAACCTGTTAGGCAACCGATACGGATGCCGAACGGAGAGGTGTGAAACCGTGCCAAAGCGAACGATCACGAAAGACTTCCTGTGTAAGCTTAAGGCCGGTGGAACTGCAGGGCGATCGGGTTCCTGCGGTGATGCTTTTCCCGGAGGATGATGAGTAATGCGTATGTACGCGCGCGTGGCGAGTGCCACAGTGGTAGTCCTAACGACCGTCGCTGCCTGTTCGAGCGATGAAGGTGAGGCGCCCTCGGCAGACATTACGATCGAAGATGCCTGGGTCAAAGCATCGGACGAGGGGATGACGAGCGCGTTCGGAACCCTCTCCTACGACGGAGCCGAGCCCATTGCGATCACGTCCGTGACGTCGCCAGCGGCCAATCGAGTCGAGCTGCACGAGACGATCATGGGCGAAGACGGGCAGATGATGATGCAGGAAATCTCCGGCGGCTTCACAATCGACGCAGGCGGGGAACTCCTGCTCGAGCCTGGCGGTGACCACTTCATGCTCATGGGCCTCATCCAACCAATTGAGCCGGGCGACGTCGTCACGTTCGCTGCGACGCTCGACAACGGAGACACGTTCACGTTCGAAGCGACAGCGAAGTCCTACGCTGGAGCCAACGAGAGCTACCACGACGACGAATGAACGACGAACCGCAACGTGAAGGACTGACTCGCAGAGGCCTGCTCCTTGGCGGGGCCGCGGGCCTTGGTGCCGCAGCCGCCATCGGAATCGACCGTGCTGGCGCCTCTCCGCCTGAGCAGACCACGTTTGGTGAACAGACGATACCGTTCCATGGCTCGCATCAAGCCGGGATCGCAACGCCCGCCCAGGCGTTCGCCTCGTTCTACGCATTCGACCTACTTGACGGCGTCGACCGGGACAGCCTGAAAAAGCTCATGCCGATACTGACAGACGATGCCGAGAGATTGACTGCCGGCGAGCCTGCACTCGCAGACTCCGAACCGGAACTCGCCCTCGTCCCTGCCCGGCTCACCATCACGTTCGGCTTCGGCAAGGAGTTTGTCAGACGTGCCGACCCGGAAGCGGTTCCATCCTGGCTCGGGCCGCTACCCGACTTTGAGATCGATAGGCTCGATGCCGCGTGGAGCGATGGCGACCTTCTCCTCCAGATCGCAGCCGATGATCCTGTCACGGTTTCGCACGCCGCCCGTATGCTCCTCAAGGACACGAGGACCTTCGCCTCGCTCCGCTGGACACAGAAGGGCTTCCGCAGGGCCGCAGGGTCGGTTCCGGAGAATGCGACGATGAGGAACCTCTTCGGACAGCTCGACGGCACAGCCAACCCCACGCCGGGGACGACCGACTTCGACGGGCTCGTATGGTCGACGGACGGCTGGCTGACGAACGGCACAAGCATCGTTATCCGCCGAATCAACATGGACCTCGAGACCTGGGATGAAGTCGACAAGCCCGGGCGTGAGCAATCTGTGGGTCGGTTTCAGGATTCTGGCGCGCCTTTGACCGGCGTGAACGAGCATGATGAGCCTGACTTCGATGCCACGACCAGCCTCGGCCTGCCGATCATTGCCGAGTACGCACACATGCGCCGCGCCCGGTCGGACAATCCCGACGAGAGGATCTTCCGACGGGTCTATAACTACGACGACACTCCCCCGAGTAGCACCGTCTCGAATGCGGGCCAGATCTTCACGTCGTTCCAGGCCGATGTCGACAAGCAATACGTGCCGCTTCAGCAACGGCTCGCCGACCTCGACCTGCTCAACCAGTGGACGGAGCCGATTGGGTCCGCGGTCTTCGCCATTCCGCCCGGATGCGAGGCGGGCGGCTTTATCGGCGAAACCCTGCTTTCGTAAATTACCCGCTGCTGTTTGCCCCACAGTTATTCGGCTCCCGTGTCGTCCCCCTGCTTCCGTCCGGACCACCCATCTCCAAAACGGCAGCCAGGTCTATCGCGACCTTGCGGGTCATTGCTTGATCATCGGCGGGGCCGTTTCCGTAACGGTACCCACCTGCCCTCGTGTTGGGCCGTTCGAATGGCTGGTATCCGGTACCCGCGGAGACCGCAGGGGTATTCCGTGTCACATTGTCGTCTTGGGATGCTTCTTGGGCCAGAAGGTGTAGCTGATCGCCCAGAGCAGGTCGATCACGAACCAGATACCAAGTACCGGATACATACCGATCAGTGCTTCGGTTCTGTTGGTGTCATCGGTTATGGCGATGAGCAGTCCCAGGATGCTGGCTGCAATCGCCACGGCGACGGCGGTTCGCACAACATCCTTCCAACACTCCTTCGCATACCCCGCCGCATAGAGCTTGACCGGAGCGGGGCCCTGGGCGAACCGGTGGGCAAAACGCGTGTCGGCCCATCGAATGATCTTGAGGCCGTAGGCGATCGAGAGTCCTAGATACAGCGCGGCGAGGCCGTGGAAGAAGGTCGCGGTTCCGCCACCTTGAACGTTGATGATCACGGCGATGAGGAGCACGACGTCGACCACCGGCGTCATCGCAAGCAGGACGGTTCCGGTACGCCGCAGACGCAGGACATAACGGGCCAGCAGGCCGAGGATGACGAAGACCCAGAAGGCGATCTCGCACGCGATGATGACGGCCAAGATGAGGTCCATTGGCCTCCCCGTCCCTAGCATGACAGTGCCAGAAAACGTTAGCACGGTCGTGAGCAATCCCACCCGTGACGAACTAGCCTACCTTGCATAGGACCTTACTGATCGTCGTTGGCACAACTCCACAACCTCTGCGTGAGAGGACACAGCCGACGAACCACCGACCGACAACAGAAAAGTCCTGGGCCAGAACCACGTGTGTCAACGATGTCCCGACTCAGGAGAACTGGTGCCCCCGGAGGGACTCGAACCCTCACTGAATCGATTTTAAGTCGACCGCCTCTGCCGATTGGGCTACGGGGGCCACCAGTGACATTATGCCCAACATGTGTGCCGAACCTGGAATCTGCGATCATAGATCTCGGTGGGAACTAAAGTAGGGACTCATCAGCCGAATTGTGAATGGAGAGCGTGTTGACGAACCCTGTCTCGTGGTACAAGGAGAAACTGCACTCGGAGACGTTTGCTGGCGGCGTCCTTCTCTTGGGAGCCGCCATCGCCCTCATCTGGGCGAACTCGCCCCTGCGAGACGGCTACGCGACTTTATCGAACACGACGGTTGGCCCCTCAGCAGTTCACCTCGACCTCTCAATCGCCACGTGGGCCTCCGACGGTCTTCTCGCCATCTTCTTCTTTGTTGTCGGCCTCGAGCTCAAGACAGAGTTTGTATCGGGAAGCCTGCGGGATGTGAAACAGGCGCTCGTCCCCATGATCGCAGCTGTCTGCGGCATGGCGGGTCCGGTGCTCGTCTATGTCGCGATCATCGCAATCTCCGGCTCCGGTGAGTACGACGGATGGGCGATCCCCGTTGCGACGGACATCGCCTTCGCCCTCGCAGTTCTTGGGTTGTTCGGAAAGGGGTTGCCGACGGCGGCCCGAGTCTTCCTTCTCACGCTCGCTGTGGTCGATGATCTCCTCGGCATCACGATCATCGCCATCTTCTTCAGCGATGGCATCTCCTTCGCGTGGCTCGCGGTGTCCTTGGTCGCCATCGGCATCTTCGCAGCCCTCCTTCGGAAGCGCATCACCCATTGGTGGCTCCTGTGGCCGCTCGCGATCGTCGCCTGGGTCGCCATGCACTCCGCCGGTGTCCACGCAACGATCGCCGGTGTGCTCCTTGGCCTCAGCGTCCCGGCCCTCGCCCAGGCGGGCGAAAAGAAGCCGCTGACCGAGTTCTTTGGTGAACGCTTCGAGTTCTGGTCGGCCGGCATCGTGCTCCCGATCTTCGCTTTCTTCGCAGCTGGCGTCAACGTCGTCGACGCCGGCGGCTTCGGTGCGATGCTGACCAACCCAGTCGCCATCGGCATCTACGTGGCACTGCCGCTCGGTAAGTTCCTCGGCATTTGGGGAGGTACCGCCCTTATCACCAAGGTCTTCGGGCTTCGCCTCGGCACACATCTCTATTTGGGTGACATTGCAGCCGTCTCGTTCGTTTCTGGTGTCGGGTTCACGGTCTCGCTCCTCATCGCGTCCCTCTCCTTCGCGCCCGACCATCCGTACTCGGGTTACGCCCGCATCGCCGTCATCCTCGGCTCCGTTATCTCAGCTGTCCTCGGCGCAATCGCCCTACGCGTGCAAGCCCGCGGCCGTGAATTCGTCGAGGTCCACGACGCAACAGAGGATGACATCCGGCTCGACGGTCGCCCCAATATCTACATTGACGAGACCCATGACGCGACGCGGGACGACATTCGGCTCGACGGCAAACCCAATATTGACATCGACACTCCACGCGACGCGACTGGCGACGACCACAGCTAGTTAGCACGTCAGACGCGAAGAGGAGGACCGCCGTGAGCGGTCCTCCTCTTCGTTCGTCAACCCGCCCGTGGGTCTCCGGCTCCCGCTAAGGGATGCGGTTAGCAGCCCACAGGGCGATGCCGTCGAGAATGTCGTGCTCGGAGGTCGTCACGGTCGCGAGTCCAGGCATCTCCTGCGCACATCTCTTCACAACCTCCGACCACACAAGCGACCCGGCAGCGATGACGTCGACTCGGCCGGGATGCATGTATCCCTCAGCGACCCGCTCATCTCTGCTTGCCGTCATGAGCCAGTCGCATGCCTCGTACACCTGCTCAAGGGTGAGCCTCGTCCCGTCGATGACACCCGCGTCGTACACGGGCAGTCGAAGGGCACGTGCCGTCACCGTTGTGACAGTACCGGCGAGGCCGACAATATTCGTCGCGTGAGAAATGTCGACGTCCGCCAGCGCCTCATCAAGGGCGACCTCAACGTCGCGGCGGGCGGAAGCGAGCTCGTCAGGGGTGGGCGGATCTGTTGCGAGGTGACGCTCCTGCATGCGAACACAGCCCACGTCCATCGAATAAGAACCCGTCACACCGTCGGTAGCGGTGCCGACAATCATTTCGGTCGAACCACCGCCAAGATCAACAACGACGACGGGCTCGGTTGCGTCAATGACGGACGCAGCACCGGCGAAGGAGAGCTGCGCTTCCCGTTCGCCCGAGATCACCTGCGGTGTCACGCCAAGGCGCTGTTCGATGCCGGTGATGAAAACGTCGCGGTTGTGCGCATCACGTGTAGCTGAGGTGGCGACAAATTTGATGACGTCGACCCCGTGCACCCGGCACAGTTCCGCATACTCCTCAGCCGCAGCGAAGGTGCGCTCAAGCGCGTCCTCGGCGAAGCTCCCGGTCCGGTCCACACCCTGGCCCAAGCGGACGACCTGCATCGTCCGCTCAAGGTCCCGCAACGGCTGGCCGGGCTCAATGTCGGCTATGAGAAGGCGGATCGAGTTCGTTCCGCAGTCAATTCCTGCAACTTTCACCGTTTAAGACTGTCACGAACCGGCGGCGGTTTCGAGCCCTGAATGGGTGACATTTCTCAGGCCTGGAGGTCGCGCGTCACTCCTGTACGGTTCTTTCAGATCCGCGCGACCGTCGACGCAGGACGCCTACGCGGACTGGTTCTCACGATCTTTGACGCACGTGCAGCCGGCCACCGTCCAGTCGATCATCTCGAGTGCCATGTCTCCGATGGGATTGACGCCAGGACCGACGGCGAGGCTGTGGCCAACAAGCGCATGGAGGCATTTCACGCGGGTCGGCATGCCGCCAGCTGAGATCCCGTCGATCTCCTCGACTTCACCGTGTCTCCTGCGACGAGCAAGGTAATCGTCGTGTGCGGCACGATACTTAGCCGCCAGTTCCTCATCGGCCTCGAGGCGCTCGGTGAGCTCGGACATGATGTGGCTACCTTCGAGCCGCGACACCTCGAGAACAACCTGAGGGTGGGTGAGATAGTAGAGCGTGGGGAACGGTGTGCCGTCCTCCAGACGGGGCGCAGTCTCAACGACGGTCGGCTCCCCGCATCCACACCGCGCAGCGATTGAGATGACACCGCGCGGAACGCGTCCAAGTTGTCTATTGAGCGAGGCGATGTCCTTGTCCGTAACGGTCACTTCGTGCCCTCTTCCTCCGGTTGCTCCGCCGGTTCTTCAGCTGATTCTCGGTCGCTGTAACCGGTAACCGAGAGCGAATCCCACATTGTCGTAAACCACGGAGTCGACGCCCGGCGGTTGTATTCGAGCTCCATTTCGAGCGCCCTGCGATTATCCTTCGGCGTGCCCTCATCCGGGTCGTTAACGACATAAAGCACCTCGCCGGGCTTGACGTAGCCGAGGCGCTCACGGGCCTTCGCACGAACGTAATCGTCGTCGTTCCACAGGATGACCTCGACCTGGAGGGTCCGGACTCGAGCACGGGCCTCCTCGACTGACGAGTTGAGTTCCCTCAGCTGCTGCTGCTGGTCGAGGTAACTGGACAGGGTTGGGGCGATGATGATGACGGCCAGCATGGCGGTGAGGACGATCGCGAGAAGCCGTAGCGACAGCGCCCGCGGCCGTTCCGCACCAAAGACGAGAGCACGGCGCGTCCGCTCCTTCTTCAGGCGCGGCTCCTCCTCCACCTGCTCCTGCCTACCTGAGCCGCGGTTGGTGCGCCTTATCGCACCCGGCCGTGTGGGGCCGCGCGAGGAGCCTGGGCGTCGAGAATTCATATGCTCCATGTTAGACCGGCCCCGCGGGATGTCCCGCAGGGCCGGGGGTGTTGCCTGCAGATTATTCTGCAGTGCGAACGACTAGTGACTAGAAGGAGGCACGCGGGAAGGCGTTGTGACCCGCGTAAGCCGCTGCGTCGCCGAGGCCGTACTCGATGCGCAGGAGCTGGTTGTACTTGTTGACGCGCTCGCCACGGGCCGGTGCGCCGGTCTTGATCTGACCGGAGTTCGTCGCAACAGCGAGGTCGGCGATCGTCGTGTCCTCGGTCTCGCCGGAGCGGTGCGACGTCATCGACTTGAAGCCGGCGCGGTGTGCGGCGTCGACAGCGTCAAATGTCTCCGTCAGCGTACCGATCTGGTTGACCTTAACGAGGAGCGCGTTCGCAGAGTGCTCCTTGATGCCGCGGCTGAGACGCTCGGGGTTCGTGACGAACAGGTCGTCGCCGACGATCTGGACGCGGTCACCAACCTGCGCGGTCATGGCGGTCCAGTCAGCCCACTCATCCTCGGACAGCGGGTCCTCGATGGAGACGAGCGGGTAGTCGGCAACGAGCTTCTCGTAGTATGCGATCATCTCGTCAGCGGTCTTCTGGCCACCCTCAAAGGTGTACTTGCCGTCGTTGAAGAACTCGGTTGCTGCGACGTCGAGGGCGAGGGCGATGTCCTTGCCCGGCTCGAGGCCGGCCTTGCCGATCGCTTCGACAATGAGGTCGAGCGCTGCAGCGTTGGACTCGAGGTTCGGGGCGAAGCCGCCCTCATCGCCAAGACCGGTGCTGAGACCTCGCTCCTGGAGAACAGCCTTGAGCGCGTGGTAAACCTCGGCGCCCCAGCGGAGCGACTCCTTGAACGTCGGTGCGCCGACCGGGGCAATCATGAATTCCTGGATGTCGACGTTCGAGTCGGCATGCGAGCCGCCGTTGAGGATGTTCATCATCGGGACGGGCAGGACGTGCGCGTTCGGGCCGCCAAGGTAGCGGTACAGCGGCAGGCCCGCGGACTCTGCGGCAGCCTTTGCCACTGCGAGTGAGACGCCAAGAATCGCGTTCGCGCCGAGCTTGCCCTTGTTCGGGGTGCCGTCCAGGTCGATCATCGTCTGATCGAGAACGCGCTGTTCGTCGGCCTCCAGGCCGACGACCTCGGGCTCAATGGTCTCGATGACCGCGTTGACGGCCTCTTCAACACCCTTGCCCAGGTAACGGCCCTTGTCTCCGTCGCGAAGCTCGACGGCCTCGAAGGCGCCGGTGGACGCGCCGGACGGAACCTGCGCGATGGCGTACGTGCCATCGTCCAGCTGAACCTCGACCTCGACGGTCGGGTTGCCGCGGGAATCAAGAATTTCACGGGCGTTCAGTGCCTCGATAATGGCCACTGGGACTCCTTCATCAGTTAGAGGTGCGGTCGTTTAACCACAGCCCAGTCTAGTCCCGCCCTGCAGGATTTCACCCGGGACTTATCATCCGAGAGGCCAAATTCACCGAAGCGTGAACGAAAGTGCATGCCATGACCGCTACTACGCGGCGAAACCTCAGAAGCCGGGTGCCGGGCCATCTTCGGACGTCAGGTAGCCACGGTCGGGGCGAGCGATGGCGAAGTTGTCTTGATCCCACTCGCCAAAGCGCGGGTTGACCTCGACATCGGCGTCGCCGAGGGCGTCAAGTACCGGGCTGATGTCGTCAACCGTGTACATGCCAGCGTCGGTGAGGAGCGTGAAGGCGAGGTAGTCAATGACTGCGTCAGTCTGCTCCGAGTACTCGGCGGTCGGGTTGAGTCCCAGTTGGCCGAACACGGCCTCGCGCGCCTCGCCTGTCATGTCGAGGCCCTGCGCTTCGATGATGTCGTTGGCGATCTCACCGTTGATCATCATGTTGAGCACCCCATCCGCCAGGGTGTTGACACCCTGCCCCCGGAAGTCCGATTGAACCTGGGCGAGATCATCGATCGTGATGTCCGAACCGTTAACGGTCGCGGCGGTCGACGGATCCGTCGAGCATGCAGCCATAACCACGCCTGTTGCGGCGAGTGCGACGAGCTTCTTCACTGTTCCTCCAAGAATTCGACTGATGCCATGATATGCCGTCCGGCGCGTCTTACTTGCCAGTCCCGTCCGGATTGTTGCCGCCCTTTCCCTCTGAGTCGGGCATAAACACTCCGCGCAGAAGGTCGGCAAACCAGTCACCGAACTCTTCGTTCATGAGCGGCTCGGGGGTCGCGCCGAGCTTCGCTTGGCCCTTGACCGGCAAGGGGACGAGCGCGGTACGAACCGCGGGCTTCATGACCGTGCGCGGGTGCAGACGCTTGAGCCTCATCTGCCTCGAATCGGGCAGGGCCACCGGGTAAAGCCGCAGGTATTCTCCCTGCACGACCGCATCCTCAAGCTTCGCCTCCCGCATCTTCTGCCTGATTCGGGCCAAGAGGAACATGCGCTCAACTGCGGCAGGGATCGGACCGTAGCGGTCGATGAGCTCGGCTCGGATCTCGTCGTGCTCTTCTTCGCTCGTCGAGTTCGCGACCTTCGAGTAAATGTCGAGGCGAAGGCCTTCTTGCGGCACGTACGAGTCGGGCACGGTCGCATCGATCGGCAAATCGAGTTTGATCGGAGGCGGCTCTGGATCTTCGTGACGGCCCCCGGTCAGCATCGCCTGCATCGACTCCACCTGTTCAGCAATCATCCGGACGTACAGGTCAAAGCCGACTCCGGCAATATGGCCGGACTGTTCTCCGCCGAGGAGGTTACCGGCGCCGCGGATCTCGAGGTCTTTCATGGCGACCTGGATGCCGGACCCAAGCTGGGTGTGAGACGAGATGGTCCGCAACCTCGCGACCGCGGTCTCTGTCATCGCCTTATCCGGCGGGTAGAGGAAGTAGGCGTAGGCGCGTTCGCGGCCTCGCCCCACCCTGCCGCGCAACTGATGGAGCTGGGACAGTCCGAGCCGTTCGGCGTTGTCGACAATGAGGGTGTTGGCATTGGAGATGTCGAGGCCGGTCTCGATAATCGTCGTGCAGACAAGCACGTCTACTTCACGGTCCCAGAACTGTTGGATGACTGTCTCGAGTTGCCGCTCGCTCATCTTGCCATGCGCAACAGCGACACGGGCTTCAGGGACGAGCTCTTCGACCTTCTTCGCCTGGGCCCGGATTGATTGGACCCTGTTGTGGACGTAGAACACCTGACCGTCGCGCAGCAGCTCCCTGCGGATAGCGGCGGTCACCTGCTTCTCCTCGTACGGTCCGACGTACGTGAGGATGGGGTGGCGTTCCTCGGGAGGGGTCGCCAAGGTCGACATCTCACGAATCCCCGTCACCGCCATCTCCAACGTCCGGGGAATCGGTGTCGCCGACATGGAGAGAACATCAACGTTTGACCGGAGCTGGGTGAGCGTCTCCTTGTGCTCGACGCCGAACCGCTGCTCCTCGTCGATAATGACAAGGCCGAGGTTCTTGAAGGAGATCGAGCCGGTCAGAAGGCGGTGCGTGCCGACGACAACATCGATCGAGCCGTCCTTGATACCGGCTTTGACCCTCTCTGATTCCTCTTCGGACTGGAACCGGGACAGCCCAGCGACGGTGACCGGGAATCCCGCATAGCGCTCCTGGAACGTCTCGAGGTGCTGGGACACGAGCAGGGTGGTTGGCACAAGAACGGCCACCTGCTTCGAATCTTGAACGGCCTTGAACGCCGCCCGGATCGCGATCTCTGTCTTTCCGTACCCAACATCGCCGGAGATGAGCCGGTCCATGGGGGTTGGCGATTCCATGTCTCGCTTGACCTCGTCGATGGTCGCGAGCTGATCCGGCGTTTCAACGTGGGCGAAGGCGTCCTCGAGCTCCCGCTGCCACGGGCTGTCTGGGGAGAACTGGAAACCCTTCGTCGCTTTCCTCGTCGCGTAGAGGCGCACGAGCTCACCCGCGATCTGTTCGGTCGCTTTGCGGGCCTTTGCCTTCGCTTTGGCCCAGTCCGCTCCCCCCATCTTCGACACCTGTGGTGCCTCGGAGCCAGAGTAGCGGGACACGAGATCGAGGGAGTCCGTCGGAATCCACAGCTGGTCGCCCGGCATACCGCGCTTTGACGGCGCATATTCGACGACGAGATATTCACGCATCGCCCCATCGGTGCCGTCGATTGGACGGGAATCCATCCGCAGGAACCGGCCGACGCCGTGGCGGTCATGAACGATGTAATCGCCGGGTTTGAGGGCGAGCGGGTCGACGCCCGCGCGCCTGCGCGACGGCATCTTCCTCATATCCTTCGTTGAGGAACCGCCCCTGCCCGTGATGTCGGTCGCGGCAAGCACCGCGAGCTTCACGCCAGGAATAATGAAGCCGGTCGAAATGGGGGCGACCGTGACGGTGACGACGCCCGGTACTTCTTCGAGCTCGGTGACAAATTCGGCGGGGATGTCCTGGCTGTTGAGCTCGGAGGCAATGCGGCGGCCCAGACCGCCGCCTTCGACGACGATGATCGGCCACCAGCCCTGCGCCGCCAACAGCCCCATATCCTTCAGTGCCGCGTCCACATCGCCGTGGAACGCCTTCGGCTCCTGGGCGTCGACCACCCGCTTCGTGCTGTCGAGCTCCTGGTCTCCGGTCAACCCGCCGAAGCTCCACCACGCCAACCCGCGGCTACGCACGTGCTGCCGGACATCTGCGATGTCGAGGAACGACGCATCCGACACAGTGAGCGGCACATCGCCGCCTGCCGCCGCCGACGACCACGCGGCCGCGAGGAACTCCTCCGTCGTGGCAACGAGATCCTGGCTACGGGAAAAGACGCGCTCTGGCTGAACAACAACAATTCGAGATGACGGGTCGAAGAGTTCGTGGACCGGCTCCATACCCTCGGTCACGACCGGCGCGAGAGACTCCATACCTTCGACGGCGATGCCCTGGGCGATTTTCTCCAGCATGTCTCTCGCACCCGGGAGAGTATCTGCTGCCTTCCGGGCGCGCTCGCGAACCGCGTCGTCGATGAGGATTTCCCGACAGGGCGGGGCATAAAGCTCGTCGACAACCTCGAGGGACCGCTGGTCGGCGACAGAGAAGGACCGGATCTCGTCGATCTCGTCGCCAAAGAGTTCAAGGCGGAGCGGGTGGGGCTCGGTCGGGGGGAAAACATCGAGGATGCCGCCGCGGACGGCAAACTGTCCACGGGATTCGACCATGTCGACGCGGACGTAGGCAGCATCGACGAGTGCCGTCACGATCTCCTCGAGTGGCATCTCCTGCCCTGAGCGGACCCGCACGGGCACCATCTCGCCGACGCCTTTGACGACTGGCTGCAGTAGAGACCGGATCGGGACGATAAGAACGGAGAGCTTGCCGAACTCCTCCGGATGGGCAAGACGTCGGAAGACGGACAGCCTTTTCGCGACAGTGTCGGCCCGCGGTGAGAGTCGCTCGTGCGGGAGGGTTTCCCACGACGGCAGGATGTCGATCTCCTCGCGCGGCAGGTAGCCAGCAAGAGCGCCAAGGAGCTCATCGCCATCCCTACCCGTGGGCGTGACGACGACAGTGGGTCGGTCACCATCCTGGGCGAGCAGTGCGAGAGAAGCCGGGATGAGGCCGAGCGGCATCGCCACATCGAGCCGCTTGTCCGTTGCGAGGGGAAGGGAAGCCAGAGTGGGCTCGCTACGGAGCCGGCCGAGAACGCTATTCATCACATCGCGTGCAGGCGTGCTTGGGCGGCGACGAAGCCCATCGTCAGCACATCGTCGACGACGTCTGCCGCCTGCGAGACGGTGACCTCATAGGCGGTCTTTTCGGGACCCTTGATCTGGCTGAGCACGAAATCCGCCGCGTCCTGCGTTCCGGGTGGCCGTCCGAGGCCGATCCGTAGCCGCTGGTAGTTCTTTGTACCAACTGCGTTCGTAATTGATTTCAGACCGTTGTGTCCGCCCTCGCCGCCGCCATCCTTCAACCGGAGCGTGTGCGCGGGCAGGTCGAGGTCGTCGTGAATGACAAGGAGCTCGGACGGCTCGATCTTGAAATATGACAGGAGTGCCTTCACGGGCCCGCCGGAGACGTTCATATAGCTATCGCACACAGCGAGGACAAAACCGCCCTCGTCTATCGGAGCGGTCGTTACCCGCCCGGTCATGAGGAAATTCCGGGAACGATGCGCGGTGAGCTTACCGCCAGCACGGCGCACAAGCTCGTCGATCACCATGTGACCGACATTGTGTCTCGTGTTCGCGTATTTCGGGCCCGGATTGCCGAGTCCAACAACTGCTCTCATACCACTCCCGTAAAGAGCGCCCGGGCGTGACCCGGGCGCTCTTCGGTTACATTACTCAGAATCCTCTTCGGCACCTTCTGACGATTTCTCAGCACCGGACTCACCGGCAGCCTCTTCAGCCGCTTCGGCGTCGGCTTCCTCGAGCGAGGTGTCGACCTGCGGGACGAGGACGGAGACAACAAGGTCCTCCGGGTCCATTTCCGTGGACACACCCTCACCGAGCGCGAGGTCAGCGATACGGACCTGGGTTCCCGCTTCCTTACCCTCAACGTCCACCTCGATGGATTCGGGGATCATCGTTGCGTCGGCCATGATCGTGACCGTCAGCAGGTCGGTCGTCACGACGGTGCCCGGAGCGGGCTCACCAACAACCGTGATTGGGACGGTGACCTCAATCTGCTCGCCGGCGCGAACGCCGATGAGGTCGATGTGCTCGATGTCCCACGTCATCGGGTGGCGCTGGATGTCCCTCACGAGGGCCAGCTGATCTTTGCCGTTAACGGTGACGGTGACGAGGGCGTTCTGGTTGTAGCGGACGGCGAGGAATGTCTCGTGCGCGTCCAGTGCGATGTGGATGGTCTCGGCGCCATGTCCGTAAATAACAGCGGGAATCTGGCCCGCACGGCGGAGGCGGCGTGCCGCGCCCTTGCCGAAGTCTTCACGAACCGTGTTCGTCAGCTTGACGGAATCAACCATAGTGTCTCCTTGATGTTCGGCACTTTCGTGCATGAGCCTCGTAGGCCACGTGCCGGGTGACACTTGGACCGCGTCGATAACGGAGTGCGGCTGAACCGCCTCCCTCGCCGAGGCAACTCACACATCCTAGCGCAGACCCCTGGAGGGGCGAAGGGGAGGACCTATGGCACCTCTCACTCCCGCCAGTCTTGTGAAGCACGCGGATGAGACAGACTGTCCGGCACCGTCGGTGCCGGACAGTCTCGCGTGAGATGGGGCTAGTGAGCACCCTCGAAAAGGCTCGTGACGGAGCCATCGTCGAAGACTTCGTGAATGGCGCGGCCAAGCACCGGCGCGATCGGTAAGACCGTGAGCTCCTTGAACCGCTTCTCCCGCTCGATGGGGACCGTGTCAGTGACAATGACTTCGCGGGCCCCGGATTCGGCGAGACGCTTGACCGCCGGGTCGGAGAAGACGCCGTGGGTGGCGGCAACGATGACATCGGCTGCCCCGGCCTCAATGAGAACCCGCACGGCCTCACAGATGGTGCCTCCCGTGTCGATGAGGTCATCGACGAGAACACATGTGCGACCGGAGACATCGCCGACAACACGGTTCGCAACAGCCTGGTTCGGTCGGGAGATGTCGCGAGTCTTATGGACGAAGGCGAGGGGGGTTCCGCCGAGGCGGTCCGCCCACTGCTCGGCAACTCGGATGCGGCCGGCATCGGGCGACACAACGGCTGCGTTCTGCGGATCGATCTTCGTCTTGACGTATTCAACGAGGGTAGGCATGGCCCACAGGTGGTCGACGGGCCCGTCGAAGAAGCCCTGGGTCTGCGCAGCGTGCAGGTCGACGCTCATGATCCGATTGGCGCCCGCCTGCTTAAGGAGATCGGACACGAGACGGGCAGAGATCGGCTCACGACCCTTGTGCTTCTTGTCCTGCCGGGCGTACGGGTAGAACGGAGCGACGACGGTAATGCGCTTAGCAGAGGCCCTCTTGAGCGCATCAACCATGATGAGACTCTCCATGAGCCACTTGTTCACCGGTGGGGTGTGCGTCTGAATGATGAAGGCGTCGGCGCCGCGCACGGACTCCTCGAAACGGACGTAGATCTCGCCGTTGGCGAAGTCGTAGATCGTTGTCGGTAGGAGATCGATCTCCAAGTATTCGGCGACCTCCGCCGCCAGGGCCGGGTGTGATCGTCCACTGGAGATGACGAGATGCTTGGCTCCTGTGGAGTGAATACCGGTCATGAAAGTCCGTCCTTCTTCGTTGCGTCGGCTGAGAGAGAAGTGTGTGCGTGGCGCGCGAATGAGACGTGGGCGTCCGGGCCGACCTCGACAGAGTGGAGATACACGTGGGGTCCGACCGTTGCGCCGGTGGCGACGGACGTCGTGCCAGTGAGGTAGCTGCCGGGACGAACGAGCGAGTCCGGTTCGAATGTCACTCCGACATCAACCCATGTTGCGTTCGGATCCTCAATCGTCGTGCCCTCCCGCATCGCATTCTCAAGCAGGCGGCGATTCATGATCGCGCGGAGGTTTGCGAGCTGGACACGGTCGTTCACACCCTCGACGCACAGCGGATCGCCCACGTACGATCCGAGCCGCAAGCCCTCGGCATACGCGCCAGAGATGACGTCCGTCAGGTACATCTCCCCCTGCGCGTTGTCGGTCCCTAGGCCGGAGAGCATACTTCGCAAGAGCGCGGCATCGAAGACATACATCGAGGAGTTAATCTCGTCGATCTCGAGTTGCTCCGGAGTTGCGTCGCGATGTTCGACGATCGAGGAGATGATCCCCTTCTCGTCGCGGACGATTCTGCCGTAGCCAGTCGGATCTGGGACACGAGTTGTGAGAACCGTTATGTCGTGACCTTCATGGGCTGCCATGAGAGCGACGAGCGTGTCGCCGTCGAGCAAGGGAGTGTCGGCAGCCGTGACAAGGACGGGACCCGTCAGGTCCGCTGGCAGCGCCTCGAGGCCGCACCAGACGGCCCGGCCGGTGCCGGGCACCTCATCCTGGTCGGCGATGGTGGCATGTGGGGCGATGTCGGAGATGTGGGCGGCGACCCTGTCGCGCTCGTGCCGGACGACAACGACGAGTCGCTCGGGATCCACTGCGGACGCTGCGTGGAGAACATGTCCGACAAGAGAACGCCCGCATACCTCGTGCAGGACTTTCGGGGTTGTTGACTTCATCCTCGTCCCGGCACCGGCAGCCAAGACGATGACGGTCGGGCGGGCCTGGCTCGTCTCTCTCATCACGATCCCAACATTACGTGGGAATGCCGACTCTGTGCGCCGGATCCCGGTCTGTGGCTCCGCCCTCAGGGTTCGAACCTGAACTAAAGGCTTCAAAGGCCTCTGTGCTGCCATTACACCAGGGCGGAAAGCACACCCTTCAGTCTGCCAGCTTTGACCGTGCTGAGACAAAGCATCTGGCCGTATCCCCGTGGAATACTGGTCACATGAGTGAACAGGTACCTGCCCGGAGAGTGCGCATGTCCCGGTCCGAGCGGAGGTTGCAGCTGATTGCCATCGCCCGGGCCAGCTTCGCCCAGCGCGGCTACGACGCGACGTCGATTGAGGAGATCACCCAGGCAGCGGGGGTGTCGAAGCCGGTTCTGTACGAGCACTTCGGCGGCAAAGAGGGCCTCTACCAGGTCATCGTCGACCGAGAGATCAACCTGCTCGTGTCGACACTGACTGAGTCGCTTCCGCAGACGGCCCCGCCTCGCAAGGCTCTCGAGCTCACCATCGTTGCTCTTCTTGACTACCTCGAGTCTAACCCCGACGGCTACCGCCTGCTCGCTCACCAGTCTCCTGCGGGGGTGTCGACCGGCGTCTTCTCCCCGGTTATCGGCGAGGTAACGGAACATCTGACGGTCCTCATGGCAGCACTGTTCGAGCGCCAGGGCTTCGAGCCGATGAGCTTGCCCGTTTATGGACAGCTACTCGGCGGGGCTGTCGCCCAGGTCGGCATATGGTGGATTGCGGAAAGAGAGGCCGCGAAGGCCGGGGAACAGATTCAGCCGCGATCAAAGGAAGAGATTGCCGCGCACACGGTCAATCTCTTGTGGAACGGGCTCCATCGGCTCGAACTCGACCCGAAGCCCCTCGGCATGCCGGACAGTGACGAGAAGATTAGGCCCCAGAATTCGTGACTGGTCGCCCGGGGCTTTCCCGCTCAAAGCCCAGGTCACCGGGATGTCCGGGCGAGTGATGACATTGCTTTGTGAACGCCGCCGCCCCAGCAAGACTCACGGGCCGCTCTGAGATACATTGATGACCGTCACACGCAGATCGCAGCAAACCCGAAGGCGTAAACATGCTCTCGATTGAGGACCTGTACAAATCCTACGGCTCCGTCACGGCTCTGGATGGGCTGTCATTCCACGTTAATCCCGGCGATCTCTTCGGCTTCGTCGGCTCAAACGGCGCGGGCAAGACAACCGCCATGCGTATCATCCTCGGCGTCCTCGCCGCCGATTCCGGCCACGTCACGTGGCAGGGACGACAGCTCGACTACGCAACGAGGCGCGAATTTGGCTACATGCCCGAGGAGCGCGGCCTCTACCCGCGGATGAAGGTCGGCGAACAGCTCATTTACCTCGCCCGGTTGCATGGCCTCACGGCCGAACGTGCGGTATCGGCGATGGAGCACTGGACCGAGCGCCTCGACATCGCCCACCGACGCAACGATCTGGTCCAGACGCTGTCTCTTGGCAACCAGCAGCGCGTCCAGCTCGCCGCGGCCCTCGTCGCGGACCCGATGATTCTCGTCCTCGACGAGCCGTTTTCGGGCCTCGACCCAGTTGCGGTCGACGTCATGAGTGAAGTCCTTCGAGAGAAAACCCGCGATGGCGTGCCCGTCATCTTCTCCTCCCACCAGCTCAGCCTCGTCGAGAGCCTCTGCGATCGCGTCGGCATCATCGCCGAGGGGACGATGGTGACCGAGGGCGAGATCGACGAGCTTCGGCAGACCGACACTCCCGAGTACGAGATTCTCACCGACGCCTCGTCAACCGCGTCGTTTGACCATCTCGGCGTGAGAACGGCTGTGGAAGAAAAGCGCCGCGACAGGATGCTTCGGCGGCTTGTTGCGCCACGGGAGGACTTCGATGAGCAGCAGATCCTCACAACCGCTCTCGCCCACGGTCCCGTTTATGAGTTCTACCGCCGCAGACCTCACCTCGAAGAACTGTTCCGCGATGTTGTGACCACCACGTCGAAGGAGTCCCGATGAACTCGACCATCCTTGTGGCACGCCGGGAGCTCCAGGCACAGCTGCGCTCCAAGGCCCTTGTCGTCTCGACGATCATCCTCGCGGTCCTCATTCTTGCCGCCGGCGTCCTCGGCCGGTTACTCCTGAGTGACGACGACGGAGACGACGAACCCGCCGCGACCGTCGGCGTGTCCGAGTCGGCGATGCCACTCGCCGATGCGCTAAGCGCGGCGGGTCTCACAACCGTGCCGGTGGATGGGGATCCTCAGACGATCCTCGAGAGCGAGGAGGAGCTCGATGCGCTGATCGCCGGGGCTCCCGACAGCCCCCAGATCTTCGCGCTCGACAGCGCAGAGCACCTTGACCTCATCACCTCCATCACTCAGTCCGCGACAACCGCCTTCATCATCGGCGAGCAGCTGGGGGATGCTGAGGCTACGGTCGTTCTCGACGCGATCGGGCAGGCGCAACAGATCGTGCCGGACATTGTTGGTGGCACTGAGTTCGACCCGGTCCGGTTCGTCGTCGGCTTGCTGACGGCCACGCTGGTTTACGGCGTCATCGTGTTCGGCATCGCCATGCTGGCTACCGGTGTCGTCGAAGAGAAAACCAGCCGAGTCGTCGAGATTCTCCTCGCAACGATCAAGCCCCGCAACTTGTTGCTTGGCAAGTTCCTTGGCATCGGCGTCGCGATCCTTTCGATCGTCGCGATCTACGTCATCGCGCTCGTCGCGGCTGGCGCAATCTCGGGCCTCCTGCCCGAGATCAACATCGGTCGCTACATTCCCATGCTCATCGTCTGGGTGCTTCTCGGCTACATCATTTACGCCTCGGTGACCGGTGGTCTCGCGGCAACGGTCTCACGACAAGAAGATATTGGCGCGATCACCGGCCCCATGGTGTTCCTGTCTCTCATCCCGTTCTACTTCGCGATGTTCTACGTCCCGGAGAACCCCGATTCGACGGTTACACAGATCGTCGGCTTCGTTCCGTTCTTCAGCCCGTTTGTCATGCCCGTCAGGTCGGCGTTCACCAACGTCCCTGCCTTCGACATCGTCATTGCCATCGCCATCTGTCTCGCGACAATCCCGCTCCTCGCCGCCATCGCCGGCAAGATTTACGAGCGCTCGATCCTCCACACGGGCACACGCATGAAGCTCAAGGACGCGCTACGGAGCAGGCCCTGACGAGCAGGTGGCGTGGAACGAGACTCAATCCGGGCACGACACGCCGCCCGTGTCTGACGACAACATGGCGCTCACACGGAACAGCTAGTCGTCCGCTCCACTGAAGGGTAGGAGCATCTCTCTGAGTATCCGGCTGACGGACATCTTGTCCTCATCCGAGATGTGGTCAAGCATCGCAGCTTCGCTGCGAAGCAAGTCCTCCATCGCCCTATCGGACTTCGCGATGCCGAGGTCGGTCGCCTGAACATACTTGATGCGGCGGTCTCGTTTGTCCTGGAGCCGCCTCGCATGACCGCGCTCGACCATCGTATTGATTCGGTGGGTGAGTGTGCCGGACGGCACGAGGAGCTGGCTCATGAACTGCGAGGGCTGCGCCTGGAACGGCTCACCTTGCCGGCGAAGAAGCGACAGCATTTCGAATTCCCACACGTCAAGCCCGTGGGCGGCGAACGCCTCCCTGCGGAACTTGTCGAGGTGACGGTTGAGCCGGAGGAGGCGGGAGAAGATCTCAAGCGGCGACGAATCGAGGTCCCCGCGCTCCCGCCGCCACGCCGCGACAATGTCATCGACCTCGTCAGATCGGTATTCCCGCGTAGTCATATCGAAAGAATACTCGATATCGAGATGTATCCGAGTGGAAGGAATGTGCAGATTTGTCAGCGTTCCCAGGGAATCGTTACAGAACGAGGCCGAGGTGTGCGATGAAGGCGGTGCCACTCGCCCGCCACCCGTCCGGGGTGGGGTGGAGCAGATCACGGATGCTACCGGATGTATGGATCCAGCTGTCCGCCGCGCCCAGCCCGTGACCTTCCCATACGGGGGTGAGAGTTTCGACGAAGTAGACGTCACCGATCTCATCGGACAGTTCGCCCGCCATCTGCCGCAGCTGGTCCTCCCAGTCCTGCTGGAAGCTGAGAACATCGACCGGACTATCAGCGGCGACAGCGGCTTCGAAAAGCCTCGGGTAGGGCACGAGATGAAGGCGGGCCTCTGGAGCGATGTCCCGCACTGCAAGAAGGGCACGACGTTGCTCAGCGATCGCGGCCGCCACCGACTGTTTGGCGTTGTCAACAGCCAGCTGGCACTGATCCAGATCGTCCTGAAGCAGGCATGCGGCAGCAACAGGAAGGAAACCGACATCGTTGCCACCGATCATGACGAACACGTCGGTCGCACCTGCGGTCGCCTCGATCTGCGGGTCTAGGGTGACCGTGCAGGTCCCCTCCTCCAGCGTCGCAGTCGCTCCGCCGATGTCCGTCACGCACTCCGCGTCACCGGCTCGCGTCTGTGAGATGATCCGCGGCTCAGTCAGATCGGCGACCTTTGCCCCACTGCATGCGGCATTGACGGCCGTGCCTTCGAAGAAATCTCCCACGCGTGCAATCGCCGCGCCATCCGAGCGCATGCACAGCTCATCCGAGTAGTCGCCTGCGCCGTGACCGGACGAGTAGGAGTCGCCGATAACAACGGCGTCAACCTGGACGCCCTGGGCCACGAGCAGACCCGCCATGAGAAGACCCGCGACGATGCTCATATACGCTCCCAGTTGTTCTCTGACATCACATGCATCCCGCTACGAGCGCGGCCGAGTAGGGCGCGAGCACACACGCTGTCACACCCGCGAGAACCGCGACCATCGACATCATGACGGCGGTGGGGAAGGCTCCTGCCGAGCCTCGGACCGGCGCGACAAGCTGCTGCACGCGCTCCGGGCCCGCAATGTGAAGGACGCCCTCACGGTCTTCGCTCCGCTCGCCAATGGTCAGGAGGGCACTGACAACAGCAAGTGTCCCTGCCTTTTTTTGCGCAGCATTGTCGGCAGCGATCTCGATGTACGCGGGCAGGACACTGGCGGCCTCGCGAACGAGGGGAACAAAGGCGAGGACGGCCGTGACAGACTCGATGGTCGCAAGGATCCAATGGTGCCGTTGGTTGACATGAGCCTGCTCATGAGCAAGCACGGCCAGGACCTCTGATTCGTCAAGAGCCGCGATTGCACCGGTCGAGAGAATGATGCCTCCGTGTGAGGCCGAGAATGAAAAGGCGAGGAGGCGCTCGTCCGCAACCGCGGTCACCTCATATCCGGCAATCTCCCGTCGGATTCCCCGCACCCGGCTCGCCGCTACCCTCATGCCCCTTATTCGCCACCGGAGTTGAACGAGCACTGCGCCCGTCACGACAAATGCTGTGATCGCCGACCCCGCCAGGAGGAGCACCGTCGGGATTGGGCTGGCTCCGACGACGTCGCCGAACGGGTTGGCGGCGCTAATGCAGCGCTGACAGACCTCGGTGGCGCCGGTAGGGAGGACCGTTGGTCCCGCGAGGAGCCATGCCCCAAGCGGACCAGCACTGAACATTGCCGCTGGCCACAGCAGAGCGGACCCGGCAAGCACAGAGATCGCGAGCCGCGGAACCCGGACAAGGAGCGGTGCGGAGCCGCGTATGAGTCGCGGCCCTGCAAGGGCCGAGCCGACAACCGCGAGCGCGAAGGCCCCGGCGAGCGCTAGCCCGGTCACCGTTGGGCGCCCTTTGTCTTGAGGAAATTCCGCAAGAGATCCCTGTCGGTTTCGGAGATCGATTCGACGAATTGGAGGATCGATGATGCTCGGTCGCGGCTGCCTCGCAGCACGCACGCCATCTGACTTGCCTCGTACTCCGCACGCGTCATGGCGACCGAGTAGGTCGTGCACCGCCGGAATCGGGAGATGGTGACCATGCCCTTGCGGTCGAGGTTGCTCAGAACCGTCGCGATCGTTGTGTAGGCGGGATTCGAGGCGATGTGGGAGATGATGTCGCGGATCGTGCTCGGCCCCTCGTCCCACAGGACGTCCATGACCTGAGCCTCAAGAGCACCCAGACGAATTGGTTCCTCGGCTTCTATCACGTCTGCACCTCGGTGGGGCAGGCGACCTGGCCCCGCAAACGCCACACGAGTGCGACGCCGGTGAGGGCGAGTGCTCCGATCGCGAGGACCGGCTGGAACGGGGCGAACCATGTGATGGCGCCGGAATAGCCCAGGGCAAGGAGTGCGATCTTGTTGCACACGGGACAGCCGACAGCGAACCAGGCAAGCGCTGTGCCGATCACCCCGAATCTGCTCGATTTCTCGTCGGAACGGTCACCGGAGACATAGGTCGCGACGAGCATGCCGGAGAAGATCGACGTGAGGATCCACACCGGATAGTTCCACCAGACGGGCGGAATGTCCCGGCCAAAGATTGGGTTGGGAATGAGAACCGTGGCGATACCGATGAGAAGGGCGATGCCGATGCTCGCGGCAAGCGCGACAGCGAACTGGCGACCCGTCCACCCACGCAGGGCAGTCACGAGCTGATTGCGCGTTCCGCGGGGGCCGCTGAGAAGGTCTGTCGACGTCATGCTGTGATTCTGTCACACTCTCGACTATCGTCAATAGTCGACTATGCTGAATAGTCGACCAAGCCAGATCGGAGATCTCATGTCCCCACGGACCGCCGCGCGGCCTGCCGTGCTCGTCCCCCTCATCGTCCTCCTCATCGCCGCCGCACTCATCATCGCCGTTCTCGCACGCGGCGGGGACAGTGACGGCGCGAAGGCCGAGGAAGCACGGAGCTCCGCACCCACGGAGGTGCAGGGCCCCTCGACGCCCGACTATTCGACGGCCGAGCGCAGGCAGGAGGGCGATCCGCTCGCGATTGGCCCGATCGATGCGCCAGTCGTCATGGTCGCCTTCTCCGACTACCAGTGCCCGTTCTGTGCGCGGTGGACAGACCAGACACTGCCGAGCATGCTCGACTACGTCAATGCTGGCCAACTTCGGATTGAATGGCGGGATCTCTCCGTATTTGGTGAAGACTCCGAACGAGCCGCCCTCGCCGCGTACGCAGCTGGCCAGCAGGGTGCGTTCTGGGAGTTCCACGACGCCCTGTTCGTCGGTGGGCAGGTCTCATCCAACCTTTCTCAGGACGCGCTCATCACCGTCGCCGACGAGCTTGGCCTGGACGTTGCACAGTTCACGGAAGATCTGACCTCGTCAGAAACCGCCCAGGCGGTTGCCGAAAACCAGCAGCTCGGCATCGACCTCGGCGTCTATTCGACGCCCGTGTTCTTCATCAACGGTCAGCCGGTCGTCGGGGCCCAGCCGACCGAGGTGTTCACCTCGGCGGTCGATACGGCGCTCGCGGAGTAGTCATGGACGTCGGTTTCGTCACTGCATTCCTCGGCGGTGTTCTCGCCCTGCTGTCGCCGTGTGCCGCTCTGCTCCTGCCATCGTTCTTCGCCTCCACGGTCAACTCGGGAACGAAGCTCCTCCTTCATACCGGCGTGTTTTATGGCGGGTTGCTTGTCATTCTCGTGCCGCTCGGCGTCGGCGCCGGAGCCTTCGGCTCCCTATTCCTCACCCATAGGACCGAGCTCATCACCGTATCCTCACTCCTTCTCATCGTCCTCGGCATCGCACAGATCTTCGGCTTCGGCTTTGACCCGTCGAAGGTCATCCCGGGTCAGTCCGTCGCCCGCGGCTACTCCGCATCGGCAACTGGGCTCGCCAAGACGTTCCTCCTCGGGACGACAAGCGGGGTTGCAGGGTTCTGCGCCGGTCCGATCCTCGGTGCGGTCCTCACGGTTGCGGCGGCGAGCGGCGACGGCGTCACCGCTGGCCTGCTCCTCGCTGTTTACGGTGCTGGCATGGTCGTTCCGCTCCTCATTATCGTCGCTCTTTGGCGCCCGCTCGGCGGGCGCGGCCGTTCACTCCTCAGGGGACGCGGCTTCACAATCGGACGACTGCGATTCCATACGACATCGGTCCTTGCCGGGCTTCTTATCATCGCCACCGGCATCCTCTTCTGGACGACGAACGGGCTCGTCGGGATGCCAGAGATCATCTCCGCTGACACACAGGTGCGACTTCAAGAGGGCGCGGGAATCCTCGCGAACCCCATCGTCGACATTGCCGCGATCCTTGCGGTTGCCGTCCTCATCACGGCGATCTGGTTTGCTCGACGGACGAAGAACCCCGACGGTCCGAGCGATCCAAAATTCGCAGGTTCTCACGTGAACGTCGCAGGTGAGAATCAGCCAATCCGCAACATCATCACACCGAGAGAGACGTCCTCATGACACGACCGACACGGACGAGACGGGCCGCGGCTTTGCTCGCGGTAACTGCCGTCCTTCTCGCTGCCTGTAACTCCGCGCCCGATGTGAACCGGGACGTCTCGACCGAGAACGCGAGCCAGGAACCAATCGACACATCGGACCTGAATGTGCCGATTTCTATCGACGGCCTCGACGTGCTCGACCCGGGCTGGGACCTTCCTCCGCAGTTCGCGGACGGCATCTACCTCTCGGCGGCCGAACAGGATGACGTCCTCGCGTTCAGCGCACTATCGATCAATGGCGAGGTTCTCTGGTCAACTGAGCGGCCTGCCTCCTTCACTGACTTCGTCCTTACAGCGTCGAGCGATGGCACTGCCGTTGCTGTCCTGCTGGATGAGGGGGAATCGACAGATCTTTCGGCCCGCGCCTATGATCTGCGATCGGGCGACAGCTTGTGGGGCCCTGTCGACGTCCCGGGTTCCTTCGCTGGCCCCGGTCTCATTTTCACCGGCGAAGAGCGTTTCACCATCGACCCGGACGACGGCAACATCGTCGCCGGCCCCTACATCGCCGAACACGCGGGCACTCTCCTCAGCGTTGAGGGCAGGACTCTCAGCGCTACAGATTCCTCGGGATCCGTTTTATGGGAGGTTGGTGCTGACGAGCAGGACGCGGAGTGGATTGGGACGGCGGGGGCCTATGTTCTCCTGAAACAGAATGACAAGCCCGGCCGGGTCATCGATGCTGCGACCGGCCACACCATCGCCGATTCCATCACGAGCGCCGGCGTCGATCCATCAACCGACACTCTTGTCGTTCGCGATGAGAGTGCGTTGCACGCGTATGGAAATGGCGCGGTACTGTGGTCGCTGACAATCGGGCCAGACACTGAGCTGGTCAGCGTGGGCGGGATCTTCGCTTACCTCCGGGAAGGCGATGCCGTCCGGGTCCACAACGTCCTCACGGGAGCGGTCGCACAGGCATATTACGCGGATGGTGAGGGCACTGTCCTCGTCCCGGCCCACGTGACACCGCAGGGCGCGGCACTTCTCCACGGACCGGATGGTGGCTACCTGCTCGCTGCCGTTCCCGAGCAACCCACTGGCGCACCCGCGCCCTAACAATCCGGCACTATCCGTCGGCCTGCTCGGCCGCCCACAGCCACTCCTCCTCCAGATCTTCGATGTGCTGCTGAATGCGAGCGGCCTCGTCCGTGAGCTTGGCGAGTCGCTCGAAGTCGAGAGCGGCAACCACCTGTTCGTCCTGAACCTTGGCGAGAGCGTCCCGCTCCCGGGCGAGTTGCCGTTCCACCCTCGCCATCGTCTTCCGCGCTGCCCGGGCTCGTGCGGCATCGGACAGCGAGGGTTCGGGTTGCCTCTCAACGATGCCGTCGATAACCTCCTGAGCGGCTCTCAGCGTGAGGTATTCATCGATCCCGCCAGGCAGATGACGAACCTTGCCGTCGATGACCGCGACCTGGTGGTCCGTGATCCGCTCGAGCAGGTAGCGGTCGTGGGAAATAACGACGAGAGTGCCCGGCCAATCATCCAGCAAGTCCTCGATAGCGGACAGGGTGTCCGTGTCAAGATCGTTCGTTGGCTCATCCATGAGAAGGACGTTCGGGATCGCCATGAGGAGTCTGATGAGCTGGAGCCGCCGACGCTCACCACCCGACAGTCGACTGACCTCGGTCCAAGCCCGTTCCCGAGTAAAGCCGAGACGCTCGACAAGCTGGCTCGCCGTCATCTCCTTGCCGCCGACGTCAATAGATGTCGCGATCGAGCTGACAGATTCGACAACCCTCATGTCACCGACCTCGTCGAGCTCGGTCGTGTGCTGGGATAGTTCGGCGAGCTGGACCGTCTTGCCTCGCTTGACGCGCCCAGCTGTCGGCTGGAGCCTCCCCGCAATAAGTCCGAGGAGGGTGGATTTCCCCGATCCGTTCGCGCCGATAATGCCGAGCCGCTCCCCCGGGCCGAGGCGCAGCGTTGTCCCCTCAAGGACGGTCTTCTCACCGTAGGAAAATTCGATATCCTCGAGGTCGATGACGTCCTTCCCAAGCCGAGCAGTCGCCATCTTCGTGAGTTCAACCCGGTCCCGGGGCGCTGGCTCATTGGCGATGAGCTCGTTCGCTGCCTCGATCCTGAACTTCGGCTTCGCGGTTCGGGCCGGTGCGCCTCTGCGCAGCCAGGCGAGTTCCTTTCTCAGAAGGTTCGCGCGCTTCGATTCTGCCTGGGTGCGCTGGCGTTCACGCTCAGCGCGGGCAAGGACGTACGCGGCGTAACCGCCCTCGTACTGTTCGACCCGGCCGGGTCGCGGGTTGCGACCGCCAGCACCATCGTGTCCGGGAACGACCTCCCACATGCGCTCGCACACGGCGTCGAGGAACCAGCGGTCGTGGGTGACGGTGACAAGTGCGCCCTTGCCACGGGAGAAGCGCTCGTTGAGGTAGTGGTGGAGGAAGTCGACGCCGTCGACATCGAGATGGTTCGTCGGCTCATCGAGAATGATGAGGTCTGCATCGGTCGTCAGCACAGAGCACAGCGCCACCCGTCGACGCTGGCCGCCGGAAAGCTCGGTGACACTCCAGTCGAGGTCAACATCTGGGATGAGGCCAGCATGAAGGTCACGGATTGCCCGTTCCGATGCCCACTCGTGCTCGGAAGCAGAGCCATGGATTGCTTCCCGCACGGTCGTGTCCGGCAGGTCATCCTTCTGGGATAGGACCGCTGAGCGGAGTGTGCCCGCGTGGGTCACTCGCCCTTCGTCGGCTTCGAGCTCGCCCGTTATGAGCCGAAGGAGGGTGGACTTGCCGCCACCGTTGGGCCCGACCACGCCGACTCTCGCACCATCGTCCAACCCAAGGGTGATGTCGCCCAAGATCGGCCGAGAGCCGAGCGTGATCCCAACATCCTCCAACGACAGCAGGTGAGCCATCAGCTGCTCCTCACGATATGTGCGCCAGCGGCCGGACCATCTGCCCGAACCGCACGCAGTCCTTCTGACGTCAGCTGTTTCGCGAGAGAATCGGCGGCTGCGACGCTCTCACACAGCACTCCGATCGTAGGTCCAGAACCTGAAAGGACCGTGGCAACGCCCGTTCCGGCCACACGATCAAACCGCTCCTTCAAGTCTGGCCGCAACGTGAAGGCAGGCTCTTCGAGATCGTTCATAAGAAGTCCGGCCAGGTTCGTGACTGACGGAGATCGGAGCGCCGACATGAGCTCGTCGACGTCGGCTGGCGCATGAGGCTCGGGTTTAAGCTCGTCGTAGCGGCGGAACACGGCAGGTGTCGACAGCCCCTCATCGTCAAGAACAAGCACCCACGACTGGAAAGCACCCGGTTTGATCGCATGCAGATCCTCACCCCGGGACACTCCGAGGGCGAGCCCTCCCATGAGCATGAACGGAACATCGGATCCGAGCTCGGCCGCGAGTTCGTGCAGCTCTTCGCGCGGAAGGTCGAGCCCCCAGAGGGCATTGAGAGCAACGAGGGTGCCAGCCGCATCCGCACTCCCGCCCGCGAGTCCGCCTGCGACCGGGATTCCCTTATGTATCGCGATATCGGCGCCGCGGCTCGTCCCGGTGTGCGATTGAAGGGCACGGGCTGCCTTCAGTGCGAGGTTGTTGTCGTCAACCTCAAGCTCAATACCGGTGATCGTGAGAGAAAGCCCTTCTGCGGGTTTAACGACGATCGCGTCCCACAGGTCGAGCGCACAGAACACCGTCTGTAGGGGGTGGAACCCATCCGAGCGCGGACCACCGACTCGAAGGGCCAGATTGATCTTCGCGGGAGCCTGAGCGTGGACGGTATGCACCTCATCAGGATACGCAATATGGGGTGTCTCAGCCGGACCTTCGGGCCCAATCGCCATCGGTGAAATCTATGCCTCAGCGTTGGCGATGGCGACGAAATCATCGATCGTCAGCGTCTCCCCACGGCGCTGGGGATCGATGCCAGCCGCACGTAGCCGCTCTTCGGCGCGAGCCGCGCTACCCGCCCAGGACGCGAGTGCCTGCCGCAAGGTTTTCCGCCGCTGCGAAAATGCGGCGTCGATGACGGCAAACACCGCTACCCGATCAGCACTCGGTTCGCGCCGCCTGTCAAAGCGCACGAGCGCTGAGTCAACATTCGGCACGGGCCAGAAGACACTCCGTGAAATGAGGGGACCGCGAGTCGCCTCTGCATACCACGCGGCTTTCACCGACGGCACTCCATAGACCCGTGATCCGGGCGGAGCTGCGAGGCGCTCCGCCACTTCAAGCTGGACCATGACATCGACAACCGTGAGGGAGGGAAGCACCTCAAACGCGGTGAGAAGAGCAGGAACCGCCACGTTGTACGGCAGGTTCGCGACGAGGAATGTCGGGACCATACGGTCGAGCGCAGGCGGGACGGCGAGCTCGTGATCGGCCAGCTTGAGCGCGTCGAACTGTGCGACAGCAAAACGCTCCGGACGATCGTGCCGGGCCGCAACCGTTTCCGGAAGAGCTGATGCGAGGACGGGATCGATCTCGATCGCTGACACATAGGCCCCCGCCTCTAAGAGTGCGAGGGTCAGTGAGCCGAGCCCAGGGCCAATCTCGAGGACATGATCGCCCACGCAAACGCCAGCGTGGGACACGATCTTGCGGACCGTGCCCCCATCGCCGACGAAATTTTGTCCGAGCGTTTTGGTGGGACGTATGCCGAGCCTGTCGCTCAGCGTTCTTATGTCACTCGGGGTGAGAAGATTAGTACCAGCCACGCGCGTAGGAGTGGTTCAGTGCACCACAGGGTGTGCCGTAGCGGCCCTGGATGTAGTCGAGGCCCCACGCGATCTGAGTCGCGGGGTTCGTGCGCCAATCAGCTCCGTGCGACGCCATCTTCCCACCGGGAAGGGCCTGCGGGATGCCGTAGGCGCCAGAGGACGGGTTCTGGGCAAGGTGGTTCCAGTTCGACTCCCGCTGCCACAGCGTCTCGAGGCACTGGAACTCCGAGCTCGACCAGCCCTTGTTCGCCACCATCTGCTGGGCAATGCCCTTGGCTCCGCCAGCGTTGACAACAACCGGCTGTGCCGGGGCTGGCGCCGGTGCGGGGGCCTGAGCAGGTGCCTGCGCGGGCGCCGGGGCTTCGGATGCGGGTGCCGGCTCGGCTACCGGAGCCGCCTCCGGTTCCTTCGTGCCAACGGAGATGACTTCGTCAACGCGCTCTGCCTTGTGTACGACGATCGTCTGCTCGCGGGACTCCTCTTCGCCATCGACCAGCGTGACGCGATGGGTCACGCGAGTGACGCCATTGCGGCCCTCGGTCGTCACCCTCTCGGTGCCCTTCTCAAGGTTCGGATCGTCCTTGCGAACAGTCTCGAACTCGTCGACCTGCTCGTCGACGGCGATCTCGTAGGTGACGCGCTCGATCGTGACGGTCGCGCCGTCCTCAACCTCAGCGGCCAGATCCACGTTGACGCGGTCATCGCGACCGACGCTGATATCGGCCTCGGTGAGGGCACGGCCCCATGTGTCAGCGGTCGTTGTCAGCTCCTGTTCCTGGCCATCAACAGCGACTGTGTACGTCCTGCTGAGGTCCGGAACGTCGGTGACGATCTGGAGTGGGGCGCCAAAGGCACCCGCGACGGCATACGCGGCCGGGGCCGACGATTCGGTCGTGACTGCGACAGCAGACAGTGCGGTAGCTGCGGCGAGAGCTGCGACAGCGCCGTAGCGGCGGGAGCTCATCGGGATTGCGGCGGATTCTGACCATGCGGCTTTGGCGCGGAATGCGTCGCCCTTCGGTGCCTGCACAATGGCCGGCGCCTTCGTGGTTCTGCGGGAGTGACGTCCCATGAATAAAACCTCGTCCGTCTGTTTGTTTCGAATACTTGACCGAGTGTAATCAAATTTTGCTCGATTGTAATCAAAACGTGATCTATTGCGCCAGGCCTGAGCCGCCAAGGATGTGGTGACGCGCGCGCTCGCCCAGCCGCCGATTGGACGGTACGCGCGCGCGATCAGCGGAAATACACTACTTCTGTCGTATCGACGAGCTGCTGGCACAGTGTGACGATCGGCACATTCAAAATTTCTGCCATCGCCCGGACTGTGAGGGTCACGAGATAGGGGGCGTTCGGGCGGCCCCGGTGCGGGTGAGCCGTGAGGTATGGGGCGTCGGTTTCGACGAGGACAAGCTCGGCGGGGAGCACTCGTAGGGCCTCCCTCGGATCCTCATTCTTCGGGAACGTCACCGTGCCGGCGAAAGAGGCGTACCACCCGTTCGCTGTGAGAACCTCTGCGAGATGCCGGTCGCCCGAGAAACAGTGAAAGACCGTTCGGTCGGGCGCACCATCCTCGAGGAGAATCCGCACCGTGTCCTCATGGGCCTCGCGGTCGTGGATCTGGAGCGGGAGTCCCAGTTCTTTCGCAAGCTGGATATGGGCGCGGAACGATTCCTGCTGGGAGCGTTTCCCTTCAGCGCCGGTGCGGAAGTAGTCGAGGCCAGTTTCGCCGATGGCGACGATCTCCGGCTCACGAGCGAGGTCCGCGACCATGCCGATCGCCTCGTCCAGCCCGAACGCTCGGTGATGCTCTTCGACTCGCGGCTCGAGGCCGTCCGGGCCCATCTCCCGGACCCCGGCATGCATCGGCACCTCGTTTGGATGGATGGCGATCGCAGCAGAGAACTCCGGGTGGGCGCGGGCGAGATCAATGACGTCCTGGAGATCAGGGATTTCGCAACCAACCGTGATGGCACGGCTGACTCCCGCTCTCGCCATCGCTGCGACCTGACCCTCGATAAGGAGCGGGTGGCGAGGGTTACCCTGGTCATCGACCTTCTGCACCTGGCCGGGCTTGTCGGTGCCCACATGCGTGTGGTTGTCGATGACGGGCACCGGGAGCGGCTCGGGGATGGGAGGGAGCGTTGAACGCCCCTTCTTCGCACTCACTCGTCTGCGAGGCGAGCGAGTTCCTCGTCCACAACCTCAGGGTCGAGTTTGACGAAGACCGGGCTCGGCTTCTCAATCGGGGTTCCCACAGTGACCGGCACGCGTGCCCACGGCCGCAGGTCGGTGTAGTCCCCGGTGATAATCGGATACGGGTCTCCCCCATCCAGATCCGTTGCTTCGTCGATCCGGGGCATAGGCGCAAGATCGCCTGCGCCACCCAGAATCGCATCGATCGCGTTCGAGGAATGCGGCAAGAACACCGACATCATCGTGTTGATGTCAGCAACGGCCTGGACGAGAGTGTGGAGGATCGTCGCGAGGCGTTCGCGCTGTTCGGGTGCCTTGAGTTTGAACGGCTCTGTCTTCGAGACGTACGAGTTGGCGGAGCCGATGATCCGCATGACTTCGGCAAGCGCCGAACGCTGGTGATGGTTCTCGATGAGGGATCCGACCTTCGCGAAACCGGCCTCGACCTCATCGAGAAGCTCCTGGTCAACATCCTCACGAGCTCCGGCCTGCGGAATCCCACCGAAGTTCTTCGCGATCATCGCTGCGGTCCGGTTGACGAGGTTGCCCCAGCCGGCGACAAGCTCGGAGTTGTTGCGGCGTACGAATTCGGCCCACGTGAAGTCCGAGTCGGAGGTTTCGGGACCCGCAATCGAGATGAAGTAGCGCAGCGCATCGGGCTGGTAGCGGGCAAGAACATCCCGGACGTAAATGACGATCTTCTTTGACGAGGAGAACTTCTTCCCTTCCATCGTCAAGAACTCGGATGCGACAACCTGGGTCGGCAGGTTGAGCTCGCCGAACGAACCAGGCTCACCGCCCTTTTCTCCCATCCCGTTGTATCCGAGGATCTCGGCGGGCCAGATTTGGCTGTGGAAGACGATGTTGTCTTTGCCCATGAAGTAGTAGGAGAGGGCCTCGGGATCGTTCCACCAGTCCCGCCAACGCTCCGGATCACCGACGCGGCGAGCCCACTCAATCGAGGCCGACAAGTAGCCGACAACCGCATCGAACCACACATAGAGCCGCTTGTTCGGCTTGTCTTCCCAGCCCGGAACAGGAATGCCCCAGTCAATGTCCCGAGTCATCGCACGGGGGCGAATCTCATCCAGGATGTGCTGTGAGAATTTGATGACGTTCGGACGCCACAAGCCAGAGGCCTCCCGCTCATCTAGCCAGCGCGACAGCTCCCCTGCCAGCGCTGGCAAGTCGAGGAAGTAATGGTCGGTCTCGACGAAGGTTGGCGTTTCGCCGTTGACCTTCGACCGCGGATTGATGAGCTCGACAGGGTCAAGCTGGACGCCGCAATTGTCGCACTGGTCGCCCCTCGCTCCGTCGTAGCCACAGTTCGGGCACGTGCCCTCGATGTAGCGGTCAGGTAGCGTCCGGCCCGTGCTCGGAGACACGGCACCAGAGGTCGTCTCTACGAGCATGTACCCGTTGTCCCGGACAGTCTCGAACATCGTCTGAACGACGGCGTAATGATTCTTTGTCGTTGTGCGGGTGAAGAGGTCATACGACAAACCCAGGGCGACGAGGTCCTCGACGATGATCCTATTGTTGCGGTCGGCTAGCACCTTCGGGTCGACGCCCTCCTGCTCAGCGGCGACGAGAATCGGCGTGCCGTGTTCGTCGGTACCAGACACCATGAGCACGTCGTGGCCCACCATGCGCATGTAGCGGGAGAAAACATCGGATGGCACACCGAACCCGGCAACATGGCCGATGTGGCGGGGGCCGTTGGCGTAGGGCCATGCGACAGCGGAGAGCACTCGAGACATACTTCTACGGTATATGCTTCGCGCGCTCTGGGAGGAATCTCGCCGCGAACATCACGCTCCGTTAGGATTGCGGCATGAGCGACACATTTATGGAAGGCACCGAGCCCGAGGAGACGTTAGCGGAGCTTCTCGTCAGGCCGCACCGCGCCCTCATCATCGTCGACGTTCAGCCCACGTTCTGCGAGGGCGGTGCCCTCGCCGTCGACGGCGGAAATGCTGTTGCGCGCAGAATCGCCGAGTTCGTCGACACGAGCGGAGGGAACTACGGAGTCGTCATCTCCACCCAGGATTGGCACATCGAGCCGGGTGACCACTTCTCTGACGAGCCGGACTACGTCGATACATGGCCGCCGCACGGTGTTGCCGGAACGGCTGAGGCCGAGCTCCACCCCGCCGTCGCCGATCTTCCGGACGAATCTGTGAAGAAGGGCCAGTACGCTGCCGCTTATTCGGGCTTCGAAGGCACGACAGACGACGGCAGGATGCTGCAGGACATCCTCAAGGAATACGAGATCACATCCGTCGATATCGTCGGTCTCGCAGAATCCCACTGCGTGAAGGACACGGCGCTTGATGCTCGGTCGTTTGTCGACGAGGTCAGGGTGTTCTCTGATCTCACCGCCCCCGTCAGCGCGGAGCTCGGGGAAAAGGCTCGAACCATCATGGACGGCGCCGGCATCATTCAGCTTGAGTCGAAGAACGCCTGGCTGTAGCTCCGATTCGCTACCGACTTCCGTGCCTGTCACGTTGAAGCGCCGCGAGCACAACAGTGGGGAGCATGCGCATGCATGCTCCCCACCGGCTTCCCGCCATGGGCCACACCGCGCGGGAAACATGCTCGACGAATCGAGCCTCCTCAGTATAACTTGATGGGTTTTGAGCCCACTTCATCGTTTTCTATGACGTACCCCATGACTGCCCTCGCAGTGCCGGCGATTCGGCTTTTGGGCTCGGCCTAGGGGCCCAGTTCTCTCACTTTGAGTGCCGCATCGTACAGTTCCTTCTTTCGCACGCCGGTTCGCTCCGACACGTATCCGGCCGCAGCCTTGAGCCTCATCCCCGAGTCGGCCAGCAGGTTCACCTCGGCGACGTAGTCCTCCGCCCGCCGCTCGACATCTGGTGCGCCGCTGACGACGATCGTGATCTCACCGCGCAAACCCTCACGTGCCCACTCGACGAGATCGGCGAGCGGCCCACGGCGCACCTCTTCGTACGTCTTCGTCAGTTCCCTGCATACGGCCGCCTCCCGTCCCGCACCGAGGTGCTCGGCCATAGCCGCGAGAGTGTCGGCCGTCCGATGGGGCGAATCGAAGAACACCATCGTTCGCTTCTCCGTTGCGAGATCGGCAAACACTCGAGCGCGTTCGCCCTCCTTTCGGGGCGCGAAGCCTTCGAAGCTGAAACGGTCTGTCGCAAGCCCCGAGATCGCGAGCGCGGTGAGGACTGCAGAGGCGCCGGGGATGACCGTGACGGGCACACCCTCGTCGTGGGCACGGCGGACGAGCTTATACCCGGGGTCTGAGACAGTCGGCATGCCAGCGTCAGAGACAACGAGGACGGTATGTCCTCCTCGTGCAAGGTCGAGAAGCTCGCCCGTCCGCTCTGCTTCGTTGTGATCGTGGAAGGCGAGTACTCGGCCCGTCGGGGTGACGCCGATTCGACCAGCAAGATTGAGGAGCCGTCTCGTGTCTTCTGCGCCGATAACATCGGCTGTCTCGAGGAGAGTACGAAGCCTCGGCGTCGCATCGCCCGGGTCGCCGATCGGGGTTGCCGCCAGGAAAATCTTGCCGTCGCTCACCCATCCACTATCGCCCATCATGCACCGCCCCGTCATCCCCGCCCGTACACTCGTCATGTGACGGACCAGAACATCACTGCGGCGGCCAAACACGGCCGGCAGCTCAGCGAGCGGGAAACGGCTGCGTGGGAGCTCGAGTTGCGCGGCAGGCTTGGTCTGGTTTCGACTCTGCCCGCCCAGATCCGACTGTGGGGCTGGCTCGCGACTGCTCTGGCCGCCATCCTCGCGGCGATCACCCGATTGACGGGCCTGACCCACCCGCACCAGATGGTGTTCGACGAGACGTACTACGTCAAGGGTGGCTATTCCCTCATCACGTACGGGTATGAGCGGGACTGGGTCGGGTCAGATGCCGACGAAATGTTCGTCCAGGGCTCGGATGCTGCCGCCGATACTGTTGGCGACTATGTCGTCCATCCGCCGCTCGGCAAGTGGCTCATCGGCTTTGGTCAGGCACTCTTCGGCACCGACAACGGTTTCGGGTGGCGGTTCGCGACTGCGCTTGCTGGCATCATCTCCGTCATCCTCATCACCCGCATCGCCCTCCTCTTGTTCCGCTCCGTCCCGCTCGCCGCCGCGGCTGGCGTGTTCATGGCCCTCGATGGCGTCGGCATCGTCTTGTCTCGCACCGGAATCCTCGACTCCCTCCTCGCGGCTTTCGTCCTCGCCGGATTTTGGGCTGTCCTACACGATCGGGATTGGACTCGGCGTCGGTTGGCGCGGCGCGTGGCACATGGGCCTGTCGATGAGAGCGGGCGTCCGCTCAGCACTCTCGGTCCCACTATTCTTTTCCGCCCGTGGCTCATCGCCGCCGGGGCCCTCATTGGGCTCGGATGCGGGGTGAAATGGTCTGCCATCTACGCGCTTGCCGTCTTCGGGATCCTCGTTTTCGCCTGGGACACCGCTGCGAAGAAGACTCTCGGCGTGAAGCGCTGGTTCACCTCCGGAGTCGTCACCGGCGGCGCACCGGCTTTCCTCAATCTCGTTCCCATCGCCATCCCCACCTATCTTCTTGCCTGGCTCTCGTGGTTCCTCGACCCTCGGGGCTACCGAAGGGGCTGGGCAGATACGAGAAGGGCTGCTGGCGACGAAGTACCGTTCGACCAGTTCGGCGACACGATCGCCGAATTCATCTCGTATCACCGCCAGATGTGGGATTTTCACACGGGCCTCGACTCGGAGCACACGTACATGTCCCAGCCCTGGGATTGGCTACTCCAGCTGCGCCCAGTCAACTTCTATTGGCCGCCGGAGGAGAAGCTCGTCCAAGACTGCGGCGCGGAGCGCTGTGTCCAGGCTATTTCCTCCATCGGCAACCCGGCCGTCTGGTGGCTGGCAGCGGCCGGCCTCCTCGTCGTCCTGTGGTACGCGGCTGTCAGGAGGGACTGGCGGGCCTGGGCGATCCTCGCTGGATATGGGGCAACGTACCTACCGTGGTACGGCTACATCGGCCGCACCATCTACCAGTTCTATTCGGTCGCTTTCCTGCCCTTCGTCGTCCTCGCACTCGTGTTCGGCCTCGCCTGGGTAACGGACACTCTTACACCAGCGAACCTCCTCGCTCAACGGAGGGCGGCGGAGCGGGAGAAGAAGAAGCGCGGATCCGAGGATTGGACACTCGCGATGAGGCCGGACCGTGAGCGGCCCGAACACGGCACCGCCTCCCCCGCTCAAAGCGCAGCCTCGGCGGACGATGCAATGTTGTCTGTCATGACGACATCGACGATCGAGAATGACGATGTGGATGGCAAGGGGTCCGAGACAGTGGAGGATTCCGCCACGGAGGGCCCCATTGAACGGGCCGTGGACGCGATGGAGGCCGGCGAAGCGCTCGGGTGGGAGCTCTCCCACCCTTCGAAGCGATCCTTCGTCGTCTTGACCGTCACCGTCGGGTTCGTCATCGCTTTCGCCATCCTCTGGTGGCCGCTGTGGACCGGTATGACGATCCCCTACGATTTCTGGCGGCTCCATATCTGGCTCCCCGGTTGGTCCTAACCAGGGGCGAGTGCCGGGTCAGTCCTCCGGCGCGGGCCGGCTCGCGGCCCGTCCCCTGAAGTGGTCCATCGTTGCATTGATACCGAACAGATCGAGCACGCGATCAAGGACGGGGACCGGCAGAATCTTCGCTACCTTAATCAACGCCGCGAACCTCGGCAGGACGAGGGATTGGCGACCGGACTCAATCGCGTCGAGAATCTTTGCCGCAACATCATCGACATCGAGGATCGGCAGGAGCAGTGGGATACGTGTGTTGACCCCGTCGAACATGCCGGTGTTGACGTAGAACGGCTGGACATTGAGGGTGTGGAGCGGGGTACCCCGGTGGCGTAGCTCGGCTCGCAGAGACTCGATGAACCCTGTTGCGGCGAACTTCGAGGCGGAATAGTCGGTCTGCCGCGCCACCCCAATGAGTCCGGCAGCGGATGTGATCGCGGTGATTGAGCCCTTCCCACGCGCGATCATGCCGGGCAAGAAGACCTTCGTCACCCGGTACAGGGCAAAGACGTTGAGATTGAACGTCCTGGTGATGTCCTCCTCTGTGAGATCGAGGAACTCTTTGCCTGTGACAATGCCGGCGCTATTGATAAGAATGTCCACCCTGCCGTAGGCCGCAATAGTCTCCTCACCGGCCGCTGCAACGTGAGCGGGGTCTGCAAGGTCGACCCGGTAAGCGGTTGCACTGCCGCCAAAGGACTGGATCTCACGCACGACGGCGTGCGCGGCCTCGGCGTCAATATCCCAGATGATGACCTGAGTGGCGCCGCGGTGCGCGGCGCTGAGCGCCAGCTCCTTGCCGATCCCGGACGCTGCCCCGGTAATGAGAACACTTGCTCCTGCTATCGGTGACCGCATCTCATCTCCACGCTTTGACGAACGTTCTCATGATCCTTGACCAGCCGCGTTCGCCGATAAGCGGCGGCACCTGGATCGGGTGAACGAGGGAGGTCGCCACCGTCTGCGGCTCCGTGTATTTCAGCAAACCCGTATCCCCATGCCTGCGCCCGATACCGGATGCCTTCATCCCACCCATGGGAGCATGCATTGACGCCCAAGCGACGACGTAGGCGTCGTTAATGCTGACGGTGCCTGCCTCGATCCTCGCACCCACTGACTGGCCACGAACCGGGTTCGTCCAGATCGACGCGTTAAGGCCGTACTCGCTGTCGTTCGCCCGGGCGATAGCCTCCTCGGTATCTGCAACCCGGTAGAGGGAGACAACCGGGCCGAACGTCTCACTACGCGCAACAACCATGTCATCCGTGACATCGGTCAGCACCGTCGGCGCATAGGCGTGCGGGGCAATGTGCGGCAGTGGCTCACCACCGGCGAGCACGGTCGCTCCCTTCGCCTTCGCATCTTCCACATGTTCGGAGACGGTCGTCAGCTGGTCGGCGGAGATGAGGGGGCCCATGTCGGTTGACCACGCGTAGTCCGCGCCGACCCTGACCTTCTTCATCGCCCGCACGAAACGCGGGACGAACGTATCCCACACCGCGTCCTCCACGTAGATTCGTTCGGTGGAAATGCAGAGCTGGCCAGCGTTGGAGATGACGGCCTTGACCGCCCCCTTGACCGCCCTGCGAATCGGCGCATCATGAAGGACAAGGAGAGCGTTCTTGCCGCCGAGCTCCGCGGAGAAGCCAACGAGTTCCTCGCCCGCCTGGACTGCGAGTTTCCGACCTGTTGCGGTCGAGCCCGTGAACATGAGGTAGTCGCAATTCTTGATGAGTGGCGGGCCGAGGACCGAGCCGCGGCCAGCGACAACGTGGAACAGATCGGCCGGCAGGCCAGCCTTCTCGACAAGAACTTTCGCCGCCAAAGCGCTGAGGACAGTGTTCGAATCCGGCTTAACAACGACAGCATTGCCAGCCGCGAGCGCGGCAAGAGCGTCTGAGAGTGCGAGCGTGAACGGGTAGTTCCACGGGGAGATGACTGCGACGACACCGAGCGGATGGTGGTGGACTGTTGCCCGTGACAGTAGCGGCAATGGGCCCGGCACACGAGTCGGCTTGAGTAGCGCAGGCGCCCGCTTCGCGTAGTGCGATGCCGTCATGGCGACGTCGCTGATCTCCTCGAACGCGTGGGAGCGGACTTTGCCGTTTTCTCCCTGGATGAGGTCAAGGAGCTCCTTTTCCCAGTCCCAGACGAGCTGGGAGAGCCGGGAAAGCACGGCGGCTCGGTCTTGTGAAGAAGTCTTTTGCCACGAGGTTTGCGCACGCCTGGCACGAGTGACGGCAAGCGTGACATCGTCGGGCTCACAGACGGGATAGGTCGTGACGGATCTGCCATCCAAGGGCGAGACAACCTCGGCGCGTTCACGGTGCGCGGCGGTTGTGATCCAGCTGTCGGCGCTTCCGAGCAACCTGACGATTGCGTCATCGAATTGAGTCACGGTGAGTCTCCTTTAGGCTCCCACCACTGTACGTCGCGACTGGAGGCGGCGCTCCAATTCGGGCGACCCAGCTCACACTAGACGAGGCAGAACTCGTTCCCCTCCGGATCGGCCATGACAATCCAGCCGCGGTTGATCCCCGACGGTTCGAAACGCTTGAGCCGCGTCGCTCCGTATGACTCGAGCTCGTCCGCACGGGCCTCGAGGACGGACATGAAGGGTTCGCCCGTCATTGTCGGTGCGACCGGGACGTCGAGGTGGACGCGGTTCTTCGCCGTCTTTGGCTCCGGGACCTTCTGAAAGTAGAGGCGCGGACCATTGCCGTCGATGGGGACGATCGCGTCCTGATTGTCCCTCTCATCCTCAGGAATGCCGTGGAAGTCAGCGAACTCTTCCCACGTTGTAAATCCCTCTGGCGGATCGTCTCTGCGATAGTGCAGCAGAAATGCCCAGAAGTCGGCCAGCCGCCTCGGGTTCTTCGCGTCGAATGTCACCTGTACCACCATGATCTCACGCTAGCGCCAAGTGAGCCCTCGCGATAGTCCGGAACCGTACGTGCCGCGCGGATCAAGACGGCGTGCTCGGTGGATCGAGGCCGTGCGGTTGACTCACGGACGCCTGCACTTCCCACACGGCGGCGAAAGTTCTCAGCGCGCGGGGCTCACGCGTTTCGCGTCACTCAACAATCATCACACTTTATTATTACTTGCTTTTCTCGTGATAATTTATGGGGGTCCTTAACGATCCACCAGGAGCATGATTATGGCCTGCCAGTGCAACCACACCAACCTTCTCGAGGAAACCCTCGATGCCACGTCGATCCCGCACGCGGTGCGTCACCCCGCGATCCTTGGCGCGCTCTCCGCGCTGCCCGTCAACGGCACAATCCTCCTCAAGGCTCCTCATATGCCGACACCGCTACTGGGTGAGATGAAGGACCTCGACGGCGCATTTGGATATGAGGTTGTCCAGGACGGTCCGTCCGAATGGGTTGTCCGAATCTGCCGAGAAGGCTGAAGGGGAACAGCTCGTCTCAATGACTGACGCCAGAACTCTTGGCGACCGCAGCCTCGCTCGCTGCCCCGTCTCCCACGACAACGGCTCGTGGTCGGTATGGGGCAACGACGAGGCTCGTCGCGTTGCCGAAGACCCGCACGTTTTCTCCTCCCGCGTCTCCCGCCACCTCAGTGTGCCAAACGGCATGGATGGCGACGAGCACCGCCGGTTCCGCGCCGTCATCGACCGGCACCTTTCCGACGACATCATCGTCCCCCTCTATCCCGACTTCGAGCATATCGCTCTCGACGTCTACGGGTCAATGGGAGACAGTTTCGATGCGAACGTCTTCGGCAGCCTCGTCGCCGTGCGCTGTCAGAGCCGATGGCTCGGCTGGGATGCTGGCTACGAAGATGAGCTCCTGGCGTGGATCGCCGACAACCAGGCCGCAACCCGGTCTGGCGACTACTCCCGCACGGCAGCCGTTGCCGAGCAATTCGACTCGATCATCCGCCGAATCATCGCCGACCAGCCGGGCGAGGCGACTGCCGCGCTCGTCAACGACACAGTCGAGGAGGCCGACGGTGAGCGCCCGCTTACCCACGCCGAAGTCGTGTCGATTCTGCGCAACTGGACATCGGGCGATCTTGGCTCGATCACATACTCAATCGGCATCGTCGCCCACTTCCTCGCAACTCACCACTCGATCGCCGAGGAATTGCGCAGGTGCGATGAAACGGGCGATACGAGAGCGCTGGACATGGCACTCGACGAGATCCTCCGCATCGATGATCCGTTCCTCGCGAATCGCCGCAGGACGACGAGGGACGTCACCATTGCCGGCCAGGACATTCCCGCTGGCGCCCTCCTCCACATTCAGTGGACCGCCGCCAACCGAGATCCCCGCGCCTTTGGCGACCCGGATGCCTACAACCCGGAAGGCAACGCGGCCCGGAACCTCGTCTATGGCGCTGGCCCGCACGTGTGTCCTGGCCGGACCCTGTCGACTCTCGAGCTGCGGGCGGCCCTCGTCGCGCTCCTGCGCGGCGGCGAACTCACGCTTGTTGGACATGCCACGCGCGAAGAATCCCCGGCGGGCGGGTACGCGGCCGTTCCGGTGACGCGCGTCCGCTAACCGTCGTTCCCCTGGGGAGTGTCTCTCACTGTGGCGGCCCATCCTGCCCGCACCAGCACGGGGTACTATCACCTCGACCAACGGAGGGCATGATGCCACGGAGACAGTCCACACCAGCCGCGATCCTCATCACCGGACTCGCGCTCTTTGCGATGTATTTCGGCGCCGGAAACCTCATCTTCCCGGCAATGATTGGCATGACCGCGGGAGAGAACGTTAACCCCGTCATCATCGGATTCCTCCTCACCGGCGTCGCGCTGCCCGCGCTCGGCATGGTTGCATCATCGACACAGCGGCGAGGTGAGCACGACGGGATCGCCTCCCGCATCGGGCGTTATCCGAGCCTTGTCTTCACGGTCGCGATCTTCCTCTCGACCGGCATGCTCTATGCGATACCCCGCGTGGCGACGGTCAGCTTCGAGATGGCGGCGGTGCCTATCCTCACCGGTAGCGCAGGTGGCGAGACGAGCCAGCTCGACCTTTTCATTTATACGGTCATCTTCTTCACCGCAGTCGGCGTCGTCGCCCTCAACCCTGGCAGGCTCGTCGACCGGCTCGGCACGTATCTCACACCAGCGCTCCTCATCGTCCTCGCTATCCTCATTGTCACGGCGCTTGTGACGATGGAGAGCGTGAGTGTGCAACCCTCGCCGGACTATGCGAATGATCCGCTCCCGGCAGGGCTTCTGCAGGGCTATTACACGATGGACGCGATCGCGTCTCTCGTCTTCTCAGGCGTCATCCTTTCCGCCCTCGCACGCTCCGGCTTCACCACGCGGCGCAAGCTCATCTGGGGGTCTACCTTGGCTGCCGGAGTGGCCGGCATCGGGCTGACGATTGTCTACCTCGGACTCGCAGCGGTCGGCACGCGGGTTGCAGGCCAGGGCCTCGACGACGGCGCCGCTGGGCTGGCCTATGCCGCGTCCAAGGCACTCGGCCCGGTCGGTCAGGCAGTGTTCTCTGCGGTCGCGATCCTCGCCTGCCTCACGACCGCCATCGGCCTCATCGGCGCATCATCGCAGTACTTCCGCAAGCTGTTTCCCAAACTCACGCATCCCATGCTCGTCCTCATCCAGAGCCTTGTCGCTCTCAGCCTTGCCAACCTCGGGTTGGAGACGATCCTCGAGATCGTCACGCCCGTCAACCAACTGCTCTACCCCATCGCAATTTGCATCATCGCAATCGCCTTGATCGATGTCGTAACCCCAGGCATGCTTCACTGGACGTACCGCCTCTCTGCCTGGACCGCCGCTGTCGTTGCGATACCAGAGGCCCTGTGGGCGACAAAGATCTCGGCATTTGACGGGCTACGGGATTGGCTCGATGTGCTTCCCGCCGGCTCGGTCAATATGGGGTGGGTGGTTCCCGCCCTCGTCGCCGCCCTCATCGGGGCCATTCTCGATCTATCCCAGGGCAGGCTCCGGCCCGTCACAGGTGGGAACGAACTCCCGATCCTCATTTACGAATAGTCGTGATCTGCGAAGAGCCGCCCGGCTCGGCACAGTCTAGGACTGTTCGTCACTACCCTGCGGCGCCGCGTCTCAGTGCGACGCCGGTGCTGAAATCTTGACGTTGACCGCCCACGTGCTCGATGTAGTCGGGGAAGACTGTCAGCTGGCTGCGGTACTTCGACAGGGCCTCAAGGACCACGTCAAGGTAGGCGTGTAACTCGATCCTCTCGAAGGCCGGGTCGTGGGGATCGGATGCGATCTCGACGAATGGCACTCCCTCATCACGGGCCGCGCGGGCCGCGATGAGGTGCGTGTGCACATGGTCTGGATGACCGTACGTGCCCGCATGATCATAGGAAATGACGGACGTTGGATGGACGGTACGGATAAGGGCGGAAAGGTCAGCGGCAGCCTCGTCGACGGAGGCGGAAGTCAACATCGTGGGATCCTCGTGGTCAGCAGGCCCAGCCACGCCCTCCTCCAACCACACCATTCCAGAATCTGTGTACCGCCGATCCTCCAGGTGTCCTGCTCGCGCAGGAGCCTGGCCGAGCCAATGATGCTGCGTCACGCCAAGGACGCCAACAGCGCGCTCGAGCTCCCGCTCGCGGAACTCGGTGAGTTCTTGCGCGCTGATGTCAGCCGGAACGACCCCGGTCACTGCCTCTCCGCGCTCACCGCGCGTACATGTCACAACAACAGTGTCGATACCGCTGTGACTGCATGCTGCGATAAGGGCGCCCGTCGATAGCGTCTCGTCGTCGGGGTGAGCATGGACAAACAGTGCGCGCTCACCCAGAAGGTCGGGCAGATTCATTCCACTTCTCCTCGGTAGACATCGACGAGTTCCCGGGCTGCTTCTCGCCAGCCTCGGCTGAGCGCGAACTGTCTCGCGGACCGGCTGAGTCGCTCGCGTAACCCTGGATCGTCGAGAATCCTCTCGATCGCGGCCGCCCATTGACGAGGATCGCGGGACGGGATGAGGTAACCGCTGTCACCGTCGAGGACGGAGTCGACCATCCCGCCGACGCGGGAGGCAATGACGGGGGTGCCGCAGGCGGCCGCCTCAACGTTGATGATTCCATACGTTTCGGAGTGGCTCGGGTTGAGCAACACCTGGGCCCCGCTGAGGAGCCGTGCAAGCTCGTCCCTGCCCATCGAACCCCGGTATTCGATGAACTCCTCAAGGCCAAGTTCCTCCCCGAGCGCACGCACCTGCTGTGTATATCCGGGAAAGTCTGATGCTGGCTCACCAGCGATGACGAGCCGCGGCCGTTTCGCTTCGTGGATCTCCGCGAGCGCCCGGATCGCCAAGTCGACACCTTTGAGCGGCTGGAGCCGGGCGGCAAAGACGAGATAGGGCTCCGGGTCGACTCCGGTGGGACGGAACGTTTCTGAGTCGACTGCCGGATGGACGATCGAAAAACGCTCGGGATCGGCTCCGTAGCGGGCAATGATTGTGTCCGCTTCAAAACGGCTCACGGCGACGATGCGATCCGATTCGTTAGCGATGAACCGTTCCCCAGCTGGCCTGCCCGGGGACTCGGGCTGCTCGCCCGCACCCCAATCTTCGCCCACCGGCGCCGCGACCGAGTGGTAGCTCTGGACGTGGGGGACGCCTCTCTCTTGGGCGACCGGGATAGCGGCAGCACCCGCGAACCAGTGGTGGGAGTGGATGACATCGACCGGTTCCCACCAGTCATCGAGAGCCGCTGTGAACGGCTCGATGAGCTGTTCGGAGTCGGCCTTGGCGAGGGGATGTTCGGGACCGGCTGAGAGATAAACGAGCCGGAGGTTGGGGGCCAGCTCCACAGCATCGGGAAGCTCAGGGCTGTCCCTGCGTGTAATGAGAGTGACGTCGTGGCCCTCCGCGGCAAGGTGCTGAGCGGTGTTGAGCAGGTAGACGTTGAGCCCGCCCGCCTCCCCCATTCCCGGTTGCAGGACCGGGGACGTGTGGAGAACAGTGAGCGCGATGCGCAGAACGGGCATTCAGCCTCCCTTTGACTTAGCCAGCCGGAGGCGGCCAGCAATGACAACTAATATAACGTTCGCGCATGTTCCGGGGCCAAAGCGCCCCAGGAATCTCGCACACGCATGGCGCCCTTCGCCGACCGGTGAATCTCTCCCCCTCAGCGCAACCGCGCCATATGGTGGACGTCACGCTAGGAAAGGACATTCATGAAATACCTCATCATCGGCGGGCACGGCAAGGTTGCTCTTCTAACCTCAACGATCCTCGCAGGTGGCGGCCATGACGTCACCTCCATCATCCGCAATCCCGACCACAGCGACGACGTCACGGAGACCGGGGCAACGCCAGTTGTCCTCGACGTTGAGACCGCAGCGCGCGACGACCTGGCTGGGGCGTTTAGCGGGCACGACGCGATCATCTGGGCCGCTGGTGCCGGCGGAGGTAGCCCTGCCCGGACACGCGCAGTTGACCTCGAAGCCGCAAAGTGGTCAATGGACGCCGCGAAGGACGCCGGTGTCTCCCGCTATGTCATGGTCTCCTACCTCGGCTCACGCCTTGACCACGGCGTGCCCGAGTCCGACCCCTTCTACACGTACGCCGAGGCGAAGGCCAAGGCCGATGAGTACCTGCGCGGTTCAGGCCTCGATTACACGATTCTCGGCCCGGGCCGGCTCACACTCGACGAACCCACGGGGAAGATTACAGCGGTTGAGCAGGGCGAGCAGACGACGTCAACCGACACATCACGCGGCAATGTCGCTCACGCCATTGCCGCCGCATTGAAATCGCCGGCCTCAAACGGGCGGACGATCGGGTTCGTCGACGGGGATACGCCGATCGAAGACGTCTTTGCCTAGGGATGTAACGGTCTGACAGCCGCACCTTGTGAGGTGGACATCACAGCCAGGGTTCGGCACCATGGTCGTGGGCCCGTTTCGCAATGGCGGGGAACGGGTCCGCTGGGCCGGTTATGAGCTGAACTCACCCATGCTGACAAAGAGCTCGGTGACGAGAACGCGCGCGGTCTGTCTGATATCCCTGCCCTCGGACAGCGCCTCGACAGCCGCACCGTCGACGATAGCAAGGACAAGCCGCCCAGACAGTCTCGAACCCAGCCAGGCAAGGACCGATTCGATTGCCGCGTCGAGGGCAGGCCGGTTCTTGTCGTACACGCTTCGCACAGCCGGGTACTCGGCCGCGGCTGCGAGCTGCAGGTAGTGGTTCTCGAGCGGGGCGTCGGAAGGCAAACACGCCTTGAGCACGACTTCGACCGCATCGCCCATACTCGTCGGCGGCTCGTGCTTTTCGAACTCGGCTGCCACACGCTCCGCGCGACCAATCCATCGTCCGAAGTTGAGGGCAGCGGCCTGACCAAGAAGGTCGTCCAGGCCCGTGAAGTAGTATGTTGTCGCGGACAGCGATGCAGAAGCTCGCGCCGCTACCTTGCGGTGGGAAACGGCTCCGGGACCCTCGTCACGGAGGATCTCTGCCGCCGCAAGCACGAGATCCTGCTGTCGCTGCTCACCTTTCGTCAGACTTGGCGTCGTCATGTCGTCCTACTTTAGTTGCTCCGTGAATATGCAGCCGAAACGGCTACGGCACTCCAGCAGACCGGATACGCATGCGCATCTTCCCACCAGTTCCCTAAAGTCCCAGGTCAACGGTAGCACAAGAATGGTACTATCGTGCTAGAAATCAGGATGGAGTCAAGGACGACACATGGAAGATCTCTCCACTCGCTCACAAGGCAACAATAGCTTGGCCGACACCCACGAGCTCTCGGCCGATTATCAGACACTGGCGCGCAATAACGACCGGCTTGCCTCGGCCCTTCGTGCCGCGCGGCAAGAGCTCGCGACCGTGCACGACCAGGTGCGGCAACTAACCTCGACCCCCAACACATTCGGTGTCATCGCCACGGTCCACAGGACGGAACGCACGGTTGATGTCATCGTTTCCGGCCGCAAGCTTCGTTGCTCCGTGGCCGAGACCGTCCCACTCGCGTGCCTCCATCCCGGCCGAGAGATCGTGCTCAACGAGCACATGTGCGTCATTTCGAGCGAGAGCTTCGATGACGTCGGCGATCTTGTCATGGTGACTGACTTCCTCGACGATGCGCGGATTACGGTTCGCGTGCGAGATGAAGATGAGAAGGTGCTAAGGCTCGCGGAGAGTCTCATCAGTGCCGCCGGCAAGCCCAAGGTCCGGCCCGGCGACATCGTTCGCGCGGACGTCCGCGGTGGCTTCGCGTACGAGCGAGTCGAGCGTGAAGACACCGAAGAGCTCATGCTCGAAGAGGTGCCGGATGTCGACTACGAGGATGTCGGCGGGCTCACGCACGAGATCGCCTCCATTCGCGACTCGATCGAAGTTCCGTTCCTTTTCCCCGATCACTATCGCGCCCACCGCCTGCGCGCCCCGAAGGGGATCCTCCTCTACGGGCCTCCCGGATGCGGAAAGACTCTTATCGCAAAAGCAGTCGCGACCTCGCTCGCACGGACAGCTGCGGCGAAGACGGGCGACATTGAGGCCCGATCCTTCTTCATTTCCGTCAAGGGCCCCGAGCTCCTAACAAAATATGTCGGCGAGACCGAGCGGCAGATCCGCAGAATCTTCTCCCGAGCCCGTCAGCGTGCGAAGGGCGGGATGCCGGTCATCGTCTTTTTCGACGAGATGGATTCACTGTTCCGCACGCGCGGCACAGGCCGCTCATCCGATGTTGAGACGACGATCGTTCCCCAGCTACTCGCTGAGATCGATGGAGTCGAAGAACTTGACAACGTCATCGTCATCGGCGCAACAAACAGGGAGGACATGATCGATCCGGCGATCGTCCGGCCCGGTCGACTCGATGTGAAGATTCGGATCTCCCGACCGGATAAAGAGGCGGCGGCCGACATCCTCGCGAAATATCTCGTGCCTGACCTTCCGCTCGATCGCGGCGAGGTGGAGCGCGCAGGATCAGCAGCGGGTGCCGTCGACTCTCTCATCCGAACGATCGTCGACCGTCTCTACGTCCGAGACGAGGACGCCGCCCAAGTCGAGGTCACCTTTGACTCGGGCGACACCGAGATCCTCTACGCCCACGACTTCGCATCCGGCGCCATGCTCGCCAATATCGTCGACCGTGCGAAAAAGCTGTCAATCAAAGACCAGCTAGCTGGCCTGCGGGGCGGCATCTCCCGCCAGCACGCGACGGCCGCCGTTGAGGACGAGATAAGCGAGAATGCCAGTCTCCACTCGTCGGGGACGCTGGAAGATTGGGAGCGTCTCATCGGCCGCCGCGGCCAGCGCATCACGCGCGTACACCTCCTGAGGAAAAAATGACAGTCCGACGAGTCATGGGGATCGAAACCGAATATGGCATCGTCGATCCCACGAAATCCTCTGAACAGGCCTCACTCGATCTCATCGCCGCCTACAGCCGCGCGGTCGGGGACATGGGTTTTGTCGATGATGTCGCGTGGGACTTGTCGGGTGAGATACCGATGCTCGACACTCGCCATCCCGACATTGACCCAGAACAGATGGCCGATAGGAACAGGGTCCGCCAGGTCGCTAGCCTCACAGCGCAGGAACGCTCGTGGCAACGTGGCACGACCAAAGTGTTGCACAACGGAGCGCGGCTCTATGTCGACCACGGCCACCCTGAGTACGCCTCCCCCGAATGTCTTGGACCTCGTCAGGCAGTCATCTACGATCGGGCGGGCGAGCTCATCATGCGCCGCGCCATGGATAGGTTGCAGGAGGAAACCGGGGCAAGCCCGATCGTCTACAAGAACAACGTTGATGGCAAGGGCGCCGCGTACGGCTGCCACGAAAACTACCTGACGAACCGGTCGGTGCCGTTTACCGACATTGTCGAGGCACTCGTGCCGTTCCTTGTCACCCGGCCCGTCCTTGTGGGCGCGGGAAGGGTCGGTATTGGTCCCGCGTCGGAGGAGGCTGGCTTCCAGATCTCGCAGCGAGCGGACTACATCGAGACGGTTGTTGGGCCTCACACCACGTATGACCGCCCGATTGTTAATACGAGAGACGAGCCGCACGCCGAGCCGCACCTTCACAGGCGGCTCCACGTCATCACCGGCGACGCGAACTGCGTGCCCTCAAACACTCTTCTCAAGCTCGGTATGACGTCCGTGCTCCTATGGGTGCTGGAAACATCCGGTCTGCCGCAGGAGTGGCGAAGCCTTCGCCTCAAGGACCCTGTCGCGGCCGTGCGGACCGTATCGCGCGACCTCACGCTGAAGGAAACGCTCGAACTCGAGGACGGCAGGCGCCTGACTGCGCTCGAGATCCAGAGCATTTACGAACACACCGCACAGACTTTGGTCGAGCGGCAGATGAACGGCATCCGTCCCGACGTGGAAACTATCGACATCCTCGACAGGTGGCGAGACACGATCGGCCTGCTGTCGGACAACTGGCGCAAGACTGTCGGCGATGTGGAATGGGCAACGAAGCTCGCCCTGCTCGAAGCACGTCGGAAGCGTGATGGGCTCCTGTGGGACTCACCAGAGATTGTGGCCATGGATTTGCAGTGGAGCGATATCCGGGCTGGCAAGTCGATGCCGGAGCGGCTCATGGAGAACGGGATCTTCGAAACGCTCGAGGCTGAGGAGTGGATCAAAGAGGCTGAGTTCGCTCCGCCTGCCGGAACACGAGCCTGGTTCCGAGGCGAGCTCATTCGCCGCTTCCCGGACCAGGTCTATTCAGCCTCATGGCATTCCATTGTTGTCGAGCTTGATGGCGGGCGGCTTATCCGAATCCCGATGACGAGCCCTGTGGCAGGCTGCCACGCACACCTGGACGGTAGTCTCGACGAATGCGCGACCGTGGAGGATATTCTCACCCTCGTTGAAGGCACGGGACAGAATATCCTCGCCGAACCCGATGTGTACACGAAAGGCCGATGATCATGACTGAGAATCAAAGCTTCAAGAGCCGAGGCGGCGACGTACCCGATATTGACTCTCCCCCGCCGCTGCCTCCGTCCGCCGCTGGCCAGGACTTCAGCTCGGTCCTCGACGAGATCGACGACATCCTCGAAGAGAACGTCGTTGAGTTCGTTCGAGGGTTCGTCCAGGAGGGCGGTCAGTGACAGGGAGCCAGCCTCCCCGCATCCTCGGCCTCGAAACTGAATACGCGATCATCTCTGATCGGATCGAACCTGTTGCTGGTGAGACACCCGCACCGCTCACCCCCGCGCAGTCCATCACCGAGCTGTTTCGCGGCACGCGGGCCCACAGCCGATCGACCAGTCGCTACCTTTCGAATGGTGGCCGCCTCTACGTCGATCTCGGTTCCCACCCCGAGTACGCAACAGCTGAGTGCGTGAGCGCACGGGAGGTCGTCCTTCAGGATCGCGCCGGCGAGAAGATCCTGCGCGATCTTATGACAGCGGCAAATGAGCGGCTCAAAGAGCAGAACATCCGCCTCCACATCTTCAAAACAAACACGGATTCTGCGGACGCGACTTTCGGCTGTCACGAGAACTACCAGGTGACACGTGCGACAATCGACGAGCTCGACCCCGGATTCATCTCCTTCCTGTGCACGCGCCCAATCCTCACGGGCGTCGGCGGAGTGAAAGATGGTGAGCACGTCCTCTCGCGGAGGGCGTTCCACATCCACTCGATCATGTCGCCGGACCCTACAAAGAGCCGTCCCCTTATCGTCACCCGTGAAGAAGCCCACGCTGATCCGCGCAGGTTTGGCAGGCTGCAGGTGACGTACGGCGACTCGAATATTGCCGACACCGCAACGGAACTGAAGGTGCGGCTTACCGCTGCGGTCCTCGATTTCCTCGAACAGGGTGGATCACTGGCCGATCTCGAACTCGAAGACCCCATCACAGCCCTGCACGACACGTCACGGCTCGGGCCGGAAGCCCAGGTGAGGCTGACGAGCGGCGTGACGATGACGGCTCTTGAGATGCAGGGGGAGGTACTCACACGTTGCGAGGGCGTATCCGACCTCGCCGACATCCGATCCCTGCTCGATAACCTGACGTCTAGTGAGAGCGCGTCTCGCTCGATCGACTGGCTGTGCAAACGAGAGCTTCTCAACCAGGCGGCTGCCCGGTACGGTGTGCCACTCTCCTCTCCCGTCATCGCCCGCATCGATCTCGCGTACCACGATATTGACCGGTCTCGAGGTCTTGCCGAGCGGTTGCGGCAATCCGGCAACATGGCCAGCCTCGTTACCGACGAGGAGGTCGGCACAGCATGCGATACTCCCCCGGCCGACACTCGTGCTGCTGTCCGCGGGCGTTTCGTCGCCGAGGCAGAGCGTCTCGAGCTGTCGACCTCGGTCTCCTGGACGCACGTTCGGCTCGACTCCCCGCCCCACCCACAAATTGACCTCATGGATGCACATGCGTCCGAAGATCCCCGCGTCGATGAGCTCATTAGGACGATGAGGGCCCTGCCGCCGCAGAATCGCAGTGCGCTTGCCCGTCTCAAGGCTGGCCTGGGGCCGCTCGGGTAAGTGACCGACACATGAGTGAAGCCGGGGAACTACTCCCCGGGCTTCACTCACTTCGAGTCAATATCGTTGCATGCATTTCCGGGCATCATTGTCTCATTGAGCGCTCGGTACTACCGTGTATCGCCGTCAGTGCTCGACGTGGAGCTCCGGGGCAACATTGGAATGCGGTGGTAGCGCCGCTTCTGGTTCTGGGTCCCGCTTCCGGAACAATCCCGAGAGGATCGGGCCGATGCCGCCGATGATGATGAGCAGGCCGCCAACCGCACCAATCAGCGTCATGGATTCGTTCCAGACTACGACGCCGAGGACGAGCGCGACAACGCACTCCCAGTACGCAACGGTCGACAGTTCGACGGCAAGCAAGTTCTTGCCAGCCATCGGAAGCAACCCAATGGCAAGAAGGCCACAAATGAGGAACATTCCGATCGCCCACGCCCAGTGATTAGCTTCCATCACTTCGATGGGGTTGGTGGGATCGATAGCGGTCATGCGGTAGATCATGACGGCGAGCGAGCCGATGATGGCGAAGGCAAAGTTGTAGAAGCCGCGCACCTCGGACGAGATGTCCGGGCGGAAGCGATAGAAGAAGAGGGCAAGGCCGTAGAACAGTCCGGATGCGAGACCGAAGAGGTCGCCCATCGCCTTGTTCGGGAGCTCGGGGTTCGCTGCCAGGTCGAGACCGAACGTGAGGCCGGTGTCAGCGGTGTAGGTGACGAGACCGACTGTCATGATCATGCCGACGAACACGAGTCCGAGGAAGACTCCGTGCGTGAGGTTGATCTTCTCTTTGAGGAAGATCGCGGCGAGAATGGCCGAGAACAGCGGACCGGTGTAAATGAGGAAGACTGCGTTCGCAATGGTCGTCATGAGAGTGGCCGACACGTAGAAGGCAAGGCTTGCGCCGATGCAGAGCCCGCCGGCAACGACTGCGAAGGAGATCTTCGTCTTGCGCAGCTCGGGGAGCTTCTTCACTGCGAGAACGATGAGGAACATGCCGATAGCGCCGACCGTCATACGTCCCAGCGCGAGGAAGTCGCCTGTGATGTATCGGTCGCCGTTGGCGTCCAATGGGGTAGCGAGGCGACCGAAGGTGCCGACAAGGCCCATGGCCGTCGCCGAAATGAAGATTGCCGTGAATCCGAGCTTTTTGTTGGGCTTAACGTCGGTCGCCGGGAGGGTTTCTGAAGTTTCCATGTCAAGTCCTTGCTTGTGGCCGACGACATCGTTGTACGTTCGGCTGGTTATAGTGTTCGGCCGGGACCTCGCCCCACAAGGTTCAGGTCCCGGCCGGTGGTGAGGGGGAATTACGCCCGCCTCAGCCTGTCATCAGATAAGTGTTGGGTCTTCGACCTGGTTGGGGAAGTAGTCTTCCATGGTGCCCTCGCGGTACACGTCAGCAGTCGCACAGTGCAGACCGCCACCGAACGCGTAGGCATCGCGGAAATCAACCGGAATCGGGTTCATGCCAAGCTTTTCCATCTGCTCAAGCTGGTTAACCTCGGAGGCCTCAACGATGACGTTCTTGTGATCAAGAACAAGACAGTTCATCGACAGCCACACCGAGGAGTAGCACAGCGGCGGCGGCTCGTCGTGAGCCGGCTGAGCCGCATCAACGATCTGCCAATCATTGGCTTCGAAGATCTTGCGCTGCTCTTCAGGCAGACGACGCTCAGGGTTGTTGATGATCAGACCCGGACGAAGCGGCACGAACGTCGCATCGATGTGGATCGGGTACGGGTCACCGGGGAAGTTCACCGCGTGGATGCGGTGCTCGGGGTAGTAGCGCTTGAACCACTCCATCGCCTTGCGGTTGGTCGTCAAACCATGCTGGATGAA
>NZ_JACFAK010000017.1 GCF_014118685.1 Flaviflexus huanghaiensis
CGTCACCACCGCGGCGATAATCGTCCATCATTCGCAAGGCCCGCTGCCTGAACTCCGGGCTGTACACATTGGTCATAATCCAATTCTCCTCAATCAACGAATCGGAACGAAACCCAGGACGCTTCAGACCCCGTCTGTCGAGAGTGCTGGTGTTCGTGATGGGCGTGTGCGACGTTCCCGTGATCTCCTCGGTCTGCGATGCCGTCGGCGAAGGAGCCGCTTCGTTGGTCGCGGCCCCGTTCGACTGGCTCGCTCAGGCGATGGGTGCAGCCGCCGGGTGGCTGTTCGAGGCGGTCTGGTCGGTCTTCGACACCACGACACTGGTGGATGTCACCAAGCCCGGCTACATCGCCGTCTACAACCTGCTGTTCGGTATCGCGGTCTTCGTGATGCTGATCTTCTTCTGCCTCCAACTCATCACCGGTCTGATCCGCCGCGACCCCACCGCACTCACCCGAGCCGCCCTGGGCCTGGCGAAGTCCGTCCTCGGATCGTTCGTCGTCATCACGCTCACGGCGCTTCTGCTGGAAGTCGTCGATCAGCTGTGCATCGGGATCGTGCAGGCTGCCGGGGAGACCACCGAGTCGATGGGTGACAAGATTGCACTCCTCGCCGCAGGACTGGTCGGCATCAACATCGCCGCCCCCGGCGTCGGAGCGATCATCACGATCTTCATGGCCGGCCTCGCAATCACCGCCGCCGCCATCGTCTGGCTCTCCCTCCTCGTTCGGAAGGCACTCCTACTGGTCGCGGTCGTGTTCGCCCCATTGGCCTTCTCTGGTGCCTCGTGGGATGTCTCACGGGGGTGGATCGGGAAGTGGGCGATGTTCGTCGTCGCCCTGATCTGCTCCAAGCTCGTGCTCGTCGTGATGTTCCTCGTCGCGATTACCCAAGTCTCCGCACCGATCGACGCAGACCTCGCCTCGATCAGCGACCCCATCGCGGGGATCGTGCTGATGGCAATGGCAGCATTCGCTCCGTACCTCACCTACAAGTTCATCGCGTTCGTCGGGTTCGACATGTATCACGCGATCGGCTCCGAGCAGGATGCCAAGAGCGCACTCAACCGCCCGATCCCGGTCCCAGCCAAGCCGCAAGGCGGCGGTGACACGAAGAAAGTGCTCGACGGACCTGGCAGCGGAGGCGGGAACGCAGGTGGAGGGTCCAGTCGTGGCAGCAGTGCACCAGCGTCGCCGAAGAGCTCACCACCAGCACCCGCTGCGAGCGGCAGTGGTGCCGCCGGGGGTGGAGGTGCGGCAGCGGGTGGGGGCGGCGCGGCCGCGGCGGGTCCTGTCGCGGCAGGCATCGTCGTTGGAGCGAGCATAGCCAAGGGAGCCGCGACGGCCGGCCCGAAAGCCGGAACCGCCCTGGGAGCTCAGGGAGAGCACGCCGCCGACGCAGCCGCGCAGGCAGCACCTCCACCGCCTGCCGCATCGCCTGCCGCACCGTCGAACCCAGCACCACGACCGCCGAGTACCGGTACGGCACCGCCGCCGAATCAGCCTCTGCCGCCCGCGCCCCGCCCACCGAAGGAGTAGACGATGAGCAGCTCGAACCATGATCGTCCTACTGCGGGCGAACTCGTACCGGTGAAGTTCTCCCGCCTCACCCGCCGCGGCGTTCTGCTCGGCCTGTCACTCACCCAACTCATCACGCTTGCCATCGGCGGCACCACACTCATCGGCGCGTTCTACGCCGGCGGCGGGATGCTACTGGCCTACACCGCCCCCATCTGGGGACTCGCTGGCGCGCTGACCTGGATACCGATCTCGGGTCGTCCCATGGTGGAGTGGCTGCCCATCGCTTGCTGGTGGCTGTGGCGTACCACTGGCGGGCAACTGCTGTACCGACGCAGGACCGTCGTCCCTCGCCCCGTCGGAACCCTTGCGCTGCCCGGCGATATGGCCAGGCTGCGCGAATACACCGATCCTGACACCGGGGCCGGGATGATCCATGACCCCCACGGCGCGACCTTGACCGTCGTGTGCGAGGTCACGCATCCCGCGTTCGTGCTACTTGATCCCAGTGAGCAGGAACGCCGCGTCAGCTCCTGGGGTCGCGTGCTGGCGACCGTCTGTCGCTCCGGGCGCATCGCCACTACTTCAGGTCTTGGAGCGGACCCTGCCGGACTCTGGCACCGGACTCGCAGAATGGTGGGCCACCCACGGCACCCCCGACGGGTCTTGGGCTGCAGACACTTACGCCGAACTCATCGACCGCGCTGGACCTGCCGGTGAACGCCACGCCACCACGCTCTCTCTGTCACTGGACCTGAAGACCAGTGCTCGGCAGATCAGGACCGCCGGTGGCGGGATTCGTGGTGATGCGGCCGTGCTGCGGCAGGAGATGAACACGCTCGTCGCCGCGCTTCGCTCTGCCGACCTCTCGCCCTCGGAGTGGCTCACGCCTGGGCAGATCGCCGTGATGCTGCGCTCCGCCTACGACCCCGCGATCGCGGCCACCTTGGAGCGGCACGGCAGGCTCGGCCAGTCCCTCGCTACTGCTGGGCCCGTCGCTGTCACCGAAACCTGGGGACGGCTGCGCACCGACTCCGCTCACCACGCGGTGCTCTGGATCAGTGAATGGCCCCGGTCGCTCGTCTATCCGGGGTTCCTGTCGCCGGTGCTGCTGTCCACCGGCATCCAGCGGTCGTTCTCACTGATCTGCACCCCGATGCGTTCCGATCAGGCCGCGCGCGATATTCGTAAGAAGAAGGTCGAGCACATCTCCGACCAGGCCCAGCGCGCGAAGATCGGCCAGATCGAAGACGCCTCCCAAACCGCTGAGTACCACGACGTGCTCCAGCAAGAAGCCGACCTCACCGCCGGCCACGGCATCCTCCGCTACACCGGCCTCATCGCCGTCTCCGCACCCACCGTCGAAGAACTCGACGCCGCCGTCGCCGCCATCGAGCAAGCCGCGGTCCAAGCCTCTTGCGAGACCCGGCTCCTTGTCGGACAGCAAGCCGCTGCGTTCACCGCAGCGGCACTGCCGCTCTGCCGAAGGGTGTGAATTCAGGCATTCAGGCCTCTCCGCCAGATGAGTCCTTCGAGTCGCCGTTCTTGAGGACCGCCCCGACGACGAGGGTCCCAATACCTAGGACACCCACAGCAACCTTCGGCCCAGCCTCTGCTGCGGCATTTCGCAACTGCTGTGGATCGCGCACTGCATCTCTCCAACGGGGGCGGGTCAGCGCTTCCCGATGAGATTCGATCGCGAATGGCGCATGGAAGTCATCAATGGAGTCGCTGACGCTGTTGATCGAGTTGATTACCTTGCGTGCGGCGCGGGCATGCAGCACGACGTTCTCACGTGCGACACCACCGGCGTGATCGAGGCGAGTCATGAGGTGCTCCGTCTTCAGGACGATCTTGCTGTGCCGCTGCTGGAGCGCAGCATCGAGGCCGATCCGATGTCCATCCAGCGAAGCCGGCGCTGTGTCAAAGACATGATCCAACTCCAGCACCGCATACTCGTTCTGCAACTGGAAGCATCGCGCCAGCACAGCGAGCCACACGCCGATCTCTGCCTCGATGTCCTGGGTTGCCTTTGCGAGTGCGCCCACGCCCGACTGGTCGTTGGCCTTGTCGGCGAGGGCTTCCAGAGCCCGTAGTGCGTCTGCTTGAACCTCGGCGATTGTGCCCACCTCGGTCTTGACCTTGTCCCAAGCGGTTTCGCGATCTCCGCCGTGTTCGCGTATCACCATCGCCTCGTCGATGACGAAACTGACTCGATCCATCTTGGCAAGGACTTCGTCTCGTTGCCTACGGCGTACGTCATCAAGCTTTCCGTCGATAGAGACAAGGAGTTGCTTCAGCTCCTGTGCCTCTTGCTGCCGAGCAAGCTGAGCCATTACTCCGGCAGCGCCGGAGAGAATAGCGGGGTTCATGAGAAGAGATGCCGGACCATCCTCGATCTGAATCCACCTACTGATGGAGCCGGGGTCGCCCAGCATCGCGTGACTGATGCCTTTGGTCTTCGTAGGCATCAGGCCGAATTCCTTGACCTGCTCGGACGACTCTTTGGTGAGCCTCACGTATCGGCCAGCGTTTTCAGCGATGTTGGACGCCGCCTCCGCAGCCTTCGACCCCGTATCGAGCACCGATCCGAGCCTGTCGAGACGAAGCTCACGCGAGAGGGACAACATCCCCATTGAATCCAGGAAGCGCTCGACAGCCGATGAGTTACCGATGACAGCCAGCCCCTCGCCGTCATGGATCAACTCGATCTCATCAGCCACTTGCCGTCTCCTCCGCTGTCAGCTTTCTTACTCAAGAGTATCCGTGACCACCGACAGCGGTCTTGGCTTCTCGGGCGCACCTCCAAGACACACGACGTGCCAGGAGGTTCACGATGCCCACGTTCTTTGATTCGACTGCCGATGCCGCTGAGGCGTCCGAGGCACTGCGAGGACTCGCCCATGCGAGCCGGACCTTTGATCAGCCCGCGCAGATGTACGGGGTGATCGGTGATCTGTCCTCGGGGATGCGGTCGCTGCGGCAGGTGCTTGACCAGATCGCCGATGTTCACGAGCTCAAGGCCGCACACGCCTTCAACGACGCAGGGAGCCACGAGGCAGGAGTCCGCGACGCGCGCGCTGCTGCGGAGGAGCTTCGTCAGGCGGCGAGCCTCGTCGACCGGGCATATGACCGGCTCGCGGAAGGGTTCAACGCGGCGGGGCGGATCGCCTGGCACCCTGAGCCCGCCGTCGAGGAAACCGCTCCGTCGCGGTGGGTCAGCGTGATCTTCCTCCAGGGCGAGGAGGCGAACCGACCGTTGCGCATCCTCGGTGAGCTGGGGCATGTCGATGCGGTGGATTTCCTCGCGCAGTGGGACTACGGCGATGAGACCACACAGGCCGCGCTGGAAAACGGGTACATCTACGATCAGCCCGGCGAGGGCACCAACGACCGGGTGGCGCTCTCGGGCGACTACGCGCTGGTCGTGAACCCGCACGTCGGCTACGTCTCGCTGCTGCGCCGCTACACCGAACCAGAGACCGAGCAGCAAGACGTCGAACCAGTCGCATCCACTCCGGTACTTGGTGGACCAGAACTTCTGGTGTCGTATTCGTCGCCGGGCGCTCCGAAGAGGACCGACCTTCCCACGCCGAAGCAAAATGGGTCGTGGTTCGAGCCAGCCAAGATCACGGCAGTCAAGCAGGCGCGGGGGCTGGAGCTGTGACCGAGGATCGCGCGCGACTGCACACTGCCGTTCTGGTGACCCCGTCGAAGGAACGGCGAAAGCTCCGCAAGCAGCGCCGCAAAGCTGAGGTCAGGCTCCACACCGAGCAACGTAAGACCGAGGTTGCCGATGTGAAGGCGAAGGCCGAGGAGGAGCGCGCCGCGCGACGCGCCACCATTTACCTGCCGAAGGCGGGTGAGCCAGGTGTTGCGCGGTTACGCACTCCGGGCCGGTTCCATCTGACGCGGCATCAGGACACGTCGGCAACGCTGGCGGGCGCATACCCGTTCGTCGCTGAGGGTGGGCTCGGTGCCGATGGCGTGTTCGTCGGCCAGGACCTCTATTCGGGCGGCAGTTTCGTCTACGACCCGTGGGTGCTCTACGCGCGCGGGATCATCACCGCACCGAACGTGGTGCTGGCGGGGATCGTCGGATCAGGCAAGTCCTCTCTGGCCAAGTCGCTCTACACACGGTCGCTGCCGTTCGGTCGGCGCGTGTACGTGCCCGGCGACCCAAAGGGTGAACACACCGCTGTCGCGAACGCCGTCGGCGGCAGAGCCATCATCCTCGGACACGGCCTCAACACTCGCCTGAATCCGCTTGACGAAGGCCACCGGCCCAGCGGTCTGTCGGATGACCAGTGGGCCTCAACCGTCGCGGCCAGGCGTCGTGATCTGGTCGGCGCGCTCGCTGAGACCGTGCTCGCGCGGGGCTTATCGCCGTTGGAACACACCGCGATCGACATCGCCCTGACCCAGACGGTGCAGGAGAACGACGTGCCGATCCTGCCGATGGTCGTCGACCGCATCCTCGCCCCGAGTACGGATGCCGACGGCCGGTTGGCTGAGGACGGTCGGCTCGTCGGCCATGCGCTGCGGCGCCTCGTCGCCGGGGACCTGGCCGGGCTGTTCGATGGGCCTTCGACGATTGAGTTCGATCCGTCGTTGCCGATGATCTCGCTCGATCTCTCGCGGGTCACCGAGAACTCGACCCTGATCTCAGTGTTGATGACGTGCTCGTCTGCATGGATGGAGTCCGCGCTGCTCGACCCGAACGGTGGGCAGCGGTGGGTGATCTACGACGAGGCATGGAGGCTCATGTCCCACCCTGCCTTGTTGCGCCGAATGGACGCGCACTGGCGACTCGCGCGGCACTACGGGATCGCGAATATGCTGATCTTCCACAAGCTCACCGACCTCGACAACGTGGGCGACCAAGGCTCCGCCATGCGTTCCCTGGCCAACTCGCTGCTCGCGAACGCGGAGACGCGGATCGTGTACCGGCAGGAGTCCGACCAGCTCGGCCCCACCGCGAAGGCACTCGGGCTGACCGGCACAGAACAGCAACTCTTGCCAAACCTCGGAGTCGGGCAAGGCCTATGGCGGATCAAGGCCAGGAGCTTCGTCTGCCAACATCAACTCCACCCCGATAAACTCGCTTTGTTCGATACCAGCAGCCGCGCAGCCGGAGGCCACCGATGAACCTCACAAGCACGCGTCGAATAAGTCCGAGTAATGACGATACGACCGCACCTGTCGAACTGCCGCACGTCCTCGTCACCGTCGCAGAAGATGGCACTCTCACCGTCACAGTCGATGGAACACCGTTCCCACCCTCGGATGGAACCGTGTGGACGCGGGCAGCGTTCGGGCCGCTCATGGATGCCATCACCAAGGACCGAACTATCGCCGTCCGAGTCGAGGTGCGCGAGAGCGACGGCAGCGTCTTCACCGACATCCTGCGCGCCCGCAAGCCCCGACGCGCCACGGCGCCGACCGAGACTCCTGTGCCTGAGACTCGTCGAAGTCGCCACGCCCGACGGGTGCCGCGTCTGACTGAGGTCACCGCGGGCGGGTTCATACCCGGCGAGGATGTCGCCGTCGCGACAATCGTCTCCCACACGGATGCCGCCGGAACCGGCGAAGCCCGCGCACTCATCGACCTCGACGACATGCCCGATGGCACGCACGAGGTGATCTTGCTCGGGCGTATCTCGGGCACGCTTGCGGTGCGGCGGCTGACATGAACCAGCGGCCAGCCGGAGGTATGGGCGACGAACTCACCAACGCCGCTCTGATTGGCCTGATCGGCATGTTCGGGATCGCTCTCGTTCTTCGCGCCGCCGGCAGTGTCACCGCGTTCCTCACTGGAATACCCCAACCTGAATCTGGCGCCGCGGCGGGGGTCGCGGTGCTGTTCAACCCCGCCGACCCAGCGACCGCGCTCGGGGCCGACGGGCTCAACCCGGTCATCTACTGGCTCATCAGTGCGACACTTTTGGGAGGGCTCGCTGCCGGGACTGTCTGGGTGTGGGTCGTGCTACGCCGACACGCTCTGAAGAGTGAGACTGATCCGCACCGACTCGCGGGGATTGCGACCAGCCAGGAGGTCAAGGCCGCTGCATCCGCGAAAGCTCTGCTGCACCGCGCGGCTACTCTGCGACCCTCCTTGGAGTCGCCTGCACCGCAGGATGTCGGTTACCTGCTCGGTGCCAGCCGTGCCAGGAAGGTGTGGGCATCGGTTGAGGACTCGATCCTGCTGATCGGCCCGCCCCGATCTGGCAAGGGTCTGCACGTCGTCATCAACGCGATCCTTGACGCACCCGGCGCAGTCGTCACGACCAGTACGAGGCCCGACAACCTCACCGCGACCCTGCTGGCACGTCGTCGCAAGGGCGGGCCGGTCGCCGTGTTCGACCCGCAACACCTGGCCGAAGGCATCCCCGCAGGGCTCCGCTGGTCCCCGATACGCGGGTGCGACGATCCCTTGACTGCCATGATCCGCGCTAACGGCCTCGTAGCCGCCACAGGGCTCAGTGCTGGTGGGGTTGAGTCGGGCGGGTTCTGGGAGGGAAAGACCCGCACCGCACTCCAGAGCCTCCTGCACGCTGCTGCGCTCGACGGTCGCCCGCCCGCTGAATTGTTCGGGTGGACCCTCGACCCCAGCGCCGCATCCGAGGCTGTCGCGATCCTCAGCGCACACCCGAACGCGGCGATGGGCTGGGACGACTCCTTGGGTGCGATGATCGACGCCGACCCCAAGACCCGCGACAGCATCTGGCAAGGCGTCTCCCTGGCACTCGCTGCCCTCGCCGATCCGCGCGTGCTCGATGCCGTCACACCCGGCCCGCACGAACACTTCGACCCCGAAACCTTCCTCACAGAGCAAGGCACCCTCTACATGCTCGCCACCGGAGCCGGAGCAGGAGCCTCCGCGTCGCTCGTCGCAGAATTCGTCGAAGACCTGATCGAAACCGCACGGCGACTCGCCGCACGCTCACCCGGAGCCAGACTCGACCCGCCACTGCTGCTCGCACTCGACGAGATCGGCAACCTCGCACCGCTGCCGTCCCTGCCGACGCTCATGGCCGAAGGTGGCGGCACCGGGATCACTGCGATGCCCGTTTTGCAGTCCCTCGCCCAAGCTCGTGATCGGTGGAGCGAACACCAGGCCGGGGCGATCTGGGACGCCAGCATCGTCAAGATCATCCTCGGCGGCGCATCCAACAGCCGCGACCTCCAAGACCTCTCCACGCTCATCGGCGAGCGTGACGAGTACACCGACAGCGTGACACTGGGCGACCACGGCACCCGATCCAACCAACGCTCGATCCGCCGCGTCCCGATCCTGCCGCCCGACCGCATCCGCACCCTGCCATTCGGCACCGGCATCACCATGCTGCGCTCCGCGCCACCCATCGTCACCGACCTCCGCGCCTGGCCAACTCGCCCCGACGCCGCGCAACTCCGCAGGGACCGCGACGAACTCGAAGCCCTCCTACGCCGCCGTCCTGCCTCCTGACGACGGCGCTTGGAGGCCGAAGCGCACCTGCCTGACACAGCGACCCACACGGCTGGTCGCCCGAGTCAGGAGGAGGCCATCATGGCCATTCGCACCCACCAGTCCATCTCCGGCTTCGTCGCCTCGGACCCGCAGCTCAGCTACACCGAGCGCGGTGACGCGCGCCTGTACATGAAAGTCGGGATTGAGCACTACCGCAAGGAGCCCGACAACACCTTCACTCAGTTGGAGACGACCTTCCACGATCTCATCGCGTATCGCGGTGCCGCTGAGCAGGGAGCCGAGCGGCTCGCCAAGGGCGACAACATCATCGCCGACGGGCGTGTGCGGGACTACTCGTACGAGCGAAATGGCCAGCGGTACGAGGGTGAGGAGTTCATCGCGACGCGCATCGGACATGACCTCGCGCGTACTCGCTATGAGGTGGATCGCAGTGAGCGTGCTTCCGCCCGTGATGCCACGGCATTCGCTAGCCCCCAGCAGGCTGCGCCGTCTGCTGCGACCGCCATTGGACTGTGAGCGACTCAGCCATGACCGATCAATTCTTCCCTGAGCACGACGACATGCCACCTGAGGCGGGACCAGCGTCACCACGATTCGACGTGCCCGAACCACCGCACCCGGTCAACTGGAACTTGCTGACCGCTAACGATCTCGAAGCCGAACTGCTCGAACTGAACCGCTGGGTGGACTGGCTCCGCCATACCTATGGGCTTCGGGCGAGCGTGGTTCCGCCGTACTGGCACCGTCACCCCGAACTCCTCTGGGAGCTATCCGCACTGCACCTGCACTGGCTGTGCGCGTACGACCCGGAGCAGAACGGGTCCGCACCGCTGGGTTGGCACCGCGACTTCGCTGACGCACGCGCCCGGCTTCGTGATTGGGTGGCGGCGTGCGGCACTCGGCTCGACCGAGACCGCCCGACTCGCCAGACGAGCTGGCCGGGGGAAGACCCGGCACCGACGATCGAAGACTCACCGATCACAGATCGCGACGAGGACTTCGTCCGGTTTGTTCTCGACGCGGTCGCTTCACGCCAGGAGGCAGAGGATGCCTTCTTCGCGGGCGTCGACCCGGAGACCGGCGAGGTGTGAATCGTGGCGCGTCGCTATGAACGGAAGACTGGGCAGCGTCAGCAGAGCGAGCGCGAGCTGACGGTCCGCGCCGAGTTCCACGAGCCGCCTGACCTGGACAAGCTCTGCGAGCTGCTGATCCGCCTGGCGCTCCAGCAATCGGGCTCGTGCCGCTCGGAAGGTGCGACTCGACCGAAGCCCCCTCGTGCCACGGCGAACACGTCGTCGTAGAATGTAGGCATCCGTCGCGGATGGCGGATGTTGTGGTCCTAGCGCTTCGCCATCTTGGCGAGGCAACGAAAACGTGGCCGACATGGCCTAGTCCTACAGCCTTCGGGCTCTTCTCACGATCAACATCCGCCGTCACACCGTCCGCGTCGGCAGGACCAGTGACTGTGGAGAAGAGCCATGACAATGATCGACGCGGACCGCACCGCGATAGACAGCCTCGTAACGCCAACACCATTCCCTGGATCGTTCGCCGTCTCCTACCTGCGAGTCTCCACCAAGGAGCAGGCTGAGAAGGGCGGCCAGGCGGAGGGCTTCTCGATCCCGGCGCAGCGCGAGGCGAACCAGCGCAAGGCCGACCAACTCGGAGCAACGATCATCGAGGAGTTCGTCGATGCTGGCGAGTCCGCACGCAAGGCAGACCGCCCCGAACTGATGCGGATGATCCAGTACGTCACCAAGCACAAGACCAACTACTGCATCGTCCACAAGGTCGACCGGCTCGCCCGCAACCGAGCCGACGACGTGACTATCCACCTCGCGCTCAAGGACGCCGGCGTCACGCTGGTCTCTGCCACGGAGAACATCGACGAGACCCCGTCGGGAATGCTGCTGCATGGCATCATGTCGTCGATTGCCGAGTTCTACTCCCGCAACCTCGCTACCGAGGTCGTCAAGGGCCTGTCGCAGAAGGCCGCACAGGGCGGCACCGTGACGAGGGCACCTATCGGCTACCGCAACGTCGGCGTACGCGACGAATTCGGGCGGGAGATACGCACCGTCGAGATCGACGAGGAACGAGCCCGACTGGTCCGGTGGGCCTTCCAGGTGTTTGCTTCCGGTGACTGGACGACCAGCCAACTCCACCAGGAGCTAGTGGCGCGCGGGCTGACCAGTGTCGCGACACCTCGACGACCTTCTCGACCCATTGGGAAGTCTTCGGTGCATCGGATGCTGACGAATCCCTACTACAAGGGGAGCGTGCGGTACCAGGGCGTCACCTACGCGGGTGTGCACGAGCCCATCGTTCCCGGCGAAGTGTGGGAACAGGTACAAATCGTGCTCGGGACACACCGCTCGGCCGCCGATGCGACGCAAGTGCACGAGCACTACTTGAAGGGCACCGTGTTCTGCGGGCAGTGCGGGTCACGCCTGTTGGTGTGCAATGCCAAGAGCAGTCAGGGCAAGATTTACCCATACTTCGTGTGTGCCAGCCGTCATGGCGGCAGGGGTGACTGCACCCGGCAGGCGATGCTGATCGAGCAGGTCGAACAGCTCGTCGAACGCTTCTACGCACGAGTCCAGCTCGACCCCGAGACGATGCAGGCAGTCTCGGCGATGCTCCATGCCAGGTTCGACGAGATGATGGCCGAAGGAGCCGCTGAACTTGCCGACCTTGCAATGAGAAGAACCCAGCTCGAAGGCGAACAGCAGAAGCTGCTGCAAGCCCACTATGCCGGAGCGATCCCGCTCGACCTTCTCAAGAAGGAGCAGGACCGGATCACCGCGTCGCTGGAGACCATCGAGTACCGGATCAACGCGCACCACGGCCACTACGCCGACGCACGGGCGAACCTCGACGACTCGCTGAAACTGCTGTCCAACGCAGCCGATCTGTACGAGCATGCCGACGACGCGAACCGCCGACTGTGTAACCAGGCACTGTTCAAGGCGATCTACATCGACGAGGATAATGACGTGCGAGTCGGCTACCGGCCCCCGTACGACGGACTGAGCCTGTCCGGCCTCCACGCAGACGCCCTGAGTTGGGCCGCCGAAGCAAAGAAATTGGGCCAGGAGGGAACCGCGACCAAGGGCGGACCGTTGGTCGCAAGTTCACACCTGACCCATCTGGGGTGGCTAACGGGGCTTGAACCCGCGACCTCCTGGACCACAACCAGGCGCTCTACCGACTGAGCTATAGCCACCATGGCGTTGTTCGCCGATTCACCACTATACCCAACCTCGGCTCCGTTGGCGGAATCGGTTGGATGTGGTGTCAGTTGCACTTCGCAGCGACGTCGGCATGGATGCTCTCGAACGTATCTCGTGCTCGTGCGTCGTCAAGATCTTCGGCAACGTTGCCAGCTGCGTCAGCAAGGTCTCGGATCGATGCGGCAAGGTCATGGTCGGTCGCGAGCACGGATGCTTCGGCCAACCGGAACTCCCACTGGCGTGCTGAGTCCGCCTGCTCGTCTGTCAGCGGCTCGGCGAACTCCCTGATCTCGACTGCAACGGCGTCAACCTCGCGGCATGCCTCGTCGTTGCTTCCCGTCTCGGCGCCACAGGCGGCGAGACCGAGAACGACGAGCAGGGCAGCTACGCGTTTCACCAGGACGCACGCACCGCAATCGCGTCGGCGAACTTTGCGAGGTTGTCTTCATCCGCGCTGAGGTAGAGGGAGCCGTCGATGAGGGAGATCTCCATGACGTAGAACTCCTCATTGTCGTTCGGACCGCCGCGCACGATGTCGACTCGGTTGAAGAGCAGCAGTTCATCCCGCCCGCTCTGCTCCTTGATGTAGGAGTGAAGGGACTGACGGATCCGCTCGCCCCAGCGCCACTCCTGCTCCGTCGCATCTGACGAGCGCGCGATCTCCTCGTGGACGACGTCGCCGCCTTCAAAGCGGGGATGGAGCATCGGCTCCTTCTCCACCTTGTAGGAGGGCAGTCCATTGAGGTAAATGAGGGACACTTCGCCCGAGCGGTCGACCTCTTCGTGGTAGCGCTGGACCATGACGGAGCGGCCGCGCTCGAGGTGGTGGATGGCGTCTGTGATGGCCCTCATCCGGGAGATTGCGTCAGTTGACGTGTAGCGGCCGGTGCCCCGGCCCCCGGAGGAGATGGCGGGCTTGACGACAAAGTCCCCGACTGCCGGGAACCGGGTGTGGACCTGGTTGCGGCTGAGGTTCTGCGACGGCTCAAGCCATGTTGTCTCGATCGTTGGCATCCCAAGCACGGCCAGGTCCTGCAGGTAGTGCTTGTCCGTGTTCCACTTCATGACATTCGCTGAGTTGAGCAGCCGCGGAATGGACTCAGCCCATTCGATGAAGCCCCTCCGGTCCTTCGCGTAGTCACGCACGGATCGGACAACGACTGTGCCAGCCTCATCCCAGTTGACCGAGGGGTCGTTCCAGACTGCGATGCGGGGCTCAATGCCCCGGTCTCGAAGTGCGTCAGGCAGACCTGCCTCGTCAGCATCAAGTCGAGGAAAGTTCTGCGAAGTTACGAGAGTCACTATCGGATCAGACACGCTTCCAACGGTACCCGAAAACTAGGACCTTTGGCCGCATCGAGCAACGATCGGACGCGTATCACAGCGGGTGGGCACCGGCCACATGGCCAGCGCCCACCCAACGTGTGTTAGACGATGTCGAGATGTTCGACAGGGACGATCTCCTCGGCCCGCATCCGGTGCTCCGAAGCCTCGGAGTCGGAGTCCGTCTCTTGAGCAGCAAGAATCGCATCAGCCTGCGCAACCCAGTTCGCCACTTCGCCTTGCCGCGTCTCATCATCCCAGCCGAGCAGGTCCCCCATGATCTCGGCAATCGCGGGAGCGGCCGCGCTCCCCCGATCGGGCTGTTCGAAGTCGAGTCTGATTCTGTGGAGGAGCACGTCTTCGAGGTGGAGGGCGCCCTCGTGGGTGACAGCGAAGACCGCCTCGGCACGGAGATAGTCGGGGGCGTGCTCGATTGGCTCGCCGAGCGACGGATCGCCGTCGATGAGGGCGAGGACATCGGCTGTCTCGGTTCCGTAGCGAGAGAACAGGTGTTTCATGACGGTCTCGCTCAGCTTGTACTGCTGTGACAGCGCCGGCAGTCGACGCCTGCCGGCCTCGTAGCCAACAGCGCCGACGAGCGGGATCGTTGCTGTGATCGACGGGTTCGCTTTCGCCTCACCGCCGAGGACGTGGTCAACCGCATCCTCCGCCATCTGCCTGTACGTCGTCAGTTTGCCTCCGGCAATGACGGTAAGACCCGGCTGCGGGGAGGTGACGGTGTGCTCACGCGAGACTTTCGTCGACTCGTCCTCGCTCTTCGTGCCCGGCTGCAGAAGGGGCCGCAGGCCCGCGAACGTGCCGATGATGTCGTCCCGGGTGAGCTTGTCGGCGAGCACCGAGTTGGCCTGCTGGAGGACGTAGTCGATGTCGGCTGAGGTTGCGACCGGGGCGTCGCGCTGCCCATGCCACGCCGTATCAGTCGTGCCAATGACCCAGTACCGCTCCCACGGAATGATGAAGAGAACCGACTTGTCGGTCCGGAGGAAGACACCGGTCTTGCCCTCAATACGATCCTTCGGGACAACGATGTGGATGCCCTTCGACGCCAGGACCTTGAGACCTCCCTCGGAGTCACCAAGCTGCTGCGTTTCCTCGGTCCAGACACCGGTCGCGCCAACGATGTGCTTGGCACGGACTGTGATCTCCTCGCCGGACTCAAGGTCCTTGAGGACCGCGCCGACAACGGTATTGCCTTCAGTGACGAATGAAGTCGCCTGTGTCCTGGGTGCGGCAAGAGCGCCGTAGCCCTGGGCGGTGCGGACGAGGTCGATGACAAGCCTCGCATCGTCCACCCGCGCATCGTAGAAGCGGATTCCGCCGATGAGGGACTGAGGATCGAGGCTCGGCACGAGCTCGAGGGCTCCCTTGTGCCCGTAATGCTTCTGGACGGGAACGTGCCCGCCGCCAATCTTCGCCAACGCGTCGTACATGCCGACGCCAACGGCCGAGTACGCGCGTTCGATGACGCGTTGCTTGAGCGGCCAGAGGAACGGCTGGGCGGAGACGAGGTGCGGTGCCGTCGTCGTCAGCAGCGTGCCCCGCTCGCGCAGGGCCTCTGCGACGAGGGCGAAGTCGAGCTGGTAGAGGTAGCGCAGGCCGCCGTGGACCAGCTTCGAGGACCATTGGGAGGTGCCGGCCGACCAGTCCCTCATCTCAACGATCCCGGTCTTGAGGCCGCGCGTTGCCGCGTCGAGGGCGATCCCGGCTCCTGTCACACCCCCTCCGACGACGAGGATGTCCAACTCTTCTTCTGCCATCCGCGCGAGCGCGGTTTGGCGGCTGTCACGGGTGAGTGCGGTGGTCGACACTGGAACCTCCCAAGAGAAAATGCGTCTTCAAAACGCCGTTTTGTCCAGAATGCCGGATGTGAACGATTGCGTCAACATTCGGGCACGCTCGTGCAGGCTGCATCCAGGAATGTGAGTCCACGTGCCTTGACCTGGCCATTCGCAGACGATCCGATACGCGCACGCCGATTCTTCCGAGGGAAGCTCGTCACGTTGCCACTCGGAGCTGCCGAGCATGGGGCCGCCCGACGCGGCCGAGGGGGAAGATGCGGCGCACTCTCCTTCTGCCACGAACCGGCCGGTCTACGCCCGCACTGCCTCACGGTCGGCGGCGCCCAGGGGTGCGGTGCGCTCCGGGCTGAGATCGACCGACCGCAGCTGCTGGGCGTTGAGGGCGACGATGACGGTCGAGAGCGACATGAGGATGGCGCCCACGCTCATCGGCATGATGAAGCCCCACGGGGCGAGGACTCCGGCGGCGAGCGGGACAGCCGCGAGGTTGTACCCGGCCGCCCACCATAGGTTCTGCTTCATCTTCCGGTACGACGCGGTCGAGAGCTCGACGACGGACAGGACTGAGCGGGGGTCATCGGAGGCGAGGATGACACCCGCCGAGGCGATTGCGACATCCGTGCCTGCACCGATGGCGATCCCGACATCCGCCTGGGCGAGTGCTGGGGCGTCGTTGACGCCATCGCCCACCATGGCGACTTGGCGACCCTCACCCTGGAGGCGCTTCACGTGCCCCGCCTTGTCTTCCGGACGCACGCCGGCGAAGTAGCCGTCGATGCCGATCTCCTCCGCCACGGAGGCGGCCACCGCCTCGGCATCACCGGTGATCATGATGACGTCGATGCCGCGCCGGTGGAGGGCCGTCACCGCAGCCTTCGACTCGGGCCGGATCTCGTCCGCGACCCGCAGCGCTCCTGCAACCCGGCCATCGACAATGACGTGGAGGACCGTGGCGCCGCTGCGGCTCCACTCCTCGGCTATCGGCTCCGCGCCCTCCTGCTCGAGCATGAACGGGCCTCCCACGAGCACCGTGCGAGCCCCTGAGTCAGTCTGGACATCTGCACGCACACCGACCGCGGGCGATGAGGAGAAGTTGTCCGATGCCGGGATCGTCAGGTTCCTGCCCTCGGCTTCGGACACAATCGCTCGCGCGAGCGGGTGCTCCGAAGAGGACTCGGCGGCCGCCGCGAGCGCCAGCACCTCATCATCGGCGAACCCGTCGACGGAGCGGATGCCATCAACCGTCGGGGAGCCCTTTGTCAGGGTCCCGGTCTTATCGAAGATAACGGTGTCGACGGTCCTCATCGATTCGAGCGCGAGCCGGTCGGCGATGAGGACGCCGCCGCGGGCCGCCTTCTCTGTTGCGATCGAGACGACGAGCGGGATCGCGAGGCCGAGAGCGTGGGGGCAGGCGATAACGAGCACCGTGATCGTGCGCGCCACCGCATCCTGCGGATCGCCGATGACGAGCCAGACGGCGATAGTGACGACCGCCGCCGCGAGCGCGTACCAGAAGAGGAGCGCAGCCGCCCGGTCCGCGAGCCGCTGGGCCCGAGTCGTTGACGACTGAGCCTCGGCGACGAGGCGCTGGATGCCGGCGAGCGCGGTGTCATCCCCAACCGCGGAGATCTCGATACGAATGCCGGAGTCCGTGGCGACCGTTCCCGCGACGACCGGGTCCCCCACCGTCCGCGTCACCGCGGCCGATTCCCCGGTGATCATCGATTCGTCCATCGACGCCGCTCCATCGACGATCGCCCCATCGGCGGGCACCCGCCCGCCGGGCCGGACGATGACGATATCGCCGACCTCAAGGTCCGCTGGCTGGACTGTGACGATCTCGTCGCCGACGACCTTCTCCGCCTCATCAGGCAGCAGTGCAGCCAGAGAGTCGAGGGCCGATGAGGTCTGGGCAAGCGACTTCATCTCGAGCCAATGTCCGAGGAGCATGATGACGATGAGGAGCGCCATCTCCCACCAGAACTCGAGGTCGTGATGGAGCAGGCCGAGCGTGGCTGCGGCCGAGGCGAGGAAGGCGACTGTGATCGCCAGGCCGACGAGCAGCATCATGCCTGGATGGCGTGCACGGATCTCATCGATCGCGCCGACGAGGAAGGGCCTGCCGCCCCACACATACATGACGGTTCCGAGGACGGGAGCGATCCACGTCAGGCCCTCGGGCACGTCGTAGCCGACGAGGGAGGCGAACATCGGCGAGGCGAGAACGACTGGGATGCCGAGCGCGAGCATGATCCAGAACAGGCGGCGGTATTGCTCTGCGTGGGAGCCGTGGTCGTGGCCGCGATGGCCATCGTGGCCCTCGTTCCCGTCGGGATGGTCGTGACCGTCGACGTGAGTGTCGCCGTGGCCATGCTCGGCGTCGTGGGCGACCTCGGTCGGCTCTTCGGATTCATGCTGGTGGGTGTGTTCGTTCATCGCAGTCAGCCTCCTGGTAACCCACCATTCCCCCGTCCCGGCACCAGCGCAAGAGGTCGCGGTGCCGGGGCCGTCATTTCCCCTGGCCACGGAATGGACGCAGCATGGGACTGATGCTTCAGGTGGTGTCTCGTCTGGCTTGTTCACACGCAAGGATGGAAGAAATCCACCATTGCACACTCGGAAGAGTTCCCAGACTGACTCGAAGGCCGCGATCGCTCGGATAGCCGAGGACTTCGGCATCCATGGAGGCACGCTGAGCATTTGCGATGTGACGAGGAATCTAACGCATTTCGGTCCTGGAAGGACACGAAAGTGACTAGCCGGCCCATCCGCCGCGCCTTGACTGCAACGGGTGAGGGCCGGTCACCGAGTTCGTTCACTCATGCGACCGGCCCTCTAGAAACATCAGACCCTATCCTTAGATCCTGTTCGGAAGAGGTGCGGCCTTGAATGCTGCTGTCGCTTCGCGCAGCGGCCCTTCAACAGGGATGCGCTCCGCGCTCGATGCTCCGAGGAATCCGACAGCCTGAGAGTGCTGGTAGGCGTAGACCGTATCCTCGGGGTAGGCAATCGCACCGCCGTGGCAGAAGACCAGAATGTCGGGGTTCTTGGCCCGCGCAGCATCCCCAATCTCATCGACGAGACGGCAGGCCGCAGCAAGGTCGTCCTCCTTGGACATGGTTGAGCCGATCGAACCACCACGGGTGAGTCCCATGTGTGCGATGACGACGTCGAGACCAGCCTCGCCGACCATCGCCCCTTCCTCCGGACGGAAGGCATAGCCCATGGTGAACAGGCCCAGCTCCTTTGCGATCTTCAGAGTCTCGAGCTCTTTCTCGTAGCCCATGCCCGTCGTCTCGAGCTCCTGACGGAATCGACTGTCCCAGTCGATGAGGCCGACGGTCGGGAAATTCATCACACCCGAGAAGCCCAGCCGCTTGAGCTCTTCGAGGAATGTCGGCATCTGTCGTGTCGGGTCGGTGCCGCAGATTCCGGCTATGACGGGGGCCTCCTGGACGATCGGCAGGACCGTACGGCCACCGAGCTCAAGAACGATCTCGTTCGCATCCCCGTACGGCATGAGGCCTGCGAGAGACCCGTGTCCATCCATCCGGTACTTACCGGAGTTATACACGCCGATAAGGTCAGCACCACCCTTCTCGGCGAATTTAGCCGAGATGCCTGTACCGGCACCGACGATGACGACCGGGCTACCGTTATTGATCTCGTTCTTAAGTCGCGTCACGACCTCGTCGCGCGTGTATTGCTTAGCCATGTCTGGCACCTTCCTTCATCTATTGCGATTTCTTTGAATGTTTGGACTGCGGCGCTGATGCCGCTGACGGCTGGCTGTGTCTCGAGTGTGGATCCGCCGAGATAGCCGTCGGCTCCCGAGGCTTCGAGAGCGTCCTTGACGGACACAGGGTCCGCGAGCAGGCCACCGTGGATCAACGTGATGGCATCGCGGTTCTCCTCCCGAACGGCGCTGTTCATATCGGCGAGGAGCGTGTACGCCTGAGCAGTCTCGACCGGATCATCGGATGATCTCGTGATGCCGAGCATGAGCCCTATGTGGCTTGCTCCCGTGGCCGCCATCCTTCGCGCCTCTTCGACGTCCCACGCCCACCCCAGGCAGAGCATGCCCTGCTTGCTCGCGAGCTCCGCGAGGTACAGCTCTCTGTCATAGCCGAGCCCGGCCGCTTCGAGGTGATCCCTCAGCGGGCCTGAGTAGACGCCGATGAAGGGCTCATTGGTCACGCCTGATGCACCCGCAAGCTGGAGGTCATCGAGCAGTCGTGGGAGCTGGACCCGCGGATCGTGCGATCCGACGCCAGCGATCACCGGGACTCCCTTGGCGGCCGCCACTACTTCGGGCAACGCCCGCCCGACGATCTCGTTCGGATCGTCGTAGGGCAGGAATGCGAGCGACGACGGCAAGCCGGCTGCCCGATAGACAGCGGTCGAGTAACAGGCGAGAAGGTCCGCACCGCCGGCGACGGCGCCGGCCGCTGTCAGGCCACACCCGACACCCGCGGCTACGATCGTCACTTCTGGCTCCAGAGCTTCATGAACTCTGCCAGGACGACATCGGTGAACTCCGTACTGTTGATTGCGGCGTCAACCTCGATGAGCGGGATATCGCTCCGAAGCCCGCTGCGGATCTCGTCGAAGAGAGCCTCGTCGGCGACTCGGTCGTGATAGGGCTGTCCCTCAGGCCCCAGCGCCGACAGGCCACGAAGCGGGATGACGACCGCTGTCGGCCCAGTTGCGAGATTGGCCTTGCGCGTGAAGATCCTTCCCAGCTCCCGGCTCTCGTCGACGTTGGTCCGGCAGATCGTCACGGCTGAGTTGTGGACGTGGACGCGGCGCTCGGGGACCCTGAACTTCTCTGGGACCGTGTGCTCGGCACCGAAGTTGATGACTTCGAGGGCGCCGGGGACCAGGATCTGTGGGATTCCTGCCCGTCCCGCGGCCTCCATACGGTCCGGACCGGCAGTCAGGACACCGCCGATCAGCTCATCGGTCAGCTCGCTCGTCGTCAGGTCGATGACGGCATCGATCAGCCTGTCGTCGACGAGTCCTTCCATCGCGCGCCCGCCGGCCCCCGTGGCGTGGAAGACCGTCGTCTCGAAGTTCTGCTGTTCAAGGGCCTGCTGGACCGCCGTGACTGCGGGGGTCGTCACTCCGAACATGCTGATCGCGACCAGCGGTCTATCCTGCACTTCGTCGTCATCCTCGATGAAGCCCTGCGCCATGCCCGCCGCCGCTCTCGCAGCATTCCGCAGGACAACGCGGGAGATCCGGTTCAGGCCTGCGATATCGGTGACTGAGTACATGAGCGTCACGTCCCGGGTCCCGATATAGGGTGTGACATCGCCGCTTGCCATTGTTGACACGAGGATCTTCGGAACTCCGACCGGCAGCACCTGAATCGCCCTGCCGATGACGGAGGAGCCCGAGGAGCCGCCGAAGCCGAGAACAGCACCAAGGGATCCTTCTTCGTGGTATCTCTTCAGGACCTCAGCAAGGCCCTCCGACATCGCATCGAGCGCACGCGCACGCGCTCCACCCTGTTCGCCGCCACGGCGCAGTTCATTGATGTCAGCACCGGCGAGCTCAGCAAGTTCGGCAGGACCTACAGCAACAGGCACCGTCGATTCTCCACATTCGAACACTCCAATGTTGATGACCTGCCAGGTTGCGCCAACCTTTTCCAGCTGATCAACAATGAAGCGGATCTCGGGCCCTTTTGTATCGTTTGTCCCGACGACAAGAACGTCACCCATCATTCACCTCTTCGTGTTGGGGTTTCGTCAACCATCTCTTAGAACTTCGACTAGGCCAATGACCACTTAGGCCCAACTGGCAACCGTTGTGGCTCAGATCTCCCGATAGGATGGCTGAGGATGGGCGGGTGCTGAAGACGCGTCCACGTGAACCGACGGAGGGTAGATGGCAAAGCGCATCACGGCCAGCATGCTGTCCAGACAGCTCTCGGGCTGGGATGCCGACGAAGGCGCCCTCCACTCGTTGCTCGCCTGCGCAATTCGTAAGGTGATCCGTTCAGGTGCCATAGCCCCGAGGTCGACTCTGCCGTCACAGCGCGAACTCGCCCAAGTTCTCGCAGTCAGTCGAACGACCGTCGGCCACGCATATCAGGAACTTGCCGACGAGGGTTGGATCGTAACCCGGCACGGATCAGGGACTCGAGTCCGGGCAACGAAACTGCGTTCTGGGCCACTCGCCGAGGATGACCGACTCGGTACTTACACTGCTCCGACAGGTCCACTCGATCTCAGCAGCGGCGTTCTACAGACCTCACCACTGTTCGGCAAGGCGCTTCGCAGCAGGTGGGTACAGGACCTGCGACGCCTGTCATTCAATGACCGCTTCATGCCATGGGGCATAGACGAACTCCGAGAGGCTGTCGCACAGTATTACACCGATCTCGAAACTCTTACCGAACCGGCTCAGATACTCGCCACCAACGGATCCCACCATGCACTCACTCTCGTCACTGCCTGCATGCTCGAACCGGGCGACACCGTTCTCGTGGAGGACCCGACCTATCGTGGTGCTCTCGATGTTTTCAGCCGGAGGGGAGTCAAAGTCATCGGTGTCGACTGCGATGACAACGGGCCGATCCCCGGAGAGCTCGCCACCGCAATCCGAAAGCATTCACCTCGGCTGATCTACGCCATCCCAGCTGCCCACAATGTCACCGGGGTGACGTGGTCGCCTCGGCGGAGACGGCAGATTGCCGAAATCATTATCCAGACTGGTGTGCCGTTGCTCGACGACGGGTCGACTGCCGACCTCAGCGCCGGTGACCATCCGGGCCACATGGCGTCGCTACTGCCGGACAACCTGACCATCACCGTCGGTTCACTCACGAAACTCTTCTGGTCCGGACTCCGCGTCGGATGGATACGAGGACCCGAACCACTTCTTAAGGCCGCTCTCAATGCCCGCGTGACGAGTGACCTCGCAGGAAGTATCCCCTCACAGCTTCTCACGGCAACGTGCTTGCCCACCGCACCCGAAGCGCGAACACTCCGGAGATCAGAGCTCATTCCGGCCAGCCGAACAGCCGAGACCTTGCTTAGCGAGTGGCTCCCTTCTTGGACATTCAGCCCATATCACGGTGGCGCGTGCCTCTGGGTGGATACAGGAATCGATACAGTTGCCCTTGCTTCCCGTCTGCGTCGAGAGAATATCCTTATCGTCCCCGGATCAGAGTTCTCTCCAATTGATCGATGGCGGACACACATACGGGTCCCTCTCGGAAATCCCGGCCTGCTCGAAATAGCCCTCCCTCGGATGGCCGCCACCGTAAGAGGAGTGGATTCTGCAAGTACTGTGTCAGCTTGTTCTTAGCCACAGGGTGCGCCGTGCGCAATGGTTCCCCTTGGACCGCCTGTGATTGAGTCCCACCTCGGGCATCGGGCCCCTGACCGACTTGCACCTCTACAGCCACACCTGAGATCCCGAGGAGACAGCTCCGCCCATACGACATCGCCTTAGACCGGACAGGACTACTGGACGCGCCCAACCAAGACACACTTCTGGCCTAGAACTCACGAGGTGCCATAAGGCTCACTCGCCGGCGAACGAGCGCGGGGTGAGACCTCCGAGATTCCGGAGAAAGCGAAGATCCCAGCCAGAGGCCAGGATCTTCATCTGTACACCGCCAGGGACTCGAACCCTGAACCCACTGATTAAGAGTCAGTTGCTCTACCATTGAGCTAGCGGTGCGCGCAAGAAATAACGATACGCGGTGTTCTTGCACCACACAAACCCGGACCCCCGCGTCTCGCTGTGAACTCATGCACAGCACACATTGGCGCCCGGCTGCTGCGGGCTTTGTGGCAGTCTGGAGGGGTGACCTCCTCTCCCCTCAATGATGCTCTCGATATCCTCGCCGACCGCTTCGGAGAGGATCCCCCGGCAGATGATGTCTACGAGGCTTTCCATGCGTGGGTTGAGTCCACGGATAAGGGACTCTATCCACACCAGGACGAGGCACTGCTTGCTGCCCTCGACGGCGACCATCTCATCGTCTCGACGCCAACGGGATCGGGCAAGTCGATGATTGCGATGGCGGCGCTGTTCGTCGCCCTCTCGCAGGGCCGGAGCGGCTACTACACGGCACCTCTCAAAGCGCTCGTCTCGGAGAAGTTCTTTGACCTCATTGGACTGTTCGGCGCTGCGAACGTCGGTATGGTGACGGGTGATTCGACGATCAATGCCGACGCCCCGATCATCTGTTGCACGGCAGAAATCCTCGCTAATGTCGCCCTGCGGGAGGGCAAGGCTGCGGACGCAGGCGTTGTCATCTCCGATGAGTTCCACTTCTTCTCTGAACCGGATCGCGGCTGGGCCTGGCAGGTACCGCTCCTCGAGCTCACCAGCTCCCAGCACGTGCTCCTCTCAGCGACGCTCGGTGACACGTCGGCCTTCGTCACGGATCTCGAGCGGCGAACCGACCGCCGGGTGTCGATCATCGATGATGCTGAGCGCCCAGTGCCGCTGAGCTATACCTACTCTCTTGAATCAGTGTCGGAGACAGTCAAGGAGCTCGTGTCGACGCATCGCTCCCCCGTCTACATCGTCCACTTCTCCCAAGCAGCGGCGGTGTCTGCCGCGACGGAGCTTCAGTCCGTCGCCCTGTCCTCGAAGGAACAGAAGGCGGCGATCGCGGACGCGATCGGCGACTTCCGATTCGGGCCGGGCTTCGGCGCTGTCTTGTCCCGCCTCCTGAGGGCTGGCATCGGCGTTCATCATGCCGGCATGCTCCCCCGCTACCGCAGGCTCGTCGAGAAACTCGCCCAGCGAGGGGTGCTGCGTGTCATCTGCGGGACGGACACCCTCGGCGTCGGCATCAACGTTCCGATCCGCACGGTCCTCCTCACGTCGCTCGCGAAGTTCGATGGGGAGAAGCAGCGGCAGCTGTCGGCCCGCGAATTCCATCAGATCGCCGGCCGCGCCGGGCGCGCCGGCTTCGACACGACCGGCGAGGTCGTCGTCCAAGCCCCCGAGCACGAGATCGAGAATGCCAAAGCCGAGGCAAAGGCGGCCGAGAGGAAGAAGAAGGCGCAGAAGAAGAAGCCACCCGAAGGTCAGGTCAACTGGACCCGGGCAACGTTCGACCGCCTCATCTCCGCCCAACCTGAGACTCTCGAGTCGAGGATGAGAATCTCGCACGCGATGATGCTCCAGGTCCTCGCGCGGCCTGGCGATCCGGTCATGAACGTGTATCGGCTCCTCACGGACAACTATGAGCCGAAGCGGCAGTCGAATCCGCTGTTGCGCACAGCGGTCGAAATTTACGTCTCGTTGCGGGCGGCGGGCGTCATCATCCACCGAGATCGCGACTGGCGGGATGCGAACCCTGGAAAACCCGCTATCGAGCTCGCCCGGGAGGTCCCGGACGACTTCGCCCTCAACGCGCCGCTGTCGCCCTTCGCCCTCGCGTCACTCGATCTTCTGGACACTGAGTCGCCGGAGTACGCGCTCGACGTCGTCTCCATCATCGAAGCCGTCCAGGAAGACCCCCGGCCGATTCTCATGGCACAACGGAATGAGGAGCGCGGCATTGCGATCAGCGCGATGAAGGCCGAAGGTATGGATTACAACGAGCGGATGGCGCGCGTCGATGAGATTACGTGGCCGACTCCGCTCGCCGAGCTCCTCAACCCTGCCCTCGAGATCTACCGGCAGACCAATCCGTGGATCGCCGAGTACGAACTGTCGCCCAAGTCCGTCGTCCGCCACATGGTCGAGCACTCGATGACGTTCTCCGACCTCATCTCCCGCTACGATGCGGCCCGGAGCGAAGGCGTCGTCCTCCGCTATCTCACCGACACGTACAAGGCGCTCAAGCAGATCATCCCGGCCGATGCTTTGACGGACGAGCTCGATGACATCATCTCCTGGCTCGGTGAGCTCGTCCGCTCGGTCGACTCCTCTCTCATTGCTGAGTGGGAGGCGCTAGCCGACGGCATCATCGACGATGACGAGATCATGGAGCACACACGGATCCCGCAGGGCGGGATGGAGCGGGCCTTCGGCGCACGCGAGGACGGGACGGTCCCCATGACCGCCAATCTCCACGCGTTCCGCACGCGGGTGAAGAACTGGCTGTGGCGCTTCGTCGAGGCCGCCGCCGATGAGAATGTCGAACGGCTTGCGGCGATGTCCACGCCCTCGTTCCTCGAACAGCCGCAGCGCCTTGACACCGACCGTTGGAACAATTTCCTCGATAGCTACTTCGAAGACCACGAGTGGTTGGGGGCGGACACGAACTCCCGGTCCGCTTCGTTCGTCACCTTCAACGAATCGCCGGAAGCGGCCGACTTCGTCGATATGGGGCTGTCAGATGACGCTGCGCAGAACGCCGCCTCGCAGGGGTATTGGCTTGTCCACCAGACCATCGACGATGGCGAGGAGTCGCGCGATACCGAGTTCGTCGCCGTCATCGACGTCCAGCAGAGCGGTGCCACGGATGAGCTGGTCGCCCAGCTGATTAGGATAGGAGACGTTGTCTAGGAGGAGTGTCATGATCGGTGAGCGTTTTCAGCGGTTGAAGGCCGAGGTTGACGAGGCGTCGGGAGGCCGCACGAGAATCCTCCTCGCCGCCAAGCATCAGGCCCCGGAGGCCGTCCTCGAGGCCCTCAATGCTGGCGCGACCCTCATCGGGCACAACATCATCCAGCAGCTCACCGCGTCGGAGGAGGCGCTGAGGGAGATGGGCGCACCCGAGCACGAGACCCACGTCATCGGCCACGTCCAGTCCAACAAGGCCCGGCCCGCCCTCATCGACGCCGGCACTATCGAGACCGTTGACTCCCTCAAGACAGCGCGCCGCCTCAACACTGTCGCAGGCGACCTGGGAGTCACCTGTAGCATCTACCTTCAGATCAACTCCTCTGGAGCCTCGTCGCAGTTCGGCGTCGCACCGGAAGACACTCTCGAACTCGCGGAGCAGATCTTCGCCCTCCCCCATCTCACTCTCACCGGGCTCATGTCCATCGGCGCCAACACGACCGACGATCAGACCGTCCGTGCGTCCTTCGCGACGACGAGGAAGCTCGCCGAGCAGCTCCGCGCCGAGGGGCATCTGGGATGCCGGGAGCTGTCGATGGGGATGAGCGGTGACTGGCGCATCGCCATCGACGAGGGCTCTACGATCATCCGCGTCGGCCGGCAGGTGTTCGGAGAGCGCGACAGAGCCTGAGGAGGCTCGAAGCACGCCAAGTGTTCGCGAGCGCTCACGGCAAAGCTCCATCGACGGACCATTGTGGATCACCCAGAGGTGAGTTGGACTCCATCGCAACTTGCCGTTGCCCGGTTGATCGAGAATCGCCGGTTATCGGAGCCGATCCTCGTTAACGTCAGGCTCGTCAGAATCGGTGTCGACTCCGAGCGGTTCCTGCGCGGGATTCTCCCCAGTAAGAGATCTTTCCTCAGCGAGAGATCGTGACGTACTGCCCTATTCCTCTCAGGACGACTCTCATCATCTCTGGGAGGTAGAGCAAACCGGAAAATACGGCAGCCTCCGTTGGTCGTCCGGGGCCTGCCGCATCCGTGGATCAGCCAGTGATTCTCACCTAACGGGGACCCCCGCCTTGAAGAGGCCGTAGATGTAGCCGTCGGTCAGGGCCTCCCACGAGGCCTCGATGATGTCGCGGCCGAGGCCGACGGTCGCCCAGATGCCGGCCGGGGATGACATCGAGATGATGACGCGGGTCGTCGCGCGGGTTGCCGCTGAGGGGTCGAGGATGCGGACCTTGAAGTCGATGAGCTCGCAGTCATCGAGCTCCGGATAGACCTGACAGAGGCCGCCACGTAGCGCCTGATCGAGCGCATCAACCGGGCCGACTCCCTCACCGACGGTGACCGAGCGGCCAGCACCGGTCGAGAGCTTGACGACGGCCTCAGCACCGTTCGATCCATCCGAACTACCCGACAGGTGCGTCGTCCACGACTCGACATCGAAGTAGGACAGCCGCTCGCCGAAGGCGATCTCCCGGATGAGGAGCTCGACGGACGCATCCGTCGCGTCATACGTGTAGCCCAGCGCCTCAGCATCCTTAATCCGCCTCGTCACCTCGGAGAGGACATCGGGACGGTCGGACAGGTCGAGGCCCAGCTCGCGAGCCTTGAGTTCGATCGAGGCACGCCCAGCCATATCGGACACAATCATCCGCATATCGTTGCCGACTCGCGCCGGATCGATGTGCTGGTACAGGTCGGCATCGACCCTGATCGCGGAAGCATGGAGGCCCGCCTTGTGGGCGAAGGCCGAGACTCCGGTGTAGGCCTGACGCCGATACGGTGCGATATTGACAATCTCGGCGACCGCATGGGACACGCGCGACAGGTCCGCCAACTGATCGTCGGTCACGACCTTCCGTCCCATCTTCAAATGAAGGTTGGCTACGGTCGTCAGAATGTTGGCGTTACCCGTGCGCTCACCGTAGCCGTTGACCGTGCCCTGAACGTGGGCTGCGCCAGCGGTGACCGCCGCGAGGCTGTTCGCCACCGCCATCTCCCCGTCGTTGTGGGCATGGATACCGATTGTCGCTGTCAGGCCCTCCTCGTCGAAAAGAGCCGATAGCTCGGTCACGCGGGCGAGAACCGTATCTGGCAAAGCTCCGCCGTTTGTGTCGCAGGCGATGACAGTGCTGGCTCCGGCCCGGACGGCCTCTTGCGCGACGGCAAAGGTGTAGTCCCGGTCGTCATCGGCCCCGTCGAAGAAGTGCTCGAGGTCGACCATGACCTCACGCCCCTGCTCGACGAGGTAAGCGACCGTGTCACGGACCATGCGGAGGTTCTCCTCCTCTGTCGTCCGCAGTGCCTTGATGACGTGCCGAGCATCGGACTTCGCGACGAGGGTGATGATCGGGGCCTGCGAGTTAAGAAGGGCAGCGACCTGCTGATCATCCTCGACAGCGATATTGGCCTTGCGTGTGGCGCCGAAGGCCGCGAGCCGCGCACGGCTCAGCGGCTGTGTCTTCGCGATCTCCGCGAAGAACTCTGTGTCGCGCGGAATGGCTCCCGGCCACCCTCCCTCGATGATGTCGGCGCCGTAAGCCTCGAGCATGGGCAGGAGAGTGAGCTTGTCTGCGACAGACAGGTTCATGCCCTCCTGCTGGGCTCCGTCGCGTAGCGTCGTATCGTAGACGAGAACGTCGCCGCTCATGCCGACACCCGGTAGGTCCAGCCGTACGGGTCCGGCTCGTGGCCGAGCTGGATGGCGGTGACCTGGTCGTAAATCGACCTCGTCACATCCCCACCCGGAACCTGCACGTCGAAGTCACTGCCCGCGATCCGACCGATCGGGGTGACAACGGCGGCGGTGCCGCAGGCGAACACCTCGGCAGCGCGCCCCGACGATATGTCCGCAACGAGGCTCTTGAGCGGGATCGTCTCTTCCCTCACAGTAACCCCGCGGTCTCGAAGGATCCTCAGGATGACGCCCCGGGTACCGCCTTCGAGAATTGAGCCGGTCAGCACCGGCGTCGACACAGAACCATCCTCGTAGACAACAAAGACGTTCATGCCCCCGAGCTCATCGATGTTCTCGTTCGTTGCGGCGTCAAGGAAGCAGACTTCGTCGTAGCCCTCTTTGTACGCTTCGAGCTTCGGCACGAGCGAGGAGGCATAGTTACCGCCGCACTTCGCGGCGCCCGTGCCCCCGGGCCCAGCCCGGTGGTAGTCCGGGGAAACCCAGACGGAGATGGGCTGGAAGCCGTTGACGAAGTACGGTCCCGACGGGGAGGCGATGCAGAGGTAATCGAGCCTCCGGGCTGCTCGCACGCCGAGGAACGGCTCGGTCGCGATGATGAACGGACGCAGATAGAGGGACGAACCGGGTACCGACGGCACCCACTCCTCATCAGCCCGCACGAGGCCGACAATCGAGGCGAGAAAGTCCTCGACCGGAAGTTCCGGGACGGCGAGACGGCGCGCAGATGCGTTGAGCCTGTGGGCGTTGAAACCCGGCCTGAACGTCCATATCGAGCCATCATCGTGACGGTATGCCTTGAGCCCCTCGAAGATCTCCTGACCGTAGTGCAGCACCGCTGCGGCAGGGTCAAGCAGCAGCGGGCCATAGGGTTCGATGACCTTCCCGTGCCACCCCTTCCCCTCCTCATATACGGCGTGCGCCATGTGGTCTGTGAAGTCGACACCAAAGCTGAGCCGGCCGGCAATCTCGTTCCGCTGAACGGAGGACGCGGGCGCGGGGTTTGGGCGGTACTCCCAGCGCCCGGCCACCTCATCGGAGGTGGGCAGCGGTAGCGCTGCCGCCTGTTCAAGAGCTGACTGTGTCATGAATTCTTCCTTCAGATCCGCGCAGCGACAGCGTCGCCGACCTCGGCAGTCGACCGGACGAGCGGCGTTCCAGCTTCAGCCGCATCGGCACGCGCCTCCATATCGTCATCGACGGCGGCCATAATCCGCTTCGCTTCGTCGGCAAGACCGAGATGGTCAAGCATGAGGGCGACAGAGGAGATCGTCGCGATGGGATCCGCCTTCTGCTGCCCCGCGATATCGGGAGCTGAGCCGTGGACGGGTTCGAACATCGACGGGAAGTCACCCGTCGGATTGATGTTGCCCGAGGCGGCGAGCCCGATGCCGCCGGTGATGGCGCCTGCCTCATCGGTGAGGATGTCGCCGAAGAGGTTGTCGGTGACAATAACATCGAAACGGGACGGGTCCGTGACAAGGAAGATTGTCGCCGCATCGACATGGAGATAGTCGGTTGTCACACCCGGGTATTCAGCACCGACCCGCTCGACGGTGCGGCGCCAGAGATGCCCGGCATTGACGAGCACGTTGTGTTTATGAACGAGAGTGAGCCGGTTATCGCGCTCCGTCGCTAGCTCGAACGCGTATCGGGCGACACGTTCCACGCCGTAGGCCGTGTTGACCGACACTTCCGTCGCAATCTCGTGCGGGGTGTCGACACGGACCGCGCCCCCGTTGCCCGCGTAAAGTCCCTCGGTGCCTTCGCGGACAACGACGAAGTCAATGTCGCCAGGGTTCGCGAGCGGCGTTGGGACCCCACGGTAGTGCTTCGACGGCCGCAGGTTGACGTAGTGGTCGAGGTCGAACCTCAGCTTGAGGAGCAGGCCCCGCTCAAGAATGCCGGATGGTAGCGAGGGATCACCGACTGCGCCGAGAAGGATCGCGTCGTGCTCCTTGATCTGTTCCAGCTCAGCGTCCGGAAGGACCTCTCCCGTGCGGTGCCAGCGCGCGGCACCCAGGTCGAAGTATGTTTCTTCGAGCGTGACGTCCGAATCACGGAGCGCTGCGCGGAGGACCTTGAGCCCCTCGGCGACGACTTCTGGTCCGATACCGTCACCGGGGATCACGGCAAGCCTGATGGTTCGATTCATGTCCTCAATCCTAGCGTTCTGTCCACATGTTGAAATCGCAGGTCCGCAATTCGGAAGCGGAGCGGCGTGGCATGAGTGGGTGCCCCGGCGTTGGCCGGGGCACCCACCGTCCACTCACCGGGCTGCGTGTCCGTCAGAGTAGTCCGTGTCGACAGACTTCCACGAGAACATCTTGCGAAGCTCGACGCCGACCTTCTCGACTTCGTGGCCCTCGCCGCGCTTGCGCAGCTCCTGGAACTCGGGCCCGCCCTTATCCTGATCAGAGATAAAGCGCTCAGCGAAGGCACCCGACTGGATGTCGTCGAGCACCTCCTTCATATTGTCCTTGACGACCGGGGAAATGACCCGAGGCCCCGAGACATAGTCGCCGTACTCGGCCGTGTCCGAGATCGACCAGCGCTGCTTCGTCAGACCACCCTCGTTGATGAGGTCGACAATGAGCTTGAGCTCGTGCAGAACCTCGAAGTAGGCAATCTCAGGCTGGTAGCCAGCCTCGACAAGCGTCTCGAATCCGTACTGAATGAGCTGGGACACGCCACCGCACAGGACAGCCTGCTCGCCGAAGAGATCTGTTTCCGTCTCCTCCGTGAACGTGGTCTTAATGACACCTGCGCGGGTTCCACCAATCGCCTTCGCGTAGGACAGGGCAAGCTCCCACGCCTGGCCGGACGCATCCTGCTCGATGGCGATGATGTCGGGAACACCGCGGCCTTCGACGTACTGCCGGCGGACCGTATGGCCCGGGCCCTTCGGCGCGACCATACACACGTCGTGATCCGGTGATGGCTTGATGTATCCGAACCGGATGTTGAATCCGTGGGCGAAGAAGAGCGCAGCGCCCTTCTTCATGTTCGGCTCAATCTGCTCGGAGTAGATCTTCCGCTGGTGCTGGTCGGGGGCAAGGATCATGATGACATCTGCGTCCTTGACGGCCTCCTCGACGGGGGCGGTCGCCAGGCCCTGCTCCTGCGCCTTCGCTACAGATGATGATCCCTCACGAAGGCCGACGACGACCTCGACACCAGAATCCCGCAGGTTGAGCGCGTGCGCGTGACCCTGGGAGCCGTAGCCGATAACAGCGACCTTCTTGGACTGGATGATCGAAAGGTCGGCGTCGTCGTCATAGTAGATTTCTGCCACAGTTGTTCTCCTTGTCAGGCGCGGCGGAGAGCGCGCTCTGCGCTCACTCGTTCGGATAGGGAGCGCGGGCCGCGGGATATCGCGACAGCGCCCGATTGGACAATCTCTTTGATCCCGTAGGGTGCGAGCGACGTCAGCAGTGCATCGACCTTGCCCGCAGAACCGGTCGCTTCGATCGTCAGCGCGTCCGGGAAGACGTCGACGACGTGGGCCCGGAACAGTTCGACGAGCTGAAGGACCGACGCCCTGGTCGAATCGTCCGCGGCCACCTTGATGAGAAGAAGCTCGCGCTGGACCGAGGTGGCGGGTTCAAGGGTGACGATCTTGATGACGTTGATGAGCTTGTTCAGTTGCTTCGTCACCTGCTCCAAAGGAGCATCCGCAGCGTCGACGACGAGTGTGATCCGGGAGATCTCAGGATCCTCGGTCGGCCCCACTGCGACCGAGTGGATGTTGAAAGCCCGCCGCGCAAACAGCGCGGTGACGCGGGTCAGCACACCGGGTTTGTTCTCGACGAGAACCGAAAGCGTATGTCGAGTGTTCATGTTTCCTTCTATTCTTCGTCGTCCCACTCGGGAGCGAGATCCCGCGCGTATTGGATTTCGTCATTGGAGACACCGGCGGCCACCATCGGCCACACCATGGCATCGGCCGAGACCTGGAAGTCGACAACGACCGGGCGGTCGTTGATCGCCATCGCCTGGCGGATTGTGTCCGCAACGTCCTCCGGGCGCTCGCAACGCAATGCGGCACAGCCGTAGGCCTCTGCGAGCTTGACGAAGTCCGGAACGCGGCGAGTGCCATGGCCCGTGTCGAGATCCGTATTCGAGTAGCGGCCGCTGTAGAACAGTGTCTGCCACTGCCGGACCATGCCGAGCGAGGAGTTGTTGATGATCGCGACCTTGATCGGGATGTTGTTGATAACGCAGGTGGCGAGTTCCTGGTTGGTCATCTGGAAGCATCCGTCACCGTCGATGGCCCACACAACCTTGTCGGGCATGGCAACCTTTGCGCCCATCGCCGCAGGCACCGACACTCCCATCGTGCCCGCTCCCCCGGAGTTGATCCACGTCCGCGGGTCGCGGAACTTGAGGAACTGGGAGGACCACATCTGGTGCTGACCAACGCCGGAGACATAGATGGCGTCGGGGCCGACGACCTCGCTCAGCTGCTCGATGACGTACTGAGGCGCCATATAGCCGTCTTCCGTCGGTGTCCAGCCAAGCGGGTATGTCTCCCGCATTCGATTGAGCCGGACCCACCACTCGGAGATGTCCCTCTTGTCGTACTGGCGGTACGCTGCCGGCATCTCGTCGATAAGGTCGAGAATCGTCTCCTTGACGTCACCGACGATCGGCACATCCGCGTGCCTGTTCTTGCCGATCTCGGCCGGGTCGATATCGGCGTGGATGATCTTCGCATCGGGCGCAAACGTGTCGAGCTTGCCCGTGACACGATCATCGAAGCGGGCACCAAGGGTGATGAGCAGGTCGGAGCGCTGCATGGAATCGACTGCCGCGACCGTGCCGTGCATGCCGGGCATGCCGAGGTTGTGCGGATCATCAGACTCCAGCGCGCCGATCCCGTTGAGCGTGGTGACGGCGGGGATGCCCGTCATCTTCACCAGCTCACGTAGCTCCTGGGCCGCGCCCGAGCGGATAACCCCACCACCAACGTAGAAAACAGGTCGTTTCGCGGTGGCGATGAGACGTGCAGCCTCGCGCACCTGGCGAGCGTTCGGTTTCGTCACGGGCCGGTAGCCGGGCAGGTCCCGCACCGGCGGCCACACGAACTCGCATTCAGCGTTCTGAGCGGACTTGGCCACGTCGACGATGACGGGTCCGGGACGTCCGGTCTGCGCGAGCTCATAGGCTTCAGCAATGCGAGCGGGGATATCTTTCGCATCTGTGACGAGGAACGAGTGCTTCGTGATCGGCATCGTTATGCCGACAATGTCTGCTTCCTGGAAGGCGTCCGTGCCGATGAGGCTAGCGCCAACCTGTCCGGTGATGCATAGCAGCGGGACAGAGTCCATGTAGGCGTCAAGAATAGCGGTCGTCAGGTTCGTCGCACCAGGCCCGGATGTCGCGATGCAGACACCGACCTTTCCTGTCGCGTGCGCGTAACCTTCCGCCGCATGGCCGGCGCCCTGCTCGTGGCGCACAAGGATGTGGCGGAGCGAGTTCGAGTCCATGAGCGGGTCGTAGGTTGGCAAGATGGCGCCGCCGGGGAGGCCGAATACCGTCTCTACGCCCAGCTCTTCCAGCGACCGAATGATCGACCGGGCTCCGGTCGACTTCTCTCGGATGGCACCCTGTGCCCTGATGGCACCAGTCTCAGCCAGTGCAGCCGGGGATGAAGGTTTCCCCATGGTTCCTCCTTGTTTCGGTGTGGCAATAAAAAGCCCCCTGCTTCTGACAGGGGGCGCGCAACACAGCCTCAGCGGACCGTGGCGGCGCGCCGTGGTACTACGAGAATTATTGCCATGCCCCAACAGTAGCCGCACCGTCATCTGGAGAGCAAGCCAAAAGTCCCGAATCTCATATATTGGCGCGCCGTCCTACAAGTTGAGAAGCAAATAGTGGTTGTTCCCGGTAGAAAATGCGCTCAAAACGGCGAGAGGGGAGCCTTTCGGCTCCCCTCGACAATCGCATGTCGCCTACATTCCGCCGAGGAAGTGAGCAACAAGAATCTTTGTAATCATGGCAACCGGGTAGACGAGAGCGTAGCCGAGGGCGACTCGCGGATCGGCACCGGTGCGGCCGTTGGCAAACGCGAGCACCGCTGGCTGGGTCTGCGCGCCGCCGAGAAGGCCGGACAGGCGCGTCCCTCCCATCTTGAAGATGCTCCTCATCGTGACGTAGAGCCCTGCGGCCATGATTGAGGTGACGAGGATACCGAGCAGGAGGATCTTCCACCATTCGTCGCCGCTGAAGGCTTGACCGATCTGCCCACCCGCATTCGTACCGGCTTGGGCGAGGAAGAGAAGGAGCCCGAGCTCGGACATGACGGTGTTGGCTGACTTCGGCAGGGCCGTGACGACACCACCGATTGTTCCGAGCCTGCCCATGACGAGACCAACGATAAGAACACCGGCAGCCGCGCCGAGAGAGAAGGTACCGCCACCGGGCACGGGGACCTCGATGGCACCGAGAAGCATACCGAGACCGAGACCGAGACCGAGCGCGACCGGGTTGATGTCGGTCAGGCCCTTCGACGAGTCACCGAGCCAGCGGGAGATCTCCTTGAGTTTCATTGTCGGTCCGACGACACGGACCCTGTCCCCCATTTCCACCATCAAGAGCGGAACGGCGAGCATGTCCTGATCACCCCTGCGGACACGGGAGATTTTCGCGCCCCAGCGCTCGGCGAGAATTTCGTCGAGTTCGGCGATCGTTTTACCGACGACCTTGGGTTCGGAGACGGTGATGCGGCGGAAGTCGAGAAGCCTACGATCGGAGCGGAGCGAGTGGACGGAGCGGTGGCCGAGCTCGGCGACCGCCTGTTCGACTGCCGCATCTTCACCAACGATGGTGACGAGGTCGCCGCGCTGGAGTTGCTCGGTCGAGGATGGAATCCAGATCGGGCCCTCTTCGCCACGGCGGATGCGGGAGAAGTCGATCGCTGCCCCGAGACGCGCCATGATCTCTCCAACGGTCGGGGTATCGTCACGATCGACGCGCACGTTTTGGTGGGTGACGGGCGACGGGACGTCCGTGTCGAGATGGGCCTTTCGAAGAGCCGCATTCGCGGCGATGATCATGCCGATGACACCAAAGAGGTAGGCGACGGCATAGCCGACCGTCGCTGTTCCGGGATCACCCGAGGATTCGCCTGCAGCCGCGAGCGCCGGAGTGTTCGTCACCGCTCCAGCGAAGGTTCCGGCGATGAGGGCGATATCCATGTCGAACACGTAGGTGCCGACGAGATATGCGGCAACCGCGGCGACGACAAAGAGGAGGACCATTGTGATGATTGGTCCGGTCGCCTGCCTGAGGGACTTGAAGAACGTGCCGCCGGCGTTGTTACCGATGGCGAAGGCGAAGATGACGAGACCGAGCGTTCCAACGATGTGTGGGATCGCTATATCGAAGCCTTCCGCCGTCGCCCATGCCGTGATCCCGATGGCGAGGAAGAGAACGGCCGCGGCCCCAAGCCCCACGCCCTTGACCTTGATGTGCCCCAGCGCCATTCCTGCGCCGACGAGCAGGAATGCCAGTAGGACCGGCTGCTCAGCCAGTAGTGAGAAGATAGCGCTCATAAAATACCCCTTGGTGGTGAACGATGCTGTCACCAGTATCGCCCCTCCAATGTCCGAATTGATGGGGCTGGGGTCCCGTAGGAACACGCTGGGAGGTGAATATCTCACCCTCTTGCGCTCGCACTATCACCTGGCAGACGTCGCTGCGAACGTCCTATGTCCTAGTCGTCGAGGCTGCGCACCCCACCGTATGTCGCAGAGCGGGCGAGCATCGCGTATGCCTTGAGTGCCTTCGAGACCTTCCTCGGACGCTCCTTCGCCGGCGTCCACGGCGCCGCGCCCTTGGCCGCGCGGCGCGCTGCAAGAGTCTCATCATCGACGAGCAGGTCGAGGCGGCGACTGGCGACGTCGAGGACAATCGTGTCGCCCTCTTCAATAAGGCCGATGGCTCCTCCTGCTGCGGCTTCTGGCGAAATGTGGCCAATGGAGATGCCGGAGGTTCCGCCGGAGAACCGACCATCGGTGATGAGGGCACACGTCTTGCCGAGCCCAAGACCCTTGAGGAAGGACGTCGGGTACAGCATCTCCTGCATGCCCGGCCCGCCCTTGGGACCCTCGTACCGGATGACAACAATGTCGCCTGGCACGACTGACTTCGACAGGATGAGCTCGATCGCGTCCTCCTGAGAGTCGACGACCCGTGCCCGGCCCTCAAAGTGGAACAGCTCCTCGTCGATGCCGGCGGTCTTGATGACGGCGCCTTCTTCGGCAATATTGCCGGTGAGGACGGCAAGACCACCATCGACCGTGTAGGCGTTTTCAACGGACCTGATGCAGCCGCCAGCTGCGTCCGTGTCGAGCGTCTGCCACTCGTTGGCCTGGGAGAAAGCTTGGGTCGTCCGGACTCCGCCCGGCGCAGCCTTAAACAGCTGGAGGGCTTTCGGGGCCGGGTTCTCGGCGCGGATGTCCCACTGGCCGAGCCACTCCTCTATGGAATCGGAGTGGACAGTGTGGACGTCCGTGCGAAGCAGGTCGGCCCGATACAGCTCGCCGAGGATAGCGGGGATTCCGCCGGCTCGATGGACGTCCTCCATGTGGTAGTTCGGGTGGTTGGGGGCGACTTTCGAAATGCAGGGGACCTCGCGCGACACCGCATCGATGTCATCGAGGGTAAAATCAATCTCCCCTTCGATTGCCGTCGCGAGGATATGAAGAATGGTGTTCGTCGACCCGCCCATCGCCACGTCGAGGGACATCGCGTTGTAGAACGCGTCTTTCGTCGCGATGCTACGGGGAAGAACGGACTCATCGTCCTCGTTGTAGTACCTCTTCGCGAGGTCGACGATCCTCCTGCCCGCCTCAAGGAAGAGGTCCCTGCGGGCGGCGTGGGTCGCGAGCGTCGATCCGTTGCCGGGAAGGGAGAGCCCGAGAGCCTCGGTCAGGCAGTTCATTGAGTTCGCGGTGAACATTCCCGAGCATGACCCGCACGTCGGACAGGCCGCCGACTCGATGTCGGCGAGTTGCTCATCGGTGATCGACTCGTCCGCCGCCCCCGACATGGCGTCGACGAGGTTGACGGGATGGTCGATGACGCCCTCGACTGGCTTACCGGCCTCCATCGGGCCACCGGAGACGAAGATGACGGGGATGTTGAGCCGCATGGCCGCCATGAGCATTCCAGGCGTGATTTTGTCGCAGTTCGAGATGCAGACGAGAGCATCTGCCGTGTGGGCGTTGACCATGTATTCGACCGAGTCGGCGATGATCTCCCGCGAGGGCAGCGAGTAGAGCATGCCGTCGTGCCCCATGGCAATTCCATCGTCGACGGCAATCGTGTTGAACTCTTTGCCGACCCCGCCAGCCTCCTCGATCGCGGAGATAACGAGCTGGCCCATGTCCTTGAGGTGGACGTGGCCTGGTACGAATTGGGTGAATGAGTTGGCGACCGCAATGATCGGCTTGCCAAAATCATCGTCACCCATTCCGGTCGCTCTCCACAGAGCGCGCGCACCGGCGAAGTTGCGGCCCTGAGTAGATGTGGCCGAGCGCAGCTGAGGCATCAATGCTCCTTCACTAAGGTTTCGCACCACTGTATGACTGGCGCCGCCAGCAGTGGGCAGGCGGTCACGAGGCGAGACAATGACGAGCTCTCCGTTCCTAACCGGCCGCGTCGCGGGGATGTCAAAGAAGTCTGGATGTCGTGACCTCTCGCATTGAGACCGGGAGCGAGCGGGGATAAATTCGAGTGACGTGAAGCACACGACAGGTTGTCTTTCTCAAGGGGTCGCATCATGGAGACCACGTCTCAGGACATTATTGAGTCGATTAGGCATCCGTCCGACCAGGAGGTCGCCAACGTCGACGCCTGGTGGCGGGCTAACAATTACCTTACCGTTGGGCAGATCTACCTCACATCGAACCCGTTGCTGCGCAGGCCTCTCGAGCCGGGTGACATCAAGCCGCGACTTCTCGGTCACTGGGGGACATCTCCTGGCCTGTCGTTTATCTATGCGCACGCGTCCCGTCTTGTTCAAAAAACCGGTCAGGAGATGATCTACATCACCGGGCCCGGCCACGGTGGGCCCGCGATCGTCGCAGCCACCTACCTCGAGGGCACATACACCGAGTGTTTTCCGGATATCACTCGTGACGAGGAGGGCCTTCGGAAGCTCTTCCGACAGTTCTCCACTCCTGGCGGCATTCCCTCGCACGCCTCGGTCACGACCCCGGGCTCGATCAACGAGGGCGGCGAACTTGGATATGCCCTCGTCCACGGCTTCGGAGCGGTCTTCGACAACCCTGACCTCATTGCCCTCACCGTTGTCGGTGATGGCGAGGCTGAGACCGCGCCGCTCGAAGGATCGTGGAAGTCGATCTCTTTCCTCAACCCTGCCAGAGACGGTGCCGTGCTACCCGTCCTTCATCTCAACGGCGCGAAGATCGCCTCACCGACCGTCCAGGGGCGAAAGGATCCTGACGAGGTCCGCAGGATCTATGAGGGACACGGCTACGAGGTCATTGAGGTGAGCGGTCATGACCTTCCCGGCATGCACATCCGGTTCGCCGATGCTCTAGGCAAGGCGTACGCGAAGATTAGGGCGATTCAGCATGCCGCGCGCAGCGTGGGCGTCGTGCAGGGTCAGCGTCCCCACTGGCCCATGATCATCCTGCGCAGCCCGAAGGGGTGGACAGGCCCCGAAACCGTCGACGGTGTCCAAGTCGAGGGCACGTGGCGGTCCCACCAGGTGCCGCTCTCGGGTGTGAAAGACAACCCCGATCATCTTCGTCAGCTCGAGGCGTGGATGAGGTCCTACCGACCAGAGGAACTGTTCAACGAGAGCGGGACTCCAACGGAGGCGGTCCGCGCCATCAATCCGAGTGGACAACTGCGCATGTCAGCTCACCCCGCTGGTAACGGTGGCGGTGGGTATTCCCCACTCACGCTACCGGATTGGCGAGGCCTCGCCATCGACTTCGACCCAGCGGACCGAGGCACCTTTAAAGACGAATCGACAACATACCTCGGCCAGCTCCTCGAGCAGATCTACCGCCTCAACCCGACGACCTTCCGGCTGTTCTGCCCCGATGAGACAAACTCGAACCGGCTCGGCGCGGTGTTTAACGCCTCTGACCGCACGTTCATGGAGGCAACGACGAACGAGGACATCAAGCTCTCAGCCGAGGGCCGGGTCATGGAGGTTCTGTCCGAGCACCTCACCCACGGCTGGCTCGGGGGCTACACGCTGACGGGTCGGCACGGCATGTTCGCGAGCTACGAAGCGTTCGGAATGGTGAGCGTCTCCCAGACGGTCCAACACACAAAGTGGCTGGAAGAGGCGATCAGCCTCGACTGGCGCGAATCCGTGCCGTCGTTCAACATCCTCCTGTCCTCGACCGCCTGGCGAAATGATCACAACGGCTTCTCTCACCAGGGACCCGGCGTCCTCTCGACGATCGTCAATATGAGAGGCACGATTGTCCGCACCTACCTCCCGCCTGACGCGAACTGTCTCCTCGACGTGTCGGACCACATCTTTCGGACGACGGACCGCGTCAACGTCATCGTCCAAGACAAGCAGCCGCAGTTCCAGTGGCTCACCCCGGACGAGGCGCATGCCCACTGTCGGAAAGGTTTCGGGATCTGGGATTGGGCCGGCAACGAGGATCTCGACTCCGGCGAGGATCCGGACATTGTCATCGCCTGTGCTGGTGACATTGTGACGATGGAGGCTGTCGCCGCGGCTCAGATCATCAGACAACGCTTGCCTCATATGAGAGTTCGTGTCGTCAATGTCGTCCGCCTCCAGACACTGTCCCGACCAAAGGACCATCCGACGGGGATGAGTGACCAGGACTTTGCCGAAGCATTCACGACGACGAAGGACGTTGTGTTTTGCTTCCACGGGTACGCCGGCGTCATCCATCAACTCGTCCACGGTCGGCCCGATGTCGACAGATTCCATGTGCGCGGCTTTCGAGAGGAGGGGACGACGACAACGCCATTCGACATGGTCGTCCGCAACAAGATCGACCGCTACAACCTTGTCATCGACGCGATCAATAACACGCAGCGCACGATCCGCGGCGGCGCCGACCTCACACGCTGGTGTACGCAGCAGCTCGAGCGGCACGAGAGGTACAAGGTTGAACACCTCGAAGACATGCCGGAGGTTACCGACTGGGTATTCGAACCCAACCCGGAGTTCTCCTAGGACGCGGAGGAGATCCCCGTGCGAGCGGGAAGGATCGCAAGTTCTCCATCATCGAGAGTGAGGACCCTGATCGGCCATTCGTAGATCTCGCTCAGGCTCTCGGAGGTGAGCACCTCGCTGGGGGCACCGACACGGACGATCCTGCCCCTGTGCATGAGAGCAATGACGTCACAATAGGCCGCCGCGAGCTGAATGTCGTGCATGACTGCAACGACGGTCCTGCCTTCTGCCGCGAGCTCCGTGCACGTCGACATCGTCCGCTCTTGGTGGGACACATCAAGTGCTGCGGTCGGCTCATCGAGGAAGACGATGTCGGCGTCCTGGGCGAGCACCCGCGCAAGGGTCACGCGTGCGGACTCTCCCCCGGATAGGCTCGTGATCTCCCGGTCCTGCATGTCCATGACTGCTGTGCGCGCCATGGCATCGTCAATAACTCGATCGTTCTCCACGTCACCTGTGTCCCAGCTCGCCCTGCCCATCGCAACGATGTCGCGCACGAGATAGGCAAAGGGGAACTCGCTGCTCTGCGGCATGACGGAACGGGCACGGGCCAGCTCTTTGCGCGAAAACGATGCGAGCGTTCGTCCGCCCAGCTCGACGGTGCCAGCGTCTGGCGTGAGATCGCCACTGAGAACGCCGAGCAGAGTCGACTTGCCCGCACCGTTCGGCCCGAGCAGTCCCATGACTGTGCCGGCGTCGACCTCAAGGCCGACATCGCTGAGGATCTGTTTAACGCCGTAGGAGAAGCTGATCCCGGAGGCCCGGACACTCACGACCGGCTCCGGCCGCCGTGGAGATTGCGACGGAGAAGGATGAAGAAGATGGGGCCACCAACAAGCGCCGTGAATATTCCGATCGGCAGGTCCTGAAAGTTAATGATCGTCCTCGCGACGAGATCGGATCCGGTGATGAGAACGGCTCCTCCGAGGAGCGATGCAGGGATGAGGTAGCGGTTGAGAGGGCCAAGGGCGAGTCGCATCATATGCGGGACGATGAGACCGACGAAAGCGATGACCCCGGCGTACGACACAGCCGCCGCGGTCAGTAGCGCGGCGAGAACAATTGCGGAGCCACGTAACATTTGGACGCTGATGCCGACGTGGCTCGCCGCCTTTTCCCCCAGTGCGAGAATGTCGAGGCGACGCGAGATGACAAGTGCCCAGATCAGAGCAACTGAGACGACGATCCCGACAATCCCCACCTGATTCCATGTCGCCGCGTTCAGCGACCCCATCTGCCAGAACACGATCTGGTCCCGCGCCGTACTCGGAGCGATATAGGTAGCGATCGAGGTCAGTGCTGTGCACACGGCGGTGACGGCGATACCGGTGAGGACGAGAGTGAGTGGCTCCGTCCTGCCGTCGTGGAGCGACAGCATGTAGACGACAATCGCGGCAGCGAGACCGGTGACAAAGGCGGCGGCCGGGACAGCGAACCCGCCAAGCGCAAAGGGGAAGAACACAATGGCGCTCGACGCACCGACGGCCGCACCGGAGGAAACGCCGATGATACCAGGCTCGGCAAGCGGGTTGGAGAACACGGCCTGCATGACTGCCCCGGCGACCGCGAGCGCGGCGCCAACGAGCACACCGAGAGCGATCCGGGGGAGGCGGATGTTCCACAGGGTCGCCATGTCGAGCGGATCATCGAGTGGCTCGGCGAGCCCAACGCGGGAGAGGATTCCCTGGACGACATCGCTCGGAGCGATGGAGTACTGGCCAATGGCGCTCGACAGGATGATGAGGGCGAGAAGGGCGATGGTCACCGTGGCAAAGGTGACGACCCGCCGACGGCGCCGCCGTTCGATACCTCGGCGCGCCGCGGGTAGCAGCGCGGGCGAGGAATCTGCGGCCTTAACGGTCACTCGGTCTCATCCACTCCGTAGAGAGCCCGGGCGACAGCGACGAGCACCTCGCCGGTCTGCGGCCCGAAAGAGAGCGACATTCCGTCCGGAATCGCGATGATCCGTTGCTTCTGCCTCGCTGTCGTGTCTGATACGCCGGGACGTGAGAGGAGCCCGTCGATGCCATCGGTGGACTCGAGCCCGCCCGTCATCGTCAAGATGACATCGGGGTTGAGAAGGAGGAGCGATTCCGCGTTGGCCGGGACGGTCCCGATGATCCCCTGCTCAGAGGCGATGTCACGCGCACCAACGTTCTCGATGAGGGCGGATGTGCCGTTATCAGAACCGAAGATGAAAAACACTCCGGCCGTGCCGCGCACATAAAGGAACGCGGCCGACAGTGGCTCCTCGGGAACCCATGCGGAAATCTCGTCGATGGCCGCCGCGATCTCGGACTCCGTTCGTTCGACGAGAGCAGCCCCGGCTTCCGGAACGCCGAGAATATCGGCGACCGTCTGGATTCGGTCGGAGTTGGACTCCATCGTGTGCTGAGGGTCGGTGAGGACGACGGGAATGCCAGAGCTCTCCAGTTGCACGAGGGCCTCCGGTGGCCCGATCGTCCGATCTGCGATGACGAGCGTCGGGCGGAGGCTGAGGATGGCCTCGGCGTTGAGGGAGTGCTCCTCGGCCGTGACGACTGGAACGTCTGCGAGCTGCTCCTCGGTCGACGAGATCGACCTGCCGACGATGGAATCGCCGTAACCAAGAGCGATGACCGTGCGTGACAGAGAACCGGACAGGTCGAGGGCAAGAATTCTCTCAGTATCGGTGATCGTCACGCGGTTATCTTCGTGATCTGTCACCGTGACCGGCAGGACCTGCTCGAAAGCACCGTCGATCGGTTCGGGATCAGGAAGATCAGCCACCTCGGACACCCCGGTCAAACTCCGCGGATCGGGCAGAGGTGCCGCATCCCCCTCAACTGAAGGATCTTCCATAGCCTCCGTCGAGTCCACATCTGCCGCTTCGGAGACGGTCGTCTCGGCCGCCGAAGGCTCCTCCGCTACGTTGCCGGTGCCGCATGCACCGAGGAGGAGAACGGCCATAATGACCGCCGTAATACGCTTTGTCATGTCAGCTCTCTGTCTGAGAGGCGGCCTGCCAGGAGTTCTCGACAGGCCGCCTCGGGTTGGATGATCAGGCCGTGATCTTGCGGAACCGCAGGGCAGCCGCACCGGCCAGAAGCATGACGAGGCCAGCAAGTGCGAGGCCGTAGCTCGACGCCCCCGTGTAAGCCAGCTTGCCGAATGCGTCGTATGTCTTGAGCTCACCAGTCTGCGGATCGAACACCGTCGCCGGGGCGAGGTTGACCGAGACGGTCAGTGGCGCAAGGTCGGTGCCAGCCTCGTAGAATCCAGCAAACGCCTCAGCCCCTGCTGCAGTGAGGACCGCGGATGAGGTGGTAAAGCTCAGAGCCTGGTTCGATGACTGGACGTTCGACAGCGTGAGGTTCGCGAAGTGGACACGTCCGTGGTCCTTCGCCACCCCGTCCATCGACGACGAGCGCACCGTGAGGTAGAGCGATGCGGTGTTGCCGTTGATGACGATCGATGGGTTCGACATCGTCAGTTGCAGGACATCGTCGTGGCCCGAGAAGGACACCGTCCCTCCGTAGTGGATTTCGCCTGAACGTGCGGCCGTGTTGTAGAGGCCGCCTCGAGCCGGGAAGACAAAGGTCGAACCGTTCCAGGAGGCTCCGCCGGACGTCGTCCATCCTCCACCCGCGATTGCCGATCGGATGTAGGTCGTGAACGACTGACGGACGCCCCACTGAAGGGTGCCGCTCGTCACGCGCGTCTTGGTCGGATCAATCTCCCCCGAGCGGTCAACGATCTGCGGCTCGGCGATGACCGGAGCTGGGTTCTGTACAACCGGTTTCGGCGAGGAAACACCGGGAGTATTCGACGTGCCATCGGTTGAGCCGCGGTCTGGGGTCGGCGGTAGGCCGGATCCAGCTGTCGCGAGGTTCATCGTAATAGGGGCGAGGACGGTTTCTACCGGATAGAAGCCGGCGAAGGCTGCCGCGCCTTCGCTGGTCAGCTTGACCTCGTCGAAGGAGAGCGATGTCGAACCACCTGCGCCCGTCGAGACCTTCGGGTCAGACAGATCGGCGAGGACAACAGATTTCGCGGCAGGGAGAACACCTGGCGCTTCGGTTGACTGCATGCTTCGTGATGCCACGGTCGCCGTCAGCTGCCATGTCTTCCCCGACTTGCGAACGGTCGGGTTGGCGAGCCGGATTCGCAGGCTTCCCTCGTGGGCCGTGAAGTCAACGGTTCCACCAAACTTGATCGTCTGAAGGTTCTGTGGGTTGAGATTCTGTCCGGGGGCGAGTGGGAACCGGAATGTTCCGGTAACGCCGTCCGACGTCGTCCATCCACCGCCTCCCATGGGGCCGCTGACGTAGCGGAGGAAGGAATCCTTCACCCGCCAGTCCATCGCACCGGCACCAATCGGAGCTGGCTGTGCCGGCGGAGTCGGCGGCTTGGCTGGCGTGACGGGGGCGGTGGGCGTTGTCGGAGCGGGTTCACTGGGTTCCGGCTCGACCGGCTCAGGCGTCGTTGGCGTTGTCGGAGCGGGTTCACTGGGTTCCGGCTCGACCGGCTCAGGCGTCGTGACCACTGCCGCCGGATTTACCGTTGTCGTGAACATATCGAGTGGAGCACCCGGCTGGTATGCGCCGAGGACGAACGTCGCGCCGACTCCTGCCGTGACGGACTCAGAGGTAACGGAAATGGACCCGTCACTTTTCGTCACGATCTCGACGTTAGACAGCCGCGCGAAGTCGTCAACCTTGATCGGCTCCTCAGACCATCCGCCGGCAGCACCACGGTGCGATCCGGACGATGTCAGTGACAGGACCGCAGTGGTCGAGTCGGTGAACGTGAGGACTGGGTTGGTGAAATCAATGTCAAGCACGCCGCTGTGTGCACGAAGGTTTATCGTGCCGACGAATCGTAGCTCGTCAGGAGCGTCCGGGTTGAACTGAGTTCCGTCAGCAAGCCTGTAGTTGAAAGAACTGGTGCCCCATGCTCCGTCGCAACCGTTCAGAGTCCCACCGGCTGCCGGACCCAAGAGATAGCCGATGAAGCTCGACTTGAGCCCCCATGACATGTGCCCCTGTAAAGCAGATAGATCGGCAGGAGCAGCGTCCGGCCCACATGAAGGGCCGGCGGGAATCTCGACTGTCTCTGTTGCGAGGCTGATGGATATCGGATCGATCGCATCGCCTGGCTGATAAAAGCCGCCGAACGCCTTCGCGCCAGCCTCGGTGAGCGAACCGGCTCCGAAGCTCACGTCGATAACGTCTGCACCGCTCGTCACGGTGGCAGTTGGTAGGGTCGCGAGCTCGACCCGTCCGAAGGTAACGAGTTCGCCGGGAGTGGTTTGGCCTCTGTTGTACGCCCGAGAGGCCGCTTCAGCGGTGAGGACGGGCGTCGGGCCCGCAAAAGAAATCGTGGGATTCGACAGCGACACATCAAGGATGCCCTCGTGTGCTGTGAAGTGAACTGTGCCTTCGAACGCCAGGTCGGTGAGACCATGTGAATCGATCTCACCGCCCGCGACCACAGGCCACGCGAAACCGTCACCGGAAGCAATCACCCCACCGGACAGTTCTGTGTCGCCCCCTGCGAATGGAGACGTCAAATACCTACGGAAGCTCTCCTTCACTCCCCAGTTCATAGTTCCAGAAGTGACGGTCGTCTTCGACGCTGGCTCAGGTGTATCGGCGGATGCTGCCGGTGCTGGTCAAGTCCCTTTGAGTGGTGTAGTGGTTGTTCCTTCGTTTTGTTGGTTCGGGGTTAGGCGCTGAGTTCGAGTGGGTGTTCGTCGCTCACCTCGATCCCAGAATTATCTATGGCTTGGAAGCGGCTTCTGGCAAGGATGTCCAGGCCGAGGTAGCGTCGGCCTTCGGCCCATTCATCGGTCTGCTCAGCAAGGACCGCACCGACCAGGCGGATGATGGCTTCTCGGTTGGGGAAGATTCCCACGGAGTCGGTGCGGCGACGGATTTCTCGGTTGAGGCGTTCGCCCGGGTTGTTCCCTCTTTGCCAGGCTGGTTGTGAGTCATTCATGATCAGCGAGGGAGTTGGCGGGTATGTCGATCAGTCCGGGGTTCACGGCGGAGCAGATACGTGAGTTCGTGCATCGGTACGAGCTGACACCGTA
>NZ_JACFAK010000018.1 GCF_014118685.1 Flaviflexus huanghaiensis
AAAATGAAGGCTTCCCCTGAACGGGGATTGTCTGGCCTACTTCTTAGCGCTCTTTTGGCCTGAAACAGGCCGCTCACATGGCACACAACCAGAGCTGAAACGACCTACAAATAGTTGATCACAGACAAACCGCGTCGAAATGGGCGTCCCGATACCGCGCGGGTGAACCTCTCGTGGATCGTTCCTCGCGCCCGCATCACTCACCCATGAGGCTTGCGAAGCGGCGCGAGCATCGTGTTATCAGCCTGCGGTTCACCCGCCGGTGGGGTCCGCACCGGATCAGCTACCACCTGGGTATACCGCGGTCCACGATCGAACGCGTCCTTGCCCGGTACCGGATGCCCCTGCTGGCGCATGTCGATCAAGCAACAGGGCTGCCGGTCCGTAAGCCTCGACCCGTGCGCTACGAGAAACGGCGTCCGGGCGAGCTCGTGCATGTCGACATCAAGAAGCTCGGCCGTATCCCTGACGGTGGTGGCCATCGCATGCTCGGACACGCGGGACGGAAAAACAATGGCTATGGAAAGCGCGGACGGGGGTATGCGTTCGTACATCACGCAGTCGATGACTACTCACGCCTGGCCTACTCCGAGATCCTGACCGACGAGAAGAAAGAGACAGCAGCCGCGTTCTGGCACCGAGCCCGCACGTTCTTCGCCCAGGCCGGAGTGACCATTGCCGAGGTGATGACCGACAACGGCGCCTGCTACCGCTCCCGAGTATTCGCAGCCGCGCTCGGACCTGACGTCAAACATCGCCGAACCCGCCCGTACCGACCCCAGACCAACGGGAAAGTCGAACGATTCAACCGCACCCTCGCCACCGAGTGGGCCTACACCCAGCTGTACGAAAGCGACGAGGCCAGGGCCGCAACATACAGCACCTGGCTCCACCACTACAATCATCACCGACCCCACACCGGAATCGCAGGACAGACTCCCTCAGACCGCGTTCACAACCTCACTAGGAACTACACCGCTCAATGGCGGGTCGACGTTACATTGAAATATTAAAACCGGGTATAATTTACGTTGAACATTATATGCTCTTCGTAATAGCATGTCCCCATGTCAGATATTGATAGTGCAACGACTGCAGAGCGGGTCGAGATGTATTCCGTCGCATCGAACGATCCGACCGGAACACTGATCGACACGTCCGCGGTAACGGACGCCGATATCGAGCAGATTAACCGCATGATGCAAGCATTCAGTGCGTTGCGAGATGCTGAGCGCGCCTCGGTTGAGGCCTCCGCGAAATACATGGCTCTCAGCGAGGTCGACATGAGAGCCCTCCACTTCATCATGGTCAGCGAGAACCAGCAGCGAATGGTGACCGCCAGCCTCATAAGCGGGCATCTCAAGATCTCACCCGCGACAACGACGAAACTTCTCGATCGGCTTGAGCGTGGCGGTCACATCTATCGCAAACCCCACCCGACGGACCGCAGGTCCCTTCAGATCCTCATCTCCGACGAAACGCGAACATCGGCTTACGAGACGGTGGGCAAGCTTCAGTCTCGGCGCTTCCATGCGGCCGCTCGACTGACTCCCGAGGAGCGTGAGGTCGTCATCCGCTTCCTCAACGATATGGCCCAAGAGATCGACATGAAGCACGCAGACTGGGGCCAGGGTGCCTGACACTCTCGACACGATCCAGGAGGCGTCCACGCCACTCCTGCGGGAGCTTGGCCACCGCCGTCGCATCACCGATCTGCTTGTCGATCGGGCCGCAGAGGCTCCCGACCATATAGCGTTCCGCCTGCGCGGACCGGATGGTCTCACTCCCGTGACAACCCGGCAGTTCGAGATGTCTGTCAAACAGCTCGCCAAGGGGCTCATCGCCCAGGGTGTCCAGAACGGCGACGTCGTCGCCATCCATGGCTCGACCGGCTACGAGTGGGCGCTCGCAGACTTCGCCGCAACCTGGATCGGCGCCGTCGTCGTCCCCATCTTCGATTCCGCCTCGCCGAATCAGGTCGAACACATCATGGTCGATGCGGAGGTCCAGTGGGCCTTTGCCGACACCGAGGAGAATCGCCAGACGATCGCCGACGCTATCGGCAAACCATTCCACGAGACGTGGCATATGGATGAAGCCTGCTTCCGTGCCCTCGTAGAAGACGGCATCCACGTTACCGACGAGGAGCTCGAGCGTCGGCGCGCTGTGCCCGGACCCGATGATGTCGCGACGCTTGTGTACACGTCGGGCACGGAGGGTCTTCCCAAGGGGGTCGTCCTCACTCACCGCAATCTCGTCGGTCAGATACTTAATGTCGGCGCGGATTACGCGGAGATCGTCCACGACCAAGGGTCGACTCTCATCTTCCTTCCGCTTGCCCATGTCCTTGCCCGAGCACTTCAACTCATCTGCATCGCTCAGGGCATGACGATCAGCTACGAATCCGATCCGAAAAACGCGATCGGTGCGCTGACTGACGTCGAACCGACGTTCCTCGTCGTCGTGCCGCGGGTCCTCGAGAAGATCACGGAGCGCCTCGGCGCGGCAGCCGACGAAAAGAAGATGGGTTGGCTATGGCGCGATGCAGAGAAGATCGGAATTGCGTGGGGAAAGCACCTGGAGGATCTCCAAGCTCACCCTCAGCGTCAGCCGGGGCGCGCTCTCGCACTCAAGCACTCCCTCTATGACCGTCTCTTCTACCGGAAGGTCCGCGGGCTCCTTGGCGGCCGCATCGACTATCTTCTCAGCGGGGCGGCGCCACTGTCCGAAAATATCAATCTTCTCTTCCGAGGCATGGGACTCGAGGTCATCGAAGGCTACGGATTGACCGAAACGACGGCGCCACTCGCGGGCAATCGTCCCGGTAACAGCTATGCCGGCACCGTGGGTCCGCCAAGTCCCGGTCACACAGTCCGGATTTCCCCCGAAGGCGAGGTTCTGGGCCGTGGCATCGGGGTCTCGCCTGGATATCACCGCCCGGAACACAACAACGACGCCTTCGTTGACGGTTTCCTGCGAACAGGTGATCTCGGTCGGCTCGATGCCGATGGACGCCTGACGATCACGGGCAGGATTCGCGACACAGTCGTCACGGCCGGGGGAAAAACTATCGCTCCTCTCGGCTGGCAGAACACAGTGGCAGAAAACCCGCTCGTCGCGCACGCGGTCGTCGTCGGTGACTCCCGCCCGTACCCTGCCGCCCTGATCCTTCTCGACCCGGACGAAGCCGCGTACCGTGACATCCTCCCGCCCTCCGGCGAAGCCATCGTCGTCGACGAGGAGGATCTCATCGCCCGCATCCTTCCGTCGATACGGCACGCGAACCTTGGGGTCTCTGGGCCGGAGCGTGTTAAGCGCTTCGCTGTCATTGCTGTTGATCAGAGCCCCGGTAGCGACCTCGTCACCCCGACGATGAAGCTACGGCGCTTGTCCCTCATTGAGAGGCTCGCACACATTGTCGACGACTTGTACGAGAACGGCCGATCTGTGTGACCGGGCGAGCTCTTCATTGACGGCGCCCTCACGATATCGTCAAAACGCCCGAGCGGCTTGGGCACTCGGGACCTCCATCCATCGAACCGGGAAACACGTGAAGAACAGATCATCATCTTTTGCCATCATCGGCATCGTCATTCTTATCGGCGCCTTCGTCGGCTGGGCGGGAAGTCAGAACGGCGCCATGCTCGGCTCTGTCCCACTCTTCGCGCTCGTCGTCGCAGCCGCGTTTATCATCCAGTGGCTCGTCTTCATCCATGCGCAGCTCAACCACACAGAGAAGTATTACGACCTTGTCGGGAGCATGACCTACACCTTCATCTCCCTATTCCTCTTGGTCGCTGTGCCGAACCTCGGCGCCCGTGAACTCATCCTCGGCCTCATGGTCATCACATGGGCGCTCCGCCTCGGCCCCTTCCTCTTCCTGAGGATCAAGAAGGACGGCAGGGACTCCCGCTTCGATGAGATCAAGAAATCTCCGATCCGATTCTTCAATGTGTGGAACATCCAAGGCCTGTGGGTGACTTTCACCGCCTCAGCGGCCTGGATTGCCATGACATCCGCTGACCGCACACCGATTGACTGGTTGTTTGCTGTCGGATTGGCGCTATGGGTGGCTGGCTTCGCCATCGAAGTCACCGCCGATCTCCAGAAGCGTGTCTGGCGTAAAAAGCCAGAAAACAAGGGCCGCTACATCACGACCGGACTGTGGGCATGGTCGCGCCACCCCAATTACTTTGGAGAAATCACGCTCTGGCTGGGCGTCGCACTAGCCGCCATGCCCAATCTCTCCGGGTGGCAGTACATAGGCCTCGTTTCTCCCGTGTTCGTCACGATCCTTCTGACAAGGGTGAGCGGAATTCCGCTGCTTGAGAAGCAGGGCGAAGAGCGCTGGGGCGATGAGGAGGGGTATCGGGACTATGTCGAACGCACTCCGGTCCTCATCCCCATGCCGCCCCGGGCGGCGCAGCAAGGGCGGGCAGGGCAGACATAATGAGAATCTGGTCGCTCCACCCCCGCTATCTTGATCGCCAGGGCCTGCTTGCCGGATGGCGCGAAGGCTTGCTCGCACAGGCCGTGCTCCTCGGCAACACAAAGGGCTATACGAACCATCCACAACTCGTCCGCTTCCGCGCGTCGACCGACCCGCAGGGCACGATCGGCACACACCTCCAGGCAATCGCCGATGAAGCCGTCCAGCGTGGCTACCGATTCGACGCCACGAAGATCATCCGCTCAGCAGACCCCAGCGTTCGACTAGCCGTAACCGACGGCCAGCTCGACTTCGAGCGCCGACACCTGCTCGCGAAGGTCCTCAAGAGAAACCCCGACGATGCGGATCGAATTGCCTCCCTGCAGAACCTAGTCGAAGCTCATCCGCTGTTCGATGTGCTTCCCGGTCCGGTCGAGGAATGGGAGCGCGGAAGCCTCGACTGAGCCGACATGCCACTGGTCGCGATACCGCACGTGCGGGAATGGCGTTCGTGGTCCTTCGCCCCTGTCATAACGATTCCCATAGGATGACAGGGGGCCTTTGCTACTAAGAGGCCCGGAATCGAGGAGTGAACGTGAGTCAGCTGGGTCCATTTGAAGCCATTGTGTGGGATCTCGACGGGGTTCTCGTCGACACGGAACCTGATCTTAAAGCGAGCTTCCGAGAAGCGGCACGAGCCGTCGGCTACGGGGAGCTCACCGAGGAGCAAGTCTCGAACAAAATTGGCGGAGGCGCCAAGAAGGCGCTCGAGTCGATCTTCGGAGAGGATTCCGAGTACCTCGCGCCTGCTCTCGCTCACTTTAAGGACTACTATCCCCGTCATTCGGCTGTGCACTCCGTTCTCTATCCTGATGTCCTGGACACGCTCGACGCTCTACACGGGAAGGCACGGTTCGCTGTCGCGACCGCGAAAATCCGCTCCGCAACGCTCGAGATTCTTGACAAGCTCGGAATTGTCGATCACTTCGACTACATCGTGACAGCGGATGACATGACGCGGATGAAGCCGGACCCGCAGTCCATCCAGATGGTCCAGGAACGGTTCGGTGTCTCCCCCCGAAAGGTCGCGATGGTCGGCGACATGGCGACCGACATCCAGGCCGCGCATGCGGCCGGTTCGACTGGCATCGGCGTGACCTACGGCTACGGCAAAAAAGACGACATCATCGCAGCAGGGGCGGACATGGTTATCGACACCCCAAGGCAGATCATGCCACTCTTCCCCTAAGTTCTGGGCCTCCGGGTTGTCGTGAACTGTTTTGCCAACCCACGGAGGATCGCCGGTGCTCGACACGTGAACATGAACGAAACAATTCTTCCTGATCTGGCCGACGCCATGGAGGATCGCCTCGCCGATCCTTTCCTCACGAATGCGTTCCCGAGGCATGGAACGACGGGAGCGGAATGGATACAGGCTCTGCCGCGCTTGCTCGATAAGGCTCTGCGGCGCTGGGATTTATCACTCGATGAGACCTCTCCCGCTCCCGTGCGGGCGGGTTCCACTTCACTTGTGCTCGATGTTCTCGCCGCCACTCGCCGACCAGCCATCCTCCAATTGGCCTGGCCAAGCGTCGATTCGGCGTTTGAACATCTCGCGCTGAGGGAATGGGACGGCCATGGTGCGGTCCGCCTCGAGGCGGCTGAACCGAGGGATTATGCGCTCCTTCTTGAGCGGCTCGATGACAGCCGCCCGTTGGCGGCGGAGAACATCCTCGATGCATGCGAGACCGTCGGCACCCTCCTCCGAACTCTCGATCGGCCAGCACACGTCCGATTTCAGTCTCTCGTCGAACGGTCTCAGCGCTGGCAGACCGCACTCGACACGCATCATCCACGTGTACCTCGCCGACTCATCGCTCAGGCGCGTTCACACATGGCCGATCTAGTTGAGGATATTGAGGCAGGGGTTGTCGACGGTGGCCGCCTCATCCACGCTAACCTCCATGACCGAAACGTTCTTGCGCCATTCGACCCCGGGCGTGGCGAGTGGCTCGCGATCAGTCCCCGGCCCCTGGCTGGCGAGCTCGCATTCGCCGTCAAACCCATGATGTCGCAGAGGTTTAGCCAGTCCACCCGCGCACATAACCCGCGCGCACACGTGCGCATGAGGGCGAGCATCATTGCCGACGTCGCGGGGCTCGATGAGGACCGCGTCCGAGCATGGACTTTTGTCAGGCTTGTGCTCGATGCTCTCGATGCTGCTCACGCAGCCACAGGCCATCGACTGACACAGTCAATCACGTTGGCCAAGATGTTTGATCAGTGACGCCGCCGCTCTCTTCTCCCATGTCGAAAATGCTGGGCGCAGGTCTAGTCTGAACCTATGGACAACCCAGCGAATGGCGATTCGGTTGAACGGGCCGTTGAAAAAGCTCGCGGCACGGCGGCTGACGCAGCGGACAACAGGTGGTTTGAGTACGTGTCGCGCGTCGGATATGTCATGTCGGGCCTTGTCCACGCCATGATTGGATGGATCTGCCTCCGCCTCGGGATCTGGGGGAGCTCAGGTGAATCGGCCGACCAGTCAGGAGCCCTCGCCAGCTACGCCGACGCTCCCGCCGGTGCCGTCCTGCTCGTGGTCGGCGGGGTCGCAATGGCGGCGTTGGCGCTCATGCACGTGTTGGATATCCCCTTCGGTCGGGTCCGGAGTTCCGGACGGAAAGCGTTCAACAGTGCGAAGGCACTGGGCAAAGCGGGAGTCTATGCAGTCCTCGCGTGGACGGCACTGCGCTTCGGGCTGGGTAGCGGTTCGGATTCAGCAGAAACCGCTGAGGAGGCTGCGGCGCCGTTCCTCGGCTCGATGGTGGGACGCGGGCTCGTCCTCATCGCTGGAATGACCATCATCGCCATCGGGGTTTACCATGCTTATAAGGGCATCACGCACAGTTTCAGGGAAGACCTCAACCCGGCCGGCGACCATGCCGTCGCAGCCACGATCGACAAGACCGGACTGGTCGGATATGTCGCGAAAGGCGTCGCCCTCGGTGGTGTCGGCATCATGGTCATGTGGGCTGCAATCAGCGCAGACCCCGACAAGGCGCGAGGAATGGATGCCGCGTTTGACGAGATGCGATCACTGCCCGCCGGAGGGATACTCCTCGCCGCGATCGGGATCGGCTTCCTGATGTTCGGCGTGTACTCCGGATTACGAGCCAAGTACCAGCAGATGTGACGTTACGGCACGCAAAGACCATCTCTCGTTCGCACCGGAGAAGCCACGGCACCGGCGAGTAACGTGTTCGCGAACGCGTGGCGTCGCTAGTCATCAACTTCTCCGAGCTGTTTCGATAACGTGACGTGAACGAGAGGACGAACCTATGGATCATGGCATCTGACGCGATGACCTATTGATTTTCGATAGATATAGATTGATAATCATCCTATGGATCTTCGCTTAGCTCGGACGCTGCAGGTCTTTACTGTGATAGGCGCCCTCGGACTTCTTCTTGCCCAAGCCGTCGTCATACCGGTCGTGTCCGGGTGGATGGCGGAGGCTTACCCGGAGTTTGCCTGGGCACGATGGTCCTTGGCCATTCCGCTTATCGCCGTTCTTGCCTGCGTCCAGGTCGCGCTTCTGGCCACCTGGCAACTTCTCGGGCAGGTGGCTAAGGAGGAGATCTTCAGCGGCAACGCACGACGGTGGGTCGACGTCATGCTCGGCGCACTCAGCGCAGCGTGGATCATCGCTTTCGCCACATCTACCTGGCAGACAGTCCAGAATGTCTCAGCGCCGTCGATTCTCCTCGGGGAGCTACTCCTCCTCCTCGTCGGGATCATCGTCATCCTCCTGATCGTCGTTCTCAGGGGCCTGCTCATGCGAGCCACAGAGCTCAAGGTCGAGATGGACGCGGTGGTCTAACCCATGGCCATCGTCATCCGAATCGACGTCGAGCTAGCACGACGGAAAATGAGCGTGGGCGAGTTCGCCGAGCGTGTAGGCATCACCCCGGCGAACATCGCAGTCCTGAAGAACGGCCGCGCGAAAGCTGTGCGCCTAACAACACTGGACGCGATGTGCCGCGTTCTCGACTGCCAACCCGGTGACCTCCTCGAGTGGGTCGACGACGATGGTGATGGCAGCACACCGGCCGGGCTATGAGCCCCAACCAGGTTGTTGGCTCCTCAGCTGGCCGTTGCGCCAGTGTCCTCACCTTATCCGCGAGGGCCTAGAGGATCACCCGTGTGTCGCGGCTCGTGAACTCTCCGCCGCTCGCTTTAGCGATACACCACGGCATCGTCATCGGCCAGCGGAAAAGTCGGTACATCCAGACGTCCGCGTCCCGGCAATAGAAAACCCCTCGGGAACCGCATCCTGACGAAGCAGAATACCGTTCCCGAGGGGTTCATCTTGATCTACACATGGTGGAGGCGCCGGGAATTGAACCCGGGTCCAACGATGTCGATTAATGGCTTCTCCGGGTGCAGTCTGGATCACGCTGTTTTCGGCCCCAGTGCTTGTACAGACTTAGCACTGACAGACCTAGCACGCTAAGTGTTCCTCTTACCCCACGTACGAAGGCAAGAGGCAGTGGCTCTTAAAACGACGTCAGATCATGTAGCAAGAGCAGGCTACAGGCTGACGGATTTCGAGGCTCGCTTAGGCAGCGAGGGCGAAATCGGTGCGCTTAGAGTTGGCACCTATTGGTTTGCACAGAATCGTTTACGAGATGACTGTGCATCCTCGACCCGCTTCACATCAATCTCGACCGTTGTCGAAACCGATCGCCCCCTATTCTGTTATCAAACAGCTCCACCCCCGAAAGGGTGGACACTGAGTATAACCCAAGAAAGGTGAAACTTATTCCCTGCGGCCCTTGCGGAAGTCCGACATGGCGCGCCGTGCCTCGCGATCATCTTGCTGACGGCGGAGAGTTTCCCGCTTATCCCACTCCTGCTTACCGCGCGCCAGCGCAATCTCGACCTTGGCCCGGCCACGAATGAAATAGAGTTCGAGAGGAACGATCGTGTGTCCCTTTTCACGGGACCGCTGACCAAGCCTGAGAATCTCATCGGCGTGGAGCAGAAGCTTCCGCTTCCGTGTTGGCGCGTGATTCGTCCATGTCCCAGCCACATAGACGGGGATCGTTGCATTCTGTAGCCATGCTTCACCCGAGCGGTCGATCTCTACCCAGGCCTCGGTGAGCGATGCACGGCCCTCTCGCAATGACTTGACCTCGGTACCGGTCAGCACGAGGCCCGCCTCATACGTCTCGTCGATGAAGTACTCGTGACGAGCCTTCTTATTGCGAGCGACAACTTGGCGAGCATCCGCCTTCTGCTTGTTCTTCAACGCCTGAGATGTGGCGCCTGCTTTGGCCATATTTCCTCCTCAGACACTGGCATACCATGATAGCGCACGCCGAAATGCGCCGCCATGAGCGACCGAGCGAGCTCCACGTTCCAAATCGTCGCCGTCGCGCCCTCGTCAGTTACGGCGGGTGAACCCCGGCTGCGTCATCGGGTCAATGACCGAGCCGTCTTTCCAGATCTCGAAGTGAACGTGACAGCCGGTCACCTGACCGGTCTGTCCGGTGAATCCGATGACCTGTCCCTGGGAAACGCTCTGGCCAGGCGAGACGGCGAAGCCGCCGAGATGGTTGTAGACCGAAACATAGGACGATCCACCGATGATGCCGTGGTTGATCATGACCTGGTTTCCGCTCGTCCCCGTCAGGTGCGGAGGGCTCGTGGCCGTCACGACGCCAGCCGCAGTCGCAACCTGGCCTTCACCACAGACGGAACGCAGATCAACGCCGTTGTGCATCCAATAGCCACCGGTGATCGGGTACCAGCGCATCCCAAACGGGGATGTGACGTACACGGGAGCGGGAACGGGCGGGATAAATGCAGTCCGTGCCGGAGCCGGAGCCGGCGCTGGCGCTGCCGCGGGTGGCTGTGCGGGAGCCGGCGCGGCGGCCGGTGGGGCCGCTGGCGCCACATTTTGCCGGGCTTCCTGGGCAGCTCGCTCACGAGCAGCAGCATCCCGCGCCGCTGCCTCCTCGGCAGCCTGTCGGGCCGCCTCCTCCGCTCGGCGCCTGTTCTCTTCGTCGATCTCAGCGATACGGGCGGCGGTCGATTCCCGCTCATCCTCGATTCTCACCATGGAGGACTGGAACTCGTCACGCCGGGCTTCCAGCTCATCGGCGTGCTGGGCTTCGCTCGCTTCGAGTGCCGCGAGGTCGTTCGCGCGTTGCTCTGCTGCAGCTTCCTTCACCTCGAGCTCGGCAACGATGGCCTCCGCCTCGGCCTGAAGATCGACGATGTCGTTCTCGACTGCGGTTTGCCGAACGAGTCGATTCTCGTTCATCGCCACCTGCGTCTGCGCTTCGAGAATGAGTGCCGATTCGGTGCGGGCGATGGAGTTGGTGGCTGCGAAGACGCCGAGTAGATCATCGTTGGACGCGGCCGTGAACCACACGTCCACCCGACTCCCGACGGTTTCGCCGCGGTACGCGGAGCGAGCGAGCTCATTGAGGGAGGACTGGGTGTTGTCGGAGAGTTGACTGTCAACCTGAATCTCATCTTCGATGATCTCGAGCTCCGCTCGTGCCGCCTCAAGCTGGCCGGTTATCCGCTCCTGCTCACGATGTGCCGCTGACAGCTCAGATCGCGCTGTATCAAGATCGGCTTGGGCGCCCGGAATCTGGCCACGAACATCCTCGAGCCGAATGTAGGCTTCCTGGAGGTCAACGTCGACACCCTCGAGGGTGGACTGCAGTTCTTCGAGCTGCCGCTCGCTCTCTTCCTGCTGCTCGACGAGACGCTCTCTCTCGTCGTCGCTGTCGGCTGATGCTGCGGAGCCGCTGACAGCAAGCATGAGGGCACTTGCAGCGGCAACAAGGACGGTGCGGATTCCCATAGCTCAGACTTTCGTGTAGCGCCGAAGTGCGACATAGGAGGCGAGGGCGGTGACGATGAGGGCGCCGCCGACCAGCCACGGCGCGAGCGCGATGACGTCGTCGGAGTCAATGAGCCGGATGAAGCGGATGGCCTCGTCTGCTCCCGAGTCGTCGAAGAAGTAACGGACAGCGCCATACAGTGTGCCGACAGAGAGAAGTGCGCCAATGAGAGCAGCAAACACGCCCTCGAGAACGAACGGTGTCTGGATAACGGAGTTGGAGGCGCCGACCATCCGCATGATGCCGGTGTCCTTTTGCCGAAACATGGCCGAGAGCCGGACCATCGTGACGATGAGGAGAAGTGCCGTGAGGATCATTGTCCCCGCGAGCACCGCGGCGATGATCGTCGCCCCGTTGAGGACGGAGAATATCGATTCGAGCTGTTCCCTCTGGTCAATGACGTATTCAACGCCGGGCTGTCCACGTAGCTCATCCGCCACGATCTGGAACTCCTCCGGGTTGACGAGCTTGACCCGGAACGACACCTGCATTCCGGCTTCATCAATAGCGTCAACCCAGGTCGTGCCCTCCATGATTTCTCTGAAGTTCTCGAGAGCATCGGCCTTCGACTCGATGTAAATTTCTTCGACATACGGTTGCATCGCATCCGAACGCAGAAACTCATCCACCGTGTCGATTTGCTCCTGCGTCGCCTCGCCACCGGCACACTGCGCCGTCGTCGGGTTGAGGGGACACATGAAGGCGGTGACCTCGACCTTGTCGTACCATTCGTTCTTCATGTTCCCGACCTGCGTCTGAAGGAGCGAGGCGGCGCCTAGGAACATGAGAGAGACGAAGGTGACGAGTGCGAGCGAGGCAACGACGACTCGATTAGATCGAATTCCCTTGAATGTCTGGGAGAGGATGAAGCCGATTCTCACGCCCGTCCTCCCCTGCCGTAAATGCCGCGCTCCTGGTCGGAGATGACGACACCCTGATCGAGCGTGACGACGCGCTTTCTCATTTCGTCGACGATGTCATACGCATGCGTCGCCATGACGACTGTCGTGCCTCTGCGGTTGATCCGATCGAGAAGTGCCATGATCCCGCCGGCCGTTTTCCGGTCGAGGTTACCCGTCGGCTCGTCCGCCAAGAGAAGCTTGGGACGGTTGACCATCGCCCGGGCGATGGCAACGCGCTGAAGCTCACCGCCAGAAAGCTCGTTCATCTTCCTCTTCTCCTTGCCAGCAAGGCCGACCATATCGAGCGATTCGGGAACCGCTGTCTTGATATGGTGCCGGGGTCGGCCGATGACCTGCATGGCAAGGGCGACGTTGTCGAAGACGTTCTTGTCCTCGAGCAGGCGAAACTCCTGAAATACACGCCCGACCTGACGGCGGAGCTTCGGGGTGCGGCGCGCGGAGAGTTCGGCAAGGTTCTTGCCAAGCACAGAAATGTGTCCGGACGTGGCCTGCTCTTCAAGCAGGCAGAGCCTGAGGAACGTGGATTTGCCTGAGCCGGACGGACCGACGAGGAACACGAACTCGCCTCGCTGGATGTCGAGACTCACGTCGTCGAGCGCCGGATGCGCACCCTTCTGGTAAATCTTCGTAACGTTCTGAAATGTGATCATGCGTCGCCAAGTTCGATGGGCCGGGAGTCAGCCTCAAGCTACCGGAACCCCACCCGCACATCAGCAAGGCACGCCGTTATCTAAACGTCATCTTCTGAATGCTGACCGACCCGCCACCTAATGCCGGCGTCGATGAATCCATCAATTTCCCCGTCAAAGACCGCGTCCGGATTACCCGATTCGTAGTTTGTCCGAAGGTCCTTCACCATCTGGTACGGGTGTGTGACATACGACCGCATCTGGTCACCCCACGAGGCCTTGACGTCACCGGCGAGAGCTTTCTTCTCAGCCGCCTCCTCCTCCTGTCGGAGAAGAAGGAGCCTGGCCTGGAGCACGCGAAGCGCGGCTGCACGGTTCTGAATCTGCGACTTCTCGTTCTGCATCGACACAACGATGCCGGTCGGAAGGTGCGTCATTCGGACAGCGGAGTCAGTCGTGTTGACGGACTGGCCGCCCGGGCCTGACGAGCGGAACACGTCAACCTTGATATCCGCCTCGGGAATATCGATATGGTCCGTGTGCTCCGTGACGGGGATGACTTCAACGGCCGCGAACGACGTCTGCCGCCGGCCCTGATTGTCGAACGGTGAGATCCGCACAAGACGGTGGGTTCCCGCCTCGACGGACAGGGTGCCGTAAGCGAAGGGAGCATTGATTTCGATCGTAGCGGACTTGATACCGGCCTCCTCCGCATAGGAGGTGTCGAGAATCTTCGTCGGATAGCCGTTTCGCTCTGCCCAGCGGCTGTACATGCGCAAGAGCATCTCGGCGAAGTCGGCGGCGTCAACGCCGCCCGCACCGGCCCGGATCGTGAGGACAGCTTCGCGGGAATCGTATTCTCCTGACAGGAGCGTCTTGATCTCGAGGTCGTCGAGGTCGCGCCGAATCTTCGCTAGATCCGTGTCCGCTTCCGTGAACAGCGCTGCCCCGCTCTCTTCGTCGACGAGGGACTCCTCCTCCGCCATCTCAACCATGGCCTCAAGGTCATCGATTCTCGCACCCATCGCCTCAAGCCTGTTGAGCTCGGATTGGGCGTGGGAGAGCTTCGATGTCACGGTCTGCGCCTTCTCCTGATCGTCCCACAGGTCCGGAGCTCCCGACAGCTCAGTCAGGTCAGCGATCTGCTTCTTCAGGCCCTCGGGGTCGGTGACGAGCCGGATCTGTTCAAAAGTCGAGCGAAGCTCAGCGATTTCGGAGGAGTAGTCAGTAGCCACGCATTCCAGGCTACGGCAAAACCCGGTCTGCGGCGTAGCCAACTTTACGGAGTGTGATCTGGCAGGTATCGACCGTTTCGCCTAAGTTGAGACTGTGACTCGGACTTCCCTCTTCCTCGCCGCCATCGCCGTCTCAGCGCTGGGGGACGTCGAGATCGTGGCCACCCGCCCACCGTTCGAGTCAACCCCCGATTACCACGTCGCCGGTGTGCTCGACTCGCAGGGCAGGCACTGGGTTGTCAAGTATCCCCGCCACCAGCTCGCCGGGGCGGCGTTGGAAGCCGAAGCAGCCCTCGCCGATGGTCTCATCCAAGCGGTTGACCGAGGGGCACTTCCCTTCGATGTTATCCGACCCAAAGCGTTCTCGACAGTTCGGGACGGCGGCAGGGCCATGGTGTACCGCGAGCCCTACGGCCGGAGCGTCGACCTCGACACCCTCTCGAAACCAGGCGCCCAGTCGGTCGGCCGCGCACTCGGGGCGTTGCACGAGCTTGATCCAAACGTTTACGCATCGGGAGGAGTGCCGATCTATGACGCCGATGGCCTGCGCCGCCGACTCCAGACGGAACTCGAAGACGTGGCCCTCACCCGCATGGCCCCAAGCGCTCTGCTGGGTCGTTGGGACAGATGGATCGCAGACGATTCGCTCTGGCAGATCGAGACGGTCCCCGTCCACGGGGACATGGACGAAGATCACGTCCTATGGGCGAACGACCAGGTCAGTGCCATCAGCGGGTTCGGGTATGCGCACGTGGGCGACCCTGCCGAGGACTTCGTGTGGCTCGCGAACACCCTGGACGATGAGTTGCTCGATGTCGTGACGGAGTCGTACGCCATGGCGAGGGGCCGCGGCGGCGACGCTCACCTGCTCGAACGTGTCCTTCTCCACTCCGAGTTTGCGCTCGCTCGCTGGCTCCTGCACGGCACGCGCATCGATTCCGATGAGATCGTGGAGGAGGCGCGCGCCATGCTTAGTGAACTTGATGAGACGATTGCAGCTGATCCGCACGAGATGACGGGGCCGCGGTGGCAGATGGACGACCCGTTGACCGGAGGCTCTCCCGCCTGAGTCCATCAGCGGTAGCACCTGCAATTCGGACCTGCTCGACGAGGTGGGACACCCTCGATTCCAGCTCTTCGGCACTGATTGGCTCCACGTCGTACATCCGGCGGGTCGGATCTTTTTCCCCCAGGTAGGCGAACGAAGCTCGGATGTTCTCCGGCGCGGTCCCCGTCACCTTCGCCCACGCGAAACGATAAAGATGAAGCTGAAGCTCGCGCGTCGCAAGATCTGCATCCCGTGGGCGGCGCCCCGTCTTCCAGTCGACGATCCGGACCCGCCGTTCGCCAGTCACGTCGTTGACGCCATCGTCGAACACGGCGTCGATCGTGCCTCTCATCGGCATATCCGCAACCGTCACATCGACTGGCGCCTCGATCGCGATCGGCCGGAGGCCAGCCTTGACGACGTCGAGGTCCTCGAAGGCTGCGATGAGCGCGGAGACTCTCGGATCGAGGAGGTCGAGTCCGAGCACCTGCTCGATCTCGCCGGAGACATCGATAAGATCTCCGGTGCGCGGGGCCGAATACTGCAGCGCAATATGTTCGTGCACCTGCTGGCCGATGCGGGCGGCGACTGCTGGTTCACTCGGTATCGGGCGCTCCAGGTTCCGTCGGTACTCCTCAGGGCTGCTCGCCATCGCGACAACACCATTCGCTGTGAGATGGCCGATATCGAGTTCGTCGGGTTCATCACGACCGAGTAGCGCGATGAGGTCGTCGAGAGAATCACGCAACCAGGGCGAGCGATCTCGAGCCATCTCCATCATCTCGGCCACCGAACGTGGAGCCTGGGCTGCGACAACCGCAGCCGCGTCCTTGACGTGGACATCTCCGCCGCGATGAAGACCATCTGGCCAGAGCGCGCTCGGAATCTCCGCCTCAGACTCTCCTGTCACCTCGGGAAGCTCGTCGAGACTGACGCCGAGAGCGGGCACATCGAGCCCAAGGAGGAGCCGTGAAGGACCGACATCAGCCTTCTTCCCCTCAGCGAGCTTTGCAAAGCAATCCCGGCCCTTGTCGTGGTTCTCGTACCAGTATCCCGCGAGTAACAGTCGTGATCGCGGTCTCGTCATCGCGACATAGGCGAGCCGGCGCCGTTCCCGGTTCTCGTGCTCGGCCATATCGTCGACGTCCCACCTGGCGAAGGACTCGGCGAGCTCGTCCTTGTCCTGAGTGTTCTGCCACCGCCAGTCAGGCAGGGACGGAGCATCGGCCCGTAGCCACTGCGGCACCTTACCGGCGCAGCCAATCCACGGGTCCCTATGCTTTTGTTTGAGCAGGTCAAAACCCCCGTAGCGGAGTTCTGGAATCGCAACATAATCCCATTCGAGACCTTTGGCTCCGTGGACTGTCATGATCGTGACGGAGTGGGGGTCTTCCAGCTCGTCCTTCGTCACCTCGCCGGACTGGAGTGCGAGATCCGCGAGCGGCATGTCGTCCGACCCGGTTTTTTCCTTCTCCTCAACCAGGTCGAGCCAGGTGAGAAACGCGTCCAGCGTGGCGCCCTCGGTCGTTTCCGAATATCCCGCTGCCATGCGCTGGAGGATGGCAAGACTTGCCCTGCCAATGCCACCCCGTACGGATCGAGACGCGACCTCGGTTTCGAGACCCGTGATCCGTGCCGCCATGCTGACCAGATCCTCGATGCGAGCGTGCCGAGCCTCGGTCAAGGTGGTCATCCACCTCACGAGCATCGCGAGTCGGCGCCGTCCAGCTTCCGACACGTCGGCACGGTCGACGAAGCTGAGAGCTTCGATGAAGCTCAGCCTTGCTCCCTCGTCACGCTCCGCACTCCTGCGGACAACGTTGACGGCCTCGATATCGGCAGGGGCAATATTGAGATAGGACATGAAGCGGATGAGCTCATCGCCGCGCGCAGGGTTAATGACAGCCCGGAGAAGAGCACGCACGGTCTTTGCCTCAGGTTGGGTGATCGCGGACTGACTGCCATGGGCGATGTACGGGATACCGAGCTCCTCCAATGCCTTCGCCATCGGCTCGAAGTCCGCCCGCGCTCGACAGAGGACAGCGGCCGACGGCCCGCGGCCGTCATTCATGTCCGCATGCGCGTCGCGATACTGAGCAATATCGCGAGCTATCGCACGATACGACTCGTCCTTGAATGTTTCAAACGAAATCTCGACCTCGCCACCACTCGGTATGAAGGCCGCCAGAGGCGGGACAGTCAGCCCGGACTGCTGTGCGTGCCGACGGAGCGGTGACGCAACCGTGTTCGCGGCCTCGAGGATCTCGCCCTTGTTACGGAACGCCATCGCCAGGGAGTACTCGGCAACTGGCTTCTCCGGTCCGCGGAAACTGACCTTAAATGCGGAGAGTGCGTCGGCTGAGGCTCCGCGCCAGCCATAGATTGCCTGGTTCGGATCGCCAACCGCCGTCACGTCGTGGCCGCCGCCGAACAGTTCTGCCAGGAACAGCGCCTGATTCACGGACGTGTCCTGGTATTCATCGAGCAGGACAAGCCGGTGCTCGCCACGATACTGCTGGACAAGTTGCGGGCGTGCACGAAGCACGCGGTGCGCGACCGAGACCTGATCCGCGAATTCGATGAGGCGATTGGCCCGCTTGTATGCGAAATAGGCGTCAACCATGTCGAGCACGATTAGGCGCGTGGCGTACTTGTCGCGGTGGCTGAACAGCCTGCCAGCCTTCGCTTTCGTGAGGCTCTGATAATCGAGGGACTCGATGTGGTCGTCGAATTCGGCCATCGCCTCGCGAACGTCATCGGTCGTCAGCTGGTTGTCGAGAATTTCTGACGACATCCGAAGAACATGGTCAACAAGGGTCGTCAATTTACCGTCGAGACCCTCCCTCGGTCCGCGCCAGCCGCGCACGATGTCGTTGACAATCTGGAAGCGCTCCGCATCGGTGATAAGGCGAGAGGACGGGTCGACTCCAACGAGGAGACCGTGCTCGGAGGCGATCGTCGACGCGAACGCGTTGTACGTCGACACCTGAGGGCGAGAGAGAATTGCCGTTTCCTCGTCCAGGGCGGTCGATCCGAGCCTGGCGGCTCGACGAAGCATGGCAGCGATGCGAGAGCTGAGCTCATTCGCGGCTTTGTTCGTGAACGTCAGGCCGAGGGCTTGGCCCGGCTCGACCCGACCAGCGGCGGCGCTGTACACCACACGCAACGCCATCGTTTTCGTCTTGCCTGCGCCAGCACCCGCGATGACAAGCGCGGGCTCCGGACCGCCCATGATGACGTCGAGCTGGTCCGACGTCGGAGGGTATCCGTCGATGAGCTCGAGGAAGCGACTTGCTCCCTGCCGGGTGTCGAGGTTCACGAGAACAGCGCTCCTTCGTCATACAGCGGGCATACGGCTTTCACGGCACAGAACGTGCACCACTCATTGGTTCGGGCGGCGAGGCTGGACCCGCTGAGGTCCTCCTGGACGCTCGCGAGAAGATCATCGACCGCCTTCCGATCATCGTCAGTGAGCGGGTCCTGGACACGAAGTGACGGGTTACCCTTCGCAAGCCTGGCGGCCGGATAAACGAGGCGGGCACCAGCAACAGGTACACCGACGGCCCTTTCGTAGGCCCACTGATAAATCTTCAGCTGAGGGTTGTCCTGAACCACGGCGGCTGGCCGTGCCGTGTCGCTCGTCTTGAAGTCGACGATGACCGGACCCCGCTCCGAATGCTCGACGCGGTCGATGCGGCCGGAGACCGTAAACGCCTCTGTGTCGACGCGGACGGATTGCTCCACGTCGGCGGGCGGACTGGCGGCAAGGTAGACGGCGAGGGACTCGACCATTGAACGGACCCTGTCATATTCCGTGGTTTTCTCGAGACCGTCCTCCATCGTCGATGCGATGACGGTCCACTTCTCCTCGAATGCCGCGAGGAGCTCGTCGCGACCCCCGTTCGGGTAGCTTTCAGCGAGCTCGTGGATAAGGGTGCCGATATCGAGTCGACGCCGGTCATCCGTATCGCTGAAACCTCGAGACGACATGAACCAACGCAGCGGGCATGCGGCAACATCCTCGACAGCCGACGGGCTGAGTCGAAGGTCGGTCCTCCAGACCGCATCGGTGCTCGGCTCGAGAGCTGGCACCCACGTGTGCGGGTCCACTCCCGCGATATCGACATCGGTCCACTGCGGCAGGGATGCAAGAATCGCCGCGGCAGCCTCTCTGTCCTTTTCGCCGACTCCGAGTTCGGGATCAGACAGAACGGAGCGGAGCCGGCCAACGATGCCCGGAACCGACATCGACAGCTCGCTCGCATCGACCTGATCGATATCATTCTCGTCAGCGATGAGGTCGATGAATCGCGAGCGGGATGTCTCTTCGGAGTCCACTGCGGTGAGGACAAGAGCCTGCTTCGCACGGCCAGCTGCCGCGGCAAGCATGCGGAGCTCGTCGTCGAGCACAGAGCGAACCGAGACACCATCCGTCAGCCTGTCGAGGTAGAGTTCGGCAAGCCTGCCGGCACCAAAGAGACCGTCACGGGCGCGAAGGTTGGGCCACACACCGTCGTTGAGATCAGCGACAATGACGAGATCAAATTCGAGTCCCACCGCCATCGCCGGAGTGAGAAGGTGAACACCTGCTTCACGACCTGTACGCGCGATCGAATCTTCGGCGAATTCCTGAGCCTCGAGATCCTGCACGAGCTCGATTGAAGAGGCCCGGCCGTCCCGGTCGACCATCCGCTGAGCTGCCCTAAACATTGTCATGACCGCGTCGAGCATCGCGTTCGCCGCGCGACCGCGGACACCTCCCGCGAGCGCAAGAGTGCGCCATTCTTCAGCTCGGCCAGCGGCGTGCCACGCCGCCCACAGCACCGACTCGGCGTTCCCACCGTCGACAACGGCCGCTCGGGCGGACGCAACTATCGTCCTAAGGCGCCTGACCGGAGCCGCCCATCGCTCCGCAGGGGCGTTCTCCACGAGATGGCGAACGGGCGAGACCGTGTCATGTTCGGTGGCCCACGCCGCGAGCCGGCGGCGCAGGCTTCTCAGCTCCTGGGGCTCAATGCCGACGAGCGGGGACGCGAGCACGTTGAGAAGTGTCGCATCATCCAGCTCGTCACCGTTGGCCTCTCGGACGACGTCGATGAGGGCCCGGACGATCGGAACGTAACGCAACGGCTGTTCGCGAGCTGCGGGACGGACCTTCACTCCCGCATCGGCGAGGACACGCTCAAGCTCGGTATGGGCACTGCGGGCGCGAGTGATGACTGCGATGTCATCGTAGGACAAGCCGCCTCGGACATGCTTGTGTCGGATGATGCGGGCAATACCGGACAGTTGCTGATCGACACTGGCGAATGTCTTGATCGAAACCGAGTCCTCACCACCCGCTGGCCGGGGGTTTCTGTGCGAGCTCATGCCTGCCACGCCGATGCGTGAACACAGCGCATCTTGAATTCGAGAGAGATGTTCGCCGGCACGGTGCCGGGTCCGAAGCGCCACAACTTCCGCTCCGAAACCGAGCCCGTCTCGGCTTCCTTTCGCAAGCCCAGGCAGGTGGGCTATGCCGCCGCGAAAACCCTCGACAGCGGTATCCGGGTCGGCTGCGAGGATGAGCCTCGTGCCGGCCCGGTATGAGGCGGATAGAAGTGCCGCGGTCGCGAGTGTCGCGTTCTGGTAGTCGTCGACGATAATCCAGTCCGAGTGAGGCATAGCCCCGTCGGACCACGCGTCCGGAGCGGAGAGTAATCTCGCCGCCTGGTGAACAAGCCGGGCGTGGTCGAAACGGTCCGCTCCCCCGCCTCCCATCGCCGTCGCATCCTCGAGGGCGAGTGCACTTTCGTACTGGTCGATAAGCTCACCGGCGGCAACCCACATCTCTTCCCCCTGTTGACGGCCGAGTCGGGCGAGGTCTGAGCCCTGGAGCCCGAGTTCCGCGGCGCGGGTGAGGAGGTCTCGTAGCTCGGCTCGGAAGCCCGGTAGCTCCATGACCTCGGGAGTAATTTCCTTCGGCCATGGGATGTCGTCACCGAGCTCGACGAGTAGCTCTCCGATAATCGCGTCTTGGGCTGGACCGGTGATGAGCTCAGGAGTCTGCCGATGCCGATCGGCCGCGTACTGCTGGAGAATCGTGAATGCCCACGCCTGCGCAGTGCGCACAGCAAGCCCCTCGGGCAGACGACCAAGTCGAGTTGTCAGTCGAGCACGCAGGTCATCGGCCGCCCGGCGTCCAGAGGCGAGGACAACTGCGGTCTGATTTGTCTCAACGATCCTCGACACGGCTTCGAGGAGAACACGTGTCTTGCCTGTGCCTGCGGCTCCGGCGATGACAGTGGAGCGCGCAGAAAGCGCCCGTTCAAGCGCCGCAACCTGTGAATTATCGAGCACAATCTCCCCCATACCGGCCCACGATACGCGAGCCCAGCGGCCAATCTGCGCCATTTTTCGGCTGGTGACGAATCGTCGCCAGCGTTGGCCATGCTTTTCCGTACGATTGGCACCATGGAACTGCACATCGGTATTCAAAACATCACCCGCGAACTCACCTACGACGTCGACATGTCCCCGGAGGAGGTCGAGGAGGCCCTCGAGAAGGCAATTGCCGACAACGGCATCTTCCGGGTCGAAGATTCGAAGGGTCGCAAGGCCTATGTGCCGGTCACGACGCTGGCCTACGTCTCACTCGGAGAGGACGAGCCCCGCAGGGTTGGCTTCGGTCACGCGTGACACATATTCGGCGGCCGGCCGCGGCCGTGGACTAAGATGGTCCCGAAGGTTGACCGGTCGTGCCGTTGACATCATCACTCTCGCCGGATTCCCGGCATTTGCTCCTCTGCGATCGGCTGCCAGCGCGAACAGCGCTCCTATCCGCCGATCAGCAAAGGGGACGTATGTCTTCACACACCGGAAAAATTGATACCGACGAGGCCGTCGTGCCCGAACTCAACGAACCCGCGGCAGATATCGCCGCCGCGCCCGATGAGATTGAACAGAAGTCTTTCGCCGACTACGGCGTGAGCGAACCCATCGTCGACGCACTCGACGCGAAGGGCATCACCTATCCCTTCCCGATCCAAGCACTGACACTGCCGATCGCGCTGTCGGGACAGGACATCATCGGGCAGGCGAAGACGGGGACTGGCAAAACTCTCGGCTTTGGCATCCCCATGATTGAGGCTGTCGTTGGTCCCGGCGAAGAAGGTTTTGATCAGTTGCGTGCGCCCGGTGCGCCGCAGGCCCTGGCTATCGCACCGACGCGTGAGCTTGCCGTTCAGGTCGCTGGCGACATCGTCGCAGCATCGGTTAACCGCAACGTTCGAATCGTTGAGGTCTACGGCGGGCGAGCATACGAGCCCCAGGTCGAGGCACTAAAGAAGGGCGCTGAGATTGTCGTCGGAACCCCGGGGCGTCTCATCGACCTGCTCAAGCAGAGGATTCTCGACCTCTCGCACGTGAAAGTTCTTGTGCTCGATGAGGCCGATGAGATGCTCGATCTCGGCTTCCTCGAGGACGTCGAAACGATCATGTCGGCAACGCCAGCCTCCCGGCACACGATGCTGTTCTCAGCAACGATGCCCGGCCCCGTCGTCGCCATGGCGCGCCGCTTCATGACCCGCCCGACGCACATTCGCGCCCAGGATCCGACCGACGACAACCAGACGGTGAAGGACACGACCCAGGTTGTCTACCGGGCCCACCAGCTCAACAAGATCGAAGTTCTTGTCCGCATCCTCCAGGCCAGGGATCGCGAACTCGCGATCGTCTTCACCCGGACAAAGCGGCAGGCAGCTCGCGTCGCAGAGGATCTCGAAGAGCGGGGCTTCGCAACGGGGGCTCTTCATGGTGATCTCGGCCAGGGCGCCCGTGAACGCGCGCTCCGGGCCTTCCGCTCCGGCAAGATCGATATTCTTGTCGCGACGGATGTCGCTGCGCGCGGCATCGACGTCGATAACGTCACGCACGTCGTTAATTACCAGTGCCCCGAGGACGATAAGACCTATGTCCACCGCATTGGCCGTACCGGTCGCGCGGGACAGAAGGGCACGGCGGTCACGTTCGTCGACTGGGAGGACATGCCGCGCTGGTCCGTTATCAACAACGCACTCAACCTCGGCACCCCCGAGCCCGTCGAGACGTACCATACGTCGGAGCATCTCTACGAAGACCTCGGCATTGATCCGTCGGTCACCGGCCGGTTACCGCGCGCGCAACGCACCCGGGCTGGTCTAGAGGCTGAAGAGGTCGAGGACCTCGGCGAGACCGGCGGCAAGTCGTCGCGGAGCCGTGGCGGCAGCGGAAGTCGCGGAGGCGGCAGGGGTGGACGCAGTGAAGGCCGCGGCCGGAGCGGAAGTAGCTCGTCAGATCGTCCGCGCCGCCCGCGCCAGCGCAAGCGGACGAAGAACGGCAAGCCACACGGTGAGGCGAGCTGACTCGACACCTCACAACGACAAAGGGATGGACTCTGCTCGAGTCCATCCCTTTGTCGTACGACCCCGCGGTTGTTCGGTGTCCCTTGGCGCGGCGGGCCCAACTCGTTGGCCATTCGCCAGTAAAGCGGTGGCCTCTACATACCGTCGATGACGCCGAGGACACCGTTGACCATAAGCTGAATAGCGATCGCTGCGAGGAGCATGCCGGACAGTTTTGTCAGGACGGTAATGCCGCCCTCGCCAAGTAGTCGGTTGATGAGGACTGAGAAGCGCAGGCTCGCCCACGTGAGGACGTGAACGGAGACGAACGCGGCGATCACTGCGGCGAGGGAAGGAAGTTCGTTGCCAGCTTCCCCAACGGCGAGCATGAAAGCGACGATCGTGCCTGGACCCGCGAGCAACGGTGTCCCGAGAGGGACAAGCGCGACGTTCGTCTTGCCAGCCGGTTTGCCAGGGTCACTTTCCTCTCCGGTCAGGAGCTGAAGTGCGACGAGCAGGAGGAGGAGGCCACCCGAGATTTGCATCGCCTGGACGGAGATGTGGAGAAATCCGAGAATGTAGGTGCCGAAAAGGCCGAAGGTGCCAAGCACACCAGCCGAGACGGCGGTGGCCTGCCAGGCGGCAGTCGCACGCTCCTTCGGCGTCATTCTCGCGGTCAAGCTGAGGAAGATCGGGATCGAGCCCGCCGGGTCCATGATGACGAACAGGGTGAAGAAGGTTGAAGCGAACAGGGTGAGATCCAGGACGCTGCTCACGGATTGATGACCTCCATCGACGCCTTGTAGGCGATCTTCTCGAACATCTCGGGCGAGGTGGTGTGCTCCCCCAGACGGTTTAGCTTGCCGGAGCCATGGTAGTCGCTCGCACCGGTTCGTATGAGCTGCCGCTCTGTGACAATGTCCGCCAGTACTCGACGGTCCTCTGGCGGGTTATCGCGATGGTCGACTTCGAGGCCATCGATGCCCAGGTCAAGGCCGTAGATGATCGATTCCCAGGAGTGGGCACCGCCACGTGCGACGGCTCGCGGATGTGCCCAGATTGCGACGCCACCCGCGTCGTGGACAAGGTTAACCGCCTCGCGCAGGTCCGGCGCACGATATGGCCGGTAGTACGGTGACCGCGCCGAAAGCAACGTCGCGAATGCTTCATCACGGCTCGCGACAACGCCGCGCGCCTGCAGGGCGTCGGCGACGTGAGGTCGTCCGAGCGTCGCGTCTTGCCCCGCGACATCGAGAACCTCACCCCACGTGAGTAGACCATCGGCATCCATCGCCTCGACCATGCGGTAGAGCCGGTCGGCGCGTTCCGCACGCAGGCGCACACAGTGCTCGCCAATACCCTCCGCGGGATCAAAAAGGTAACCGAGAAGGTGGACGGAGCGGTGCTCGTGCCTGGCGCTCATCTCAATCCCCCGAACGAGCGACACGCCGGTTTCGGGAACGGCGGCGATTGCCTCGTCATATCCTGCGACGGTGTCGTGGTCGGTGAGTCCAAGGACGTCAATGCCGACGCTGGCCGCCTCGGCCATGAGCTCTCCCGGACTCTGAGTGCCGTCCGAATGGAGGGAGTGGGTGTGCAAATCAATCACTGATCAAGGTTATGGGTTTTTCTCAACGTCTGCCCGCAAACCTCGTGTGAATCGAAAGGGAGGCGCTCGAGTGACAGAATGGTCGGCATGAGCACTGAGACAGAAGATCGTGAATCCAACCGCTCCCAGCGTCCCGACAGTCGGGCATTCCGGGAGTTCATCGGAGAAGACTGGGGGCAGCGCCCTCATGGGCCCGAACGCTCCGCTGCTGCGGACTATACGGCGTTGCGGAGGAGCGCCCTGAGCCGACAGTTCGAGGGTCAGCGGCTCGTTATCCCAGCTGGCGAACTACGCGTCCGCTCAAATGACACGGACTACCGCTTCCGCGCACATTCTGCCTTCGCTCATCTCACGGGCCTCGGCGGGGAACTGGAGCCGAACGCCGTGCTTGTCATGCACCCGATGGCGGATGGCGGACATGAAGCGATTCTCTACTTCCACCCGCGCAGCCCCCGTTCATCCGAAGAATTCTGGGCCGACTCCCGGTACGGCGAGTTCTGGGTTGGAGCACGCCCCTCGCTCGCTGAGATGACGGCGATGACGGGAATCCGGACCGAGCACATCGACAGCCTCCCGGACGCTCTCGAGAAGGACCTCGGCGAGGTGCAGATCGCTGCCATCACCTCCGCTGACTCGAAGATTGACGCTCAGATCGAAGAGCTTCGCCAGCGAGAGGCACTCACCGAGGGACATGCACTCGACGCGAAACTGCGGGAGGCAACGAGCGAGTTGCGGCTCCGCAAGGACGACTGGGAGATCGCCGAGATACAAAAGGCTGTTGACGTCACCGCCCAAGGCTTCGAGGACATGATTGCCGCCTTGCCCCGCGCGGTTGACCACTGGCGCGGCGAGCGGGTCCTCGAGGGAGCCTTTGCAGCCAGGGCCCGCGAAGAGGGAAATGGGCTCGGCTACGACACGATCGCCGCCGCCGGCAACCACGCCAACACTTTGCACTGGATCGTCAACAACGGTCAGGTCAAGGGGGGTGAACTCGTCCTCATCGACGCGGGCGCGGAGGTTGACTCTCTCTACACAGCCGACATCACCCGCACCCTCCCGGTCAGCGGCACATTCACCCCAGAGCAGGCGGCGGTATACAACGCGGTTCTCGAGGCCTGCGAGGCCTCGCTCGCCAAGGCAAACGAGCCCGGTGTGCGCTTCCGTGAGATCCATGAGGCCGCTATGGTCGTCATCGCCCGCCACCTCGAAGAGTGGGGCTGCCTGCCCGGAACCGCGGAGGAATCGCTTGCCCCGGAGGGGCAATTCCATCGCCGGTGGATGCCTCACGGCACCTCCCACCACCTCGGTCTCGACGTCCACGACTGCGCCCAGGCACGCAGGGAAATGTACCTCGACGCGCACCTTGAACCCGGGATGGTTTTCACCATCGAACCGGGGCTGTACTTCCGTGAGGACGACGAAAAGATCCCGCAGTGGCTACGCGGCATCGGAGTTCGCATTGAAGATGACATCCTCGTCACCGACAAGGGCGCCCGCCGCCTGTCCGAATCGATTCCTCGCACGGTCGAGGACGTCGAGGCGTGGATGAGACGCGTGTGGGAGCGAAGGGACTGACCATGCGGACCCGAGTCTTCGTCGGTCGGCTGGCCGGCACCGGTGTCTTCGACCCGATCGGCGACCGCGTCGGCAAGGTCCACGATGTTGTCGTCCTTTTCCGTCTCGTCGGGGCGCCGCTTGGCGTCGGCCTCGTCATCGAGGTCCCTGGCAAGAAGCGTGTCTTTCTGCCGCTCTCGCGGGTCACAGCGATCGCGAACGGTCAAGTCATCACGACCGGGCTCGTCAACATTCGTCGTTTCTCCCAGCGGTCGACAGAGACTCTCGTCATCAACGAGATCCTTGATCGGCGAGTGGCGTTCAAGGACGGTAGCGGCGGTGCGACCGTTATTGATGTCGCGATCGAAGAGTATCGGCGCGCTGACTGGCGGGTCTCGCACGTCTATGTCCGCACCGATCGGGACGGACCGCACGGCGGGGAATCTCTCATCGTCCCGGTCGGCGAGCTGACCGGCCTTGCGACCGGCAAAGAGGGTCAGGCTGCGACCGCCCTCCTCGCGAGGATTGCTCACCTCAAACCTGCCGACGTGGCTGACGTGTTACGTGAGTTGCCCGGTGACCGAAGGCTCGCCGTGGCGACAGCACTTAACGACGAACGGCTTGCGGACGTCCTGTCCGAACTCGGGGACGATGAACGCGTCGCCATCATGTCCGATCTCGACCTCGACCGGGCCGCCGACGTTCTTGACGTCATGCAGCCAGACGATGCAGCGGACCTCGTTGCGGAACTCCCGTCGAGTCAGGCCGCTCTCCTTCTGGAACGCATGGACCCCGAAGAGGCAGAGGACGTCCGTCGCTTGCTGGCCTATGACGAGCGGACCGCAGGCGGTCTCATGACAACGGAGCCCATTATCCTCGGCCCCGATGCCACGGTCGCCCACGCGCTTGCGTCGGCCCGCAGATCGTCGGTGACTCCCGCCCTGGCTGCCACCATTTTTGTCACTCGACCCCCGCTCGAAAGTCCGACGGGGCGCTACCTCGGCATCGTCCACCTCCAGCGGGCGCTCCGCGAACCGCCGTCAACTCTCCTCGGCCAGATTATTGACACCGACATCGAACCACTTGACCCGGAGGATGGGATGGCGTCGGTCGCAAAGCGGATGGCGACATACAATCTCACCGCGCTTCCTGTTGTCGATGAGTCCAGGCTTCTCTTGGGCGCCGTATCGATTGATGATGTCCTCGACCATCTGCTCCCCGATGATTGGCGCACGACGCAGGACGACGAGGCAGATATGAGAGTGGAACGAAATGGCTGATCGTTTCAGTGAGCCGCTTGAAGGCCGTCAGCGCCGCCTTCGCCGAATCCGTACGCGGCGGGACTCCGATTGGCTCGGACAGATCGCCGAGACGATTGCGAGGTTCACCGGCACCCCTCGTTTTGTCATCTATCTGACGGTCTTCGTTGTGGCGTGGCTCGTGTGGAACTCCTTCGCGCCCGAGCACCTGCGCTTCGACAGTGCCGCGTTAGGCTTCACAGCCCTCACACTCATGCTGTCGCTCCAGGCGTCCTACGCCGCCCCCCTTATCCTCCTCGCCCAAAACCGGCAGGACGACAGGGATAGGGTCGCGAACGAGCAGGACCGGCGGCGGGCTGAGCGCAACCTGGCAGACACGGAGTATTTGACACGGGAAATCGTCGGCATGAGGATGACGCTCGGCGATATGGCGACTCGTGACTTTGTCCGCTCTGAGCTGCGGGACATGATCGATGAGCTCGATCGTGAGCGCACGGACCGTCTCAGGGAGCGCGAGGAGCGTATCGCCCAGCTTCAGGCCGAAATCGAAGATCTCAGGAATTCTCAATAACCCGCGCCGGCGTCGTGCTGACGCAGGAGTGCGACTGGCTAGGCCACCGTCGAACGGGACGTGTGACGGTCATGGGCTCAGTGCCTGCTTCACCGTCTCCGCGTACATTTGTGCGCCTTCACGTCCCGGGTGGACGGCATCACCGGCGAGCAGGTCGATGCGGGCGGCGATGGCAGCATTCCAGTCGGCAACCCGGACACGGTCGGGGTGACGGAGCGCGGCAGATCTAATCGCCTCGTTAGATCTGGGGACCCAGGTGACGCGAGCGGGGCCGAAGGCCGTGACGAAGACGACCGTTCGATCGGGACCCGTAGCTTCGAGGATCTGGTCGATGTCACTGTCTGTGACGCTACCGTTTGTCGCGAGCGAGATGACGACGAAGGTTCCAAGGGTTCCCTGCGCGGCGTGCTGGGAGATGAGGGTGGCGGCCGGCTTAATACTGCGTGATTCCGCCGCATCAACGATGATGCCCGGCATCGCCTCCTCCATCGCATATTTCGACGCGAGCGTGACGGAGTCCCCAATGACGGTGACCTCATCCCAGCTTTGCGGGACCGGTCGGGGCTCTGGTTCCGGCTCAGGGGACGCGGAGGGGGACGGCTCCACGGGTTCCGGGGTCGGCTGTGGGGGCTCGGTCGGAGTGAGCGTGTCAGCTGGGTCGCGCTCGGCACCCTTTCCGGGGTCCGTGCCATCGACGTCCATGGCCTCGATTCCGCCGTTCTTGCCATCCTCGACGGCCTGCTGACCGGATGAAATGGCGGGGGCGATGATGACACCACCGAGGGCGAGTGCAACGGCGATGCCGGGAAGGGCGACCGTGATGCTAGCGCGTGCCGGATTTGCTGAGGCGATTCTGTCGCGTTGGTAGGCGAGCCACGTCCTCACGCCCATACGCCGGATCGGGTTCTCAACGTAGCGGTAGGACAGGTCCGCGAGGAGAACCGACGTCGCGAGGACAATGGCGGCGACAATGAGTGGCTCCATGAGGGGGAAGCGGTAGTAGAGAAGAACGTAGAGCGGCCAGTGCCACATGTAGATGCCGTAGGAGCGAACGCCGAACCACGTGAGCGGACGGCTGTCGAGGATCCGTCGCAGGGCCGCGGCGGGCGCAGACTGCACATCGGGGAGCATGGAGCGGATGAGGAGCAGGGCGAGAAGGCTGGCCGCGACCATGCCCCACGGGTACATCCACGAGGAGTTCGGTACGCGTAGTCCCGCAACAATGATGGTCACGAGGCTCAGCCAGCCGGTCAGCCCCCAGAGTTTCGACCTACGGCTCTCAGTCGGCTCACCGCGGTCGACGACGGTCCCCTCCATCGCAAACGCGAGGCCGGCGCCAAACATGAGACCCCACAGGTGTGTATCCGTGCCCATGTACGCCCGCGTGACATCGACGTTGACGAGGACAACGTGGAGTGCCGTCGAGCCCGCGGCGAGAGCGAGCACTGCGGTAAGCCGCCAGCGGCGAGGTGCTTTGATGAGCACAAGGACGGCGATCGGCCAGAACAGGTAGAACTGCTGTTCAAGCGCGAGGGACCACATGTTTGTCAGCAGCAGAGGACTCGTCTGATTGAAGTACGAGGAACTGTTCGCGATCTCGACCCAGTTGTACGTCGCGGTCAGCGAACCGACGATCTGCCGTCCGAGGGCGACGATTGCATCGCCGCCGACAAGAACGGCGAGGGCAGCGGAGCCGATCGTCGCAAGCAAGGTAGCGGGGAAAAGCCTGCGGAACCTTCGCGCCCAAAAATCTGCCAGCCCGGTGCGACGGACGAGGAGAAGACTGGTGATAAGGAAGCCTGAGAGCACGAAGAAGACGTCGACGCCAACGTATCCGATGCCGGCCCAGCCGGGAATGAGGTGGTAGACGAGGACGAGCCCTGCGGCGATCGCACGGAGACCATCGAGGCCCTCGATGCGGCGGATCCGAGCATGCGAACCATCCGCCTTAACCGTTGCTTGTGCCACGGGCCCCCTCTCGTCCGACAAGCCAGCATAATGTCAGGGCGCGAGGGCGAGGAAGGCTGTACGCATGTGATACCGCCTACTGTGAACCGCGAGCCTAGAATACATAATGCTTCATCATTAGAATAACGAGTATGACGACACCCAGTGAGGATGCAGTACGGGAAGCCCTTGGCACCGTTCTCGATCCTGAAATTCGACGCCCCATCACCGACCTCGACATGGTCCGCAGTGTAGACATCAATGACGGCAACGTCATCGTCGGCATTGATCTGACGACGCAGGGTTGTCCGTTGCGAGGCACGATCTCCTCCGACATCGAGAACGCAGTCGGTGAGGTTGAGGGGACGACCTCGGTCACAGTCGACTTTGGCGTCATGACCGACGAACAGCGAAAGAACCTGCAGACGAAGCTACGTGGAGGCGTCCCGGAGGCCGTCATCCCGTTCACCCAGCCGGGATCTCTGACCCGCATCTACGCCATCACCTCCGGCAAGGGCGGAGTCGGGAAATCGTCGATGACCGCTAACCTTGCGGTCGCGATGGCGAAGTCGGGACTGCGGGTTGGCATCGTCGACGCCGATATCTACGGCCACTCCATTCCTGACATGCTCGGCGTCACCATGCCGCCGACCCGTGTCGAAGACATGATCATGCCTCCTGTCTCACAGGGCGTGAAGGTCATCTCCATCGGCATGTTCACGCAGGGCAACACGCCCGTCGTATGGCGTGGTCCGATGATGCACAGGGCGCTCCAGCAGTTCCTCGCCGACGTGTTCTGGGGAGACCTTGATGTCCTCCTCCTCGATCTTCCCCCCGGCACCGGCGACGTCGCCATCTCGGTTGCGCAGCTTCTGCCCAACTCCGAGATCGTCGTTATCACAACGCCTCAGCAGGCCGCCGCTCAGGTCGCCGAACGTGCGGGCGCGATGGCGGCTCAGACGAACCAGAAGGTCATTGGCGTCATCGAGAACATGTCGTTCCTCGAACTTCCAGACGGCACGAAGATGGACCTCTTCGGCACGGGCGGCGGCGAACAGGTCGCGTCCGAGCTCACACGGATCCTCGGCTACGACATTCCCGTGCTCGCTGAAATCCCGATCGAGCAGGAGCTTCGCGAGCAGGGCGACGCCGGCACTCCCCTGGCTGGCACGGACTCGGAATCTCCGGCCGCCACAACCATTCGCGGGATCGCGGACACGCTATCCCACCGGGCCCGAGGCCTTGTCGGCCGCCCGCTTGGGCTCAGCCCCATCGACTGATCTCACGTGCAACATGCTCCCAGCCGTTCGGCTGGGAGCATGTTCTGTTTCGCGGAACCATTCTGCGCGTCCCATTCGACAAGGCGCTCAGCTGTTGGACCGTCGGTCATCGTCATTCGGTAGCGCCCGGATCATTCCAGGACGACGTCTCAGGTCGCCTCGTCGTCGAACGGGACTGACTCGCGGGCGGGCTCGTCGACGGCCTGGGTCGAGGCGACGTCGCTCGGCTCCCCCACCTGATCGTTCGGTGTTGCGCTCTGCGCTGCGGGTTCCGCACCCCGAGGGCTGGACTCGTTCGCGGGCGTTGTATTGCCCTGAGACGGCTGGCCTGAGGCCTGTTGCGCCGCCGCTGGAACTGCTGCTGCCGGTGCGGTCCTCGGTGTAGACACGGGCCGAGATGTGCGGCTCGGTACCCTCGCGGGCGGCTCGTCCTTGAGTGCGTCACGCACGATTCGCCGCGGGTCGTACTGGCGCGGATCGAGGTTCTTGAGCTCTTCGAAGTCCGGGCCGAGCTCTTCCTCCACGCGGGCCTTCGCACCGGTTGCGATGGCTTTGACTTCGCGGATGAGGCGGCCGAGTTGGGCTGCGAGCTCGGGAAGCTTTTCGGGACCAACGATGACGACGAGGATGAGCGCAATGACGATGAACTCAGTCGTGTTGATTCCCATGGCGCCCATCCTAGCGCGGTCCGATCAGCGGGTCAGGTACGGAAGGACTACGCTCATAGCGTCGTACACCACATTGAGACGGCTTGAGCCAGAGAAAAGTGGCCCCGCAGGGGTGGCGTTGAGCAATGGCGGCGGACGAGGCGACTTTGCACGTAACATGAGCCTAGCAACCGTAGGAGGAAACGCTGATGTCGAGCGATAAGACGCTGTCTTGGGCCTATTCCGAGGAACAGACGCCGGAGGACCAGCCCATTGTCCAGGCGCGCGCCGCAGCAGACGACCTTGGGGTGACGGCCGTCTCCCCTGCGACGGGCGCATTACTGCGCCTCCTCGTTTCTGTTTCACAGGCCCGGACCGCCGTCGAAGTGGGCACGGGAACCGGAGTGTCGGGTCTGTACCTCCTGCTCGGCACGAGTGACCTCACGCTGACGACGATCGACGTTGAAGCTGAGGGACAGCGCGCCGCACGAGAGTTCTTCGCCCGGGCCGGCATCCGCGCCTCACGTACTCGCCTCATCAAGGGACGTTCGGCGGACATTCTGCCGAGACTCGCGGATCGGTCCTATGACCTTGTTCTCGTCGACGGCGACCCTGAGGAGGCGCCGGGCGATGCGGAAGAGGCTCTGCGAATCCTCCGGCCAGGCGGCCTTCTCATCATCGCCCGCGCCCTGCTCGATGGTCGTGTGGCAGACCCGGCGCGACGAGAGCCAGAGACCGTCGCCATCCGCGGTCTTGTACGCGACGTGTTGGACCGTAGCCCGCTGGCATCGCTTGTTCCGATTGGATCTGGGCTCCTTCTCGCCCAGACATAGAACAGAGCCCGGGCGCTGACCTAACGGTCTGCCCGGGCTCGTGACGCGATGCTAGTTGACAACTGCGTCGAGAGCGGCCCCGAGTTCGGCTGCTTCTTCGGCGTTCAGTTCGATGACGAGACGCCCCCCACCATCAACGGGAATCCTCATGACGATACCGCGGCCTTCCTTCGCCACTTCGATCGGTCCGTCACCCGAGCGGGGTTTCTGAGCTGCCATAGTCTATCTCCTTCAGTGAAGTTCACTTCATAGTTTACTTGAAAGTGACAGACACCGGGAGAAGAACCTATTCTGCATCTTCCGCACGTGCGGCCCTGTCTCCCCCATTTCGTGCGTGCACGACAGCCTTGAGGCCCGTATGGACAGCTCGGATGGCTTCGTCGGCCGTGTCGACGACCGAGAAGAGCTTCTCGTCGCCGGGCGAGATCATGCCCTCCGCGAGTGCCGTCTTCACGACCCAGTCGGCGAGCCCACCCCAGTAGTCCCGGCCGACGAGAATGACGGGGAAGGAGTCGACTTTGCGCGTCTGCACGAGTGTGAGCGCTTCGAACAGCTCATCGAGTGTTCCGTACCCGCCCGGAAGGACGATGAAACCGAGGGAATACTTGACGAACATCATCTTGCGAATGAAGAAGTACCGGAAGCTGATGCCAAGGTCGACATAGTCGTTCATGCCCTGCTCAAACGGTAGCTCGATGCCGAGCCCGACAGATATTCCCTTCGCTTCGACCGCGCCGAGATTGGCGGCCTCCATGACGCCGGGGCCGCCGCCGGTAATGACTGCAAATTTATCCTTGACGAGTCGACGGGCAATGTCCCGGGCAAGCTCGTAATCAGGATTGCCGGGTTGAACCCGGGCCGAACCGAAGACGGAGATGGCGGGGCCTAGATCCGCAAGCGCACCGAAGCCTTCGACGAACTCTGCCTGGATCCGCATGACCCGCCACGGGTCCGAATGGACCCACTCAGAGTCCTGACCGGGGGCGAGCAGGAGCGCATCCGTTGTTTTCTCCGGGATCTGTTGCCCGCGCATGAGGATCGGGCCACGTCTGTACGACTTCATGTCTGCCGCCTTTCTAATCCATCAGGGTATCGGACGTCGTCTTCCGTGCGAGGACACTCCGGATGTGGCCAGCGTCGACAGAGGCACGAAGCTGACGTGCGGCTTCGGTGATGGAGCCGGACAGGGACGGGTAGACGGTGAAGACAGACGCCATTTCATCGGCTGTCAGCCTCTTCGACACGGCGAGCGCGATGGGGAGAATATGTTCGGAAGCTGACGGCGCGACAACGACACCGCCGATGATGACTCGGGTCGATGTGTCGACGAAGAGTTTGACGAACCCGTCCGTCATCCCCTGCATCTTCGCCCGCGGGTTGCGCGTGAGCGGGATGATCGTCACGAGCGCATCGCGCCCCTCGTCGACTTCCCTCTGCGAAACCCCGACGCTGGCGATCTCGGGCGACGTAAAGATGTTGGCGGCGACTCCGCTGAGATCGAGGGGCTCAACATAGTCACCGAGCGCATGGTTCATCGCCGTCCTGCCCTGCATCGCCGCCACCGAGGCAAGCGGGAGCGAGCCCGTCACATCACCGGCGGCATAGACACGAAAGGCCGTCGTTCGAGATACTCGGTCAACGGTGATGTGGCCGGAGCTCTTGCGCGCCACCCCCACCTCGTCAAGGCCGATGCCGGAGCTGTTTGGGACGGAGCCGACGGCTAGCTGTACTGTCCGGGGAGGTTGGTTAAGCGGGTGATTGGGGCGAGCCTGTCGCAGGCTGTGTGGGGTCGGTGATGATTATAGTGATGCAGCCATCCTGGTAGGGCGTCTCGTCGCTCGGTTTCTGAGGT
>NZ_JACFAK010000019.1 GCF_014118685.1 Flaviflexus huanghaiensis
ACCTCAGAAACCGAGCGACGAGACGCCCTACCAGGATGGCTGCATCACTATAATCATCACCGACCCCACACAGCCTGCGACAGGCTCGCCCCAATCACCCGCTTAACCAACCTCCCCGGACAGTACATCTAGCCACGGATGGCCACCTCCGTAGTGGAGTTGATGCGGAAGGAGACGGCGTGGTGGTCGCTGTGGAGTTGTTGGTGCATCCGTCCAGTCTGGCGAGTGAGAGACGGCCCCATCGCTCAAGGGAGCCCCGGTTCTGCAGGGTTGTCTTCGGAGTATTCGCAGTAGCGTTTCTCTTATGGATGGGGATCTTGAGGCGATGTACCGGATCCGTCTGCGCTCGCTCATGTGGGCAGCGGGCTTGTTGAAGGAGCTGCGCCACTCTCGTGATGTCGAGGCTGTGGCTGTTGCCGCGAACTGGGGCCTCGACGCTGTGTACGACCTCTTCGAGGCATACATCATTGCCGAGAACATCCAGAAGAACATGAAGCAAGACGATGCTCTGCTCGCGTCGACTGCAGGCGAGGTGGTCGGTGGGCTGATGTTCGTGCGCGGGGAGAAGACGCATCGTGCGAGGCGTGTTGATGCTCCCAGCCCTTTCAAGGATTTGCCGTACGACTTCGTCGGGCTTACTGACTGGACGTGGTCCAAGCTCACGACCATGCCGACTGCCAGTCGTTACACTCAGCGGGCAGAGTGGTACCAACGGCACGTCCAGGACCGGCCGCTGTGGGTGCCACTTGAATCTGCCGAGTATTGGTTTCTCAAGAATTGGCCAGCCGAAGTCCCTCGCTCCGAGATCATTGAAACCACCGACTGGGTGGATGGCGTGCGCCCGTTCTACGACTCGGGTTCGGACGCATAAAACTGTAGCCGGGCACAGAAAGCCACGATGCAAGCTGCCGCACTATACGGGCTTGGTGTGCCCGGCGCTGCTGTGCACTCGCATCTCACGCCCCCGTGCACGAACTAGCAGCACGAGGCTCCACGGGCCGAAGAAGAGGAACTTCAGCGCATTCCATAGGGTGAGGAAGAACACCAGGTAGAGCCATTTGCTCCACCCCTGTTGGATGAGCCCGGTGCAGGTGACCGCCTCCAGCAGGTAGACGAGGCCGAGGAGCATCGCGGGGACGCCCCATCTGAGGCCGCGCCGGGTACGGAGGGCGTCGAGGAGGAAGTTGGTGGGCATCCAACGGCGCAGGAAGGTGCGGGTGTGGATGCTGGCGTTCCAGAGCCTGTTCAGGAGCATGATGTGGGCCTCACTTTCGCACGCAGGACTATCGCGGTGTGGCTGGTCCTGAGTGGTTGAGTGCCCGAAATACTTCTCGAACGGTCTGCCTCACCCCAGCTTGCGGAGATCGGCGCGTGGTTGCTCCTGCCACCATCAGAATACCCACGGCATCAGCAAGAAGGAAGACTTCTAGAACTGAGGAGCTTCTGCGTCGCGGTGTCTAGAGCCTGCGCTCCTCCCGCCGCTGCGCGACCTCTCGGGGGTGGTCGTCCGGAGCTTGGTTCAAGCGCGTGAGCGTGTCGCGGGTGCGTTCGTAGTCGAGGCATTGCGCGTCATCGGCGGGCACCGGCCCGAGAGCACTTGTCGAAGTGATGCCCCACCGGTCACGGTACGCGGCGACCGCGCGAACCATCTGTTGCAGGCTCTCGTGGTCGAGGTTTCCGAGCGTGGCCAGCCAGGGTGCGGGCTGCTCGATCGCGGTTTGGGTGAGCGCGTCGAGACGTTCACCCATGAGGTGCTCCCGCTCGTCCAGCGCTGTGCGCATGGCAGGGTCGGTGACGCCCGTAGCTCGCGGTACGAGTTCTGCGATGAGCCCGGCAGCGCGTCGCGGGCTGGGCGGGTAGGTGCTGGTGATCTTCTGGATCCGGTACCGCAGCAACGACCCGAGATCTTCGACGCCATCGAGGTTCCCGGCCTGCACCACCCGCGGAAGCAACTGCTCAATGTCGTGGCCTACGGCTTCGAGGCGACGCAGCTCGAAGGTGAGGATCCCAAACGACTCTGTCTCAACGAGTTCATCGACCACTTCCGCGGTGAGCCCACCTTGTTCGAGCAGCATGGTCCAGCGGTGTTGCTGGGCTTCTTGGGCAATGGACTCGTACTCCGCTGCAAGCTGCGCCAGTGATCCCCACGTTTCCTGCTCGGCGGTAATGGTGTCGTGCGCGGATGGTTCCGCACCGACGTGTTGCAGGATCCCGTAGAGGATGCTCCTCGCGGTCATCTGCAAGTCGTCGCGGTGCTGATGTTCTTCGAGATGGTGCTGGTCGGTAGCGATGTAAGCGCGGTTAGATTCCCGGCCACGGGTCATCGCGACATAGAACGATTCGCGCGTCATTTCCGGCGACGACACGATCGCGTGCGCCGTCGTCACAGTCGAGCCTTGCGCACGATGTGCGGTGATCGCGTAGCCGAGCTCAACGTTCTCAGCAACGTATGCGGCGGGCAGGGTGATTGTGGTCCGCCATTTCGAATGTGCTCGGCGGACGGTGAGGGATCCGTCATCGTGTGCGCTGGTCACGGTCCAGCGGTCGCCGTTTTTCACCCATCCCCTTCCGAGCGAGAGTCGCCGGTCGTTCTTACGCGTGATGATGAGATCACCACGGGACGCCTCGTTCCCGTCATGCAAGCGGACACCATCCAGTGCGACGTCGCCTGCGAGGATCCGGTCGGTGCGGGCTCGGGCGTTGAGCTGGGAGACGGTGTCGAGAGTCTCGGCGATCAGCACAGAGGCTTTCCCTGCTGCCTGATCTGTTTGCCAGGCTTGGTAGGCCTGCTCGAGGATCTCCTCGTATCCGCCGGGGGTGATGCGGTCGTGATCGAGGTAGGTGTCGATGACGTCCGCGTCCCCGATGCGCAGACCGAGGGAGGCGTGTTTCTCCCACTCGTTTCTAAACCGGCGCACATCAGCGAGCTCTGGAGCATCGTCGCGTTCACGCACTAGCATCCCGAATGCCCCGCCCGCGTCGACCGCAGCGAGTTGCGCCCAGTCACCGACAAGCAGCACCTTCGCGCCCACTTCTTGGGCGTGAGTGGTGATGGTATCGAGGGCGAGGGTTCCTGCGAGCGATGCTTCGTCGATGATGACGAGCTGACCGGCGGTGAGGTTCCAGTTGCCGTAGCGATGTTCGTGGAGCCATTTCGCCGTGTTCTCCGTCGCCACCCCCAAATCACCCGCCAAGACTCCAGCTGCTGCAGCCGAGGGCGCGAGTCCGATGACTGAGCCTTCGCCGTGGCGTCGTTCCCATGCCGTGTGGAGCGCTTGCATGGTGGTGGTTTTCCCGGTCCCTGCGGGGCCGACGAGCACATCCAGGTTGCGGCCGGAGATACCGATCTTCGCGATCGCCTGCTCCTGATCAGGCGACAACGTGTACCCATCTTTGTTCTCTGTACGGGCGGCCTGCTCAATCCACGCAAGCGGCACCGTCGGCGCAGTACGATTCTCCGCTGCGGCGAGGAGTCGGTCTTCGGCAGCGAGGACGCGTTCGGAGGAGTACACGGCGGACGCTTTCGGACGGAACACACTCGTCCCGTCGGCCTGTTGGAATAGGGGCGGGCTCGACGCCAGTTCCGGCGGGGTCAACCGGAGGGATGCGTCTTCAGCGGCGTCAACGATCTGCCGCGTGATCGCGTCACGGTCCTGAGCAGTGGCGAACCGCAGCCCCATCGTCTGACGTACAGCTTCTGCGTGGAGGGTCCATCGCTTCCACGTCGCCCGCCGATCCCCCACCCGCCCCACCACGACCGCGGCCACCGCGCCAAGGTCATCGAGCGGAATGTCATCAGCTCGCAGCAACGGATCAGCAGTGCTGCCCGTGAGCAAGGCTGCGGCCCAGGTCGGTGCGTCCTCTCCGAGTACCTGGGCAGCTCGTTCACGCCACTGCGCGGTGAGGTCACTCAGGGAGTGCTGTTGCTTCGGCGGCCGGGTCTCGAGAGTCGCCTGCTGCCGGAACTGCCACAGCAGCTTCGGTGACGGCTGCCTGCCATGCTTCTCGACATAGTCAGCCATGAGACGGTCTTTGACCTGCTCGATATCGCGGGTACGGGAAGAGAACTAATCCATCAACCCCTGCGATACCCCGGTGATCTCCCACGCCGTCGACCGGCCCACACCGCGCTCGCGCGCCTCCCAACCGACACCGAGGACCTGGGTGATTCTGTCGGCGAGGACTGCGTTGTAGTGCTCCGATAGCCCGGTCACTGCTGCGTGGAGTGCGCGGGAATCAAGGGTACGCCACTTCCCATCCCGCACAGCCTGCACCCGGTTCGCGAACACCACATGCGTATGCAACTGCGGATCAGACGCCCGTGAGTCGTAATGGTCATACGCGGCCGCGATCACACCTCGCACCGGTACTTGCGCGACCGCACCACGCGGACCTTTCGCGCCCACCCTCGTCGCGGCAACATCCCGCTCCAGCAACTCGATGACCTCCTGAACCGCAGCACGGTGTGCTTGCGCGATCAGTGCCTGGGTTCCTCCGTCGGCGACCGCCCACAGCGTTGAGACGGACTTCGGGACGGAGAAGGTGAGATCGAAACCAGCGACAGGCGCACCAGTCGGTTTCGATGCTTCCTCAGCCTCGATCAACCCGACCTGCGTCGCGCGCTCATCAACAGTGAGAGCCTCGGGGAGCTTTTCGACGCGACGCTGCACCCGCTCCGTAGCGGCGGCGAACTTCCGGTACGGGCGACCAAGCTGCTCGCCCGTGCTCGGGTCCTGCCCGTAACCCATGAGCCGCCGCAGCTGCTCCTCAGACACGGAATCCCCGTCAGCTACATCGCCGGAGAGCCCTGAAAGGCCCGACCCGATCCATGTGCCGGGCGGAGTACCGGACTCCAAGTAGTAACGAGTGAGTGCTGTGGCAGTATCGCGGTCACCATCTCCAGTGACAACGGAACTGAGCAGGTACCTATATCCGTCACCGGCGGCCATCACTCGAATTGAGATCGTCACACAGGATAGGTGTTCTTTGGGATTCAGTTACTCGTCTGCATCTCCCCGTTCTCGGTTTCGTCCACGAGCGCGAGCATCCAGAACTCGTTGATTGCCGATCGTGTGTGGAGGAATAGGAGCACGGGGAATCAGCGAGGCCAGATCGACTCCGGGTGGCTGATTCGAGTGAGGCAAGCGCAGCTGGCTCGAACCTGACGGTGGGGTTGTGGCGCGGTGGAGCTGTCGGCGTGGCCCGTACCTGCTGGGTGATCCTGTTCGTCGCACACGAAGGCGGACAGGCCCCGAACAGCAGGGAGCCACCCGTCATGCCAGACCCCACCCCGCCGAGCCCGCCACGGCTCACCGAACTACCCGCGCCTGTCATCTCGGAGGCACGGGCCACTGTGTACCTCGGTGACGCCGTCGAACTCCTCCCGCTTCTCCCCGAATCGAGTATCGATGCGCTGGTCACCGACCCGCCATACGGGTTGAGCTTCAACGGTCACTCTTGGGACGAAGCGTCCGGGTTCCGTGAGTCTCTCCCTCACCTCGACACGTCTGCAATGAGTGCGCCCGAAGTGTTCGAAGCGTGGTGCACGGCGTGGGCTGCGGGCGCATTCCACGCATTGAAGCCGGGTGCGTATGTTGCAGCGTTCGGTGGTGCGCGCACGTGGCATCGCATGGTGCGTGGAATCGAGAATGCAGGCTTTGAGATCCGCGACCAGATTGCGTGGCTGCACACCACCGGGATGCCCAAGAGTATGGACCTCGCGCACGCTATCGACAAACACCACGGCGCACATCGCTCCGATCGCATCGTGCAGATCGCTGACCATGACGGGGTGCTCGGTGTAACCCGAACCGTCCTCTCCAAAGGCACGCCCGTCACCGATGACGCCGGGCGCTGGGACGGCTGGGGTACCGCGTTGCGGCCAGCATTTGAACCGATCATCATCGCCCGGAAACCGTTCGAAGGAACCGTCGTCCGTAACGTGCTCGAGCACGGAGTCGGCGGGATCAACATCGACGGGGCAAGGTTCGCAGATGACCGGTGGCCGACAAACGTCGCCTTCGATCAGCGCCAGGCCCATGCGCTCGACATGCTCACTGGGACCTGGCAAGGCGAGTCCCTGTCACGGAAGTTCCCCATCTTCCGGTTCGCCCATAAACCCAATGCCACTGAACGTCCTCGAGCGTTCGGAATCTCGCATGCAACCGTAAAACCGCTGGCGCTGATGCGTTGGTTGATCACGCTCGTTACGCCGATCGGAGGTGTCGTGCTGGAGCCGTTTACCGGTTCGGGTACGACGATTGAAGCTGCTGCGCAAGTCGGGTGCAGAGTGATTGGAGTGGAGAAGGATGCGGCGTATGTGCCGCTGATCAATTCGCGGATGCATTGGTGAACACATGACACACATCCCAATGCGAGACGATCGCACTGAGCCAGACTTTCCTCACAGAGCGAGCGGCATGGACCATATATGCATTCTGCGAAACCTAGTCATTGTCACTGAGGTTTAGTTCCTAAGCCACTCCGCTGTCCAAATATCAGAGGCAGTCTCTCGGGCGGTGTAGCTATCAAGGAATGCCCGTAATGCAGCGAGTCCGGGGTGCGGATTGGTGTTCAACCAGATCAGGGAGTGCGGATATACCGGTATTGGGTTGCGAATCGGGATTCGTCTTAGGTCGTGTTGGGTTGGCCAGAGGTATCTATCGTGATCTCCTACCAGCGTCGCGAGGTTCGAAGAGGCGGATAGTTGATCCATGAGTGATTCGTCTCCGAAGTGCGGGCCTAAAGCATCTATGGACAGCTCAAATTCCCTTGCGAGTTGCGCGTAGAAGACGGCCCACTCACTACCGTCAATGATTCCTGGAACCCAGATGCGATGTCCGCGAAGCTGGCTGAGATCGACCTCCTTGAAATTTGCGAGTGGGTGGGCCGGGCCGACAAGTAGCTCGAGTGCCGAGTTGAGCGTGGGGCCGACTTCAACACCGAGCGGCAGTCGCTTGCTCATGTCGTAGGCGCGGAATGTTGCGTCTACCAAGCCATCACGTACAGCTGCCACGGCACCTTCCGCAGTGTGCGAGCCAAGGGTGACGACGTCCAGCGGGATCTCTTTTTTGCTTCGATAGAAGTCCTGAAGCACTACTGCCGGAGCGATACGTCGATGGACAACATCAACCCGGAGGGCTCGCGTTCCCGGCTGCACTGATTCGATCGCCCGGACTGCGATGCGGAGCAGTTCTCGGGCATGAGGCAAGAAGGCTTGTCCGTCGACCGTGAGTTCTGACCCGCGAGCCGCACGGTTAAACAGCGAAACGCCGAGCTCGCGCTCCAGTGCAGCGATGCGCTTGGAGACTGCTTGCTGGGTCACGTGGAGGTCCACCGCTGCCTCTTGGAACTGTCCCGCGTCGGCAGCTGCTACGAAGGTTCGCACGACTTCAACATCCACCCCCAAAGCATATCAACACAACCGTTGGCTGTGGCTCGCCGCCTCCTGTGTTGTTTGATCAACCCGCCTCCCACTTGGTTCCATCGATACGAACAACAAACTGTTGTGGAGAGGGGTCAGGGTCGGTGGCATCACAAGACTCATTCGTTCATCTGCACGTGCATAGTGAGTATTCAATGCTCGACGGCGCAGCGCGCGTGAGTCCGTTGATCTCCTCTGCCGCAGAGCAGGGCATGCCTGCGATCGCGATGACCGATCATGGCAATGTCTTCGGCGCATTCGAGTTCTGGCGTGCAGCAACTGCAGCTGGGGTGAAGCCGATCATCGGGACCGAGGCTTACATCACGCCGGGGACTGCACGGCAGGATCGAACTCGAGTTCGGTGGGGTAACGGCACCGAATCGGGGGACGACGTATCCGACAGCGGGGCATACACACACATGACGCTCCTCGCGGAGACGACGCCCGGGATGCACAATCTGTTCCGCCTCTCGTCGAGGGCGTCAATCGAGGGCTACTACTTCAAACCGCGTATGGATCGCGAACTTCTCAGCGAGCACAGCGCAGGGCTGATCGCAACGACGGGGTGTCCGAGCGGCGAAGTACAAACCCGGCTACGGCTTGGCCAGTACGAGGAAGCACGTCGGGCGGCGTCGGACTACCGTGACATCTTCGGTGCGGGGAACTATTTCTGTGAGGTCATGGATCACGGCCTCGGTATCGAGCGGCGGATCATGACCGACCTGCTACGGCTAGCCGACGAGCTGTCGCTCCCGTTGGTCGCCACCAACGACCTTCACTACGTCCATGCCGATGATGCAAAGAGCCATGCGGCGCTGCTGTGCGTTCAGTCGGGAAGCACGGTGGATGATCCGAAGCGCTTCAAGTTCGACGCCGATGAGTTCTATCTGAAGTCGTCGGTGCAGATGCGTGAGCTGTTCAAGGACTTCCCCAACGCATGTGACAACACGTTGCTGATCGCCGAGCGTTGCAATGTCGAGTTCGATACCTCCGCGAACTACATGCCACGCTTCCCCGTCCCCGAGGGTGAGACCGAGGAGACCTGGCTGGTGAAGGAGATCCAGCGCGGTCTCGCGGCACGCTACCCCGGCGGGCCGAGCGCTCAGGTGCGTGAGCGCGCCGACTACGAGACCGGGATCATCCTCCAGATGGGGTTCGCCGGGTATTTCCTCGTGGTCGCGGACTTCATCGTCTGGGCGAAGGAGCACGGCATCCGTGTGGGGCCGGGTCGAGGCTCCGGTGCCGGTTCGATGGTCGCCTACGCGCTACAGATCACCGGACTCGACCCGTTGGTACATGACCTGTTCTTCGAGCGGTTCCTCAACCCCGATCGCGTGTCGATGCCGGACTTCGATGTCGACTTCGATGACCGGCGTCGCGGTGAGGTGATCCGTTACGTCACTGAGAAGTACGGTGACGACCGGGTCGCGCAGATCGTCACCTACGGCACCATCAAGTCCAAGCAAGCCCTCAAAGACAGCTCGCGCGTGCTCGGCTACCCGTTCAGCACGGGTGACAAACTCACCAAGGCGATGCCGCCGACCGTTTCCGGCAAGGACATCTCGCTGGCAGGCATCTTCAACTCCGACGATCCGCGATATGCCGAAGCCGCCGAGATCCGCACCCTCATCCAGTCCGAACCCGATGCGAAAGCCGTCTACGAGACCGCAGTCGGGTTGGAAGGCCTCAAACGGCAATGGGGCGTCCACGCCGCAGGCGTCATCATGTCCAGCGTCCCACTGACCGATGTCATCCCGCTGATGAAACGGGAGCAAGACGGGCAGATCGTCACCCAGTTCGACTACCCGGCCTGCGAATCACTCGGGCTGATCAAGATGGACTTCCTCGGGCTGCGGAACCTCACCATCCTCAGCGATGCGGTGGAGAACATCCGCACCAACCGTGGCGAAGAAGTCTCCCTGGAAGACCTGCCGCTCGACGACCCAGCGGTATTCGAGCTGATGCGACGCGGCGATACGCTCGGCGTGATTCAGTTCGACGGCGACGCGATGCGTTCCCTCTTGCGCCTCGCCCAGCCCGATCACTTCGAGGACATCACTGCTGTCGGTGCGCTCTACCGGCCAGGACCGATGGGGGCGAACTCCCACATCAACTACGCGCTCCGCAAGACCGGGCAGCAGGAGATCACCCCGATCCACCCCGAGCTTGCCGAACCGCTCGCCGATGTCCTCGGCAAAACTTACGGACTGATCGTCTACCAAGAGCAAGTGATGACGATCGCGCAGGTACTCGCTGGATTCTCACTTGGCCAAGCCGACCTGCTCCGCCGGGCAATGGGGAAGAAAAAGAAAGCGGAACTCGACAAGCAGTTCGAGGCCTTCTCCTCGGGAATGCACGCCAACGGCTACAGCGCGGAGGCCGTACAAACGCTCTGGGACGTCTTGCTCCCATTCTCCGATTACGCCTTTAACAAGGCTCACTCGGCCGCTTACGGACTCCTGAGTTACTGGACCGCATATCTCAAAGCCCACTACCCGGCCGAGTACATGGCCGCACTACTGACCAGCGTCGGCGAGTCCAAAGAAAAGATGGCGCTCTACCTCAATGAAACCCGACGCATGGGCATCAAAGTCCTCCCACCCGACGTCAACGAATCCGGCCGATACTTCGCCGCCGTCGGCGAGGACATCCGGTTCGGACTCGAAGCGATCCGTAACGTTGGCGGCAACGTCGTCGCCCAGATCGTCGAAACCCGAAGCACCAAGGGACGCTACGCAGGCTTTCACGACTTCCTCCGCAAAGTTCCCATCGACGTCGCCAACAAGCGCACCATCGAATCACTCATCAAAGGCGGAGCGTTCGACTCCTTCGACCACACCCGTCGCGGGCTGCTGAGCATTCACAAAGAAGCCGTGGATGCCGTCGCCGGAATCAAACGGCAAGAAGCCCACGGACAGTTCGACCTCTTCTCCGCTCTCGGCGATGACACAGGTGACTCCTTCGACACCGAGGTTCCGGACGTGCCCGAATGGAACCGACGCGACAAACTCGCCTTCGAACGCGAAATGCTCGGCCTCTACGTCTCCGACCACCCGCTACGCGGTCTCGAACAGACACTCGCAAAACGCGCCAACACCCAAATCTCAACATTGCTCGGTGACACCGCGCTCAAAGACGGCAAAACCGTGACTGTCGCAGGACTACTGACCAACGTTCAACACCGCGTTGCGAAGTCCTCCGGCAACCCCTACGCCCTCGTCCGCATCGAAGACCTCGGCGGAGAAGTCACCATCATGTTCACCGGGAGAACCTATCAGGCCTACTCCTCGTCGCTCCAAGCCGACGCCGTCATGCTCATCAGCGGACGAGTCAGCCTCCGGGACGACGGCGTGACCATCCACGCCGACGGGCTCGAAGAAATCGAATCAGCGGAGCACATGCACAATCGGCCCTTCGTTATCGTCATGCCCGAGAAAGCTGCCACCGAACTCCGCATCACCGAGCTCCGCGAAATCCTCTCCCGGCACCGCGGAGACACCGAATCACGAATCAAGCTCATCAAGACGGACTCGGCGACGCTCTTCAGTCTGCCGCCCTACCCCGTCACAGTCACCGCCAACTTGTATGCCGAAGTCAAGTCGCTCCTCGGAGCGAAGAGCATCGAGATGTAGTCGAGGCATCATGAAGGAGCCGCTCACCAATGTCTTGCTGCCGGACGCTCCTGCTATTCGGCCAAATCTTTTCCCTGTGGTAGTTCGCCGTGCCACACATTCCGGACCCACGGGCCGCGTCCTTTTCGCTGCGACCAAAGTAATGATGGTCAACGCGGGTGCGACCACGCTCAAACACCAGTCCGGCGAGCTCAAGGCCGTTGAAGGTGACGTCATCTTGCTGCGGCCTGGTCACTGGTATTCGGGAAACCCCTCCGGGTCGGTGGTGACGACGACGGCCTACATCGACACGGCCTTCCTTCATGAGCACGCACGGTGGATACCCAAGTCCGCCGCGCCTGCTCTTTTTGGTTCTCTGGACCAATGCGGTTCGAATCCTGTCGCCTTCCGTCTCTCGTCTGGGAGACTTCCGCGACTGGATTCCGCATTCCGGGCGCTGCTCGATAGCCAGCAGCACGAGGTGTCGCCGCTCCGAAGCCTTAGTCTTGTTGCCGGGCTTCTCGACGAACTTACCCAGTCGGATGCTGCGATCTTGGTTGGCGACGAAGCACTACGGCGAGCAGTGGCAATCCTCGTCGAACAGTTCGACCAGCCGTGGACTCTTGACGCTCTCGCCGTTTCGGTGGCGATGTCTCGATCGCAGATTTCGCGACTGTTCCGCAAACACCTCCATATAAGCCCTGCGGAGTTCCTGCGCCATGAGCGAGCGCGTCGCATGGCCGATCTTCTGCTTTCCAGTGGTCTTAGCGTCGAGGAAGCCGCTCGCCAGGTCGGATGGTTGGACGCCAGTCATGCCTCGCGTACGTTCCGCCGCGTGTACAGGGTCTCTCCGCAGCAGTACCGGCGAGCACACGAGCAACATTCCCGGGCCGCCTGACCGCCCACGCCTGGGGCCTACCTGACAGGTACACCGATCGCGCGACTGGGCGCGGCGAACCTTGAAGGAAGGATCCATCGTGAGCAGCATTGACCTGAACGGGACATCAGCACCGACGCATGCGGACACAACAGCACAACGGAGTACGTCGAGTCCACCGAGCGACCTGTTTCTCGGGGTAATCGTTTGGTCCGACGACCCGGAGGTGGAGCCGACGGTGATCACGGACCGGAGCCCTGTGACGTTGGCGCGGACGATGGCGGTGACGATCCACGACATGCTCGAGGACTCCGACGCCTATGCGGGGGCGACAGAGTTCAGGCAGTCGAACCCACCGCCCCAAGACTGGGTCGAGCCCCGCGATGTCGACGACTGGCTCGAGGCGCTGCGTGAGGCAACGCCGCACCCGTCGTTCTCGTTCCACCAGGTCCCCATCACTGGTGGGGCGGATGGAACAAATCAGGGCTTCGTAAACCGCTACCTTGAGCACGCCCTCCGTGACCGAGAGCAAGCCCTCACAGAGGAACCCTCCTCACGAACCAGCGAAGGGCCAGCCACGGTGCCGCTCGAGCGGTGAGCACGGTCTCGGTTTGTCGTTTTCGCGCGTGTTCTTGACCTCACCGCGCATGCCTTCCGTGACCGGGGTTCTTCACCGGTTCGTGTTCCTACCAATAGAACGCGGCACTGCCGCTGTTCATATTCATTTCTCTACTTGTCTACTCATTCGTGAAGGAGTCTGCTGTCATGTCCGAAGATCATTCATTCCCGTCACCCGAACCCGAGCGACCGGGCCAGCATTCAGAACACTTTCCAGGTGCAGGATGGGAGTCGTTCGAGGGGTCCGGGGTTCCGGAGATCGTCGCGAGCATGTTCCCACCCGAACCCCGCCAAGATGCGTTCGCCCTGCCCGATGGCGGACCGGACGTTGACGGGTTCGAGGATGCGCATGAGCAGTGGCGCGAGACCTGCCTGCATTTGGCGTATGCGGCAGCTCGTCTACCCGAGCTGTTGGAGCAGCTAGAAGACCTCGAACAAGCCCATCAGCAACACGCGCAGGTCGTGGCTGCGGAGCGGGTGCGGGGTGCGGTGATCGATCTGCTGGAGCGCGATCCGCTGCCGATGGAACCGGTCAAGGATGACTATCTCGTCACGGTCGCCCCTGCGTATGAGGGCGAGTACAACGATATGCAGTACCGGTGGGATCACTCGCAGTGGCGCAGCGACTTCATCGCGACGGCCCTGCGCCGTGACCACACCCTCCGCGACGCACTCAGAGAGGGCGGGCCGCGCACCTCGTATCTGCCGGAGCAGTCCGCCCGCACGTGGGCACCGGCCGATCTCGCTGTCATCCACATCCTCCGTGGGCTGGTCGACAGCAGCGGCTCCGGGCTGCGGGTGGTGCCCCTGGACCGGCAGGAACGCGAACAGGTGGAGGCGATGCTCGACGCGGCTGACCCGGATGTTCGAGTGCTGGATCCTGACGACCCTTTAGGCGGTGAGCTGTTCGCTGGTCCCGCATCGGAGGCGCACGATTGGATGCCCGCGGGCGTGTACGAGGCGACGGGTATCGACGGAGAGGGCGGGTTCCGGCTCGTCGTCGGCCCCGTACCCGGCGGGGATGGGGCGACAACGTCTGCGGCGTTCCCTGTAGCCGGGCACGATAGTGCGGCGATGAACCAGATCGCTTGGATCCTCGAACACCACACCGAGCACGAGCCACCCGCCGGGGTGCTTCACCGGGTGAACGCGCACGTCATCGCTACCGGGCGAACGGGCGCGCTGCCATCCGATCTGGGACGGGTGGAGCCTGCGTCGCGGCTGGAACGCGGGGTGCTGCTCAGTGACCTCCTCGCGGAGCGTGAACAGCAGCTGGACAGCGACCGTGAGGGGCCAGAGCAGGCGGATCCCGGACGGGGTGTCGGGCGGGATTTCTAGCACCATCTGCTGTTTGTGTGGTGGAGGCGAGGGAGGGCGTGTTTGACGATTTGGCGCGTCTCCTTGACGATTCGGCGCATCCTGCCAGAAAATACTCGACCGGTGCGGTCGCTGCCGGGTAGTGGTTGATGGGACGAGGGAATGCTCGAGAGTGGACTCTGCACCCCAGGTGATGACGGTATAGGTGCCGCCGCACCTTCCGCATGACACCGCACGCTGAGCATCGAGAACTGCTCGTGCTGTGTCCCCAAAGGAGGTGCCCGACCATGACCGACCCCACACCCACGCTCCTTCCCGCCCGCCTTTCACAGCATCTGCCAGACGCGGCGGCCGCGTATGCCGCCGCCGGGATAGCGGTGTTTCCGTGCGTTCCGGGCGGCAAACGTCCCCTCACCGAGCACGGGTTCCATGACGCCACCACGGATCTTGAGCAGGTCGGTGCGTGGTGGCGGACACATCCGGGGGCGAACATCGGTATCGCTACCGGCCATGGCGTCGACGTGGTCGATGTTGACGTGCACGCCACCGGTACCGGCTTCCCTGTCCTTCGAGCACTGCAGCAGGAGAACCTCATCGCCGGATGGGGCCTGGCGGTGCGTTCCCCCTCAGGCGGCCTGCACCTCTACTATCCGAGCAGCCCCGACAGCGACGCGAGGTCGTGGTCGCTTAGCCGGGCACATATCGACTTCCGGGGCACCGCCGGCTACATCATCGCCCCACCCTCCGTGATCAACACTGCACACTGGCAGCGCCGTTACGAGGTGATCGCCCACGGCAGGAATCCGCGCCCCGTCGACTCGGCAGCGATCAGGGATCTCCTCACCCCGACCCCAGCACCACGAACCATGCCAAGCACTGATAGGCCGGGCCGTGATGGTGCGCTGGAGGGGCTCGTGGAGTGGGTCGGGACGCTCACGGAGGGGAACCGGAATGCGGGCCTGTTCTGGGCTGCGTGCCGTCTCGCCGAGGCAGGGCTCAGTCATGGCGACTCGTATGCGCTTCTCCAGCCCGCCGCTGCCCGCATCGGGCTTGAGGCGCGGGAGATCGCATCAACCATCCAGTCAGCCCATCACACCACCGCACTGAACCCGGATGCTGCCGAATCTGCGCCGATAGTGGGGCGCTCGTTTGCCGAGATGAGGCGGTAACGGTGAGCGCCCCGGACCTGCACGTACGCGCCGCACAGGTGAGCCGGTCTGGGGTGTCACGCGGCGTGATCGTCCTCGCAATCACGGGCACGGTCCTCCTCGCGCTCGGCGCGTTCTGGCTCTCCTTCACCACCCTGCAAGACCTTGCAGCGCTGTCGGGAATTCCTGCGGGGCAGGCGTGGGTATGGCCACTGATCGTCGACGGGGTGATTCTTGAAGCTACGATCTCCGTTGTCGCCCTCCGCAACTCCGCAACCGCCGCGCGCCGGTTCGCCTGGCTCCTCCTGGCGTCCGGTGCCGGGGTGAGTGTCGCGGCGAACATCACCCACGCTGTCGTCGCCTCAGACACCCGCGTCCCCGCGATCATCGCCGCCCTCGTCGCCTCCGTCCCACCCCTGGTGCTACTCGCGATGACGCATCTGACCGTCGAACTCACCCGCAACGAAACCCCACACCAGGCTCCCGAGACGCGAACTCTCATCGAGCACAGCGCCCCGGCGAATCTGGATGAGCCCGCTGCGGCCTCGGTCCTTGCCGTACCGGCGGCGGAAAGAGCAGGTCGTACCGATGCGGAAAGCTCTACGCACGCATCTGCCCGAACCACGAAGCGGAGCAGCTTGGGGCGTGAACGGGCGGTCGCGTTGGCATCTGAAGGGGTTTCGCGGCGGCAGATCGCCGCTGAGCTGGGGGTGCATCCGACCACGGTGGGCCGGTGGCTGAGCGCACCTGACCGGGGAGAGAACGGAGCACCCCATGACTGACCCCACACCCGTGCACCCCGACGACACTGCAGAGGCTGCTGCTCGACTTCGAACTCACCTGCCAGACCCGCATCTCACCGGAACCGAGCGCCCCCAGTCGCCTGAGACTCCGTCCAGAATGGAGACACGGGAGGCGGAGCGAGCGTCGGAGTTCGCCGCGTACGGCGACCCCACCCTCACCCGGCAAACCTCCGTGCGCGGGCGTGGCGGGGTGGAGTGGGTGCGTCCCACGGATGTTGCTGCGCGTGCGGGTGGCGCAATCGTCGGTAAAGGTACCGAGCTGAACACGCGGCTACGAGACGCCACGCTTGAGGGCATCCGTGAGGGGCGAGCACAGCTCGCCGAACGCTTGGCGCGCAGGCAGCAGCAGATCGCCCCAGACACCACGGTCCCGGCGCAGACGCAGGAGCTGCGGCTCGGGAGGACGGGGGTGAGCCGATGAACGATTCCGGCTCCGGCGCTACCCGAGCACCGGACACCACCCACCACCACGAACTCTCACACTCCTCACCGACGTCCAACTGACGCCGGACGAACACCTGACAGGCTGCCCGCTTCGGGTGGGCCTGACAGTACTCCTTTGCCTTTTCCAGGCGGAGTTCTCCGCTGCGGCGCTCGCGGGATGAGGGGCGTGTGCCGGGTGGGTGTCACACCTCTCTACCGACGGATCTTCTCTCATGTCAGGAGTCACCATGACACCCCAATTCTCGCAACACCAGCATCCTGCACCGGCCCCGGACTTCACCACCGGTGAAGGGCTGCGGGCGCTCATCACTGACCTCAATGAGCACAATGCGTGGGCGTCGAGCCCGGTCGCAGCCGAGCTCATGGTCTACGTCACCCACAAGTACACGCCGATCGCGAAAGCGTGGCGGCGTGCGCCAGAAGATACCGCATACGAGGCGTTCCTTGCGATGCGGCAACCCACCACGCTTCGCGCCGACGACCCCTGGGCGGTGATCACTCGTGCCGTCGCGCTCGGCATCGCCGCCGAGGTGCATGCGGATCGGAATATGACCAGCCAAGATAAGGCACGTCGCCCCTCGAAACGCCCCGCTGAGGAGCCGATGCGGGCGGGACATTACGAGGAGTTCTTCTACGACGTGTACCCCCACGCGCATTCCCTCTACGCGCGAAATCATGAGGGTGAGGATCATTCGGTGGATCGGGTGATCCGCGCCACGAGCGTGTTCCTCGTCCTCACCGACTGGCCTGCCCGCCCTGTCGAGCAGGCCGTGGACTACATTGCCCACCGCATCACCGGATTGTCGTCATCCAGCTCGGCGCTGGAGATCGTGTCGAAAGAGCTGCACATCGCGATCCGTCTCGGCTACACCCCGGAAGCCTGGGCGGGCCTGGTGCGTCTGGTCGTCGGCACGAAAACCGGGAGGCGCAAAAGCGGCGACTATGGCCTCTTCGCTCGTGTGCTTCTCGGTGACGATGTCGCAGACCTTCTCCGCGATGAAACTCTCGTGGAATCATCCCGTCGGATGGCGTCCGTACCTGACTTGCAGGACGGGCAAGGGGGTGCGGCATGAGTCGCGGGCATCTGGTGCTGGAACACGCCATCGATCAGCTGAAGAAAGGGTCGCAGTATCGCCGCGACCCCGATGAAGACCTCGACGATCTGTGTGACTCGATCCGCCGGGTAGGGGTACTGAACCCGCCCGCGGTCACCGAGGACTACGTCATCATCACCGGGAACCGCCGGGTCGCGGCGATGGAGCGGATCGGGATGCGCGTCACCCCGATCTGGGTTGTTCCCGGCGTCTCGGACAAGCTCTCCTACGTCCTCGCGATCCGTGACGAGCAGACCCTGCACAAAGCCCTGAAACCGCTCGAGCAAGCAGAACTCTACGAAGAACTCAAAGGCCTGTACGCAGAGGACGCCGAGCGACGTGATGCAGCCACACGCTTCGGGGCGGAGGACCGGGAGCAGCACATAAACTCTTCGTCCGCAGAAGACGGGGGTGCCGATTCGGCACCCCCGCGCAAGAACGTCAATGACGGCAAAGCGCGAGTGCAGGCGGCTCGTGCGGTGACGGGTCGGGATTCGCGGACCATGCTGGAACAGATCAATCAGCTCAAACACATCGCCGCCGACGACACCGAAGACCCCTATGTGCGCCAGCACGCCGCGGAAGCACTCCTTGAGATCAACGAGGACCGCAAGGTCAACGGCCGCTACCAGGCCGTGAAGACCCGCCAGCACCTCGCGCACCTGACCCGTGCCGCTGAACATCCCGATACCCCAGAGGCAGCCCGCAGTGCGGCTGTTGCTGAGCTGCGAGGGCTTTCTGGGATCGACTCCCCGGCGGAAACGATGAAAGAGTCCGGGCTTGCGCTTGCCCGCGTGCGCGAGATCCAGAAAGCCGCCACCAACGAGACCTCGCTGGGGTGGAAGGACGTGGATCCGTTGCTGCGAGAAAAGCATGCGATCCGCAAACTCGTCGATCTGCTGCGCCGGGAGCACGGCTGGTGGGACCGCTACGACCCGGCCGAGTTCGGCAAGTACGCCGACGACGAGCAATGGGACCTCGTCACCACCTACATCACGTCAGCCTCGAGCTTTCTCGATCAGGCACAAGCAGCCCGCGACACCGCACAGGGTCAGGGCTCCGAGGTGCCCGAAGAGAGCGTTGACGCAGCGGACGAGTAGCCGAGCGGTCTGGGTGTTTCTGGGCGGGCAGCGCACCTGATGGGTGACTCTGCCCGCCCTTCTCCTTGCTTGGAGGCTTCTCATGTCTGCACCCGTTCTGGATGATCAGCAGCGCCGCAAGCGTCGCCTGATCATCGCCCGCACCGCCACCGGACTGGTCATCGCGATCCTCGCCGGGATCGGTATCTACGGCCTCATCACCGGCCCCACACCACCCGCCCCATCCGAGACCACACCGCCAGGCTCGTCGGCGACATCACCGCCCCGGAGCGAGGAGCCCGCAGAAGCGAAACTGCCGAGACTGGCGCGGACGAATGACCCTGAGGTCTACGTTCGGTCGGTCGCTGAAGCGCTGTTCACGTGGGACACGTTCACGCTACTGACCCCGTCGGATCACCGGGCGGTGCTGATAGAGGACGCGGACCCCTCGGGCACCGAAACTCCGGGACTGATCGCGGACCTCGACGGCTACTTCCCGTCCGCGTCGACGTGGCGGGATCTGGCCGAGTACCGCACCCGGCAGTCGATCGACATCGACCGCATCTTCATTCCCGCCCAGTGGGACGAAGCCGTCACCGCCTCCAGCAGGCAAATCACAGAAGGCACCTACGCGTACACAGTCGAAGGCACGCGCATTCGGGAGGGTGTCTGGTACGACGATCCCGTCAACAGCGCGCATGCGGCGGCATTCACCGTGTTCATCTCCTGCAAGCCGGTGTTCGACCGCTGCCATCTGCTCAGGCTGTCCGAACTCGACAACCCCCTCCGATAGAACGAGAGGGGCCAGTCGTGAAGAAAGCAGCCATCGCCGCGCTCGTGCTTGTTCTCCTTGCGCCGATGCTCGGGCTCCTGAGTATCGGAGTGGTCATGAACCCTGCGGTCACGAATCAGGCAAACTGCGTCCCCTCCGATGTGATGCTCGGGCCGATCCCGGATTCGCTCAAGGTGACGATGAAACACGGGTACACGTTCACCCTGAACAAACAGCAGCTCACCCACGCCGGAACCATCATCACCACCGGAGCGAACACCCCAGGAGTGGGGCGGGATGGCATCCTCATCGCGCTCATGGCGGCGCTGACGGAATCCACGCTCCGCCAGCTCGCGAACACCGGCACCTACCCCGAGTCCGGCAACTACCCGAATGACGGCAACGGGTCCGATCACGACAGCCTGGGCCTGTTCCAGATGCGCCCCCAGGCCGGGTGGGGCACCGTCGCAGAGCTCATGGACACCACCTACCAAGCGAAGGCGTTCTACGGCGGCCCAGACGGGCCGAACTATCCCTCACCGCGGGGGCTGCTGGACATTCCGGGGTGGCAACAGATGGACAAGGGTGAAGCCGCCCAAGCCGTCGAAGTGTCCGCCTACCCAGACCGGTACCAGAACTATGAGCCCGTAGCCCGCACCATCCTCGATGCCCTCACCGTTCGCGGCAGCGGGAATGGCAGCGGCACGCCCGGGGATGCGGACATCCCTGAGACAAGCCGCCTGGTGTTTCCGCTGCCGACCGGCACGTACGTGCGCACCTCAACATTCGGGCCGCGCACCGACCCGATCAGTGGTGAGTCGAGCTACCACCACGGCACCGACTGGGCCGCCCCCGATGGTACGGCGATCTTCGCCCTCGCGGACGGGGTCGTGACCTATGCGGGCATGGTTGACGGGTATTCGGGGCAGATCACGATCGAGCACACCATCGACGGGGAGAAAGTCGCCACGAAATACATCCACATGTGGGCGCACGGCATCCACGTCACCTCAGGCGACCGCGTCATCGCGGGCCAGCACATTGGCGACGTTGGCAGCAGCGGGTACTCGACCGGCCCGCATCTGCACTTCCAAGTCCACCCCGGCGGAGCCGGATCAACCGCGGTCGATGCCGAGCCGTGGCTCGCCGAGCGCGGCGTGGAGGGCACCGAAGCCCCCGCAGGCGGCGGCCCCGGCTGCTCCTTCTGAACGCAAGCGAGTGGGGCGGGTGGCGCACCTGACCGGTGCCCACCCGCCCCACTCACGTTTGGAGAACCACATGACCACCGCCCTTCTACTGGCTTTGTTTCCGGTCGAGAACGTCTACCCGGATCTGTCCGGGGTGGGAGGCCGCAGCACCCTGATCTCCATCGTCGGCGCACTGCTCACGATCGTGCTCATCGTCTCCGTGCTCATGCTCGTGGTTTCCGCCATTGTCTGGGCGATCTCGTCTTCGAATGGCAACCCTGGTGTTGCGGCGAAAGGCAAGGTCGGGGTCTTCGTTTCTCTCGGTGCCGCTGTCCTCGCAGGAGCCGGTGTCGCGTGGATGAACTTCCTCCTGAACCTCGGCGACACCCTCTAACACCGGGTATCCCAGGGCTTCCGGGCGGGTGTTTCGGGGTCGCACCTGACGGGTGACCCCGCAGCTATCTCATTGCGGGCCGAAGCCTGTGAAGGAGCCCACCATGCTTGCCGTCCTCGACACCCTCACCACCGTCGCCGCAGTCCTGCCCGCGAACATCGACATCTCCCCGAACGATTCCGGCCTCCCCGGTATCGGCGCGCTGCGCACCGTCGTCGGCGCAGTGATGACGATCGGGCTGATCCTGTCTGTCCTCGCCCTCATCGTCTCCGCAGTGGTGTGGGGGTTCGGGTCGAACTCCTCCAACCCGCATCTGGCTTCCAGGGGGAAGGTCGGGGTGCTGATCTCTTGCGGTGCGGCGATCATCACCGGCGCATCGGTCACGCTCATCAACTTCTTCTGGAACGTCGGCCAGACCGTCTCCTAACCCACCGCCTCTACCCGAAGAAGGGAGGGGAACCCCGTGGCTGGAATCTGCGACGTCCCCATCATCAGCAACGTCTGCGACGCCGTCGGCGAGGGCGCCGCCACCCTCGTGGCAGCCCCTTTCGACTGGCTCGCACAAGCCATCGGGCAGGCCGCGTCCTGGATCTTCCAGGGCGTGTGGGCACTGTTCGACTCCACGACCCTGGTCGATGTCACCGGGGCGGGCTACATCGGCGTGTACAACGTGATCTTCGGGATCGCGATCTTCATCATGCTGATCTTCTTCTGCCTCCAACTCATCACCGGCCTCATCCGGCGCGACCCCACCGCCCTGTCCCGTGCAGCCCTGGGGCTCGCAAAGAGCGTTCTGGGGTCGTTCCTGGTGATCACCCTCACCGCGACCCTGCTCGAGGTCGTCGATCAGCTCTGCATCGGCATCATCCAAGCCACCGGCAGCACGCTGGAAGAGATGGGCGGAAAGATCGGTGTGCTCGTTGCCGGGCTCACCGCGATCAATCTCACCGCCCCAGGAGCCGGAGCGATCATCACGATCTTCCTCAGCTTCTTGGCGATCTGTGCCGCAGCGATCGTCTGGTTCTCACTCCTCATCCGGAAAGCCTTGATCCTCGTCGCAGTGGTGATGGCCCCCATCGCCCTGTCCGGAGCGTCCTGGGATGCGACAAAGGGCTGGTTTGGGAAGTGGGCATCGTTCGTGCTCGCGTTGATCTTCTCCAAGCTCGTGATCGTGGTGGTGTTTCTCGTCGCCATCAATCAGGTCAACGCACCCATCGACTTGGACCTGTCCTCGATCGCGGATCCGATCGCGGGAATCGTGCTGATGTTTATCGCCGCGTTCGCCCCGTACATGGTGTACAAGTTCATCAGCTTCGTCGGCTTCGATATGTACCACGTTATGTCCGCCGAACAAGAGTCAAAGCAGTCGATGAACCGGCCCATGCCGCTGCCCGGAAAGCCCGACGGTGCAGGACCGCAGAAGGTCCTCGACGGCGGCGACAAAAACGGTGGCAGCGGTGGAGGCGGTGGCGGGAACCCTCCGCCACCGTCAGGCAAACCCACCCCGCCTGCAGGAGGCGGCGGATCCGCGGCTGCGGGTGGTGGGAGTGGCGCTGCTGCGGGATCTGGCGGTGCGGCTGCAGGTTCCGGTGGTGGTGCGGCAGCTGCGGGTGGTGCCGGGGCGGGAGCTGCGGCAGGGCCGGTCGGGATCGCCACGGTTGCCGGGGCGAAGATCGCCAAGGGAGCTGCGGAAGCTGGCCCGAAGCTCGGCGGCGCGATCGGCCGCACCGCCGACAACCACGCCGGAGCCGCAGGCGAAGCACAAACCCCGCCACCGCCCCCGGACCGCTCCACACCACCACCACCGAGCACGCCGCCCGCGAGCACGCCGCCGAAGGCACCGCCAGAGAATCCCGCAGGCGGGGACGCCCCACCGCCACCACCGAAGCCTGCCCCGAAGTCCTGATACCGCCCCGCACCTGAAAGGAGAGAAGAAAGCACGTCCGTCACGCGGGCGGCAACCTCAAACCGGGTTGCCGCCCGCGTCTTTGTGTTCGTACCTGACTTGCACGCACCCGTCGTTGTTTTCAGGAGGAACTGCATGAGTACCGCATCCACGCAGAACGAGTTTGAACTGTCCCCGGTGAAGTTCTCCCGCCTCACCAAACGCGGCATCATCCTTGGTCTTTCCCTTCCGCAGGTGATCGCGCTCTCCATCGCCGTGGCCGTGTTCATCGCTTCCCTCTACACCGGCGGTCCTACAGCGCTCTACACCGCACCCATCTGGGGCACCGCCGCAGCGCTCGCCTGGATCCCCGTCAGCGGACGCAAGCTCGTCGAATGGGTGCCCATCTCCCTGCACTGGCTCCTCCGCAGCACCCTGAAGCAGACCCAGTACCGTCGCCGGGTCGTCAAGCCCCGCCCAGCCGGGACCCTCGCACTCCCCGGAGACGCAGCACCACTGCGGCAATACGAAGACCCAGAGACTGGGGCGGTTATGGTGCACGACCCACACGCCCAGACGTTGACAGCGCTGTTGGAGGTGACGCACCCGTCGTTCATCCTTCTCGACCCGGGCGAGCAGGAACGCCGCGTCCATGCCTGGGGCAGGGTGCTGTCCACCGCATGCCGCTCCACCCGCATCGCCCGCCTCCAGGTGCTCGAGCACACCGTCCCCGACTCCGGGTCGGGGCTTGCGCAGTGGTGGGCAGAACACGGCAACGACGACGACTCCTGGGTCGCCCGCACCTACCGGGAACTCATCGACCGGGCAGGTCCCGCAGGGGAACGCCACATCTCCACCATCTCCCTCTCCCTGGATATGCGGGCGGCATTCCGCGCGATCCGCACCGCAGGCGGAAGCCTGAAAGGGGCAGCCGTCGTCCTGAAACAAGAAATGGACACCCTCACCACCGCGCTGCGCACCGCGGACCTGAAACCATCCGACTGGTACACGCCAGGGCAACTCGCGATCATGCTGCGCTCCGCCTACGACCCGGCAATCGCCGCGACCCTGGAACGCTCTGGCGACATCGGACAAGACCTTGCCGCCGCAGGCCCCGTCGCAGTCGAAGAAACATGGGACGGGCTTCGCTCCGACAGCGCGCATCACGCGGTGCTATGGATCAGCGAGTGGCCACGATCCCTCGTCTACCCAGGCTTCCTCGCACCCGTCCTACTGACTTCCGGGATCAGGCGCGCATTCACGCTGCTGTGCGACCCGATCCGCTCCGATCAGGCAGCCCGCGACATCCGCAAGAAGAAAACCGAATACATCTCAGACGCAGCCCAACGACAGAAAGTCGGTCAGATCGAAGACGCCCAACAGGCCGCCGAATATCAAGACGTGCTGCAGCAGGAAGCAGACCTCACCAGCGGTCACGGAGTCCTCCGCTACACCGGCCTCCTCGCAGTTTCCGCCCCTACTGCAGACGAGCTGGAGGCTGCCGTGTCTGCGATCGAGCAGGCAGCGATCCAGGCCTCGTGCGAGACGCGGCGGCTGGTCGGGCAGCAGGCGCAAGCGTTCGTCGCGGCGGCGCTACCGCTGTGCCGGGGAATCTAAGGGTTGAGCTTAGGAGGATCCGTAATCCCGCGGAGTTCATTGTGTTCCGGGATCCCTGGAACTCCCCACGGAGAGACCACAAGATCCCTGTTATCAGCCCCGACTCGCCCGAGCAGGAAGACCTTAATCCCCTCGCCGCCGTGCGGGACGATGCGAATCGGATGGTCCTTACTGTTGTTAGCTTCGATTGCGGCGATGATCTCTTCTGAGTTCGCGATCTCAGCATGCCTGATAGCGAAACGAGCCGAACCCAATGCTATCTTCCGCGAAAGCAGTTCCACGACAAGCTTCTCTTGATCGATGACAATCGCTCCTGCTCCGTCGCGAATCATTTCGATCAAGTGTGGGGTCAAAGAGTCAGTGAGGGTTCCGTTCAAGGTGGATTTGAACGGGTGGATGACGATGCTCCCCTCAAGGAGAAGCCGCACGATCCTTACGGTAAGGCGATCTTGATTGGTGATCGTTTCAGGCACCGGAAGCGTGAGTTGCAGTTCCCTCTCGATGATGGCCAAGTCCTCTATGAGAAGCACGGATTCACTTGCCAGATAATCTTCCTTGCTTTCTTGCGGGCCAGAGTTGATTTGCCCGCCCATGAAGGACTGAAAGAGGTTGCCATTCACGACAAGGCGGATTTTCTGCGGCGTCAAGGTATCTGCGACAAAACGTGCCCCAACGGTCATTGTCAAGCTGCGTGGAGTCGGTCGGTGTTAGTTTCAGAGTTCTGCGTGAGCAGGTTGATGCCGACTATCTCGGCTGGTGCGGGCGTGGAGGGTTGTCGCCGGAATCGTTCGGGGTGCCGT
>NZ_JACFAK010000020.1 GCF_014118685.1 Flaviflexus huanghaiensis
ACATACGGAGGGCCTTCCTCGGAGTGCTGGTTTCGCAACTCCCACTCAATCGCGGAAGGCCCTCTCTTCACGTCACAAGTCAGCGCGTGTCATCGCACTGCCTCAACCAACCTGTCCGGTCAGTACAGCTAGACCTCGCACCCCGATCGGAACCTTCGGCATCATCCGCACTCGCCGCACAGATGGCGGACGTTACGTCGCCCGCACCCGGTGCCGCGACTGGGATGGCAAAAGTCGACACGTCCAGGTCACCGGTGCGACTCGGCCCGCTGCAGAACGGTCGTTGAAGAAGAAACTCGTTGAACGTGACCTCTTCCACCCAGGCTTCTCCGGGATGAGCGCAGACAGTTCCTTTCCCGCGCTTGTGTCGTATTGGCTCGAAGACATGGATCTCGAAGATCGTCTCTCGCCAACGACGAGGCTGCTATACGAGCGCAACATGCGCACCCTCGTTCTACCCTTCTTCAAGGACGTCACACTCCGGGAGATCGGGGTGGCCCGCTGCGACTACTTCCTCAAGCAGCTCGCGAAGCAGAGCTACAACCGAGCACGCCAAGCCCGAGTCGTCCTGCGGCTCGCACTCGGACTTGCTGTGCGCCATGAGATCATCCCTCGCAACCCGATGGATCATGTCTCCCGGCTCCGTCGCCCCACTCGCACCCCGGACGTGTTCACCTGGGACGAGCTCAAAGCGATCCGAACTGGCATCAGCGCCTGGGAACAGCGACCGATCAAGGCAGGGCCGAAACCGGACGGGCAACTCGGGCAGATCGTCGAAGTCATGCTCGGCACCTCAGCACGCATCGGCGAGGTCCTCGCGATTCGCCTCGGAGACCTCGACCTTGAGATTTCGATCCCTTCGGTGCGCATCTCTGGAACGATTGTCAGCCGAAAGGGTGAACCCACGCACCGCCAGGATCACCCTAAGACCGCCCGCTCCGTCCGCCGAGTCGCCTTGCCGGGGTTCGCACTCCAGGCGGTCCAGGCACGTCTCAAGAAGATCCGCTTCCCACACCCGGACGCACTGCTGTTCGCGACCCGCGTCGGGACACCGCACACGACCAACAACATCCGCAGGCAACTCAGGGACGTGATGGACAAGGCCGGGGTCGCGGACGTGACCCCTCACCGGTTCCGCCGCACCGCCGCGACCGCGATCAACGAGATCGGAGGACTGCAACTCGCCTCCGAACTCCTCGGCCACAGCGACCCCTCCATCACGAGAGAGCACTACATCCGCCGCAACGAGACCGTGAACCCGATTACGGCAGAGTTCTTGGAGAGTGCGTTTGGGAAGGCGAGCTGATCGCGACCGCGAGGCAGTCAGTTCTTTGCCCTCGTAACTCTCTACAGATGGGTGTCATCGGTAGAGAGTTAGGAGGAGGCTTCGCGTTGACCGGGGCAGTCCGTACGAGGCCGACGGGTCACGATGGCTGGTCATGTAACCCGCTGCAAGCACGCCCCATCGATACACTAAGACCGGAACGAACGTGCTGAGCCATCTGATTCACTCGAAAAACGTAAAATTCGGAGCGTTCGGTGCTATCATGGCGACATGATCCTACTGAGCTTCACTGTGCGCAACCATAAGAGCATCCGCGACGAGGTCGCGGTCGATCTCACGCGCCCTGCGTTGAAGACTCTCCAGCCGAAGGATGGCAGCTGGAGCGCGGCGAGCTACCCGCTCGCTGGGATCTTCGGGGGCAACGCAACCGGTAAGTCCGCAGTTCTCGACGCGTTCCGCTACGCCTTCACCGCGATCAGGCAATCTGCCACCGTTTGGCAGGAGGCGAAGTCCATGCGGCGCGCACCTTTCAAGCTTGACGGGAACTCGCAGACTTCAACGAGCCTCTACGAGCTTGATCTTGTCCACGACGGACGCCGTTACATGTACGGCTTCGAGGTCGATCGGGATGGAATCAAACGCGAGTGGCTACGTGATGTTCCTAGCTCGCGTTGGCGCACCCTGCTGGAGCGCGATCGCGAAGAGAACGTGCTCACGTTCCATCAGAGCCTTGGCTCCAAGATCGAGGTGACGCCCCGAGAACTCGTTCTCAGCCGCGCACTTTTGCTGAAAGACTCAGCAATCCACGCCTTCGCTCATGACCTTGTCGAGAGCTTCGACATCGTCCTAGTGAAGGACTCGCACCGGACGGCTCGTCTGAGGAGCCTCGCGGACTCGCTGGCAGATGGCGACGTGACGTTCGCTGACCTCGAAGCATTGCTTCAAGTTGCGGATATCGGTGTCATGAAGGTTGATATCGAGGAAACAAACATTCCGGAACGGATCCGCCGGGCAGTCCTTCGGTTCGAACGCGACTTGCGCGAAGAGGACGATGAAGACGCTAGCGGCGGGGGCCAGGACGACGGAGACGAAGAGCAAGAGGAACTCGAAGCCGATGAACTCGAACAGGTTGTGCGGCGTCTTCTCCTCACTCACCAGGGAACCGCTGACGACTGCCCGCCATTCTCCGTAGAAGAGGAGAGCGACGGAACCATCGCCTGGCTCGCGATCGCAGTACCTGCGCTAGAAGCACTCCGTGGAGGTGGGCTGCTCTTGGTAGATGAGATCGACGCAAGCCTGCACCCACATCTGCTAGAGGTGCTCCTCGGCGCGTTCGCAGACCCACTCGTCAACGCACACCACGCGCAACTCATCTTCACCAGCCACGAGTCATATGTCCTCTCACCACTAAGCGAGGTCCGCCTGGAACCCGAACAGATCTGGCTTACCGACAAAACCAACGAAGGAGTGACCGAGCTGGCCTCCCTAGCCGACTTCCCCAAGCACCCCGACGCCAACGTTGCAAAGCGCTACCTCACGGGACGATACGGCGGAACCCCGAGGCTCTCGCCGAGCCTGTTCGCCGCTCTCGTTGATACCGGAGAGGTGCAGCAATAGTGGCGGGCGGACAGCGTCGACGCCCCACCAGGCCGCATCGGCAACCTGCGCGGCGCATCCTTGTCGTCACGGAAGGAACCCGCACGGAGCCCCAATATGTTGAGGGATTGAACCGCTACCTGCGAAGTAGGGGCGCGACGGCTATCGTCAAGCCCGTTTCGGTGGGCAAGGACCCGCTGAAAGTCGTGCAGAAGTGCGTTGAGAAGAGGGACGAAGCAGCACAGAACGACAAGGGCTATGACGAGAGCGTGTGCCTGGTCGACGTCGATGAACATCAGACGTTGCCTGCGGCCGTTCAACTAGCTGAACGAGAGGGGATACGGCTTCTGATTTCGAACCTCAAGTTCGAGGCATGGCTGCGATGGCACGCTGAGGACAAGCGCTCGGTGCTCACCTCGACGCAGCTTGACGACCTCGTTGCCAAGCTGGGTCTCGTCAAAGGCAAGATCCTCTCGCAGTCGTTCCCGTTCCATCACGTGCACAGCGCAAGTGTTACGGCTCGAGCAATTGATCCTGAGATGCGGCCAGGGCGCAAAGGGCCGAACCCGTCGTCGGCGATGCCGATCCTCGTAGAGCTTATGCAAGGGGCTTGAACCGATGATCGCGACAGAGAAGTGCTGCCAGAAGTCAACGCGAACAGTTTGGTGCTTGCCTGGCGACGAGCCTCTGCCCATTTATATCGGTGCGCCAACATACCCTGGCATCGCAGCGCGAGTATCTTTTTCCACCGCGTCGGACTCGGTATCGATACGAATCCGCCGTAAACCACTAGGACTCGAGAGGAAATAATGACAGAAATAACCCACGCGCAGATTGCTGCGTTCGCTGCTGAGCGGATCAATCTGCCCCACGCTGATGCGGTCAAGCACCGTGGTCAGGTGAACGGACTCCGAGATCGCCTTGCCGCAAAGATCGCCGCCGATCCTGCATATGGACTTGTCAAGAGTCTCCATGCCGGGAGCGTTGCAAAGAGCACAGCACTTAAGAGCGTCAACGATCTTGATCTTGCAGTGTATGTCAAAGCGGCAGAAGCCCCGGAAGACGATTCAGAACTCGTCCCGTGGCTGGCGGATCGTCTCTACGAGGCCACCACGAACATGGATCGTGACCAATTCGAAGAGCAGACCCACTGCGTCACGGTCCACTATCGAGGATCTGGCCTCGATGTCGATGTTGTTCCCGTGCTATACGAAGGCGAAGCCAATGATGTGGGCTATCTCATCAAAAAGCACACTGGAGACAGACTGAAGACGAGTACACGACTTCACCTCGACTTCATCGCAAACCGGCGGAAGACGTATGGCCTGGATTTTCTGGAACTCATCCGCATAACCAAGTGGTGGAAGCGTCAGATCGTCACGCGAACCGATCCCGACTTCAGATTCAAGTCCTTCATGATTGAGCTGATCTGGGCTCATCTCGCAGATGAAGGCGTGCAGCTTACCGATTACCCGAGAGCTCTGGAAACCTTCTTTGAGTGGGTTGTGAAAACCGGTCTTGAAGAGCGGGTGACATTCACTGACTATACGTCCACGTTCCCGACTCGCGGATCTGATCCCATTGAGATTCTCGATCCCGTGAACCCAGAGAACAACGTTGCAAGCCGGTACGACAGCTTCGGACGAGACAAGATTCTCGATGCGGCTGGGTCCGCGTACGACGCTCTTACCGATGCTCGTTTTGCAACGACCAAAGGTCGCGCAGTCGATGATTGGCAAGAACTCCTCGGCCCCACCTTCAAGGGATAGACGTCAATGACCAGTTCCTACTCCATCAGTCAAACGTTCACGCTTACCCATGCTAAGCACCTTGCGTCCAAGGTTGTCAGCGACATGTACCAATGTCGAAACTTCTATGGTGAGCCCTCCGAAGCACAGATTGTGAACTACCAGGAAGAGCTGATTGTGATGCTCGCCGGTGGGTACGTGAAGGAATACGAGTTCGGATTCAAGAAGAACGACCAACGCATCATTTCCTGGCTGTACCGAGTCAACGCAAGCGGAGATCTGGTCGGTGGCACCGACGACCGCAGTGGTGGAGTCTACGCACGAGCCGACGTTTCCGGGGCGACGCATTTCAATTTCATGTCATACACCCAAGCATGGTTCGATCTCACCTCCACCGAACAGAGCGCAGTTAGAGCAAAGCACCCGATCAATCGGAGCACCGGCAACCTCCCGAGCGACGGCAGCGGATACTGGCATACCGACCGAACATATAGCAGCGCTGGCGTTGCAATCGAAAGGAAGACTTTCCGCCCATCATGACCGCTAACAGTGAACTCTTCGGCAACGTCCTCGAATACCCAGACTCAGCAGCCCTACAGCGTTTTGACGCCCTCGTCGGCATCGACCAGATCAAACAACGACTGGTGAACGAAGCGAGTGTCCTGATCAACCCCGACGTGCTTGAACAATGGAGCGTGAAACATCACGGATCCGCCCTCAACGCCGTTCGCGCCGTCGAAGAACGCACGCCCCTCATCGTCCTCGCCGGAGACGTAGGAACGGGCAAGACGGAACTTGCCGAGTCTGTCGGGGATCCAATCGCCCGCTCCCTGAATCTCCCGATGCTTACCTTGTACCCTCTCAGCCTGAACGCGCGTGGGCGAGGCCTTGTCGGCGAGATGAGTACCCTCATCACCCAAGCTTTCGAGCATGTCAGGTCCTCGCTTGGCCAAGCACGCGATAGCAAGGGAAAGATCCGCAGCGCAGCGATCCTCCTCATCGACGAAGCCGACGCCATCGCTCAGTCCCGTGAACTTGCGCAGATGCACCATGAGGATCGCGCGGGCGTCAACGCACTCATCCGTGCCATTGACAGTCTTCGCCGAGACAAACTCCCCGTCCTCACCATCATGTGCACGAACCGATCCGATGCACTCGATCCCGCAATAGCGCGACGTGCTGCTCATGTATTTACTTTCGAACGCCCGTCTGAGGAACAGCGAGCGCATGTCCTCACCCAAGCTCTCGCCGGGACGGATATCGCCGCGATGACAATCGAAGAAGCCGCACGACTGCTTGGCCCCAACGCTGAACGAGAATGGGGTGCCACTTACTCTGACCTCAGACAAAGGTTTGTGCCCGACCTCGTCCTCAACGCGTATGGGAATGACATGCCTATCACCGCGCAAGCTCTCAACGAAGCTGCAGTGTCGTTCGTTCCCACGCGCCCGTTTGGAGCGAACAATGGCTGATCCGCGCGGCCCCGTATTCGTTTCTTACCGCAGAAAACGACTGCGAGAGACAACCGCACTTGTTCAGGCGCTCCGCGACCGAGGTACGCCGACTTGGCGAGACGTAGACAATCTGCAAAATGAGCCAACCGAGGCAACAATTCGCGCTGTCCTCAACGACGACAAAACCTCCGGCGCGATCCTTTGGCTCACTCCCGACGTGAAAGACAGCCCAATCATTAGGGACGTTGAGGTTCCAGAAGCTGTCCGTCGTTACCGACGCGATAGAAACTTCTGGCTCGTCATCGTTCTTGCCAATCGGCTCAAATACGACGACGTCTCGGACCTCTTCGCCGACGCTCTCGGTGTGGAAGACCTTAGCACCTGGAATCTCACCAAGGTGGCTGCGCCGTGGGCTTCGACGAGTGACATCTCCCAGATCGCTAACACCGCTTTGAAGCAAAGGATCACGAAGATCTCGGAGGCAACGCCGTCGCCACAGGTTGCCCAGGTGGTGGTCCATGCGAAGGGTACGATGGCCGCTCCATCAGGTGTGGACCTGGCGGTCGATTGGACCAGACACTTCAAAGATGCATCCCCGCGCACCGAAGACTGGACAACTATGTCCGAATCAGCGCACGATATCGCGGCTGTATTAAAGCAGCTTACGCAGCCTTTCACTGATCTGCAGCTAACTGGGACCCCGTCCGTTCCGACAGCCATGCTCCTTGGCTCTACCTACTCAGGCAGAGACGGTCGGAGCCCTGCCTGGGTACAACGCCAGCCCGATGGCCACACGACGACACCGTGGAGAATATCTGACGCCACCGATGCCTCGATCGCAGATCAACGCGGTTGGAAAGCCTCTCCACCCGTATACAGGGATACGTCTGCTCACGCTCTCGCTGTCTGTATCAACATCAGCGACGACGTATCTGAAGCCTTCGCTCGGAGTCGCTCGGTCTCACCTGCGTGGCGCGCGGTTCTAACAATTGGATCGCCCGCAGGGCGCAACACACGCGCCATGCCACTTGCCCCGGACGAGGTGGCTTCTCTCGTTCATCTGACCGTTGATGCGATCCGCAACGTTCGTTCCCAGGTGAGTGGCATCGATTCGATCCACATTTTCATTGCAGGGCCAGCAGGCTTCGCCTTCTTGCTCGGAACTGTCATCGCCACGTTACCGCCCATCACAACTTACGAGTACGACACCTCGACCACGCTGTACGTGCCTGCGGCAACATTCACAAGTTAACTGACGCTCATGGTTAACCCCGAAGAATCCGCACCACAATCTGCGGGCGTCGATGTGTATGTCATAGCTTATGACGAAGAAGGCAACGAGATGCGATTGCTCCCCTCCGAGATCACCGACGAAATAATGGACCGGTCACGAAGCTTCGGCATCGATAAAGGAACTTGGACTATCGAGCGCATTAAGCATGGACCGCTGGTCGCAGCCGAGTCCCAGCTTCGGCTCGCCAATGTCGGCAGTCTTGGCAGAGCCATCAACGACAACTACTACGGCACGCTGCTCATCGTGGACCGGACAAGCCCTCCCGTCGACGAAGACATCTGGGACCTCGAGAAGCGATACGACGTCGACATCAGAGATGAATCAATCGTTGCAGTGATCAAGCAGCGTTACCCGACCCAGCCGGAGAAGACTCCGCAGGAGATTGCGGCCGGGCTGGCGGGCATTGCCGCTGCCTACGAGTGCCACATCACGGAGGTGGAGTTTCTGCTGCCTGACGGTGACAAGCCGGAAGACTGGCTCGCTCAGTGGGACGGAGATGGCGAATGGGACGAGCGCTTCCGACGGGAAACCATCGAGACCTTGGCCGTGACCGCGCACGACGTAGTTATCTATGTAGCTACCGACTCTGCCAACGCTATGTCGGTCCTTATGGAAGGTGCCGCCGCGATCGCAGACTTCGTAAAGGCAACACAGGACGGACCGCTCGACGCTACCGACTTGCTAAACCTCCTGCGCGGTGGGCACTTCAAGGCACTCATAGGGGAGGAAGAGTCCAACTATCTCGAAGTAAAGACCCAGATGCATCAGATCTCTGCACCCGGCGACACTGGCAAACGAGCAAAGGTGGAGCTCGCACAAGACGTTGCCCGCTTTGCTAACGGAGACGTCGATGCGATCCTCATCATCGGTTACAGGGAAGCGTCTGGCAGTGGAAATATAATCGGGAGCGTCACGCCCGTCGTCGATACTGTATTCAACATTCAGCAGATTCAGGATCTGTTGGACGCACGGATCGTGCCACCGGTCGACGGCTTGGTAATCGAGAAGTTCCCGGTAACCGACACCGACAGCGTGCTCGCAATATTTGTCCCCAGGCAATCCAAAGAAATGCAACCATACCTCGTACACGGCGCGATAGTCGAAGGCAAGATTGAGGGTGCGTTTTTCAGTATTGTCCGTCGCCGCGGAGAGGGATCTATTACTACGTCGCCGCAGCAAATACACGCGTACATCGTTGCGGGGAAGCGGTATCTCCGAGGGAGCGACTAGAGGCTTGGACGCTGCCGTCGGGAGAGCACGCTGTGACACTGACGCTCACCTGCGCGTAGGGGCAGCGGTCCGTACCTGACAAGGAGTGTAGCTCGCCTGATACTTCCATAAACCCCACGTAAACCCCTGACGGATCTGCCGAAAGCTATCAAGAGCCGGGACCTGGCCGGGACCTGATGCATGCAAACCATGCAATCCATGACGTGAAATGGGGTCGTTTGAGGGGTAGAGATGCGCGGAAAATCAAGGAATCAGGCTGAACCGACTACCTGGGGGTCAAGGGGTCGTGGGTTCAAATCCCGCCAGCCCGACCATGTGATGTCGCGAGACATCGGAATGTGATGTCGCAAGACATCGGAATAGGGTGAACCCACGATTTGTGGGTTCACCCTATTTTTGTTTTTGTTGTGGCTGGTAGTCGTGGGTGGGTCGATGTTGAGCTCGCGCAGGATTTCTCCGGTGGTGGCGTTGATGATGGTGACGTCGAGGTTGGTTCGATCGTGAAGTCGGCGATGATCTCGCCGGTGTTGCGCATGATTGTCATGACGTGGGGCGTGGAGGAGGGCGGTGACGCGTTGATGTTTGTAGGCGCGGCCGATGCCGACGTCGTGGAGTTTGTCGGCGTAGCGGATTGAGATTTTGCCGGTGGTGGCGATCTGGTCGTAGCGCACGCGCCATTGTGTGCTGTCGGCGTTGCGGGTGGGGTATTCTTTGGCGGTGGCGTGGTAGCCGCGGTGGGGTGTGGTCTAGCTCGAGTGCCTGATGGGGGCGTTGAGTGTTGTAGATCGGGTGGAACTGGTCGAGTAGGGCCTGCAGTTCGGTGGTGCTGCCGCAGGAGTGCAGATGAGCGGCTACACCGATTGAATATCGGTTTTGTGGACTCAGACAACGTCGTCCAATGTTCGAGCGTCGGACCAAGATTCCAGATTCGCGACATTGTCGCGCTGACTCCTGCCCGATTGAAGATTCAGAGTATTGTGAAGTGTATGACGCTTCGACAGGGTGACCGTCCCTCTCCTGATGAGCCCACTCCTCCGCCACTTTCCACAACCGGGCGGAGCGGTGTCCCAGTAGGTGAACTGGCTGACTTCATCGAGGATTTCGGACTCGGATTAGAAAGCTCTGGTCTTCCTCGGGCAGCGGGACGAATGCTGGCGTGGTTGATGGTGTGTGACCCGCCCGAGCAATCTGCCGAGGACCTCGCCACTGCGTTGCAGGCGAGCGCGGGTGGGGTGAGTACAAATGTCCGATTGCTCATGCACATGCGGTTTGTTGAACGTACCGGTAAGGCGGGGGAGCGGCGAGCGTACTATCGCACGACCCCATACGTGTGGTCACAAGCAATGGCTTACCAGGAACAAGCAGTCACCGAGCTCCGCGAGTATACGGACCGGGGTCTGCAAGTCCTTGCGAACGCGGACCCTGAGCGGACGCAAAGGCTGACTGACATGCGTGATTTCCTGTCCTTCATGGAACGTGAGATGCCGGCCTTGCGCCAACGATACGACGAGAAAAGAGGTTCCACGATATGAGCGACAACGATGCGATCAGCACCAGGGCACTGACGAAGAAGTTTGGTGAGATTGTCGCGGTTGATGACCTCGACTTGAACGTGCAAAGGGGAGAGATCTTCGGATTTCTCGGTCCGAACGGGGCGGGGAAGTCGACGACAATTGGGGTCCTGTTGAACCAGCTGCAGCCAACCGCTGGCTCCGCCACGGTCTTGGGACGCGACATCCGCACCGACTCTCTCGAGATCCGGCGCCGGGTCGGCTATGTCCCTGGTGACTTGGCCCTCTACCCGAAACTGACTGGGCGCGAGATGATCGAGTTCTTTGCAGGCCTTCGCGGCGGGGTCGATATGACCTATGTCGATGAACTCGCGGCCCGATTGGATGCGGATCTGTCTCGCAAGGTCGGGGAGTATTCAACCGGGAACCGGCAGAAGGTCGGTCTTATCCAGGCCTTCATGCATAAGCCCGAACTGTTGATCTTGGATGAGCCGAATGCGGGGCTTGATCCCCTTGTCCAGCAGACCTTCCAGGAGATGTTGCGTGAGGTGCGAGCCGATGGACGCACGGTGTTCCTGTCCTCTCACACCCTGTCCGAGGTGGAGCGGGTGGCGAACCGTGTCGGCATCATCCGTCACGGGCGACTGGTTGTCGTCGAGAGCATCGACGTGCTCAAACGCAAAGCCATCCGCCGGCTCGAATTCGAATTCGTCAAACCGGTGCCGGCCGACCTGTTCGCTGGGCTAGATGTACTGACCGGACAGGTTGGTTGAGGCAGTGCGATGACACGCGCTGACTTGTGACGTGAAGAGAGGGCCTTCCGCGATTGAGTGGGAGTTGCGAAACCAGCACTCCGAGGAAGGCCCTCCGTATGT
>NZ_JACFAK010000001.1 GCF_014118685.1 Flaviflexus huanghaiensis
AGATCTCACCCAGGACGACCTCAACAAAGTGGCGGCACGGTTGAACTCACGACCGCGTAAGACACTCAGTTTTGATACCCCAGCCGATAGGCTTGAAGCACTGTTGCGCTGACCGGTTGAATCCACCCGTGCTTACTTTGGACAGCCGAGATGACAGCTCTGAAAGAGGAACAGATTCAACGGGACTGCGTCTAATGAAGATTTACGAGAGGGTTGCAGCAGGCGGTGCCGGCGAGGTTAGTCGGCCTCTATCTTGGTTTGGGCAATTGATCGATCACCCCAGTGATCGAGAATATTGAGGCGACGGTTGTTGTAGAAGTCGCCTACCGCTATGCCGATCGGTCCAGCGCTACACATTCGTCGAGAGCATGCGCAAAGTCACGGTCGGATAGTGCGCCAAGCAATTGTGACGAACACATTGAAATACCGTCATTCCAGCTGTTCTCGTGTACAAGACGTCATTGTCTATTTGAAACCCGGATCCGGTATGTGCCTCAAGCTGTCGTTGCACCGGCTAGCACAATGATGAAAGTAGACGTAAGCCGAGAATGCGTGATCTACATGAGGGCGTCTGTCTTGCAGCGATGTTTCACGTGAAACATCGGCGCGGAGATCTCACACCGAGTTATGAATCCTGGTAGCCCGAAAGAAGGTCGTAGCGACGACGAGCAGAGCCACTCGTGCAGCGCACGGTTGGTGACTGCAACAGAAAACCAAATTCGCAGGTTGAAACTCGTTCGACTAAACATTTCGTCTCGTCATGTTTCACGTGAAAAATTTGCCTACGCATGCACAGCGAGAGATGCATCGTGTTTCACGTGAAACGCGGGTCCACCTCGCCGCGAAATTATCGAAGACCCATAGAATCATGACAGAAGAAGATTACAGGAGTTCGAATGGCGGATCCCCGAAACAAGAAGTTGCAGGTGCAGGCAACGAAGTCGACAACATTTTATGACACGATCGCTACCGGAAGCGTTGGTTCGCCAATCGCCTCTGAACTCGCGCAAACCAAAAGTGCACGCCAACGACTCATGGAAGCGGAGTTCCCGAAGCCTGCGCACACCCGAATTATGGCGGTAACCAACCAAAAAGGAGGCGTTGGAAAAACAACGACAGCCGTCAACATCGCTGCCGCGCTCGCCAAGCACGGTCTTAATGTCATGGTTATCGACTCAGACCCTCAGGGCAACGCGTCCACAGCGCTCGGGATCGAGCATCATTCGGAGATTGCGTCTGTTTATGATGTGCTGCTCGGTGATATGTCGATTCGGGAGGTTGTACAGCAGAGTGCTGAAGGTCCGATGTTATCCGTCGTGCCAGCAACGATCGAGCTGTCTGGGGCTGAGATTGAACTCGTCGGTGTCGAGAACCGGGAAAGCAAGCTTGAAGCGCCCCTGGATGAATATCTCCGCACGGCCACTGAACACGATGAGCCCCGGCTCGATTATGTCCTAATTGACTGTCCTCCCAGCCTGGGTCTCCTGACGATCAATGCCATGGTGGCGGCTAATGAGGTGCTCATCCCTATTCAAAGCGAGTATTACGCGCTCGAGGGACTCAGCCAGCTTCTTAACAATGTTCAGCTGGTTAAGAATTCTTACAACAACATACTTGAGATATCAACTATATTGCTTACGATGTTTGACCGGCGAACTAATCTTGCGAATGAGGTGGCGCAAGACGTACGTGAGCACTTCCCAGAAACGACGTTGAACACAAAGATTCCACGCTCAGTGAGGATTTCTGAGGCGCCGAGTTTCGAGCAGACGGTCATCACTTATGACCCGTCCTCACCCGGTGCTATCGCGTACGAACAGGCCGCGCTCGAGATCGCGAAGCAGGGAGGAAAGTAATGACGGAGCGACGCAAAACCCCGGCACGGAAAAGCCTTGGAAAGGGGATATCGGCGCTCTTTCCGGCTCAGCAAGATACCTCAGGTGAAGCACCAAAGAAGCAGGCTATCGACGTATTCTTCGGAGAGGGTCCTCTCGCCGCCGTGGAAGAATTGTCTGTGCCCGAATCGGCACACACGCAAGAGCAAATTGCGCTCACGTCCGCTTCGCCAGAAGAGCCTCCACAGCTCGTGCCAGTGCCGGGGGCAGTCTTCACGAACATTCCTATCGGTGCGATTGTTGCCAACACAAAACAACCGCGCACTGTGTTCGACGAAGACGAACTCGCAGAACTTGCACAGTCGATAGCTGAAGTCGGACTCCTCCAACCGATTGTCGTTCGTCAAACGAGCGAGCACGATTACGAGCTCATCATGGGTGAGCGGCGGTGGCGCGCTTCTGCTCGAGCAGGGTTGACAACGATCCCTGCAATTGTCCGTGACACATCGGACGACGACTTACTACGAGATGCCCTGTTGGAGAACCTCCATCGAGTGGATCTGAATCCGCTCGAAGAGGCTTCTGCTTACCAGCAACTTCTTGAAGAATTTGGCTGCACGCAGGAGGAACTCTCACGTCGCATTGCACGCTCACGTCCGCAAATTTCCAATACGCTACGACTGCTCAAGCTACCTCCGCTTGTTCAACGCCGCGTTGCCGCTGGAGTGCTTTCTGCCGGACACGCTCGCGCCCTCTTGGGTCTAACGGATCCCGCCGCGATGGAGCGGATCGCCCAGAGGATTGTCGCAGAGGGGCTGTCGGTACGCGCGGTTGAGGAGATTGTGGCGCTGGGGGACGAGCCGCGCACGCGGGGAGGCGGCAGAACATCTGAGCGCCAGGCAGCACCACAGCTACAACGACTGTCAGAAGACCTGTCAAACAGGCTCGATACCCGTGTCAAAATCAGACTAGGAGCACGCAAGGGTACAATGACGGTCGACTTCGGTTCCATTGACGATCTCAACCGGATTCTCGACGTCCTCTCCCTACCAGTCGAGAGGGTCCCCGAGGCGGAATAGACTGATCGACTCAGAAAGCGAGTGCGGCCTCGACGATCTGCGCATACAGATCGGTCGGGGCCGTTCCGTTTTCCTCCGCATACCGCACGACCGCCTGCGGAAGTAGCGAGGTCTGTGTCATGCCCGGTGCCGAATTGACGTCGATGAACCACGGGATTCCCTGCGAGTCGACGATGAGGTCGGTGCGGGAAATGTGGCGCAGGTGGAGTGTGCGGTGGGCGGTCAGAGCAGCCTCCATACACGCATTGAGCAGATCATCAGATAGCCGAGCGGGAACAAAGTACTCGGAGCGCCCTGCGTTGTAGCGAGCATCGTAATCGTAGCGACCGTTCGTCACGATCTCGACAGGGGGCAAGGCAAAGGGCATGCCGCGCTCTACTTCAACGACTGACACCGCGATCTCTGAGCCAGCAATGTACTTTTCTATCAGCACCTGATCGCCGTACGCGAAGCTGTCGACCATCGCGCCCGGTAGATCCTTCGCCTCCGAAACGATGCTGACACCGAGAGCGCTTCCCCCGGCGGCTGGCTTGATGACAACGGGGAAGCCGTATCGCGCGGCAACGAGGTCAAGAATCGCGGTAGCGCCTACTTCCCTAAAGAGGGACTGCGGGAGCGACGTGGAGTCGGCGACCGCCACCCCGGCGTTCGAGACAATCGCCTTTGCGACAGGCTTTTGAAACCCGAGTCGGCAGCCGTGGGAGTCCGATCCAACATACGGCAGGCCAATGAGCTCCAGAAGGTCTTGCACGGAGCCGTCTTCGCCCGTCGAACCGTGAATGAGAGGCCACACAACATCCGGTTCAATAGCATCGAGGCGCTGCAGGAGGTTTGAATCGACGTCGAGCATCTTGACGTGGTATCCCGCCTCGGCCAAAGCCCCAGCAACGCGACGTCCAGAGTGGATCGATACGTCTCGCTCGTGGTTCAGTCCGCCAGCCAGAATTGCGACGGTGCGTGGTTCGGTCATAGCTCCTCCAGCTTCAGATCGTCTCGGTTGACGGGTATTCGACAGTGGAGCCAGGCGGGGTCCGATGCTGGACACCGAACATGTTGACCAGCTCCTTCTCGGCTTCAATAACGGTGCCAAGCCGGCGCACACCCTCGCGAATGTTCTCGGGCGTGGGATAGCAGAAGGACAACCGCATATAGTCCCTACCCTCACCATTGGCATAGAAAGCGGTTCCAGACACGTAAGCAACACGATGAGTGACAGCTCGCGGAAGCATGGCGTGAGCGTCGAGACCGTCGGGAAGCGTCACCCACGTGTAGAAGCCACCGTCTGGTACGGTCCACGTCGAACTGGGCAGGTACTCGGCGAGGGACTCCATCATCGCGTCACGCCGCTCCCGATACATGCTGCGATATTCCTTAACCTGCTGGAACCAGTCGTAGGATTTCAGGTACTCGGCGATCGACAACTGCCCCATCATGTTCGGGGAGAGAATCGCTGACTCTGCGGCGAGGACCATACGCTGGGTAACAGCATGAGGGGCCAGCGCCCATCCGACCCGGTAGCCGGGTGCAAAGATCTTTGAAAAGGACCCGAGGTAGACAACGGCGTCCGGATCGAATGTCTGCAGTGCCGGTAACGGCTCAGAGTCGAAGCCGAGAAGACCGTAGGGATTGTCCTCAAGGACAATGACGCCGTGGCGGCGACAGATTTCGACGACCTGCGGACGACGTTCGAGAGACATTGTCACGCCAGCAGGGTTATGGAAGTTCGGCACGGTGTAAAGGAACTTCACCTGTTTGCCGAGAGCCTCGGCCCGCTGAAGAGTCTCCTCCAGGGCGGCGGGAATGAGGCCATCATTGTCCATGGGCGTGTGAATAACTTCCGCCTGATAAGCGCGGAACACCCCGAGCGCCCCCACGTATGACGGCGATTCAGCGATGATGACGTCGCCCGGGTTGATGAAAATCTCGGTCATGAGGTCAAGCGCCTGTTGCGATCCGGTTGTCACGATGACGTCGTCGGGATGGGCATGAATCCCGTCGTAGCGCATGACCTCGACGATTTGGGTTCGGATTTCTTCCTCGCCTTGCCCGCCGCCGTATTGGAGCAACTTAGGGCCGCGATCACGTAGGAGACGCGCCGTCATCTCAGCCAAAAAGTCCAGCGGGAGCCCTTCGATATTTGGCATGCCGCCGGCGAGGGAGACGACTTCTGGTCGGTTAGCGACGGCGAACAGGCTGCGCACTTCGGAGGCCCGCATTCCCAGGGAACGGTCCGCATACGACGCGTACCACGGGTCGAGTCGGTTGCCAGCAGAGGCGCGTGCCGATCCCGTGGTGTTCTCGGTCGGATGTGCCATTGTTACTCCTCTACTGGACCTGTTCTAGTCTGCCACCCCTGTGGTTCCGGTTGGGGACACCGCGCGGACCGAGTTGCGGAGGAAGCTCCGAAGGTCGGCCTTGGGTCTGGTCCCAGTAAGACTATCGCGAACCTCTCCGTCACAGACGACGACGACCGTTGGGAGAGATTCGACCCCGAACCTGTCGGCGAGGTTCGGGGTCAGATCTGCATCGACGATCGACGCATCAAGGCCGAGCTCCCGCGTCACCTCAGAGAAGATCGGGGCGGCCTGATGGCAGGGATCGCACCAGGGTGCAGTGAAGAACAGTGCTTCACAGCTCATCAAGATATTTTTCGGCATCGAGAGCTGCCGAGCATCCAGTTCCGGCCGCTGTAATGGCCTGGCGGTAGCGGTGGTCAACCACATCACCACAGGCGAAAACGCCGGGGAGCGATGTTGCGGTCGTCGGATGATCGACGGTGATGTAACCGTTGACGTCGACGTCAAGCTGGTCCTTGACGAGAGCTGTGCGGGGGTCGTGCCCAATGGCGATAAAGAGACCACCGACCGGGAGCTCTCGCTGCTCGCCCGAATGTGTGTCGGTTAAGGTAACCGATTTGAGGCGACCATCCGGAGTGCCGTTAATCTTCGTGACAGCGCTATTCCACGCCATCTCAACCTGGTCGGCCGCAAGCAAACGGTCGGCCATGACCTTCGAGGCACGCAACTCGTCGCGGCGGTGGATAACTGTCACCTTCGAGGCGAACTTCTTGAGGAAAAGAGCCTCGGTCACGGCCGAGTCGCCGCCACCGACAACGGCGATTTCCTGGCCCCTGAAGAAGAAGCCGTCACACGTGGCGCACCAGGAGACGCCCTTGCCTGAGTAAATGGTTTCACCCTCAAGGCCGAGTTTCCGGTACTCGCTTCCGAGCGCGAGAATGACCGCCTTCGCTCGGTAATCACTCGTGTCGGTCGTGATCTCCTTGATGTCACCCTCGAGCTTGAGCTCGGTGGCATCTTCGAAGCGAACATCAGCGCCGAAGCGTTCAGCCTGCTCCCTCATATTCTCCATGAGGGCGGGGCCTTGGATGCCCTCGGGGAAGCCGGGGAAGTTCTCGACTTCGGTAGTCGTCATCAGTGCTCCACCGGCGTCGATTGCGCCAGCCAGCACGAGGGGTTTGAGTCCCGCACGTGCTGTGTAAATGGCGGCGGTGTATCCGGCGGGGCCGGATCCGACAATGATGATGTCGTGGATCTCAGTCATTGATTCCTCTTCAGCGAACAGTTATTTCAGAGATGTCGATTCGGAACAGTCCGTCTGAATTGGCGACCGGCAACTCGGTGAACCATAGAATGACCGTCTGCGAGACGATCGGCTCAGCCGCTGTCAGCACCGTTTCGGCGGACATGGCGGACTCCGCAAGAACCTGACCAGAGTCGGGAGCCGCATTGACGGTATCCCGCCACTGGACCAATCCGCCACTGCCATCAACGTTGAGCACGACGTCCGTGATCTCAGTTTCCTCAGTCAGCGTAATCTCGAGGCCGATGCCGTCCTTCAGCCAGAATTCCGGATCTGAATACCACCAGGACGACCAGGAGGTGGCCGGGTTGCCGTCGTACAGATTTGGGATCGAGCCAGGGTTGTCCTGAGCGTCGACGGTCGCCGGATCGAGCTGCGCGGCCTGTGGGTTGAGGAGGGTCACCGACTCGATCTGTGGCTCTGGATAGTCGACCGCCTCCTCTGTCGTCGGCTCGTCGGCAGGCGTTGACTCTTCTCCGTCGGTCTCTTCGTCGACAGCGGCCGTTGTCTCATCGTCCGCGATCGTGACGGGACTCGTATCGCTCATAAGGTACCGCAGTGCAAGGACTCCGATGACGACGACGAGGACGGCGATGACGGCGATAAGAATGTTCGAGGTCCGATCGGAGCGAACGTCATCCACCTGTTCCGCGGGACGAGCAGTCCACGCTGGCGGCTCAGCCGGCGACTCCGGGGTGCGCTGCGGCCAGACGGTCAACGCAGGACGCGGCGGGATGGGGCTCGCCGCCGTCATTGCGGGCCGCACGGGTTCCGCGAACGGGTCCGTGACAGCCGTCATTGCTCTCGTCGGCTCGAGATCCGGCATGCTGGCCGAATTGATCGTGCCCCACGGCGCAAGTGCTCGGATAACACCGCTCGTCGAGGTCGGACCGTCGCCACGGCTCACATCAGCCAGAAGAGTAGAGACCTCCTCGGAGGTGCTCGCGTCTGCGGCTCGTTGGAGGAAATCAGTGGTCTCCCCATCCCGGGCCGTCTCACCGAGAATGAGGGAAGCGAGGAGGACCGCGAGATTCTCGGCGTCCCTGCGGTCAAGCCCCTCCGGGTCGAGGTCAGCAGCATGCTGTCCTGCGAAGGCCGCATCGATTCCGAGACCGTCGACGAAGACCGAGCCCTCAGAGTCGAGACGGACGAGCTCCGCGCGAAGAGTGAGATGACGGACTCCGCGGCGCACTCCTGCCTGGATTGCGCCAGCTGTTTCGCCGACGATGGCGCGGGCCTGGTCTTCGGGGACTGGTCCTGCCGCAATATAATCCGCCATCCTCGTCCCGGTCGGAAGCTCGGAGACGATGACCGAGGCGCCTGGAATATCGAAGATCGACAGAAGCTTGATAAGGCGGACATCATCGACAAGGACGCCGCGGCGTGCCGCGTCGACGATCGCCTCACGGTCAGGATGATCGGTGGGAAGGACCATGAGGCGAACGTCCGCACCGAGCACGGTATCGACGCCGTTCCAGACTTCCATGCCGCCAGTCGACTCCATATGGTCGACGAGTTCGTAGCGATCGCGCAGCCGTCGTCCTGGTTCGAGGTTCAAGGACACATTTACTCCGTCGGTCGAGGATCTCTCACTTCGATCCAGTGTAGTGTCTTGTGATGACGGCCGTAGGCGCCGCAACACGCCCAGCAGGGGCCGCATGAGCACCGTGAGCTCCGGCATTCCACCCAGCCACATGATCCCCAGATAGATGGCGGTGACGATTGGGGTGATGACGATGATTCTCAGCACCGCCTCTGAGAACGTGAACTCCGCCATCACAGGTCCGAAGAGTCGAAGGACGGCGAAGCCGGCGACAGTGGCGATGAGAGCAGCAGCGGCGAGCCGGCTGAAGGAAGAGAGGATCGTCCGACCGTCGATCCGGCCGAGCCGGCGACGGAGCTGGAGCAAAGCCGCAAGGAACGTCGCAGTGTTCGTGATCGCCATCGACAACCCGACGCCCACGACAATGAAACGCGGTGGTAGGAGGAGCGCGGAAAGGATGAGGGCGGCGTGGAGAATAAAGAATGGGATCTGGATGAAGAACAGGCCCTTGGCGTCCTCCAGCGCGTAGTACACCCTCTGGAGCACGGTGAAAGAGCCAACACCAACGAGTCCGAGTGACATCGTCAGGAGAACGGGGCCGATCGATGAGACCTCTTGCCACGTCGATCCGGGGCTGACGACGCGGATAGCGGAGGTGGCGAGAACGGCGATGAGGGCGGTGGCGAGGAACGTGAAGACAGCAACGACCCGAAGGGCGCGCGACGTGTCGTCGCGGACACCCGCCATGTTTCCGCTCGTTGCCTTCTGTGCCATCCGGGTGAAGATCGCGGTGACGATCGAGACGACAACGAGGGAAGTCGGCAACGAGTAGAGGCTGTAGGCGGTTGTGTAAGCAGCGTTGCCAGGTACGCCGAGTGCGTCCAGCGGGTCCATCGTCGATGCTCGCTGGGAGGCAACCGAGGCAACGTTTGAGATGAGAAGCGTCGGGATCATGCCCGCACCCATCGAGGCAAGGACCCAGCCGCCCGACTGTGCCACTGAGCGGAGACCGGCTCCACGGAACGAGAAATCCGGCTTCAGCCGCACTCCCATCCGATACAGCGGCACGAGAAGGATCGCGGCCTGTGCAACGATCCCGAGCGTGGCGCTGCCGCCCAGGATCGCGATCCGCGTGCCATCCCACACCGACGCGTCGAGTGCGGTCTCGGGGCTCGTCGGGCCATAGAGGCCGAGGAGGGCGAGCATTCCGCCAATGGCGACGATGTTGTTGAGAACAGGCGCCCACATGTAGGGGCCGAAGTTCTCGCGGGCATTGAGGATCTGACCGAGTAGCGTGTACATGCCGTAAAAGAACACCTGGGGCACGCACCAGTACGCGAAGGCAACGGCGAGCTGATACCACTCGCCTCGCAGGCCGGATGCAAAGAGTGTGACGAGCAGGGGGGAGGCGAGAGTGAGGACGGCCGTGATCGCCCCGAGCACGACAACCCCGAGCGTCACAAGCTTATTGATGTAGGCCGTCCCGCCGTCATTATGGCGGCTCGAGGCGCGAACGATCGCTGGCACGAGAACGGCGTTGACGACGCCGCCTGCAACCAGCATGTAGATGAGGGTGGGGAGCTTGTTCGCAACGTCGAAGGCGTTGCCCGCCGGATAGTTGAGACCGACGACGATGGCAAACAGCAACGGGGAGCGGACAAGTCCCAGGATGCGCGAGACGAGAGTACCCGCGAACATCACCGCAGAACTGCGGGCAATATTGCCGGCCACTGCCTACTCCTCCGATTCGAGAGCGCCCGGCTCGCTGACGGGCGGGGTGCGGGTACCGCGTCGAGCGGAGCGGACAACACCAACGATAAGAATGATAAGGAAAGCTCCCGCGATGATTGCGGTGCCCATGTTCTCCCAGTCCGCACGAACCCGGATGTTGATCTCGGTGCCGGTGCCGATGACCTGGCCGACCGGACCGACGATATCGACCCGGGTGCTGATGTTGCCGGATCCGATTGCCCGCACGGGTACGCCGACTGTCTTTGTCGTATTCGGCTGAAGGACCGTCGACACGGGCTCGAACTCCAGCCTGCGATCGTCGCTCCGCATCTCAACCGCGACCGAGATCGGGACGGGCAGACCGGATGTGACGTGGACGGGGAACTCCGAGGCGCGGGAGATGAGGTTGACAGTCGATGAGGGCTGGACGGCGAGCTGGGCCGATAGTGATGCCGCCAAGGTCTCGAGTTCCTCGACCCTCGAGTCGAGATCCTGCGGTGTGAGCGCCGCCGAACCAGCGACTTGGACCGTCGCCGCGACTGCGTCTCGGAACATGTCCGGACGGACCGTGAGATCACCGATCGTCGCGATGAAGATCTCGGCCTCACGGATGCTCGCCACCGCTTGTTCCAGCCGAGATCCACTGACAGGATCGGCGCTCGCCAACCCTGCCCGGTCAAATGGGTCGAGTGGGAGCTCCTCGATGTCGGATGCCGTTCCACCTTCAAGCCACGCCGCACCATCCAAAATCTCGAGCACGTCGTTCACCTCGGCCGCGTCCGCACCGCGTGGAAGCATGAAGGCGAGAGGCCGGTGGTCGTTGGGGCGCTCGCGGTAGTGGGCGGCGGTCAAGGCGACGAGGGTCTGCCGTCGGTCGAGGTCAGACATGCTCCCTTCCCCGGCGAGGAGGCGGGACAGCTCCGCATCCGCGACGATCGCAGGAGTTTCGTCGATGACGGCATGTGCGGACGGGGTCCAGTTGAGCGGCTCGATGGGTGGCACGTCCGTGTTCTCGAGCGCGAGAACGTCCGCCCCATTCGCCGCCCCGAGCTCGGCGACCTCGTCTGTCAGCGGTCCTGGAGCAACGAGCAGATCGGTTCGGGCCGGGACATCGCGCTCGTCGAGGTCAGCCCGCGTGCGTTCGACCTGCTCGACGTGGGGCTTGAAGAATTCATCCGCTCCCGTCTTCGCCCAACCGGCGAGGTCCGCATCGAGGGCAGGCAAGAGGACGAGCTCGTGACCATCGCCCGAGGCGAAGGCTCGGAGAGGGTCCGCAGTCGCATCGAGCGTCCCATAGTCGGAAGCGGCGAAAGAAGAATCGAGGGCGAGGGTGATGCCGGGGCTTGTCAGCGCGCCGATATCATCGACGACTCGCTCTGTTGCCGACTGGATGGCATCACCGATCGGGTCCGGTAGCTCACCCTCCGGGTCGAGCGTTCCCTCGCGCAGGGCAGCGACGCTCTCCTCGTAACGTTGACGTGATGACGGAACCTCGTCAAGCTCATCGGCGGAGACCGTCAGGGGAAGAATCGTCGTAAATGTCATCGGCTCGAGTTCGAAGGACGGCTCCGTTGTGAGGATTGTTCGGTCGATGATCGTCTCATCATCGACGCTGACACTCGCCTGGAAGCCTCGCGGTCCCCACGAGACGGACGTGTTGCCCCATGTGAGAACCTCGGCAGGTATGTCGATATCGAACGTTGTCTCGCCTGTCGGCACATCGACTGTTCGCCGATCGAGAGTCAGCATCTGCGCCGACATACTGTCGTCCGAAATCCAGGATGACAACGTCGCGCGGTAGAGCGGAACCGACGCCTGAACGGTGAGATCGAGCGGCACATCCCGAAGCCGACTGCCGGGGTTCGTCACAGTGACGGACACGGGGACTGATTCGCCGGGACGATGGACGGCGGCAATGTCGGTGATCTCGATGTCGATGGCGTCGCTGGACTGCGCCGCCGCCGGTGGCGCGAATCCGAAAATGGCGGCCACGCTCACCGCTGCCATGAGCTGCTTCACGCTTTACCCGTCAAGACATCACGAGCGAGAGAGGCGATTCGGCGCTCGTTCGGGTAGGCGAGACGGGAAGCAACGTGATCGAGACGGATCCACGCCACGTCTTCCGCCTCTTGATCGGGGTCATTCTCGGTTGTCAGCTCTCCGGAGAGGGCTTCGAGAAGGAAGTGATGGACAACCTTATGCACCCGTCTGTCCGTCCCGGAGAACCAGTAGTCGATTGTCGCAAGGTGCGTGAGGATCTGGCCAAGGATGCCGGTTTCCTCGTGGATCTCCCGTACCGCGGCCTCTTCGGCGGTCTCCTCACCTTCGAGATGGCCCTTGGGCAGGCACCATTCGAGTCGACCAGCACGGTTTCGGCGAGCGATGACGGCGACCCAAGCGATGCCATCGACGGGTTTGACGACAATGCCGCCCGCCGAGGTCTCGTTGACGACGGGAAGATAGGAGCGTCGGGAGCCGATTCGGGTCGCTGGAACCGCACGGCGCCACGGCTGTGGGCCGCGCGGTCGAGGAATCGGGTCCGGCATCGGCATACTCTTAACTGTAATAATGTTCGCGCAAGTCTATCCCAGCAGGCACGTCACCGGCGTGGCCCTGCCCCACGTAAGGACGTGACCGAAGGTGTCCAGCACTCAGGAAACCGCACGCCGTCTCGGGGCCGCACAAGCGGCCCTCGCCGAGCTACCCGCCGCAGTTATGCGGCTATCTCAGCGTTTTACGGCTGCCGGTCACGAGTTTGCGCTCGTCGGCGGACCGGTGCGCGACGCCTTCCTCGGCATCCCCGCAAACGACATGGACTTCACGACGTCCGCACGGCCGGACGAGACCCTGGCATTGCTCAACGAGGCGGGCGCGTCGACGTGGGACATCGGGAGAGAGTTCGGCACAATCGGTGCCTCTTACCAGGGCGTCACGGTCGAGGTTACGACCTATCGCTCGGATGAATACGATCCGGACTCCCGCAAGCCTCAGGTTGCCTTTGGCGACACCCTTGAGGGGGATCTCACACGCCGGGACTTTACGGTCAACGCGATGGCGGTGCGGCTACCTTCCCTCGAGTTAGTCGATCCGTGCGGCGGCCTGCAAGACATTGTCGACGGGCTCCTGCGTACTCCTATCGACCCACATATCTCCTTCAGCGACGATCCTCTTCGGATCATGAGGGCCGCCCGATTCACGGCCCAGCTCGGCTTTGATGTCGACGAGGCGACGATGTCAGCGATGGCGGAGCTGGCTGACCGCCTGGAGATCGTTTCGGCGGAGCGGATCCGGTCGGAGCTCGAGAGGCTCATGGTGTCCCCGCACCCTCGGAGGGGAATTGAGCTCATGGAGTACACGGGTGTGGCCGAGCTCGTCCTGCCTGAAGTCGCCGCCCTGAAGACAACCGTCGATGAGCACGGCCGACACAAGGACGTGTACGAGCACACTCTGACCGTCGTCGACCAGGCGATCCAGCTGGAGACGGATGAGGACGGCCCGGTCCCGGCACCGGATTTTGTGCTTCGCTTCGCAGCCCTCATGCACGATATCGGCAAGCCACCGACCCGACGTTTCGGCCCGGGAGGGAAGGTGACGTTCCACCAGCACGATATTGTCGGCGCGAAGATGACGCGCCGCCGCATGCAGGCGTTGCGGTTCGACAAACAGACGATCAAGGACGTCTCCAGGCTCGTTGAGCTGCATCAGCGTTTTCATGGTTACGGTGATGCGACGTGGACGGACTCGGCTGTTCGCCGCTACGTCAACGACGCGGGTCCGCTACTGGAGCGTCTCCATCGGCTCACCCGCGCCGACTCCACAACTCGCAACCAGCGCAAGGCTATGCGGCTCCAGGCCGCGTACGACGATCTGGAGGGCAGGATTGCGAAGCTCGCTGAAAAGGAGGAGCTTGCATCTGTTCGGCCGGACCTTGACGGGAGTCAAATCATGGAGATCCTTGGCCTGGAGCCGGGGCCGGCCGTCGGCAGGGCTCGCAAACACCTCCTCGATCTGCGGATGGAGCACGGCCCACTCGAGGCCGAAGAGGCCGAGAGGTATCTCAGGCAGTGGGCGGAGGAGAACCTGTAGTGGCGGTCCTGGCCGACCTTAAGACCCTTCTCGTCCACGACGGCTTTCGGCGGCTTTTCCGTGTTCGGCTCATTTCCCAGTCGGGAGACGGCATGTTCCAGGTCGGTCTTGCCACCCTTTACTTCTTCAATCCGACAACGATGACAACGGCAGCTGGTGTGGCGGCCGCGTTCACAGTCCTTCTATTACCGTTCACCATCGTCGGACCATTCGTGGGTCCACTCCTCGACCGGTGGAGCCGTCAGGCGGTCCTTTTCTGGGGTAACGCCATCAGGGCCGTTCTCTGCGTCATCCTCGCGGTGCTCATGTTCACTGGAGCCGGCTTCATTCCCATCTCTGTCCTCGCGCTCAGTACCCTCGGTATCAATCGTTTCCTCCTGTCGGCCCTCTCCGCGGGTTTGCCGCACGTCGTACCCCGCCCGCAACTCATCATGGCAAACTCGATCGTCCCGACAATCGGTGCGGTCGCGACAGTTGTTGGTGCAGTGCTGGGCTTTATCCTCAACAGGCTCACCCCCGAAGGTTCCGTGCGGGACGCGTCGGCACTGGTCGCCGCGGCGCTCCTTCTCCTCGCGGCTGTTTGGGCTGCCTCGCGGCTCGGTCACCGTGAGCTTGGCCCGGACGAGCCGGCCGAGGTTCCGCTCGGATCCCAGGTCATGGCAGTGTTTGAGGAGCTGTGGCGCGGGGCTCGCTACCTTGCTCAACGCGGCACCCCCGGCCACGCCCTCGTCGTCATGGCTGCCCACCGATTCCTCTACGGCGTCAACTTCATTGCCTTGCTTCTAATCTCCCGCAACCTGCTCTCGGACCCGGCTGATCCGGATGCGGGACTCGCCATGTTTGCACTGCTCGCGGGGATATCGCTTGCCGGCAACGGGTCCGCCATCATCCTTACCCCCATCGCGCACGAGCGCCTCCAGCCATGGCAGTGGATCGTCATGTGCCTCGGCATCTCCACCCTGTCCCAGGCCATCCTCATCGCCACACCCGGCCTGCCGTGGATCGCGGTCGCGGCAGCCCTGATGGGACTTGGCGTCCAGGGAGCGAAAATCGCTGTCGACACGATTGTGCAAAGGGACGTTGTCGACGGCTTTCGGGGCAGAGCCTTTGCCCTGTACGACATGATGTACAACGCCGCCTTCGTCGGCGCAGCTGCGCTTGCCGCACTCATCCTCCCGGACACGGGCTGGTCGCGAATCAGTTTCGCCGCGCTTGTCGCCCTCTATCTGATCCTCGCCGCCTGGTATTCCTATGCGACAACGAAAATTAGCGGCACGCCGCGTCCGGTGACGTCCAGCTAGACGTCGAAGCCGGCCGTGCCACGACGACCCACGTACTGAGAATGGTCCGCTGTGGCTGTAATCTCAGATCTGGAAGAGAAGGGTGGCTCCCGTGACGAAAGACGAGACGGAATCGACCGCGCCGAGCTCGGCGTCCCCGGACGCGTCAGCGTCTCATGTAGCCGAGCCCGACAGTCAGAAGCCTGAGGTCGGCGACGTCGTTCTCCGCCAGAGCGGGGGGAGCCCGATTCCCTCCGGTGCGTGGATCCTTATTGTCGGGGCGTTTATGACGGTTGGCTTATGGGGGCTCAGCAGGTTTGCCTCGATCCTCGCCCCGGCCTTCCTTGCCCTCACGCTCGTGCTGACGATTCGTCCGATTCACCGGCGGATGGTCCGCAAGGGGGTACCGAAGTGGGTTTCCGCGATCGCGTCGATTCTCGTTCTTGTCCTCACTCTGTCGCTCGTTATCGGCCTCACCGTGCTCGCGTTCCTCCCGCTGCCGGATGTCATTGCCTCCTACCAGTACAGCTTCACCCGGATGGTGAACGACGTCGCTAACTTCCTGGAGAACAACCAGTTCCTCCAGGAGCAGGGGTACGACGTGTCGGCGTTTGACACGCTCCTCGCACAGCTCGACCTCAACACGGTCATGTCAACGGTTGGCACCCTCATCAACCAGATATCGGGCTTTAGTGGCTTCGTTGCCGTTACCGCGCTCTCAATCTTCTTTATCGTTATCGACACGATGACGATGGATTCGCGTTCCCGGATCGTTGAGAGAGCGGCACCTGAACTACATGAGGCTCTGTCGGGTTTCGAAGGGAGGGTGCGTCAGTACTGGCTTGTGTCGACGATCTTCGGCGCCATCGTCGCTGTGTTCGATTGGATCGCCCTCGAGGCTCTCGGCATTCCTCTTGCGCTTGCGTGGGCGGTCATCGCCTTCGTCACGAACTACATTCCGAACATCGGCTTCATCCTCGGTGTGTTTCCGCCCGCTCTTATCGGACTGCTCGAAGGCGGTTGGCAGCTCATGCTGTGGGTGGTTGTCGCGTATTCGCTCATCAACTTCGTCATCCAGTCCCTCATCCAACCAAAGTTCACGGCCGACGCGGTCGGACTATCGGTGACGGTCACATTCCTCTCGCTCATGGTGTGGGGTATCGTCATCGGCCCGCTCGGCGCTCTCCTCGCGGTCCCGCTCACGCTCTTTTTCAAAGCGATCCTCGTCGACTCGTCGACGTCGACGAGATGGTTGGACGCATTCCTTATCTCGGAAGGCGAGGCGAAGCGGAAGCTCGACTCCGGACGGTACGATGTCACGTACTCGTCACCCCACATGAGGGGCCGGCTACCGACCGTCGTGGCCCGCGCCACGAGAGGAATGAAGGGCTCCGGTGCTAAGCCGGAAAAAGTGACACAGCGCAGGATTATGCGCAGACGCTTCTCCCGTAGGGAATAATCGGGCGCATGGCAGGAAAGCGAACGAGCGCCGCACAAACGGGCAGAGCGCAGAGCACACGCAAACCGCTGTGGAACTACCCCCGCAGGGGCAGGGGCCCGATCCGGCGCTGGCTCCCGTCCTGGCGGTTCATCCTCGGCTCCATCCTCATCGTCATCGCCATCGGGGTCGGAGCGTTTGCCTACCTTTACGCGACGACCGACGTGCCCGAGCCAGATGACTTCGCTCTCGCTCAGTCGACCGACATTTACTACGCCGACGGCGAGACTAAGCTCGGCACGTTCGCAGACGTGCAGCGGACGTCGGTCTCCCTCGACTCGCTTCCCGACTTCGTTCCGCATGCCGTTGTCGCATCGGAGGATCAGCGCTTCTACGAGAACGCTGGCGTCGATATCCGTGGCACCGCACGCGCCGCTATCAACAACCTGCGCGGCCGGCCCCGCCAGGGCGGCTCGACCCTTACGCAGCAGTACGTCGAGCGGTACTACATGGGGACGACGACCGACATTCCTGGCAAGCTCCGCGAAGCTGTGCTCGCACTCAAGATCGATCAGGAGCAGTCGAAGGACGAGATCCTCGAGAACTACCTCAACACGATCTACTTCGGTCGCGGCACGTACGGCATTCAGGAGGCCGCCCAAGCGTACTTCGATGTCGACGCGGCTGATCTGACACTCGACCAGGCCGCCCTCCTTGTCGCCGTCATTCCCTCCCCGTCGCGCTGGGATCCCGCTATCGACCCCGATACGGCCATGGCTCGCTGGGAGCGCGTCATTCGGCGCATGACGGAAGACGGCTGGATCACCTCCCAGCAGGCAGCGGAGGCCCGGTTCCCGGACGTCGTCGAACGGGCGAGCCAGAACCAGTTCGCAGGCCCAACGGGCCACATCCTCGACGAGGTTCGCAGGGAGCTCGTGCGGTCCGAGGCGTACACGGAGGATGAGCTGGACACGCTTGGTCTCGACATCGTGACAACGATCGACCCTGATATGCAGCAGGACGCTGTGGATGCGGTTGCGAACCTTCCTGAGGACCGCCCGGACAACAACTACGTTGGACTCATCTCGGTCGACCCGGAGAACGGTGAGATCCGTGCGATGTTTGGCGGCGAGGACTACCTCGAACGCTCACGCAACAACGCAACTCAGGATCGGGCGCAGGCTGGCTCGACGTTCAAGCCGTTCGCGCTCATGGCCGGCATCGAAGACGGCATTAGCCTCAACGAGACATACGACTCGTCGTCGCCCTATCGGGTTGGCGACCTCGAGTTCGAGAATTTCCAGCAACGCGGCCTTGGCCAGATCAACCTTCTCGAGGCGACGGCGAACTCCGTCAACACGGTCTACATCCGGCTGAACGAACAGGTCGGACCTTCCGCGACGAAGGATGTCGCCATCCGCGCCGGAATCCCCGAATCCATTCCCGGTCTCGATGACACCTTGTCGAACGTGCTCGGCTCGGCCTCGCCAACGGCGAAAGAGATGGCGGGAGCATATTCGAGATTCGCGGCGCAGGGTGTTCGCACAACTCCTCATATCGTCCGCGAAGTTCGTAACGTCGAGGGTGACGTCACCTACCGGGGAGATACGTCCGGCGATCGGGCGTTCGAATCGGCTGACACCGCCCAGCTCACATATGCACTAGAACAGGTCGTTGCACCCAACGGCACAGCCCCACAGATTTCGCAGTTGGGCCGGCCGGTCGCAGGCAAAACCGGCACATCGTCGTTCCTTGTCTCAGCCTGGTTCGCTGGCTACGTTCCGCAACTTGTCACGGTCGTTGACATGTATCAGATCGGGCCGAACGGTGAAGAGGAGTCGCTCACCCCGTTTGGCGGGGCCTACGCCATCCAGGGTGGCGGTTATCCCGCGCAAATCTGGCTCGACTTCATGATGGAGGCGACGCGGGACATGCCGGTGGAGAACTTCCCTGAGCCGAAGATCCCTGAGCCAACCGGCATCCCAACACCGACGGAAGAGCCGACGACCGAGGAGCCGACGGAGGAACCGACGACGGAGGAACCCACCGAGGAACCGACGACGGAGGAACCCACCGAGGAACCGACGACGGAGGAGCCGACGACGGAGGAGCCGACCGAGGAACCAACGACTCCGGCGCCAACGACCGAACCAGAGCCGTCACCATCACCGACGCCAGCCCCGCCAACTCAGACGCCGACGGCGCCTCCTGGCCAGGGTGACGACCGGCCGGGGCGGCCCGGCGACGGTTCGAGGCCGACACCGCCGAATACCAATGCGGCGCCGCCAGGTGCGGAACGGCACACGGTGAACGCCCGCAGAGTTATGACATTTTGAAGCGACAACCTGTAGGGTGATCGGGTGTCTTCATTGACACAGATACCCTCCTGCCACGGAAAGACCGTGGCCGTTGAGACCAGAGGAGGTGGGTATGGATCAGCGTCAGTATGAACTGATGATCATCCTCGATCCGGAAGTTGACGAACGCAACCTCGCGCCCGCGTTGGAGAAGCTACTGAAAGTCGTTATCGACGACGGTGGCTCGATTGACAACGTGGACATCTGGGGCAAGCGTCGCCTTGCGTACGAGATCCACAAGAAGACCGAAGGCGTTTACGTCGTCGTCGAGCTGAAGGCTACGAGCGCTACTGCGCAGGAGCTTGATCGCCAGCTGGGTCTGAACGAATCCATCATGCGCACCAAGCTGCTGCGCAAGAACGACTGAGCAAGGCCAGTAAGGACTGAATCATGGCAGGCGAACCGATTATCACCATCGTCGGCAACCTCACCGCCGACCCGGAGCTCCGTTACGTGAGTTCCGGAATCCCGGTAGCGAGCTTCACGGTGGCGTCGACCCCGCGCACTCTCAACAAGCAGACCCAGCAGTGGGAAGACGGTGAACCGATGTTCGTCCGTTGCTCTGTCTGGCGTGAGTACGGCGAGAACGTCGCCCAGTCGCTCACGAAGGGCGCGCGAGTTGTCGTGACAGGAAAGCTCCAGGTCCGGTCCTACGAACACGAGGGCCAGCGACGCACCTCTATTGAGATGCAGGTTGACGAGATCGGCCCCTCTCTCCGCTACGCGACGGCGCAGGTCCAGAAGACCCAGCGCTCCGGCGGCGGTGGAGGCGGTTTCGGCGGCGGCTACGGCGGAGGAAACCGTGGCGGCAATGTCTCGTACGACGGCCCTTCCGGCGGCTCGACGAACGACCCGTGGGCCGATGGCCCGGCGGGCTCCAAGTTCGACGATGCCCCACCGTTCTAACTAACTTTCTGCGCGTCAGCGCGTAATCGAGGAGATCAATCATGGCGAAGCCAAACCTTCGCAAGCCGAAGAAGAAGCTCGGCCCCGTCAAGGTGACGAAGGTCGACAACATTGACTACAAGGACACCGCAACCCTGCGGAAGTTCATTTCGGACCGGGGCAAGATCCGTGCCCGCCGGGTGACCGGTGTGTCCGTCCAGCAGCAGCGACTCATCGCTCGGGCCATCAAGAACGCCCGTGAGATGGCACTGCTTCCGTACACGAGCAGCAGCCGCTAGGAGGTCATCATGGCAAAGCTTATTCTGACCCATGAGGTCGACCGTCTCGGCCAGCCCGGCGATGTCGTCGAGGTGAAGGACGGGTACGCCCGTAACTTCCTTATCCCCCGCGGCTACGCCACCCGCTGGACGAAGGGCGCTCAGAAGCAGATTGACCAGATGGAGATTGCTCGCCGCAAGCGCGACATCGCCTCGGTTGAGGATGCCCAGACCCTGCGTGACAAGCTCGAGGAGATGACGCTGACCATCACGGTCCGCACCGGCAACTCCGGTCGCCTCTTCGGCGCTGTCACCGCGGCCGATATTGCCCAGGCTGCGCAGGAGCAGACTGGAGAGGTCATCGACCGCCGCAAGGTCATGGTCGCGAACCCGATCAAGTCTGTCGGAACCTACCGGGTGGAAATCCGTCTCCACTCCGACGTCTCCGTCATGACGACGGTCGACGTCGTCCCAGAGTAGACAGCAGTCGAAGCGCCCGCCCGAGTGGCGGGCGCTTCGTCATGCTCGGGTAGCCTAGTTCGTATGGAATCCAGTGAGTGGCTCACCGCCGCAGATATTGCCCTTGCCTGCGGCACCGATCCGCAAACGGTGGTCCGCCACCTGGGCAGGCTCGGCCTCATTGGCACCGGGTCAGCACCGTCCCCAATGGCGCTACGCCACGATTTGGCGGTCGAGGCAAGTGACTACGCGCACGGTGCTGGACTTTGGCACGAGGACGTTTATGCGCTTCTCTCAGCGACAGGGCTGGAGAAGACCGCGGCACCGGTCGAGTACTCGGCCGAGCCGCTATTCGACGAGGAGGATGTCTCCCCGATTGAGCGGGCACGTTCCCGCGCGAAAAGCGCGCCCGCTGACGTGCCATCCAATCCGCCGACTAACAGGACCGGTCCGCACGTGCCGGGGGCAGATCTTTACGGCTTTGAACAGGTCATTGCGACCGATGGTGCGTGTTCGGGCAATCCGGGTCCAGGTGGCTGGGCGTGGGTTGACGAGCTGACGGGACAGGCCGGGTCAGGCGGGTCGCATCGAACGACGAACAACATCATGGAACTCACGGCCATGCTCGAGGCGCTGAGATATGCGGACCGTGACAAGAGCCTCCTCATCCGCGCCGACTCCCAGTACGTTATCAACGTCGTGACGAAGTGGGGTCCGACGTGGCGGCGGAAGGGGTGGAAGAAGGCAGACGGTAAGCCCGTTGCCAACCAGGAGCTCGTTGCCGCGCTGCTCGAGGAATACGAGAAGCGCACAGCCAAGACACGTATCGACTGGGTCCGCGGCCATGACGGTGACGCAGGCAATGAGCAGGCTGATCGCCTTGCCGTTGCCGAGCGTGACCGGCACTGACAACCGGTCGTACAGTTCGCGCACCTCTCAGCGCCCTGCTTCTCGGCATCGAGCTGCGCGGCCGTCGAACGCTGAGTGGCCGCTGGACGGATGCCTTGACGGGGCACCGGCAGTACTGCCTACGATCGCTGCATGGTCCGTTATCTTATTGTGATCCCATCTTTGCTAGCGGCGGCCGGATTGGCTGTCGTCGATGACGGGATCGGTGCAGCGTCGAAGGAGGGTGAGAGCCTCGGCGGTCTTCACCGTGAGGATCAGCCACGTGAGGGCTCTGGTGAATTCGACGAAGCGCAGGTTGATCATGACGCCCCCGATAGGGAGCGGATGATCGGTACTGCAGTGCTGACAGAGAAGGACGTGATGGTCGACACGGATGCTTTCGCCGAGATTGTCCTCGAGACATTGAACGACGAACGGGGCTGGGGAGGCGATGGCTCAGTCGGCTTCGAGCCTGTCGTCGTTGACGCTGCGGACCTGACTGTTCGCCTCGCGACGCCGGGGACTGTCGATGAGTTGTGTGCTCCGCTCAACACAAACGGTTACACGTCATGCCGGATCGGCGACGAACTCGTCCTCAACGTCGACCGGTGGGCGGCGGCAACGGAGGAGTTCCTCGACGCGGGTGGCACCCTCGATGACTATCGCGCCTACCTCCTCAACCACGAGGCAGGCCATTACCTCGGCCACGGGCATGAAGACTCCTGTGAGGACGGACTGGCGCCGGTCATGATGCAACAGACTCTCGACCTGCGAGGCTGTGAGCCTAACGGATGGCTCAACATCCCCTAACCTTGAAGGCATGACTAAGCCTCCTACGCCCCGCCGCGTGCCCGTCAACCGTGTCTTCCACGGCGACACTGTCACAGATCCATACGAGTGGTTGAGAGACAAGGACGATCCGGGGGTGATCGACTATCTCCATGCCCAAAACGCCTACACCGACCAGGTCATGACACCGACGGCGGACCTGCAGAAGACGATCTTCAACGAGATTAAGTCGAGGACGAAAGAGACTGACTCTTCGGTGCCGTTTTACAACCGCGGCTGGTGGTACTTTGCGCGGACCTACGAAGGTCAGGCGTATTCCTCCTATCATCGGGTGAAGGCGGACAGCCGCCCGGACCCGGACGTCATGACCGACGGCGAGCAGCTCCTCTTCGACCAGAACGTCCTCGCAGAGGGATATGACTTCTTTATCACCTCGGGCTTCGAGGTTTCTCCCGATGGTCGGCTACTGGCACTTGGCATTGACGCTGAAGGTGACGAACGATTCACCATCCGCATCATGGAGATTGACTCAGGTGAGGTCATCGACGAGGCCATCGTCGGCGCCGGGTACGGGATGGAGTGGTCGACCGACTCGCGGCACCTGTTTTACGGCATGGTCGACGACGCGTGGCGGGGTCACCAGGTATGGGCTCACCGCATCGGTGAGTCGATGGAGGGTGACCGCCTCATCTTCGAAGAGGAGGACGAGAAGTACTCCGTCCACCCCTACACCTCCCGCGATGGTCGGTGGCTCATCCTTCACTCCTCGTCCCGACTCACGTCAGAGGTGCGAGTCATGGAGGCGACGCCAGATGCGAACCCGGTCATCGTCTCTGAGCGCCGGCCGGGACTCGACTACACGGTTGAGCCAGCTGGGGACCATCTCCTTATCGTCCACAACCTGTCGCGCGTCGACTTTGAGGTGGCGACGGCACCGCTTGGAGCATCCGAACCGGAGTCGTGGGTGCCCCTCCTGGCCGCGAGTGAGGGTGAGCGAATCGAAGGCGTTAGCGCGTTTGCTCGCTTCGCAGTCGTCTCGATGAGGTCGGACGGGCTCCCGCAATTAAGGATCATTCCCCGGAATGACAGGTGGGGTGAGCCTTTTGTGCTGCCGAGCGCTGAACTGTCGACGATCGATCTCGCGAACAACCCCGACTACGAGACAGAGACGATCGATTACGCCCTTACCTCCCTTATCCAGCCGCCCTCGGTCTACAGCTACTCCGTCACGACCGGTGAGACCGTGCTTCTCAAAGAGCGCGATGTCCCCGGGTACGACCGGGGCCAGTACAGGACGAGCAGGGAATGGGCGACGGCGGACGATGGGACACAGATCCCGCTGACCCTCGCCTACCGTGCCGATGTGGAGCCGGACGGGACAAATCCGGGCCTCCTCTATGGCTACGGCTCATACGAGATCTCGATCGACCCCGTCTTCAGCACGTCGGTCGTCTCCCTCCTCGACCGGGGTGTCGTCTTCGCCTACGCACATGTCCGCGGAGGTGGGGAGATGGGCAGAGCCTGGTACGACACGGGCAAGATGCTGAGCAAGAAGAACACGTTCACCGACTTCATCGCCGCCGCCGATCGTCTCTTCGAGACCGGATGGGTCGACCGGAGCCGCCTGGCGGCTGAGGGCGGCAGCGCGGGCGGCCTGCTCGTCGGTGCCGCCGCGAATATGGGCGGAGACCGTTTCCGGGCCATCTCCGCAGTGGTGCCCTTCGTCGACAACCTCACGTCGATCCTCGATCCCTCGCTGCCCCTCACGGTCGGCGAATGGGAGGAGTGGGGCGACCCGTACCATGACCCGGACGTGTACGAGTACATCAAAAGCTACTCCCCGTATGAGAACCTTGAGGCGAAGGAGTACCCGGCGATCCTCGCGACCACCTCACTCAACGACACGAGGGTCTTCTACGTCGAGCCGGCCAAGTGGATCTCCCGCCTGCAGGAGATCGCGACGAACGGCCCCGACCGCCCGCTCCTCCTCAAGACGGAGATGGTGGCCGGGCACGGCGGCCGCTCGGGCCGCTACAACGCGTGGGAGGACCAGGCGCTGCGGCGCGCCTTCATCCTCTGGCAGCTCGGAGTCGGCGATGAGCAGGTTCGCCTGTAGCGGCAGCGCTTGAAGAGACGGGGCCGGGTCGGGAAGAGTGAGGGTATGACCGTACCGCTCAGCATTCTCGACCTGGCCCCGACATCCACAGGACGGAGCCGCAGGGATGCACTCGATGACTCCCTCCGCCTCGCCCAGGTCGCCGAACAGGCCGGATATAAGAGGTTCTGGATGGCGGAGCACCACGGGTCGGCCACCTTCATGTCCTCGGCCACCGCGCTGCTCCTCGGCCGGGCCGCCGAACACACCTCGACGATCAGAGTCGGCTCGGGCGGCGTCATGCTGCCGAACCATTCCCCGCTCATGGTCGCCGAATACTACGGCACCCTCGCCACCCTCTATCCAGACCGCGTCGACCTCGGCCTCGGCAGGGCGCCCGGCACCGACCCGGTGACAGCGGCGGAGCTCCGCCGCGGTGGAGCGGACCTCAACGATTTCGCCGCCGACGTGCTCAAGCTCAAGCGATTCTTCGGCGGCTCCGACGATGCGACCGTCGACCACGGAGTGCCGGGATCCCAGGCCTCCACGCTGGGGATCGAGCCGCGGGCACACCAGATCCGCCGCGCGGTTCGCGCGATCCCCGGCGAGGGCACGCATGTGCCGCTGTGGATGCTCGGCTCCTCCACGGGCGGAGCCCAGGTCGCCGCTGAGCTCGGACTGCCGTTCTCGTTCGCCTCGCACTTCGCCCCCACCCACATCGCCGCAGCTCTCCAGATCTATCGGGACCGGTTCAAGGCGGATGCCGAGACGGCCCAGGTCGATCGACCGACCGTCATGGCCGGAGTCAACGTCATGGTCGCGGAGACGGATCGCGAGGCCCAGTACCAGGCCAGCACCCACACGAAGCTCCAGTCGCAGCTCCGCTTCGGGTCGACCGGACCTCTGCAGCCGCCGAGCTGGGACGGGGTCGGGACGCGAGTGAACCCGGGAGTCGATCCGACCCACATCGTCGGCACCCCAGCCGACGTGGCGGAGCGGATCGGCCACTTCGTCGAGGCGTTCGCACTCGACGAGGTCATCGTCACCTGCTACGCATTCGACCCCGCCGTGCGGGAGAAGGCGCTGGTCAGCCTGGCGGAGGAGTGGTCTGCCTAGGGACGTTCGGCTCCCATGGAGGAACGGCCGCGATGGCATCATGTACTGCATGACTATCAACGCCGGCGCTCCGCGCACCCAGCGACCGATCCGCGCACGTCGGCACGATCCGGCGATGCAGCCGATGATCGTCATCTGGGAGGCCACGCGTGCCTGTCAGCTTGCGTGCCGCCACTGCCGAGCAGAAGCGGCTCCGGGACGCAGTATTTTTGAGCTGACGACCGATGAGGCGACGAAATTGATGGAAGAGGTGCTGTCCTTCGGCAAGCCCGCGCCAATCTTCATCATCTCGGGAGGCGACTGCTTCGAGAGGGACGACCTCTATGAGATCGCGAAACGCGGCGTCGACATGGGTCTCCATGTTGCGGTCTCCCCCTCTGGCACCGACAAGCTCGATCGGACGTCGCTCAAGAAGCTTCAGGACGTCGGGGTCAACGTGATCTCGCTGTCCCTGGATGGTTCGACACGAGCCAGCCACGATGGCTTCCGCCGCATTCCGGGCACATACGACAACACGATTGCCGGATGGGAGGCTGCCCGTGAATTGGGCATGAAGGTTCAGCTCAACACTGTCGTTGCGCGGCACAACGTGTTGGAGCTGCCGGCTATCGCCCAGACTGTCCGCGATCTTGGTGTGCTCACATGGTCCGGATTCCTCCTCGTCCCGACGGGCCGCGGCGTTGATCTTGGAGCCCTGACCGCGGAGGAGACCGAAGACGTGCTTAACGTCTTCTACGACATGGGAGAGACTGTCCCCGTCAAGACGACAGAGGGCCATCATTTCCGCCGCGTCTCCATCCAGCGGCATATTCTCGCCGAGGCGGGCGCGGACCATGTCGCCATTATGAATCTCGGACCTCTGTACACCACCCTTCGTGCGGACGCGGAGGCCCGTGGCCTTCTCGCCGGCGAACGACGGCGCCGCCCGCCCATCAATGTCTCATCGGGCAACGGCTTTGTCTTCGTCAACCACGTCGGCCAAGTGACTCCATCTGGCTTCCTCGATGTCCCAGCGGGAAATGTCCGAGACTCGTCGATCGTCGACCTGTACCGCGACTCGGAGCTCTTCACCGGAATCCGTCGACCCGACCTGCTCGAGGGCAAGTGCGGGGCGTGCGAGTACAACACCGTGTGCGGAGGCTCCCGCTCGCGCGCCTACAACTCGACCGGCAATATCTTCGCTGAGGAGCCCATGTGTGTCTACGAGCCTGGCAGTTTTCCTTACGCGGACGAGGTCAAGGAGCTCTTCGCGGCTAATTCTCCGAGTAGAGGCTGAGGATCGCGTCAGCCCACGTGCCGAAGTGCTGGCGGATCGAGGCGCCTGACGGATAGGGCTTGTCCTGGGAGGACAACCACTGCTGGTAACCGGAATACGAGGGATTGCGCCGCTCCGCACTCATTGCCTCGTGGTAGAGACGAATCGCCTCGCGGTAGTCCTCATCGGAGTAACGCAGTCCGCCCCGGCGTCTCCCGCTGCCCCCGGTTAAACCAATCGCGGTCATCGCGTTGTTCCAGTAGCCGTCGAAACGCTTCATGATGGTCTGCGACGTGGGCGGCCACGTCTGGCGTCCGCGGCCGCCAACGAGGTTAAGATCTTCGAGGATTTCTGCACGGAGCGTGTCATACCGCTGCGACGTGATTCGCGCAGACGGGTTGTCAGCGACGAACTGCTTGCCAGCGGCGATAAGTTCGGCGAAGGATCGCACCTGCTCGTCATGCAGATCGCGCGACAGGTCGGATAGGTCGAGATTGAGGTCCGTCGCGTCCACTGGTTCCAGACCATTGTCGATCGCGACGACAGCGAACAGTGCTGCGAAGAGGGCATCAAGACCGAACTGCCGGCGGCGTCTGCCGGGCGTCCCTCCACCTCGCAACACCGAGATGATCTCGAGGGTTGTCTCCGCGGCGAGCACGGCGGCCTCATCGAGGGCCATGTGGAAGTCTTGATCGGCGGCGGGGCCGCACAGGTCAGAGACGGCGCGTACGGCGGCGAATTGCGTGCCGAATGCGTGGCAGACCTGGGCGGCGGCCACGGATTCCATGTCGGTCGACAGGGCAGTCGGGAATGCCTGACGCACAGCGTCGACGTTCTTTGCTGTGACGAAGCTGTCGGAGGACAGCATGAGACCGGTTGTCACACGGTCGTTCTCAAGCTGTTCGACGATGTCGAGGACTCTTGGCGAACACGTGAACTCTGGCGGCTGACCCGGCACTTGGCCGAACTCATAGTCGAAGGCAGTCGCGTCTGCCATGCCATACCGATAGGTAGAGCCGATGATGATGTCGCCGACCTCAACAGACGGGTGTAGACCACCGGCCGTGCCGGAGAAGAAGACGTCGCGGGTCGAGACTTGTCCAAGCGCCCACGTGAGGGCGCTCGCTGCCGCCGTCTGTCCAATTCCCGACTGAACGAGAAGGATCCGTGGTGAGGCCAGTTCGAGGAACCACGCTCTGAAGGTCGACGGTGTAGTGAGCTCGCCAACGCGGCGCGTCGCGCGCGCTTTGGCAAGGAAGGGCTCCGCCTCTTCCGGCATTGCGGTGAGGACGATTGCGGCGGCAGTACGCATGGCTACGCTTTCATGACCTGTGACCAGGAGTCGCGCTGATCGAGCATCGCCCGGGCCGCCTTCTTGGCACCCTCAAGATCGTGGCTTGCTCCCCACCCGCACTGGACGACGTTTGCGGCAGGAACTTCATCCACGCCGAGAAGATCGGTGAGGGTCTGCGCGACAAGCTCGCGGATTGCCTCCTCGTCCGGTTCGCCCGCCATGAGCAGGTAGAAGCCGGTCTGGCACCCCATGGGGGAGAAATCGATGACGTCGTTGGAATGGTTGCGCGACAGTTCCGCGAAGGTGTGCTCGACGGAATGGATTGTCGGCATTTCAAGGTGCTCAACGTTCGGCTGGCAGAAGCGGACGTCGTACTTTGTCAGCACATCTCCCTTCGGAAGGGTCTTCACGTCAGCAACCCGGATGTAAGGAGCATCGACATCCCGATGATCCAGATTGAACGATTCAACATTCATTGTCGACATATGTCCTCCACGGCTAGAATCTGATCCTACTGTAGCGCGGTCAGCGACAGCAGGAGTGCAGACAATATTTCCTGGTCTGGATTCGATCACTTTGGTGAACTAGCGTGAACACATGCTCCTTGCTTTCTCTATAGCTCCCTCGACTTCTGAGACCGACACTGGTTCCGTCTCAGAGGCTGTCGCCGCCGCGGTCGCTGTTGTGCGGGCCTCCGGCCTGCCCCACGAAACAACCTCAATGTTCACAACCCTTGAAGGAGAGTGGGACGAGGTCATGGCGGTCGTAAAGGAAACCGTTGATGTCGTCTCTCGGTACGCCCCGCGCGTCTCACTCGTCATGAAGGCCGACATTCGTCCCGGATACACGGGGCAGCTCACCGCGAAGGTTCAACGTATCGACGAACACCTGTCGTGATCCTGACCATCACCGGGATCTGCTTCGTGGATCGCGGCCGGCTCCTCACCGTGCGAAAGAAGAACACGACGAAGTTCATGCTCGTCGGTGGCAAACTTGAGCCGGGTGAGACCGCGGTGGCCGCTGCGTCGCGAGAGTGCTTGGAAGAAGTCGGTCTTATCCGCACGCCAGACCAGCTCGCACTCCTCGGCCGACATGAAGAAGAAGCAGCCAACGAACCCGGTTGGAGGGTATTATCCACCATATTCGTGGCAGACCCGCTCACGGATGAAGAACGCGTCACACTAGAGCCGCGCGCTGAGATAGCCGAAATCCGATGGCTCGATCTCGCCGGCGACCAACCGACAGATCTGGCACCACTCCTCGTCAGGCATGTCGTACCCGCACTCCGCAACCGATTACCCATCGGAAAGGACCAGGACTCATGCGCTCCTCACCCGCGGCCATCGTCTCCGGACAACTCAGAGCCGACAGGGCCAACCGACCGCTCTCCGTTTTCGACATGTTCCGCATCGGCATCGGCCCCTCCTCATCGCACACCGTCGGCCCCATGAAGGCTGGGCACGCCTTCGCTGCCCTTATCGCTCACGAATGGCCAGGCCGCAAGCTCACGCGAATCACGATCGAACTCTTCGGCTCGCTCGGCGCGACCGGGCGCGGGCACTGGACTGACCGTGCCATCCTCCTCGGGCTTGCCGGCTACCGGCCAGACACGGTCGGCATCGAAGCCGTCGACACGATCATGGACGAGGTACGCCAGAACAACGCGATCCAACTCGCCAGCTACGGGAGACTCTCCGTCGATCTCGACACCGACATTGTGCTGTCCCCGCGGGTGCGCCTGCCCCACCACGTCAATGCGCTGACCATCACCGCCCACAGCGGCGACGATCGGTATTCGCGGACCTACTATTCGGTCGGGGGCGGCTTCATCATGGAGGACCTCTCCGACGATCCGGCGGCAAGCCCCGACGTTCACGGGATGGCGACAAGCGAGTCGCAGGCGGCCCACGCAACACGGGCTCCGTATCCGTTCTCCACGGCAGGCGAGCTCCTTGCCCTCTGTGCCGCGAAGGGCATGTCAATCTCAGACATCGTGTGGGCTAATGAGGTCGCCGCGCGGGACCGTAGCGACGTCCTTCACTACATTTCCGAGATCCAAGCCGCCATGAACGACTGCATCAAGGCCGGCATCTCCACCGAAGGCGTGTTGCCTGGCGGGCTCGGCGTTCGGCGCCGCGCAGCCAGCCTCTACCGGGAGCTGACCGAGAGCACGAAAAAAGACTCACTGTACGGCATCGACTGGGTCAACCTGTGGGCGCTCGCGGTCAACGAAGAGAACGCTGCCGGACATCGAGTCGTGACTGCTCCGACGAATGGCGCTGCCGGAATTGTCCCTGCCGTTTACACGTACTACCGACTCCATGTAGAGGACTCGGACGATGATGGGGCGCGCAGGTTTTTCCTCGCAGCGACCGCAATCGGCGCCCTCATTAAGACGAACGCGTCAATCGCGGGTGCCGAGGTCGGCTGTCAGGGCGAAGTGGGATCGGCCAGCGCGATGGCGGCCGCAGGCCTGGCCGAAGCCTTAGGCGGCACACCCGAACAGGTGGAGAACGCCGCCGAAATCGCCATGGAACACAATCTCGGTCTCACCTGCGACCCCGTCGGCGGGCTCGTCCAGATCCCCTGCATCGAACGCAATGCCATCGGCGCCGTCAAAGCTATCAATGCCGCTCGTCTCGCACTATGGGGCGATGGTCAGCACACGGTGTCATTTGACGCGGTCATTGAAACGATGCGGCAGACGGGGGCTGACATGCATTCCAAATACAAGGAGACATCGGAGGGCGGGCTCGCCGTCAACGTCGTCGAGTGCTGACGGGGTTGCAACCGCAGTCGCCGTGACGCAGGCGGGAGCTCTCCGCGCAAAAGGAAGCGGGACCCCGTGAGGGGTCCCGCCAGCCACGTTGGTCAGTTGCGCTGATCGCGCGGCACCCACGTGTTCTCGACATCGCCCTGGTAGATCTGGCGAGGCCGGTAGATCCGACCCGTCGGGTCCTCATGGACTTCCTTCCAGTTCGCAATCCAGCCGGGCATGCGACCGATGGCGAACATGACGGTGAACATATCAAGGGGAATGCCGACCGCTCGGAGGATGATGCCCGAGTAGAAGTCGACATTTGGATAGAGCTTGCGCTCGACGAAGTAGTCGTCCTTGAGCGCGACCTCTTCGAGCTTGAGCGCGACGTCGAGGAGCGGGTCCTCGACGTTCATCTGCTCGAGCACGTCGAAGGCGGCATCCTTGAGGATTGTCGCGCGCGGGTCGAAGTTCTTGTAGACGCGGTGACCAAAGCCCATGAGCTTGCGGCCTGTCGACTTGTCCTTGACCTCGTCCATGAAGACCGCGGGGTCGAGGCCCTCGTCGTGAATCTTCTGCAGCATTTCGATGACCGCAACGTTGGCACCGCCGTGCAGGCGGCCCCACAGTGCGGAGATGCCAGCAGAGGCGGAGGCGAACATGTTGGCCTTCGAGGACGCGACCATGCGGACGGTCGACGTCGAGCAGTTCTGCTCGTGGTCTGCGTGGAGCACGAAGAACATGTTGAGGGCGCGAACGACCTCGGGGGAGGGTTCGTAGTCGTGGTACGGGCTTGAGAACATCATGTGGAGGAAGTTCTCCACGTACTTGAGGTCCTTGCGTGGGTAAACGATCGGTTCGCCAATCGTCGTCTTGTAGGACGCCGCAGCGATCGTCCGCACCTTCGACATGAGAGAGGCGGCCGCGTAGAACAGGTCGTTCTCGTCCTCGGGCTGCATGACCTGCGGGTCGTATGCGGTCAGCGAATTGACCATGGCGGACAGGATTGCCATCGGCTGTCCGTTTGAGCCATACCCGTCGAAGTGCTTGAGCATCGACTGGTGGAGTGGTGCGTTTTCGGTGAGGAGCGCGGCGAAGTCATCCCGCTCCTTCTGCGAGCAGAGCTTGCCGAAGATGACGAGGTAGGCGGTTTCGATGAAGCTCGAATTCTTCGCGAGTTGCTCGATCGGGTAGCCGCGGTAGCGAAGGATTCCTTTCTCTCCGTCAATGAAGGTGACCTTTGACTCGCACGAGCCGGTGTTGCCGTATCCGTCGTCAAGAGTGATGTAGCCCGTGTTGGCGCGAAGAGAGCTGATGTCGACAGCTTTCTCGCCCATAGTGCCTGTTACGACAGGGAGTTCGTACTCCTTGCCGTCGAGAATGAGCTTTGCAGTCTCGCTCATGAACTCTCCTTATTGTCTGTAGCCTGTGTTCCTCAACCGTGAGCAGGCGTGTATAGATCTTCGTCGGAATCTCCTTCTACAGCCTACATAACTGTGCGCCCCCTCACCCATTCGTTCGCCGTTGTTTTCTCACGACATCGCCAACGTAGAGAGGCTGTGACCTGGACAGAGATCGCCTGAGCGCACCTAACGGTGTCCGATGTGGCACTCATCATTCTCGGCCCGAGAGCGGGTACGTAAGTCGGAAGAGGCTTAGGCATTGGTAGGCGTCTAAAGATCACGAAAGAACGCCCGCTCAGGGTCGACCGCGTCTGCCCCTCGTGCGGTGCCAGTCACCTCGCCGAAACCATCACCGCACAATACTGGTTCGACACCTGCCAACTCGTCCGGGACGATTCTGAGCTCGAAGCCCTCGCCGAGTAGAGGCTTGTCTCCCGCATCACCTCTGTCACACCCAAGCAGGCCGCGGATATTCTGGGCGAATCAGAGAACATCGTCAAGCGTCGCATCCGACGTCACCAGCCTGCTTGTGAGCTCGTCGACGTGACGCAGCATTGCGGTCTTGGCGACCTCAAACCGGGTCGTGTACCTTAAAAGTGTGGGCGAAGCGCACTCTCAATGCCGAGAGCAAAGGGCGGCCACAGAAAGACGCAACCATGACAACTCCCGATTCTCAGCACAACAACTATCAAGGCATGCCACATCCTCAGTTCCAGCAACACCCACAGTTCCAGTATGTCGCGCCAATGTCCCCCATGCACCCAGCCTATGCACGGTCCGACAAATCCAGGCTGGTCGCAATCCTTCTCGCGTTCTTTATCGGAGGGCTCGGAGCCCACAGGTTCTACGTCGGTAAAATTGGGACAGGAATCCTCTGGCTCTTCACCCTAGGGTGGCTCGGTATCGGCGTTATTGTTGACATCATTCTCATCGCGGCGGGGTCCTTCAAAGACTCTGATGGTCGCCGCGTTCTCGACTGGTCCCCCGAGAGCTAGCACGCACCTTTCCACTCCTTGATAGCCCCGAACTTCTCGGGGCTATCTGCTTGTCCGGAGGTGGCGCGGGTGTCTGACAGGGTAAGCAACGGACGCGGCGAGCTTGCCGCCTTAAACGCCAACATATCCACAACCACTTCCCACGCGACAACCTGCCCTGCGACCGGTGCGGCATTCCCTTCGACTGGATCATTGCCGACTACACCCACGCCGGGTACTTCACTGCCGACCACACCAAAGCGACCGCCACAGGCCCCCATATCTCCGCACAGCGCATCACCCCACTCAGGGCGCTACCTGCGTCACGGATAGTCGTAACATTGCCCCCGCCCGCGGCCTTGTCTCGACGATCGCAACGCTTTCGTGGCCGAGTCGCTGCGTATCAATGCGGGGGACCAGGTCGCGTAAGCCACCTGAGCGGCAGAACACGCCGGGAGTGCCGACACGCCGGAAATGAATGATTCTGCGCCTTCGCCTGTCCACAGTTGTGGACAGGGACGAGGTCATATGTCCACAGGTGAACGACGTCTGTGCGACACGGAATCGTCGCCCATTCTGTCCGGACCGCGCGGCATGATGTCGCTGTAGCTCGCGAACACTGCGTGCCACCTGCACAGATGGCGTAATGGGTGCTGGCGGGGTGCAGGTCAGGCATGCACAGCCATCCACAGTCCGTCCACCACTCGTCCACAGAATTTGGTGTTAAGGATCCCCTCAACACACCATGTTGTGGTGCTGACGAATTCAGCCACAAGGTGTAGTGTCAAAGTTCGAGGATGACATGGATGCAATTCCTTATCATCGCGACACATTTATACCTGGGAAGAAGGAGCGCTCGATGAGCATCACCGTTTACACGAAGCCGGCATGTGTGCAGTGCAACGCCACGAAGCGGGCCCTCGACAAAGCGGGTCTCTCATACGAGATGATCGACCTGATGGAAGATGCGGACGCCCTCGAGGCCGTCAAGGCGCTCGGTTATCAGCAGGCTCCGGTCGTCATGGCGGGCGGTGACCACTGGTCGGGCTTCCGCCCCGACAAGATCAAGGCCCTCGTCGCGGCATCAGTCTCCGAGGCGATCACCGCCTGAAGCAGCCGCACCGCGGCACGGCGCCCTCAGGGGCGTGAAGGAATGTCATCGTGGTAAAGGTTGTCTACTTTTCGTCGGCGACGAACAACACTGCTCGGTTCGTCGAAAAGCTCGGCATGGAGGCGGAACGCATTCCGTTGCGGCGCAACGATCCCGATCTGATCGCTGACGAGGAATATGTCCTCATCGTTCCGACCTACGGGGGTGGGAACAACCGCGGCGCGGTCCCGAAACAGGTCATCAAGTTCCTCAACAACGAGCACAATCGTAGCCTCATCCGCGGCGTCATCTCCGCGGGCAACACGAACTTTGGGCGCGCATACGGGCTTGCAGGCGACATAGTCTCAGCGAAGTGCCAGGTGCCCCACATGTACAGATTCGAACTCCTCGGCACACAGGATGACGTGGCCAAGGTCAAGCAGGGATTGGAAGAGTTTTGGGAACAACGCTCACAGACACAGGGCTAGAAACCCTCGACCCCAGGGTCGACTACCACTCGCTCAACGCACAGCTCAACCTCTACGACGCGGACGGCAAGATCCAGTTTGACGCCGACCGCGAGGCCGCCCGTCAGTATTTCCTTCAGCACGTCAACCAGAACACGGTCTTTTTCCACTCGCTCAGGGAGAAGCTCGACTACCTGGTCGAAGAGGGCTATTACGAGCAAGAGGTCCTCGACCAGTACGACTTTGAGTTCATCAAGTCGGCGTTCAAGAGGGCCTATGCTGCAAAGTACCGGTTTTCCACGTTCCTTGGCGCTTACAAGTACTACACGTCCTACACGCTGAAGACATTCGACGGAAAGCGCTACCTCGAGCGCTTCGAGGACCGCGTCGCCATGGTCGCCCTCGCGCTCGCTCGTGGTGACAGGGATCAGGTCTACGACATCATTGACGAGACCATCTCAGGTCGCTTCCAGCCGGCCACTCCGACGTTCCTCAACGCCGGTAAGAAGCAGCGTGGCGAGCTCGTCTCCTGCTTCCTGCTCCGCATTGAGGACAACATGGAGTCGATCTCCCGAGCCATCAACTCCTCGTTGCAGCTGTCTAAGCGCGGTGGCGGGGTCGCACTCAACCTCACCAATCTGCGTGAGCAAGGCGCTCCCATCAAGAAGATCGAAAACCAGTCCTCTGGCGTCATCCCGGTGATGAAGCTACTCGAAGATTCGTTCTCCTACGCGAACCAGCTCGGTGCGCGCCAGGGCGCGGGTGCCGTCTATCTCAACGCCCACCACCCGGATATCATGCGATTCCTTGACACGAAGCGTGAGAACGCGGACGAGAAGATCAGGATCAAGACCCTGTCGCTCGGCGTCGTCATTCCCGACATCACGTTCCACCTGGCGAAGTCGAACGAGACGATGTACCTCTTCTCGCCCTATGATGTCGAGCGCGTGTACGGCGTCCCTTTCTCAGACATCTCGGTGACCGAGAAGTACGAGGAGATGGTGGCGGACAAGCGGATCAAGAAAACGAAGATCAACGCGCGCCAGTTCTTCCAGACAATTGCGGAGATCCAGTTCGAGTCCGGCTACCCGTACATTGTGTACGAGGACACCGTCAACAAGGCGAACCCGATCGCGGGCCGCATCTCAATGTCGAACCTGTGCTCCGAGATTCTCCAGGTCTCCGAGCCGTCAACCTACAATGCGGACCTGTCCTACGACCACATCGGCAAGGACATCTCCTGCAACCTCGGCTCGCTCAACATTGCGAAGACGATGGACTCGCCAGATTTCGGCAAGACCGTCGGCACCGCGATCCGTGCCCTGACGGCGGTCTCGGAAACCTCGGACATCAGGTCCGTGCCGTCGATCGAGAACGGCAACAGGCTGTCTCACGCGATTGGCCTTGGCCAGATGAACCTGCATGGCTACCTCGGACGCGAGCGTATTCACTACGGTTCTGAAGAAGCGCTCGACTTCACGAACATGTACTTCTACACGGTGCTGTTCCACGCGCTAACCGAGTCCAACAAGCTTGCCATCGAGAAGGGTAGCGCGTTCCACAACTTCGAGAACTCCGACTATGCGTCTGGCACGTTCTTCGAGAAGTACATCGAGAAGGAGTGGGTGCCGCAGACGGAGCGGGTCACACAACTCTTTAAGAATATCCACATCCCAACCCAGGAGGACTGGCGCGAGCTCGCGGCGTCTGTCATGGAGCACGGTATCTACAACCAGAACCTCCAGGCCGTTCCGCCGACCGGGTCGATTTCCTACATCAACCACTCGACCTCGTCGATCCACCCAATCGTGTCGAAGATCGAGATCCGCAAGGAGGGGAAGATCGGGCGCGTGTACTACCCGGCCCCCTACATGACGAACGACAACCTTGACTACTACAAGGATGCATACGAGATCGGCCCGGAGGCCATCATCGACACCTATGCTGTCGCGACCCAGCACGTCGACCAGGGGTTGTCGCTCACGCTGTTCTACCCGGACACGGTGACAACCCGCGACGTCAATAGGAACTATATCTACGCATGGCGCAAGGGCATCAAGACCCTCTACTACATGCGCATCCGCCAGCAGGCCCTTGAAGGCACGGAGATCGAAGGTTGCGTTTCCTGCATGCTGTGATGAAATAGTGCGATGACTGTGGGCAGCTCAAGTGGGCTGCCCACAGTCGTGTTCTCGTGCGATGAGACCCGCATGCACCTGCGGCGTGTCTCAATCCAGAGCGATGGCGGCGATCGTCGCGCCCAGCATCTCGACGAGGTCCGCGGGGGTGAGTTCGACTTTGAGCTGTCGATTACCTCCGGAGACGGCGATAGTCGGGTGAGCGAAGGCGCCCTGGTCGACGACGATCGGCATGGGCGTGAGGAGACCAAAGGGGGAGATCCCGCCGACAACGGAACCGGATAGCTCCTCAGCCTCCGTTGGCGGGACCATGGTCGCCTTCTTCTTACCGACCGCGTTCGCCAAGGCCTTGAGAGAGATCTTGCCGGTGACGGGTACAAGTCCCATAACGAGCGTTCCTTGCGCTGAGGCCATGAGGGACTTGTAGACCCGCTCACCCGGAATTCCCATCTGTTCTGCGAAGAATGCGCCGATGTCGATCGTGGAGAAATCGACTCCGTCAACGTCGGTTTCGAAGATTCGGAACGGCTTGCCGGAGGCCTGGAGAAAAGCGACTGCGGGTGTGCTCATGCAACAATGGTCGCCACAACTGGACCTGATGTCGAGTGCAGGAGAGGGATGACGGAATCATTTGATGTGCAGCGGATGCTGAACGGTGAGCTCTACCGTGTAGGCGAAGCACACCAGCCTTTGAACGACAGGGGCCAGGCCCTCATTCGGGAATTCAACGGCTCAACCGATGAGAGACGGAAGGACGACATCCTGTGGGAGTTGCTCGGTTCCCGCGGGGACGCGTGCACGATGACGGCGCCGATCGGCTTTGACTATGGCTGGAACACCTTCATCGGCGAGAACTTCTATGCAAACCTCGATCTCATTGTTCTCGACGTGTGCGAGGTTCGGATCGGCGACAACTGCTTCTTCGGTCCGAGAGTATCCCTGCTGACGGCGACTCATCCCACCGCGCCGGGCCCGAGGGCCGCGGAGCTTGAATATGGCATCCCGATCACGATCGGCGACAACGTGTGGCTGGGTGGGGGCGTCATCGTCAATCCCGGCGTCACAATCGGCGACAACACGGTCATCGGATCCGGTTCAGTCGTGACGAAGGATATCCCCTCGGGAGTCATCGCTGCAGGTAACCCGTGCCGCATTATCCGAGTGATCACACAGGAGGAGATCCAAATGTGGGAGGACCGGGCTGCGGAGTACTATGCTGCGGCTGCTCGTCAGGAATGAGGCGTGCGGCCTTCGTCGACGCCCAGTGAAGGAGGCGCTCGAGCGGCCCTCGCCCAAGGAAATGCAGCCACAGTGAGCATGCCGCCAGGGTGATGAGCACGAGCCACATGAGCGGCGCGTAAGAGTCCGGGAACACCATGGCGGGAATGAGCCAAATGGCGATGATGTGAAACGAGTAGGCCGATAGCGGCATCGAACCGACAGCGACGATCGGGTAGAGGATCTTGCCGAGGACTGGACCGGCGAGCAGAAGGACACCGATGATGGCGATCGCGAGACCACCCGAACCTACGGCTTCGAACACGGTGCCGCTATGGGGCTCCGCACCGAGAAGGACGTGCGGGTCCGGCGGCGTGACGTACGGATCCCAGTCGGGACCCATGCCGTCGTTCCGCCAGCCCAGGTCACTATAGCCCCTGTCGTCATACGTGTACTCGTCGTTATCAGTAATTGGGCCTGCTCCGAGCTGTGTGAGGACGAAGGCAGAACCATATCCGACGAGCGCGAGAGAAGCACCGACTGGCGCGAGCGTGGCGGCCACGGCTCTGCTCGATAGGTCAAGGCGGCCAATCCCAAGCCCCGCGAAGACGAAGCCCATGTAGATAAGGCCCGGGTAGATGCCCGTCAGAAGCGCATCGACAACGAGACCGGATGCGTCGGTTGTTGCCGTCATATCGAGCTTGTCGAGGAGGAACACAAGGTAGGTCGTGAGGATGGGGCCGATGAGCCATGCCGCGGCAGCCATGATGAAGAGCCGTTTGGCGCTCCATCTGAGGAACGGGATGGCGAGGACAAACCAGACCGCGTAGGCCCCGAGGATGAGGGCGACGAAGTCATTCATCATGACGAGAAAACCCGAGATGACGAGAAGGAGCGCGGCGCGGGTGAAAATTCGGACCTTGGCCTGGAGGAACTCGACCCCGGTGTAGGGGACGTTCCTGCCGCTAAGGATCGCCAACGACACCCCGGCAAGCGTTGCGAACAAGATCGATGATCGACCGTCCGCGATTGCCATGAGCCAACCGGCAAGTCCGTCCCGATCAGGTTTGACGTGGGCGACAAACATGCCGAGAATCGCGAGACCCCTCGCGATGTCGAGGGCGACGATGCGGCCGCCGTAGCGCGCCATGGACTTCAACATTGCACCAGAGTAACCCGCAGCGGTGGAATGGACGGATTCGCGTCCAAAGGGCCGGCTCAGGGTCGACCCTGATCTTTCCCCAGCAACCGCTCCGTGCCGTTGGAGCGCGTGCCCGCCCCGACTTAGAGTTAGCCCGTACCGAGAAAGGCCACTTATGATTACGATCGAAAACCTCACGAAGAGGTACGGGAAGACGGCGGCGACCGACGACCTGTCGTTCACCGTTCCGCCCGGGGAGGTCACCGGATTCCTCGGCCCCAACGGCTCGGGCAAATCGACGACAATGCGCTGCATCGTTGGCCTCGACCGGCCGACGGAGGGTCGGGCCCTCATCAAAGGCAAGCACTACAGTGAGCTCACCAGCCCACTTGAGACTGTCGGCGCGCTTCTCGACGCCAAAGCCTTCCATCCGGCACGCACGGCCCGCCAGCACCTGTCGGTTGTCGCCGACACGCACGGTTTCCCCACGTCGCGGATTGACGAGATCCTTGACCTCACGGGCCTTACTCACGTAGCCAATAAAAGAGTGAAGGGCTTTTCTCTTGGCATGGGGCAGCGGCTCGGCATCGCAACCGCCATGCTCGGAAATCCCGAATACCTCCTGCTGGACGAACCGGTCAACGGACTTGACCCGGATGGTGTGCGCTGGATTCGTGACCTCGTGAAGACACATGCGAAGAAGGGTGGGACCGTCCTCATCTCCTCCCACCTCATGTCAGAGATGGCGATGACAGCGACGAATCTTGTCGTGATCGGCAACGGTAAACTCATCGCCTCCGGGCCGATCAAGCAGTTCACTGAGACAGCGGGTCATACGACCGTGCGGGTCGCAGGCCCAGACATGACCGGGATCGCCGAAACTCTCGCTCAGCTTGACCCTCGGCACGAGCTAGTTGACGGCAGGGAAACCCTTATCGTCATCGGGGCGACCGCTGCCGACGTTGGGCGTGCCCTTCACGTGGCCGGTCTAGAAATCCACGAACTGTCGACAACACATTCGTCCCTCGAGGACGTCTTCATGGAGCTCACCGGCAACGCGGTCGAGTTCAAAGCAGGAGGCGAACGATGAGCACTGCAGTTCACCAGCCAACCTTCGCCCGACTTATCAGGTCTGAGCTCCGCAAGCTGACGAGCCTGCGTTCCACGTGGGTTATCGCGGCGCTGACGATCGCCTTCTACCTCCTCATCTCCTTCTTTGTCGCCCAGGCGGTCGACACGATGATCGAATACATGTCGAGCACGGAGCTCGCGGTCTTCACCGGCTCCTACATGGTGACGAGCATCTTCCAGATCGCCCTGCTCTTCGGAATCGCCTTCGGGACGGTGACGATGACAGCCGAGTACTCTCACAACACGATCCAGATCTCGCTCCTGTCCTCGCGCTCCCGAATGACGTTCTATGCGGCAAAGATCATCGTTCTCGCGGGATTCTGGGCAGCTGTGAGCGCGCTCGCCCTTCTCCTGTCGACGATCCTCATCAATCTCATGATCGGCCGCTATGATCTGTCGTTGCCGATGGATGACGTGGGCTTCTGGCTGTCTCTTCTCAGCACCGTCGCCGTCCTCGTCGCTAGTGCCGTCATGGCAGCCGGGCTTGGCGCGGTCCTGAGGTCGACAGTAGGAGCGACGACCACGATGTTCGGCATTGTCCTTATCCTGCCGATCCTGCAAATCATCCCGCTCGACTTCATCGAAAACCTCACGCCGTACTTCCCCATCAACGTCATGATGTCGGCCGTCGCGCCGCGAGAGAACGGCATCTTGGCAGGCATCGTGTCATCTGGAGACTCCCTCAGCCCCGACACCGCCCTCATCGTCCTCCTCATCTACGCGACGATCTTCGTCGGGCTCGGCGCATTCTCTCTGCGTAAGAGGGACGCGTAGCCGCACGGTGGGTTAGGCAGACGTGAGCGCCTCGGAAGACCGAGGCGCTCACGCGTGTCAGCGGGATGAAGAGCGTCCCGCCTGAGTCAGTTGATGGTGGAGGCAATAAGGTTGAGCGATTGCGCGAGCTCGTCCTCGGAAACCGCGGGAAGCTGGCTCGCCAACTGCTTGTCGGTCACACTCTCCCACGAATAGGAGAGCGTGACCTCTGTCGAACCGGCGTCGAGCGGCTTGAGGGTGTAGAGCCACTCCCAGCCACCCACCCTATCGGGATCCTCGGCGAGCGCGGGCTGCCAGCCAATCATCTTCCCCTCATCGAACGCCGTCACGTGGTTGTGTGTCTGGTACTCGTCGCCGCTGCGGCCGACCATATTCATGACGAACACGTCGCCGACCTGCTGGATGCGCTCGGTGTTGTCGGAGGAGCGGACCATGCCCGACCCATCGAAACGGGGGTGCCGAGCGGGGAGGGACAGACTGTTGAAGATCTCCTTGGCTGAATGGTCGATGATCCGGGATACGGTGATCTGCTTCTCATTGCTCATGGCACCCACCCTGCAGGGACGCGCCGAGGCAGGTGAAGTCTTTCAGCTTAAAGAGAGAGCCGGGCAACGGTTTCCGCCGCGACCGGCCCGGGCCCAATCAGGCATTCGGCAGATCCTCGCCGATTCCAAAGGTCCGATGTGTGAGGCGAAGTTCGGCGCCCAATTACCCCGATCCTGTTCGAGATGAGGGTGCCCTAACCCTCTCCACGTGGCGCGTAGAAAGTGGCAGGATGAGGGGTAGAAATCTGTGAGCAAAGGAGTTTCTGTGGCCGAAAAGCTACCCCTTATCTCGAGTGTCCAGGCTATTAACTGGAACAAAATCGAGGATGAGAAAGACGAAGAAGTATGGGATCGCCTGACCGCGAACTTCTGGCTACCCGAGAAGATTCCGCTGTCGAATGACATTCAGTCGTGGAACACGCTGACGCCCCAGGAGCAGCTGATGACGACTCGTGTTTTCACGGGTCTCACCCTGCTCGACACCGTCCAGGGAACTGTCGGCGCAGTCTCCCTCATCCCTGATGCAGTCACGCCTCACGAGGAGGCCGTCTACACGAACATCGCCTTCATGGAGTCCGTCCATGCGAAGTCCTATTCTTCGATCTTCTCGACCCTCAACACGTCCGAGGAGATTGAGGAGACCTTCCGCTGGTCGGAGGAGAACGAGCACCTTCAGAAGAAGGCCCGCATCATCCTCGACTACTATCGCGGGGATGATCCGGAGAAGCGCAAGATCGCGTCCGTCATGCTCGAGTCCTTCCTCTTTTACTCGGGCTTCTACGCGCCTATGTACTGGTCCGCGCACGGCAAGCTGACGAACACAGCGGACCTTATCCGCCTCATCATTCGCGACGAAGCCGTCCACGGTTACTACATCGGATACAAGTACCAGCGGGCCGTGAGCAAGATGGACCAGGCCCGCCAGGATGAACTGAAGGACTACACCTACGAGCTCCTCCAGGACCTCTACGACAACGAAGAGGACTACACCGAGTCCCTCTACGACGATCTCGGGCTGACGGAGGACGTCAAGATGTTCCTCCGGTACAACGCGAACAAGGCGCTCATGAACCTCGGGTATGAGTCCCTGTTCCCGTCCGACCAGACCGCGGTCAACCCCGCCATCCTCGCCGCCCTCTCCCCGGGCGCCGATGAGAACCACGACTTCTTCTCCGGCTCCGGATCCTCCTACGTCATCGGCACTGCCGAGGCGACTGAAGATGAGGACTGGGACTTCTAGAAGTTCTTCTCTGAGCCGTCCCTCAATTCTCTGATCATGCCCCGGGCCCGCAGGATTCCTGTGGGCCCGGGGCATGTCAGGCGGCTGGTCTAAGAGCCGCCGCGCTTCCGCTACGTGCTGTCATCCGCCGCGTCGCCCGGTGATTCCTCAGGTTTTCTCGCTTCCTCCGCGACGTGCGGAGGCTACTGTCTCCTCTGGTGAGCGCTGGGGGCGAAGATTAAATGTCGCCGCGAAGCCGATCGCGAGAAACCCTGCACCAATGTAGGCAGACCACTTCGTTCCCGAACTGAACGCCTCTGCGGCAGCGGCTCCCACCGCCGGGTCCTGCCCGGTTATCCCAGGGATCGCGGCACCAGCTGACCGATCGAGTGTCGTGACGAGCTGCGAGCGAGTGTCTGCGGGTATGTTGCTGAAGTCGCGATCGAGGGAGGCGGCGAAGGCTGCACTGCTCGCGGTGAAGAGGACCGTCCCAAGAATTGCGATCCCGAGTGCCGATCCGATCTGTCGAGCTGTGCTCTGGGTGCCGGAGCCTTGGCCGGAGAGCTCCTTCGGGACGTCGTGGAGAATCACGCCGGTGAGCTGGGCAGTGGCGAGACCGACTCCGAGGCCGTAGACGAAGAGGCACGGCACGAGAAACGCCCAGGTTGATTCCGCAGTGAGGCCCACCGCCAGAGCCAGAATGCCTCCGACCTCGAGGAGCAGTCCGACGCGAACAATCGCAAGCGGTGACATCGTCTTGAGCAGTCCGCTCGAGATGCCGCTGGCTGCGAAGGATCCACCAGCCAGCGCGAGAAGAACGAAGCCGGTTTCCAGAGCCCCATATCCCGCCACGTTCTGTAGCCAGAGCGGTATCGCGAGCAGAATGCCGAATTCGCCGAGTGAGACGATGAGGGCTGCAACATTGCCATTTCGGAAAGACGGAATGCGGAAAAGCGAGAGGGAGAGCAGGGATGGTTTGCCGAGTCGTCCTCTCCGCCGAGCTCGCACGACGAAGAGTGTGACGGCGAGCGCTGAGATCAAGAAGGCGATGGGGACGAGCGAAATTCCGAGGGGCCATTCCCAGCCCCCGACAGAGAACGGATTGTCGGGCTTCGTCTGCCACCAGCCGTAAGTTCGCCCCTCGATAAGTCCGAACACCAGCGAGCCGCTGGCGATCACTGAGATCAGCGCACCACCGATGTCCACGCGATTCGGTGAGCGTTGGTCAGCGCTGTCTGAAATGGTCATCATCAGTCCAACCATGATGATAAGACCAAGAGGGATGTTGATCCCGAATGCCCACCGCCACGAGTAGAACTCCGTGAGCCATCCGCCGAGCAGGGGGCCGAGAGCGACCGTGCCGCCGATCGTCGCACCCCAGATGGCGAACGCTATTCCCCGTTCACGGCCGACGAAACCTGTGTTGATGATGGAGAGCGTCGTTGGCAGCACCATGGCGCCACCGACGCCCTGGATCACGCGAGCAAGAATGAGGAGCTCGCCGTTGGGCGCGAGGGCCGCGAAGACTGACGCCGCGCCGAACACGACGATACCGAGTATGAGGAGCCTCTTGCGACCATGACGGTCGGCGAGCGAACCGAACACGAGGAGGAGCGCGGCGAAGACGAGCGTGTAGCTCTCCTGCACCCACTGCACCTGTGTCGAGGTGATACCGAGATCGTCCACAATGGTCGGAATGGCGACGTTGACGATGGTGGCATCGACGATGATCATCGCGACGGAGAGGCTGATGAAGAAGAGCCCAAACCATCGTGTGCGTGGTGACTTCATGGGGTCCCTAGTGGTGAAAGGGTGGCACTGGGCCGCCGAATGTCTATGGTTGCCACGCGAGACGAGTCTAGATGGAGTACGCGGGGGTGAGATGAGTCTATTTTGTCGACACTGCGTCGACAAGACGATATGTGGCCGACCGAGCGGCGTCCGTGGTCGATCTTCGTCTGCGGTCCGCGCTCAGCCGACATCAGGTTAGACGACCGTGGCGCGCGGGTGGCACCGCTACCGCCCACGCCTCGACGAACCTCAAACGCCGGTGCGTGAATTCTCAGGCGCCCCGCCAGGCGTGCGTGGTCTGCATTGGTGAGGGCGGGTGTGGGGTCGATGATCTAGCCGAATACGTGGGGCGCAGTTTCGGTCTCGTTAGGTGCCTCGGTCCCGCCGGGCGTCACGGTCGACGACAGCACCTGCGTCTCCCGTAAAGGTAGGGTTCCGGTTTCTGGTCGGGGTGGTCAGCGATGTCTGCGACGGGCATAGAAAAGGCTGTCATGAACCGTTGTCTCTCGCCCGTCCGATGACTTCGGGGTCCGTGGACGCGCCTCACAGGCGAGTGTTTCCCAATCGGATGAGTCGAACAGCTCGGCGACGCTCTCGGGAGTGAACAGCAGACCCTCACCGGAGGGTCGCTTGACCCCGGCGTTCAGATCCGAGGGGTGATGGCCGACAATGAGTAGCGTGCCGCCCGGCGCGACTGCTTCGCCGAGTCCGCGAAAGACCTTCTCCCGTCGTTCGCTGGGCAGATGGAGGAAGTGGACGGAGACAAGGTCATAGGCACCAGACTGTGGTGACCACGCTTCGACATCCCTGTGCATCCACTTGATCCGTTCCTCGACACCCGCAGCCTCCGCATGAGAGGCCGCGCTCGCGAGTGCCACCGACGAGAGGTCAACGGCGTGGACGGTCCACCCTCGTTCGGCTAGCCAGATCGCGTCAGCACCCTCGCCAGCGCCGATGTCAAGGGCGACGCCGGGGATGCGCTCCTGTGCGGTCTCCATAAGGAGGGGGTTGGGGCTCCCGCTCCACACCGGTCTGCTTGAGCCGTAGCGAGCGTCCCATTGTTCTTCATCGGGCGTTCGATTCATGACGCCATACTCTCAGACGACGATCGCATTCGGGAGAGGATCTCGCCCGGCGCACTGCGCCACGAGAGGCGCGGAGGGCCGTTCCACGTTGAGGCACCCGCTCCGTGAACTTCGCCGTGCGCGTGCCCACCCGATTGTGCCTGCCGCGTGCGCGGCAGCTGCGTTCCTCTCGGGATCGGTTCGGCTACGGAAGAACCAGTGCTTGACCGGCTCGACGCACGCCAGGTAGGTGACGACCATGAGGGCGAGGACGATGAAGAATGGGTCCGGCAACGGCAGGAAGCCCAGCAGTCCCGACACTGGAGAGTAGGGGCGCCACGCGCCGAAGGCGACGACTGATATCGTCGCCCAATCGACGGCCGGCTGTGGAAGAAGGGGATGCGTCGGCGCACGGTGGCCGTTGAGAATGTTGGGACCGGTGGTCGTCGCGCTCCTCATGCCGCGGCTCCTCCGGCGCCTGTCCGACCGGCCGGTGATGCTGACGGGAGGCGGCGCACTGCCTATTCTTCTTCTCGCTGGTACGGGAGTGTTCGCTTGAATGGAGGGCGGCGCTCAGTGGATCGCGCTACTTGCTGTCTGGCTACTGCTTGGAGCCGCAACGTCGATGATCCTCACTCCGTCGGCCCGGCTCCTTCGCCGCAACAGCACTGAGAAGACCCGGGCCGCGGTCTTCGCTGCGCAGTTCTCTCTCGCACGCGTGCTTCCTCATCACGTACCCTCTCGCGGGCATCCTCGGTGCGGCAATCGGCCTGTCCGCCGTTGCGCTTGTCCTTGTCGGGATAGGTTTGGTCGGCACAGTAGCCGCGCTTGAGGCTTGGAAAAGCACATCTGCGAGACCGTTCGCAGAACATGGGCAGCGAGTGTAGACACCCGCGGTGCGAAAAGCGTCGGAGCAGAGTCGCGTGTTTCTTAGCCTCGGTATAGGTCGAGTGAAGCTCTGGCAAGATCACCTCGCTACGGTTCTCGCCGCACATCGGAGTGAGTTCGCGCCGAGCCTCGACGTACGAAGCAAGTTCGTTTGAGCCGCCTAACTCCCTGGTCAGGACATTGGGCAATTGTCAGGCTTGTTCGATGACCTTTGTGAGTACTATGCTTCGCTCTGAGGAAAACCGTCCAGGATTTCCAGAGAGCCGAGCACGTCGATGACCGCACAATCTGCTACCGAGTCCACTTCCAACAGGCCCGCCGCCGTTAAAGGCGCGAGACGCGCCCTCCTCCTTGCCGGCCTGGCCGGTATCGGCTTCGGCGCTGCTATTCTTCTTTGGCCCACGAAAACGGCTGTTGCCTTGACTGGCGTGATCGCTCTCTATGCGGTCCTAGCCGGCATCGTTTATGTCGGTATCGGCGTTATCGGCAAGGAGCTCGGCACGGGCGGCCGGATCGCCCACATCCTTCTTGGCGCGCTCTACGTTGTGGCTGGCGCTTACGCGTTCTCATCCCTCAAGGAATCCGCCGCCTTCCTCGCCCTGTTCCTCACGATCATGGTCGGCTTCATGTGGATTATCGAGGGTTTCGCGGCCCTGTTCACGCTTGGCCAGTCCGGCTCTAAAGCGGTAGGCGCCATTTTCGCCATCATCTCGGTTGTCGCCGGTCTCACGCTGTTGAGCAACGCTATCTGGGGTGCTGTGTTCCTTTGGTGGTTTGTCGCGATCTCGCTCATTGTCCTCGGCATCCTTAACGTGGTCCGAGGGCTTACCAAGCAAGCCTGAGCGCACCGAGTTCTTAAGACTGAGCCGAGGGGCCGTAGCACTGCTACGGCCCCTCGGCTTACCGCTGGCAGACGAGCCCGCCAGCGCGGGTACACCGTATGAGCAGCCTTCTCACTGAACCTCGACGATCGCCATCATCCCCGCATCCTCGTGGTCGAGGATGTGGCAGTGGTAGACGCTGCGACCGGGATTTCGCGAGAAGTCGACGAGGACACGTACGCGACCCTGTGCCGGCACATTGACGACGTCTCGCCAGTCAGGCTCACCAACTGGCTGTCCATTCGCCTCAATGACCTGCATTGGCCACACGTGCAGGTGGAAGGGATGGTCCATCGGTGTCGGATTGCTGATGGTCCAGTCCTCGACGATCCCAGCGTCGACTCCTTGGTCGATACGGTCGATGTCGAACGCCCGACCATCGAAGCCCATGTCCATCATCCGCCCTCCTCGCATTCCCATAGTCATGGTGAACGAGATGTCCCGGGCCCTTGCGATTGGCCTTCCGCGCAGGTCATGAGTGTCCTGCGCGCCGGCAAGCCGAATCGACTCGGCGGCACCGTCTCCGGTGACGCGGAGCGTCGCGAGCGTGGCGGGCCCCGACAGGCCTCCGCCCATCATTCCCATGCCTCCGCGGCTGTAACCGAGCGTCTGGACGTCCGACGTGCCGGAACTTAGCGCCACGAGCAGGTCAGCACGGCCCCCCGGAGGCAGGAGGACGTCAGAGATGCCTCGAGGAGTAGATTCCCCGCCCATATCTCTGCCGAGTAGCTGAACGTCCTGGCCAGGCACGGCGAACCTTATATAGCGGGAGGTGCAGGCATTGATCACCCGCCAGCGTTCGCTGTCCCCGGCACGTGCCGAGATCTCAGGTTGATGCTGTCCGTTGACGAGCAGGAGCTCGCCTTCCCTCCCCATCATGACGTCGCGCTGCGAGGCAGGGGCGACATCACCGGACGCGGTCAGCGAGATATCGGAGATGATGAGCACGCGCTCGCGTGAGGCGGGCACATCGTCGCCTTCGACAATAAGAGCGCCATAGAGTCCGCCGAAGAGCTGATCGGCGACGGTGCCGTGCCTGTGGGGGTGGTACCACGCCACGCCTGTCGGATGATCGTCGGGGAGCTGGAACGTGTAGTCAAAGCTCTCCCCCGGCTCGATCGAGAGGAATGGGTTATCCCCGTTGCCGCGCGGGGACACCGCGAGTCCGTGAGTGTGAAGGTTGGTGGGCGCGTCAAGTTCGTTGCGCAACCGGACGTCGATGCGGTCGCCCGGTTTGACCCGCCAGGTGCGTCCCGGAAGGGTACCTCCGTAACCCAGCACGCGTGCGTCACGGCCGGCGATGGTTGTGCGGTGGCGGCCGGCGACTAAGTCAACCTCGAGCCTGCCGCCGCTGCTGCGGAGAACCGCAGGATGAGCAAGTTCGTCTCCTGCGGTTGTCGTCTCGCGCCACGGCAACCCGGTCTGGGACAGTCCGACACCGCCGATCGCCACGCCGAGGGTCCCCCATGCGCCGAGCCGGATCGCCTGGCGCCGACTCAGGTCCTTCATGTGCCGGACATTCCGTCCAGCCTGCGCCGCCGTTCGTCATACTCGCTGGAGTCGATCTCACCCCTCGCATATCGCTCATCGAGCAGCTCCCGCGCTCGGATCGCCGACCCTTGCTCCGGTCGACTATCGCGTGTCGTGAGCTGGCGGATGAGGATGGTCGCGAGCACGACGATGCCGATGATGAGGATAACGAGGAATACCCATCCCCACGCAGTGCCTCCACCCATATGCCAGTTCGGTCCCATGTCACACCTCCGATGCGAAGTTCGACAAGACGGCAACGGACACGTGCCGCCGTATCGAGTGGTGGAGACAACCCTACTCCAGAATGACGAGCCAACCGAGGGCGGATGTGAGCAAAGACCCAGGTCGGGGCGGGTATTGTCTGGCGGTATCATCTGTACATCCGCCACCTCTGTCCGGCAGATGCAGACAGCTCACCGAGGGAGTCCCTATGTCTGTCGCGCTCGCCCGCCTCTCCTCCCAGCTCCTCGTTGAGGGGCGTGAGCCCAACGGGGTCGTTTCCCACTTTGGGGCCCTGCAGGGGCAGGACCTGCCCGGAGTCATCGCATCCATGGCACTCCGCGCGACGGGTGACAGGCAGGACGTTATTGAGGCTTTCAATGCAGGAGAGATCGTTCGGACCTGGCCGCAGCGAGGCACTCTCCACGTCGTCGGAGCAGACCGAGTGCGGGACGTGCTCGTCGTCGCAAGAGAGCGAACCTGGCCGCAGACCGTGCGCCGCCGCCAGCAGCTGGGTATCGATGACGACGTGCTCGACAGGGCACGTGAGACTGCGCGTGCGGCTGTCGGGTCTGGCATCACCCGGGCTGAGCTCGTCAAGGCCTGGAAGCGGGCCGGCATTGCGACGGAGCAGGGCCGGGCCTACCACCTCATCTTCCATCTGAGCCTAGAGGGACTGCTGGTGTGGGGGCCGATCAAGGGTAGCGAGCAGTTGCTCGTCGCGCTTGACGATTGGGTGCCACAGGCGCAGACGGCGAGATACGAAGACATTGTCGCGGACATCGTCACCCGCTATGTCACGTCTCATGCTCCAACAACGAGAAAGGACGTCGGCTGGTGGGCGAACCTACCGTTGAGGGACGTCGACCGAGCATTCGCGGCCTCCACTCTCATTGAACGTGACGGCTACTGGTGGGGACCAGAGAACTCGGTACCAGCGAGCCCTCGCAGTCTCCACCTGTTGCCCGGCTTCGATGAGATGCTTCTCGGCTACTCCGATCGCATGGCCAGTTTGCAGGCTGACCACGTGTTTGACGTCTGCCCCGGGAACAATGGCGTCTTCACGCCAACGATCATGCTCGGCGGAAGGGTCATTGGAACCTGGAAGAGGGCAACGAGAGAGGTAGCGTTTTTCGAGCAACCGTCGCGGGCACTGAGGAAGCGGGTGGCGAAGAAGTTGGCAGAGGTACCGCTCTGATCGTCACAGTGCGCCTCGGAGGTCTGGCTACTGCGTCTCCCTATTCGGGGATCTCGATGTCCTGCGGTACGTCCCATTCGACGTATTCGGTAATGACAGTGAGCGGCTCCGAGTCCGGAGCCTCCATCGTAAGCGTCATCTTCTGCTGACGGTAGTCATCGCTCACCCAGACCCGGAGCGTGCTGGTCGAGGTCTCGTCCGCGAACTGCGCTCCGAGGATTGTATAGTCGACGCCGTCGATCTCTTCGCTGCCCTCAACGCTGTAGACGGTTCCGTCAGGGATGTCGGCCGCCGTGTAGGCAGGGTCATGGCTCAGCAGATACGTGTCATAGATCTGGGTGGCCTGGGCAGTCAGGTAGTCGTCTGAAGAGATGTCGGCCTCCACCCATTCCCCGTCACCAGCGTCCACCCAAGCATCAGCCGCATTCGCAACGATCGCGGTGCCATCAGCGTAATTTACTTTGACCGTGAAGGGCTCAGTGTTGACCCGCAGCATCGTCTCTCCCGCACCGTCGACAACGGATGTCGTTGCGTAGCCCTCCGTGTCGGCGAGGGCGAGCGTCGTGCAAACGATGAGGTCGTAGGCATCGACTTCACTTGACACATCGGCGAGTGGATCCGTGCACTCATAATCCACAGGTTCCGTCGTTTCGGCGGATCCCGCGGTGTCCGGGGATGCGCCGGTGGTCTCCGGCGGTTCCTCATCGCTCGAGCAGGCTCCGAGGGCGAAGAGGGCGGTGACAACAAGGGCAGCGGTGCGTCGCAACATGCGTTAAGCCTACGCGAGCACCGCTCGGACTCGGGTCGTCAACGGCGCTGGGATGGCAACCGAAGCAAAAATACCGGTGCGATAGGATTGTGGCATGCGCATTCTTGTTGTCTGCACAGGTAATATTTGCCGATCTCCGATGGGCGAGATCGTGCTCCGTGAGCGGCTGGCCGAGGCTGGCCTCAACGCCGACGTTGATTCTGTCGGTGTCTCCGCTGAAGAGAGCGGCAACCCCATTGATTCACGGGCCGGCAACGTTCTGCGAGAAGCCGGCTACGAAGTCCCCTCTCACTCCGCACGCAGAGTCACCGCGCGCGATCTCGAAGAATCAGATCTCGTGCTGGCGATGACGGTGGGGCATGCGAGGCAGCTGAAGAAGCTCGCCGACAGCCACGGCATCGACCATTCAAAGATTCACCTGTGGCGGGAGTATGACGAGACGAGCGGCCTGGAGTTAGCTCCCGAGGGAGCGTTCGGCGAAGGCGGTGCACTCCACGGTCACCGCAAGGCGGGCCGCGGCTATTCGGACTTCTATTCCTCCGATGGTGACTGGGATGTACCCGACCCCTGGTACGGCGGTCAGGACGGCTTCTATGACACGCTCGCCGCTGTCGAGAGCGGTGCAGAGGGCATCATTCGGACATTCGGTCCCCGGAACTGACAGCGGAACCGCGGGCACAACGCGCCGCGGAGTCCTGCTCTCGAGTTGGCGACGAGCGAGAGTTCTGTGCCTGGCTACCCGCAATGTCGTGGCCCAGAACGTGGCGCGCGTCGATTAGGTAACCGGCCGGGAGAAGCCTCAGCCTCCAGGTTCGCGCACCCACGACAGGGCATGTCTCGGTGAATAGCTGGAGGAACAGTACCCACAGCTGACATCCCTCGTCGGGAGCCGGAAGCGCTGGTGCGTGTGGCCAGCCGAGCAGGTCGCCCGCCACGGCGCGGGCACCGTGGGAAAGTCGGGGCCGGTGACCCTTCTCGGATCGGCTCCAATGTGCCTCGCCATCCGTTTCCACTGGGCGTCGTGGCCGTGGCCTGGACCAACAAGCGCGTGGGCGATCTCGTGCAACACGGTCTGACGCACCTGTTCTTCGGTACAGAGCTCAGTGAGATGCTTCGACAGCGTGATCCGGCGAGCAGTGAAGTTGGCCTGCCCAGCCCGTCTGCGGGCATGATCCCACCGAAACTCCCAGTCCAATCCGTGGCTGGCGATGAGGGTCGTCGCAAGGTGGGAGGCTGCCGCAAGTTCCATAACCCCATTTCACCACAGCACCGAGACGGCGGCCGCGCGCCCCTCGTGAGAAGTCTCGCCCATCCGGTGCATGACGTACCTTTGAAAGATGACATGGATAAGCGAATTGGCGCGGCAAACTCCAACTCTGGCGCCCGGGGCGTGGATCCCGACCGGCTCCGACTGGGGCACGCATCCGGCATGGCTCGACACGTCATCAGGTGCCATGCGGTCTGAAACCCGCTTCGTTGATGTCCTTGTCATCGGAGCTGGCCAAGCGGGCCTGGCGGCTGCCCACGAGCTCAACCGCAGAGGCATGAGAGGCTTCGCTGACGGCACCTCCCTCGCGGGCACGTACCAGGTACTCGATGCTGAGGTGCGGCCGGGCGGCGCGTGGCAGCACAGGTGGTCGACGCTGACGATGGCGACCGTCAACGACATAGCCGATCTTCCTGGTCTGTCAGTAGGCCCCCACGAACCCGATGACCAAGCCTCCCATGTCATCCCCGAGTACTTCACACGCTATGAGGAGGCGTTCGACCTGCCGATCATGCGGCCCGTCTTCGTCCACTCCGTACACCGGGACGCGGGCGGCTATCTCGTGACGACGACGGCCGGCACCTGGCAGGCGCGGGCGATCATCAACTGCACGGGGACATGGAGCCGCCCGTTTATCCCGCACTATCCGGGTATCCACAGTTTTGCGGGTCTGCAGATGCACACGCAGGATTACAGGGGACCGAACCAGTTCACACGCAAGCGGGTCGCGGTTGTCGGCGGCGGCATTTCCGCCACCCAGCACCTTGCGGAGATCGCTCCGGTTGCGAAGTCGACAGCATGGTTCACCCGTCGCGAGCCTCAATGGATCGAGTCCGGTGGCAAGCTCACGTCGGGCCTCGACGTCGAAAGGTCCGTCAGAGAGCGGGTCGAGAAAGGGCTCCGTCCGCTCTCAGTCGTGGCGGCGACCGGACTTCTTGTTACAGCCTCCGTGCGGGAGGCGCTCGCTGCAGGAGTATTTAAGCGGCGGCCCATGTTCACTCGGATCGAGCCCGATGGTCTTGTGCAGGAGAACGGGAAGCTGTGGCGGGCTGACAGCATTTTATGGGCCACGGGATTCCGGTCGGAGCTCCGCCATCTCGCACCGCTCAAGCTCAGAACAAAGTACGGCGGAGTCATGATGAGCGGAACTGCTGTCGCAGGTGAACCGACGCTTCACCTCCTCGGATATGGTCCGACTGCGTCGACGGTCGGCGCCCGCTGGGGCGCGCGAAAGGCCGTGCGGGAGCTGATCAAGGTGCTCGGGATAGACTAGTGCCACTATGTCCTCCACTGAGCTTGTCACCACCATCATGAAGGGCGGGCTCGTGCCCGCGGATCGCCCGCAGGACCGAGTCCAGCGCATTTTCACGGGGCTCTTTTTCGGCACACTCGTCGGGTCTCTCATCACAATCCTGTTTTTCTCCGACCGAGTGTCGCTCGTCGGCTACGCGGTTCCCTTCATCGTCCTTTTCGTCATCGGTGCGATCGGCTACGCGGTGTGGGCGGCCGTTCGCGGCAAGAACTCGGACCAGTCGATTCCCGTCGTAGCGAAGGTCCTTGGCACGTCCGAAGCAGAGTCGGAGCGGCGCACCCGCACGGGCGACATCATCTGTCCGGTTGTCGTTCGCCCGCTCGAGGGCGCAGACTTCCGCTCAATCATTGTCTCAAGCTCCGGTTCGAAGCAGCCTGCGAAAGACCTTGCTCCCGGCACGATCATGGCGCTACGCCAGGTTGAGCCCGGTATCGGTGACCTTGTCGTCGCCCCCGCCACCGATGAACAACGGGACCTCATGGAGCGGTGGGCGAAGAATCCGAAACTTGTGTCGAACCGGCCGCCGATTCTCGCTGGACGGCGCGGCCCACTCGAACGTCAGCCGCTTTCCGCCGCGATCGAGTTTTACCTGTCACTGAGCATCGGAGCAGGGGTTATGTTCGGCGTACTCCAGTTCGTCTAATACCCGGAGCGCGTACCCTGAACAATGAGGGGGTGGGCCGGTGAGTGATGAGGAGACGTGGGATCCGGAAATTCACGATCCTGCGTATAGCGGTGACGTGAGAACCCCCGTCCCGTACCGACGTCCGCTAACCAGCCCTGCCGGGGTGGTCGCCCCCGGTGGAGCGGCAGGGCGAACCAGTGACTTCCTCGGTCAGCCACGGCCCGACATGGTCCGACCCCGAAAGGTGGAACTGCCCGCGACGACCGAGCCGAAAGCAGACAGCGAATACGAACACTATCGCGACGGCGGCACGCTTCCCTGGTGGGCATGGGCCGGGATCGGCGCGGTCGTCACCGGTTGCGGGCTTCTTGCGTTCGCTGCTGTCGCGCCACCAAACATCGTGACAGCAGAGTTTGACCCGCGACTCAGCACCGACTATTCGACATTGGACGTGCTCCCGGTGGATGGCGTCTTCGAAAGCACGGTGGGCCAGGTGTCGTGGGCTGTCGACATTGAGTCCGTCAGCTGGTTCGCGGACCTTCAGGCCCGAATCGACACGAGCATGCCCGAGCCGGCCAACGGGATGAAGTACGTCGCCGTCGAGGTCGACATCGTGACCGAATTTCCTAACATGACGCCGATGGACGAAGCGCTGTTCCTCACGTATCTCGCGCCGAGTGGGCAGGAGTATACGGTGCACTACTGCAGTAGCGGTTGCCTCGCCGACCCGGGCCCCGCCACCTACGAGACGGCCGGTTGGGTGTATTTTGAAGTGCCGCGATCCGAACCGGCGGGCGGGCACCTGCGGATCAAGCTTCTCTATTCCGGTACTGCCGACATCCTTATGGAACTCCGATGACCGATTATCAGCCACCCGAAGCTGACCCGTTCGACCTCGGCCCGGTTGAACCACCTCGCGACGCAACCCAACCGGCGCCCATGGACACGTTTCTCGACAGACTCTACGGCCCGACCGACGAGCCCATGCCTCTCATCCGGACAGAGCCCCGGGAGCAGGGTTCGCGACCGTTTCCCCCGGCGATGTGGCTGTGGGTAACCGGAACCCTCACTCTCGCCATCATCACCATCCTCCTGCTGCTCAGCTGACCGATGTCAGCTGAGGAGTTTGCGGATGCGGGGGAGCGAAACTTTGACAGACGTGCCGAGCTTTTGCGCGAAGAGGGACACGCGTAGCTCTTCGATGAGCCACCGCGCACGCTCAGCCGCAGCCTCATCATCAGCGCTCGCGGGCTTATAGCGTGCTAGAACATCCTCGGCCTCAGCCACCTGAGTTGCCTTCTCGTCATCCGACCCCAGGTCCGCTGTCTCGATGCGGAGCCTCGCCGCGCTGAGGTAGCGGGGCAGGTGAGGTAACCACTCAGCGGGCGTCTTTTTGAGGAACCCGTTGTAGACAAGTCCGTCGACCTGGTCCTTCACCTCGGCGACAACGCCCGCCATAGACGAGGGAGCCCGCTCCATGCTGGCGAGAACTTCCCTCCAAGAACCGAGAACCCGGCCGGTGATGTCGGCAAGACGGTAGATCTCATCCTCGACGGAGTTCCTCAGCCTCTCGACGAGCGCATCGAAGTCCGCCTGCGTCCGGATGTTGCCGACCGGGCCAGCGAGGCTACGCACAGCAGCCCACTGAAGATCCGCGACCAGCGCCTCTGTTGTCGGGTACGGCGATCCCGCCATCGTCAGGGCGAGAGCGGGGGACCATCGTGAGGTCACTCGGCTGACAGGTAGAGAGAGCTTCTGCGTCGCGAGGGAGAGGACGCCGAGACGATGTTCGCGGGCCTGAGCGCGGGTAGTGTCGAGCACCTCAACCTTGACCGCGCCACCTCGTTCGACGAGAGCCGGGTAGCCCTTCGCGGTACCAGCCTCTACTGTCAAAGGCAGACCGCTACCAAAACCGGTCGTCGGCAGGGACGGCTGGATCGCCGTAGCCACCGCCTTCTTCACGGCACGTGCGACAGCCTGGCGAGTGTCGGGAGCAAGCTTCTTCTGCAGGTAGGTAATCGACGGCCCTTCGGCGAGCACCTTGCCACGGCCGGAGACAACCCGGAAGTTGGCTGATAGGTGTTCAGGCAGGTCACCCCACTCGTCGATTGTCACGCCGCGCACGTGTTGGACCGCGGCAGAGAATGCCTCCCGGAACGTGGGCGCGTCCGGCTCACCGGTGGCGACCTCGTCCCAGGCGGGTAGCAAGGCAAGGACGGCGCGGGCGACATCGGGTGCCGGCACGAGCTCGCGGCGGATTCTCTTCGGCAGGGAACGGATCGTCGACTCCGCAAGGTCGGAAAGCATGCCGGGGACGAGCCAGTCGAACCCGTCATCTGTCAGCTGCGGCAGGACCGTGACAGGAACGGTGATCGTGATCCCGTCATGGCGGGAACCCGGATTGAAATCGTACGAGATGGGGAGGCGATGACCGCGCTGGACCCACGTGTCCGGATAGTCGTCGGTGCTCGCCTCTGTCTCGCCGAGCAAGAGGGAACGCGGGTACCTCAGGTCAACCCGCCTGCTGTTCTTCTTGTACCAGGAGTTGAAATGGGCGGCCGAGACGATATTGTCCGGCAACCTCTCATCGAAGAACTCCTCGAGCTGCCGAGAATCGGCCAGCAATCCATGGACCCTCCGGCGTTGCTCAACCTCGCGAGCCTCTTCTATCGCCTTCCTGTTTGCTTTGATAAACGGATGCCACGTATCACGCCACTGGTTCTCTACAAGAGCGTGTCGGATGAACATCTCCCGCGCCAGCTCATGAGCTTCGATGGTGCCGACTTTCGACAGCAAGACCTGCCGGTCGGCAATGAGGGTGAGCCCGTAGAGCATGACTTTTTCGTGAACCATGGCCGCGCCGTGCTTCGTTGACCAGAATGGTTCTGAATGGACCTTCGACATGACGTGAGAGGCGAGCGGCTCAACCCATTCGGGCTCAATCTGAGCGACAGTGCGCGCAAACAGTCTCGACGTCTCAACAAGCTCAGCCGCCATGACCCACGAAGGATGCCGTTTCGCAAGGCCGGAGCCCGGCCAGATAATGAAGCGCGATCCGCGTGATCCCTCGTAGTCCCGCCGCCTCTCGTCCCACGAGCCGAGCGAGGACAGGAGTCCGACAAGCAGGGCCTTGTGGATTTCCTCCGACTTTGACCGATCGAAAGCTCGGACGGCCGACACGACATCTCCTGCCTGGTCGATGAGCTTCGGGCTGGGAATGCCGATCCTGCGGGCGCCGAGCGAACGTCCGACCTGGCGGAGCTGAAGGACAACGTCCCGCCACTCCCGGAAGCGCAGATAGTTGAGATACTCGGCGCGGCATAGCCTCCTGAACGCGGAGCCAGAAAGGTCGCGCTCCATAACGTTGAGATACCGCCAGACGTTGAGGTAGGCGATAAAGTCCGAGCGGGGGTCCGTGAACCGCTCGTGATAGGCATCGGCTTCGACTCGCTTCTCGCTCGGTCGTTCTCGGACATCTTGGACCGAGAGGGCGGCGACGATGACGAGGACCTCGGAAATGACGCCATTGGTTTGGGCTTCGAGCAACATGCGACCGAGCCGCGGATCGATAGGAAGCTGCGCGAGCTTGCGGCCGACCTGGGTGAGCCGTCCACTCTTGATCGCACCGATCTCATCGAGCAACTGGAGCCCGGCCCGGACGGCCGTGACCTGGGGCGGGTCGACAAACGGGAAATCCGCCACTTCTCCAAGGCCCAAAGCCGCCATCTGCAAAATGACGGATGCGAGCGAGGTCCGCTGGATCTCCGGCTCCGTGAACTCCGGCCGGGACTCGTAGTCATCCTCGGAGTAGAGGCGGATCGCGATACCGTCAGCGACGCGACCGCATCGTCCCGACCGCTGGTTGGCGCTCGCCTGAGAAATGTCCTCAATGGGAAGACGCTGGACCTTCGTCTTGTTCGAGTAGCGGGAGATGCGGGCGGTGCCGGGGTCGATGACGTACCGAATGCCGGGCACGGTCAGCGATGTCTCGGCGATATTGGTCGACAGGATGATCCGCCGCCACTCGTGATGAGCGAAGATTCTGTGCTGCTCGGCGGAGCTCAGCCTCGCGTACAGGGGTAGGACCTCGATCATCCCGGGACGGCCGTGCCCGGGAGCGGCGTAGTGCCGCAGGGATTCCTGTAGAGCCTTGTCAGCATCACGGATCTCGCCCTCCCCGGAGAGGAACACGAGAATGTCTCCGGGACCTTCAGCCGTGAGCTCGTCGACTCCGTCGACGATGCCGGAAATGAGGTCGCCGTCATCCGGCTCCCGGTAGCGGATCTCGACTGGGTACGTCCGTCCGGAGACGCTAATGATCGGTGCGACCTCCTCCGGTACGGCCTGTTTCGGACCGAAGTGCTCCGCGAACCGTTCGGAGTCGATCGTGGCAGAGGTGATGATGAGTTTCAGGTCCGGGCGCTGGGGCAGGAGCTGTGCGAGATAGCCGAGGAGGAAGTCGATGTTGAGGGACCGCTCATGCGCCTCATCGATGATGATCGTGTCGTATCGCGTGAGCAACGGGTCGCCCTGGATCTCGGCCAAGAGAATGCCGTCGGTCATGAGCTTAACGAGCGTGCGGTCTGATACCTGGTCAGTAAAGCGAACCTGGTAGCCGACTTGCTCGCCGAGCTCGACACCGAGCTCGAAGCTGATCCGCTCCGCAACGGAGCGCGCCGCGATCCTGCGTGGCTGTGTATGGCCGATCATCCCGTCGATTCCACGGCCGAGTTCGAGGCAAATCTTCGGTAGCTGGGTTGTCTTCCCCGAACCGGTCTCGCCCGCCACAATGACAACCTGATGATCGGCAATTGCGCGCGCGATCTCATCCCGCCGCGCTGAAACTGGCAGGTCGGGGTAGATGATTGTCGGAAGAGCGGCTCGCCGGGTCTCGCGGTCTGTCATATCTGCATCGTCACCTATTATCGGCCCTGAAGGAGAATGGATGAAATACCTGTACGCGATGCTCGTGATCATCGGGCTCGCGATCGTTGCCGTCACCCTGGATCCGTCGCTCGTGCCGTACGACGGTTCCAACCTGGCACTCACCTACCCGATCAGCCAAATGATCGCTATGAGGGGGATCGTTGCCGCCGTTCTTGCCACGCTCGGCTTCATCTTCGCACTCATCGCTATCGTCCGCGCGCTCATGCTCCGCAAGGGTTTCTTCCTCGCCGTTTTCGGGTTGGGTCTCATCGCCGTCGCAGCGGGACATGTCGCCATCCTTGCGGACAGGGGACTTGATGCGGGACGTATGCCTCCGGATCGCGGCCTCACCCACGTGTCGCAGGGCACCGGCGAGCTGACCGTCATGTCCTACAACACGCTCGGTGGGGAGACGACGATGGACGATCTCCTGCCCATCGTCCTCGACACCGGTGTTGACGTCATTGTCCTCACCGAGACATCCACACAGAATGGGGAGCGACTGGCGAACCTCCTCGGGAACGAAGGCAGGCCGTTCACGATCTTCCATTCGGATGCCGACCCGTATGATTCTCAGATCAAGTCGACCGTCGTTCTTGTGTCGGGAGCGCTTGGTGAATATCGGCAGGGCCCCAACCTTGGGCTGACGTGGGGTTCGGTCCACATCCGCTCCGTCGCTGGCGGCCCCGACATCATCGCTGTCCACCCGGTCGCGCCCGTCGGCGGCCTCGCGGATACGTGGCTCGAAGAGATTACAGCGGTCTACGAGCAGTGCGACACGATGACGAACACAATCATGGCTGGCGACTTCAACTCGACAATTGACCACATGCACGCAACCGGCGCCTCATGCACATCCGCACTCGACGGGACAGTTGGCGGTTACGGTACGTGGCCCGCATCTGTCCCCGGGATTCTCGGCTCGCCGATCGACAACGTCTACACCGACTGGGAGACACGAGCCGCCGCCATCATTGACGTCGGCGGATCTGACCACCGAGGAGTGCTCGTCAGGCTGGCCCAATAGCGGGAACCCTCCCGAGTCGAAACCAAACGCTCATGAAGAGGCTCTGCGGGCAACGGTGGCCGAGGGTCTGTCAGTCCCGGAACAAAGCCGCCAGACGTTCGAGCGCATCCTGCCAGAACTGTTTTGTCTCGGGCACGGCTTCGCGGCCGAGGCGCATGTGATTGATCGAGATTTTGCAGCGGGGCCGTCCCGACTTTGTCGGTGGCGTTGCATCGAGATTGAGAGCGACTCGGGTCCTCTCCCCGCCGTCGAAGCGAATCGACTTCTCGGACTGGGCGACTTCCTGAAGCTCGAGATCAAGCCAATCGCGACGTAGTTGATCATCGGCGAGGTACGGCCACACGTCTGAGACCTTCGCAGAAAGCGTCTTCGAACTGTTGACGGTAAAGCTACCGTCCTTCGCCTGGCCGGGGGCTCGGAGCCCGCGTGACTGCTCGTAGCTCACCGTCACACCCTGCGCCCACCACGCATCGACTTCGTGCTTGCCGCCCATCCAGCGGGCGATCGTCGCATGGTCCCAATGCCGCGCGCCCGCCTCGTCGAGCAGCTCAAACCACTCTTCGCGGGTCCGGCCCGTCGCTTTCATCACCGCATCATCGGACACCATGGATTCCTGTGCCCGCACGGCGGAAGGCACGTTCTCATCATTGTGATCGGCCATACATCGACCTTACCCCGCTCGCTTGACAAGGTCACGAAAAGTCTGACGGTGACGCGAGAAACAACGTTTAAGTGCATCACCCGCACCGTCGCGAGTCTCGTGATGTGATGACGTCGGCCAAACTCCGATCGTGCGCATCGGCAGCGATGGGGGAGAATGGTCCGGTGATGGGCGAGAAGCGTAAGAGCGAGCGACAGATTCGCGAATGGCGGCGCAACCTTGCCGAAGAGCGGGCCGAATACTGGGTCTACCGGCGCCTGGCCGACACCCGGACCGGTGAGGAGCGCGAGATTCTGCTCGATCTGGCCGAGGCTGAGAAGCGGCACGCAGATCATTGGTGCAACCTGCTTGGCCCTGATGTCGGCATGCCGCTACGGCCGTCCTTTCGCACGCTCCTGCTCGGCTTCCTCGCCCGTTGGTTCGGGTTCGTGTTCGCACTCGCTCTCATGCAGGTCTCGGAAGAACGTGCCACCCGCCGACGATCTGACGACGACTGGGGCACTCCGACGATGGCGGCTGATGAAGCCGTCCACGCCGAAGTCATCCGCTCCCTTGCCACCCGAGGCCGCAACTCGATGTCCGGCACGTTCCGTGCCGCGGTGTTCGGAGCTAACGACGGGTTGGTCTCCAACCTTGCCCTCGTCATCGGCGTCGCAGCGGCCGGGGTGCCAAACTCAACCGTCCTCCTCACCGGCCTGTCAGGCCTGCTCGCTGGCGCGCTATCGATGGCGGCAGGAGAGTGGGTGTCGGTCCGTTCCCAGCGGGAGCTCCTCGACGCCTCAACTCCCGATGAGACATCGAACAGACTCCTTCCCGCGCTCGACTACGAGGCGAATGAGCTCTCGCTCGTCTACCGAGCGAGAGGCATGTCGTCCGAGGAGGCAGACCTCATGGCGACGAGGGCGCTCGATAAGATCCGCGCCCGCGAGCACGTCAACGCGCTCGGCACCCAGCGTATGGATTTCGAGGAGATTGGGTCCCCCTGGCGGGCAGCGACGTCGTCTTTCCTCTTCTTCGCGACCGGCGCGATCATGCCCGTTCTCCCCTTCTTCTTCCTGTCGGGCACGCCAGCCATCCTCGCCGCGAGTGCCGTTGTGGGCATGGCCCTCCTCATCACCGGCGGGATCGTCGGCATCCTGTCCGGGAAGCCGCCGGTACCGCGTGCACTCAGACAGTTGCTCATCGGCGCCGGGGCCGGACTCGTGACGTTTGTCTTGGGTCTGATTTTCGGCACGGCTGCTTAACAAGTGCGCCAAAGAACATTAAACTCAGGTCATGGAGACGTTCGAATTGACCGATGCCGTGAGGAGCCGCGCGCGGGGGACTCTCCTCGCTTCCGCAGTCGGTGACGCCCTCGGTGTGCCCTACGAATTTGACACGATCACGTTGGAGGGCGACCCGCAAATGCTGGGTGGCGGCCTCGGCGATTACGAGCCCGGTGAATGGTCCGACGATACGCAGATGTCCATCTGCATTGCGCAGGTTGCTGCGACCGGTGTCCGCCTCACCTCCCAAGCCGCCCAGGATGATATTGCGGCGAAGTTCCTCGCCTGGGCGAAGGACGGGGCAACGGATATTGGCATACAGACGTCTCGTGTGCTCGCTGACGCTCAGCGCCGGGAAGGAACGCCGTCGCAGACGCTTCGCGCCGCAGCCGCGTACTTCGCAGCGACTTCTGACCGTGCGGCAGGCAACGGCGCCCTCATGCGCACAGCACCAGTCGGCCTCGCCTTCCTCCACGATCGTGAGCTCACAGCCCAGGCCGCCAGAGAGATCGCGGGGCTCACGCACACTGATCCGATGGTGGGTGACACGTGCGTTCTTTGGTCGGAGGCCATCCGACATGCTGTGACCTCGGGTCGCATCGACGTCTACGCTGGCCTTGACCTGCTACATCCCGATGTTCATCCCTCTCTCATTGCCACGCTGAAGGAAGCCGAGGATCCTGATTTCCGCCCGGAAGCGAACTCCTTCACGATCACCGCCATGCAATCCGCCTGGCATGCGGTCGTCATGGCAAAAGACACCGACGATCCGATCCGGAATGGTCTGTTCGAGGCGATCAGGCAGGGTTCAGACACTGATACGACGGCGGCCGTCGCCGGCGCTTTGCTCGGGGCGGCGTTCGGTGAAGAGATGGTACCGGACTACGAAGTCCACGGATGGCCGGGGATGACGGGATCGGACCTTGCTGACCTGGCCGAAACGATCGTCGAGAAGTGCCGTCCGCGCTACTGATTCTCGGTTACACAGGGGAGAGCCCCCTAGCGGCGCTCCTTCCTGCGAGCGTTGAGCTCGTGCAGTTTGATGAGTAGCTCATATCCGTCTTCGCCTCTGATTGTTGGCACTCCATGGCGGGCCTCGTCATGCCCGTCGAGACGCGGATCGTCAATCGCCTCGGTCATGCCGTGGGACAGGACCTGCTCGACTGGGTTGAGCTCCCGGATCGCGATGCCGGCAACGTGGCGAGGATGCTCACGGGCCAGCTCATCAAGGATGAGCGGGTCGTGCTGCCCATCATCGCCGACAAGAATCCATCTGATATCCGGGAACGTGATGATGAGATTGCGTAGCTGGGTCTTCTTATGCTCCTGGCCGGACCTGAACAGCCCCGTCGGGGTCGGCCCCCAGTCGGTGAGCAGGAGAGGCCCCGTTGGGAAACCGTTGAGGGTAAGGAAAATCTCCAGCGTCGGTAGGGTGTTCCAGGCTCCGGTCGACAGGTAGAACACCGGTGCGTCGGGGTACTCAGAGAGCACTTCCTGGTAGAACTCCGCCATGCCCGGCACGGGCTGACGAGTGTTCGTGTGCGCTACCCACGAGTTCCATGCGGCAAGCACCATTCGCGGGAGCCACGTGATCATGACCGTGTCATCGATATCTGAGATAAGTCCCCGCCGGGCAGAGGGTGCGACGATGAGGACTTTCGCGGTAATTGGCTCCGACGCGGCCGCTTCGATTCGCACTTCGTGCCAGCCGGGCTCAAGCCCGTGATCTTCGACGAGAACGTCGAAGTAACCTGACCGATCCGTGCGCGTTGAGATCATCCGGTTGCCAGCCCACACCGTGACAGGAAGGAAGCCGACCTGGGTGGTGAAAAACTGCCTCCAGCCTCGCTGGGCGGTTTCGGACAGCTTCTCAGCGTGATCGAGCGCCTCCTTGACGACGGTGTGGGTGGAGGTCGGAAGTCGGGGTGGTTTGAATAGCGGCTTCGCATCGGGATCTGCCATGACTGCCCGGCCGAGCACATGAAGAGACTGGGTTGAGCCGTAACCCGTAAAGCCGATGATCGAAGGACGCCAGCCCTTCTCGACGCGTTTGACGGTTCCGCGTCGATTGAGGGAGTCTTCGAAGCGTCGTGCGAAGTCTGCGAGGGCCATGCCGCAAGTGTACGGACATTCGCTTGCGAGACAGGCTGATCTGGGAGAGCGTCAACGGTGGAGCATGCGCGTGCGACACGATCGCGAGTGCCGTTGAGCCCCGCCTTGCGCGCACGTACGCCACGGTTGAGCGAACCGTCAGATCACAGGCATGGAAGTGGACAATCGGGACATTCTGTGTCCACTCTGGGAAATGCCTGGCGAGTGTCCCCAGGAAGTACGTCACGTCACTGTTCGCGGTGGCGTCGGCCGGTTTAGACTTCGTAACGATGACCGCAATTGTCGCACCTCAGCTCACGCACTCCCGCCGTTTTCCGGTTCGGGAGATTCTTTCGGTCTTCGCTGTGGTTGCGCTACTCGTCGGACTTAACCTCGTCGCTCATTTCACGCCGCTGTCAATGTGGTTCTTCACCGTTCCGGTCGGCGCCATTATCGTCCTCGGAGTCGGTAAAGCGCTCGGGCACACCTGGGCTGACATCGGCCTGTCACGGCGTACGGTCAAGAAGGGAATGCTCTACGGCGGGATCGCTGCGGGTGCCGTTCTACTCGCCGTCATCATCGGCATGCTTCTGCCAATTACCCGCGACTTCTTCCTGAGCGACACCTATTCTTCTGCGCGCAAGGCTCTGCTGGCTGCGTTCATCTTCATCCCGATTCAGACAGTCCTGCCGGAGGAGCTGGCGTTCCGCGGCATCCTTCACAGCTCACTGCATAAGCTCGGTGGATTCAAGACTGTCCTCGTCGCTGGCTCCCTTCTTTTCGGCTTGTGGCACATCGGCTCATCTCTTCAACTGACGTCTGGCAACGCGGGACTCACTGAACTTTTCGGCTCAGGAACGGTCGCTCAGTGGGCTGGGATCGGTGTCGCAGTCCTCGCAACCTCTGTCGCGGGCGCCGCCTTCACGTGGCTACGCCACAGGTCCGACTCGATCCTCGCCCCCATCGGGCTCCACTGGGCGTTCAACGCGTTCGGCGCGCTAGCGGCCGCCGCTGCATTCAAGCTCTAAGGCTTCCGTCACTCCATCGGTAGCCTCGTTCGCACGGGCGGTTCGCACCGAGGGTTTGTGGGTGTCTCGACAATAGCGCAAAGCCGAGGGGAGGGACCCGCCGTCCGGCGAATCCCTCCCTGTGATCATTGGCTACGTGTCAGCAGTTGAGGGCGGCGTTGACGACGTCTCGCGCAGCTTCCTGGACCTCGGCCAGATGCTCCTCGCCCTTGAACGATTCGGCGTAGATCTTGTACACGTCCTCGGTGCCCGACGGTCGCGCCGCGAACCAGGCATTTTTCGTCGTTACTTTGAGTCCGCCGATCGGCTCGCCGTTGCCGGGAGCGTCGACGAGGCGGTCGGTGATCTCTTCACCGGCGAGCTCTGTCGCCGTGACATCGGATGGCGACAGGGCGCCGAGCTTTGCCTTCTCCTCCTTGGTCGCGGGAGCATCGATGCGAGCGTAGGCCGATGCGGAGTGCTTCTCGACGAGCTCGGCATGCAACTGAGACGGAGTCTTACCCGTGACGGCGATCATCTCGGCTGCGAGAAGGCAGAGGAGAATGCCATCCTTGTCGGTTGTCCACACCGTCCCGTCCTTGCGAAGGAACGATGCGCCAGCGGACTCTTCTCCACCGAAGCCCAGCGAACCATCGAGAAGTCCGGGCACAAAATACTTGAAGCCAACCGGGACCTCGACGAGCGTCCGACCGAGGTCGGCGGCGACGCGGTCGATGAGGGCTGATGAGACGAGTGTTTTTCCCACTCCCGCGTCCGACCGCCATCCGTCACGATGCGTGAACAGGTAGTCGATCGCGACGGCGAGGAAGTGGTTCGGGTTCATGAGCCCGCCATCCTTCGTGACGATCCCGTGCCGGTCAGCATCGGCATCGTTGCCAGTCGCGATATCGAACGGGGCATCCCCGCTCATCCTTTCGCGTAGCGCCGCCATCGCGTACGGGGAGGAGCAGTCCATGCGGATCTTCTCGTCCCAGTCGAGAGTCATGAATCGCCAGGTCGGGTCGACCTCGGGATTGACGACTGTCAGGTCAATTCCATAGCGCTCGGCGACCGCTCCCCAGTAGTCGACGGAAGCGCCACCCATCGGATCTGCCCCGATCCTGACACCGGCAGTGCGGATCGCCTCCATGTCGATCACGTTCTCAAGGTCGTCAACATAGGCGGAGAGGAAGTCGTGAGTTCCGCTCGTCGACGCGACACGGGCCTCCTCGTAGGGCAGGCGCGGGATCGAGCGCCAGTCCTTCATGAGCTCGTTCGCCCGATCTGCGATCCAGCTGGTCGCATCCGAATCAGCGGGGCCACCGGTTGGCGGGTTGTATTTAAACCCGCCATCGCGAGGCGGATTGTGAGAGGGGGTGATGACGACCCCATCAGCTAGGCCGGGTCCCTCGACACGCACCCCAGCATCCGTACCCGCGCCGTTGGCGCGCAGGATCGCGAGAGAGACGGCTGGTGTCGGAGTGAAACGATTGCGCGCATCAAGTCGGATCGTGACCTCGTGGGCGGCGAATACCTCGACTGCCGTGCGCTGGGCCGGCTCTGACAGGGCATGCGTATCGCGGCCGATATAGAGCTCGCCGTCATAGCCCTGCTGCTTGCGATATTCGACGATGGCGGCGGCGATGGAGACGATGTGGCCTTCATTGAATGCACCATCAAGGGATGAGCCGCGGTGACCCGAGGTGCCAAACACGACGGGCTCGACCGGCTCGCGGTCATAGTAGGCGGATATGACCTCGTCGACGTCGATGAGGTCTTCTGGGCGTGCTGGGGTACCTGCTCGATCACTCATATATCAATACTGCCACCCAAGTCGTGGAAAGGGGTGGGAGAACCGTTAATCCACAGGTTCTACGACCTGCCAGCGATCATCGACATAGACGGTACGCCAGTCGCCTCCGATGTTCTGTCGCCCCCATTCCGCCGCGTCGCCGAGTCGGCGCCAGTCGACCGCGACCGCGTCAGGCACGACATCTCCGAGTGTCCCCAGCCAGTACGTGTCAGTATGGGGAACGAGATATGCCAGCAGAGAAATGTCGCTTGCGACAGTGTCGTAGGACCGGGCGACCTCGAGAGCATTGGATGCGTCCCCCTCCCATCCGTCGCGATTCCACAGGACGTCGACATGCGTCTGGGTCAGCATTGCCGCCGAGGTGAGGAAGGCGATGAGTGGGGCGACTGTCCGCCACCTGCCGGTGGCGGCCTCGATGAGGGCGATAGCGGCGATAGGGATAAGGGGCGCGGAATAGTGGAACTCCCACCCCCAGTAGTAGCTGACGTTTCCAACGAAGCGCCACGCAAGAGTCGGCAACATGATGAGCATGAGCGGCGAACGAAGGCCGATGATACCGGCGGCGAGGATGAGGAGTGCGACGGTGGCAATCTTCTCCGGTAGCCCGGTGGTCAGCTGGTCGACAACCGACAGGTTGTCGGTATAGTCCCACTGCCCTTGCGGATTGAGGGCGGGGAGGATGATGATCGTCGACAGTGCAGTCCATCCGATTCCCCACACGGCGAAGAACACGCCGTATGTCAGGTTGTCGCGCGTGCGCTCACGCAACCAGATGGCAAGGCCGACGGCGGCCACGGTCAAACCGAGGTCTTCCTTGACGAAGACGAGGAGGGCAATCGCGAATGCGGCCTCGACCTTCCTGTCCCGAACCCACCACACGAGGCCGAACGACAGTAGCGGCACGGCGAACGCAATCTCGTGGAATTGCGCCCACACTGCGTTGATGAGTCCCCACGACAGGACGTAGGAACCGCCGAGGAGAATGGCGGGGATGCGGCCAAGACGCTCCTGGGCGAGGGAGACGAGTGGCCACGCCGAGATTGCGAACAGGGCCGATTGAATGACGAGAAGCGTGAAACCGGAAGGGAAGAGCCGGTAGAACGGAGCGAGGAGGACGAGGATCGGGTGGAAGTGATCCCCTAACAGGTTGTAGCCCTCTCCCTTAATGTCGACGATCGGCGCCCCAAGGTTCGAGTACGCCTTCGCCAGCTGGGTGAAGATGCCCAGATCCCAGGACGGGGAGATGTAGTTGGTCCACATGACCCACGACAGGGCCGTGTAGAGAATGAAGGCGGTGCCCGTGAAGCCTGCTGGGAGCAGGCGCTTCACGCGAGATCCTTGCGCTGGAGGTATCGCAGCGCGAACCACCCGAGCGGGACCCTTCCCCAGAACGTGAGGACGCGGTAGATGAGGGCGGTCGACAGCGCGATCGAGTACGGGATGCCAGCGACTGCGAGACCGCCCGTCAGGGCCGCTTCGACGGGGCCGATACCTCCGGGGGAGGGCACGACCGAGCCGAGCGTATTAGACACGAGGAACGTGATGGCGAGAGTCATGACCGGTAGCGTGTATCCGAAGGATGCGAGAGAAAAGCCGAAGGCGGCGACGTAGCCGACAGTCTGGAGAAGCGACCCGACGACGCCGAGAAGGATCCTGTTCGGATGCGAGGTCAGCCACACAACGCGTGGCCATACCTGATTGAAGGTCGGCTGGATCTTGGCCGAAAGCCAGTGCCGGAGAGGCTTGATGAGGAGCAGGGCACCGACGATGGCAATGATGGCAACGACCGTGAAGATAAGAGAACCGGACGGTAGCGACAGCGACCCCATTTCCCCCGTCAGCAACGCGATGAGGAGGAGCGTGATGATTGTCGTGAGGAGCTGGGCGATCTGGACAAGCGAGACCGTGGCAACCCCGAGGGTTGTTGGTATGCCCTTCTTGTTGAGGTAGCGCAGGTTGAGAGCGGCGGGCCCGATGCCAGCGGGCACGACGAGTGTGATGATGGAGGCCGCCACCTGCACAGTTGCAGCTTCGACTAGGTGAAGTTTCTCTGGGGTGTAGGCCTTGAGGTGGAGGGCCGCACCGAAATACGTGAGGATCGAGCCGGAGATGAAGGCGATGACAAGATAGATGGGATTCGCCTGGCGTAGCGCCGCCCACACCTCGGTGAAGTTGATGGAGCCGACGAGGATGTAGACCGCGAACACGCCGATCGTGACCGAGATGACGGTCTTCGGTGAGAAGCGCCGCACCTCGATCTGGGTCGGCGTCTCATTTGAGGGCACACGCGCTGAGATCGCCTCACGTAGGCTCGCCGAGACGTCCTTCCCGAGTCGTGCCACCGTCTGCCTGGGCATAATGCTTCGCTGCATGATCGGTGCGGTCGTCAGAAGTTGCTCACGGCTGTTGATCCGTTCGAACGAGGCGAGCGCACGTTCCGTTCCCACCAGCGCAGCCAGCATCGTGATGCCCTGGGCGAGGTCGATGCGGCGCGAGATCTCGGACGAGGCGATCGTCCCGTCGTGCCAGTTCGTGATGATGAGTTCGCCCTTATCGAGTAGCACAATTCCGGCGTGAATGTTGCGGTGGGCGAGACCTTTCCTGTGGGCGGTCGCGAGCACGGTCCACAATTGGTCGATGACGTCATCCGTGAGATCCTCCTCCGGCACCTTGGCGAGCGTTGGGGCGCGAAGCAGCTTCGTCACGATGATGACCGAATCATCTGAGGAGGACACGCCAACCAGGTCGGGGCCGACGACGCCGCTGTGCTGGGCTGCGAGCGTCATGAGGGTGACCTTGTCAGCCGTGCCGTGGATTGTTGCATCCGACTCACGGTATTGAATTCGTAGCCGAATTTTCGACCAGGTCGACGCCAGCCAGGACAGGAGGTGCCGGTCGCCGTCGAGCACCGCGGCGTGGTGGGCGGCCCCAGCCGCGTCGATGACGATGTAGTTGCGCGAGACAGTGTCGGATCGTGGCACCGAAAACTTCCGGTAATCCTCGAAGACGGCAACGGGATCGACAAGCGCTTCAGAGACGATCGCTTCCGATGTGGAATCGTCGTCGACGATGTCGACCGGATCGAAAGCCCGGTTGAGGAGCTCCTGCAACTGGGCGATCCCGAAGCGGTCGAGATAGCCGACGGGGGAGGACGTCGTCACCCGCCACGCGCAGAGATTGTCGATATCGATGCCGCCGACCCGAACGACTTCGGTCGCGTCGACGCCGGCTCGGCGGATAAGGCGGATGAGGTTGAGGCCGCTCGCCCGCTCCGGCACGGTTCCGATGAGGAAGACGACGAGCTGGCCAACGACGGAGCCGAGGAGGACGATCGACAGGGCACCGGGGAGGGTTTGATGACCCTGGAGGATCGAGAGAATGACGACGAGCCAAAGGAGCGGCCACGTCCATCGCACCGACACGAGGGAGCCGCGAGTGCCCGCCGCCGTGCAGAGTGCGGAGATGATCGCCATGTACGGCACGAGAAGGATGATGGCCTGGCCTTCGACCGCGACCGCGATTGTTGTCGTAATGGGTGAATCCGGCAGGTATTCCTTGAGGAGCCACACTGTCACGTTGGACAGGATGCCAGCCAGCACCATCGCCAAGACAGCGCTCACGAGCGCCCGCCATCGCCTCGTCCACATGAGTTCGATGAGAACCGCGAGCGGTGCGAAGAACGTGAGGAGACCCTCGAGCACGTTGACCGGCATGAGGAAGACAGCGGCGAGAAATTCGTTCGTTGCTTCTCGCACGTCGGTCGTCACCGCCACGGTCGTTGACGAGGCGTAGACCGAGAAGGCCAAGATGAAGACGATCCCCGCGAAGGAGAGAAGCGCACCGAAAAGGTCGCTCGGCCGGCGAATCCACCGGTCCTCGGCATCGACGAGGAGTGCGGCTCTTCGGTTCATGGCGGGAAGTTCAGCGGTCCTGGTTGTAGGGGTCGATCCCCTGGCGTTCGATGTTGACAAGCGAATAGCTACCAGCCTTCGAGATCGCGTCGCGTAGCTCGCTGTCATCCGCATCGCCAGTGACGATGATTGTCGCGCTCGAATCGGAGCCGAGGGTCACCATGATCTCGTTGAGGGAGCCGATGTTCTCGAGCCGCTCGACGATCTTCGCGACGTCGCCATCGCTGTTAATGCCCGTCATATTGAGCTGAATCATGAGGCTCCCTCCGCGGCTGATTTGAATAGTTTGCCGGTTGTGGCATCGATGAGCCAGTCGGGAGTGGCCGATCCGGGCCGCGGATATTCCTCGAGGTCGTTCTTCCATTCATGGACAGGGACTTGGGAGGCCCACATCGGTTGATCCTGCTTGTTGAAACCGAAGTTGCCTGTGCCGGTTGAGTCAAACTCGAACTTGGCGAGGAAGAACCCTCCGTCCTCGGGGGTGTACGTGTTCTTCTTCAGCTGGCGCGTGTAGTGGACGAGCGAGGTTGGGATCGAGCTGAGCCGCTGCGTCTCGCCGTCCTTCGCGTATTCGCCGAGGAAGACGAAATGGTTCCCGACAATCTGCATGAAAAGCGTGATGGACGAGAAGCCGTCCGGTACCGCGTTGACGATGAGCTTGAACATGTCAGGGATGAGGGCCTTCGTGTCCGTCAGGTCTTTCCCGACCATGTCGTTCGAGAGCGCTGGCTGGATATCGTCGATCACCCACGTTTTCGGGGTTGCGTTGCGAACCTGGGCCTTCGTACCTTCAAGCGGCACGGCCTTGACGAACACGGTCGGGGCGTAGCGGGAGTACCCGTTCGCCCGGGCGTACGGAGCATCCGGTAGTAGCGCCTGCACCTCAAGCATCGTCTCGTTGTCGCGCCTGATCGGCCGCAAGACACGGGCGGGCAGTCCGTCGATCTTCGCGATCTTCTGAGACTCGTAGATCTCCATGTCCTCGCTGTAGGCGATCCTCTTCGCCCACAGCCCCGACTCGATCTGCATGAACCCGTCCTCGTTGGGGGGATCAGCCGGGGACACAAGGGTGACAGCGATCGGCGTTCCGTCCTCCAGCTCAACGTCGCATGGGATCTCTCCCCACGAGCGCTTAATGACGGTGCCGATGAAGTTCGATGGGACGATGGCCTTGAACCCTGCTTCTGTCTCCCAGCCGTAGGCGATGCCGTGGTAGGCAGCCACCATCTCCGGTTCGTCGTCGCCGGGAGTGTACTTCCAGATAGTTGAACCGGTGGTCACCCGCGCGGGCTCAACCCACAGCAGGCTCGTCTCGATGCCCGCGGCCTTCGCGACGCCTGTTGCGTCGAAGGGGAGGACTTCAAAAATGCCGCCGAGGAACGCTTCGGGGTGGAGCGGGCCCACGGCCCTGCGGGACTGGACGAGGGGTCCAGCGATCAACTCCATAACGTAGAGCGGCTCATCAACCTTGAACGGGCTGCCCTCGAAGCCGAGCTGGAACAACTCGATGAGGTCAGCGACGTCGGCGATCTCATCAATGTCGTCGGCATCGACGGCGAGGCCCGAGATGTAGTCGAGACCGTTGTCCATATAGCCGCGAACTTGGCCTGGTGTCAGGGGCAGAGCGTAAGTATTCGACACTATTCCTCAATCTTTCTGGGTCCATTACCGAGGGTACTGCATTAGGCTGACTGCATGCGTCTCGGTGTTCTTGATATTGGCTCAAACACGGTCCACATGCTTGTGGTCGATGCCCACTATGGTGCACGGCCTACCCCGGCTGCAGACGACCGAACGGTCGTTCGGCTCATGAAGTACCTGGATGATGACAACCGTGTTGTCGATGACGGTATCGAGGCGTTGCGTGCGGCAGTTAGCCGCGCCATGCTTTTCGCGGAACGATTCGGTGCCCAACGAGTCATCGGGATGGCGACGTCGGCGCTACGCGAAGCCGCGAATGGCCCCGACGTTCTCGCTGGCCTTGAAGAGCTCGCCGGAATCAATCTGACAGTCCTGTCTGGCAAGCAGGAGGCGGACCTGACATTCCTCGCCGCCCGCCGCTGGCATGGCTGGGCCGCTGGTCGGCTCCTCGTCCTCGACATTGGCGGCGGTTCCTTCGAGGTCGCCTACGGAACAGATGAGAACCCCGAGTTCTCCGCGTCCGTGCCGCTTGGCGCTGGCCGGTTGACACGCCAGTTCCTCAAGGCCGACCCGCCGACGTCCGAGCAGGTGGGCGAGATGAGGAACTACATCAAGATGGAGATGAAGCCGCTGGCGGATTCTCTTAAGCAACTCCCCAAGCCCGACCATGTCGTCGGCACGTCGAAGACCTTCCGCTCCCTCGCTCGTCTAGGCGGGCAGCTCGTCGCCGTCGTCGGTCCGACAGAACGGCGCCGCATGTCCCGCTCGGACCTCGAGGACTGGGTCCCGCGGCTCGCCAAGATCCCGGCGAAGGCACGCACAGAACTCCCCGGGATCACGCCTGAGCGAACCTTCCAGATCGTGGCTGGCTCCGAGGTCGCGTGGCGGGCAATGAAGTCCCTTAAGCTCGACCGCATTGAGATCTGCCCGTGGGCGATGCGGGAAGGAGCAATCCTTCACTACCTCGAGAGCCAGATGCGCAATGGTGAGGCCACCTAACGGAGCGCCGCCAATGAGGTGAGCAGCTCGAGAAATGGAAGAAGCGGGAGCCGTCAGGCTCCCGCTACTTCGTCTCCCACGTGGCGGACCACTGCGGGGAGTCAGCGTTCGCGGGGCTCCTCGGGTGTGGCAGCGCTGGAGACATGAGTGCTGGAAGAGCCGGTTCCGGCATCGTCATTCGAGGTGTTCTTCTTGGAGTTGACGGCGCGGTGGATGATCCACCATGCGAGGAAGGCGAGGATGAGGATGAGGACGACGGTTGAGAACGTTCCTACCCAGTCCTCGACGAGGTGCCAGTTCTCACCGAGGACGTAGCCAGCCCCGATGAGGATCGAGTTCCAGATGAGGGAGCCAGCGAGCGTGAGGAGAGTGAAGCCCGCAAGCTTCATGCGCGTCACGCCAGCGGGGATGGAGATGAGGGACCGGAAGATCGGGAGCATGCGGCCGAGGAACACGGTCCACTTGCCATGCTTGTCGAACCAGTTCTCCGTCCGCACAATGTCATCGACGTTGACGAGCGGAAGGGCTCCCATGAGCCTGCGGGTGCGTTCACGGCCGAGGGCCGCACCGACCCCGTAGAGGGCCCACGCGCCGGCCACGGATCCAGCCGTGCACCACAAGATCATCTCGACAACGCTGAGGGTGCCGACAGATGCGGTGAATCCGGCCAGCGGCAGGATGATTTCGGACGGTAGCGGGGGAAAAAGGTTTTCCAGACCGATGAGGAGGAAGGCTCCAAAGCCTCCCAGTGTCTCCATGACATCAACGGCCCAACCGGCGATGCCGGTGAGATCTTCCTGCATCATTCTCCCAAGTAATCGACGAGCTTCGAGGCCAGCCCAGTGTAGGTCGCTGGCGTGAGCTCACGTAGTCGAGCTTCTATCTCGGCGGGAATTCCTAGAGATGCAATGAAGTCGCGCAGCATCCCTTCCGTCACCTTCTGACCGCGAGTGAGGTCCTTCAGCCGTTCATACGGGTTGTCCATGCCGGTCGCACCGTTGATCGACGCGGCCCTCATCGCCTGCTGGATTGGTTCGCCCAGCACTTCCCACGCGTTGTCGAGGTCGCGGGCGAGAGTCTCCGTGCCGACATCGAGGCCCGCGAGGCCGCGCGTGACGTTGTCGATGGCGAGGAGGGAGTGGCCGAAGGCGACGCCGATGTTTCGTTGCGTGCTCGAATCGGTGAGATCTCGCTGCATGCGGCTTGTCACGAGCGTCGCGGCGAGCACGTCGAATAGTGCGCACGAGATCTCGAGATTCGCTTCAGCGTTCTCGAAACGGATGGGGTTGACCTTGTGTGGCATCGTCGATGAGCCGGTTGAACCCTGTGCGGCGAGATTCTGATGGAAGTAGTCGAGCGAAATGTAGGTCCACATATCCGTTGCGAAGTTGTGGAGTATTCGATTGAAGCGCGCGATGTCGGAGTACAGCTCGGCCTGCCAGTCGTGGGATTCGATCTGGGTCGTTAGCGGATTCCACGTCAGCCCGAGCGATTCGACAAAGAGTCGAGAGTGGGTAATCCAATCGACGTCGGGCAGGGCTGCGACGTGGGCGCCGTACGTGCCGGTTGCACCATTGATTTTGCCGAGATATTGGGTGGTCGCGATGCGGTCGAGCTGCCGGCCGAGCCGCCACGCGAACACCGCCATTTCCTTACCAAGCGTTGTCGGTGTTGCGGTCTGGCCATGTGTGCGAGAGAGCATCGGCTGATCGCGTTGCTCGTAGGCGAGCTCGGTGATCTCGCCGACGAGATTCTTCGCGGCGGGGAGCCACACGCGGTGGACAGCATCCCTGATCGTCAGCGCATACGCGAGGTTGTTGATGTCCTCGGAGGTGCAGAAGATGTGGACGATGTCGGGATACGTGACGCGGCGGCGCAGGTAGTACTCGACCGCTTTGACGTCGTGCCGTGTTTCGGCCTCAATCTCGCTGAGCTCGGCCGTATCGACGACGATCCCCCGCATCTTCTCGCGCTCGTCCGGGCTGAACTCGCCCGGCAGGATTCCGGCGTCGACGAGGTAGATGTACCATTCGACCTCGACCGTCACTCGTGCCCGATTGAGGGCATCTTCGGAAAGGTAGTCGACCAGGGGGGACACTGCTGATGCGTACCTGCCATCTAGCGGGCTGAGAGTGCTCATGGGACCATGCTAGCCACAGCGGTATGGGCGATGCCCCTAGGGCCCCATAATGTGGCGCTTCTCGTTCGAACGGCGGCGGCATGTCCCGACATCCCACAATCTCTGCGATCGATGTCCGAAGATGGCTGTATGACCCACAACGCGAAACCATGGACGGTCCATTACCAGCCGGGGGTTCCCGTCGAGATCGAGATGCCATCAGATTCCCTCATTGAACTCGTCGAGACTGCTGTGACAGAGGGCCGCGACCGGCCCGCGATGACGTTCTTTGGCAGGGAAACGACCTACACGTCCCTCGGAGAGCAGATCGCTTCCGCGGCCGAGGGTCTGCGTCGGCTCGGTGTGAAGCCCGGTGACCGGGTCGCTCTCATCTTGCCCAACTGCCCCCAGCATGTCGTCGCCTTCTATGCGGTGCTACGACTCGGCGCCATTGTCGTTGAGCACAACCCGCTGTACACGAAGCGCGAACTCCGCGCCCAGTTCGAGGACCACGGTGCTCGCGTCGTCATTGCCTGGGATAAGACGGTCGAGAAGATCCAGTCGTTCGACCTCGACACGATCATCGCCGTCAACCTGCTCGACGAGTTTCCACCTCTGAAGCGCCTTGCCCTCAGCCTGCCGATAGGGTCGATCCGTGAAAAGCGGGACGCGCTGACAACGGCGACGACGGGGACCATGCCGTGGAAGGAGTTGCTCGCGAACTCACCCATCGCCCCAGACCATCCGCGGCCGACGGTCGATGATATCGCTGTCATCCAGTACACGTCGGGGACGACGGGTGATCCGAAGGGTGCGGTGCTCAGTCATCGCAACCTGTACGCGAACGCGCGGCAGGGCGAGGCATGGATGCTTGACGCTGAGAAGGGGAAAGAAATTTCCTATGCGCTACTGCCGATGTTCCATGCGTTCGGCATGACGCTCTACCTCACCTTCGGAATCCTCAAGCAGGCGAATCTCGTTCTCTTCCCGCGGTTTGATGCGGACATGGTTCTTGACGAGGTGAAGAAGTACCCACCAACGATCTACTGCGCGGTGCCGCCGATCTACCGCAGAACGGCGGAACGTGCGAGCGAGCGCGGGATTTCCCTCACGTCAGCTGTCTACTGCATCTCCGGCGCGATGAAGCTCACCGACGACATCGTCGAGCTATGGGAGTCGCAGTCCGGCGGCCTCCTCGTTGAGGGGTACGGCATGACAGAATCATCGCCGGTTGCCCTCGGCAATCCGTTCCACCCGAGCCGACGCACAGGAACAATCGGGATTCCCTTCCCTTCGACTGACATGAAAGTGGTCGACATCGAGGATCCGAGTCGGGAGGTTGCCCAGGGTGAGTCGGGAGAGCTTCTTCTGCACGGACCGCAGGTATTCCAGGGCTACTGGGAGAACGAGGAGGAGACGGCAAAAACCCTCCTTCCGGGCGGCTGGCTTCGCACCGGTGACATTGTCACGGTCGATGAGGCCGGGTTCGCCACAATCGTCGACCGGGTGCGCGAGCTCATCATTACCGGCGGATTCAATGTCGCTCCCTCGGAAGTTGAGCGGATCCTCGCGAAGCACCCGAGTATCGAGGAGGCCGCCGTTGTCGGTTACGACAGCGGATCCGGGGAAGAGGTTGTCGCCGCGGTCGTCATGACGAAAGGAGAGACCCTCGACACGGACGAGGTTCGTTCCTTCTGCCGCCAGTACCTCGCGCGCTACAAGGTGCCGCGACGGATTGTGCCCGTCGACGAGTTGCCAAAGTCGATGCTCGGCAAGGTTCTCCGCAAGGAGGCGAAAGCCAAGATCGAGCCCTATCTCAGCCGCTGATGTCGTTTGTCCGCAGCCTAGGTGTATCTCGCCGCAGTGCGGACGGTCTGGTTACCGTAGCTACCACCGAATAGTGATGCGTGGACAATAAGAATGTGGAGCTGGTGCAGGCCGACACGTTCCTGCCACGCCTCCGAGAGCGGAGACACCTCTTCATAGCCCGCCACGATGTGCTCGCCATGAGGAACACCGAACACGGTGAGTTGGGCAAGATCAGACTCCCGGTGCCCGGTGTGGGAGGCCGGGTCGATGAGGACGGCACCGGTTGGGGACCACATAACGTTCCCGGACCAGAGGTCTCCGTGAAGGATCGAGGGAGTGTCGTCCGTGTCGAAGACGCCATCCTTCAGCCGTTCAGCGAGCGCGGAAATCGTATCGGCACCCTTCGAGTCGATCGATCCGTTGGCCATGGCTGACGCGAGGTAGGGCAGGATCCGGTCCTCCGCATAGAACAGGCCCCACGGCCGCTCGCCGCCGCTCACCAGCGGCAGCATCTCATTGCCCATGGTTCCAGCACCGTGCTCGTCGAGGTCGAAGCCGGGCGGGGCCTGGCCGAAGACCCGATCCCCACCGTGGGAGTGAAGGCCCGCCAGCATTCTGCCGAACTCGCGAGCATGTTCGAAAGTTGCCTGCCCGGACTCGATCCGCACTGTCGCCAGCGACGTGTCCTTCACCCACTGGAGTTCAGCTACACGGGCACCGTTCTCCAGGAGATCTGTCAGTCCTGCCGCTTCAAAGGCAATTTGGCGGCGACTACCCCGCTTGACGAACGTCATCGGCGCAGGCTCTCAGGCAGGATGGCGTCGATGATCATGATGATGACGGCGATGACGAAGCCGCCAGCGACCGCCCACCAGAATCCATCGACCATCATGCCCCACCCGAACTGGTTCGCGATCCAGGATGAGAATAGGAGGATGATGGCGTTGACGACCAGTGCCCACAGCCCGAGCGTGAGAATGTATAACGGGATCGACAAAACGACAATGATCGGCCGGATGATCAACGAGACAAGGGTGAAGATCGCGCCTATGCCGATGAGGTAGAGGACGAACTGCGTATCAGACTGAGCCTGCGGAGCTTCGATTCCGGGGAGCAGGAGGCTCGTCAGCCACAGCGCCAAGGCGGCGACGAGGGTGCGAACGATGAACTTCATGCCCACCACCATACTGTTTGAGAGAAGATGGGGACATGAGCCTTTTCCGACATGACCTCTCAAGGATTCCCCCCTATGTGCCCGGTAAGCCCGGCGGGGACCCATCGGTCATCAAGCTCTCGTCGAATGAGATGGCGTACGGCCCGTTGCCGTCAGTGCAGGCTGTCATCGCCCAAGGTATCGGCTCACTCCACATGTACCCGGACATGTATGCGTCCGAGCTGTCGGCAAAGCTGGCCGCGTTCCATGGTGTCCCAGCGGACAGCATCGTCCCGTCAAACGGGTCGGTCGCCATGATCGAGAAAATCCTCACCGCCGTCTGCTCCCCGGGTAGCGAGGTCATCATCGCGTGGCGCAGCTTCGAGGCCTACCCGATCGCCATCACCGTCGCCGGCGGGACGGCCGTCACCGTTCCGCTCACCCCCGAAGGTGGTCACGACCTCGACGCGATGGCCGACGCTGTCAGCGCAAGAACGGCTGCCGTCATGGTGTGTTCGCCGAACAATCCCACCGGCGTCGCGCTCACGCATGGGGAGCTGTCACGCTTCCTCACAAGAGTGGGGGATGATGTGCTCGTTGTCCTCGATGAGGCGTACGTCGACTTCGTCCGCATGGTCGACCCAGTCCGGTCAGTCGACCTACTCGCCAATCATCCAAATCTCATCATTCTGCGCACCTTCTCGAAGGCCTATTCACTCGCCGGCCTGAGGGTCGGCTATGCGATAGCCCGCCCGGAGGTTGCCGCAACCCTGCGCGCCGTTGCGACACCGTTCGGCGTCAACGCGCTTGCCCAGAGCGCCGCGATTGCCGCACTCGACGAGGTGGACGAGGTGCGGATGAGGACCGATTTCGTGACCGCTGAACGCATGCGGGTCGCGGCCGAGCTTGACGAGCTCGGATTGCTCGTTCCCGACTCGCAGGCAAACTTCGTGTGGCTGGAGATGGCGGACACGCAACCGTTCGTCGACGCTGCCGCTCGGTGCGGGATCACCGTCCGTGCGTTTCCCGGCGACGGGGTGCGTGTCAGTGTCGGGTCCACGGCTGCGAACGAACGGATCCTGTCGGCCGCCCGCCTCTACACGGCGCGGTGAGGTCGTCGGCCGTCACGGCAGGTGAACGGCGTTGAGAGATTCGGGTCAGGGTAAAGGTCAGATGAGGAGAGACCCGGTCATGGCGAGGGTCGTGACAACTTCCCACATGCCGATCGCCTTAGGGGACACTCGCCGGTCGATCTTCCGTGAGTAGGTGGCGACGGCCCACGTTCGGAAAGTGACGACCCACCAAACGAGTGCGTGGAGTATCGGGACAACTCCCATGACAGCGAGCACTGTGGCCGCGGCGGCGAACACGGCGTGGTATGCCACCGCCAGCCAGAAGAACCCCTCGTTGCCGCGCTCGCGGATATTGGTCTTGACATAAAAGGCCGTGCCAATGAAGTACGCGGTGATCGAGGCCGTCGCGAGCCACATCCACTCCCACGCCTCCCAGCCAAAGCGCCCTGTGGGTACAGTGCCGAGCACGGTGGCGAGGTGAAAGGCGACCGGTGTGAGAAGTCCGGCTGCGACGACAGTGACGGTGTTGTTGATTAGCGAGCGGTCCTTCCGTCTGAGGGACTGGAAGAACGTGATGACGATGAGCGGAAGGAAGACTGGTACCCAGATGAGGAGCTCGGGTACGAGGATTGCGAGCGGCAGACCCGCGAGCGCTGTGAGCGCACCGTAGACGATGACGGGTGTGCGGTATCGAGGCTTGCGGCGGGACCGCAACCAGAGCCCTGTTGAGAAGAACGCAAAATAGCCGATCCACCACACGGCGAGCAGGAGCAGATGCTCGAGGTGGAAGGAGGAGAGGATCGTGCCGACGAAGGGTGGGACGATGATCATCGCCCACGCTCCGTGGTAGTTGGGTACCCAGCCTTTAGAAGCCATACTTCATTATCACGGATTTAATCGTGAACATTTAGGACGATGGGACGCTGCGGCGGAGGTGTCTGCGAGAGGTGAGCGGCTCCGGTTGGCTCTCGTTAGGTCTCGCGCGATCAGAAGGTCCTTGAACCCGTCCGGTTCACCTCGAAGCCCTTGCCCGACAGTTGCGACCAGCATTCGACCGAGGAGTTGTCTTTCACCTGGCAGGCGAAGTTTTCGCTGGCGTAGGTGCCGGGCCCGACCTGGTTCTCGGACTGGACCCGCCACGAGCACAGCCCGCTCGCATCCGTCGATTCCTGGACAACAAATGTTTGGGTGTACGTCTCGCAAGCGGCAGGCTCGGAGGGGAAAGAATACGAATAGATCGAGCACGCAACTCGGGTGTTCTCGAGTGTGCAGTGGATGTTGCGATTGTCGGTTGAAAAGTGAGCAATCGTCGCGGCGTCCTCGGGAGCGGGCCGGGCTCTGCTCACCCAGTCAGCGTCCGCGGAGATCTGAGCCAGTTCGAGTGCGGCCTCCGGGCCTGAGAGGCGGGCCGACAGCTCGAGCGTGAAGTCTTTCGGACACGTGGAGTCGATCCGGCCGAGCGTGTCGATGACGAGCTGGCGATCATCCTCGGACAGTCCGCCAGGGGACGCCGCGACAAACTCTGACAGAAGCGCGGCGTCGTTCTCTGCGTTTTCGCACGCAGGCGCGTCGACCATGGCAATGATCGGCTCTCGTGCGAGTGCGACGGGATCGGTGCTCGAGTCCTCATCGTCAGTTGGCTCGGCCTCCTCATCGTCCGAGCGGACAGAGTCGATGGAGCCTGCCGCCACGTTGCCTGCTTCCCGGAGGATCGCCGACCAGATGAGGAAGATGATGATCGACAGCATGATCGCCAGGATGATGAGCATGGATTTCACTCCGGCACTCAGGCCCGTTTTCTCCGGCTCGTTCTCTTTCATCTACGCATCCATCTTCTCTCCCCCGCCGTTCGCGGCGGGATGAGTCAATCTTGGCACAGGTCCCGTACTCGGGTCATTTTCCGCCCCGTGCCCGGGCCGCGAGCATCTCGTTGTACGCCTTCAGCTCAGCATCGTCATCCCGATCAGCGCGCCGATCGATCTGCTTCGCCTGCTTGTCCTCCGACATGCTCCACGCGATGGCGACGGCGATAGCGAGAGCAACGGTCGGGAACTCGCCGATTCCCCATGTGACGGCGCCGCCGACTTCCTGATCCGCCAGAGCGTCCACGCCCCACGGCAGCCCCAACCATCCGAAGAATTCGTTCGCGAGCACGCTCGTCGAGGAAATGACAGCGATTCCGAAGAAAGCATGGAACGCCATCGTCGCGAAGAGGAGAACAAGCCGCAGTGCATAGGGTGGACGCTTCGGACCGGGGTCGATCCCGATGAGAGCGTTTGCGAACATGTACCCGGCTAGCGTGAAGTGAGCGACCATGAGCAGGTGTCCGACATGGGTTGTGAGAGACACGGCGAAGAGGCCCGTGAAGTAGAAGAGAATGAGGGAGCCCGCGAAGTTCATAGCGGCAATGATCGGATGAGCCCAGAATGCGCCGTAGCGTGAGTGGGCGACAGCGAGAAGGATTTCCCGGCCGCCTCGGGACCCGTCGGTGCGCGCTGGCACCGCTCGCGCCATGAGAGACACCGGCGCCCCGAGGACCATGAGAATCGGGATGACCATGGCGAGCATCATGTGCATGAACATGTGGGCCGAGAACAGGACTGCCCCATACACGGTCGGCCCGCCGTTCGTGATCCAGAAGAACACGATCATGCCGAGCACCCACGAGAGAGCCCGGGGGCTTGACCACGCATCACCGCGGCGTCGCAGGCGCGCCACCCAGCGCACGTACTGCACGATGCCGAGCACGGCAACGAGCGCGAGGATTGGCTCGAGCCGCCACTGGGTGAGGTAGCTGATGGTCTCCGGGTATGGCGGCACGGGGTTCTGGGACAGGAGGAACGTCGGGGAGGGATCGGGGACCGGATCCTGCGGTACGGGCGGTGCCGAGTTCCCGAGTGCGGCAGCGATCCCGATAATTCCCGCCATGAGGATTCCTTCGCCGACCGCGATGCGGGTAAATGGCCGCGGAGTTGTTTCAATGACGGCGATGGTGCGCCGGCGGTGCATGAGGCCGGCGAGGGCGAGCACGCCGGTTGCGAGGATCTTCGCGAGCAGGAGCCGACCGTAGCTTGTCGTCACAAGTTCGCCGATGGAGTTGAATCGGATGAGGCTGGCGAGAAAGCCCGAATAGACGGTGAGGCCCACCGCCCATCCCGCAATCGTCGAGTAACGCTGCACGTACGAGGTGAGGCGGCGCTGCCGGGAAGCTGTCATGAGGAAGGCGATGAGACCCCCCGCCCATGCGCTCATCGCCAGCAGATGGATGTACATCGATGACACGGCGAGAGTATGGGAGGCGGCTCCCGATGCGTGCCCGGTCAGGGCGATCGGCACCATGGCGACGGCGGAGAGAGCGGCGCCCCACGCAGCTCCACCGAGCGTGGAAACGATGACGGCGACGATCGAGACGAGAATGGTGAGGATGATGGACCACGTCATGATTTGGCCCAGCTCGATCGCGGTCATGAACTGCCACAGGCCGGGTCCGAGCGCGGGGGAGGTGAGTTCGACTCCGCCGACTTGTGAGTACGTGACGATGAGGAGTGCGCTCTCGACGATCGGCCAGAGAACGGCCGCGGTGCGAGAGAATCGCATGATCCGCGCCCATTCAGGCGAGTCGTAGGTGACCTTCTTCCTCGGCCTTTCCAGCATCGTCGGGGAGTAGACAGTCGCCGCGATGAGAAAGCCGCCGAGCGCCAGCGCTGCCGTGAAGTCTCGAGCGTACGTGAGGATCGGGACCGCCCACCGAGTTGCCGCCCCCGGATCCGCGAGAAGCGCTTCGGCGTAGATCCCGGTGGTGAGACCAGCGATGATCGTGGCGAACACGCCACCGATGATCGGCCAGGAGATTCCAGCGGGATTGAGCAGGCGTAGGGTAGTGGTCACCCTATAAGGGTATGTCCTGTGGCAGGTGAGCGTGATGCAATGAAGGGCGGCGAGGGGAGAGACATGCAGGTCGCGAACGGACAAATCTCGATCGAGGAGATGACGAAAGCCCGCGAGGCACTCGCGCGGATTGGGGAGATCTTCTCAGCGACCGTCGTCGGCCAGGACGCCCTCTATCGCGCCCTCATTGTCGCCCTCATGGCCCGTGGGCACGTCCTGCTCGAATCAGTTCCGGGGCTGGCGAAGACAACGGCCGCGGTCACCCTGTCGAAGGCGATCTCCGGAGCCTTCTCCCGCATTCAGTGCACCCCGGACCTCATGCCGAACGATATCGTCGGCACTCAGATCTACACGTATGAGACGGGCACGTTCTCGACTCAGCTGGGCCCGGTCCACGCGAACATGGTGCTGTTGGATGAGATTAACCGGTCGTCTGCGAAGACACAGTCGGCAATGCTTGAGGCGATGCAGGAACGACAAACGTCGATCGGTGGGACGATCTATCAGCTGCCCGACCCGTTCATGGTGCTCGCCACTCAGAACCCCGTCGACGAAGAGGGAACGTACATCCTCCCCGAGGCGCAGATGGACAGGTTCCTCCTCAAGGAGGTTCTCACGTATCCGAGCCCGTCTGAAGAGATTGACATCCTTACGAAGAGTGCGGAGAGGGACTTCGGACAGTCGCTGGCAGAGCCGGTCACGACAGATGACGTCCTGTTCCTCCAGTCCATCGCAGACCGAGTGTACGTCGACCAGTCGATCAAGGCGTACATTGTTGCCCTCATCAACACAACGCGCGGGGGCGGGCCCCGCCCCATCCCCGACATCGTCCATCATGTCCGTGTTGGCTCCTCGCCCCGCGGATCTCTCGCCCTCATGAGAGTCGGCCAAGCGCATGCCCTCCTCTCGGGCAGGAACTACGTGGTACCGGACGATATCCGGGTCATGAGGTACTCCGTGCTCCGGCATCGCCTCATCCGAACCTATGACGCGCTCGCGGCAGGTATCCCCGCAGAGCACATCATTGACGACGTCTTTCGGGCGGTGCCCGCGCCATGAGGCGCAGGGGGAATGTTGCCTCCCGCATGGCTCTCGTGCGGGCCAGACTCGAGCTGCCGACAATCCGCCGCGCAGCCGGCCAGTCCGAGGGACAGCATTCCTCTATCTACACCGGTCACGGCATCGACTTCGACGACCAGGTCGACTACGAGGTCGGCGATGAAGTCTCTGCCATTGACTGGAAATCGTCCGCCCGGGCGGGCCGGCCGATCATACGACGCTTCGAGCGCGAATCAGACGTGTTCACTCACCTTGTCCTGGATACGGGGATTGAGATGTTAGCGGCGGCCCCCTCCGGCGAACGGAAATCCGATATCGCCCTGTGGGCCGCCGACGTTCTCGCCTATCTCGGCTCGAGCCGCGGAGACAGGCTCGGTCTCGTGTGGGGCGATGCCGTCTCGGGTGGTGCGATACCGGCCCGGCACGGCCGTGACCATCTCGAGTTCCTCCTCAATCGTGCCGCGAGTGCATTCGAGCAGGCGCGTGCGGGTAGCGACGTCGCCGGATTGCTCGACCGAGTTCTCACACTCACGCGCCAGCGCTCCCTCATAGTTCTCGTGACTGACGAGGCATGGCCCCAGCCGACCGACGTCGATGTTCTGCGCAGGGTGCGGGCCCGCCACGAGCTTCTCGTCGTTCGTGTCGCTGACATGCCGATGACGGCGGAGCATGATGAGATGGTCGACATCGGCCAGGGCGTCGCCTTGCCTGCCTATGTCCGGCGCGACCGGGAGGTGGCCCGTATGCTCGCCGAGCAGCGGGCGGCTCTCATGGAAGGCTCGCGCGGGCTACTGAGAGCACATCGTGTCAAGCAGGCTGTCATCTCTTCATCCGATGACGCGGTTCCGGTCATTGTTGAGACTCTCCGCAGGGGCATCCGTGGCTGACTTTCTTGCCCCTCCGTTTGGACCGCCCGTGCTGTTCCTCATCATGACTGGCGGTCTTCTCATTCTTTTTGCGCTGTGGCTGGGGTGGCGGATTTCGCAACTACGGGTCCAACCCCGCCTCACTCCCATTCGTATCCGCACATGGCAGACGACGATAGATGACGCCATGGCTCGGCATGGCGGGGATCCGAGGGTTGCGGCCCTTGCTCTCGCACAGGTGCTTCGCGACTGGGGTGGCGAGTTGTGGGGCGTGCCGATGGCGAGCATGACCGCGGGAGAAATCGAGGCGGTGACCGGACGTGCGAGCTTCGCGCGGCTCGTCAGGCAGCTCGAGGAGCCGTCATTCAGCCCATCTGGGCAGGCCAGCGTTGAGCAGCTCGCCGCGGCCGCGAAGGCGGAGGTCGGATCATGGTGAACCCGTGGGCCCTCGCCCTGCCCCTCCTCCTTCTCGTCATCGTCGCAGTCAGGTGGTCGACACCGCCCAGTCGGGACACGGTCTTCGTCGCCAATACGATGCGGGGCAGGCTGCTGCCGCGATACCAGTCGCGGTTGCGGCGCCTGCGGGTCGCAGGAGCTTTGTCGTTCGGTGTCCTCGCAACCGTCGCCGTTGCCTCATCGGTCCTTGTTGCCCGCCCGCACTCGGGCGAGATGTGGGACGAGGAGCTCGCCTCACGCGATATCGTCCTCTGTCTCGATGTCTCCGGCTCCGTCTTTGGTTTTGGGTCGGAAGTCATGGAGGCGTTCGCGGACATGGTCGAGGAGTTTCAGGGGGAACGAGTTTCACTCATCATCTGGAACTCCAACTCCCGGGTCGTCTTCCCGCTCACCGACGACTATGAGCTCATCCGCGCGACGCTCCTAGAGGGCGCTCAAGCGTTGCGGGCCGTGCCATACACCGACGCCCCTGCGGACCCAGAGGCGTTCTACAGCTTCACGGCGGGAACGTTCATCACGAGCACGGGCGGCGCTTCCCTTGTCGGTGACGGCCTCGTCAACTGCGCCCTGCAATTCGACCGTCCGGAGGAGGAGCGTTCACGCAGTGTCATCCTCGCGACCGACAATGAGGTAGCAACGCCTGAGGCGCAAATTTACACTCTGCCCGAGGCGGTGCGCTTCGCGGATGAGCGCGGGGTCATGATGCACGGCATGTACATCCAAACCTATTACGGCGTCGACAATGATGACGCCCGGCAGTTGCAGTCAGAGATGGAGGCGGCCGGAGGCTACTATCTTGTTGCTGGCGACCGGCAAGCAGCGGCTGAGCTACTGGAACAGATCCAAGCCCAGCAGGCGGTTGCCCTCGAAGCTGACCCGGTCATGATCGCGCTCGACAATCCTGGTTCGTGGCCGATACTCGCGACCGCCGGCGTTGGTCTTCTCCTCGTGCTCGGATGGCGGTTCCGGCTTTGACGCTCATGATGATGTGGCCGTGGTGGGCCACCCTTGCCATGACCCTGTCGCTCGCGGGGCTGTGCGTTGCTGGCTGGCGGCGGTCCGGGGATACGGCGACGTGGGTGAGGCGTAGCCTCATGGTCGTCGCGGTCGCCCTGCTTGGGCTCACCCCAGCCACTCACATCACAACCCAGGAACGAGCCTCGAACGCCGATTACTTCTTCGTTGTTGACCTCACCGGATCCATGGCGGCAGAGGACTTCGACGGCAACGAGCAGCGTCTGACCGGTGCCAAAGCTGACATGTCTGACATCATCGCCGCCAATCCGGGCGGTCGATACTCCGTCATAGGTTTTTCATCTACCGCCACCGAGCAGTTGCCGTTGACGACAGACTCCCGGGCGATGCTCGCCTGGGTGGAGACCGCCCGCAGGGAATCGACGAACTTCTCGCAGGGCTCCTCCCTCGGCCGCCCTGCGCCCGTGCTTAAAGCGGCCCTGCAACGGGCCGCTGAGAACAACCCTGAGAACGTCCGCATCGTCCTGTTCTTCAGCGACGGGGAGAACACGGACAGCGAAGCGGACGAGGTTGACTACGGCTCGCTTGCAGATTTCGTTGATGACGGTGTTGTCTTTGGGTACGGCACCGAAACTGGCGGGCCGATGCTCCGATCCTCGTGGGGCACAGACGACCGAGGGATCTACATCGAAGATCCCGAGACCGCGGAGAACGCGATCTCCCGCATCGACGAAGAGAATCTGCGTGCCCTCGCGGACCAGCTCGGCATCGACTATGTTCACAGGGATTCACCGGGAGGTGCCGGTGACCTCGTCGCGAGCATCCCGGTCGACCTCATCGCCGCTGACGGCAGAGATGACCGACGCAACCTCAACCCGGTCCTGTGGCCAATCGGTCTTGCGCTGTTCGGATTGGTTGGGTGGGAGCTGTGGCACCTCGTCCCGCAGGTGGCCGCCCTGAGGAGGTCGCGATGAGAACACATCACGTTGCGACCGCCGTCATTGGCACACTTATCATCTCTCTCGCGGTGTGGGCTCTCGCTATGTGGGCGACGATGGAGCTCGGCAGGGTCGCATACGAGAACGGCGACTACGAGACGGCGGAGCGCCGCTTCGAGACAGCTGGTCGGATCACTCTTTTTGAACCGTGGCGCCCCGCCTTCGGGCAGGGCACCGCTCTTCTCGCCCAGGGAAAGACCACCCCCGGCATCCTCAGACTCGAACATGCGCTTGAGGATGTTCCGAAAGCGGATGAGATCGACGGTGTGAAGGACCCGAACTCCTACGAATGTGTCGTGCGCGCCAATCTCTACCTGGGATATGCGGATGCCGGGAGGGAAGAGGAGGCGAGTTCTGTCATCGACTCATGCCCAAATCCTGACCCGACGGCCGTCAGCACCGACAGTGAAGAGGAGACCGGTGAAGAGCCAGCGGAACCATCTGATGAGGTGGATCCGCAACTGGAGGAGCTCGAAGAGCGCAACGAGGACAGCCGCCGTCAGAGACAGGACGAGATGGAATGGAGCGGCGGCGGAGGATCCGGTCAGAACTGGTGAATCAGCGAGACGGCGAATACGCCAATTCGCCTGCTGGCACGGCACCGAGGTCGGTCGGATCATCGGGCATCGAACCGCCCAGGGCCTGCAGAACAAACTGTTCCGCGTAGAGGAAGAAATCCGTGCGGGCCGGCTCCTCCTGAGGGACTCGCCGCCCCGTCAAGGCGCCGTTGATGAGCGTGATGGCGACGTCAACGTTCTGGTCGGGAATCGTCCCATCGGCAATAGCGCCGTCCAGGATTGTGCGAAGCAGATCCGACGTCTGTCGGATGTGCTGGCCAAGCTTTCTGCCTGCGTCGGGGCTGATGACGTCCTTGAGCGGCGGTCCAGGAGCCATGAGATAGCGACGCTCGGCGAGCAACTGTGTACGGACGTAGATCCGGATCCGATCGATTGAACTGTCGACTCCGCGAAGCATCGACCGCGTGGTCGACAGGTAGCTCGACATCTTTTCCTCGACGAAGGCGATGAGGAGATCTTCTTTATCGGTGAAGTGGTTGTAGATCGTCGTGCGACGAATCCCAGAGTGATTCGCCACGTCCGACATCGACACACTTTCGAAACCGCGCTCCGTCATGAGGGCGTCGAGTGTGTCCATGAGACGGCGCCGTGTCGTGTTGCGGTGCTCGAGCAGACTGCGTCCGGTGATCTTGGGCATGTTCGCAGTCTACGTGTTGAGACACAAATGGGGAATACGTCGGAAAAGGGCTGGAGTGTGACATGCGCTGTACGGCATGTGCCTAGACATTATTGGAGGTCCAGACCCCGATCACGCGATGTTCGACTCCTCGACCATCCAGGATGCGAGCTTGGCAGCTAACGGGATGTCGCCCGGCAACCAATCAAGACCGGCCGTTTCACGCGCGGAACACCAGCGCAACTCTTCATGGTCAGGGCCACATTGGGGCTCCGAGTCGATTGTCGCAAGCCACACTCTCATCGTGTGCCGGCCGATCGGCCAGTCACCGTCGGGACCGAGCACGAGCCGGTCCAGCGTCGCAGTCACGCCGAGCTCCTCGCGGATCTCTCTCCTGCACGCGGATTCCGGGTCCTCGCCGTCCTCGACCTTCCCGCCGGGAAGCTCCCACTTGCCGGCCAGATCTTTCGGGTAGGAGCGCTGTGCGGCCAGGAGCCTGGTCGGCTTGTCGAGGGAATCAACGATGGCGGCGGCGGCGACGAGTGACACGCTGTCACGATACCGCAGCCATCAGCGTAAGCTTCGCGACAGATTGCGGGAGGCGGTCCCCACCCGGCCCGACGGTTACGAGGTTTCCAGAGTTCTGAGACACGGATAGCGGACGCAGGTGAGCCGTCTCCGACCGCATCGCGGCAGGAGCCCGCCAGGGAGCTGTCAGTCGATGGAGCGGGTACCCGCCGGGTATGTCTCCATGACCGCGGATTCGAGCTCTGCATTAACCCGCTCCATAACGTCCCATCCGAGCTCGGCGGCATGAGCCGGAATGGCGAGGTAGTCGATGTGCTCGACGATGCCCTTGACGACGCGACCGTAGGCTGACATTCGGGCCTGTGAAAGATCGGTGTGGAGCGAGATCTGGGTGCAGCCCTCGCTAGCCGGGTCGGCCGCGTTGAGGGTGATCTCCACATCCTCCGTATCGAAGCCGAGCGTGAGCGTGTTGCTCGGGTAATCCTCGTTCTTCTTGAAGGTAACCTCGATGTGCTTAACATCCTCGCCGAAGGCTTTGCCGGATTCGAGAGTGATGGGGACACCGCGCCACCTGTCGGTCTCGACATCGACGACGACGCGGAACCACGTCTCCGTGCCGTTGTGTGGGTCGACCCCTTTCTCATCGACATAGGACGGAACACGTTCGCCGTCGACCTCGCCTTCTGTGTAGCGGCCCTTGCGGACACCATCTTTCGGATGAATCGCGCGGAGAATGTCCTCGGGCGTTGTCTCGTCAACGGCGAGGATGCGTGCGAGGGTCTGAAGCAGGTGGGATTGGAGCATGTCTTCTGCGGCGCCCGTCGACTCATAGAACTCAGCGCGGCCCTCGAGGGCGACAGTCTCGTTGTAGATCAGCCGGATCGACTCAACATCATCGTTCGACCACGACGACGTGATGAGACGGTTTGCCGAGCGTAGGACCTTGAAATTGAGGGTGCCCGATGTGGCGAGGAAGTGATCGACCCGGAAGATCTGCTCTTCGCTCACAAGCTCGAGAAGGAGCCTGTTGAGCTCCCGGGCGCTATCGGCGTCCGCACCGAATGGCTTCTCCATGGCGAGCGTCAAACTCCCGGAGAGCTTGACGTCCCTCAGCGCCTTGATCGACTCGACCACAACCGAGGGAGACAGGGCGAAGTAGAGGACAGCATCCGTGCGGCCCTCGAGAAGCTTTGCGAGGTCCTCTCCCTTCGTCGCATCGGCGACGACGAACTCGGCTGTCTCCGCAAGTTTCTCCGCAACCTCGTCGCCAACAGTCCGAGCAGCATCTCGGACGAGGGCCGGGTAATCCTCACGCTCGCGCCGGCCAGCGCCAACGATCGTCATGTCGGCGCCATGGGTGGAGACGTATTCTGCAATGCCGGGGATGAGGAGGCGCTGTGCGAGATCGCCGGCGCCTCCGAGAATGATGAACATTGTAGCCATGTGACCCAGACTTTCGAATGAAACTGGGAAGACGCATGGAAAATATGGCGATGCTCCGAATGTCGTTTGCTTACGGAGCTTTCGCTGTCAGGATGAAGGAATGAGTATCGAACTAGAGAGATACGCACTTCTGTCCGATATGCGCACCGCCGCACTCGTCTCAGACGAGGGCTCAATCGACTGGCTCTGCTTCCCCCGCTTCGACAGCCCAGCTGTTTTCTCAGCGCTTCTTGGCGACGAATCGCACGGCACATGGAAGCTCGCACCCGTCGACGGGAAGGTCGTGACCAGGGAGTACCGCGACGGCTCCTTCGTGCTCGACACCGAGTGGCAGACACCGACCGGCCGGGTCCTCATCACCGAGTACATGCCGGCTGGCGGAAAGGTGGCCGATGAGTCGGACCTCATCCGCGAGGTGGTCTGCCTCGAAGGGGAGGTGGATCTGGCGATGGATTTCCGCATCCGCTTCAACTACGGGGAGTCCATCCCGTGGGTCGAACGCATCGACATGGATGGTAGTCCCGCCATCCACGCCATCGCCGGCCCCAGCGCCGTCTACCTGACAGGTCCGCTCCCTCAGGCGGACGGTGAAAGCCATAAGGGCTTGTTCACCGTGCGGGAGGGAGAGCGACTCCGTTGGGATCTCATCTGGTCGCTGAGCTACAGACCAGCTCCGACGCGTGAGGACTACGACAAGCTTCTGGAGCCTACACTCCAGTACTGGCGCGAATGGTCCACGCGCATCGAGGCCAACGGGCCGTATGCGGAGTACATCACGCGCTCCCTCCTCGTTCTTCGGGCCCTCACTCACCACGCCACGGGCGGGATCGTCGCGGCGCCGACGACGTCGTTACCCGAAGATTTTGGCGGCGTACGTAACTGGGATTACCGCTACACGTGGTTACGGGACTCCGCGCTCGCCATCGAAGCCCTTGTCGCCCATGGGTTCACGAAGGGCGCGATGGCGTGGCGGCTCTGGCTACTGCGGGCCCTGGCCGGCGATGTCCTCTCGCTGCGAATCATGTACGGACTCGCCGGCGAGCGGCACATCCCCGAATTCGTTCTCAAGCATTTACCCGGATACGAGAATTCCGCGCCGGTGCGGATCGGAAATGGTGCGGCCAGCCAGTTCCAGGGCGACGTTGTCGGCGAGGTTATGCTCGCGCTCGAGCAGATGCGGAAAGCCGGAATTGAGGAGGATGAGCGTTCCTGGGGCCTGCAGATCGCGCTTCTCGATTATGCGACGGCAAACCTCGACAGGCTCGAACACGGCATCTGGGAGATGCGGGGCGAACTCACCGAGTTCACGCACTCGCGGGCCATGATGTGGGCTGCGTTCGATCGTGGGATTAAAGCCGTCGAGGAGTACGGCTTTGACGGGCCTGTCGATGACTGGCGGGCGTGCCGCGAGCACCTCGCACGAGAGATCGAAGAAAAGGGCTGGAATGAGGAGATGGCGTCCTACACTCAGACCTACGGATCCACAGAGGTCGACGCGTCACTGCTCCAGCTTCCACACGTCGGCTACCTTGCCTACGACGATCCGCGCATGCTGTCGACAGTAGCCCGCATCGAACAGGACCTCGTCGACGACGAGGGCTTCGTCAAGCGCTACAGGACCGAAGCTGGCAAGGACGGCCTCGAGGGAGGCGAACATCCGTTCATCCTCTGCACGTTCTGGTTGGTCGAGCAGTACGCGATGTCGAACCGCATGGATGATGCACGCGAGCTCATGGACAAGGTCATCGCTGTTGCCTCGCCCCTCGGCCTCTTGTCGGAGGAGTACTCGACCGAGCATGGGAGGCTTGCCGGCAACTATCCGCAGGCGTTCTCACACCTCGGTCTTATCCGCGCAGCCGACGCCGTCTCGGGCCGGGATCCTTCGAGCGGACGCTCCGCGAACTGAGCCATCCGAGGCGGTGGTCACGGCACCTGCCACCCCGCCGCGCGAAATAGTCCGTACCATTCTGCTCGCGTGAGCGGAAGGTCAGATCCAGCCGCCGCCGCTCTGATCCGGGCCGGTGTCGTCGTTCCAAGGATCACCTGCATGTTGGCCGGGTGGCGAGTGATCCAGGCGGCTGCGATGGCCTCGGGTTCCACCCCGTAGTGGGCTGCGAGATCGTCGATGCGGTCGTTCAGCCCAGGGTGCCGTTCCCGGTCGAAGAGGACGGTCTCGCCGGAGCCGGACTTGAAGGGGGACCAGGCCTGAATCGTGATCCCATTGACTCGGCAGTAATCAACCAGCCCTCCGCCATCGCGCACGACTGACTGGTCGGAATCCGGCGCGTTCGCGGCGATTCCCTGCGCGATGATCGGAGAGTGTGTGATGGAGAGCTGAACTTGGTTCGCGACAATCGGGCGGGTCACAGCCGTCTTCAACAGGTCGATCTGGCCCGGCGTGTGGTTGGAGACTCCGAAGTGACGGACCTTCCCCGATAAGTAGAGCTCGTCGAACGCACGAGCAACCTCCTGAGGCTCAACAAGCGCATCGGGCCGGTGGAGGAGGAGAACGTCGATGTAATCGGTTCCGAGAGCGCGTAACGATTCCTCCGCCTGAGCCACGACATGCTCGTAGGAGTGGTCGTAATACCCGCCATCGGGCACGATCCCGATCTTCGTCTGAATCGTCACCCGGTCGCGCTCGGAGCTACTGAGTTGGAGAGCCTGGGCGAACCTCTCTTCGCAGTCGTGTAGCCGGGTGCCATAGATGTCGGCATGATCGAAATAGGTGATTCCCGCGTCCCGAGCGGTTGCGACCAGTGCGCGTATTGCATCGTCCGAAAGTTCAGCAATCCGCAAAAGTCCGAGCGCAAGGTTCGGCACCGTAAGGTCGGCGTGTTGCAAATGGATGGTTTTCATGACGCCACACTACTCAGCCCGACGCAGCTACGGCCTGATGTCAATGCGGGAGAGTGAGGGTCGGTACTTCTCACGTGTGCACGTGCATAGGTCACCGAAAAATGGAGCGGGTGACGGGAATCGAACCCGCGCTACCAGCTTGGGAAGCTGGAGTTCTACCATTGAACTACACCCGCGTATTGCCCCATCCTAGCGCTTTCCTGCTTCCGCGACCAAAGTGGGTAACTGTCGATTCTCGATTCAGCTGTCTGTGCACAACGGCCGGGGTTGCCGTGAGAGCTTCTGTGCAAGCAGGGGTGTCGGGAGCCGTTTATCTGGCACACTCGGGGTGTGCTTCTTTCAGACAGAGATATCCTCGCTCAGGTCGATGCTGGCCGGATCAAGATCGACCCGTGGGACCCCGGTTTTGTTCAGCCGTCCTCCCTCGATATTCGGATCGACAAGTACATCCGTCTGTTCGATAACCATCGGTACTCGGTCATCGACCCTGCTGCCGAGCAGGAGGATCTCACACGCTTAGTCGAGATCACGCAGGAGCCGTTTATTCTCCACCCCGGCGAGTTCGTTCTCGGCTCCACGTACGAAAAGGTGGCGTTGCCCGATGACATCGCGGCACGTCTCGAAGGGAAATCTTCCCTCGGCCGGCTCGGCCTCCTCACCCATTCCACGGCCGGATTCATCGATCCGGGCTTCACGGGACACATCACACTTGAACTGTCGAACATGGCGACGATGCCGATCAAGCTGTATCCGGGAATGAAGGTCGGCCAGCTGTGTTTCTTCCAGCTCTCCTCGCCAGCGCTCGCACCCTATGGCAACGGCGCCCACGGCTCGCGCTATCAGGGCCAGCGGGGTCCCACCGCCTCGCGCTCATGGATCAACTTCCACAGGACCGTCATCGAGGACTGAGTCTCGAGTCCGACAGGCAGCATTCGATGTATTGAGCGCCCCATCTCTGGGGCGCTCAATACATATCCAATGCTCTCCGGATGGTCAATCGGGCATCGACCGCCCGCCTACTTCGTTGTTCCCGCCATGATCGCGGAGACGAAGTACCGCTGGAAGGCGAAGTAGACAATAAGGGGGACAACCATCGACACGAATGCTCCAGCGGAGAGGATGTCAATGTTCGAGGAGAACTGCCGAAGCTGGGATTGGATCGCGACTGTGATCGGCTGAGACCCGGGTCCGGCGAAGATGAGGGCGACGAGCATGTCGTTCCAGGACCAGAGGAACTGGAAGATCGCGAGCGACGCGATTGCCGGCATGGCGAGTGGTAGCGCCACCTGACCGAAGATCCTCATCTCGGAGGCTCCGTCAATGCGGGCGGCTTCCAGCATCTCTTCACTGATGTTCGTGAAATAGTTCCGAAGGAGGAACACCGCGAACGGTAGGCCGAAGGCGATGTGGAAGAGAATGACCGCGGCGTAGGTTCCGAAAATCCCAATGCTGCCGAAGAGTCGTGCGAGAGGGATGAAGGCGACCTGGAGGGGCACTGCCATGAGGGCAACGACACCGATGAGGACCCAGTCACGGCCCGGGAAGTCGATCCAAGCCAGCGCATAGCCCGCCATAGCGCCGATGGCGACGACCGCCAGCGTGGTTGGAACGACGATGATGATCGTGTTGATGAGCGACTGGACCATCGTGTCGTTGCCGAGCAACGACCGGTAGTTGTCGATCGTCAGTTCGTGGCTCTCGAAGAGGACTGTCCACCAGCCCGAGGTCGCATTCGCCTGGGATGATCGAAGCGAGGAGAAGAAGAGACCGATGGTCGGCACCAGCCACATGAGGGCGACGATGACGAGGAGGATGTTGACAAGCGAATTGTTGAAGAGAGCGACGATTCGGCCGCCCACAGTCTTTTTCCGCTCGCCCGCCATCATCATTCTGCCCGAGCCCTTGGGCTTCACGTGCCGCCGGACCTCACCTTCCTCGGAGCGTTCGTCGATCTTCTGCTCGACGTCTGACGTGCTCATGAGCTGCCTCCCCTGCGGAAGTTTCGGATGTTGATGAGCATGAACGGGATGACGAGGAGGAGCAGGACGATGGCGAGCGCCGAACCGAGCCCCTGATCGTTGCCTCCGCCAAACGACACGGTCCACATGCGAGTGGCAAGCACGTCGGCCGCGTTCTTCGATGCGCCAGGAGGTATGACGTACACGAGATCGAAGATCTTGAGGACGTTAATCATGAGCGTGACGATGACGACCGTGAGAACTGGCATGAGTTGTGGAACGGTGATGTGCCGGAACACCTGCCACTCCGATGCGCCATCGGTGCGTGCAGCCTCCTGTAGGGACCGGTCAACTGCAGCGAGGCCTGAGCCAATCATGACCATCGCGAAACCAGCCCAGATCCACACGTAGGCGAGGATCATGACGGGGGTGACGAGGTCCGGACCAAGCCAGTTGATGCCGGTCGGCCCCGATGTGAAGTTCGTGGCTGGAACGCGGATTGTCAGCGGTTCTGAGACATCCTCGAAGACGAAGGTACCGTCATCTGCTGTCGTTGTCTCCCATACGTCGCCGACCCGGTTGACCGCCTCAACTGTGACCCCGCCGAGGCCGGGTTTGTCCGCATCGATCTGACCATTTTCACCGCCGCCGCCACGGACGAAGTCGAGCCACACGGTGCCGGTGATTGTCCCGTCCGCTGCCTCGGGTTGCACCGCTGGAGCGGGATCGTCACCCACGTGCTCGGGTGCGATGCCGATGAGGGGGATAAGGGCGGTCTCGCCCGGTGCAATCTCGCCTGTCGACATGATCTCTGAGCCCGGTCCGCCCTGCTGTTCAAAGCGGGAGAACTCGGCGCCTTCACGGAGCCGAGCCTCAGGGTAGTGGGAGCCCGAGGAGAAGAACTCCTGCACGGTGACGGTCACGGCGTTGGCAAGGCCGATTTCCGGGTTTTGCTGGAACACCGTGCGGAAGATGATGCCTGCGGCAAGCATTGAGATCGCCATCGGCATGAAAATGATGAGTTTGAATGCGGTCGACCACGCAATCTTTTCCATGAGGACGGCGAAGATGAGGCCGAGCACGGTACACACAAGGGGTGCGACGAGCACCCAGATGAGATTGTTCTTGAACGCTGTGAACGTCTGCGGGTCCGTAAAAACCCGCGTGTAGTTGCCGACTCCGACGAAGTCCTCCCCGCTGCGGGAGTACGTCGACCGGACGAGCGAATATCCAATCGGATAAACGACGAAGACCGTGAGGAAGAAGAGTGCCGGTCCGAGCAGGACCGCGAGCAGCCACCGATTCTGCGTCGTCATCGGTGCCTTGCCTCGCAGCTTCTTGACTTGTTTCTCAGTGACTGCGGTATGCGACATGGGTACCTCTATCGGGCGCGAGGCGCCAACGGGGAGCGGGACGCACGGGTGCGTCCCGCCCCTGGTTGAGATCAGCCGCCGTAGGCGGAGACGGCTGCGTCTTCGAGGGCCTGCGCAGTGCCTTCGACATCATCGGGGTTCTGGTAGAACTCGATGAGAAGCTGCCACATGCCCTCACCCTCCGTGCCACCGAAGGCGGACGGGGTGAGATCCGACAGGTCGAACCTGAAGACCTCGGCAGAGGTCAGCTGTTCGGCGATGGCGAGAGCGACATCGTCCGGGTACAGGTCCATATTCGCGTTCTGGTTCGGCGAGGTGAAGCCGCCGAGCTCGATCCAGATGTTTGCCGCATCCGGTGACGCGAGGTACGACATGAGAGCCATGGTGCCCTCATCATCGTTGAACGCGATCGCGACGTTACCCGCACCCATGACGGCGTCCGGGGAGTCATTGATCGACGGGAAGGCGTAGAAGTCGGCATCCTCACCAACGACGGAGTCGGTCTGCTCAGCGATATTGCCTGCGACGAAGTCACCCTCGTAAACCGTGCCAGCCTGCGGCGGATCGGAGAACACCGCCGTGACTGAATCGGGGAAGGAGCGCTGTGCGCCGCCAGACAGGAGGAGAGTCTCGTCGCCCCAGACCTCGCCGAGAACCTCGAGGGCCTCAATGACAGAGTCATCCGTCCACGGGATCTCGTGAGCCGCGAGCTGGTCATACATCTCCGGGCCTGCGGTGCGTAGGTACACGTTTTCGAACCAGTCCGTCAGCGGCCATCCCACATCAGCGCCAACAGCGAGGCCGGGAATTCCGGAGTCGGAGACGAGCTGGAGGGTGCTGATGAAGTCTTCCCAGGTCTCTGGAATCTCTGCGCCAGCGTCTTCGTACACGCCGACGTTGTACCAGACGGTCGACTTGTTGGCCGCTTTGAACCAGACGCCGTAGAGCTCGCCGTCGTAGGTCGACAGGTCCTTCCACGTGTCGGCATAGTTCTCTTCAACGGCCGAGACGACCTCATCTGTCACCGGGACAATGTCGCCCGACTCAACGAGCTGGTCGACGAGGCCAGGTTGGGGAACAAGAGCGATATCGGGGGCGCCCCCGCCCTCGATCTGTGTGCCGAGCGCGGTCGACACGTTGTTGCCAAGCGACTGGTACGTCACCGTCGCACCGGTCTCCTCCTCGAAGAAGGCGAGAACCTGCTCGAAGTTCTCCTGCTCAGCACCTGACCAGTCGGATGCGACATCGATCGTCTGACCTGACAGATCGGGATAGTCACCGCTGGTTTCGCCAGTCGAGTCGCCGTTGTCGGTGTCCTCGGCCATGGTTTCGTCTCCGGCTCCGCGTGTTTCCGTATCCTCTGCGTCTCCGCCGCCACAGGCGGCGAGAAGTGCAGACGCTGATACGAGCGCGGCTACAGTTTTCATGCGGCGTCGCATGTTACCTCCTCTATCTAAATGGTGTGAGACAGTCCACACCCTGATACGGCCAGGGTAAACCTAAGTGCCGTTCGTGCAAAGTGGAGAGAGGAAGACGTCATCGCTTAAAAAGAGTTTGACACGAGAGACCCGTGTTTGCTTCACACTGAACCGAGCGCGTGACAGGACAATCTGGGATACACGTTCCGCACGGGCGAGCGGTTTAGTCAAAGACGTGAGGTGTGGTCTGCGGGCCACGGATCGGTTCGCAGGCGACCACATGTCATGACATCGATCCGCTTGCCATCAATGAGAAACTTCTCGCGCTCGCGGCCTTCAATGATGAAGCCAGCGCGCTCGGCTACCCTGCCGGAAGCGCGGTTGTCGACACGGTAACCGAGCTCGAGTCGATACAGGCCGTCGCGTAGGAGGTCGTTGCAGAAGTTACGAACGAGATCGGACGTGATCCCCGCTCCCCAAGCGCGGGCATGCGCCCAGTAGAAGACCCATGCGCTCGCATTGGCATGATCGAGTTGGGCGCTGACGAGGGCGAGGAGCTGGTCGGTACCGTGCTCGGCTGCCACACGGGTGCGGTGGTCCTGCCCCATCAGCCGGCTGACGTAGATCTGAGCCGTCTCCAACGACACGACATGGCCCTGACGGTTCATGTCCGCATTCGAGCGGAACGCATCGAGCACGCTGTCGGCATCGCCCACACCGAGATCCCTGCCGTGCCATTCCATGAGCATTAGCCTATGCCGACGACGAGGGCTGCAATGACGTTGAATGTCACGAAACCGCCGGCGGTCGTGGTGAGGATGACGGAGGCGACAACGACATTATCGCCGCCAAATCTCTCCGCGAGTATGGACGTGTTCGCCGCGGTAGGTAGCGCGGCGATGAGAACGAGGGCGGCCAGCTCCTCGAACGGGACGACACGCGAGACAGCCTGCCCGATGAGCCAGACGACGGCAGGTAGAGCCAGGAGCTTGAGGAAGGTCAGCCAACCGATCTGGATTTTCATCCGCCGGCTACTTGCCCCCTTCGCGGTCGTCTGCTCGCGGGCGAGCACCCCGCCGATCGTAAACAGAGCGACGGGCGTCGCGGAGTCGGCAAGGAGGGCAAGGGTCTCCGCTATCGGACTGGTTAGCGACCAGCCACTCGCACCCCATGCTGCGCCAGCGATAATCGCCCACACTAGCGGGTTCGCGAGGACCTGGCGGGCTGTTTTCGTTACCTTCGCCCACGGCGAGCCTCCGACATTGCCGCGTTGCGCGAGGGCGATGACAAGTGACTGGACGATGAGGATGTCGATAATCATGACCGGCATGAGGGGCCCGAGCGAATCCGCCCCCAGGAGGGCAAGAAGAAGCGGGATCCCCATGAAGCCCATGTTGGGGGAAGCGACTGTCAGGCCGCCGAAGGCGGCATCTCGCCAGGGAACTCCGCGGGTAACCGCGGGTCCAATACCGAGCGCGAGGCAGAATAGGGCGGCGCTCAGCCACGTCGCCATGACCCACGGGTTGAGTACCTCGGCTATCGGGGTCTGGGAACCCAGCTGGAACAGCATCGCCGTCAGAGCAAAATAGAGGACATACGTGTTGAGTCCCGGTAAGGCGACCATCGGTAGCAGACCGAGCCTGGTGGCGAGATAGCCGATGAGAATGAGCGCGAAGAACGGCGCACTCACTGTCACGACATCCACTGTGCACCGCCTTCTCCCTGCACTAGTATGCCGAACCCAGATCGAGCTGTCAGAGGGAAGATGTCGGATGGCTTCACGTCATACTCGATGACACGCTTTCGATGATCATTGCAAAAACTTTAAGTTTCTATTACCAATCACCGTTTTTGCGAGTAGGCTGGCAGTGAACGTAACCGGCTATGCGAGCACGATGGAGTGTTGACATGTCAGAGAATACAGATGGTCGCCGTCCGGGCGACGAAGGCCGAGATTTCGAGCAATCCGGTGGTACCGCTCCTCGCGAAGATGCCACGCAAGCCTATCCGCCGCAGGCGGGGCAGTATCCGCCCGCCCATCAAGCTGGCCAGCCGTACCCGTACGGGAGCGACTCTGGCCCGCAACATGGTCAGCCTGGTTATGGCCAGCCTGCCGATGGCCAGACCGACCACGGCCAACCTGCCTACGGTTCCCCGCAATACCCCCAACAGGGGTATGGTCCGGAAGGCTATCCGCCGACCGCAGCCTACCCGCCGGGAGGCGGCGGAGGCGGATATCCCCCGCAGGGCGGCTATGGTCAACCGCCCAAGAAGAAGGGCCCTCTTATTGCCTGGATCGTACTAGCGGTTCTGCTCTTGGTAGCTATTGTCGTCGGCATCCTCTTCGCGACGGGCGTGCTCGGTGGAGATGACGAACCGACGCCGGGCGCGGAAGAAACGCTTGTTCTCGAGCCAACAGAAGACGCAACAGAAGAGGCGACCGAAGAGGCGACAACGAGAGAACCCACTGTCCAAGAGCCCTCCAGTTACGGCGACGACGCAGAACTCGATGCCCTGTGGGACGCGTGCGAAGAGGGCGACATGGAGGCCTGCGACGAGCTGTGGTACTCCTCCGGGTTTGACACCGAATACGAGGAGTTCGGAGCCACGTGCGGTGGAACCCAGGAGTACTCGCCCGGCATGTGCAACTTCGACCCTGACAGCGAGATGACCGGTGGTGCGTACGGTGACGATCCTGCTCTCGACGAGCTGTGGGATGCGTGCGAAGCTGGCGATTTCGAAGCCTGCGACGAGCTCTGGTGGGACAGCCCGATTGACAGCGATTACGAGGCATTCGCGGAGACCTGCGGCGGACGCACCGAGGGATCGCTTGCAGACTGTGTGATAAGAGCGGAAAACGGCGAGATTCAGCCGTAGCACACCGACACACAAGTGAGCCGCGCCCAAGGGCGCGGCTCACTTGTGTGTCATTCGCGGTTACCTCTCCTGGCCGCGGCGCACTCCCTCGAGGAGGAGCAGAGACACATCCTTGACCTCGATGTCGGCTCCTTCCCCGCGGACGCCGTCATTCAGCATCGTCGTGCAGAACGGGCATGCGGTCGCGATGACCTCGGCACCGGTCGCCATCGCCTGCCGCGTCCGTATCTGCGAGATTGGTTCCCCGTTCTTATCTTCGAAGAAGGCGTGCGCGCCGCCGGCTCCGCAGCACATCGCGCGTTCGCGCGTTAGCTCCATCTCCTTGACGTCACCGAGCAGTTCCCGCGGTGGGCTGTAAATGTTGTTGTGGCGGCCGAGGAAGCACGGATCGTGGTACGTGATGTTCTTCCGCTCATCCTCAGACGGAGGGACGGGAGTCAACCGGCCGTCGCGCACGAGACGGTTGAGGAGCTGGGTGTGGTGGAGAACCTTGTAGTAGCCACCGAGCTGCGGGTATTCTTTCGCGATCGTGTTGAAGCAGTGGGCACACGAGACGACGATGTTCATCGCCCCAACCTCGTTGAGTGTCTCGATGTTCTGCTCGGCCAACATTTGGAACAGCACCTCGTTACCAGCCCGGCGAGCCGGATCGCCCGTGCACGACTCGCCGTCGCCCAGAACGGCAAAGGATACCCCCGCCGTATTGAGAAGTTCGGCAACAGCCGCCGAGGTCTTCTTGGCCCGGTCATCGAACGCTCCAGCGCAGCCCACCCAGAACAGGTAATCGACGTCCGCGGCGGATTCAACATCGAGCCCAACCTGCGGGACCTCGAAACTGAGGTCTTTTGCCCAGGCAAGCCGTTTGCGTGGGTTCATACCCCACGGATTGCCCTTGTTTTCCATGCCCGTGAACATCTTTCCGAGCTCGGCAGGGAAGGCTGATTCCATGAGGACCTGGTGACGGCGCAGGCCAATGATGAGGTCGAGATGCTCGATGTCGACAGGGCACTGGTCGACGCACGCGCCGCACATCGTGCATCCCCACAGCACGCCCGGAGTCACAACATCGGGCATGAGGGGAGAGTCGGGAGTTCGCTCTACGTGCTCGCCGATCGCATCTCTTTCGAGGAGCGCTCCGAGCAGATCGCCGCTGTGTACATCCTCGAGAGAGGCTGCCGCCTTCGCGAACGGGGCCGACGCAAAGGCATGGTCGCGAACCGTCGTGACGAGAAGTTTGGGTGACAGTGGCTTGGCCGAGTTCCAGGCCGGACACAGGTCCTGGCATCGGCCGCATTCGGTGCATGTCGCCGTGTCGAGCAGTCCCTTCCAGGAGATGTCGGAAACCGTGGCGATGCCGAGAGTTGCGTCCTCATCGATATCCTCGATGCTGTCCATCCGCAGCGGCTGGCCGTCGACATAGAGGTCGGGAAGCGGCCCGAGCGCCGGTCTGCCATCGGCATTCGTTTGCGCGTAGATGTTGACGATGGCGAGGAAGCGGTGCCAGGCGACGCCCATGGACGGGACGAGCCCGATGACGACGAGCCACGATACAGAGAGGGCGAGCTTGAGAGCGGAAAAGATCGTGATGATCCAGCCGAGTGCACCCTGGGACAGGCCCCCCATGAGCGATCCGATCCAGAACGTCAACGGGAAATTGATAATTTCGTTGTCTTGAAGATATGCGTAGTCGGCGCCCCGGATGATGATGACGCAGGCGACGACGCCGATGATCGTGAACTCGACGTAGCGGGCCTGCCAGTTGGCAGATCCGAAGAAGCGAGATGTCTGTGGGAACCCGTCGCCAGAGGCGAGGACATCGGTTGGTTCGCCCCCGCGACCCGTCCGCGTGCGGACGATTGTGAGATAGATGCCGCCGATAAGGCCAGCCCACGCGAATACCTCGACGAGCCAGGCCCATGGGGCGAACGAGCCGAGGACCGGCATCGTCCATCCCGGATCAGCCAGCTGGAAGAAGGCGGTGATGAGGGTGAACGCAAGTATGGGAAAGGACAGCATGACGACCCAGTGGGCTATCCTCACCCAGGGCCGATGCTTGAAATGCTCGTGAGAAAGTGTCTCCCGAACGACCCGCCACAGGCGAGGACCAACCGGGGCGAGCCGGCCGGGCGCCGAGGTACCCATGCGGGTCACGCCGACGATCCGCGCAAGTCCGCGCGCGAAAACCCCGACGCAGACTGCAGTAATGGCACCGACAATGGCAAGAGACCAGGTAGGGAGCACGGTGGCCTTTCTGAGAGATGTTCTCCTCTCAAATTAGCCTGTTCGCAGGCAATTGTTAAAGATGTTAGAAGTCTGACAGCGCGTGTGACAACGCGTCGGTTAGAGTAAACGGTGGACTACCAGGGAGCGTTGATGATCGAGCTGCTCATTGCTTTTGGGGTAGTTGCGCTCGCAATGCCGATCGTAATGAAGTTGCTTGGCAGGAAAGGCTTCTTCGTTGCAGCGCTTGTCCCACTCGCCGGATTCGTGTGGACGCTCGCGCAGACTTCGGCAGTACTCGATGGCGACTACCCTCAGCAGACGCTTGCCTGGGTGCCCGAACTGGGACTCGTTGGCGAGTTCAGGCTCGATACTCTGTCATGGATTATGGCGCTACTCGTCACCGGAATCGGTGCACTCGTCCTTATCTACTCAGCTCGGTACTTCTCCCGAACAGCAAGCGGGCTCGGTCGATTCGCGGCCTTCTTTGTCGCATTTGCTGGCGCCATGTTCGGCGTAGTCACGACGGACAACACGCTTATCCTCTACACCATGTGGGAGCTGACAACAGTCTTCTCCTTCCTCCTCATCGGGCATTACCGCGACCGTCGCGCGTCCCGCCGCGCGGCGATGGAGGCGATCATCGTCACGACCGCGGGTGGGCTCGCGATGCTCGGCGGAGTCATCCTCCTCGGCGAGTTGCCCGGGGGCTCGTATTCGCTCACGGAGCTTGTTGATGCCGCTTCGGCTGGCACCTTGCTTGATGGAGCTCCTGGCGGCATTGGCACCGGTTATGTGACCACAGCGGTCGTCCTCATTCTTCTCGGCGCCCTATCGAAGTCCGCGATCTTGCCGTTCCACTTCTGGCTACCGGCCGCGATGGCGGCGCCAACCCCGGTCTCCGCGTACCTGCACGCCGCTGCCATGGTCAAAGCCGGTGTCTATCTTGTTGCCCGTCTTGCCCCGGGCTTCGCGGACATGGACGTGTGGCTGTGGATCATCATCCCCGCCGGTCTGTTCACGATGATTCTCGGCGGATATCGGGCTCTTCGGCAGAACGACACGAAGCTTGTCCTCGCGTACGGCACCGTGTCGCAACTCGGTTTCATGCTCGTCCTCGTTGGCTACGGCACGGCAGAGGTTGCACTCGCCGGGCTTGCTGTTATCATGGCCCACGCCCTCTTCAAGTCCGCGCTCTTCCTCAGTGTCGGCATCGTCGACTGGATGACGGGCACCCGCGACCTTAGGGAGCTCAGCGGCCTGGGCCGCCGGCGGCCCGTCCTCGCGGTGGCCGCAGGCCTCGCTGTCCTGTCAATGTCGGGTGTGCCGCCATTCGCTGGGTACGTCGGCAAGGAGGCGGCGCTTCACGCGCTCACCTATGGCAGCGCGCTCGACTTGGTCGTCGCCTGGATCATCGTCCTCGGGTCCGTCCTCACCCTCGCCTACGGCCTGCGTTTCTGGTGGGGCTGCTTCTGGGACAAGCCGGGTGTGGAACCAACTGAGCTAAAGAACCGCTCCGTCATCATCATCGCCCCGCCCGTTATCCTCGCAACCGCCTCCCTCGTCTTTGGTCTCGTCCCGAGCTGGTGGGAGTCCCTTCTTATCGCGCACGCAGACCTGTACCCGGGAGAACCCGGCCACCTGACTCTGTGGGCTGGCTTCGGTTTGGCAGTCGTCATGACCCTTATCGTCATTGTCGGAGGCATCATTCTCTTTGCTATGAGGTCGCCGTTTGAAGATCTTCAGCGCCGGGTCGCAGTCCCGTTCTCGGCCGAGGGAGCTTACCGCCGCATCGTTGTCGGGCTCGAGCACTTTGCCGGTGACGTGACTGGCCGTGTCCAGTCGGGCTCCCAGCCCATGTATCTTTCGATCATTCTCGTCACGGCCGCAGTCGCAGGCACAGGTGCGTTGCTCTTCGGAAACACCGCCGTCGACATGGATTTCCGCTGGTTCGACTCGGTCTACCAGCTCCCGGTCGTCATCATCGCCTGCATCGCTGCCGTTCTCGCCGCGCGTGCGCGGCGCCGGCTCAAAGCGGTCCTTCTTCTCAGCATCTCCGGCTACAGCGTCGCCCTCATTTACGAGCTTCACGGCGCACCTGATCTTGCCCTTACTCAGGTGCTCGTCGAGACGGTCACCCTTGTTGTGTTCGTCCTCGTCCTCCGGCGCCTGCCGGCGTACTTCTCGAACAGGCCGATGGCAACATCCCGCTGGTTCCGCGCAAGTCTCGGCGTTGTCGTTGGTGCCTGCGTCGGGGCATACGCCTTCATCGCAGCCAACGCCCGGCAGCATCCTCCGGTGTCCTCACAATTTGCGAGTGAAGCGTATGACTTCGGCTATGGCAAGAACATCGTCAACGTCACCCTCGTCGATATCCGTGCCTGGGACACGATGGGGGAGATCTCCGTCGTTGTTGCCTGCGCGATCGGCGTGGCTTCTCTCCTGTTTATCCGAGACCGCGAGGGCAGGATCGATCCGCGGCGCAACATCGCCAAACCGGACACGAAGTACCGGGTCTGGTTGCGTCCGCAAGATGATGACCAGCTCCGCCTTGCTGCGGAGAAGCTTGACGCTCAGATGAGGGAGCGCCAGGTCCGGGCTCCTGGACGCAACCGCCGCTGGTTGCCGGGTGCGAGTACGCTCGCCCCAGCCCGCCGCTCCGTCATCTTCGAAGTGGGCACGAGGCTCGTTTACCACACAATGCTCATCGGCTCCCTCTTCCTTCTCTTCTCGGGGCATAACCTCCCCGGCGGGGGCTTCGCGGGCGGGTTACTCGCTGGCATCGCACTGACGATGAGGTACTTGGCCGGTGGTCGCTACGAGCTGGGGGCGGCCATGCCGCTCCACCCAGGTATCCTCATGGGCTCCGGTCTCATGGTCGCGACTCTTGCCGGCCTGGCACCGATTGTGGCTGGCGGAACGACGCTCCAATCGGCGAGGTTCGATCTCGTTATGCCGATTTTTGGCGAGGTGAAGTTCGCGACCGCGATCATCTTCGACATCGGTGTCTATCTCGTCGTTCTCGGACTCGTTCTGGAGATCCTCCGCTCGCTCGGCGCTGAGGTGGACCGTCATGGCGAGCTCGAGGGGCTCGATGCTGATGATTCGGTCGTACCGACCCCGAAGGGCGATAGACGTAAGGAAATCGTCACTTTGCGCGAGGCGAAGGAGAGCTCGACATGATCGACACAACCCCGTCCCTCAGCCTCGTCGTCCTAGCCGCGGTGCTCGTTGCCGTTGGCGTCTACCTCATCCTCGAACGCTCACTGTCCCGAATCATCCTCGGGTTCTCGTCGCTGGCGAACGGCGTCAACATTGCCTTCCTCATCGCGGGAGGCCGTGCCGGCGCGCCGCCACTCGTCGGTCAAGCCCCTGCTGATGAAATGTCGGACCCGCTGACCCAGGCCATGATGCTGACCGCGATCGTCATCACGATGGGGACGACAGCGTTCATGCTCGCTCTCGCGTACAGGGCGTGGCAACTCGACGCTAATGACGAGGTTCAGGACGACATCGAGGATAAGAGATTGGCCGCTATGGCAGAGCGCGATGAGCGCCTTGTCCGTGACGAGCAGAACCAGATCGATGAGGCGGTCGCGGAAACGTACGACGAGATGCAGGATGACTCGCTCTCCGTGGGAGACGATCGGTGAACTGGCTCGTCGCATTACCCGTCGTTCTGCCGCTCCTTGGCGCTGGCATCACGCTCGCCTTCTCCACGTATCGGCGGGTCCAGTGGCTTATCTCGGTCACGATCCTCACGATCTCGCTGGCAACCGCGTTCGCGCTTGTCGTCCTCGTCAACAGCGGACCCATCGTCTTTGACGTAGGTGAATGGGCTGCCCCCGTCGGCATCACCCTCGTTGCGGACCGGTTGTCGGCCCTCATGCTTCTCGTTTCAGTAGCGGTCACCCTCGCGGTCCTCATTTACTCCCTTGCTCAGGGCGTTGAAGACGGCGAAGAGGCAGCGCCCACCGCCGTCTACCACCCGGCCTATCTCATTCTCTCCGCAGGCGTGTCGAATGCGTTCCTCACGGGCGATCTGTTCAATCTGTTTGTCGGCTTCGAGACGTTGCTTGCCGCGTCGTTCGTTCTCATCACGATGGGTGGAACGCGGGAGCGGATTCGGTCGGGCACCGTCTATGTTGTCGTCTCCATGGTCTCGTCGATCATCTTCCTCATCGCGATTGCGATGACGTATGCGGCAACCGGCACGCTGAGCTTCGCGCAGCTCGCGACGAGGCTTCAAGAGATCGACCCGGGCGTGAGCCTTGCATTGCAGGCGATGCTCCTTGTCGCTTTCGGCATCAAGGCCGCACTCTTCCCGCTCCACGCCTGGCTGCCAGACTCCTATCCCACTGCGCCAGCCCCCGTGACAGCCGTGTTTGCGGGCCTCCTGACGAAGGTCGGCGTCTATGCGATCATTCGCACCCAGGTGCTTCTCTTCCCGCAGGGCAGGCTCGATGATGTGCTCGCCATCCTCGCGATCGCGACGATGGTCATCGGCATTCTCGGTGCGGTCACCCAGCGCGACATTAAGCGCATGCTGTCGTTTACTCTCGTGTCCCACATTGGGTACATGATCTGGGGCATCTCGATCTCGACCGAGTCTGGGCTGGCTGCGACCATCTACTACGTCATCCACCACATCACTGTCCAAACGGCACTATTCCTTGTCGCTGGTCTCATCGAGCGTCACGGAGGGTCGACATCGTTGCGGAGGCTGGGATCGATCGCGAAGACAGCTCCCGTCATCGCTGCCTTCTATCTCATTCCGGCCCTCGGTCTTGCCGGTGTCCCGCCCATGACGGGATTCCTCGGCAAGGTCGGCCTCATCTCCGCATCAGCCGACAGCGGCCAGTCGATTGACTGGTGGCTCATCGGCACAGGTCTCGTCACCTCGCTACTCACGCTCTACGCGGTGCTCCGGGCCTGGAACCTCGCCTTCTGGCAGGACCCTGAGGAGGAGGTCGAGCCGAAGCGGATCCCGATCGGCATGTATGGCGCAACAGGTGGGCTAGTCGCCATGTCTCTTGCCATCGCAGCCTTTGCCGGACCAATCTATGATTACGCAAAGCGAGCAGCGGTTGATCTCGAGCAGCGTAGCCCCTACATCGTTGCCGTCCTGCCGGACGGCGACCGGGGCACGGGAATCTCCGATGAGGTTACCGACCCGGATACGGCCGATAGGGTGGCAGACGAGGAGGAAGATAGCGAATGACTGAGTCCAGTGCACGCATCTCGATCCGCCGCGCAACCTATCGTCCTGGCCGGTTCCCGTATGCGACGGGCGGCATGCTTATTTGGCTGACGATCGTGTGGACGCTCCTGTGGGGAGAGGTGAGCACTGGCAACGTCGTTGCAGGCTTCCTCCTTGCACTTCTCCTCACGACGATCACCCCGCTACCAGATGCAACGTTCGATGGCGGGTTCCGACCGATTGCACTGGGCCGGCTCGCCGTCGCCTTCATTTTCGACATCGTCAAAGCGTCGATTCAGATCGCCACGTTCGCCATTCTCGGACGACATCCGAAGGGCGCTGTCATCCGAGTGCAGTCGCGTGGTCATTCGGATGTGTTCCTCACGATGGTGGCGGGCCTGACATCTCTTGTCCCGGGGTCTGTCGTCATCGATGTCCACACCACGTCCGGCACCCTCTACATTCACGTGTTCGACATTGAGATGGCGGGCGGGCTTGAGGCCGCCCACCAGGCGGTGCTCGATCAGGAGGAGCGTGTCCTACGCGCATTCGCCTCCCACGACCAGCTCGTTGATGCTGGCTTCGTTCCAGGTTGGCGGATGGGGGAGCGGTTGCCCGTTCCGTACGCTCCACCGGCGGGGGAAGAATCATGATCGTCGTCGCCGCAATCTCCGGAGCGCTTCTGTTTCTTTCCGCGCTCGCCGTCATCGTGCGTGTCTCGAACGGTCCGTCAATGCTTGATCGCATGGTTGGCGTCGACTTGCTGACGTCAATTATCCTCTGCTCGGTCGCTGTCATTTCTGCAGTCTCGGGCCGTACGGATCTCCTCCCCGTTCTCGTCGTCCTCGCGGTTGTCGGATTCATCGGATCGACGACAATAGCCCGTTTTATCGCGCACGAGCCGACTGCTGACAAACGGATCCTCACAAAGGATGAGGTTGCGAAGATCCTTGAGGACGAGCGGATGCGCGATGATGAGCTCGTCCACGATTCCACTGACGACGACGCCAAGGAGAAGCATGCTGGGTGACATTCTCACTGCGCTCGGCGGAGGCCTCCTTATCGCAGGCTCTGCCCTTACCCTCGTCGCCGGCATCGCTGTTCTGCGGTTCCGTGACCTCCTGTCCCGCCAGCACGCGGCAACCAAGCCGCAGGTGCTTGGGCTGATTCTGTCGATGATCGGCATGGCCCTCATCGTCCGCGACATTCCGCTTGCATGGACGGCGAGCCTCGTCGTTGCGCTCCAACTCATCAGCTCCCCGATCTCCGCCCATATGATTGGCCGTGCGGGATATCGGACAGGCGGGATTGTGTCCGCCGAACTTGTTGTCGATGAACTTGGCGAAGATATCGAGTCAACCCGCGTCGGTGGCAGGCTCGGCCCAGGTGCGACACAATAGGCACAGCTCACACAAGGTCGTAGCAATCGAAAGGACGAGGCATGGATATCGGGTGGAAGATCGTCAGTACGGGCGGGGGCCTCGTCGCTGGCCTTATCGCGAAGAAGATCGTCGAGTTTGGGTGGCAGGCAGCGACGGGCCATGATGCGCCGAACGAGGATGACTTCCAGTCAAACCTCCTCGAGGCTGTCGTGTTCTCGGTCGTCGCGGCGGCAACGAACACGATTATCAGGAACCTCGTCATGAAAAAGGCGAGCTCCTGGTACGGCGAGGGCGCGAAGTCGGTCGCAGTCAACACCTAATCTCACCTATACTGGGGTAGACGACAGGGGAGCGCTCACCACGCTGAGAGTGCACACAACGTGCAGACCCTCGAACCTGCTCCGGTTAGCACCGGCGAAGGAAGTCGGGAATCTCTCAGACCCCTGCCCACCGGGCAGGGGTCTTTCCCCTCCAGCTATGGAGGTTGATATGAAAAAGACAGCAGTCGGTCTCGTCTCGCTCGCGCTACTTGCAGCCTGTGGCAGTGGCACATCGGACGAACAGGCCGTCACGATCCTCACTCACGACTCGTTCGTCATGAGTGAGGAGCAGATTGCAGCATTCGAGGAAAAGAGCGGTTTCACGCTCCAGACGATCGCACCGGGCGACGGCGGAGTGCTCGTCAACCAACTCATCCTCAACCGGGACAACCCGCAGGCCGACGGCGTCTATGGAATTGACACGTTTATCGCCCGCACTGTCATTGAGGAAGGTTTGCTCGCCCCCTACAGCTCCCCTGCGCTACCCGAGTCCGCGAATGATCTCGTCGTGGCGGATAGTCTCACGCCGATCGACCAGGGCGATGTGTGCGTCAACGTCGACACGGCCTGGTTCGAAGCAGAAGGAATGGCCCAGCCAGAAACCTTCGAGGACCTTCGTGAGCCCGAGTATGCTGAGCTACTGGCCGTCATCGACCCTGCCTCCTCTTCGCCGGGATATGCGTTCCTTGTCGCGACTGCAACGGAATATGGCGAGGACTGGCAAGGTTACTGGGCTGACCTTCTCGACGGCGGGGCGCGGGTGGCGAGCGGCTGGTCGGACGCCTACTACTCGGATTTCTCCGGCGCTGATGGGAAGGGTCCCTACCCGCTCGTCCTGTCGTACTCGTCCAGCCCAGCTGCGGCAGCCGGAACCGACTACCTGCCGGAGACATGCGTGCGTCAGGTGGAATATGCGGGGGTTGTGAAGGATGCGGCAAATCCCGAGGGTGCGCAGGCGTTCGTTGACTTCATGTTGAGCGATGAGTTCCAGTCTTCGATCCCCGAGAACATGTACATGTACCCGGTCACTGACCAGGAGCTACCCGCACAGTGGCAAGAGGTTGCCGAACTATCCGAGACCCCGATCATGGTCGACCCACAGCAGGTCGACCGCGATGAGCTCCTCGACGCGTTCGCCGAGCTACGCTGACGTGAAACTGTGGAGGGCGGCGTGGACCGCCGCGGTGATCATCCCCGTGGCGTTCCTCGCCGTCTTCTTCCTCTACCCGACAGCGGCGATGCTTGCGAGGGGAATCTGGCAGAGCGGTAGCGAGAGCGGTATCTTCTTCGACGTTCTCACAGACAGGCGGACGTGGCTTGTCACCGGCCAGACCCTCTATCAGGCCGCGCTCGGGACCGTCGGCGCCATCGTTCTCGGTGTGCCAGGGGCCTATGTGCTCTACCGGTGCACGTTTCCGGGGCAGAAGGCGGCGCGAGCTCTCGCGACAATTCCCTTCGTTTTGCCGACAGTTGTTGTCGGCGTCGCCTTCCGGGTGCTACTTGGCCGAGGCGGCCCGCTCGAGTTCCTCGGCCTCGACCAGACAGTCACGGCCGTTATCCTCGCCCTCGTGTTCTTCAACTACGCCGTCGTCGTCCGGACGGTCGGTGGCCTGTGGCAATCACTGGATCCGCGTGCTGTCCAGGCCGCGCGCACGCTCGGTGCCTCCCGCTTGCGAGCCTTCGTCACGGTCACCGTGCCACAGTTGGCGCCAGCTATAGCTTCGGCTGGGGCGATCGTGTTCCTGTTTTGCTCGACAAGCTACGGGCTTGTCCGGACTCTCGGATCACCCGGGTACGGGACCCTGGAGACCGAGATCTGGCGACAGTCGACGAGCTTGCTCGATAACCGGACGGCGGCTGTTCTCTCTCTCCTCCAAATCGTCATCGTCATTCTCACCCTCGTTGTCAGCGAAGCCCTCAGCAAGAGAACCGCTGGGCGACTTCAGTTGCGCAATCGCCACGTCACCCCGCTCGCACGAACCGACGCCGTACCCCTCGTGATGACGATCGTGACGATGATGACCCTCATAGCCTTCCCACTCCTTGCTCTTGTCGCCCGCTCCTTGAGGGTGGGGGACGAGTGGAGCGTGGACAACTACCGGTTACTCGGCACGTCCGGCACCGGCTTCGCGGGCGGAGCCACAGTGACGGAAGCGATCGGCAACTCCTTGCGAATCGGGCTCGTCGCCACACTCCTGTCGCTCGCAATCGGAGTGCCCCTCGCGCTCGTTCTGTCTCGTCGTGTCCACGGTCCGCTCGCAAGCGGGCAGTCGATTCTCGCCGGTGCCATCCTGCTACCGCTCGGGGTCAGTGCCGTCACGGTCGGTTTCGGGTTTAGCATCGCCCTTGACAGTCCACCGCTCGACCTGCGGAGCTCTCCCCTCCTTGTCCCCATCGCCCAGGCCGTTGTCGCTTTGCCGCTCGTCGTTCGATCTCTCACACCAACTCTCGCCTCGATCGCGCCAGGCCGACGAGAGGCCGCGGCAACGCTTGGCGCTTCACCGTGGCGGGTGCTCGCGACGATCGATGGTCCATTCTTGCTGCGAGGACTCGGTATCGCGATCGGCTTCGCGTACGCCACCTCGCTCGGCGAGTTCGGTGCAACGTCATTCCTTGCCCGGCCGGACAGCCAGACACTGCCCGTCATCATCGTCCGCCTACTTGGACGCCCTGGCGAGAACAATTATGGGATGGCAATGGCGGGAGCGGTCGTCCTCGCGTTGCTCGCCGCGTCGATCATGGCCGCCGCAGAAGCGGCACGAAAGGATCCCCGATGATCGAGCTCAAGAACCTCACCGTCTCCTACGGAGCGCTTCGTGCTGTGGATGGAGTGAGCCTGACGGTTGGCACTGGCGACATCCTTTCCCTTCTCGGCCCGTCCGGGTGTGGGAAGTCGTCGCTCCTCCGGGGCGTTGTTGGCCTGGAGCCGTCGACGGGGGAGATCCTCGTCAACGGTGTCCCGGTTGCGGGCGTCGCCGTTCATCAGCGCCGCATCGGCATGGTTTTCCAGGACGCTCAGCTGTTCACCCACCGCACTGTCGCAGGAAACATCGCCTACGGCCTCAAGGGTGAGAGCAGGGAAGAGATTGCCCGCAGGGTCGGGGAGATGCTTGAGCTTGTGGGGTTGGCGGGGATGGGGGAGCGAAGCGTCACGACCCTGTCCGGTGGGCAGGCGCAGAGGGTCGCCCTCGCCCGCTCGCTTGCGCCCCGCCCGGACGTCCTCCTCCTCGACGAGCCGCTGTCAGCTCTCGACAGGGTCCTGCGCGAACGGCTTTCACAAGACCTTCGCGCCATCCTCAAAGGGGCGGGAGCAACCGCGATCTATGTCACCCATGACCACGATGAAGCGTTCACGGTGGCGGATCGAGTGGGGATCATGGATGACGGCAGGCTCCTGCAGATTGGTACCCCGGAGGAGCTCATTCATTCCCACACAACGGAGGTCACCGACTTCCTCGGCTCTACCACCATCGTCGAGGGCCGCGTCACCGAACCATCCGAAGCGAGGACGAGGGTCGCGTTACCGGCGGAAATCGAGATTCCCGGAACCGTGACGGGTGACACCGTGCGGCTTCGGATCACGCCCCTCGGAGTGATAGGAGCCGATCTGGACGATCGGTGAAGATTCCGTCGACCCCCTGGTCGAGCAGGCGTCGCATCCGATCCTCCCGGTTGATCGTCCACACCCGCACACCCATGCCCATCTCGTGGCTCATGGAGATCATCCGGTCAGCGAACGTCACTGAGCTCATGAGGCTGATCCCGGCTGGCTGCCACCCGATGTGAACCCAGGCGCCGGATGAGAACGATGCAGGCGGCGTGGTGCCAGCCTTCGCGTGCGCAACGAGCCTGGCAAGCCCCTCCCATCCCAAACTGCGTTCGAGCTTCTCGCTCGTCAGCTCACGGACGCCGTCCAGCCACGAATCCCACGCGTGCGCAACACAGACGTGCGATGCGGTGCCGGTCGCGTTGATCGCCTGCGCGAGCGGGACGATCGAGTCCCCGTTCTTCACATCGATCGCCCATCGGGCATCCGGGAATGCGTCAAGTAGCTCGGCAATTGTGGGAATCTGGCCGACCTGCCCATCTGGGCCATACACGGCGGCCCCGCGCACCTGCGCGAGGGTGAAGGAGCGGATCGGGCCGGCCAGGTTCGTCACCCTGTCCATCGTGTCGTCATGGAACGCGACAGCGTACCCGTCTGCGGTTAGCTGGACATCGGTCTCGAGCATGTCGGCGCCGAGCGCGACAGCCTGCTCGAAGGCCAGTACCGTGTTCTCCGGCGCCAACGCGGCCCCGCCCCGGTGGGCGATGACGAGTGGCCGATCATGAGGAGACCACGTGCGGGTAGGCACGGGCATAGAGGAGAGACGCAAGACCGAAGGGATCACGAGTTCAGTCTAGAGAGGTGTCCGCGAGACGTGGCGGCAATGACTGAACAACCATTCCTCGGCCACGTGCCGACCGGACACACCTCTGCGGTCATCCGGTGCCGCGGGCTGCTTCCGTGCCCTCCTTCGGCCTTCCTGGCTCTGATGCTTTGAGTCCGATGATGCAGGCGATGAGGATGACGATGAGGGTCAAGCGGATGACAGAAAATGGCTCCCCGCCCGTCAGCATGGCCCAGACGACCGTCAGGCTTGCTCCGATTCCCGTCCACACGGCATACGCCGTGGCTGTCGGAATCGACGTCATTGCAATCGCGAGGCCGATCGTCGACACGACGAGAGCGACAAGGAAAACGATGCTCGGCGCAAGGATCGTGAGACCGTTCGAGGCGCCGAGGGCGGTCGCCCAGACCGCCTCGAAAATTCCGGATAGGACGAGGATGAGCCACGGGTTCATGCGGTCACCTTGAGGCCAACGATGCAGGCGATGATACCGAGCAGGCACACGACCTTGAGAACCGTCGCCCGCTCAGCGCCCGTACTCACAGCCCACACGGTTGTCGTGACCGCCCCGATCGCCGTCCACACCGCGTAGGCCGTGCCGGTCGGGATCGTCTTCATGGCCCAGGCCAGCCCGAGGAGAGAGATGGCTGAGGCGATGACGAAAACAAGGCTTGGACGGAGTTTGCGCAGGCCATCGGAGCGGCCGAGAGCTGTCGCCCAGACAGCCTCGAACAGCCCTGAGGTGATGAGGACGAACCAGTCCACTACAGGTATGGGTTATAGCGCAGGGAGTTGACCCGGCAGGCGCATTCGGTCGCGATGTTAATGTTCGAGGCGATCTCGCCATTCGCTCGGGCCTCAAGTAGCCGCGGCACGATCCGGTCCCGTAGCGTCCACGGATCGATCGTGTTGACGTAGATCTTCGTTCCGCCCTCGAACCCCGCGAGAGTTGATACTCGCCACTTGAGGAGGATCCGCCACGGCATCGGCATATCGACGTCGATGGGCTTGTGGTGCCACTCTTCGTTCGTTGGCACGTGGGGCCCCGTTGCGACGTGCAGGGCGTGGAGCATATCGGACATGCCCCGCTGCTCATCATTCGACTGCTCCCACGGCATCGGCTCGGCCGCCTTCGAGTAGACCTCGAGCGTGGGGTAGCGGTGACCGAATCCGGCGAAAGCGACCGCGTGGCGGCTTTCGGCGATGATGAGGTTCTGGAATCCCGCGTAATCAACCCCGAGCTCGTTGTAGACGTTCGGGTTGAGACGGACCTTCGCGACCTCGACTTCAGCATTGACGGAACGTTGGTCGATCGCGACGAGTTGCTTATGAAGGTGGTCGAAGGAGGCACCCGCTGGCTTCAGCCAGTTCTGGAACACCTGGACGTAGCGGACATAGCGGTTTGAGGAATACAGGTCCCTCATCGCGTCGATCGTCAGCTTCATGTACCACTCGTGTTCAGGTGGGGTCAGCGTTCCGGATGATGCGAGCTGGTTGTCGAGCGTTGCACCATCGGTGAAGTGACGGCGAGAGACAACAACATCATGGCCGCCACCGAAAAACGCATTCGCCCCCTCGAGGCGCTCGCTTTCTGGGATGCGAATCCATTCCTCTTCTGTCAGTCCTGATGACAGCGCCTTTTTCCGCAGAACGGAGAGAACATGGGCTTTGCCGGCAGGGTCGGCAATGTAGCGATCGCGTCGCCGTGCGCGCTCCTGCGGCAACTGGAAGCCGTAGTTCTTCGTCCAGTAGTCGAACGACACGATTTCAAACAGGTTCGGGATCCTGCGGAACTCCCACGGTTTTGCTAGATCATCGACAGAGGTGCTCTCGAGCATCTTGAACCCGCTGTCGGTTGCGATGACGCGTGACTTTTCGGGAGGGCTCTCAAGCACACGCTGCGCACAGAACGAGCAATGCCGTTCATGCTCTTCCGGGTCGATGGGGGACGGGTTCGGATTGACGAGGGTGAGCGGCCGGTTGGCCCGCCCGGGAACTGTCCATACCTCGGTGCCCGAAAAGGGGTTGATCTGCTTGACCGTCCCATCTGCCATTCGGGTCAGTGGTGCTGGCTGTGAGAAGTGAGGCTGTCCCATAGCGCTAGCCTATACGTTCGCAGTGCCAGCCCATGAACGCAGCCAGCAGTGTCCGGGAACGTGGTGCAAGACCATGTACTGCCGCGTGCGGGGAGCTATGCGTTGATGATGCGGCTCGCGTCGTCGATAAGGCCAGCCACGACGTGAATCTCATACCGGGACGCACGGGTGGTGGCGAAGGAGGTGAAGTCGCGGCGACCTCCTTGGAGGCCGTGGGAAAAGGCTTCGGCGATGGCCCCGAACAGCATGCCAAGGACGATGGCCGTGAGGAGCACCCGCCATGCGATGACAGGGGCAAAGAAGAGGAACAGTAAACCGAAGAAGAGACCCATCCATGCGCCGTACAGCGCGCCCTGCCAGGCTGCCGTCCATGTCGTCTTCCTACCCGTCACCTGCTCGACGGACTCTAATCCGAGACCAACGATGCGGACGTTTTCTACGGGGAAGTTGGCATCTGACAGGGTATCGACGATGTGCTGTGCCTCCGAGTAGGAGCGCACCGACGTCAATACTCGATAGTTGATGGTGGATGCGTGACGCCAGGATCTGCCACCCTCATCAACACCGGTGGAATATCGATCGAGATGATCCTTGCTATCCATGCCCTGAGGCTAGGTGCAGTCTCTGAATACGTCGTCACTCAAGCCTGGGAGATGGCTGGAATGGAGATGTAGCGGCAGAGGATCCTGCCTACATTGCAACGATTCGACGGAGACGAACCGGGGCTTCGCCTGCGGAAAAATGCCGTGAGCTGGGGTGGGAGTAGAATGGGACGTGGCGACGAAGGGAGCTACTTGGAGAAAACTCGAATGCCGAGAGAAATCTGGGTACTGGTCACGGCCGCCCTCGCAGTTGCTCTCGGATACGGCATTGTCGCCCCCATCATCCCGCAGTTCGCTCGCTCCTTCGACGTCTCGGTCACGGCCGCAAGCGCGCTGACCTCCGTCTTTGCCGCCATGCGGATCGCATTCTCAACTCCCGGCGGCAAACTCATCGACATCTTCGGTGAGCGGAAGATGTACATGACGGGCCTCCTCATCGTCGCCCTCTCGTCTGCCGCGAGCGGGCTCGCCCAAAACTACATCCAGCTCCTTATCCTTCGCGGGGTCGGCGGCATCGGCTCGATTGTCTTCTCCGTTTCCGCCATGTCCCTCATCATCAAACTTTCCCCTCCGGGACAACGTGGGCGTGCCTCGTCGCTCTACGGCTCGGCCTTCCTGCTCGGCAACATCCTCGGTCCCTCGCTCGGGTCCCTACTCGCGGTGTGGGGCATGAGGCTCCCGTTCTTCATCTACGCCGGCACCCTCATGATTTCCTTCTTTGTCATCTTCTTTGCGCTGCCAGAGCCGCACCGCCAGGAGATTTCGAAGGAGGAGGGCGGCATCAAACCGATGACAGTTGGGGAGGCGGTCTCCTCACCCACCTATCGCGCCGTTCTCGTCACGGGCTTCTCACACGCGTGGACGAACATGGGAGTACGGCTCACGATGATCCCGCTCGCGACCGGAGTCGCCATGGGATACGGCGAATGGGTCTCGGGCGCCGCCCTCACAGCCGGTGCCATCGGCACCGCTATCTCCCTCGTTGCTGGGGGCGGATTGTCGGACAAGTACGGCCGGATGACAGTCATCGTCCCCGGACTTGTCGTCGCCGGAATCATGACCATCATCTTCGGAACGCTGGAGAACCCCTTCCTGCTTGTCTCCGTCGCCCTTGTCACCGGCCTCGGTGCCGGGCTCATCCAGCCCGGGCAGCAGGGCGCGGTGGCCGACGTCCTCGATGGACGCCCGGGCGGAAAGGTCGTATCGACGTTCCAGATGGCGGGCGACCTGGGCCAGATCGTCGGCCCCCTACTTGCTGGCCTTATCGCCGACAACTTCGGGTACTCCTACGCGTTCATGATCTCCGGCGCCATCCTCATCGCCGCCGTCGCCGCCTGGCTACCTGCCCGTGGCGACAGCTACCTCGGCTACCGGCGGGGTAGCAAGGGCTGAGCGAGAGATGTCGCCTGTCGTCGCGCTTCAGCACCGCGAACCTCATCCTCAGGAGTACGTCTGCGCATGAGATGATCCTCCAGTATGTGGACACTTGGGTCTCGTCGCGTCAATCTGGGCTCCAAACCGGGTTCGCTCATGTACCGTGGCACCTTATAGAACTCAACGGTGACCCTCGCGTCTACCTAAACGCCGAGTTCTCGCGGTTATCTGGCACATCGAAGGAGTGAGCAGTGGAACAGCTGGAAGACTCGATCTCGTCGGTACTCGACACCCTGGGCGGCATTATCTGGGGCCCGTTCGTCCTTATCCCCCTTCTCGCTATTACCGGTTTCGTTCTCACGATCCGGCTGAGGGGAATCCAGTTCACGAAGCTGGGGCCGGCACTGCGCCTCGGACTTAAGGACAGGCAGGATGTGGGAGCGGACGATGGCGACGTTTCGCAGTTCCAGGCCCTGACAACTGCGCTCGCGGCGACGGTCGGCACCGGCAATATCGTTGGCGTTGCCACGGCGATTGCCCTCGGTGGTCCAGGCGCGGTGTTCTGGATGTGGGTGACGGGTATCCTCGGCATGGCGTCGAAGTACTCTGAAGCGTTTCTTGCTGTCCGTTACCGAACGAAGGACACTGCCGGAGAGGTCTCCGGCGGCCCGCAGTACTATCTCGAGCGCGGTATCACGAAGCGGATTGGTCGCGTCTCGATCGGCAAGGTCCTCGCGATCTCCTTCGCGATCTTTGCCGTCATCGCCTCCTTCGGTATCGGCAACATGACCCAGGCTAATGCGATTGCCCGCAACGTCGGCGAGTCTTGGGGGATCGACACCTGGATTGTTGGCCTCGTCCTCATGATCGGGGCGTTCGCCGTTCTGATCGGCGGCATCAAGTCCATCGGTCGGGTGACCGCTGCGTTCGTGCCGTTCATGATCCTGCTCTATCTCTTCACATCGATCTGGATTCTTATCGTCAACGCGGGCGCAGTCCCCGCCGCTTTCGGACTCATCTTCACCGATGCCTTCACAGGCACGGCCGCCACCGGTGGCTTCATCGGTGCAACGATCGCCCAAGCGATGAGATTCGGTATGGCGCGCGGTATCTTCTCCAACGAATCCGGCATGGGATCGGCTGCGATTGCCGCCGCCGCTGCGAAGACAACGCATCCCGTCCGACAGGGTCTCGTTTCGATGACACAGACATTCATCGACACGATCATCGTCGTGACATGTACAGGCCTTGTCCTCATTACAACCGGAGCATGGGCGACGTCGGAAGATGGCGCGGCATTCGCGACGGGTGAGGCGTTCTCGACCGGGCTACCAGGCCAGTGGGGCCATTGGATCGTGACAATTGCGCTTGCCCTGTTCGCCTTTTCGACAATCCTCGGCTGGTGCTATTACGGAGAGCGCTGCGTTGAGCGCCTTGTCGGCCGCAGGGGTGTCATGCCCTACCGGATCATTTTCTGCATCGTCGTCTACATCGGCGCGACAACCTCGCTGTCCCTCGTGTGGGGCTTTGCGGATGTCATGAACGGGCTCATGGCCCTGCCGAACCTCATTGGTCTTCTCGTCATGTCGGGGCTCATCGCCCGCGAAACCCGGTACTACCTCCAGAACGATCCTGATCTGCGAGCATCGAAGGCCGAGGTCAACATGTTCATGGCGGGACGCGACGGCGGTATCGACACGTACGAGCTGACCGGACGCTGAGGGTCTGTAGCTATTCAGCGGCGGCCGCACCTCGGTGATGGCCGCTGACTGTCAACGGGTGGTGGCGAAGGCACGGCGGGCGAGATCCGCTGCACCGATCATCCCCGCATCATTTCCGAGCTTCGCTGTGACGATCGGGATGGTGGGGCGGTAGTCCCGTCCGACCTGCTGGTCCATGAAGGATTCTTCAGCTGGATTACGGATAAGGGAACCGGCTTCCGACAGTCCGCCTGCGAGAACGAACATGTCGGGGTCGAGGATCGACACGAGGTCAGCAAGAGCAAAGCCGATGTAGCGCCCCACCTGATCGAACGCCTTCCGAGAGACCCGGCAGCCCATCCGTGCTGCCTGGGTGACGGCTCGGCCGGTGATCTTCGCAGGGTTGCCCCCTGCCAGATCAAGGAGTGTCCGGGCGCGTTCCGGGTCTGCGGTTGCCGCTTCTCTCGCCATCCGAACCAGGGCTGTGCCCGAGCTGTACTGCTCCCAACATCCTCGTGATCCACACCCGCACTTGATGCCGTCCATGATGAGGTTGAGGTGCCCAATTTCGCCTGCGAACCCGTTACTTCCGCGCAGGAGCTGACCGTCGATGATGATGCCGCCGCCGACACCGGTCCCGAGGGTGATGAACACGATCGAGTTCGCATTTGCGCCGACCCCGTACGTGAACTCGCCCCACGCCGCCGCATTCGCATCATTCTCGACGACGACGGGAAGGTTGAGAGCCTCCTCGACCCTGTCGGCGAGCGGCTCGTCGCGCCATGCGATGTTCGGGGCGAAAAGGATGGTGCGGCGGTCCTTACTGACGAATCCCGCGGCACCGATGCCGATCGACTGAGCATCATAGCTGTCGGCAAGCTCCCTGGCTATGGCGATGACCTCCTGGACGATCGCCTCCGCATCGTCAGCTGGGGAGGGCCTTCGGACACGGGAGATGATTCGTCCACTATCATCAACCACGCCTCCCGCGATCTTGGTGCCACCAACATCAATGCCGATCGAAAGTCCCATATCGCCATCATGACACGTTCGAATTGCTTTGTGGATGGTCAAAAGCCCTTCGCACCGCCAGCACGAGGAGAGCAGGGTGGGCCAGGAATGGCACCGTAGACGGCTTGAAGTATCCGCAATATGACGCGTGTTTGCTGGCGTTGTGGGACGCCGTCGTCGAGACCTTTGACTGAAATATCGACCCGAGGCCGGGTTTAGAGCGACAATTCCGGCGAGCCCAGTCAGCCTCGCCTAGATCCCAGCAAGAACCTCGTTGAGTGCCTCGGTGGAGGACGGATGGGTATAGATCGTGTCCCGCAACTCTGAAGCGGTCACGCCGTGCCTCATCGCGAGCGCAATAAGATTGATGACCTCCTGGGAGTCGACATGGACGAGGGCGGCTCCGAGAATGAGACCGGTTGCCTCGTCGACGACGATTTTCATGATGCCGCGCGGGTTGCCGACAATCTTCGGCCAGGGCATGGACGCAATGTCAGCCACCTTCTTCACAGCGATCTTGACCGTGTGTCCCTGTGCGCGAGCCTCCTCGACCGTCATACCGACCTTCGAGAACGGCGGGGTTGTGAAGATCGTCGATGGCACGGCGGTCCTGTCGGACGTTGAGCGCGTGCCTGCGCCATTCAGCCTGTCGAGCACGATCCGGCCATCATCCAAAGAGATGTACGTGAACTGCGGGCCGCCGTTAACATCGCCGACAGCATAGACGCCGGGCACTGACGTTTCCAGGTGCTCGTTAACTTTGACGGCGCCCGTCGCGGTCGTTTCAATGCCAGCTGCGGCAAGATCCAGGCCATCCGTGTCAGGTCTCCGGCCGAGGGCGATGAGAACAGCATCGCCGCGAACTGTCTGCTCCTGGTTGTTCCACAGGTACTGGACGGCTGCACAGTCGGACTCCTTGCAGAGCCGGAGAACTGTTGCGCCGGAGACGAGCCGAACTCCAGCATCGGTGAGAGCATCGAACACCTCGGCTGAGACGTCCCAATCCTCCCGGTGGAGAGGACGCGGATTCTTGTCGAGAACTGTCACCTCCGATCCGTACTGAGCAAACATCGAGGCGAACTCGACTCCGATGTAGCCCCCTCCGACGATGATGAGGTGCTCTGGCAGTGGAGCATGCTGGAGGGTGATCGAGGTGTGGAAGCGGCCGCCTAATTCGGCGCCGGCAACATCCGGGAGCCTCGGCACCGATCCCGTGTCGATGACGATCGTCTCCGCGGTGACCTTAAGAGAATCATCGCCCGCCTCGACGATGAGAGAATGCGGCCCGGTGAAACGGGCGGTGCCGTTGATGACGGTCACGGTCTCGAGGTCGGCGAGCATCGAATAGTTCGTGCCCCTCATCGCCGCGGTCAGCGAATCGCGTTGCTCGACAGACTGGTCGAAGTACTCCCGATCGAACGTATGCTCGGCACGGATTTCGGCGGAATGGATGAGAGCTTTGGTCGGAACGCAGGCGACGTTGATGCAGGCGCCGCCATACATGTCAGGCGAACGTTCAATCATGGCAACGTTCTTCCCTGCGTGTGCAAGCGCGCGGGCGATGGTTTTGCCGCCCTTTCCCCAGCCGATGACAGCGACGTCGAACTCCATGGCAGCATCCCCTCTCAGCCTTTACAGCGAGCCTACCCGCGCAGATGAAGCGGGGCGGGGTCTTTCGAGTAGCCAACGTCCGCCGTCCACAAAGAACCCCTGCTCGCTAGACTAGGGCGATGGGAAAGGTTCGCAGAGCAGGTGCCATGACAGTGGTGCTCCTTGGTCTGGCGGGATGCCTCCCAACGGACAGCGGGCCTGCCGACGTCGCCACCACGCCCGCCACGGCAGCCTCTGTTCTGGCAGATGACTGGGAGCCACTCGATGGCTCAGCGACCGGCTACTGGAACGCAATCCTGGCTGAAGAACTTACAACAGGGGAAGGCGCCGGCAGTCGCATCGTCATCCAGGAGGGCATACCGTCGACCATGTCCGTGCGCGACCACCGTGACCGGCGCGTTCTCGAGCTCGAGGGGCGCGGCATCGAGGCGGTGGCGATCGGTGAGCGCATGATCGACGGTGCTCCCGCAGCGGGACTGCATTTTCGCCAGGTCGACCGTGTCTACGAGACGTGGTACGTGGTCAAGGGCGGTCTGCGATACGTCATCCACCTCCAATCCCACGAAAGTGCGGCGCAGATGAACGAGCGCGCTCGCGACGTCCTCGCCCACATCCAGCTCCGCCGCTGAGACCGTCACGTCGCCGTGGCGTGGCGGGTTCAGAGGCGAGTGAGAACTGCTGCCGCCATCTCGGCTATGTCGCGATGTGCGACCGCGAAGGTGGCCCCGTCGACAAGGAGGACGTGAGCAGAGTCAACGAACTCCTCGGCGACGTCGCGCAAGACGTCGATGTTCTCGCGCCCTGCCACATGAAATGTCAGGTGGGTCGAGGCCGAACGGAGTTTCAGAACATCGGCTTCGAGAGTGACCTCGTCGATTGGTAGCTCCAGCCCATCAGCCAGCTCGTGGACCAGTCGGACAAGATCGGAGCCACTGAGGGTCACCATCGGATCTGGTTGGACGCAAAGTCGTCCGTCAATGTGCGCCTCGGCGAGAGAGGTGGGGTCGGTCGGGTCATCTGTAGCAGCGATCCATTCCGTGCTGGAGATACCATCGCGCAGGATGAGACCGCGTGCGCCGAGCCAGTGAATCTGAGCATCGATGACGGGATCGGTCACTCGTACGGGAGCGGCATCGGACCTTCTTCTGCGGAACAGCATGATCCCAGTGTAAAGACCTGTCCCCGGGCGATGTGCCCGGGGACAGAGACAAGTGAGGCGGTCAGATACCGAGGGACGTTTGGACTGCTTGCAGCGCTTCGGCGGACTTGGCAAGCTTCGCCTCTTCGCGCTCGTTCATCGGGAACGTGAGGGTGCGCTCGACGCCGTTGCGGCCGACGACAGATGGCACCGAAAGGGCGACCCCGGAGATGCCGTGATAGTCGTCGAGGAGAGTTGAGACTGGTAGGACAGCCTTCTGGTCGCCAAGGATCGCTTCGACGATGCGGGCACCAGCCACACCAATGGCGTAGTTCGTTGCGCCCTTGCCTTGGATCACCCTGTAGGCGGAGCCGGTGACCTCTGCTTCGAGGGCGTCAAGCTTCTCCTCGTCAAAGACCCGGCGACCCTCCTCGTCCTTCCAGTCGATGAGGGGGGCCTGACCGATGGTCGCCGAGGACCAGAGCGCGAACTCCGTGTCGCCATGCTCGCCCACCATCATGGCGTGCACGGAGCGCGGCGAGAGGCCGATCTCCTGGCCGACCAACCAGCGCAGGCGAGAGGTGTCGAGGACAGTGCCAGAAGACAGTACTCGGTTTCGAGGGAGTCCGGTGATCTTCATCGCCGCCGTTGTCAGCACGTCGCAGGGGTTTGTCACAAGCATGTAGATCGCGTTCGGAGCCTGCTCGAGAAGCTGAGGCATGAGCGAACCGAGAATGTCGACGTTGGTTCCTGCCAGATCGAGGCGGGACTGGCCGGGCTTCTGACGGGCGCCAGCTGTGATGATGACGATGTCGGAGTCAGCGACGCTGCTGATGTCGCTACCGCCAACAATCTGGGATTCGCTCATGTACTGGCTGCCGTGCGCGAGGTCGAGGACTTCGGCATCGACCTTGGCAGTGTTGAGGTCGTAGAGGGCGATGGTGTTGGCGGAGCCGCGGATAAGGCTGGCGTAGGCGAGGGAGGATCCGACAGATCCCGCCCCGACGATGGAGAGCTTCGTGGTCGTTGCGATGTCACTCATAGTGCCATTCTCGCCGAGCCGAAGCCGAGAACCAAGAGCGTGGGTACTGCTTCATCCATCCGTCGTGAACCATAATGAACGAATGAGCCGCTTCCATGATCTCATCGACAAGTTCGGCGACCTCCCCATTCCGCTTAGCCGGAGCCCCCGGGGAGGTCGGGCTTCGGCGGTTCTCATGGCGCTCACTGACGAGAACGACTCGCGAATTGTCCTCACCCGCCGAGCCCTGACTCTGCGTTTCCATCCCGGCCAGGTTTCCTTTCCGGGGGGTAGCCTCGATCCGGGAGAAACCGTTGTCGAGGCCGCCCTGCGAGAGGCCCATGAAGAGGTCGGCATCGAGCCCGCGAAGGTACGGATCCTCGGGGAGCTTCCCGATATGTCTTTGGCTGCGTCCGAAAGCCTCATCACGCCGATCCTCGGCATTATCGGCGCCAACGAGAAGCCGCGGGTCGTCGACGAGGGCGAGGTCGACTCCGTCTTTCTACCGAAGCTCACGACTCTCGCGGACCCCGAGATCAGGTACACAGCAATGATTCCCGGCTCACCCTACGCGGGGCCCGCCTTCCACCTCGAGGAAGCGTTCGTCTGGGGTTTCACGGCGCACCTGCTCGACGGTCTGCTCAAGGTCGGCGGCTGGGAGCGATCATGGGATCAGTCGAAGATCATCGAGGTGCCCGGCGACTATCGGCGCGAGCGTAGCGGTTAAGGCGACTGCTCATGCGGCTTCCATGACAGCCCTGCCACATAGCCTGACTCGTGACATTTTCAACCACCAATGGCTGCCAGAGGACTCGAGAGTAGCTAGAGAGCCTCCGGGACCCGGCAGGGGATGAGCGAGACACGAGAAGAGGTGTGGAGCTGGCGCCACGAGGCCGTGAAAGACATCCTGCTATCCATGGTCACCGCACGAGACTCGTGAGTGTCCTGTCGCCAGCACATGCGCTCCTGTGCGGGCAAGATCTGGCACAGACTCACGCTGGTGGCGTCCGCATCGTTAATGAGCTGAGCGGCTCGTTCGACGAGCGACCGACGCCGCGGCTAGTAAAAACGTCAGAGCTCGACAGTGGGATTTTTGTGTTCTTCAGGCGAATGCTCCCACAGGTGCTCGAACGACACCAGGTGGCCGGCCAGCTTTCAGCTGGTACGTCTCTCGCCGAGCACCGTCGCCATCGCCATCCCACCGTCGTGGCTCAGCGACACGTGCCAGGCCGTCGACCCCGGCCCGTACCGCTCCTCGAGCGATGCTGTCACCATGGAGGCGAGCGGCTCATGGATGGTGAGCGAGGGCCTGCCCCACCGGTCGGGGACAACCTCGATCTGCGACCAGACGAGGTCCTCTTGGCTGACCGGGGGCGGGGCGGCGATGAGGGCGGCGGACCAGGCCTTGATGAAGGCCTCCTTCGCCGCCCACCGGGCTGCCAAATGAGCGCCGGCGGAGCCGGACACCGCTGCCCTGTTCTTCGCGGTGCGCTGCTCCTGGCCGGTGAAGGCGTGGGCGTAGACCGTGCCGGGGGAGTCCAGCTGAGAAGCGAACGACTCCACCTCGACAAGGTCAACGCCCACGCCGATGATCACTCGAAGAATCCGCTCTGTGCGAGGCGCGCCTTCGGGTTGAGTAGCATCGCGGCCTCGATCTCCTTTGGTTCGCCCTTGAAGCGGCGATCCTCGATCGGGGTGTAGAGCGGCCCGTGGCCGAGCATGCCAGCCTCGCGGCGGCGTACGCCGGCCCTGAGTCGGGCGGTTGCGGATGCGAGCCACGCCTCGGCGGCGGCCTCACCGAGCTCCTGGCGCACGGCCTGCTCGAACGCTGCCGGGTGGACCAGTGCGACGAGGGCAGAGACGTGGCCGAAGCCGAGCGAAGTGAGCAGGCCCGCCTTGATCGTCGTCGGAGCCTTGAGGGGCTCGCGCAGCCAGACCAGTCGGGACGAACCGGCGAGTGCCGGGTCGACGCTGTCGAGTGACCTGTTCGCGGGGATCCTGCCGGTGCGGAAGATGTCGGCGAGGCCGGCCGTCTGGAACACGGCAGCACCGCCCTTCGCGTGCCCGGTCAGGGTCTTCTGCGAGACGACGAACATCGGGTTGCCGACCCCGCGTCCCATCGCCTCAGCGAGCCTCGTGTGCAGGTCGGACTCGTTCGGGTCGTTCGCATTGGTCGACGTGTCGTGCTTGGAGATGACGGAGATGTCATCGACGGCGACGCCAAGGTCGGCGAGGTTCCTGACGAGGCGCGCGGACTTGCCGCCGCGGCCCGCGGCGAGAGCACCGAGTCCCGGCGCCGGGATCGACGTGTGCGCACCATCCGCGTAGGACTGGGCGAACGCGACGACTCCGTGGACGGGCAGTCCCATCTGCGCCGCGACTGAGCCGCGCGCGAGAAGGACCGTGCCGCCGCCCTGTGCCTCGACGAATCCTGCCCTGCGGCGGTCGTTCGCACGGGAGTAGAAGCGCTCGTTGATGCCCTTCGCCGCCATCGCGTCCGAATCCGCCGTCGCGTTCATCGAGGCGAAGCCTTCGATCGACTCGACGGAGATGTCATCGATGGCGCCGGCGACGACGAAGTCGGCCTTGTTGCACGCGATCTTGTCGACACCCTCCTCAATCGACACGGCTGCGGTTGCGCAGGCGCCGATCGGGTGGATCATCGACCCGTAGCCGCCGATGTACGACTGCATCGTGTGCGCCGCGACAACGTTCGGCAGGGTCTCCTGGAGGATGTCGGAGGGGATGTCCTCGGCGAGGAATCGGTCGAGGAACAGCTTCCGCATCGACGTCATCCCGCCGAAGCCGGTGCCCTGGGTCATCGCAACGTCGGTCGGGTGGACGGCCTGGAGGATCTCGGCGGGCGTGAAGCCGGACGAGAGGTAGGCATCCACTGCCGAGACGAGGTTCCACACGGCGATCCGGTCGATCGACTCAACCATGGAGGCGGGGATGCCCCAGCGGGTCGGGTCGAAGTCGGTCGGGAACTGACCGCCGACCTTGCGTGCCATCGCGGCCCGGCGCGGAACGCGGCTGCTGGCGCCCTGTTTACGGGTCACCTGCCATTCGCCGTCGACCTCGTGGGCGACTGTGAACGCCGGGTCGGCCTCCACGTAGGACTTCGCGGCCTCTTCGGAGTCGACCGCGAAGGTCACGTCCTTGTCGAGGAACATCTCGACGCCCTCGGGGCTTGTGAGGTCATCGATGGCGATCGAGTCAACGAAGGTGCGCACGCCGGAGCGGGCGACGACCTCATCGCGGTACCGGTCGAAGATGTCGGCCTCGTCGACGATCTTGTCGTCGGCGTCGTACCAGCCCGCGACGGGAGTATCCCGCCAGCGGAGCAGGCCCGTCATCCACGCCAGTTCGAGCACGCCGGCTGCGGTGAGTTCGACGGAGCCGTCCGACTGGATGCCGTACTCGGCCTCGAACCGGGTGCGGCCCGAGCCCCAGGGGCTCACTTCGCCGATGCCAACGATGACGACCATGTCGTCCAGGGAGGTCGTGACCTCCCCCCATTCAGCGGTCGGCTGTGCCGTGCGCACCGGTGAAGGCAACGCCTGGAGGGTTGGGGCGGCAGTCTTGATCGTCGTGTCGGCGAGGACGTTGGCCTCGTCGCGCAGTGCGGCAATCGAGATTTTGCCCATGCCGCCCGTGAGGTCCGCATCGATCGGGCCCGACAGGGCCTTCTTCTTCGCCTCCTCCGAGCACAGGGCGAGTAGTTCGCTCGAGATCTCGGACGGGGTCCAGACACGGATCCCAGCCTTCTGAGCAGCGGTGACGAGCGGGTCGTTGCCGCCCATGAGTCCCGTGCCTGAGACCCAGCCGATCCGCGGGTGCGCGATCGTGACGCGCTCAGCCCAGGGCTCGACCTCCCACTTGTTGGCGATCGCGTCGAACGCGGCCTTGACCTCGCCGTATGCGCCGTCGCCACCGAAGGTGCCCCTGTTGGGGGAGCCGGGCAGGACGACGTGGAGGCGGTGATCAACGTGCGTGTCCGCACCGATCCTCGCCAGCCCCGTCATCGATCGCTCGACCGACCACAGGAGCAGGCGGGCCTGCGTCTCGGTCGCCGGACCAGCGTCCTCCGCGGTACCGGAGACGGGCGGGGCCGCGAACGGGAAGAAGAGGTCGGGGATAAGGGCCGGCTTCGTCACCTTGACGTCCGATCCCACGGTCTCCGACTGTTCCGCGCCGATCCATTCGATGAGGGCGTCGACGTCCCGGTAGGAGGAGAGGTTCGCGGGCACGAGCCACAGCGCAGCATCGGCCGACGCGTTCTCCCGGTACAGAGTCTTCGCGTAGCTCAGGCGAGCCGAATCCACTCGTGACGCCGTCGCGACGACAGTCGCTCCGCCGGCCAGAAGACCGGCGACAACGCCGCCCGCGATCGAATTCGGCGCCATGCCAGTGACGACAGCGACCTGACCCGAGTACTCACCTGGGTTCTCATCGAGCGCATCCTTCGCGATGTGCTCGTAGCGCTCCTTGAGAGCTCCGGTTGCCTTGCTAGCCCACCAGGATGCCTGATCGGCAACAGCCTGCCCCGCACCCGTAAAGGACACGGTTTCGGCGAGTTCCTGGCCAGCCCAGAGGCGGGCGAGGTCCTCACGTGCCGATGCCCAGCGGTCGTCGAGGAGGACGGCCTTGCGCGCATCGAACGAGGGCGTGACAAGCTTGACCCAGCCGGAGCCGAGCTCAGCCTCGACAGCCTCGACAAGCGCCTGTAACTCATCCTGTTCGGAGTGGTCGAACGAGGCGGGTGCTGTCTCGCCCAGACCGAGCACACCAAGGAGGTGGCGGGCGGTTTCAGCAAGGACACCGCGGTCGCCCGTGATCGATTCCGCGAAATCGTCGAGTGCGGCGGAGTCGACGGTCGCACCGCCACCGCCGCCGCCTGCGGACGGAATGGCAACCGGAATGCCGTGGGCGGCACCGACTTCGGCCACAGCCGCGTCGATGATCGCGTTAACATCGGCCGTCGAGGCGGCCTCTGCGGGAAGTGTTGCGAGGTCGCCGCCGCGGGCGGAGGCGCCAGCACGGGTGCCGAGCAGGATCGCGGCAGTCGTGTGCGCTGCCCAACCCTCCCCGAGTTGCCAGACACCGGTCACGCGGTCGGCGATCGCGGACTGTTTCTGGCCCGCAGCGCCGAAGAGCTTACGGATCCTGTCCTTGATCGCCTCACCCAGAACGGGGCCGAACGGCTTGTAGTTGTGGGCTGCGCGGTCGACAGTCGCCGACAACGTGACGACATCCGCTTCGGCGGCGCCCTCGACGCTGGCGAGTCCCAGCTCGGCCGAGAAGTCCATGAGGAGCTGGTTGAGCCTCGAGGAGACGCCGTTCGTCAGCGTGCCCGTCGTGTCGGCTGCCCCGATCTGTTCAGGACGGACCTTGTTCGCGAAGGCGAGCAGGGTCTTAATTGCATCCGATGCTCGGTACGGCAGGTCGGCCGGGCGCTCGACAGAGCCAGCGGGCGCCGCAGGCGCTACCGGAGCCGCAGGCGCAGCTGCAGGCTGAGCCTGGGGGGCGGCGGGCGCTTCTGGCGCCTCCGCGGGTTCGGACTCCTCGTCGTCCGCGATCGTGCTGACGTCCTCGTGGTAGACAGTCTTTTCGTCTCGCTGAACGTTGAGGACCGTCACCGACGCATCGGTGAACTCCGGAAGGGCGAGGGTCTTCGCCGCGAGGTTCGCGAGCGTCGGAGCGGCGCCAAGACCGATCTCGACGATCTCGTCAACATCGAGCTTCGAGGTTGAGAACAGGAGTTCTTGCGTCTCAATCCAGCGCACGGGGGACGCGAACTGCCAGCACAAGAGCTCAATGAGAATCGTCCGAGCCAGCGCCGACTTGTCGGTCATCTCCTCGTCCCAGTTCGCGAGAACACGCTCAAGCTCAGTGGACGGGACGACCGAGAGGATCTCTCGAACGAAGTCCTCAGTGAGCGCGAACGGTACCGCGACGAGGTTCGGGATGTACTTGTCCTCAAGGCGGCGGTAGTCGATCTCGTGCGGCAAGAGCTCGGTCAGGCGCGCCCGGAACTCCGGGACGCCGTCATGGAGTACGGCCGAGTGGAAGGGGACGTCGACACCGGGAACGAGCATGAACGGACCCTTGCCGCCGGCTTTTCTCGCACGCTCGCCAGCGTCTGCCGCGAGGGCCGCGAGACCCTTGATCGTGCCCGCGATCGCGTACTGCTGGCCGGCAAGGTTGTAGTTGACGATCTCGAGGAACTCACCCGAGGCCTGGGCGACCCCAGCGACGTAATCGTTAACGTCGTCGTGGCCAACACCGAACTGGTTCGGCCGTAGCGCCCCCATCTGGTAGTTCGACCGGCCCCGCTCATCCCTCGGCACGAGGTTGTGCATCGTCGCGCCACGGTGGAAGACAAGCTCGAGAACGGTCTCGAGGTCAATGGTGCCCGCGTAGGCAGACAGGGCGTTGTACTCACCGAGCGAGTGTCCCGCGAAGTACGCGCCATCGACAACGGCACCCGCTTCGCGCAGACGCGCGGTCTGCGCGAACGCCAAGGTGGCGAGTGCGACCTGCGTGAACTGCGTGAGGTTGAGGACACCCTCGGGGTGACGGTACGTCATGTTCTTCGCCGTGAGTTCCGTCGGGTTGTCGCGGACGAGCGCGAGAATCGAGAAACCGAGAACCTTCCGGGTGTGGATGTCGGCCCGCTCCCACACGTCGGCGACAGCCTTCGAGGACGCGCGCTCTGACAGGCCCATGCCCTTGGACTGGATGCCTTGGCCGGGGTACACGTAGGCGGTCGACGGGGCAGCGGTCGTTGCCGTGCCCATGGAGACGAGCTCGCTGCCGACGCGGCACGCGACCTCGAGGACGAGGCCTCCGCCCTTGAGTCGGCCAATGCGCTCGACCGTGATGTCAACCTCGTCGTGGAGATCGACAAGTCCGAACATGCGGTACGTCCACCCGGTCAGCTTGAGTGCCCGGCCCTTCCCGTCAGCAGCCGAGGCAGCGTGCTGGGCGGTGGCGGACAGCCACATGCCGTGGACGAGTGGCGCCTCAAGACCCGCGACGCGTGCGGCGCGGTGCGACGTGTGGATCGGGTTGAAGTCGCCCGAGACCCACGCGAACGGCGTCATATCGGACGGTGCGGTCACCTTCGTCTTGAGGAGCGTCGAGCGCGGAGTATCGACCATCTCAGCTGCCGTGCCACCCGCGAACGGCGGGTCGACCGGCGGCTGGGAGCCGTAGGCGCGGCCGCGGATCGCGAAGCGCTCCTCCATGTGGCCGATAAGCTCACCGTCGATGAAGAGGTCGAGATCGACCTCGACAATTCGGCCCGACGAGGACTCCTCGATGGACTCCGCCCATGAGATGACGTCGATCTTTCCGAGCGGCAACTCGGTGACCGGGCGGTCGAAGCGGATCGTATGGTCGAGGTGGACGGCGTTGAGCAGGCCCTCAATGACGGGGTAGTTGTCGACAAGCGCCGAGCCGAGGGCGGCATAGATGGCGGGCCAGCACGTGCCAAGGAGAGCATCCGGCACCATCGTTGCCGTCTCAAGATCGAGTGCAGCGCCCGTCACGCCGGTGTGGTCTGCGCCGAGCGTTGCCGGCAACGTGAACGAGTAGTGGGCTTCACCGAACTCGCTACGGGCCGAGTCAACCATCGTCGGCAGGGCCTCAATGGTGTCACCCTGAACGGCGGTGTTGCCGACACCGGCAGTACCGGCCAGCAGGTTGAACATCGACTCAGGCAGGCGCTCCGGGTCGACGACCGGCACCCCACCATCGCGCACCGACTCAGGAAGAAGGAGCGGGATGACGAGCTCGCGGACGGCATGGACGGAGGCGTCCGAGCCATCCCAGAACGTGTCGAGATTGACGGAGATCGTCGCCTTCTCGCCATCGATCTCGAGATCGTAGGCATTCTTATCGAGCGTGTGGGCGGGGTTGTCCATGAGGTGCCCGGTCCACGAGATAAACGGGACAGCCCGAATGTACTCGGCAGCATCTTTCGCGTTTGCGAGCTTCGAGTACGCGGTCAGCCGCTCAGCTTTCCCGTCGAGACGCGTGATCGTCGCGTCCTCAAAGCGATTGAGGATCTCGGCGATTGGTTCGTTGACGGTCGTGATGCCGGCGACGGAGACGGGGCCGGGGATGATCCGGACAGCGTTGGCGTCATATCGATCGTCCTGCGCCTGCCAGAGCGAGTCCTGGCCCCACCAGCGCAACAGATCATCGTCGATGGCGGGCACGAAGCCCATCGGCTTCGGGTACTTGCGGCACAGCGCGATGAACCAGGCGGAATCGAACGGGGTGAGGGTGAGTTCCTCGGCGAGCGGATAGGCCTCGATGAGACGCTCTGCTGCGGGGCGGCCTTCCTCGACGTCCGCTTCGGCCGGGAACAGGGTCGTCACCGGGCCATGGTCGGCGGGTGACAGGCGCGCCTCGAAGCGCTGAAGCAGTTCGTGGTAGCGGGTGAGCCACGACGGGTCGACCCACGGGTGGGACAGCTCGGCGAAGCGCGTTGCGACCTCCGCGTACGTCATCTCACCGAGGTCACCGAAGTACGGCTTCGACGTCTTGTTGAGGGCCTCGATGATCTCGGCACGGCGCGAGCGGAGCAGCTCGGGCTTGCCCTCGACCTCGGCGACGAGACGGGCGCAGGCGGCCGCGTCGTTGTCGATCTCGTACATGTCGGCGCGCAGGTGCGACAGACCGGAGGTCATGCCGCCCTTCGACTGGCCCGCGCCGACCCAGCCGCCCTCGGACGCGGGAACACCCTGGGTCTTGACGAGGAGCTCCTTGACAGAGTCCTGAGTCTTCGCCTCCTTCGCTGTCATCGCCGCCGTGCCGATGAGGACACCATCGACGGGCATGAGCGGCAGGTCGTACGCGACCGCCCATTCGCCCGAGATGTAATCGGCAGCCCGCTCAGGGGTACCGATGCCACCTCCGACACAGAGGATGACGTTCTTCTGGCGACGGATTTCTGCATATGTCGATCGCAGCAGGTCGTCGAGGTTCTCCCACGAGTGGTGGCCGCCAGCGTGGCCGTCTTCGACGTGGAGGATGATTGTCGTGTCGACGCTCTTCGCGATCTGGAGCGAGTGACGAATCTGGGCGACTGTCCCCGGCTTGAAGGCGATGTACCGGAAACCCTCGGACTGGAGAGTCTCAATAAGCTCGGGAGCCTCGTCGAGTTCGGGAATGCCGGCGGAGATGACGACGCCGTCAAGCGGTGCACCCGACTCGCGGGCCTTCGACACGACCCGCTGGCCGCCGAACTGAAGGTTCCACAGGTAGCGGTCCATGAACATGGCGTTGAACTGGGCCGTCCGGCCCTCGTTGAGCTGCTCCTGCAGGCCCGCAAGGTTATTGGCGAACACCTCGGCGGTGACCTGGCCACCGCCTCCCATCTCGACCCAGAAGCCGGCGTTCGCGGCTGCTGCGACGATTTCTGGATCCACGGTCGTCGGCGTCATGCCGGCGAGAAGGACCGGGGAGTTGCCGGTGAGGCGGCTGAAGGCGGTCTCAACTGCGACACCGGTCGGTAGCTCAATGAGGCGGGGGGCGTGTGCCGACCAGTCGGCTGTACGCTCCGGCTCCGAACCCGGGGCGGCAAGCTCGTCGATGTCGGTCAGTGATCCGGCGGAGACAATGCCAGCGCCGGTGCCTTCGAGCACGTCGGTCGTGATCCGGCCAACCGTGGCACCGGGGCCGAGGTCAACGAACCAGGTCGCGCCGTGACGCTGTGCGTCGCGCACCTGCTTTGCCCAGTCAACCGGGTCAAGGAGAACAGCCCGAGCCAGCGGCTCGGCACCCTCGATGCCGCAGGCCTCCGCCCATGCGAGCACCTGCTCGTAGGCGGGGCGGAGGAGCTCGTGATGGAAGGGGGCTTCGACCTGGAGGTACTCAAGGACGGGGGTGAGCGGCATGCCACCGCGAGTCTTTGCAGCAAGCTCAGCCCGATCGGCCTTCTCTGCTGCTGCGGCGGCGATTTCGACGCGCTCGAGCGCCGCCGGATGACCGGAGACGATGAAGCGGCGGCGGGAGTTGACGATCGACAGCGTCGCATCCGTGCCCTCGATCATGTTGTCAAGGTCGGACCGTGACACGTCGCGGACCGACAGCATTGGGCTGCGGGTCGCATGCCCCATGCCGACCGCACGGCATGTGCGGGACGCAGCGGCGCCGATGAGGCGGGCGATCGCAAAGGTGCGAGACAGCTCTGCCGCATCCTTCGTTGCCCACGCCTTCGCAAGCTCCGCGCCGAGGATCCCCTGCGAGTGGCCGAGGATATCGACCGGGCGGGATATTCCGATATCAAGACCCGCAGATGACAGGGCGTGCAGGAGCGCATACTGGGCGGCGGTGATCCCCGGAACCGACACGGCGGGGTCATTGGAGGAATTGAGGTTCTCAAAGGTGAGAGCGCCAGCACCGGCAGCGGCCAGGGGGGCCGCGATCGGGGCAAGAAGTCGGTCCGAGTCATCGATCAGGCTGCGAATCGAGTGGGCGAGGTTGGAGTCCTCGCCGATCTCGGCGAGGGTCTCACGCCACGGGGTCGCCTGCCCCGCAAACAGCAGAACGTAGGGTTCGCCTGAGGCGAGTCGTGAGATGAAACTGGAAGTCATGGGATGGACGGGTGTGCCCAGCACGAAGTTCCGGGATGATGACTCGCTACTGTCGATGGATGTCGTCAGGGATGGATGTGAAGTCTTCGTCGTCATGTGTCCTTCTTCTTCTTCTTAGAGCGGGCCGTTGGAGTGGCGCTTGGGTCCGGGGTACGAACGATCCTTCGTCCGCAATATTTCGAGAGATTCCGCGATGGTCTGGCGGGTGAGAGCGGGATCGATGATCCCGTCCAGCTCACCGGTCTCGACCGAGAGGCTGGGGTTGATGTGGTTCGCCTGATATTCGGCGGCAAGCTGCGCGCGTGCCTCTGCCATGTCCTTCTCGTTCGGACCGGCGGCGGCAATGTCGCGGCGCTTGAGGATGTTGACGGCACCTTCGGCGCCCATGACCGCGATTTCGGCATCCGGCCAGGCGAACGTGAAGTCAGCACCGATGGACTTCGAGCCCATGACGATGTAGGCGCCGCCGTAGGCCTTGCGCAGAACGACGGTGACCATGGGACTGGTTGCGTTCGCGTAGGCGAAGATGAGCTTCGCGCCGCGGCGGATGATGCCGGCCTGCTCCTGCTCGGTACCGGGACGATAGCCCGGCACGTCAACGAGCGTGACGATCGGCAGTCCGTACGCGTCGCAGCAGCGGACGAACCGGGCTGCCTTCTCGGACGCATCGACATCAAGAGTGCCGGCGTTGACGTTGGGCTGGTCCGCGACAATACCGACGGCGATGCCGTTGATGCAGGCGAAGCCGATGACGATAGATCCAGCAAAGCCCTGCGAGACTTCGAGGAACTCCCCGTAGTCGACGAGATGCTCGATAACCTCGACGATGTCGTACGGCTGGCGGGACTCTTCGGGCACGAGGGCCTTGACCTCGGCCGCGGCCCTCTCGTCTTCAACCGACGGGGTGTAGTCATAGTGCGGGGCTGGCTCACCAGCATGTGACGGGAGGTACGACAGGAGCGAACGGACGTAGTCAATCGCGTCCGTCTCATCGTCGGCCAGGTAGTGCGCGACGCCAGACTGGGCGTTGTGGAGCTCGCCGCCGCCCAGTTCCGCCATCGATACGTTCTCGCCGGTGACAGCCTTGACGACCTCGGGGCCCGTGACGAACATGTGCGAGTTCTCTTTTGTCATGATGATGAAATCGGTCAGGGCCGGTGCATAGACCGCCCCGCCCGCGCACGGACCGAGGATGATGGAGATCTGGGGGATGAGGCCGGACGCCTCGCACGTCTTCTTAAAGATCCGCCCGTACTGGCTCAGCGCAACAACGCCCTCCTGGATGCGAGCGCCGCCGGAATCGAGCATGGAGATGACGGGGATCTTCATCGTGAGTGCCTTGTCCATGAGCGCGAGGATCTTTTGACCCTCCGCACGCCCAAGCGTGCCGCCACGAATCGAGAAGTCCTGGGCATACACGGCAACTGGGCGTCCGGCGATCTCACCGAAGCCGGTGACGACCGCCGCACCGAGAAACCCGTCCGTCGGGTTTCCGCCAGCGAACTGGCCGATCTCAACAAACGAGTCGGGGTCGAGAAGCTGACTGATGCGCTCGCGGGCAGTGTTCTTTCCCTTGGCGTGCTGGTAGGCGGTCGCCTTCTCCTCGGCGGCCTGCGCGAGGTTCGAATAGTCGACGCGGGCGACCTTGATCGTCGGGGCGTGATGTTTGCGGGTCGGCATGACCCGCGAGACGATCCCTCTGAGGGTCGAGATGCTCACCTGTCCTCCTCCAGTCTGATGAGTGGCGTGTGTGCGGGAACGTTCTGGGCGGGTGTCACGAAGATCTCGGCCACCGTCCCGTCACCGGGAGCATGGACATACTTCTCCATTTTCATTGACTCAAGGACGAGCAGAACGTCGCCCTTCTTCACCTCTTGGCCGACCTCGACCGAGATGCGGACGACGATGGCTTGAATGGGGGCGGACATGACGCCGTCGGCAACGACCGAGACCGCGCCGCTCGCTGCCGAGCCGTTTCTGCCAGAAGTTCGACGCGGTTGCTGGGGGCGAGCAACGCCCGCAGGGGCACCGGCGAATGCGAAGAAGTCAGCGGGCAGGCTGATCTCTCGCCTGCGCCCATCGATCTCGGCGATGAAGCAACGCCTGCCCGACATGTCGTCAGCAGGGGCCGCGCCCGTGAACGGCTGAGGCAGGTCCGCATTCGGCAGGTACTCCGTCTCCATCCACCTCGTACCCACCGAGAAATCCTCGGCGAACGCAGGGTGTTGGAGAATGCTTGCCAACAGGTCCTTCGGCGTCGCGATTCCCGAGATTGTCAGCTCCTTGAGCGCACGCAAGGACCGCCTGATCGCCGTCTCACGGTCCCCAGCGGTGATGATGAGCTTCGCAATCATCGAATCGAAGTCGGGTGAGACGACGTCACCGACGCGCACACCCGTCTCGACACGGATACCGTGGCCGCTCGGCCACGCAAGCTCGTTGATCGTGCCCGCGGTCGGAATGAGGTCGGCACCCGGGTCCTCGGAGGTGATGCGGAGCTCGATCGAATGGCCGCGCACCGCCGGCACAGCGGAGATTGGCTCGCCTGAAGCAATGCGGATCTGCTCGGCGACGAGGTCGAGGCCGGTTACCTCTTCGGAGACCGTGTGCTCGACCTGGAGGCGCGGGTTGACCTCGAGGAAGTAAACCGAGCCGTCGGAGTCGAGGAGGAACTCGCATGTTCCGAGGCCGACGTAGTCTGTCTGGCGGAACAGGGCCTCAGACCACGTCGTCACCGTCTCCTCCACACCGTCTGGGAGGAAGGGGGCGGGAGCCTCCTCGATGAGCTTCTGGTTACGGCGCTGCACGGAGCAGTCGCGGGTCGTGACGACGGCGAAACCGCCGCGGCTATCGGCCATGCACTGGGTCTCGATATGCCGGGCAGATTCGATGAACTTCTCAAGGAAGTAGGCGCCGAGGTCGCCTCCCGTCCCCGCATGCCTCGCTTCGAACTCATCGATGTCGCCTTCGGTGCGGAGGATCGTGATGCCACGTCCGCCGCCGCCGTCACTTCGCTTCGCCACGATTGGGAATCCGTGGTCAACGGCGAAGCGGCGAATCTCCGCTATCGATTCGACCGGGTCGTTCGTGCCGGGAACCGGGGCAACCCCGGCTGCAACCGCGGTGCGGCGGGCACCAATTTTGTCACCCAGCTGGGTGATCGTTGCACCTTTAGGACCGATCCACGCGATTCCCGCGTCAGCCACGGCCTCAGCGAATGCCGGCACCTCGGAAAGGAAGCCATATCCGGGGTGAATGGCATCGGCCCCGACGCTCTTCGCGATCTCGATGATCCTGTCCCCGTTGAGATACGTGTCGGCAAGAGTCGAACCGCCGAGGGCGTAAGCCTGATCAGCAAGCTCGACGGCAGGTGAGCTCAGGTCCTGATCCGCGTAGACAGCAACTGCCGTCAGTCCCATGTCATGAATCGTTCGAATAATCCGGGCCGCTATTTCGCCGCGATTAGCGACAAGAATGGTCGATAGCATTGGTTTCCTTCTCAGATGAGGTCAGCGTCGGCGCCGCTGACTCGCACGCGGTCAGTGCCTGTGTCGACGATGAGGGCGCCGTCGATGTCGATCTGTCGTGCGATGCCCTCGATGGTGGAGCCGCCCGCGGTGGTCACCCGGACCTCACGCCCGGGAGTCGTGCAGTGCTCAGTGAGTTCTGCGTGAAGCTCGTCAATCCTGTTGTCAACGACTGCGTCGACCCGCGCATCGACCTCGACCCTGAACCGGTCGAGGATCTCTGCGACGGTCTCTGCGTCGGCGGCGAAGCCCGCGTCCGATAGCGAGATCGAGCCGGGGACCGGGGCACCCGATGTATTGATCCCGCAGCCGAGAACCACGGGCAGATCGCCGCCCGTCGGATCGAGCAGTTCACCGAGGATTCCGCCGAGCTTGTGTCCGTCGAGCATGATGTCGTTCGGCCATTTGAGGTTGACGCGACCGCCCGCGACGGGCTGGAGCGCGGAGACCATGGCGAGCCCTGTGCCGAGTGTCAACCAGCCGACGTGACCGCGCAGATTCGCGCTGTCGGGTAGGACTCGGAGGATAGAAACGAGGAGGGCCTCGCCGGGAGATTCGATGAATGAGCGACCGAGTCGGCCGCGGCCAGAGGTCTGATGATGAGCACGAAGCGCGTCACCATCTGCGGCTTCACCCGCTTCCCACCGACGCGCCAGTTCGGCATTCGTCGAATCGATCGTCTCCACGGTCCGTAGCATCCAACTCCTTGAACAGTCGTTCGCACCCAAAATGGAGTGCGCTCTGTTTTGGAAGTTTAGCTAACTTGACTCTTGGAGCCTACCTAATCGTAAGTTACCGAGCGGTAATGTGGTTGAGGTCTCAGGTGGCGATGCGGGGCTGTCCTAGGGAGGAAACGCCGGTATTCCAACGTTTCTCCGGCGTCCTTACCAGCCCAATCTGCTGGTTTTTGGTCCAAGATCCGGCCTGTTACATCGGACACGCCGCAGCACATTTCAGCACAGTCCACGCGTGCGGGCGCCTCCCAGCCACCGCGGAGTCGAGCCCCTCACGCCCACGCAGGGCTCATCTAAGGGCCTTGGGTCAGGTCCCGCTGTGCTCATCCAGACCGAGGAGGAAATCGACCCGCTGCTCGATGTTCGCTCGCAGGTCCTCCGGCCTGAGAGTTCCGACCGCAACCCGCACAATCGCCATATACAGCGTTGCGTAGAGGGCATGGGCAAGATCTCTGTCGCCGTCGAGGATCGTTTTGAGCTCCCGCTCGAGATCGATGACAAGGTTGAGGGCACGGTCACGGTTCGGGCCTGAGCCTGCGCCAAAGAGGACTTCCCGTTGGAACGCGGCGACGTTCCCGGGCTGCTGCTCTGTTGCTGTGATCATCGGATCGGCAAGGGCGCGGATCCGTTCCCGCCGGGAAGCCGAGGGCGGGAGCGCGCGTGTCTGCTCGATGCATTGCTCGAGCACGGTCGAATACGTGTAGATGAACAGTTCGGCCTTGGAGATGGCATAGCGGAAGAACGTGCCTGTTGTGAGCCCTGCTTCCGCGGCGAGCTGCGCGGTCGTGACAGAGTCGAAGGGGGCGTTGGAGAACACCTCTCGTGCGGCGTGGAGGACCCGCTCGGTCTTGTCCCGCCGTTTAGCTTCCCGTTTTCCCGTCATGAGCTGATTCTGTCAGGTCTTTGAGGTAGGAGCGGCCTTGTTGCGGCTGAGCGGGAACAAGGCCGGCCGCAGGCAAACGACGATCGTGCGCAGGAGCGGTGTCAAGCAGGCCGCCCCTGCGCACGATCGGATGATGGAGGTACTGGAGGTCGAGCCGTGCGAACATCGTCGCGGCTCAGTGAGACGTCACATCAGTTGCGACGACCACGACTGCGGGGTCGTGCTTACTCGGCCGTTCCCTCAGCAAATTCCTTCATTTTGGCTTGGAATGCCGGAAGCTCATCGATGCCCATTGCGCGTGGCCACGAGTCCGCACGGAAGTACGCATCCGTGCCTCCGTCGAGGAAGATCACTGAGCCACAAAGGAAGTTGGCTGCGGGAGACAGCATGAAGACGGCCCACTGTGCAACCTCTTCGGGTTTGCCGAACTCGCGCACGGGAATCGGAAACGCCTTGATCGCGGGCGCGAGCTTCGGGTCATTCAGCTGCCGTTCCAGCAGTGGCGTTCGGATTGCTCCCGGTGCGAGGGCATTGACGCGGATGCCGCGTCCTGCCCAGTCTTCAGTGACGCCAACTGTGCGCATCCAGTGAGTGAGTGCGGTCTTTGAACCCGCGTACACGAAGCTGGCGGACGCGTCGGGCCCTGCGTGGCCGGCCACCTCGAGGACCCGATCGATGTCGCGATCCATGAATGCGTCAAGGACCTCATCGGGTATACCCGGAATCGTCGTCGTCGAGTTGGACGAGAAAATGACGACCTTCGCATTTCCAGCATTGACGAGTTCTTGGCGGATGCCCTCGAGGAGCTCCACGACGCCCAAATAATTGACTCTTGCGATGAGTCCTTCCTGGCCAGGGATGGGGCCCAAGCCTGCGGCGAAGATCGCCCCGTCGAGACGACCGTTGGACAGCTCCTTCACCTCGGCAATCGCCTGCTGGCGGCCCTCCTCAGTTGACAGGTTCGCCTGCACTTCAGTGTTATGCAGATCAACTCCGATAACCCGGTGGCCTTCCCAGCGAAGCTGTTCAGCAGTAGAACGCCCCATTCCTGAAGCTGCTCCGGTAACGACATAAACACCCATGGCTGTGACTCCCCTTTGAGATACATATTGTTGGTGCGCGGTAGAGATGAGGTCGATTCTCTATCCAGTGCGTGTGTTGCGGGCCGTCAACATTGACAGTTACCCGCTTGTTTCCACGTTTTTACGGTAGCACTTGTTCCTCGTCGACATGTCGGATTTCGTTTGATGCGCAATGAAGCTCGTGCGTCCTTGACACCTGCTATTCGCTCATGTTCCCCACAGGACCACGGCGTGCTGTGGCCACCCACGACGTGGTCGGTTAGCTCACGTCCTCATCGCAGCACATACCCCGACCGTACGAGCCCGTCGGGCAAACGAGAGGTTTCGGTGACTCCGTTGCAGGAGACATCACGTGCCGACAGTGGCTCGGCCAATTTCTGAAACAAAAATCTGCGCTAATTCGACCTTAAAAGTCGGGCAATACCTAATTTATACGGCTTATTTTGTTATTTAGAGTTCTAGGATGGTCTGCATAACGCCACAGCCTGGGGTTTAGCCAAGACGGAGACACTATGCAGAAATCTATCGAGGGTTCGAAATTGAACCCTGACTTGTCGAATTGGGACAAGGAAGACCCAGCACACTGGAGTTCCAAGAGGGCGTGGCTCACGCTCACGGTGTCGACCTATTCGATGATCATCGCGTTCTGCGTGTGGTTCCTCGTCAGCGCTATCGCGCCGAAGCTCAATGAAATCGGCTTCGATCTGACCGCCGCCCAGCTGTACTGGCTGACGGCTCTCCCCGGGCTCTCCGGCGGTCTGCTTCGCCTTGTCTATATGGTGCTGCCCCCGATTATCGGCACCCGACGCCTCGTCGGATACTCCTCTCTTCTCTTCATCATTCCGATGATCGGCTGGTTCTTCGCAGTTCAGGACGCGAACACTCCCTACTGGTGGCTCCTCGTGCTGTCGTTCCTCTGTGGCGTTGGCGGTGGCTCCTTCTCCGGCTATATGCCGTCGACGGGGTACTTCTTCCCCAAAGCCAAGTCGGGCACCGCGCTCGGCATCCAGGCAGGTGTCGGCAACTTCGGGATGTCGATCATTCAGCTTGTCGGTCCGTGGCTCATGGGCTTCGGCCTGTTGGGATTGGGGACGTTCTCACCGCAACGCACGTCGTCAGGTGACGCTGTGTTCGTCTACAACGCCGCCATCGTCTTCGTGCCCTGGGCCCTTATCGCCGCAGTCCTCGCCTTCACTTTGCTCAAGGACGTCCCGGTCACTGCGAACATCCGCCAGCAGCTCGACATCTTCTCGAACCCGAACACGTGGTACATGACGGCGATGTATGTCATGACCTTCGGCCTCTTCTCGGGTTTCGCGGCCCAGTTCGGCCTCCTCATCAAGAACATCTATGGTGATGCCTCCCAGTTCTCGGGGATGGAGGGGCTGCCGATGGGTGTCACGTACGCCTTCCTCGGCCCCCTCATCGCGTCCGCGGTCCGCATCGTTTGGGGCCCGCTCTGCGACCGGTTCGGCGGAGCGGTGTGGACGTTTATCTCCATCGTCGGCATGACCGTGTCTCTGTTCGCTTGCACGCTGTTCCTCCGCCCCGATAGCCCGGACGAGTTCACGGGCTTCCTGTGGTCGATGATCGCCATGTTCTTCTTTGCCGGCATCGGCAACGCCGGCACATTCAAGCAAATGCCGATGATCATGCCCGCCCGCCAGGCGGGTGGCGCCATTGGCTTCACCGCCGCTATCGCTGCCTTCGGGCCGTTCTTCGTCGGCATCGCCCTCACGGCGATGACGCCGTACACCTGGTACTTAATCTGCGTCGCCTACGGCATCCTCTGCGCCGTGGTCTGCTGGTTCCGCTACGCGCGCCCGGGTGCGCCTTACCCCGGATGATTGGAAGGTCCACCATGTCAACATCACCGATCCTCAAGCTGGGAACATTCCTGCGGCGAGGTGAAGCCTCGGACGATCTGCGCCAGATGTTCCTCAAATCGCCGCGTGCTGGCGAAGCCTTCTACCGCGACCGCTGGAGCCACGACAAGGTTGTGCGCTCCACGCACGGCGTCAACTGCACGGGCTCGTGCTCATGGAAGGTGTACGTCAAGGACGGCATCATCACGTGGGAAGAGCAGCAGACGGACTACCCGTCGATCGGCGCGGACATGCCAGAGTACGAGCCGCGCGGATGCCCGCGAGGCGCAGCGTTCTCCTGGTACACCTACTCGCCGACGAGAGTCCGCTACCCCTACGTCAGGGCCCAACTCATCAACCTCTGGCGAGGTGCGAAGGCCGAGCACGACGATCCGGTCGACGCATGGCAGTCGATTGTCGAGGACCCCGAGAAGGCACGCTCGTACAAGGAGCAGCGCGGCCGTGGCGGACTCGTCCGCTGTTCATGGAGCGAGGTCAACGAGCTCGTTGCCGCCGCGCACGTCTACACGGTCAAGCGGTACGGACCGGACCGGCTGGCTGGCTTCACCGTTATTCCCGCCATGTCCCAGGTGTCCTATGGCGCTGGCACTCGCTTCTACTCGATGATCGGTGGCACGATCCTGTCGTTCTACGACTGGTATGCGGACCTGCCGATGGCGTCGCCGCAGGTGTTCGGCGATCAGACCGACGTTCCAGAGTCGGCCGACTGGTACAACTCGTCCTACCTCATGATGTGGGGCTCGAACCCGCCGGTCACCCGTACCCCCGATGCTCACTTCATGACGGAAGTCCGTTACAAGGGCACGAAGGTTGTGTCGGTCTCTCCTGACTTCTCGGACGCGACGAAGTTCGCCGACGAGTGGCTACGTATCCACCCGGGCACAGACGGCGCCCTCGGTCTTGCCATGGGCCACGTCATCCTCCGCGACTTCCACGTGAAGAACCGGACGCCGTACTTCTTCGACTACATGAAGAAGTTCACGGACTCCTCTTTCCTCGTTGAACTTACGGAACGCGACGGGGCCCTCATGCCTCATAAGTTCCTCACCGCTGCCGACCTGCAGGAGGCCGGTGAAGGGGGCGATGCGGGGGATCAGCCAGCTTTCAAGACCGTCATGATCGATGCGCTTGGCAAGCCGTTCGTTCCGAACGGTAGCTTGGGCGACCGGTTCACCGAGTCGGGACTCGGCAAGTGGAATCTCGACCTCGAGGGCCGCGACCCGCTCATGACCATTCAAGATCTCGCTGGGCACGACACGGCCGAGGTTCTCCTCACCCGTTTCGACACCGAGGTTTCCGCCAACGCCTCCGAGGACGAGAAGCATCTTGGTTCCGCCGAGGTCTACCGCCGGGGTGTCCCGACGACAATGGTGGCTGGCCGGAGGGTGACGACGGTGTATGACCTTATGCTCGCCCAGTACGGTGTGGGCAGAGAGGGCCTGCCGGGATCGTGGCCCGAGAGCGAGGACGACGAGACCGCGGTCGGGACCCCCGCATGGGCGGCAACGATTACGGGTATCAACGTCGAGGCAATCGAGCGGGTTGCACGTGAGTTCGCTCGGAACGCGGAAGAATCGCGCGGCCGCTCGATGATCATCATGGGCGCAGGCACGAACCACTACTTCCACTCCGACACGATTTATCGGACGATGCTCGCGCTCACGATGATGTGCGGCTGCCAGGGCAAGAACGGCGGCGGCTGGGCGCACTACGTTGGCCAGGAAAAGGTCCGTCCCATCACCGGCTTCGCGCAGTACGCGTTCGGCCTGGACTGGCAGCGGCCAACCAGGCAGATGATCACAACCGCCTACTGGTATCTCGCGACAGACCAGTGGCGCTACGACGGGCTTCCCGTCGAGGCCCTCGCATCCCCACTCGCAGGTGAGTCGATGAAGGGCCGCACGACAGCGGACACCCTCGTCGAAGCGTCGAAGAGGGGCTGGATGCCGTCCTACCCCACCTTCAACCGCAACCCCCTCGACATCGCGGACGGTGCGCAGGATGCGGGAATGGAGGTGCCTGACTACGTTGTCGACCAGTTGAAGAAGGGCGATCTCGAATGGGCGTGCACCGATCCGGATAATCCGGAAAACTTCCCCCGCGTCGTCTTTAACTGGCGCACGAACGTCCTCGGCTCGTCCGCGAAGGGTGCGGAGTACTTCTACAAGCACCTGCTCGGCTCCGGGCATTCAGTCCGAGGCGCCGAGAACGGGCCTGACAACCGCCCGACGTCCATGGTGTGGCGGGAGGAGGCAGCCCACGGCAAGGTCGACCTGTTCATGACAGCGGACTTCCGCATGACGTCGACGACCCTGCATTCGGACGTCGTTCTGCCAGCGGCAACCTGGTACGAGAAGTTCGATATCTCAACGACGGACATGCATCCGTTCGTTAACTCCTTCAACGTCGCTATTGCCCCGCCCTGGCAGGCCCGTACGGACTACGAGATCTTCCAGACGCTCGCGAAGGAGTTCTCGGAGATGGCGGTCGGGCATCTCGGCACCCGAAAGGATGTCGTCGCTGCACCGCTCAGTCATGACACCCCGGATGCGTTGGCGATGCCGCGGGGCGCAGTCAAGCCGTATGAGGCGACCGATATGATCCCGGGCGTGACGATGCCGAAGCTCATCACGATCGAGCGGGACTACACGAAGGTCTTCGAGAAGTGGAACGCGATCGGCCCGCTACCGGAGAAGGTTGGTATGACGACGAAGGGCGTCACCTTCCGACCCGATAAGGAAATTGAGATGTTGCGCGGCCGCAACGGCGTCGCACGCTCCGGCATCGCCAAGGGCCGCCCGCTCATCGACACGGATCGCAAGGCTGCCGACATGATCCTCACCCTCGCGGGTGCCACGAACGGTCGTCTCGCCCTCCAGGGCTTCAAGGAGATGGAGAAGCGAGTCGGTAAGGAGTTTGCTTCCCTCGCCGAAGAGAACGAGTCGACTCTCATCACCTTCGCGAAAACCCGTGAGGCACCAATCCCGGTCGTCACGTCGCCTGAATGGTCTGGTTCTGAAACGGGTGGCCGGCGCTATTCCGCCTTCGTCATTAACGTTGAACACGAGAAGCCCTGGCACACCTTGACGGGCCGCCAGCACTTCTTCCTCGACCACGACTGGATGACGGATTTGGGAGAAAACCTGCCGACCTACAAGCCGCCGCTCGACCTGCACAGGTTGTACGGGGATGCAAAAATCGGTGAGGAGACGACCGGGTACACGGGCGATCAGCAGGTCGCTGAGGTCGCTGTCCGCTACCTCACGCCCCACAACAAGTGGTCGATTCACTCTGAGTACCAGGACAACCTCTACATGCTGTCGCTCGGACGAGGCGGCCCCGCCATGTGGATGAGCGTCCAGGACGCAGCGAAAATCGGTGTCAAGGACAATGAGTGGGTCGAGGCGTACAACCGTAACGGCGTTGTTGTCGCGCGGGCCGTCGTTTCCCACCGCATGCCGGAGGGAACGGTCTATTTGCACCATGCAACTGAGCGGACGGTCGATGTGCCGAAGGCCGAGCTGACCGGCCGCAGAGGCGGCATCCACAACGCTCTTACGCGTGTGCTCATGAAGCCCACCCACCTCATTGGCGGCTACGCGCAGCACGCGTACGCATTCAACTATGTCGGCCCGACAGGAAACCAGCGAGACGAGGTGACGGTTATCCGCCGTCGCTCTCAGGATGTGGAGTACTAATGCGAATCATGGCTCAGATGTCGATGGTCATGAACCTCGACAAGTGCATCGGCTGCCACACGTGCTCCGTCACCTGTAAGCAGGTGTGGACGAACCGCGAGGGCATGGAGTACGTGTGGTTCAACAACGTCGAGACCCGGCCGGGCCTCGGCTACCCGAAGACGTACGAGGATCAGGAGAAGTGGAAGGGAGGTTGGGAGCGTAAAAGGAACGGCAAGCTCAAGCTCAAGGCGGGCGGCCGTGCCAAGAAACTTCTCAACATCTTCTACAACCCTGACATGCCGGGGATCAGGGACTACTACGAGCCGTGGACGTACGACTACGACATCCTGCTCAACGCCCCGGCAAACTCGCCCCACGTGCCTGTTGCCCGTCCGAAGTCGCTCCTGACCGGTGAGGACATGCAGATCTCTTGGTCGGCGAACTGGGACGACGATCTCGGTGGCTCGCAGGAAATTGCGGTCAAGGACCCGATCCTCGCGAAGATGAACGAAGAGGTCCAGCTCGAATACGAGAAGACGTTCATGTTCTATCTGCCGAGGATTTGCGAGCACTGTCTCAACCCCTCGTGCGTGGCCTCGTGCCCCTCCGGCGCGATGTACAAGAGGACTGAGGACGGCATCGTCCTTGTCGACCAGGATAAGTGCCGCGGTTGGCGCATGTGCGTCTCCGGCTGTCCGTACAAGAAGGTCTACTTCAACCACAAGTCGGGCAAGGCCGAGAAGTGCACGATGTGCTTCCCCCGCATTGAGGTCGGTCTGCCGACCGTGTGCTCCGAGACGTGTGTCGGCCGCCTGCGCTACCTCGGCATCGTCCTCTACGACGCCGACAGGGTGACCGAAGCCGCGTCCGTCGAGAACGAGCACGACCTGCTCCATGCGCAGCGGGCAGCCTTCCTCGATCCGTTTGATCCGCAAATTGTGAGAGAAGCCGAACGTCAGGGCATCCCGCACGACTGGATCCTCGCGGCACAAAAGTCGCCCGTGTGGCAGCTCATCTCTCGGTACGAGGTCGCACTGCCACTTCACCCTGAGTACCGAACCCTACCCATGGTCTGGTACGTCCCGCCGCTCACCCCGATCGTTGACGAGGTCTCGAAGACGACGTCGGACCCGGAGGACTTCAAGATCCTCTTCACGGCCCTGTCAAAGATGAGGACACCTCTCGAATACCTGGCGGAGCTGTTCACGGCGGGCGATACGAAGCCCGTCGAGAAGTCGCTCCGCAGGCTCGCTGCGATGCGCTCCTACATGAGGGACATTAACCTCGGCCGTGACGGTGATGAGCAGATCGCGGAAGCCGTTGGCATGACGGGGGAGGACATGGAGGACATGTACCGCCTCATGGCGATCGCCGATTACGACGAGCGCTACGTCATTCCGACCGCCCACGCCGAAACGGCTCGCGAACTCGACGAGATCGCCCTTCAGGCCGGTTGCTCGCTCGAGGGTTCGGTCGGCATGACCGGCCCTGGCATCGGCGCCGATGGTGCGGGGCTCGGAATGAACGCGGGGCAGATGATGGCGGTCTCTAGCAAGCAGCGCGAGACCGATCCAACGACGCCGTCGACCCCGGGCCGCACCAACCTTTTCGGATGGTCGCCAAAGAAGGGGACGAACGGGTTGTTCCCGCCGTCCCAATCGGATGGTGAATGATGCTACCCACGTCCTTCATCCCCATCTCCCATCTCAAGGAGACGCCCTCGGTCCGCGTGAGCGATGAGCAGCGTCAGCTCATCCACATGGCGGCATCGATCTTGCTCGACTATCCGACCCCTGAGAGGTACGAGCACTTTCCCCTCATTCGCGACGAACTTGATGCGGCGAATCTGCCGACACCGGTGGCGAAGGAGCTTGCACGGTTCCTCGACGCACAGCCGACCCAGTCCCTTCAGGAGCTGGAGAAGCACTATGTCTCAATTTTCGACCTCAAGCGCAGAGCGACGATGTATTTGTCGTACTACCTGACAGGGGACACGAGAAAGCGGGGTACCGCACTCGTTCGCTTCACCGAGGCGTACCGCGCGGGTGGCCGTGACGTGGCACGAGAGGAGCTCCCTGACTACCTGCCGATGGTGCTCGAGTTCTCGGCAACCGGAGACGCGGAGATCGCCGGCCACCTGCTTTCCTCCCACCGGGAGGGCATCGAACTACTACGCACGACGCTGGAGAGCGTCGACAGTCCCTACGCCGGTCTCGTCGCTGCTCTTTGCATGACCCTCCCCGCCATCGACCAGGCGACGAAGGAGAGGTACCTCAGACTCATCACCGACGGCCCGCCGGCCGAGATGGTGGGAGCCACCGCCATGGGCCCGCTCGAGCCCTTCACGTTTGGAGAGAACCTTGGAAGCCGTTGACCTTATTCTGTGGGTCGTCGTGCCCTACGTCTCGATCATCGCCTTCGTCGTTGGCATGATCTGGCGCTGGCGCTACGACCAGTATGGCTGGACGACAAGGTCGTCGCAGAGCTACGAGTCAGTGTGGCTCCGGCTTGCCTCGCCGCTGTTCCACTTCGGAATCCTCTTCGTCGCCTTCGGCCACTTCCTCGGCCTTATCATTCCGAAAACGTGGACGCGGTCGGTTGGAATCACCGACACCGTGTACCACTGGATTGCGACGATCCCGGGCACGATCGCGGGAGCGATGACTGTCATCGGTCTCGGCCTCCTCATCGTCCGCCGTCGCACGTACGGCGATGTGTTCCTGGCGACGACGAGGAACGACAAGATTATGTACATCTTCCTCGCCGTGCCAATCATCCTCGGCATGATTGCCACCCTCATCAACCAGGTGTTCACCTCCGGCCACGGATATGACTACCGAGAGACAATCTCACCCTGGCTACGTAACCTCTTTATCCTTAACCCCGACGCGGAACTCATGGCCGGCGTGCCACTGTCGTTCCAGATGCACGTCATTGCGGGCTTCCTCCTGTTCGCGATCTGGCCATTCACGAGGCTCGTCCATGCATTCTCGGCACCGGTTGGTTACACAACCCGCCCGGACATCGTGTACCGCTCCCGCCAGAAGACGATTTCGACCCAGCAGCCGAAGCGCGGCTGGGAGCTCACCGACATCAGCGGCAGCAAAAGGAGACGCTGACCGAAGGTAGGGGTGCCCGTTCCACTCGGACGGGCACCCCAGCCATGTTGTCCCGTTCCGAACCCTCAGCCGCACGAGGCACGTTCCGTCGCCGTCGGTTGAACCAGCTCGCTGGGAAAACGGCTATCGAGTCACGCGCGCGGGCCCTCGTCATCACTCCGTCGCTTTGCCCCCGGGAACGGTTGGAGAGCCACCGGACACTCCGTGACTCGAACGGGTGAGAACGATACGGGATGCTCGCGAGATGGCAGACCGCAGTGTCCTTCCGACCGTTGGCCTGAGGGAACTGCGTATCGATCGCTCAAAGGCAATCCGCGGGACGGCTGGAAAAGGGCGCCCGTTCTGTGAACCGGCCTCTGGCGCGGGCCGAGCCGGTGTCGCAATCTCCTATGGTCGGTAGACGCCCAGCGTGTCTGTACCGTTGCCGTCCCAGTCTCCGACAACGACACGATCAGTCGCCCGCCCGTAGCTCATGACAATGTCGGCGACGCCGCTCGTCGTGGTGTTCTTGAGATAGTAGGAGTTGCCGCGGCGCACGCCGAGGGTGTCCCTGCCGTCGCCATCCCAATCGCCAACGAGGACCTCATCGGCAACCCTGCCGTACGTGTATGAGTGTTCGGCATATCCGCCCGCGAAGCTATTCGATTGGAAGACGGTGTTCCCGCGACGGACAGCAGGAGTATCCACTCCGTCGCCATCCCAGTCGCCGACGAGGACTTTATCGCCTACTCGTCCGAACGTGAACTGGACGTCCGCATAAGCGGCGCCCACAGTATTAGTCAGATACCACGTGTTGCCGCGTCGCACGGCGGGAGTATCAATGCCATCCCCGTTCCAGTCGCCAACGAAGACATCGTCACCAGGCCTGCCGTAGCGATAGACGATGCTCGCTGGCCCAGATGTATGGTCGGTGCGCAGATACATCGTCGCATCGGCCCGGACTCCAACAGATTCAGGCGCTCCCGACGCCCATGTTCCCGCGAGTGGGGTACCTGCTGGTGCGTTGGTGATCCGAACGCCGAGACGAGCCTGAGTCGTTGTCCAATCATTGACAAGGAAGAACTGGCACGTGCCGGCTGCTATACAGTTGTCGGGCGTCGGAGTACCGAACCAGTCAACGTAGTAACGCCAGAAATTGCGGTTACCGTATGTCGAACAGGAATCTCCCGTCCCGTAGAGATTGTTGAGGGCAGCCCTATTCGGCTGGTAGGGCGTATATGTGTAGAGCAGAGTCGTCGCCATGTTCTGAACGAAGACGGGGCCGGTGCCGCATGCGGCGTTCGGATGGTATGAGATGTTCCAGGTCTTGCCAGGCCGGTAGTTTTTGTACACGGCGGGCTTGTCGCGGTAGTCGTTGAAACGTTCGCCGGCGCCGCGCACCTGTTTGTAGAACCCACCATGGGCGGGGTCGCAGATCGGCTGACCATCTGGACCGTCCGGGCAGGAGAGCCCGGTCGCCCGCTCGTAGCGTTGCGCAGTCAGCTGGCTTCCCGTCGCCAAGACCAGTCCTTGCTCCTTCTGGAGGAGAACGATAAAGACCTTCGGGTTGATCCGGCATTCCGCCGCCACGTCAGCGATGATCTTCGAGGCGGACTCCCCGGCACGGCCGACGTGGGCCGCGCAACCGCTCCGCGCGGGAGTATTCGGCGTGTTCTCTGTGTAATCCTGCAGGCACGGGGTGCCATCGGGTCCCGCGACGCAGCGCGGGTTGACGCCCTTAATGAAGGACTGCACCTGAGGGGCGGTCATCGAGTCCCAATCGTAGAACTCGCTGTCGGAGATGATATAGCCCGGGTCGAAATTCTTTGCGTCCGCAGCACCTGCAGACGCTACGGGCGCGGAGAGGACTCCCACAAGGGCGAGCACGGTGAGGACAATTCTGGCGACCATGACAGTTCCTTCCAGCCCACGAGCCCCGTTGGCCCAGGTCAGATGCTGTGCGCCCAGTATATTCTCAGGCCGGACTCGAGACCATCAATCGAAGCTTCGAAAACATCTCGACACGTGGTGCGTGTCACAGCTAGAGTGTTGCTCGTTCAGCGTGAAGTGCCATGCGTGACTTTGGCTGAATGTTTCGGACATGTGCTGAACGCAGGCGAGAACCGCCAGACTCGAAGGGTATTATCCGCAGCCCGCGATCCAGGGCAAGGGACCTTCGCCCCAGTGGCTCAGAACACGTCGCTGATAAAAATTCCACATGACTATTGGGAGTACAACGTCGATGGTGGAGGAAAGTCTATTTTTTGACGGCTCCAGGCCGCTCGCCGAACGCACAGATATCGCGACGGCTGATTGGGCCTTGGCACGCGCCATGGAGAACATCCGAGCTCGGATCGATCACGAGTTCGGATCGCAGGCGTGGGAAAATATCAGCCAGACGCGCTACGACAGTGGCGACTACGCGACGTGCACATTTCCCAGTGGAGAGGGTCGGTACACGTCGCGGGACGAGGGGATGACCTTCGGACTTGCCGATGAGGGCTTCCCCCGCGTCCTCGAGATCGTCAGAGAAGAAGTCGAGCCGATCGGCTACGACCACATGATTGACTCCAGTGGCAGCGCCTGGTTTTACGTTGACTTCTACAACAGGCCTGATGGCGGCGTCGTCCATGTGACGAAGGCTCGCGGTAGCGGCCTTATCCTTCAGGTCAACACCGGGTGTCGACCCTGGGAGGACTGAGTCGCGGCCGCTACCGAGACGGCAACGCCTAGGCAATATCGTGATTGCCGCAACGACCGCCGCCTCGACGCCTGCCGCGCTCGTGCCCGCCTCCGTGGTGTCCGCCGCCCTCGTGTCCGTGGTGTCCGCCGCCGCCAGGCCCGCCTCCATGGTGTCGACCGCCCTTGTGTCCACCGTGCATGTGATGCAGCCCGCGGCGCCTAGCGTAGTGGTGGATGGGGCTCTCGGGACCGAACTGCTCTGCGTCCTTCATCCACGCCTCGAACCGGTCATCGCCGATGCGCTCGCGGACACGTTCAGTCCATGAGGTGAAGTCTTCGCTCGGGTCTTCACTCACCGACTCCAGGTGCTCGATCATCGCGTCAAGAATTGAATCGAGGTGCTCTCGCTGCTCTTCACTCAGAACCTCGAAGACATCCGGGACCTCGGGACGCATCTGCTCGATGCTCCGGCCCTCGTCCGTGAGAGAGATGAGAACGACCCTACGGTCCTCGGGCGACTGCTCGCGGGCGATGAGGCCAGCTGTTTCGAGCTTAGCGAGAAGCTCATTGAGGGACGCCACCCTCATGCCGAGGATGAAGGCCAGGTCCTTGGTTGGGACGTCATCTTGCAGTTTGAGCGCCGCGAGAATTCGGCCCTGCCCGCGAGTGGGATCGGCGGCAGGGTGAGGTCCTCGCCCACGGCCGCCTCGGCGATGCGGTTTCATGAGATGCATCGCGTATTGGAACTTTCCAAATAATTCGTCATTCATTGTTACTCCTTAATTGTGACTGGCACCTGTTGAAAAGGTACCGGTTACAAATATAAGCCAGATCTTACGCGAGTGCAACAGGTACCAGTTACATCTGCAGTCTGCGGGCTCGCTTCTATCTCGTGCTGAAGCGGGAGAGGCGGCCCGGGGCGAATAGGACTTGGTATCGGGTTTCGAGCGCGTCAGCCGTCCGTGCCTGGCGATTACTCCTCGCGCGGCTGTCCTCGTCGCGGAAGAAGTGCAATCGCGACGCCGCACAGCTCGCGTATGAAGAGCACAACGCTGGGCTGGGAGAGGCAGTGAACCGTAAGGCGCGTGCTGGCCGCGTCCGCCCGTTTACTCTCTGCGAGCGCCCCGACCCATTCGATGGAGTGACGTCGCAGCCGGTGAAGACGGATGGGCCGCGGTTGTTGCGATGGTGGGAATCGCGACTGGGACGGCGAAGCGAGACGCAATCCCGGTTAGAAGCACACGTGGAGTGCTGTGCGAGTGCTCTTTCGCGCAATGGCAGAGAGTAGCTTGCAACGAGGTGGAGCAGAAAGGTGGAGGCGGCGAAGCTGAGGAGAAGTGGGACTTATTTTGGAGGTGCCTCTCCGCGATAGAACCTTGCTGTCCTTGTTGCGCAAGCCTTGGCAAGGTCAGGATCTGCTCCTGCGGCGACGTGCGCCTCCCGCCACGACTCGGCGAGGTCTGTGATGAATTGCAGTCCTTCGGGAGTCGAATGTTGTTTGGCCATTTCTGCCGGGTTCGATTGAGAGTCGCCCGCAAGGTAGAGGGTGAGAGCGTGGAACGCACCTTCCCACCCGATGCCGGTCGCAGCAGGGCCATACATGTCCCAGTGCTCATCCGCATCCACCGCATGCACAAGATTGACGAGGGTTTCCTCCCCCTTAGCCCGGAGAGTGATGTGCAGGCTCGATACGTCGTTCTCGTATTCCCACGTGACATCGAGTTGCCTCAGAGGGTCACAGGTGCGGATGGCGCCAGAGTGCAGGCTCTGACCTAGCCGATACCGGCCGCCCTCCTTCAAGTTGCCCGACAGCTCATCGAACCACTGGCTCATGGCGTCTGGGCTGGTGAGGGCATCCCAGACAGCGGGTGGTTCGGCGAAGAACACCTGCTCGAGTTCGACCGTCCGCTTTTTCCCTCGCCGTCCCGTCCGTCTCGTGACCGCTGTGACCTGAGAGTCGAAGTCCATTGGTTCCTCTCCGGTGCCGAACCTCGACACCCCTGATCATCACCCTACCGACCCCACTGGGCGCCGGACAGGGAACCGGTCTTGATGAAGGAGGCGGCGCGTTGCGGCCTGCGGTGTTCCATAGACCTGTCGTAGCGAAGCCCACTCAGCTAGCGCCCAGAAGACTGCGAATGTGTTGTATGTCAATGTTTTGGGGTTCAATGGAATAAAATGCGCGGAGTCAAAGTTGACATTGGTGGACTCAAGAAAAAGCCAGTCGGCTGGACACAACCAGTGCGGTCGGTCCACACTTGAGGGGAAAAATTCTAGTGCCGCTTCGGCGGCTGGGCTTACGGCCCGGAAGGAGATTATTGACTATGGCACGTGCAGTAGGCATCGACCTCGGCACCACGAACTCGTGTGTGGCTGTTCTTGAGGGCGGCGAGCCCACGGTCATCGCGAACGCAGAGGGCCAGCGGACAACCCCGTCGGTTGTTGGCTTCTCGAAGTCGGGTGAGGTTCTGGTTGGCGAGATCGCCAAGCGCCAGGCCGTGACGAACGTCGATCGCACCGTCCAGTCGGTTAAGCGCCACATGGGCACTGACTGGTCCGTCGAAATCGACGACAAGACATACACACCCCAGCAGATCTCTGCTTTCATCCTGACCAAGCTGAAGAACGACGCCGAGGCATACCTGGGCGAAGAGGTCACTGACGCGGTCATCACCGTGCCCGCCTACTTCAATGACGCTGAGCGTCAGGCAACGAAGGAAGCTGGCCAGATCGCTGGCCTCAACGTGCAGCGCATCGTCAACGAGCCGACGGCGGCCGCTCTGGCCTACGGCCTAGAGAAGGGCAAGGAGGACGAGCTTATTCTCGTCTTCGACCTCGGCGGCGGTACGTTCGATGTCTCGCTACTTGAAGTCGGCAAGGATGATGACGACTTCTCCACCATTCAGGTGCGCGCGACCAACGGCGATAACCGTCTCGGTGGTGACGACTGGGATCAGAAGGTCGTCGATTGGCTCGTCGGCCAGGCGAAGAACAACTATGGCGTCGACCTGTCGAAGGACAAGATTGCTCTCCAGCGCCTCAAGGAGGCCGCTGAGCAGGCGAAGAAGGAGCTGTCTTCTGCGACATCGACCAACATCACCCTGCAGTACCTGTCGCAGACCGAGAACGGCCCGCTACATCTCGACGAGAAGCTCACGCGTGCCAAGTTTGAGGACATGACGAACGACCTTCTCGAGCGCACGAAGGTGCCGTTCAACAATGTCATCCGTGACGCTGGCATCAAGCTCAGCGACATCGACCATGTCGTTCTCGTTGGCGGCTCGACTCGTATGCCGATGGTGACCGAGGTCGTCAAGGAGCTCACCGGTGGCAAGGAGCCGAACAAGTCCGTCAACCCGGACGAGGTTGTCGCTGTCGGTGCCGCCCTTCAGGCCGGTGTCATCACCGGAGACCGCAAGGACGTCCTTCTCATTGACGTCACGCCCCTGTCGCTCGGTATCGAGACGAAGGGTGGCGTCATGACGAAGCTCATTGAGCGCAACACCGCGATCCCGACGAAGCGTTCCGAGGTCTTCTCGACGGCGGAGGACAACCAGCCGTCCGTCCTCATCCAGGTTTACCAGGGTGAGCGCGAGTTCGCCCGAGACAACAAGCCGCTCGGTACCTTCGAGCTCACCGGCATCGCCCCCGCGCCGCGCGGAGTGCCGCAGGTTGAGGTCACCTTCGACATCGATGCCAACGGCATCGTTCACGTGTCGGCCAAGGACCGTGGCACCGGCAAGGAGCAGTCGATGACCATCACGGGAGGCTCTGCCCTGCCGAAGGATGAGATCGATCGTATGATCAAGGAGGCGGAGGCGCACGCAGCCGAGGACGCCAAGCGCAAGGAGGAAGCTGAGCTTCGCAACCTCGCGGAGCAGCAGGCCTACTCCATCGATAAGCTCCTTAAGGAGAACAAGGACAAGCTCGACGACGCTCTCGTCTCCGACGTGCAGGGCGCTGTCGACGATCTGAAGTCCGCACTCGAGGGCGACGACGTTGAGGCGATCAAGAAGGCGAACGAGACTCTGACGGAGAAGTCGCAGAAGATCGGCGAGGCCATCTACGCCCAGCAGGATGCTGGCACCCCCGAGGGTCCCGGCGACGAGCCGGCCGAGGGTGACGAAGATATTGTCGACGCCGAGGTTGTCGATGACGAAGAGGACGGAAATAACTGATGAGCATGGACGACAGCAAGAAGACCTCCGACGATCAGCACACCCCCGAATCCGACACGATGGAGAAGGCTGAGGGTAGCCGAGAGACCGTCGAGGCTGAGCTTGGTCACGAGACCGAGCCGGCAGACACAACGACGGGCGGCGCTGCCTCTCCGGAGGACAGGGAGCCCGCCGAAGGCGGCCGCGAGACCGTCGAATCTGAACTCGAGGATGGTAACGACAAGTGAATAACAACCAGTCGCCCGAAGAGATGACCTCTAAGGACGCTGGCGGAGTGGACGAGACTCAGCTGGATCCCGCGGCAACGCCTGCGGGTGATCCGGCTGAGTCCGGTGCAGGGCCGACGACCGACGCTGGTACCGAGCCGACAGACGCCGGCGGCGATGAAGGGGCGGCTCAAGCGGTCGATCCGTTCGAAGCCGCCCAGGCCACGATCGCCGACCTTGAAGACCAGCTCGCACGCTCTCGAGCCGACATCTATAACGTGTCGCAGGAGTACAACGCGTACGTCCGACGTTCGAAGGCAGAGGCTGCGGCACAGAAGAAGGCTGGCATCGCCGAGGTCCTTGAGACACTCCTGTCCGTCCTTGACGACATCGAGCTCGCTCGACAGCACGATGATCTCACAGGGCCAGCAGGCCAAATCGCCACGAAGGTCGAAAACACCCTCGAGACGAACTACCAGCTCGTGAGGTTCGGGGAAGTTGGCGAACCATTCGACCCCGAGATCCACGATGCTCTCATGAACACCCCCTCCGAGGATGTGGAGACCGAGCAGATCGGTACCCTCATCCAGCCCGGATACAAGATGGGAGACAGAGTTCTCCGCCCCGCACGGGTGGGCGTTGTCTCTCCGCAGTGACGGTTGGTGCCGGGCCTTCAACCGCCCGGCACCAAACCGAGAAAGAAAGGTGATGCGCCATGGCTAGTCAGGATTGGCTGACCAAGGACTTCTACAAGGTGCTCGGTGTGTCCAAGGACGCCACCCAGGACCAGATTAAGAAGGCCTACCGCAAGCTCGCGCGCACCCACCACCCGGATAAGAACCCGGGTGACACGGCCGCGGAGAGCAAGTTCAAAGACGTCGGGGAGGCGTACGCAGTCCTATCCGATCCCGAGGAGCGTAAGCAGTACGACGCGATCCGCGCGATGGGGGCGGGTGGCGCCCGCTTCTCTGCGGGCGGAGCTGGCGGCGGAGGCTTTGAAGACGTGTTCTCGTCAATGTTCTCCGGCGGCGGTGCCCGCACTCACACGACAAACACCGGCGGGTTTGAGGACATCCTCTCCGGTATGTTCGGCGGTGGGGGCGGTAGTCCCTTCGGCGGGCAGGGCTTTGGTCGCGGCGGCTACGTTCGTCGGCCACAGAAGGGTGCAGATGAGACCGCCTCGACATCAATCTCGCTCGCACAGGCTGTGTCGGGTACGACCGTCCAGGTGAGTAACTACGGCAAGCGGTTCACGGCTCGGATCCCGGCCGGGGTCCACGACGGCCAGAAAATCCGCCTGCGCGGCAAGGGTCAGCCCGGAGAGAACGGTGGCGAGCCCGGCGATCTCATTCTTACCATTTCGGTTGAGAAGCATCCGGTATTCGAGCTGGATGGCAAGAATGTCCGGATGACGTTGCCGGTGTCCTTCTCGGAGGCTGCCCTCGGCGCCCAGGTACAGGTACCCACTGTTCACGGGGATTCCGTCACGATGAAGATCCCAGCCGGTTCTTCATCCGGCACAACGCTACGCGTGCGCGGCCGGGGCATTACGGGCAAGGGCACTCCCGGCGACATGCTTGTCACCCTGAAGATCGTCGTCCCGAAGAAGCTCTCAGCCGAAGCTAAGGAGGCCGTTGAGGCCTTCCACCAGGCGACTGACGACGCTGATCCGCGCGCTGATTTTGCGAGGTTGGCGAAGGTCTCATGAGCCCCTCACTGTCCAGGAACGAGGCTGTCTTCTCCGTCTCCATAGCGGCGCAGATGGCTGGCATGCACGCCCAGACTGTCCGGCAGTACGACCGGCTCGGCCTCGTCGTTGCGTCCCGGACAAAGGGCGGCGGCCGCCGTTACTCCCTCAACGACATCGAGGCGCTCCAGGAGATCCAGCAGCTCTCCCAGGAAGAGGGCATCAACCTTGCCGGCATCTCCCGCATTCTCAAGCTCGAGAACGAGGTCAAGAAGCTCCGGCGAGAGAACAGTCGACTGAGGTCGACCATCGGGAAGCTCAGGGGCCTGCTACTCGAGAAGGAGGAAGCCGACGGCCGCGTCTTTGCCGCAACCCAGGATGGCTCCATCATCGCGCTGTCCCGCGGCGAGCGTCCGCCAGCCGGCCGGTCCCGGGCGAGCTCAGCTCTTGTCATCTGGCGTCCGAGGTAGGCAATACACGACGACTGAAATCCGCCCGATCACTCGGGCGGCTTCCATCTGACAGGTTTCTCGGCGACGAAATTGTGCGCCGAGCGTTCGTACTATTCTGGTCACGGGAGGTGTGACATGGTTGCTCATGCGACGGGCCGCTACGCCCCATCACCATCCGGTGACCTCCACATCGGCAACCTCCGCACCGCCCTCATCGCGTGGGCGTGTGCCCGCAAGGCGGGCCTGGGTTTCGTCATGCGGATGGAGAACCTCGACGACAGGGCCAGACCCGAATATGTCGAGACTCAGCTGAGAGACCTTGCTGAGATTGGAATTGACTGGGACGGCGATGTCCTCTTCCAGTCCGAGCGGACCTCAGCCTACGCCGCAGTGGTCCGTCACTTGCTCGAGCAGGACCTCCTTTACGAGTGCTACTGCACTCGCGCAGACATCAGGGATGCCCCGCGCGCCCCACATAAACCGCCGGGCGCCTATCCGGGCACGTGTCGGGACCTGACGCCTGAAGAGCGGGAGGCAGGACGAGCAAAGCTTGCCCCCATGAACCGTGGGCCAGCGCTACGATTGCGCACTACTGGCGAGGCGTTGACGGTCACCGATCGGGTCTGCGGTAGCTTCACAGGATACATCGACGACTTCGTCATCCGGCGGGGAGATGGGGCGTATGCATATAACCTCGTTGCCGTGGTCGATGACGAGCATCAGCAGGTCCGGCAGGTGGTCCGAGCCGATGATCTGCTCGAGTCAACGCCCCGCCAGGTCTACCTCCAGCGGCTGCTCGGGTATGAGATGCCCGAATACATTCATGTCCCGCTCGTACTCAATCCGAGGGGGCAGAGGCTCGCGAAGAGGGACGGCGCTGTGACGTTGCGGGAGCTACACGCGTCGGGGTGGTCAACTAAGCAGATCTTCTCCCTCATTTCCAGCTCGCTCGGTATTGAGAGTGACAATGTTGTCGATTTTGTCGAACGGTTCGAGGTTGACCAAATGCAGAGAGAACCGTGGTTCTTCGATCCATCAGGCCCGAGAATCTAACCTGTCGCGACGGGGGCTGAGCTTCGTGACAGGGCTCGTGTCAGAACGTCCATTCCCAGGACGCTCCGCCCGGTAGCGAGATGACGAGGCTACCTGAGGTGTGTGCGCTGTCTAGCACAATTGTTCCATATGCCTTCTGACTGGGTCCTATCTCGAAGGGCAGCGTTTCGGAATCTTGCGAGCAGAAGTACGCATTGCCGATCGAGTCGTTCTCTAAGATTCCGTTCGGGGAGATGATGGCCATGTTGTACTGGCTCAAATGGAACGTGGGAACGGGAGCCGTTGCGAGCGATGGCAATGTCTCGATCTCAATCGATACAGCGATGTAGTTACCGTTGAGTGGAGCTGCGGCGAAGCCACTCGTGCACTGGTAGTTCGGCTCGATCGCGGTGACCCTAAATTCGACGGTCATGTTCCCGGAGGCTGTCTGATCGTATCCTGCGAGCTGTCCGATGCCCTTCACCAAATTGCCACGCGCGTTCTTGACCGTGGGTCCGAACCTGGTGGTGTCAGCCGGCGGATTCGCTGGCTCTGGGGCGGGCTGCGCGGCTTCTTGTGGGACTGCGGTTGGAGCGACAGGGGCAGGCTGGGACTCCTCCGAGCTCGGAATGGGTTGTGTGGAAGCCACGGGTGTCTCCTCCGCAGCTGGCGTCGGCTCGGGGACCGCGGCGGTGACGTCGATGGACGGTGCCGTCGCGACGTTCTCAACGGAGGAGCAACCAGCGAGTGAAAGCACGCCGAGGGCGATCAGCGAGACAGAGATACGTGTGATCATTGAGGGGCTCCCAGTTAACTGCGGTGTTATTTGACCACCGTATCCGCTGACAAGGGCACACACGGGCAGATTCTCTGCGGCACATGAGTTGAAGGTGAGTTTCTTGCTCGTCAGATGTTCTACGTCCGCCTGCGGGCTATGCCGTCCTGCGGAGGCCGCACTGGGTGAGTCGCCTGGTGCTGTCGGTTCGGGGGAAAAAGAACAGTGGCGGCAGGGGTGATGTCCTGCCGCCACTGTCTGCCCGGTGGTTACGGAACCAGGATTCCGCGACCGACCAGTCGGCCGTTGTCGAGGTCGTTGATCGCATCCGCGTACGCTTCGAGATCGTAGACGGATGTGTGGAGGGAGATCTTGCCCTCCGCTGTGAGCGTCATGAGCTGGACGAGATCCTCGTACGTGCCGACGAGGTTGCCGATGACGTTGATCTCGCGGGAAATGATCGAGAGAGTCTCGATCTTCACCATGCCGCCGTAGCCGATCACGTAGTAATCGCCCTGGTTGCGGATGAGCTGGGGACCGAGGAGCTCCATTCCCATTTCCGCGATGAAGTCGAGGACAACATGGGCGCCGCCGCCCGTGATGTCGTGGACCTGCTTGATGACAGCCTCGTCATCGGTGCTGAGGACCGTGTGGTGGGCGCCGAGTTCCTTTGCGAGTTCGAGCGCAGCCTCCGACTTGTCAATCACGGTGATCTGAGCAGGAGTCAGCGCGAGAAGCGACTGGATACCGATGTGGCCGAGACCGCCGGAGCCCATGACGACAACGTGCGTGCCGGGATGAAGCTTCGGAATTGTCTTGCGGACCGCGTGGTAGGCGGTGAGCCCAGCATCTGCAAGCGCAGCGATGTCGCGAGGCTCCAGCATCGGATCGAGCTTGACGACTGCGCGTGCGTTCGTCAGCATGTACTCGGCCATGCCGCCCTCTGTGTTGAGGCCGGGGAACGTTGCGTTCGAGCAGTGCGAGTCATTGCCTCGGCGGCACTCTGCGCACAGCCCGCATGTGACGAGCGGGTGCATGATGACGGTGTCGCCAACCTCGACGTTGGTAACAGCGGAGCCAACTGCGTGCACCCAGCCAGCGTTCTCGTGGCCGAGGATGTACGGGAGGGTGGGATTCTGGATCGGATCCCACTGCCCTTCGATGATGTGGAGATCTGTTCGGCACAGGCCTGCTGCGCCGATCTTGACGATGACATCCCAGGGGCCGGTGATTTCCGGCTCCGGAACGTCATCGAGTTTTGGCATCTCGTGATACTTGTGAATTCTTACTGCCTTCATTAAGACCCTTCCGTCATTGGAGGTGAGGTAGTTCTACGAGGCTAAGCCAGCGTCATCCTCTTCACAAGGGAGTGACACAAAGAAGTAAACGCGCGTGAACATGCGCAACTTGGGCCATGGGATGCGATTCTGTACCGCAACCGATTTCCGCGGTCGTAAAGCGCAACAAAGGCCTGCATATTCATGCAATTCCGTGCTAGCCGTTGACGCCGTACTGCGCACGTGTTCAGCCGGCGTACCATTTCGCACCGTTTTCTGGTGGCGCACCGTACCATAGCGAGGATGGTCCCGCTCACGTCGCGGACAATTTGCGGCACGCGACGACGCGCACCCGACATGTTTCCACATTCTCTTGAAGGAGGCCTGGATTGACGAATAGCACTCACCATGGACGGGAGCGCCAGACTTCAGGCGGCTATGATTTCGGAGGTTACGTGCCAGGACACGACTACACCCCGCGAAAGCCACCCGTATGGAAGTCAGTTCTTGCCGTCATGGTCATCCTCGGCATGGTCGGCCTCTACGCATTCATATTGATCTGACACAGTCGGCTACGGCCGGCTTTTCTCGTGCCTACGCCAGCCTGCGGCTGAGGAACTCGAAGATGAGTGCAAGACTGAGCGCGCTCTGCTCAGCATCCGCTGCCCCCGCATGGCCTCCCTCAATGTTTTCGTAGTACTCCACATCGTGTCCGAGCTCTTCGAGCAAGGCAGTGAATTTCCGTGCGTGACCAGGGTGTACGCGATCATCCTTCGTTGACGTCATGACGAGAATTGGCGGGTACTCACCGGTCTCCTTGACGTTGTGATACGGCGAGTAGCGCTGGAGCGTTTCCCATTCTTCCGTGTCGGGATTGCCGTACTCATCCATCCACGACGCCCCTGCTAAGAGGTGCGAGAAGCGCTTCATGTCGAGCAGTGGAACACGGGTGACAAGCGCCCCAAACAGTTCGGGGTAGGTCGTGTACATGTTGCCAATGAGAAGACCGCCGTTCGAGCCCCCTATCGCGGCGAGTTTCGGCACTGTCGTGACATTGTTCGCGACAAGATCCATGGCGACGGCAGCGAAGTCCTCGTAGGCGCGATGGCGGCCTTCCTTGAGTGCGGCCTGGTGCCAGGCGGGTCCAAACTCCCCGCCTCCGCGGATGTTGGCGACAACGTAAACCCCGCCATCCTCGAGCCATGCTTTTCCGTAGGCTCCGAGATAGCTGGGGGTGCGGGAGACTTCGAAGCCGCCGTATCCATCTAGCAGACACTGGGCGGGCTCGCTGCCGGTCAGTGCCGAGGGACGGCCGACGAGGAAGTAGGGAACCTTCGTGCCATCAGCCGATACCGCCCACTGCTGGTCCACCATGAGCCCGTCTGTGCTGAAGCGTTCGGGGGTGGACCGCACCTTCGTGACGTCGAGTCCGTCCGGGGAGGCGGTCCCGTAAAGGAGGGTTGTCGGCGTGAGGAATCCTGTCGTCGTCACCCACACCTCATCACCTCGTTCACGGTCGACAGCGCCGACGCCGATTGAATCGAATGTGTCGAGCTCAGGATGGAGCTCTGTCACCTCCCACGTGTCTATCGACGCGAAGTAGACCCGTGATCGGACATTGTCGAGCGTGGTGAACACGACGCCTGACTGGATCTCCGTCATTCCTGCGAGAGAGGCGCGAGGAGTGGGGGTGAAAATCTTGACGACCCGGTCCGCGACCGGACCGTTTAGGCCATCCTCATAGGGTAGCGCGAGCAGCGAACCGGCCAGGAAGGTTTCATCGTCAAGCTCCCAGTCGTAACGCAACTCGACAACAGCCCAATCCTGAATCGTGCCAACTCCCGCGCTGTGGGGTAGAAGGATCTCCTTGAGCTCGAGGGTGTCGTGATCGACCTCGTACACGACGGTGTCACGGAAATCCTTCGCCCGCACCGCGAACGTGCGCTCATAGCCCGGGGTGAAATCGTGGGAGGCAGAGACAAGGATATCCTCGCGCTCACCCTCGAGGATCGTCGGAGCTTCATCGACGGCGCCGCCGCGCCGCCATAGCCGCACCGAGCGCGGATATCCAGAGTCGGTGAGGGTTCCTGGCCCGAAGTCTCGGGCAATGAGGACGGAATCGGAGTCCCTCCTCATCCACGACATCGACCCCTTCGAGGCAGGAGCGGTGAAGCCGTCAGCAATGAAGGTGCGGGTCTCGAGGTCGAATTCACGGACAACGTTCGCATCGGACCCGCCGGGTTTGAGAGTGATGAGCGCGCGGTCGAAGTTGGGCCGACGGAGGTTCGCCCCGCCGAACACCCAGGATTCACCCTCCTCCCTGCCGAGCGCGTCGACGTCGAGCAGGACGTCCCAGTCAGGCTTGTCCAGGTAGCTGTCGAGAGTGGCCCGCCGCCACAGGCCGCGCGGATGGTCCGCATCCGTGTGGAAGTTGTAGACGTAATCACCGCGTAGCGTTCCGAGGTCGAGTTTGTCCTTGGCGGAGAGGATGTCGAAGATCGCGGAGCGCTTCGATTCGAATTCGTCACCTCGGTATGAGGCGAGGGTCCTATCGGTGCGCTCTTTCACCCACGCGAGCGTCTCAGTGTTCGAATCTTCGAGCCACAGCCTTGGGTCAGTCATGCGACCAGTCTAAAGGAGCGGTGCAAGGTGAGTGTCGGGCGGAAATGGTGCGTGGACGTCTCCAGTGCGGGCACACGCTCTGTTAGCGAATGTCGGCGTCTCAGGACAGCGCTGTGCCCGGCCATCGGCCGGGCACAGCGGGCAAGTTCAGCGATGACTCCGGATTGGATCCCTGACGCCCATGATTATGTGGCGGTGCATCACGCATTCCCTGAGGGATGCTACACCGGGGGCGCTTAGTCGCAGGCCTGAACGGCCTTCGAAGAGATCAGCGCTTCCTTTGCCTTAGATATATCACTCATAGGGCCTCCTTCCGTCCGGGATCACCGACCGAGTGATCGGCATGCTCAAAAGTATACTCCTGATACCGGCTCCAGTGTGAGTTCCGACAGCGGATTCAGGCCGCGCCCAGTTTATCCAAAATGCGCCGCATATGCGTCTAATCTGTTTTGTAGAAAACGCATATGCGGTGTAATCTTTCCGTTATGTCAATATATAAGGTCCGCGATGTCGCGCGGCTTCTCGGTGTTTCGGATGATACGGTTCGGCGCTGGATCGATGAGGGGTCGCTCGAATCCCGGCGCGACGGAAGCCGCATCCTCGTCGAGGGGAGTTCTGTGGCCGAGCTGGCGATTCGGCTCGCCGAGGGTAAGTCGGACCACGATGATGCGGTCTCAACTCGCAATGAGTTCTCCGGCATTGTCACCCGGATCCAAAAAGACGGAGTCATGGCGCAGGTGGATCTTCAGTGCGGGATCTATCGCGTCGTGTCCCTCATTTCCGCAGAAGCCGTGGTTGAGATGGGACTCGAGGTTGGCTCGCCCGCGACGGCGCTTGTGAAAGCGACGAGCGTATCAATCAGATCGGAGATGTCAGAATGAAACGGACGCTCGCCCTAGGTGCAGCACTTGTCGTGCTCGCCAGCTGCTCGTCAACGACCGATGATCGAGAGCTCACCGTCATGGTCGCCGCTTCGCTCTGCGACCTGGCAGAGAATGTCGAGGAGGCTCTCGACTTCGATGTGACGACAGTGTGTTCCGGATCGGCCGATCTTGTCGCCCAAATCGAAGCTGGCGCGGACGCCGACATTCTCATCACCGCTAACCAGTCGACCGCGGACACGATTGTCGACGGCGGCTTCGGCCACCAGATCGATGTGGTCGCCAGCAATGAGCTTGTCATGGTCGTGCCTCAGGGCAATCCTGCGGCAGTGACTGGCTTCAACGAGACGATGAACGCGGCCGACCTCATCGTCTGTGCACCCCAGGTCCCGTGCGGGGACGTGTCTGTGCAGCTAGCTGCCGCCAACGAGATCGATCTTTCACCCGTCTCGGAGGAGCAGTCGGTCACCGATGTGCTTGGCAAGATCACCTCCGGCCAGGGCGATGTTGGGTTGGTTTACCGAACCGACGCGAACAGCGCCGGTGAGTCGGTTGAGACCATCGATATTCCGCGCTCGGAGGAGTTCCCGAACATCTACCCACTCCTTCTCATCGGGTCTGACGCAGCTGATGATGTCGAGCAGGAGTGGATTGACGCGTTCACGACCGGAGATGGCAAAGCTCGAATGGAAGCTCTCGGATTCAAAGTCCAGTGATGTGGCGAACCGCTGGGGCGCCGCCGCGCTGGATACTCCTCGGGGCGGCACTCGCCCTCCTTGCGCTTGCCTTGCCGATCGTCGGCCTGCTCATCGACATGCCGTGGGCGGATGTTCCGCGGATCCTCGCGTCTGATTCAGCGCTTGCGGCCCTTGGCGTGTCACTGCGCACAGTGACAGTGTCGACGATCATCTGTGTCCTGCTCGGCGTCCCGCTCGCCGTTTACATGTCGCGACTGACCGGCAGATCGGCCGAGTTCCTCAGGGTCGCGGTCACGATACCGATGGTGCTCCCTCCGGTCGTGGCTGGCCTCGCGCTGCTGTCGACTTTTGGCAAGAGGAAATTGCTCGGGGAGCAGCTGTCCCTTCTCGGGATCGACATCGCATTCACGTCGACAGCTGTGGTCATGGCACAGGTGTTTGTGGCGATGCCGTTCCTCATCACCTCCCTCGAGGCGGCACTCCGGTCGAACCGGACGTCCCACGCACAGATCGCTGCGACGCTCGGGGCCTCGCCCACCTACATTTTGTTCCACGTCACCCTCCCCATGATGTTGCCCGCACTTGTGTCGGGTACGGCGCTGTCTGCCGCGCGGTGCCTGGGCGAGTTCGGCGCAACTTTGACCTTCGCAGGCTCTCTCGAGGGCACGACGCGGACAATCCCGCTTGCCATTTACATCCAGCGCGAAGTCGACCCGGACACGGCCCTCGCCCTGTCGCTCGTCCTCCTCGTCCTTGCTGTCCTCGTGGTCTCGCTAACTGCGGGAGGCAGGAGGGTGCGAACATGATCTCCCTCCACGCGGGGCTCTCTGATCGAGGCTTGACGTTCGATCTCGAGCACGGGCGGGGCAGGACCCTTGCCGTCATCGGCCGAAACGGATCGGGCAAGTCTTCCCTCATCGGCTTGCTTGCCGGCCTTATCGTTCCAGACCCAGGTGGGACGATCACGCTCGCGGGGACCGTCGTTGCGGGGGAGCAGTGGGTAAGTCCGCACCGCCGCCCCATCACCCTCCTCTCCCAGGATCCGACGCTGTTCCCTCACATGTCGGCACTCGACAATGTTGCGTTCGGACTTCGGGCGGGTGGAATGCAACGCCACAGGGCACGCGAGTTGGCACACGAGCATCTCGAGCGAATGAACATCGGTGCGCTCGCCGACCGGATGCCGAACCAGCTCTCCGGCGGCCAACAGCAACGCGTCGCACTCGCACGCGCGATCGCTGTCGAACCGACGATCCTTCTGCTGGATGAACCGCTGGCGGCGATGGATGTCGCAGGCGCGGTCGAACTCCGCACCCTTATTCGAGACGCCCTCACGGGCCGTACTGGTGTTGTTGTCACTCACGACATCGCCGACATCCGTGTCTTCGCCGACGACGTTGCCGTCCTCGCCGACGGCAAGGTGTCTGACTATGGCCCGGTTGAGGAGCGCATGAATGACGAGAACTCCCTGCTACGCAGGTACTTCCTCGGCGGCTGAGCACCAGGTCAAACGAAAGTTCGCAGCACGACGAACAGGTGAACGTACCCGCCCAGGCACGTAAGGACGAGCCGATTTTCCACAGTGGGGCGCTCTGCATCGTCAGACGATCTTTGCGCGATGAAGACAGGCGAAGAAGGGATCAGCCAGCGTCGTCGCCTGCTCAAATGTGGGCGGCGGTCCATGCGAGCATGGCGCAACACGCCTGGAGGTGGATAGAGGACATCTGTCGACTCATGAGAGAGGAGAGCTGAACAAAGGGGCCGCGCGGCTGACTGTCAGATCGATCGATGAAAATGACAGCCCGGCTGCCGCCAGTAGCCGGACCGCAGCGCCATTGACGCTCGACACCGAGCGGTCAATTTCGCATGGTCGAAGGTCAGTGGGCGGCGGCTCAGTCACGCTGAGCCTGCTCGACCTCATCCCATGTGTCGAGATCCCGTGCCGCAGGGTTGGGACCAAGCACTGTCACCTCCAGCGCTCCGAGAAGTGCGCGTACGGGCAGGCCGGCGAGGCCGCCCTCCTCGATAAGGTGCTGGACGCGGGCCCGCACAGCGGCAGCGGAGTAGAGGCCAGCGAGGTACTGGGGCTTCTCACCGCCGAAGCACACACCCTCGCCAGTGTAGGAGTCGATGAGGGTGGGCAGGCCCGAGGCGATGAAGGGGATGTCGCAGGAGAGAATGAAGAGACGGCCCCCGGTCACATGGTCAAGCCCCGCGCCGATACCGGCGGCGGGACCTGAGCGTGGCGGATCCTCGACTGTCCTTCTCAGCTCGGTCTCGGCATGGCCGACGACGATGATGTTGTCTCGAGGCACCCCTGCGGCCTGGCAGGCGTCCGTGACTGCGCTCAGCATCGTCTGCCCGCCGACGACAACGTCGCCCTTTGATGTGCCGCCAAGGCGGCGGGCGTTGCCGCCCGCGAGAACGATTGCCCCGATCATTCCTCGTATCCGGACCGGAACCACGTGCCTGAGCGGCCGCCGGACTTGGCAATGATGCGGCAACCCGAGATCTCGGCAGAGCGATCAACGCCTTTGACCATGTCGATGATGGCGAGGGCGGCGACGGTCACCGCGGTCAACGCCTCCATTTCAACGCCGGTGATGTCAGCCGTGCGAACGGTCGCCCCGATTTCGACCCCATGGTCCTCAATCGACAGGTCAACCGTGGCGGCGTGGAGGGCAATCGGGTGCGCGAGGGGAAGGAGGTCGGGGACTCGTTTGGCGCCAGCGATGCCGGCAATGCGGGCGACAGCGAGGACATCCCCCTTCGGAACCGTCCCGTCGCGTAACGCCTGAACGACGTCGCGGGAGCAGGTGACCGTGCCGACAGCGGTCGCTTCGCGAACGGACTGCTTCTTGTGGGATACGTCGACCATGTGCGCCTCGCCGGTCGACGTCAGATGAGTGAACTTCACAGCCACCACACTCTCACATCATCGCCGTGGTCGACCGAATCGACGTCCGCGGGGATATAGGCGAGACCTCGGGTTTTCATTAGGGAGTAGACGAGATGAGACTTTGAGCCGCCCCTCCCGGCCGGGACAACCCGATCGCCATCGGCGACAACGGGCATGAACTGCGCCCTGCCAGCGGACGTCGTCCACGACGCACCCGCCTTCCACACCTGCCACGGGATGTCGGTGTCGGTGAGTCCTGAGAGTTTCGCGATAAGAGAGTCTCCGTAGACCTTCATCGACACAAAGACAGACACCGGATTGCCAGGGAGACACAGGACCGGGATCTCGCGGTCGCCGATTCTCAACATTCCCGAACCCTGGGGTTTTCCGGGTTGCTGGGCCACCGAGACGAAGTCGACCCCGTGCTCGCTCAGATACTCCTTGACGACATCGAACGCCCCGGCAGAGACACCGCCAGTTGTCACGAGGGCATCGAGGTAATCGTGTTCCTTGATGATTGCCTCGAACTGTTTCGTGTCGTCTGAGGATGAGGAGAGAAGGATGTCCTGGCCGCCCGCCTCACGAACCATGAGGCGAACGAGTGTCGAGTTGGAGTCCGGAATCTGACCAGGCTGGAGATCTTCACCCGGCTTCCTCAATTCAGAACCGGTCGAGAGGACTCCAACGACAGGACGACGGTGGACCCTGACAAAGCCGTGGCCAATTGAAGCCAGGGCCGATAGCTGCGTGGGTCCGAGCCGGACCCCGGCCTCAATCGCAAGCTCGCCCGCGTCGATATCTTCACCCGCGAACCGCAGATTCCGCCCCGAGGGGACGGCTTCGAGGATCGTTACCTCGTCGGGGGCCTCGGCGCGCATGTTCCGCTCTGGATTCTCCGTCTTTTCGACCTGAACGATCGCGTCCGCACCCTTCGGCATTGGCGCCCCGGTCATGATTCTCATGGCAGCCCCAGGCTCAAGCTCCGGCACGTCGGTGCGGCCGGCGGGGATGTCGGCGGTGACACGCAGGGTGACTGGGGCGCTCGCGACGTCCTCGGAGCGGACGGCGAAGCCGTCCATTGCGGAGTTGTCGAAGGGTGGGACCGCGAAACGTGCGAATACCGGTTCTGCTGTCACCATGCCCTGTGCCGCATGAAGCGGCACAGCCTCGCTCGATAGGGCCGAGCCGAGCGCGAGTACACGCTTCCGATACTCGTCAAAACTCATCATGATTGAACCTCCACGTCGAAACCTGCGGCCTGCCAGGCGTCCAGACCGCCCGTCACATTGATGCTCTGGATGCCGACCCTGCTCATCGCCTCGACGGCGCGGGCGCTGCGGGCGCCGACTTTGCAGTGCACGTAGACCGGTTGCTCACCAGCCGCGAGTTCGGGCCGTTCGAGAATGTCGGACAGGACGATGTGCTCAGAGCCCGGCAGGTAGGCGGCCCTACGCTCGGCATCCTCTCTGACGTCAAGGACCCGGACACCCTGCTGGCGCAGTCGAGCGAACTCGACAATGTCGACTTCTGCAACTTTCGGCGGTGAACAGTAGGGACGCAACTCGTCGGCGGTAAGTGGCTCAGGCCGGGGCTGTGGCCGCGGTGTGAACGGCACCGTGTAGATCTCTGCCTTGAGCGTGTCGACGACCATGACGCGGCCGACGAGAGGTTCACCGATGCCGCAGATAAGCTTGACTGCTTCGGTCGCCATGATGGTGCCGATTTGCCCGGGCAGTGCTCCGAGAACGCCGACATCGCCACACGAAGGTACGTCGCCCGGGGGTGGAGGAGTGGGAAACAGGTCTCTCAGGCTGACCCCGTCGGGTCCCGGTGCACCGGCCGCGACTGCGCGCGGTCCGGTCCAAAAAACGGAAACCTGGCCGTTGAACTGAAGGATCGACCCCCATACTTCGGGGATGCCGAGGCGAGTACAGGCGGCTTCGACAAGGTAGCGGGTCTGAAAGTTGTCCGTCCCGTCCATGACGACGTCGTACCCCGAGAAAATTTCGTCGATGTTGTCCACGGTGAGCCGGTGCGGATGCTCGACAACCGTGACATCCGGGTTGAGATCGGTGAGGGCACGCGCGGCCGATGCGGCCTTCGGCGTGCCCACTGCGGCATCGGTGTGAAGCACCTGCCGGTGCAGATTCGACCGGTCGACCAGGTCGTCGTCGATGACGCCGAGCGTGCCAACGCCGGCAGCCGCGAGATAGAGCAGCGACGGGGATCCGAGACCGCCCGCACCAATTGCGAGGACGCGGGCATTTTTTAGTCTTCGCTGCCCGATGTCGCCGATCTCCGGCAACATGAGGTGGCGAGAATATCTGACGGTCTGTTCAGGGGGCAGCGGTGGACCCGGCTCGACGAGGGGCAACATGGCTCAACTCTACCGGGCGACCTATGTCCGATTTATGGGACAGGCGTCATATTGCCCACTATGATCGCTGTCGCCCCCGCCCTAAGCCGGCATGACGGTAGGATGGGCGCGTGATCAGCGCTCATGTTCTCACCGTCTCGGACCGATGCTTCAGCGGTGAAAGAGAAGACCTGTCTGGACCGCTTGCAGCCGCTTTGCTTGGCGGGTGGTCGGTGTCCGTCAGCGAAACCCGGATTATCCCCGACGGAGCCGATTCCGTCCGACGTGCAATCGAGGACTCGGTGCGCGACGGAGCGCGCGTCATCGTCACAACCGGTGGCACGGGCATTTCCCCACGCGATGAGACGCCAGAAGGCACTCTCCCACTCATTACCAAGCGACTCGACGGCATTGAGTCCCTTATCCGCCAGGCTGCGAAGAACGCACCGGCCGCGCCACTGTCCCGCGCTCTTGCCGGCATCGTCACTGTCGACGGGACCGATGCGTTCGTCGTCAACGCGCCGGGCTCGCGCGGTGGCGTGACGGACACGATCAACGTTATCGGGCCGCTACTCGACCACGTCGTCGACCAGCTTGAGGGCGGCGACCACCCTGTCCCGCACCTCGCACACGACCATGGCGGCCATGTTTCCGCACTCGAGGTTCCTGCCGCGCACCATCATGGTGCGAAGGTACTACTGACCCCGCACGCGCAGGCAACCTGGGAGGCCCAGCATGCGAGTGTCCACCCGGACCACGATGCAGATGTCGTGTTCGCGACAGTGACGGCTGACCCGATCGACATGGATGAGCTCATCCGGCTCGTCGAACGATCCGAAGCCGGTGCTGTGATGACGTTCAAGGGGATCGTCCGCAACCACGATGCCGGCCGTTCAGTCGATTCAATCGACTACGAAGCTCACCCGGATGCTGGCACGGTTGTTGCCAGGGTCGCCCACGAGGTGGCCACAGCATCGGGCTGTGAGGCGATTGCCGTCGTCCACCGGTCCGGTCACCTGGACGTCGGTGACGTTGCCCTCGGCGCCGCAGTTTCCGCCGCGCACCGTGTTGAAGCGTTTAATGCGCTCAACGAGGTTGTCGAACAGGTCAAGCTTCAGCTTCCCGTCTGGAAGAAGCAGCAGTTCCCTGACGGCACGCACGAGTGGACCGGCTCAGCCTAAACCTCGACGTTGCGGGCGCGCGGGATAAGCGCACGGCGACCGCCTCCGAATCGGACTGTGACGTTTCTACGTCACGGTTGCGCCTGTGTGACGGCAAGCGACATCGCGCGAAGAGAAAACGGCCGGGTTCCTCGGAGCAGGGGTCGGTATGCGGTGTGAACCTGTGCTGAAAAGTCAGCGTGAAGAAGGCCGATCCTAACCTGACAATCACACAGGCCCCACCCGCGAAGCAGGTGGGGCCTCTCAGGTGGCTCCTCGATCTCAGAATCGGGCTCCGGGCGGCTTCGGGACACCTTCTGGCCAGCGGATCCCGAACGGGTTTTCCCGGGTCGCCCTGCACGTGGCGCACAGGGTTCCGCCCTCCCTCATGGGAAAGAACGTCTTACACCGCTCGCACTTCACCGTCGGGATCGTCTCCAACGGCCTGCGAGAGCTGTCGCCGAGCCTTGTCTCCCAGGACGTGGGGCCAGCGACAGTAAAGGCATTAACGGGGCAGAGGTCGACGCACTTGCGGCACCCGATGCACTGTGAGTCGTAGACCGCGAGGGTTGTGATGCGCCGATCAGGGCCGGTTTCGAGGTGGGACAGTTCCAGAGCATCTGTCGGGCACGCCTTGACACACACACCGCACGCCGTACATCCCGACGTCCGCAGGATGAGTCCATGTGACGGTACGTCGGCGAACACGGCTGGATCCACGCCCTCAGCATCGACAACGCCTCGCAACGCGAGGCGCTCCCGGTCCTCGGGTAGGAGGCTCTCGTCCGGCAGCGGCAAATCGGATCGTCCGAGACCGAAAAGGTCGCGTCGCGAATGCGGAACATCATCGACGCCGAACGACTCTCGAGGCTTGACTGCGGCAGTCCCAAGCCGAATCCTCTCGATTCCAGCTCCCTCAAGGATCGCCATGAGGGAGCCGAGAGGTCCCGGATCACCGTGGAGATAGACGATGGTTGCGCCGAGGCCGAGTGCCTCAAGCAACTCGTGCGACGGCACGTCCGCTAGCGGCGTTCCGAGTAGAACGGCAGGGATCTTCTTTTCCGCTACGAGCTCCGGTTCACCGGCAGCGATGAGAGCGATCGGACCGGGCTCGTTGGCCCGAAGCCAGGAGTGGAGAAGGCGGAGGCTCGTCATTCTGCTTCTGCGTAGGCGCTGATCGCACCGAGAGACAGATACATGACGCCCGAGTAAAAGTGCGTCTCTGCCGCTTCGGCGGCCTGCTCCAGCATCTGCGGCACCCATTCGTTGATGTGCTGGTGCATGAACACCGCGCCGATCCCGTAGTAGCGGGACGCATCCGTTGTCGACCCCTGGTCGAGCGCGTCAAGGCTGCGCAGGCAGGACTGGGCGATGAAGTTGAACTCAAGGCCGATGTGATCATCCGGCTCTTGATTGAGCTTCGGGGCCTGCAGGCCGAGCTTGCGGTATTCCGCGCGCACCTCGAGAGTCTCCTTATCGAAGACGAGCCGATCCTGGTTCCGGTGAACGGACTCATACGGCGGCACTTTTGCGGTTGCGGTCACCCCGTACAGGAGGTTGTGGTCGCGGCGGATGTCGGAGACAGACTCGCCCTCATCGAACGACTTACGGAGCTCGTCAAGACCGAACGCTGTGTCATCCTTCTCCTCGAGCGGCCACTCGACCAGTAACTCCTTGAGCTGGTCCAACGTTTCTTGATCGGGGGACTGCAGGTGCAGTCGGCCGAGAGTGGCGAACGCTGCGGCGAGGCGGTCAAGCGATTCGGGGGAAGGTAGGGAAGGATTCACGTTTCTCCTTAGAGGGTTCTCGAATAAGTGTAGCGTCGTGGGACAATGTGGGCATTACGCCGACGAAAGGTAGGAACAGATGGCAAGGGATACTCCTGAGAAAATGGAAGCGATGAGGAGCTGGCTTTCGGCTGTCGCCGAGGAGCTCAACATCGCTCCCGAGGTCATGGCGGAGGCCGAGGCCCCGCTACTCCAGCTCATCGGAAAGATCGCGTACGGTCCCTCGCGGCCGGGTGCCCCGCTTACTGCGTTCCTTATCGGCATGGCGGTCGGCCAAGGCGAAGGTGAGTCCACCGCCCTCATCGCCAAAATTAAGGCACTCGTCGACGAGTACATGAAGGACCGAGCTCCTCATCAGGAGTGATTTGACGTCTCGTCTGCAGAAGAGAAGGGCGGCACCGGTCGGTGCCGCCCTTCCTTTCTGTCAGGACTACATACCCACTCGGAAGAGAGTGTCGTAGTGGACCGAGCGGCCCATGAACTCTGAGACAGTCGCGATCACGAGAGCCGACACCATGAGGATCATCATGGTATTCGGGGTGGTGAACTCCTGGTTCGCGGACTTGAAGGTGTACACAGCAAGCAGGACAGCGGCGATGCCGAGCAAAGCGAGACGGACGAGGAAGAATCCGGTCTGGTACTGCTCAGCGGCGAGCTGCTGCTCGGCAACACCGGTTGCGAGACCGGTGATGTGGAAGATGTAGCCGATGAAGATGGCGACACCGATGACGACCGAGGTGATGGCGATCCAGCGGATGATCGTCTGCGCGGCCTTGACGTCCTTCGAGGTCGCGGTGATCGGCTCGCGGGTCATTGTCGCGGCCCGAACGCGGGTCCGCTCAAGCAGGCCCACTCCACCGTCCGTACGGACAGGGGGATCGACCTCGGTGAACTCGTCACCGTTGTTGAGCTTCTCGGCGTTCTTGAAACGGAGCGACATATGGATGAGGATTGCCGATCCGACAGCGAGACCACCGAGGAGGAAGGTCGTCGCGAAGAACTGGAAGGGAACGGCCCAGGTGTTCCACGCGGGAATCGTCTCGACCGTGTAGTAGATCATCGACATCGAGTAGATGAGAACAAGGCCGACGACTGCAGCGAGTCCAGCGATGATCTGACGGATCGCGTGGCTACCGATCTTGAACCACTGCATGATGGCGAACAGGAAGCCAAGGGCGGCGAAGCCGACGCCGAAGATAATCTCACGGGACAGCCAGGACGAGTCCCAGTTCCTAATGACGTTAAACATGTTCGACACGTCGTTCATGTGGAACATGGAGGCGATAAGGCCGAGCACGAGAGTCGGGCCGATCGCGTAGATCGCCGGGTCGGTGATCCGTTCGATGGTGTCACGGCCGTACTTCGGAATGCCGAGAACGTTGATCACACCGAGCGCGACGAATGCGCCGACGCTCAGCTGCGCCAGGACCGTGAAGAGGATCATGGGGAGTTCGTGGAGGTTCATCAGATTTCCTTCGGGTTCGCAATGGCGCCGGACTGCGAGTCCCAGGACTGGGCGTCGCGGTGCGGGTTGATCACCAGGCGCGGGTTGGTCACGGACGGATCCGGGAGCGGGGCGATGTTGTCTGTCGTTCCGTACTGCTCACGCAGCTCGTCGATCGGACCCCAGTCGAGCGCACGCGACGGGCAGGCCGACACACAGGCCGGATCCTGACCGGTCGACCTGTAGTCGTAGCAGAGGTCGCACTTGGTCATCTGACCAGTGTCTGCGTTGAACTGCGGCGCGGAGTAGGAGCATGCCCACTCGCAGTAGCGGCATCCGACGCACTTGTCGGCGTCGACGTAGACCGTGCCATCTTCGCGGCGCGACATCGCGGTGGTCGGGCAGACCTCCATGCAGATGGCGTCCTCGCAGTGGTTGCATGCGATCGACGTGTAGTAGGTGAAAATATTTGGAGTGAACGTGTTTCCTGACTGCTGCCAGGAGCCACCCGAGTATTCGACGACGCGCCGCCAGTTAACGCCGACCGGAAGGTCGTGCTTATCTTTACAGGCGACCTGGCAGGCCTTACAGCCCGTGCACAGTGTCTGGTCGAAGAAGAACCCGTAGTTCGCTCCAGCTGTTACTTCAGCGGTAGCCATTTCTATTTACCTCTTTCAGGCCTTGACGACGTTGGCAATTGTTGTGTGCACGGCGTTGCCCTTTGCTAGCGGCGACGGGTGGTGCGACGTGAGGGTGTTGACCGAACCGGCGATGTCGACCGGCAGGTCAGGGTTGGCATCCGACGGGGCCTTGACGTCGGACTTCGGGTCGAACCAGGCGCCCTGGGGGATGGACAGCGTGCCTGGGACGATGCGCTCGGTCACCTTCGCAGGCAACCTGACGGTTCCGCGCTCGTTGTAAACGAACACCTCATCGTCGTTCTTGATGCCGCGCTTGGCAGCGTCAACCGGGTTGATCCACACCGACTGGGTGTGCGCTTCCTTCATCCAGTCAACGTTGCCGTAGCTGGAGTGGGTGCGGGCCTTGTAGTGGTGGCCGATGACCTGGAGTGGGTACTTCTCCGAGGAGCGAGCCTCGTGTACGCCTTCCCAGACCTCGGTGTATTCGGGCAGTGCGGTCAGCTTGTCGCCCTCGAGCTCGGGCCGGAAGACGCCGAACTCCCACTTCTCAGCCATGGCTGCGAGGCGGCTCGAGTAGACCTCGATCTTGCCGGAGGGGGTCGGAAGCGGGTTCGCTTCGGGATCCTCGCGGAAGTCGGCGGCCGACACGATCGGGCCAGCGTTCCTGCGGTAGATTCCCATCTCCTTCCACTCCTCGTAGGTCGGAAGCTCAGGATCTGCCTCACGGCTGGCATCGATGGTGGCCTGGAGCCACTCTTCGCGAGTCTTGCCGCCCGTGAACTCGTCCTTGATGCCGAGCCTGTCGGCGAGCTCGGTGCAGATGTCGTACATCGACTTGCACTCGTACAGCGGGTCGATCGCCTGGGTAGAGATGATGCCGTAGGCCATGGGGCCCGAGCCCTCGCCAGGGTGGATGTCGGCTTCCTCGGCGGTGGACGTGCCGGGGAGGAGGTAGTCGGAGTAGCGGGCCGAGACCGTGTACTGGATATCGCAGGTCACGACCAGCTCGGCGAGCGACTCATCCTGGAGGAGCTTGACAGTGCGGTTGTTATCGCCGGTCTGGTTGACGAGCGAGTTCGAGCCGTACTGGAATAGAGCCTTGATCGGGACCTCGAGGCTGATGTTCGTCGGGTTGCCATCGTCGTCGACCGGGACCTTGTTGGCGCGGACACCGGGGGCGACCTTCTCGCACACACCTGCGTTGAAGGTGTTGAGAGCGGGGCCGTGCTCGATGGCGTCCATCCAACCGAAGACCGAGATGATCTTGTTCGATGCGTTGGGCTTCATCTCCGTGTAGAAGGGGCTGGCGATGCCGAGACCCTGAGCGGATTCGCGGGCGCCGGTGCCGCCGCCAGCGATACCGACGTTGCCGGTCACTGCTGCGAGGAGGAAGATTGCGCGAGCGGTGTTCTCACCGTTGGCGTGACGCTGCGAGCCCCAACCCTGCGTGATCGCGGCCGGCTTTGCGTTGGCGATCTCACGAGCGAGCTGCCTGATCTTCTGGGCCGGAACGCCGGTGATGTCGGATGCCCACTCGGGGGTCTTCTCGACACCGTCCGTGCCCTTGCCCTCAATGTAGGAGCGGTACGACGAGTTCTTGGGAGCGCCCTCGGGGAGGGTGTCCTCGTCGAAGCCGACGCAGTACTTGTCGAGGAAGTCCTGATCCTGCAGATCCTCTTCCAGCATGACGTGGATCATGCCGGCGATGAGCGCGGCATCCGTGCCGGGGCGCAGGCCGACCCATTCGTCGCCGAGGACCGCAGCGGTCTCCGAGTAGCGCGGATCGATGATGATCGTGCGGACTCCGGAGATTTCCTTCGTCTTCTGGGTGACGAACAGCTGGCTCGCTCCACCCATGCGGGTTTCGAGCGGGTTGTTGCCGAACATGACCTGAAGCTTCGAGTTCTTTGCATCGTCGAAGGAGTTCGAGGAGAGCCAGGTTCCGTAGAAGTACGGGTAGGCCTGGGTGATGAGGGCGGTCGAGTAATCCGAGTAGTGGTCGAGGTAACCGCCGTAGTAGTTGAGCATCCTGGCGAGCGGGCTCTGGTCCGGAGGCCAGGAGGACGACATGACGGTGCCGAGCACGCCGGTGCCGTACTGGATGTAGAAGGCTTCGTTACCGTAGCGCTCCTTGATGTCTTCCATCTTCTCTGCGATCTCGTCGAGAGCCTGCTCCCATGAGATCTCTTCCCACTGCTCGTCGCCACGCTTTGTGCCGGGCACGCGCTTCATCGGCTTCTTAAGACGGTCGGGGTTGTAGATGCGGTGACGCTGCGAGCGGCCGCGGACACAGGCGCGAACCTGCTGGTTGCCGAGCTCGTTGTCGCCCGTGTTGTCAGGCAGGACACGGACAACCGTGCCGTCCTTGACCTGGAGGCGGAGGGGGCAGCGGGACCCGCAGTTGACGGTGCAGGCAGACCAGACGGTCGCGTCCGCATTGTCAATACCCTCCGCGGCGTTAGCCACTGTGCTGGGCATACCGAGGTGAGCAGCAGTCGCGACGAGGGCGGCTGTGCCACCAGCGACTCCAGACCACTTCACAAAGGAGCGACGGGAAAGCCCGTGTCTCCCTCTAGCTTCAACAATAGACATTGTTAACCTCCCAAGGTTTTTTGTTAGTTGTCGAACTAATCGCAGTTTTGCTGGAGAAATTAAGAACCGTCTAGGACCTTCGTCTAACGCCCGGGATTTCTCATTTGGCCTGGTTTGCCAAAAGCATCTCGTTATCGAGATACCGCTCTAACCTGCGGAAATGTCGCAGTCTGGGAGTGTGCAGGGAGGAGGCTCAAGACATAGGTGGTCCTCGTCGCGCGAAAGTAGCATGCCTTAATTAAGGCAACACCGTGTTGCGGAAATGGTTTAGGCCGTGTGTGTCATCGGTGGGGAGCGAGAGAGGCGCCCGAGGTGGGCAGGCAAATCCCGGCGAATATCGCGACAGCGTTCTCGAGAAGAAAAAAAGGGGATGGTTCCCAGGAAACCCGGAAACCATCCCCAGAAGGCTAAGGCGCGTCAAGCCCTGCTGTGGAGTTCAATCTGAACGAGCGAGGTGTGGCCCGGATTGCCCTTCGCGAGCGGTGACGGATGGTACTTCATGACCGTGTTGACGTTGCCGCCGAGATCGACACCGTCCTTATCTGGCGCGTACCAGGCCCCCTGCGGGACAGAGACGACGCCGGGGGCGATGCGCGGGGTGACACGAGCTTCGGTCCGAAGCCGGCCGCGCGGGCTGAACACGTCGACGGTGTCGCCGTTCTCAATGTCCCGTTCGGCTGCGTCTTTCGGGTTGATCCACACCATCTGCGGATGCGCTTCGAGGTTCATCGCCAGGTTCGCGTACGACGAGTGCGTGCGCCCCTTGTAATGATGGGCGATGCACTGGAGGGGGTAGTCCTTGTTCTCCCTAGACTCGAGAGCCCCCTCCCACGTGTCGATGTGTTCGGGCAGCGCGGTGAGCTTATCGCCTTCCGTAACGCCCTCGAACACCCATGTGTCCGCCAATTCCGCAAGCTGTGCCGAGTAGATCTCGATCTTGCCCGACGGTGTCATGAGCGGGTTTTCCTCGGGGTCCTCACGGAACTCCTTCATCGCGACCGTCGTGCCATCCGGGTTGTGATGGCGGTACACGCCTAATTCCTCGAGCTCCTCCTCCGTGGGGAAGTCGGGGAAGGCGGCCCGGGTCTCGTCGAACAGCCACGTGCGCCACTCTTCTTGGCTACGACCCTGCGTGAACTCATCCTCGATGCCGAGACGCTTCGCGATCTCCGTGCACATTTCGTACCCGGTCTTCGTATCGTAGAGAGGTTCGATTACCTTGCCGCCCCACATGGCCCAGCCCATGTCGCCACAGTTGCCTCCGGGCATGAGGTCGTTCTCCTCGAAGTTCGTTGTCGATGGAAGGACGATATCGCCCCAGTCACAGGACGGTGTCCACTGGTGGTCGATGACAACGATGAACTCGCACTTGCTGTCGTCTCCCAAGGCGTCCTGGGTGACGTGGACGTCGTTGTGCTGGTTGATGAGGGTGTTCGACGCGTTGACGACCATGAGCTTGATGCCGACGTCGAGCCTCTCCTTGCCACGCACCCCATCCTTCACGTCCGTCATTGACGGACCGTCATTGATCGCATCAATCCAGTTGAAGCAGGAGATCTGGGTGCTCACCGGGGGCGCCTCACCGTCGAATAGAGGGAACTGCGCGACAGGGATCTTGTAGTTGCCCTCGCGAGCGCCGTTGCCGCCGCCCTTGATGCCGATCTGACCAATTGCGGCCGCGAGAGTGAAGACGGCGCGTGCAGCGTTCTCGCCGTTGGCATGTCGCTGCACTCCCCAGCCCTGCGTGACCGCGCATGGCTTCGTTGTTGCGATCTCGCGAGCGAGCCGACGAATCCGGTCAGCGGGAACGCCCGTGATGTCGGCTGCCCATTCGGGGGTCTTCTCGATTCCGTCCGAACCCTTGCCCTCGAGGTAGGCACGGTAGGAGGAGTTCTCGGGCGCCCCCTCGGGAAGGGTGTCCTCATCGAAGCCCACGCAGTACGTGTCAAGGAAGTCCTGATCCTGAAGGTCCTCCGTGATCATCGTGTGAATCATGCCCGCGATAAGAGCAGCGTCTGTGCCAGGCCGAACCGGAACCCACTCGCCATCAGCGTCGATCGCCGTGTCGTTGTATCGCGGATCAATCGAGATCGTCCGCACGCCGAAGTCCTGTCGAATCTTCTGGACGACGCCGAGTTCGCCACCGCCTGACATGCGGGTCTCCAGCGGGTTATTGCCGAACATGACCTGCAGGGCGGAGTGCTGCGCATCCTCCAGCGAGTTCGAGGCGAGCCAGGCTCCGTAATGGAAGGGGTATGCCGCGGTGATCTGTGCGGTCGAGTAGTCGCCGTACTGGCCGAGATAGCCGCCGTAGGTGTTGAGGAGGCGCGGCCATGTGCCGCGCTTCGTGATGTTGCCGCCGGTCGAGCCGGAGCCATAGTGATACCAGATGGCCTCGTTGCCGTAGTCATCTTTGATGCGCTTAAGCTCGGACGCGATCGTGTCGAAGGCTTCTTCCCAGGAGATCTCTTCCCATGTGCCCTCACCACGCTTGCCAACGCGCTTGACCGGCTTCTTTATGCGATCGGGGGAATAGATCCGTTCACGCTGGTTGAGGCCGCGCACGCATGCCCGGATTTGCAAGTCACCCAGCTCAGCGGAACCCGTATTGTCGGGTAGGACGCGCACGACCGTGCCGTCCTTGACCTGGAGGCGTAGGGGGCAACGGGACTGACAGTTCGCAAGACATACGTTCCAGATTGTTGCATCCACCCCCTCCATCCCATCAGCTGCGGCTGCGGGCGTGACCGCCGGCATTCCGACATGTGCGGCAGTGGCGACAAGTGCTGCAGATCCTCCTGCAACGCCGGACCACTTCATGAATGATCGTCTAGATACCCTGCGGTCCGTTACGGAAGCCATGAGAACTCCTTTGTGTGTGGCGTGACTTCAGGTTCTCGGTTCTCCCCAGGCAAAAGGAGGGCTTAAGGTCCCACGACAATCGTCCAAATTCGCGCAAGACGCAACGGCAAAATGGCGAGATGGCAGGGTTTCGCTCGCTCCCGCACAGGTCGTGACCGAATTAGTGAACTATTTGCCGAATATATTTTCATTACGTCACGTGCTCGTTGCGGATATGCCGTTTCGAAGGTGTCCCTCGCGCGACGAGGCGCGCGGAGCGGAGCCGCCACGTGGTTCTCAACCAGAGCCCTCTGCGAGAGATGCAAACTGTGCCTGGTGCCGCGTTCAGTTGCGTCATTGACCGGCGGGCAGAAGCCCGCAGGCAGATAGAAGAATCGGCCGACCCAGAGGCCGACCGATCCACGAACGAGTTTTGACTTAACCACCCGCGAACGGGGGGAGCACGTCGACTTTCGCCTTTTCGGGAAGAACCGTGATGTCATCGGCGCTCACGCCGTTGACGAGCAGGGCTGAAATGCCGACAAGGCGTGAGAACTCGCCAGGTCGTTGCTGCGCCAACTGGGAGCGTAGCTGGCCCGCCGTCATGCCATCCGGGATCGTCACAAGCTCTGTCGGGGTGCCTGCGGCCTCCGCTACAGAAGCGAAATAGCGAATCTCTACCATTTATCCACCTATTGCACTCATGGGGCGATCCGGCTGAAGGAAGCCCTCGTCGTCGATGCCGTGCCCGGCCTTCTTGATCCACATTGCCCCGCGCCAGCGGTCCGCGATCTCGTCGTCACTCGCGCCGGTTCTCATCATGCCCATGAGATCGACTTCCGAGTCTCCGAAGAGGCAGTTGCGGATCCTGCCGTCGGCAGTCAGGCGGGTCCGATCACATGTGCCACAGAAGGGGCGCGTGACCGAGGCGATGATGCCGACATTGCCGGTTGGGTGATGGGGGCTGGTTGCCTGCCACAGCTCAGCGGGCGAGGTGCCGCGCACCGTATCTCCAAGCGGGGTGAGCTCGAACTCTGTCTCGAGCATGCCGAGGATGTCCTCCGCGGTAATCATGTCGCTGCGCTTCCAGGATCCGCGCGGCCCGAGCGGCATGTACTCAATGAACCGAAGCTCGTAGCCGTGATCAAGACAGAACTTGAGAAGTGGCACGGCCTGATCGTCGTTGACGCCCGGCATCAGGACAGCATTGATCTTGACAGGGGTGAGGCCGACCTCGTGGGAGACCCTCGCGCCGTCGACCGCGTCCTTGAGTCGGTCGCGCCGCGTGAGTTTCGCGTACACCTCGCGGTCGATCGAATCGATGGAGATGTTGACCCGGTCAAGGCCCGCCGCCTTAAGCTTCGTCGCCCTCTTGGCAAGCCCCAACGCATTGGTCGTGAGCGACAACTCGGGCTTGTTCCCGAGATGATTCGTCATCTTGGCGGCTTCGCCGACGATCGCTTCGAGGCCCTTGCGTAGTAGCGGCTCCCCGCCGGTGAAACGGACTTCCTCGATCCCGAGGTGGGTGAGGGAGATGTGGATGAGGCGGACAATCTCGTCGTCAGTCAGTAGCCGATCATTAGGCAGCGGATCGATTCCCTCCGCGGGCATGCAGTACTGGCATCGCAAGTTGCACTTGTCAGTCAGCGACACTCGCAAATCTCGGCCAAGCCGGCCGAAACGGTCGGTGAGGAGCGGTGTATCGGGACGGCTCGCGACGTCCGGCACATCGCTACGCACGGACGGGATACCCAGGACGACACTTCCACTCATGCCTACAAGATATGGCAGAGTGCCCAATTTCTCCAGGTTTGCATGTGGAAATGGGTGTTGGTCGCACCACGCGTGTCGGACCAATGGAGCCGCGCTAGGGACCTCAGTCTCACGGAAGATTGCCAATTCTGTGACGTTGCCTGCACCGTAGGATGAGCGGAGGAGGTTCTATGACGATCCATAAACTGAGCGCGCTCGACCTCGCGGCGACCATCAAAGCCGGCGAGGTATCGGCCCACGACGTGCTCGACCACACCCTTGCCCGCATCGCCGCCTTCCCGCAGGTGGGGGCGTTCGCTCATGTGACCGAGCAGCTCGCACGCGAGCAGGCCGATGAGACGGACATCCGGGTCGCCGCAGGGAAGGCTCGCCCATTTGACGGGGTGCCGCTCCCCATTAAGGACGCCACTCCCGTCGCTGGCCAGCCCTGGGAGCAGGGTGCTGCCATCTACGTCGGAAACATCGCCGAGGCGGATGACGGGGTTGTCACCCTTCTCAAGGAGGCTGGCACGCTCACGGTCGGGAAGACCTCGGCTCCGGAGTTCAGCTTCCCCGCCTACACAGAGCCCGAGATCGGCCCGCCAGCACGGTGCCCCTGGGATGTGACGCGCACGGCGGGAGGATCATCAGGTGGAGCGGCGGCCGCGGTCGTGACCGGGATGGTGCCCGCCGCCCACGCCTCGGATGGCGGGGGCTCCATCCGCATCCCTGCTGCAGCCTGTGGCGCGGTCGGCTTCAAGGCCTCCCGCGGGGTTGTCTCACCAGGTCCGACGGGAGTGAGCGGATCCGGCCTCACAACCCACGGTGTCATTACCCGCACCGTTGAAGATTCAGCGGCACTGCTCGACGTCCTCGCAGTCCGCTGGCCGGGGGAGAGCTATCACCCGCCGCGCGATGAGGTGCTCGATCTTGCTGGCAGCTACCTCGATGCGAGCAGGAAGAGCACCGGCCTGCTCCGGGTCGGGCTCCTCCTCGAGCCGCTCAATGTCGACTCGGTCGATCTCCATCCCTCAGCCGAGGCGGCTGCCCTGCGGCTTGCCGGCACACTCGAGTCTCTCGGACATTCGGTGACAACGGTAGCGCGGCCCTTCCCTCCGAAGGACTGGCTAGCCTTTATGCCCCTGTGGACCGGCGCGGCTGCCGCAATTCCGCTATCAACGCAGGATGAAGGCAATGTCACCGAACTGACACGGTGGCTACGGGACGAGGGTCGGAAGCTGAGCGCCGCCGACTTCGCGGTTGCCATGAGCGCGGTTCAGTCCCTGACCCGAAAAGCCGCGAACGGTTGGGCTGATGTCGATATCGTTCTCACGCCAACGCTGTCCGGCCCGCCCGCGTACCCCGGTGACATGAAGGTGCCGGATGGGCGGGCCGACTTCGATGCGCAGATGAGGTTCACGCCGTGGGCGAGCGTGTGGAACATGACGGGTAACGCGTCAATCACGCTCCCCGTTCACAGGGCAGAGGTCGACGGCGTTGAGCTACCCTTCGGTGCGATGCTCGGCGCGGTTCGGCCAGGCGCGGATGCGCTCCTCCTCTCCCTCGCTCGCGATATTGAAGAGGCAGATCCTTGGCCGACCATCCGCGAACCAACCGGCTCCTGATGTGCTCACGGGCGGACTGAGGGCCGGACGGCGTGCGAGAGAGGTCACGTTCAAGGTTGAGTGGAATAGACTCAAGTTTATCTGCGTTCCAGCATATGAAGCATTACGACATTCACAAGGAGTTTCATGGATAAGCTGACAACCAAGTCGCAGGAGGCTATCTCCTCCGCGCTGGAGATGGCAGTCCGGGCTGGTAATCCTCAGCTCGAACCTGTTCATCTCCTTGCCGCCCTTCTCGGACAGAACGCCGGTGTCGCCATCGGCATGCTCGACGCGATTGGCGTTGATAGGGGCGCGCTCGGCCAGCGTGTGCAGGCGGCCCTCACGGCGCTTCCGGGCGCACAGGGCAGTTCAGTCGCACAGCCAGCCGCCTCCCGTCCCCTCAGCCTCGTCCTGTCGGACGCGGGCAAGGAGGCAACCGCCCTCGGCGACGCCTACGTGTCAACCGAGCATCTGCTCATGGGGCTAGCGGCCTCGCAGTCGAGCGCGGGAGACATTCTTCGTTCCGCCGGTGCGAGCCGTGAACAGCTGCAGGGCGTTCTCGGTCAGGTTCGCGGCGGTCGTACGGTTGATTCCCCCGACCCGGAGGAGACGTACGACGCCCTCGAGAAGTACGGTCAGGACCTCACCCAGATCGCACGCGAAGGTAAGCTCGACCCCGTTATCGGCCGAGATACCGAAATCCGTCGCGTCATCCAGGTGCTGTCGCGCCGCACAAAGAACAATCCCGTCCTCATTGGCGAGCCCGGTGTCGGTAAGACCGCCGTCGTCGAGGGGCTCGCCCAGCGCATCGTCGATGGGGACGTGCCCGAGTCACTGCGCGACAAGCGACTCATCGCACTCGATATCTCCGCGATGGTCGCGGGTGCGAAGTACCGCGGCGAGTTCGAGGAGCGCCTCAAGGCGGTTCTCCAGGAGATCAAGGATTCCGACGGGGAGATCGTCACTTTTATCGATGAGCTCCACACGGTTGTCGGTGCGGGCCGCAGCTCGGATGGGTCGATGGATGCGGGCAACATGCTCAAGCCCATGCTCGCTCGCGGTGAGCTCCGCCTTGTCGGGGCCACCACCCTTGACGAGTACCGGGAGAACATCGAAAAGGACCCGGCCCTCGAGCGGCGTTTCCAGCAGATTTTCGTTGGTGAACCATCGGTCGAGGACACTGTCGCGATCCTTCGCGGTATTGCCCCCAAGTACGAGGCCCACCACAAGGTGACGATCTCAGATGGCGCGCTTGTGGCAGCTGCAGAGCTGTCCGATCGCTATATTTCCGGCCGCCAGCTTCCCGACAAGGCGATCGACCTCGTCGATGAGGCTGCGTCGCGGTTGCGCATGGAACTTGACTCCTCGCCCGAGGAGATTGACACCCTCCAGCGTCAGGTTGACCGGCTGAAGATGGAGGAGTCCTACCTGCTCGACACTCTTGGCGACGATGAGAGTGGCGCCGAACGGCTCGAGAAGATTCGCAGTGAGCTCGCCGACAGGTCGGAGGATCTGGCCGCACTCAACGCCCGCTGGGAGAACGAGAAAGCCGGCCGTAACCGCGTCGGTGATTTGAAGGTCAAGCTCGATGAGCTCCGAACGGAACTCGAGCGAGCGATCCGCGAGGGTCGCTACGAGGATGCTGGCCGTATCCAGAACGGCGACATCCCGGAGGTAGAGCGTCGGATCGCCGAAGGCGAGGCCGATGAGTCCCCTGACGATGGGCTCGAACCGATGATCGCTGAGCATGTCGATGCTGATGAGATTGCTCAGGTCGTTGCCGCCTGGACGGGCATCCCCGTCGGCCGGCTCCTCGCGACCGAGACCGAGAAGCTCCTCCACATGGAGGACGTCATCGGCCAGCGCCTCGTCGGTCAGAAGGAGGCCGTCGCCTCCGTGTCGGACGCCGTGCGGCGTAGCCGCGCGGGCGTCGCGGACCCGAACCGGCCCACTGGCTCGTTCCTGTTCCTCGGCCCGACCGGCGTCGGCAAGACGGAGCTCGCGAAGTCGCTCGCGGACTTCCTCTTCGACGATGAGCGGGCCATGGTCCGGATCGACATGTCTGAGTACTCGGAGAAGCACTCGGTCGCCCGTCTCGTCGGTGCCCCTCCGGGCTACGTCGGCTACGAGGAGGGCGGTCAGCTGACCGAGGCGGTGCGCCGCAGGCCCTACGCCGTCGTCCTCCTCGACGAGGTCGAGAAGGCCCACCCGGAGGTCTTCGACATCCTCCTCCAGGTGCTTGACGACGGACGGCTGACCGATGGTCAGGGTAGGACGGTCGACTTCCGCAACGTCATCCTCATTCTCACCTCGAACCTCGGCTCGCAGTTCCTCGCGGACCCGACGCTGAGCGAGGAGGAGAAGAGGGCCGCCGTCGACAGGACAGTCCAGGGAGCCTTCAAGCCGGAGTTCCTCAACCGTCTCGACGACATCGTCCACTTCAGCCCGCTCGGCATGAGCGAGATCGCGAGCATCGTCGAGCTTCAGGTCAAGCACCTGGCCGAGCGCCTCGAAAGCCGCCGGATCACGCTCGATGTCACCCCGAGTGCGCGGGACTATCTAGCGGTCGAGGGATACGATCCCGCCTACGGCGCCCGGCCGCTCCGCCGCCTCATCCAGCGGGAGATCGGCGACGAGCTCGCCAGGCTCATCCTCGCCGGCACCGTCAGCGATGGCGATACCGTCATGGTTGATTCGCCTGAAGAGCTTGGTCAGGGCATGTCACTCACTGTTGTCTCCCCGGAGACGGCACTTTAAGAACTGCCAGAGAGGAGGGGCCAACCGCACCGCGCGGTTGGCCCCCTCCGCTCTGGCGGTGCGGCATGCACGAGGGGAGTGAGGGATGTGACGAAGCTCGGTCAGCTCCGCCACGTCCGAGAAAAGCAAGGCCCGGTTCTCACACAAGCGGTGTCTGCTGGTGAAGTACGAGTTGCCACTGCGTGACTCGCTCGTACGTCGACACCATGTCGGCCGAATACGTTTGACCTTCGCGACTGCCGGTGAAGCGATAAATGATCGCTGCCGCATCGGTTCCCAGCATCCGCAAGGTGACATTGGTCAGCGCATACTCGTCCCAGGGCGGGGACTGCTTGAGCCCCGCGATTGCCTCGTCCAGGGACGCGACCATGCTCGGCATGATGAAGAGAGCATCGGGCCGATAGGTCTGCCGGTAGAACTCGGTGTCCCCAGTCGAAAGTCGCTGTTCGTTGGTCAGTAGGTCATCGATGAGTGCCATGCCAGCACTGTAGATGAGTCTGGGGCTGCGCGAGCAGCCCCAGACAGATCAGGTCAGTCATTCAGATCGTGGCGCGGACAGCCTTCGCCGCGGCCACCAGGTTGGTCAGAGATGCAGTTGTCTCCTCGTAGCCTCGGGTCTTGAGGCCGCAGTCCGGATTGACCCAGAGAAGATCCGGATCGACGGACTCGACGGCCAGCTCAAGCAGGGATGTCAGCTCCTCAACCGAGGGCACGCGCGGAGAGTGGATGTCCCACACGCCGGGGCCGACCCCCTGGGCGAAACCGTGGTCCTTGAGATCAGGCAGCACCTCCATGCGCGAACGTGCCGCCTCGATCGACGTGACGTCGGCGTCGAGCGCCGCGATGGCGTCGATAATCTGGCCGAACTCCGAATAGCACAGATGAGTGTGAATCTGTGTCTCAGGTTTGACCCCCGCAGTTGCGGCATTGAACGCACCCACCGACCATGCGAGGTACTCGGCATGTCTCGATCTATCGAGTGGTAGTAATTCCCGCAAAGCGGGCTCATCGACCTGGATGACGGCCGCGCCAGCCTCCTCGAGTTCTGCGACCTCATCGCGCAGTGCGAGCGCGATCTGGTCCGCAACATTGGAGAGGGGGATGTCCTTGCGAACGAACGACCAGGCGATGATCGTGACAGGGCCGGTCAGCATGCCCTTGACCGGACGGTCGGTGAGCGATTGGGCATAAGACCACCACGGCACCGTCATCTCAACCGACTTCGCCACATCCCCCCAGAGGATTGACGGCCTCGTGCAGCGCGACCCGTAGGACTGGACCCAGCCATGCTTCGTCACCGCAAAACCATCGAGAAGCTCAGCGAAGTACTGGACCATATCATTGCGCTCCGCCTCGCCATGGACGAGGACATCAACGCCAATCTTTTCTTGAAGCCGGATCGTCCGCTCGATTTCCTCCTTCATCCGCGCTTCGTAGGTAGCATCATCGATATCTCCCCGAGCATGAGCGGCGCGGGCTTGACGCACCTCAGCGGTCTGCGGAAATGAGCCAATCGACGTTGTCGGCAGATGAGGGAGGCCGAGCCGGGCCGCCTGGGCGGCGCGGCGCTCCGCGCTATCCGTTCGGGTCCTGTCAGCCACGGTTAAGGCGGCAACGCGCTCGCGGACAGCAGGAACCGAGACACCCGGTGTCGCTGCGCGTTTGGCGAGAATAGCGGCGTTCGCATCGAGCTCGTCCCTGATCGAATCGAAGCCGTTGCGGATGCCGCGGTCGAGGAGGGCGACCTCGCCAACCTTCTGATCCGCGAAGGCGAGCCAGGCGTGAAGATTCTCATTCAGCTCGGGATCGTCCCACGTCTCGAGTGCCGTGTCGTGGGGGACGTGCTGGAGGGATGTGGCGGTGCCGACGACAACGTCTGCGCCGAGGGCGCGTGCCGCTTCAATCTTCTCGACAGCGGCATTGAGATCCGTCGCCCAGATGTTGCGTCCATCGACCACGCCAGCGACAAGCGTTCTGCCCGCAAGATCCGAGGGACTGATCCCGGCGCTCGCGAGAACCTCCGGCTGTGGCAATGTGCCGCGGTCAAGGTCGATGCCGATCGCCTCGACGCCTGTCCTGACGAGGACGGGGAACGCGGGAGCTGAGTCACCGTAGGGGACGGTGAGAAGGATCTGTGGTCGATCTTCGCGGGCTGCGAGACCGGTCCAGACCTGCTCGACGCGGCGGGCGATGTCGGCTCGGGACTCAGTAAGATTATCGGAGATAAGCGCCGGCTCATCGAACTGCACCCAGTGCGCACCAGCCTCCTGCAGTGCGGTGAGAAGTTGCTCGTAGACGGCGACGACATCAGCGAGCCGGTCGAGCGGATGACCATGCTCGCCTGCGGGCTTCGACAGGACGAGGTAGGTTACGGGGCCGACGATGGCAGGACGGGTGACGTATCCCCACTTCCTGGCTTCCACAAACCGGTCGACGATGTCGCGGCTCGCGAAGGAGATCGAGGTGTCTGGACCGATCTCGGGAACGAGATAGTGGTAGTTCGTGTCGAACCACTTTGTCATCTCGAGCGGTGCCACCGATGCATCACCCCGAGCGAGAGCGAAGTACAGATCGAGGCCTTTCCGGCCAGCAAATCGTTCCGGCGCTGCTCCGAGCATGCGGGTAACGTCGAGGACCTGGTCGTACAGTGACGAGTTCTCCGGAATTGAGGAGTCGTCGGCACCGAGTCCGAGCTCGGTGAGTCGGGCAAGGTTCGCCCGGCGGAGCTCGTCCTCAGCGGCTTTCAGATCGGCGGCGTCAATGCGGCCAGCCCAGTAGGCTTCAACAGCTTTCTTGAGCTCCCGCTTCCGCCCGATACGCGGATATCCGAGGATGGTGGATGACAGTGTCATGTGAGTTTTTCCCTTGATGGTCGTGAGGATCAAATCTGGTATTGGAGGGAGAGACTGTGGGCTGCGGCGGTCGGGACTGGACGGAGCTCATGCTCGTCGCGTTCGTCGTGGGTGATGCCGATGCGGCGGAGAACGTCGAGCGACGGCTCAGCCCGGTTGAAGGTATAGAGGTGGATGCCGGGGGCGCCGGCCTCGAGAGCCTGCCGTGCCAACCATGCCGCATAGGCGACTCCGATGTCGTAGGCGTGTGTGCTCGTGTTACCGCTCTCCTCGTCTGCTCTCTCCGCCTCCTCCATCGACTCCAGCAGACCGTGTGGGGCCACGATCCCGGTGAGTTCGGCCGTGCGATGGAGTCGGCGCGATTCGACCGGTGGCAGGATCCCGGGGACGATGGGGATGTGGACGCCGGCCCGGCGGCTACGGGCGACAAAGTCGACATAAACGTCCGGATCCCAGTACAGCTGGGTGATCGCGAAGTTGGCTCCGGCCGCCTGCTTGACGAGTAGGCGGTTCACTTCATCGTCGACACCTGTGCCCGCGGCAGGGTTGCCGTTCGGGAAGGCTGCGACGGCGATTGTCAGCGGGCGAAAAGCGTTCCGCAGCGCCGCGGACGGGGATTCGGTGCAGGCCTTCTCCTCGATCTCGCGGATCGCGGCGACAAGCTCGACTGCAGACTGGAGGCTATCTGGTGCCGGGGCCCAGTTGGGGATCCCGACGGGCGGATCGCCCCGAAGTGCGAGAAAGGTCCGGACGCCCGTGCGGAGGTATTTCGTCAACTCCTCGTAGACTCCCGCGCGTGACATACCGACACATGTGAAGTGCGCGATTGGCTGGACGGGCGTGTGCCGGACAAGCTGGGCGATGACCTCGTGCGCGGTGTCCGCATTCTTTCCGCCCGCTCCATAGGTGACGGAGACAAAGTCGGGTCGAAAGTCCATGAGCTTCTTGACCGTCCCCCAGAACTTAGGGGCACTCCCCGGTTGGCGGGGAGGCATGAGCTCGAAGGATACGAGTGGGCCACCGAAAATTGACGACATGATTGTTCCTTTGATGCGTGCTCTGACACTACGCTTTCAGGCCGTTGAAAGGTTCCATCGAGCAAGGTGCGGTAGACCTGTCGTGCTCGAAGGCGTCAGCTACACATTCGCACGCGAAGATCCCCGGCTGGGCGGGTCATCCTCGTCACACACGCGAACATAATCCTATCTTCCCCAAGAGACAGCCTCCGTGTCACCCGGTCCAGAACATGATACGGACGTGATGACCTCCGTCTTCCGACGGGAATGGCATGCGCCACCGGTGCGTTGACGCCCTATGGGCAAGAAGATCGGCTTTCTTTCATTTGGTCATTGGACCGACCACTCGATGTCGCAGGTCCGGTCCGCAACAGATTCCCTCGTGCAGAGCATCGAACTCGCCGTCGCGGCCGAAGAGTTGGGAGCAGATGGCGCGTACTTCCGGGTGCACCACTTTGCTCGGCAGATTGCCTCACCGTTTCCGCTACTTTCCGCGATCGGGGCGAGGACCGAGCGGATCGACATCGGTACCGGCGTCATCGACATGCGGTACGCCAACCCGCTACAGTTCGCGGAAGATGCGGGGGCGACAGACATCATCACCGGAGGGCGACTCCAGCTCGGAATGTCGCGCGGCTCGCCAGAGCAGGTGATTGATGGCTTCCGCTATTTCGGATTCGTTCCAGAAGAGGACCAGAGCCCGGCGGACATGGCGCGTGCCCACACAAAGAGGGCGCTTGACGTCATCGACGGTGAGCAGTTCGCCAAGCCGCACCCGCGCCCGATGTTCCCGAACCCGCCCGGCCTATTACGGATTGAACCCTATTCAGAAGGGTTGAGGCAACGGATGTGGTGGGGCGCAGGATCGAATGCGACCGCCCGCTGGGCGGCACGCGAGGGCATGAACCTCATGTCTTCGACACTGAAGAACGACGAATCGGGCGAACCGTTCCACGTTCAACAGCGCAAGCAGATCGATGAGTTCAGGAGCGAGTGGGCGCGGCACAATCACGGCTTCGAGCCCAGAGTGTCTGTGTCCAGATCGATCATCCCCATCGTCAGCGATGAAACTCGTGCCTACATGATCCCGGGAAGCCGCCACGACCAGTTCGGACACCTCGACTCGGGGCGGGCCGTGTTCGGAAGAGCGTACGCGGATGAGCCTGACGCGCTTGTTGCGCAACTGACGGAGGACGAAGCGATCCAGGCGGCAGACACGGTGCTCCTCACAGTCCCCAATCAGCGTGGCGTGGAATTTAACGCTCGCCTCATCGAATCGGTCCTCACCCACATCGCCCCCGAGCTCGGCTGGCGCTGACTGCAAGGCCTGCAGCGAGCACACTCACTCGCGTGGTGTCGAGGACGATGAGGATCATGGGTGGGTCGTGCGGAGGATTACGTACGGTCCTTGCCTCTTCTACCCGAGGTTGTCGTCCCGCCACGGGAGAGTGAGGACGAGCGCCAATGATCGCGACGTCGACACGGTTATGAGGGAGCGGACGTGTGCGGGGTTCTGGCAACAGAGGCGCCAGTGGCTTGGCCACGGCGCCCCTGATAGTCAAACTATCTAGACGAAATCGATGACGTCTTCGATTGAGTCGTGAACAAACTCAGGCCTGAACGGGAACTTTGCAATGTCGTCCCTATGAGTTGAGCCTGTGAGAACGAGGTGGGTACGAAGACCAGCTTCGATGCCCGCGAGAATGTCGGTGTCCATTCGGTCGCCGACGATCGATGTGTTCTCTGAGTGCGCGCCCATCCTGTTGAGGCCGTAGCGGAGCATGATCGGGTTGGGCTTGCCGAGGAAGAACGGCGTCCTGCCGGTCGCCTTCTCAACCATTGCCGCAACTGCGCCTGTTGCCGGCAGATCACCCTCGGCTGAGGGGCCGGTCGCGTCAGGGTTGGTGGCGATGAAGCGGGCACCAGCCTGGATGAGGCGAATCGCTGTCGTGATTGCCTCGAACGAGTAGGTGCGGGTCTCGCCGAGAATGACGAAATCCGGGTTTGCGTTCGTCATGATGAAGTTCTCTTCATACAGCGCCGTCGTCAGCCCGGCCTCACCGACGACATAGGCGCGGCGGGAGTCGGACTGGGTTGCCAAGAACCGTGCTGTGGCAAGAGCTGAGGTCCAGATTCGGCTCTCGTCGACCTCGATTCCGGAGGTAGAGAGCCGCGCCGCGAGGTCGCGCGGCGTGTAGATCGAGTTGTTGGTGAGGATGAGGTGTGGGATGCCGTTCTCTTCGAGCCGCCCGAGGAATTCCCGGGCGCCATTCAGTGCCAAGCCCTCGTGTACGAGGACGCCATCCATATCAATCAACCAAGAGCTCATGTCCTACACTTAGCACGTGGAAGCCGTCATTCTCAGTTCTGTAGACAAAGTCATCCGAAATCGCGGCGAGATCGAACGGAATTTCCGCTTCGCGTCAGTCACCAAACTCTTCGCAGCCTACGCCGCCCTCATCGCCGTCGACCGGCATCTGCTCGACCTCGACGAGGAGGCGGGACCCGCGACCGTCCGCCATCTTCTCGGCCACGCCTCGGGCCTGCCGTTCGACGAGGGCGGCCCCGTGTCGGAGCCGGGCCGGCGCCGCGTCTACTCGAATATGGGAATCGAGGTTCTCGGAGAGCACATCGAGACGAAAGTCGGCACGTCGATCCAATCCTGGATCGAGCAGACGGTGCTCGAGCCGCTCGGCCTGTCCTCGATCCTCATCGAGGGATCACCCGCCCATTCGGGCGAGGGCAATGCCGCGGACCTTGCGGCCTTCGGTCGAGAGCTCCTGAAGCCCACCCTCATCCCCGAGGATCTTCTCGCTGAGGCGACGTCACCCAGCTTCGGCGAACTGTCCGGGATACTGCCGGGCTACGGCCGGCAGCAGGATAACGCGTGGGGTCTCGGCTTCGAGATCAGAGCGACGAAGGACCCCCACTGGCTCGGGGCGACCTTCTCGCCCTCGGCGTTCGGGCACTTCGGCCAGTCCGGCTCGTTCCTCTGGGTCGATCCCGAGGTCCAGCTGACCGGCGTCTATCTGGGCGACGAGGACTTCGGCCAGAAGCACAAGGACCTGTGGCCGGGCCTGACGGACCGGATGAGGGCGGGCGAGGAGTTCTGAGCCCGCAGGCTCAGAACGATCCCGCTGAGCGCCGCGGGGTGAGTCGGCAGTGCCCCGTCAGAGCGCGCCCCACACGTCGATGACGCCGAGCAGCACGTAGACGAAGATGCCGAGGAACACGGCGAAGCTGAGCGCAAAGCCGATGATGCCGAGCGAGGCAGAGTCCCCGGCCCTGCGGGCCTGCGCGATCGACACGTAGCCGAGTGCGCACCCAATCGTCCCCGTCCAGAAGAAGAGGATCGCGAGCACGCCTGCGGCCGTGCCCGCCCGGCGCGGCTGCGCCGAGCCATAGACGGGCTGCTCGTGGGAGGGCAGAGCGGGGCACGGCATCGGTCAGTCCTCGATGTCGACGATGACGGGGACGTGGTCGGAGGCACCCTTGCCCTTGCGCTCATCGCGGTCGATGCTCGCGTGCGCGACACGTCCGGCGAGGGAGGGGGAGAAGTGCTGGAAGTCGATCCTCATCCCCTCGTTCCTCGGGAAGCGGAGCTGCTGGTAGTCCCAGAACGTGTACTGGTCGGGCTCGTGTTCGCGGGTGACCTCGGTGAAGCCGGCGTCGACCACGGACTGCAGCGCGCGGCGCTCGCCATCGGTCACATAGAGGCTGTCCCGGAACAGCTCGATGTCCCACACGTCGTGATCCTGAGGTGCGACGTTCCAGTCACCGACGAGGGCGATATCGGCCGAGGGGTCGCCGGCGAGGCGCGACCTGCCCTGCTCTGCGAGCGCCGTGAGGAATGACAGCTTGTAAGCGTAGTGCGGGTCGGTGATCGACCGGCCATTGGGGACGTAGAGGCTCCACACGTCGATCCCGCCGCAGGTGGCGCCGATCGCACGCGGCTCGACCACCGGCTCCTGATCGGGCTTCGCGAAGGCGGGCTGGCCCTCGAACTGGGTGCGCACGTTCTCGATTCCGACGCGGGAGATGAGGGCGACGCCGTTCCACTGGTTGAGGCCGGTGACGGCGACCTCGTAGCCGGCCTCCTCGAAGGGTGCGTACGGAAATTGGTCGACCCGGCACTTCGTCTCCTGGATGGCGAGCACATCCGTATTCGAACGCTCGAGGAAGCCGATGACGCGATCGATGCGGGTGCGGACGGAGTTCACATTCCAGGTCACAAGTCTCATGCGGGCCATTATTCCAGCTAGGCTCTCGATATGGGTACAGCACTGGTCACCGGCGCCACCTCCGGCATCGGCCGAGAGATCGCCTGGCAGCTGGCGGCCGAGGGCAATGACATCGTCCTCGTCGCTCGGAACGTCCCGGCCCTCGAGGAGTACGCGGACAGGATCCGCACCTTCACGGGGCAGAAGGTCGAGACGCTCAGCGCCGACCTCGCCACCGAGGAGGGCGCCCGCGCGGTCGGGGAGCGTGTCGCCAGCCGAGAGCGCCCCATCGGCCTTGTCGTCAACAACGCCGGCTTCGGGCTTGGCCAGAGCTTCCTCGGCGGCAGTCTCGACCGTGAACTCGAGGGCATGGATGTCATGGCCCGCGCCATCCTCATCATCTGCCACGCCGCGGCGGGCGAGTTCGCCCGGCGCGGCTACGGCGCGATCCTCAACATCTCGTCGATGACCTCGCTGACCGCGCAGGGTACCTACTCGGCCCACAAGGCCTGGGTCCGGACATTCTCGGAGGGCCTCGCCGAGACCCTGAGGCCCCACGGCGTCAACGTCACCGTCTCCTGCCCGGGACTCGTCCACACCGACTTCCACGCACGGACCAACGTCGACGCGAGCCAGTGGCCCGAGTTCGCCTTCATCCCCGTCGACAGGGTGGCCTCCCGCTCCCTCGACGCCGTCCGTCGCGGCCGCGTCATCGTCACTCCCTCGCCCGTCTATGCGGCCGCGGCGGGGATCCTCCGGCTCTCACCGCGGGCACTCGTCCGCCGGGTCGCCGGGCCCGGCCGCTCCGGCCGCGCGGCCGGCATCTGACTCAGCTCCTGCGCCCCCGCACACGTAGACTGGGGCCCGTGAAGAACAACGACCCCCAGCGCCAGCGCCTCATCGAGCTCGTCCGCGAGCTCGCCGTCATCGAGGGTGAGGTCACCCTCGCCTCCGGCCTCGTGTCAGACCATTACGTTGATATGCGGAGGGCGACCCTCCACCACGAGGCCGCCCCCCTCATCGGCCACGTCATGCTCGACATGCTCGAGGAGTCGGGGTTCGGACCCGATGAGATCGATGCGGTCGGTGGACTGACGATGGGAGCGGATCCCGTCGCAGCCGCGATCCTTCACGCGGCCGCCTCGCGGGGCCTGGCCGTCGACGCCTTCGTCGTCCGCAAGGCCGCCAAGGGCCATGGCATGCAGCGGAGGGTCGAGGGCCCCGAGATCGCGGGCCGCCGGGTCGTCATCCTCGAGGACACGTCCACGACGGGTGGATCGCCGCTCGAGGCACTTGAGGCCGCACGTGAGGTGGGCGCGGAGCCCGTCGCCGTCGCCGTCGTCGTCGACCGGAATACGGGTGCGAAGGAGCGGATCGAAGCGGCGGGTGTGCCCTACTTCGCGGCCCTCTCCATCGACGAGCTGCGCTGAGCCCAATCCTGCTGAGCCGTACCCGGCTGGCGGGTGCGCTCCGCGGAGTCGCGCGCGGTCGACTCCAACGCGGCTGGGTTGACCGCTCACTCGTGAGCAGCGCTAGGCGAAAACCTGCGTGGAGTGTTCCCATCGCATCGGCGCGCGCCGTCGATCGTGCCACATCTCATGACCGCACTCGGCGTGAGCTGGCGGGTGCGTGCGGACGTCGGTCCACCCCGCGCGGGCCGTGCTCGGAGGCACAGTGGCTGGACAGCGGCGAGGGACTATGCTGGTGCCGCTGATCATCGAGACTGGAGTCATCCATGCATGTTGGAGTCATCCTCGGCGCCGTCGCCCTCATCACCCTCACACTCGCCTCGTGGGCGGGTGTGACCAGTAGGAGCCTGAGGAACCTGCACGAAAGGGTCGAGGGATCCTGGCGACAGATCGAGGTCGAGAGCCATCGACGTCGCCAGCTCATCCCCATGCTCATCGACGCCCTCACGGGCAGAGCGCCCGATGAGGTCGTGAGCAACCTGGTCGAGGCGCGTGGCCGCGCCCAGCAGGCCCAGGGCTCCGCCGCCGACCAGGCGCGACTCGAGGACGCCCTCAACGCGGCAGTGGGCCGCGCACTCGCCACGGGCGAGTGCACCCCCGGCCTCAAGGCCTCGGGCCCGTTCTGCGATATTCGAGCCGAGCTTGCCGCCATCGACGACCGCATCTCCGGCGAACGGCGGGCCTATAACGCCGATGTCGATACCTACAACGCCGTGCTCGAGACTCCCTCGGGCGCTGTTGTCGCGCGCCTCATGGGCCTGAGGCCCGCCGAGCGCTTCGAGTCCACGCGGACGGCGATGCCGGTACCCGCAGTGGCCGCCGCGGGTGGGGTGGCCGAGTGACGGACGCCGAGCAGGCGGTCGACCCGCGGCTCGATCCCGAGCTTCTCGAGAACGGCGATACGCGCAATGTCGTCGATCGATACCGGTTCTGGAGCGTCGAGGCGATCAAGGCCGACCTCGACGAGTCACGGGCGGCGCTCCACATCGCGATCGAGAATCTCGAGCACGATCTCAACATCGGCTCGATCGTCCGCACCGGCAATGCGTTCAATGTCGGCGGCGTCCACATCGTCGGCAGGCGCCGGTGGAACCGGCGCGGGGCCATGGTGACCGACCGTTATCTCGACATCATCCACCAGCCAGAGCCGGCCGATCTGGCCCGATGGGCGCAGGCCAACGGCTATGCGATCATCGGCATCGACAACGTCCCCGGGTGCACGGACCTTGAGGCGAGCCCACTGCCCGAACGGTCGATCCTCGTCTTCGGTCAGGAATCGAACGGGATCTCGCCCGAGCTCCTGGCGGAGTGCGCCGAGGTGCGGCAGATTCCCATGTACGGGTCGACGAGGTCGATGAACGTGGCGGCCGCGGCCGCGATCGCCATCCACTCCTGGTCGGTCACCCACCAGTACAGGGGCTGAACCCTCAGTCGGCGAGGAGCCGGACGATGGCTGCGAGCGTCTCGGAGATCCCACCCTCGATCCGCACATCCGCCAGCCTGTCGGCCTGAGTCGGCCCGCGGTTGATGATGGCGATGCCGCGAGCCGCCACGTGATTCCTCAGGTTCGCGGGTTGGATGCTTCGGCTGCCGCGCGTGCCGCTACCGGGGCGGCGTCGAGGATGCGAGCGATGATCTCCTCGTCGTGCGTCGCAGAGACGAAATAGGCTTCGAACACGGACGGTGGGAGATGGATGCCGGAGCCGAGGAGCGAGTGGAAGAAGGGCGCGTAGCGGAACTGGTCCTGTGCGATCACGTCGTCGTAGCTGCCCGCTGGATCGTCCGAGAACAGGATGGAGAAGAGCGAGCCGACCTTCTGGATGGTGTGGGCGACTCCCGCGCTGGTCAGGCTCTGTGAGAGGCCATCCGATAAGGCGTTGGCGGCCCTGTCGACTGCCGCGTAGACCTCATCGTCGGCCAGTGTGAGCGTGGCGATGCCGGCCGCCGTCGCCAATGGGTTTCCAGAGAGGGTGCCCGCTTGATAGACGGGGCCGAGCGGTGCGAGATGGTCCATGACGTCCGCGCGTCCGCCGAGTGCCGCAAGAGGCATGCCCCCGCCGATGACCTTGCCGAAGCACATGAGGTCCGGCTCGTACGGGGTGGCCTGATCGATGCCCCAGAAGCCTGCGCGAGAGACGCGGAACCCAGTCAGCACCTCGTCGAGGATGAGAAGAGCACCGCTCTTCTCGCATTCCGCCTTGAGGAAGGCATTGAATCCGGGCTCGGGCGGGACGACCCCCATATTGGCGGGAGCCGCCTCGGTGATAATGGCGGCAATGCGATCGCCGTGGGAGGCGAACAGCTGCGTGACCGCCTCTCGGTCGTTGTAGGGCAGGACGACCGTGTCTTCGACCGTACCCTTCGGAACACCGGCGGAGGACGACATGCCGAAGGTGGCGACACCAGATCCTGCCGCGACGAGCATGGAGTCCTCATGCCCGTGGTAGCAGCCGGCGAACTTGACGACGATATCCCTGCCGGTGAACCCGCGCGCCAGACGAATCGCGGTCATCGTCGCCTCTGTGCCGGTCGAGACGAAGCGGATCTTCTCGACCGGGTCGATCCGACCGATGACAAGCTCGGCGAGTTCGATCTCGGCCTCGGTCGGAGCGCCGAACGAGAGGCCGCGCTCTGCGGCGCGCTGGACGGCGTCGACGACGACGGGGTGAGCGTGCCCGAGCAGGGCAGGGCCCCACGACCCGACGAGGTCGATGTACTGCCTCTCGCGGGAGTAGACGAAGGGACCGGAGGCCCGGTCGATGAAGACGGGGGAGCCGCCGACCGAGCCGAAGGCGCGGACGGGCGAGTCCACGCCGCCGGGGATGACGCGCTGCGCGCGTGTGAACAGATCAGACACGTGATACCTTCTTCGCGATCTCGGTGGCCCAGTAGGTGCAGATGATGGTGGCGCCGGCACGGGTGATCGCGGTGACTGACTCCATGATGGTCCGGTCTCGATCCAGCCAGCCGTTCGCCGCCGCCGCCTCGATCATCGCGTATTCGCCGGACACCTGGTAGGCGGCAACGGGGACCGTCGAGGCCTGGGCGACATCCGACAGAACGTCGAGGTAGGAGCCTGCGGGTTTCACCATGACGACATCCGCTCCCTCGTCGATATCGAGGAGAGCCTCTCGCAGGCCCTCCGTCCGGTTTCCCACATCCATCTGGTATGTCCGGCGGTCGCCCTTCAGCTGCGAGTCGACTGCCTCTCGGAAGGGGCCGTAATAGGCGGATGCGTACTTGGCTGAGTAGGCGAGAATCGAGACGGAGGTGAAGCCGGCCTCGTCGAGAGCCGTTCGGCAGGCGGAGACCTGGCCATCCATCATGCCCGAGAGGCCGAGCATGTGGGCTCCGGCGCGAGCCTGTTCCACCGCCATCGCGCTGTAGATCTCCAGCGTCGCATCGTTGTCCACCGTTCCGTCGACGTCGAGGACGCCGCAGTGGCCATGATCGGTGAACTCGTCGAGGCACAGGTCGGCGATGATGACAGCCTCATCGCCCACTGCCTCTTTCAGGGCGCGCAGCCCACGGTTGAGGATTCCGTCGGGGTCCACGCCAGCCGAGCCGAGGGCGTCATGGTCGGCCGGGACTCCGAAGAGCATGAGTCCGCCGACCCCGGCATCGACAGCCTCCCGAGCCGCGGCCTTGAGGGAATCGATCGTGTGCTGGTAGACGCCCGGCATCGAGGCGATCGGTGCGGGCTCGGAGATGCCCTCGCGGACGAACATCGGCAGGACGAGGCTGCCGGCGGTGAAGCCGGCCTCTCGGACGAGGCCTCTCATAGCGGGGGTGGTGCGCAATCTACGCGGTCGATGAATCACGGCTGATCCTTTCCAGACAGGCCTCGAGGCCGCTGCGATCGGGGGTGGCAGAGGTGGCGGCAGCAGGGATTCTTGCCGCGTGAAGGGCGTGTGCGGTCGGTTCACCGATGGCGATGAGCGGGGGCAGGGTCGTGTTCGAGGGCCAGTGCGCGGCGATCGAACGGGCAGCGCTGCCCGCCGTGACGATCACGGCATCCGACTCGAGCAAGGCCAGCGCGGCAACCCCGACGGGATCATCCTCGGAGCGGTAGATGTCAACGCGGTCGACCGAGTAGCCGAGATCGCGGAGACCCTCTTCGAGGACTGTGCTCGCCTGGACGGAGCAGGGGAAGAGGACGCGTCCCGTCCCGCGTGGGAAAGAGCGGACCATGGCCTCAGCGCTCGCGGGCGGGGGGCCGATGAAGTCGGCATCTCTCGGTGCGGCCGCGGCAGTGGCCTCGCCGACGCAGGCCAGATGCAGGTCCCTCGGCAGGGCGATGCCGTTCGATTCGAGGACATGGAAGACGAAAGGCGAGGTCACCGCGATCCAGTCCGCGTTCCCCACCCTCAGCGCGTCTGCAACGGCGGCAATCCCTGAGGGGATCGGGCTCCGGGAGGTGACCGGCATCGCGTGCCAGCCCTGTGTCAGAGCGGAGCGGGGTCGAGTGATGGCGACTCTCATTCTCCGACTCCGCGGTCGATGAACTCGTTCGCCAGCTCGGTCGCGACGGCGATGGGATCGTCGGCGATGAGTCGGCCCTCAACCTCTGCACCGCCGCCGACGTAGCGCGCATGCAGAGAGACCGTCGATCCGGATGCGTCCCCGAGCACCCCGACCGGTGTCGTGCAGCCCGCTCCCATTGCCGCCATGAAGGCGCGTTCTGCGGTGACTTCACGCCGTGTCTTGCGGTCGTCGACGCGTGACAGCGGCTCTTCGAACGGCGAGCCCTTGACGGTCTCAAGCGCGAGGGCGCCCTGGGCGGCAGCGGGGACCATGACGTCGAAGGGCAGGTCCTGGCCCGTGTCGATCCCCAGCCGCAGGAGGCCTGCACGCGCAAGGATCACGCCGTCGAGGTCATGGTCGATGCGCGCCAGCCTCGTCGGCACATTGCCGCGGATGTCGACGACCGTGAGATCCGGCCGGAAGTTGAGAAGCTGTGCGGCGCGCCGAGGGGAGCCTGAGCCGATCGTCGCACCGGGAGGAAGATCGCGGTAGTCGACGTGGCCACAGAACACATCATGGGGGCTCACCCGCGGGGGAAAGAAGATCGATAGAGCGGGGTGATCAGCCGCTGGAAGGTCCTTCGCAGAGTGGACCGCGATATCGCATTGACCGGCGATCAGGGCATCGCGGACGGCCGAGGTGAAGAGGCCCGTGCCGCCGATGACAGAGAGCGGAGACCGATCGACATCCCCCTTGGTGGTGATGCCGATGATCTCGAAGTCGGTGAGATTGGGGTCAGCCTCGACGATGTCCCGGGCGACTGCGGTTGCCTGGGACACGGCGAGAGAGGACGTCCGAGTGCCGACGCGAAGCGTATGCATATGTTCCATGATACGACCCCGCGGTGTGCCTCGGGAGCAAGCGGCGGCTCAGTCCCGGAATCAGCACAAGCGACGAGGGTGCTCTACCTGAGTCGCGCGAGGATCGCCGCAGCCGTGTCGAGCGCGTGGGGGATGACGGCAGAGATGCCGGTGCCCGCCTTCCACGCGCCGACGATGCTGATGGAGGGGGGAGGCTCGAGCGCGTCCGCCCACGCCCTCAGCTCGGGGGTGGATGGCGTGAGGGCTCCGCCCCAGCGCACGGTGCGGGAGCCAGCAATCACCTCCTCGGTGAGGGCGACACCCATGAGCTGATTGACGTCCGCCAGAGCCTGGCCTGCCGACATGTCCTCGTTGAGTGCGTAGGACACTCGGATGATGTGGCGGTCGGTGACATCGCGCAGCCATGGCCACTTGCAGGACAGATGGGTCAGTGCCTTGGCGCGCGACGACCCTGCGACACAGAGGAGCCCAGATCCTCGGGGTGCCGCATCCAGCTCTGGCGCATCGAGCACGAGCGTCACATGCGTCGTCGGTCTCCCCTGCGGGATCGTCAACGGTTCAAGATCCATGACGTGTCCGAGGAGGGACCGGGCGGAGGCGAGATCGGCCGCGAGGACGGTGTGCGAGGCGACGAACGAGCGTTCCGCCCCCTCGACGAGCGCAGTGACAGTCGTCTGCCCGGCCGGAGCCCTGCCGAGTGACGTGACCGTCGCGGAGGTGAGGAGCTCGGCGCCAGCCTCCTGGGCCTGCCGGGCGAGCGTGTCGACGAGGCGGAACATGCCGCCGACGACCGAGGCGACCGCTGGCCCGGACAGTCCTTTGGCGACTGCCTTCGCGAGGCTTCCCTCGGCGAGGAAATCAGTCTTGAGCTGCGGGTTGATGGCAAGGTTCGACGGGTCCGAGGAGTAGATTGCGCCGGCAATGGGGCGTACAAGCCGCTCTAGCACCGCTGTGCCCATACGCGCTTCGACCAGATCCCCCAGGGTGTCCGCATCACTGCCGACCTCAGGACCGAGGGTGAGGTCCTCTTCGGCGCGCGTGGTGTCGCCGATGATCGACGCGACGTCGTCGGCTGAGGGATTCGCAGGGATGCCGAGGGACGAGTCCGCAGGGATCGGCAGGGCCGCACCATCCCAGATCCACGACCGCCCCGCGGGAAGGAGCGCCTCCAAGCCCAGCGACGCCAGATAATCGGTGACGCGCTGAGAGCGCCGAGCATACGACTCCGCGCCGATATCGACCCGGACGCCGCCGATCGTCTCTGCGGCTACGAGCCCGCCGAGTTTGTCGCGCTTCTCGAGAAGTGTGACCCCGTGGCCGGCTCGGGCGAGCTCGCGCGCAGTGATGAGGCCTGCGAGGCCGCCCCCGACGATGACGATCATAGGGTCTGTTTGACGTAGGAGACGATGCGCGTGAGCACATCCGGATCGGTCGTGGGCGGCACGCCGTGGCCCAGGTTGAGGATATGGGAGGGGGCAGCGCGGCCCGCGGCCAGCACCGCGTCGATGTGCTCCTCGAGAACGCTCCAGGGCGCTGCGAGGAGAGCCGGGTCGATGTTGCCCTGCAGCGGCTTCCCCGGGACGCGACGAGCCACCTCGTCCAGCGGCATCCGATAGTCCACGCCCAGCACGTCAGCACACGACGCCATCTGCTCAAGAAAGAGACTGGTGCCGGTCCCAAAGTGGATCGTCGGCACGGTCGCCCGCTCGAGCGCCAGTTTGGAGTAGGGGAGCACCTTCGACTCGTAATCGGCGACCGACAGCGAGCCCGCCCAGGAGTCGAACAGCTGGACGACGGAGGCGCCGGCTTCGATCTGGATCTCGAGGAAGCGACCGGTGATGTCGGCAGCCCATGTCATCAGTCGGTCCCAACTCGCAGGGTCCGCGTGCATGAGTGCGCGCGCCCCCAGATGATCACGGGAGGGCCTGCCCTCAACCATGTAGGCGGCGAGCGTGAAGGGTGCGCCGCCGAAGCCGAGCACGGGGACATCGAGCTCCTGCACGCAGATCCCGATCGCCTCGCGGATCTCGGGAGAGTCCTCGAGTGTGTGGGCGGTGAGCTCAGTGATGTCGGCGGCCGACTGAATTGGCCTGCCGAATACGGGACCGACTCCCGGCTTGATATCGACATCGATGCCTGCGATCTTCAGCGGGATGACGATGTCGGAGAAGAAGACCGCGCCGTCGACTCCGTGCCGGCGCACGGGTTGCATGGTGATCTCCGCCGCCAGCTCCGGGGTCAGGCATGCGTCCAGCATGTTGGTGTTCTCACGGAGCTTTCGATACTCGGGAAGGGACCTGCCGGCCTGCCTCATAAACCAGACGGGAACACGCTCGCCGCGGATACCCCGGGCTGCATCGTTGAGAAGGTGCACATGCCCATTCTCCGATGAAGTGGACCTCGAAGCCAGTATAGGGAGACAATTGGTTCGTGAGCTTTGTGGTCCTAACAGCAAATCACCACGATCTCGAGATCTCTGACGTCGAGTCACTCGCCCAGCGGGGCGCCCGCATCAAGCGGGACATCCTCGGCTGCGAGGGGATCTCGGGCGCCGTGGTGCTGTCAACGTGCAACCGATACGACGTGTATCTCGAGGCGGAGGAGCACGCGGCCCGGAAGGCTATGGAGCTTCTGGGCGGCGAGGTGGAGATTACGGCCTTCACCGGAATTGACGCTGCTCGGCATGTGTTCGAGGTTGCCTCAGGGCTCGATTCTATGGTGGTCGGAGAGCGGGAGATCGTCGGGCAGTTCCGCCGGGCGCTTGCCGAGGCCCGCGAGGAGGGCACGACCTCGCCACTCCTCGAACAGACGCTTCAGAGTGCACTCCGCACATCGCGCGAAATCGCCGTGAAGACCGATTTCTCTCGTGCGGGCCGCTCCATCGTCGGGGTCGCGCTGGATCTGGCGGGCAACGTCGCATGTGAACGCGGTCAGTACCACTGGGACGACATCGGCGGTCCCACCGTCCCGGCAACCGACTGGTCGGGCGTCAATGTTCTGCTCGTCGGCACAGGCGCGTATGCGGGTGCGACGGTCGCGGCGCTCGAGGAGCGCGGCGCGGAGGAGGTGCGGGTATGGTCCAAGTCCGAGCGCGGCCGACAGTTCGCGGCCGATCATGGAATCTCGTTCTCTCCGGAACTCGACCTGGCGTGGCCCGATGTCATCGTGCTCTGCAGGGGCACTGGATCGCCGGTTCTGACCGTGGACGCCGTGCGTAAGGCGAAGAAGACCCGAGGGCCGCTCACTCTCGTCGACCTCGCGAGGTCGAGAGACGTCGAATCTGCGGCGGGCGACCTCGAGGATGTCACTCTCATCGACCTTGAGACCGTGCGCAGGCACGTCCCGGCAGCGGCCGCCGGGGATGTCGAGAGTGCTCAGCGGCTCATCGCTGAAGGACTTGAGAAGCTCGACGGAGATCTTCTCGGCAGGACCATGGACCCGCTCATTGTCGCCGTCCGGAACATGTACGCGACCGAGCTCGAGAAGGAGCTGAGCAGGATGCCGGCCGCGGGCGATGTGCCGGCGGAACATGCCGTCCGCGCCCTGCAGCGTCTGGCTGCCGCAATCGCCTACCACCCCACGAGAGCCGCTCAGCAGGCAGCCCAGAGCGGTCGGGGACACCAGTTCCATGAGGCCGCCGAGCTCGTCTTCGGAATGGCGCTCCCCGAACCGACCGACCCGGTGCTTGCCCCTCCGGCATGCCCGCGAAAGGATAACTCGAATGGTTGATGCCTACCTCGTCGTCTCCTACGGAGGCCCGAACGGGCCCGAGGACGTTGTTCCGTTCCTGCGGAATGCGACCAAAGGTCGGGGGATCCCCGATGAACGCCTTGAGCAGGTGGGGGAGCACTATTACATGTTCGGCGGCAAATCGCCGATCAACGAGCTCAACGCTGCACTCGTCCAGGATCTTCGCGACGAGCTCGCACGGCGCGGCGACAGCACACCCGTCGCGCTCGGCAACCGCAATTGGGAGCCCTACGGCAACGATGTCATCCAGGAGCTGTACGAGAACGGCGCGCGGAACATCCTTGCCATCGCCACATCGGCCTATTCCTCCTACTCATCGTGCCGTCAGTATCGAGAGGACCTCGCGCGCTGGCTGGGCGAGGTCGATCTGCCTGATCTGACCATCCGCAAGGTGAAGCAGTTCTGGAATACCGACGGCTTCTACCGGGCGAGCGTGACTGCGGTTCGAGAATCCTTGGAGGCGGCTCCCGGGTCGCGACTCATCTTCGTCACTCATTCGATCCCGAACGCCATGAACGACTCATCCGGTCTGGAGTTCGGCATGACATACGAGCAGCAGCATCTCGATCTCGCGCGCCGGATAGCAGACGAGCTCGGCGTCGAGGACTGGGACATGGCGTACTGCTCTCGCTCTGGAAGCCCGCACACTCCATGGCTGGAGCCGGACATCTGTGATCATCTCGAGGATCTCAAGACTGACGGCATCACGGGCGTCGTCGTCGCGCCCATCGGCTTCATCTCGGATCATATGGAGGTCCTCTACGACCTCGACACCGAGGCGAAGGCAAAGGCGGAAGAGCTCGGCCTCGCATTCGAGCGTGCCGCGACTGTGGGCACCGATCCGGATTTCATCTCCCAAATCGCCGACCTGCTGCAGAATCCCGGTAGAACCTCATACTGCGAGGAGAACTGCTGTGCACTCTCCCGCTCCGCAACCCTCCCCGCACTCTAAGGAGACACACGTGACGTCACTGCACGCCCCTGACGACGAGACCGTTGATCATGTCAACACGTCGATCCGCTACACGATGTGGTCCGTCTTCGCGACGACCGGCGAGATTTCGCCGGACGAGCGCGAAACCGTCGTCGCCGACGCTGAATCCGCGGTTGCGGCGACCGGCGTGACGGTGCGCGGCTATTACGACGTCGCAGGGCTCCGTGCAGATGCTGACCTGATGGTGTGGTGGCATGCCGAGACGATCGAGGAGCTGCAGGCCGCCTATCATGCCCTGCTCGGCTCGAGACTGCCGATCACTCCTGTCTGGTCGGTGGCCGGCCTGCACCGGCCCGCTGAGTTCAACAAGAGGCACCTGCCGGGATTCCTTCTCAGCGATGAGGCGCCGAAATACATGGCCGTCTATCCGTTCGTCCGCTCCTTCGAGTGGTACCTGCTTGAGGACGACGAGCGGATGGCGATCCTCCGGGACCACGGCATGAAGGGCGTTCCCTACAAGGACGTCATCGCGTCGACCGTCGCGTGCTTCGCTCTCAACGACTACGAGTGGATTCTTGCTCTTGAGGCGGACGAGCTCCATCGCATCGTCGACCTCATGAGGGACTTCCGATACACGGAGGCGCGCCGGCACGTGCGGGTCGACACGCCCTTCTACACGGGCGCGCTCGTCTCACTCTCGGAGTGGGCGGCCCGCCAGCCGCAGGGAGAATAGCGGTCGAGGGGATCGCCCGCGGCAGCGGGTCCACCCCCTTCGAGTCAGCCGGCGAGAACCCGGTCGACTGCCGCGAGCGTCTCGGAAATCCCGCCCTCGATCCGCACATCCGCCAGCCTGTCGGCCTGCGTCGACCCACGGTTGATGATGGCGATATCGGCGCCGGAGGACAGTCCCTGGGTGACCACCCACATCCCCGTCATGACGAGCAGGGAGCTGCCGACCACGAGGATCGTCTTCGCGTCCCGAGCGTAGTCGAAGGCCTCGTCCATCGCCTGGACTGCTTCGCCGAAGAAGACGATGTCGGGCTTGAGGGTGCCCCCGCAGGAGGCACACGGGGCGACGGTGAACGTGGACTCGGCCGCCTTGGCATAGTCCGCCTCGGCGAGGATCGCCGCATTCGCCGGATCCGGATCGTCGACCGTGTGCGGGTTCAGCTCGCGCAGCCGCGGGTCGAGGGCGGCCCGGTCCGTGACCTCGCCGCAGTCGAGGCAGGTCACGCGGGTGAACGACCCGTGCATCTCCGCCACCCTCTCCGAGCCCGCCTTGACATGGAGTCCGTCGATGTTCTGCGTCGCGGTGCCGGTGACGATGCCGTCCCGCTCCCACTCGGCGAGAATCGCATGACCCTCCGTCGGTGCGAGGGCGTCGAGGGCCCGCCACGTCTCCTGGTTCCTCTGCCACACCCAGCGCTGCCACGTGTGCGAGCCCGTGAACATGTCGAAGTCGACGCTCGGCTTCTCCGAGCCTCCACTGCCCCGATAGTCAGGCAGGCCGGAATCCGTTGAGAGCCCAGCACCGGAGACGACCACGACATCGCCGCGGCTCATGAGCTCCGCGAGGCGCTCAATGCTCACGCCCGCACCCCGCGGCGGATGAACTCGGCCGCGAGATCGTGGCCGAGCTTCTCGGGATTGTTGGAGCTACGCCGAATCTCGACCTTGCCGCTGCCCATGAACCGGGCGTGGAGCGCGACCGTCCTACCCGTTGAGCGGGCAAGAACGCCGACCGGGGCCGATGGTGCGAGGCTGAGCTCGCGGACGAAGCTGCGCTCGGCGATCATCTCCAGCCTGGTCGTCTGATCGTCGACGAGGTCGAGAGTGTGCTCGACCTGCGAGCCGCGACGCGCCTCAAGGGCAATCGCCCCCTGGCCCGCGACGGGCACCATGACCTCGTAGGGCAGATCCTGGCCGATGTCGCGGCCGAGCCGGGTGAGCTCCGCCCGCGAGACGATGATGCCGTCGAGCTCGCCGACTTGAGCGAGACGCTCCTCGAGGTCCCCGCCGATGTCGACTGGCCGCAGGTCCTGCCGGAAGTGGGTGATCTGCGCGGCGCGGTTGGCCGAATCGACCCCGACCCGCGCCCCGTGGGGCATGCCCCGATAGTCCGTGGGACCGACGAACGCATCCTGAGGGCTCTCCCGAGGAAGGAAGACGACGGAGAGATCGTCATGATCGGCCAGCGGAATGTCGGAGGCCGCGTGGACGGCGACGTCGCAGTGACCGGCGAGCAGGGCCTGCCGCAGGTCCTCAGGCCCGCCATCGACCTCGACGATCTCGTACCCGTCGAAGCCGTCTGCCGCGAGCAGGGTGTCACCTGCGGCCGCGGCCTGAGCGAGGTGGAGGGCTGAGGAACTGGTGCCGATGCGCATGCCGACCAGTATACGTACGGCACGTGTTCGGCCGCCGGTGGGGGTGAGGCAGGCTGCTTCTGCGCAGTCGGTTCCAACCCCTGCGGCCGCGCACTCTGCGCTCAGAGGATGAGCGGGAGAAGAAGGATTACGATGACGAGGATGAGGCCGGCTATCGCCGGGTAGAGGGCCCGCTTGCTGCGCAGGAGATTGAAGTCATCTCCGCTCGATCCGCCGCTCGCACTGCGGGCAATCCGATAATCGGCGCTGTGGCCCAGCAGGTCATCGGGGTGCCGTCTGTCGGCGGGCCGGTCGTCGTGGTCATCGTGCCTGTCCTCGCCGTGGCGCTCGCGGGAATCGTCAGCCATGAGTGCCCCCTTTCTCCTGCCACGCTACGACATCGGCCGCGTCCACGGTTGGAAAATCGGGTCGCGGGTGGCGGTCGGGGCGACTGCCCGGGACAGGGCGCGGCGGATGCTGCCGAACGGAATCAGACCTGGCTGCCCAGTTCCCGAAGGATTCGCAGAGTCGAGTCCAGGTGCTCGACTTCGAGCTCGACGACCCGCTCAGTATCTTTCGCGATGAGGGCGTCGATGATGGCTCGGTGGGCGGCGTGGGATTCCTCGATCTGCTCGGGCCGCAGTCGCAGCGAGATCGACACGTAGGGGGATGAGGCTCCCGCCAGCATCTGGACCATCCGCGAGGTCCACGAGCTGTCGTACTTCATCGTGACCTCATGGAACCTCTCGTTGATGGCTGCGAAATCGAGGAGATCATCTGTTCCCTCCATCTGCTCGATGAGGCTGAGGCCGAGTGAGATGTCCTCCTGGGTGACGGAATCGATCGTCCTGCGGATGAGAAGAGGCTCGATCAGCTTCCTCATGCTGTAGATCTCTTCGATTGCCGACAGATCGAGCGAGGCGACAGTCGTCCCCCGATAGGGGAGGGAGGCCACAAGACCCTCCTCGTTGAGCCGCTGAAGAGCCTCGCGCACCGGCGTGATGGAGAGATCGAGGTCGCGGGCGAGGTCTGCCTGGACCAGCCTGTCCCCGGACTTCAGCCGACCGGTGATGATCGCCTTCCGAATCGCGGTATGGGCGTAGTCCGCCTGGGTCCGCGGCGCTCCGGCAGAGCGCGGCGATCCCGTCAGCCACGTGCCGGCGTGCTCTGTGTTGCGGGTCATCGCCACCTCCCTTGGTCCATCTTCCACCATCAGCTCCCAACGCAATGCTTCCCTCGGGACATAAGTCCATCGAGTCGAATTTTACAGAATATATCTTATAAGAAATTCAACGGAGAAGGAGCTCCCATGGAGATTGCAGGGCAGGTTTTGATCGGCGTGACGATCATTCTCATGGTCGTCGGCAGGACGCCTCTCTACACAACCGCCATCGTCGGCGCGACGCTGGCAGCGCTGGTATACGGCATCCCGGTCACGGGAGAAGCCGAGGACACGACGATCAAGTCGCTTGTCATCGGCGGCCTCAACCCCGTCATCGCCGATATGGCGGGCGTTCTCATCTTCATCGGCGCGATGGAGCACACGGGATACCTGAGGGTTCTCGTCAACGCCATCATCCGCCAGGGCAACAAGCTCGGACGAGGGCCGGGCGTCGCCGCCTCCGGCGGCATCGCCGCCGGGATCATCGGCGGCTTCACCGGCTTCACCCAGCCCGCCATCACCGCCGTCGTCACCGGACCCGCCTCGGTCAAACTGGGTGTCGACCCGAACAAGTCCGCCGGCACCCACGCCCACGCGGGCCACCTCGGCAACTTCGCGGGATTCACCCACCCCACGCTCCTCGCCGTCATCGCCACAGCCGGCATCACCTTCGGCTGGATCAACGCCATCGGCCTCGCGACTGCGCTCACCATCTTCGGTCTGTCCTTCGCCCGCATGCGTGGTGACGTCAAGAAGGTCAAGGCGACGTCCGCCGAGGAATCGAAGGAGGCTCTGTCCGAGTTCGCCCGCAAGGAGGGAGAGCCGACAGTCTGGTGGGTCCTCCTGCCGTTCCTCCTCCTCGTCGTGGGCTTCGCCATGGGCTACCCGGTCTTCGCGGTCGGCTTCGTCGTTTCGGTCATCGTCATGATCATGGCCCGCGCCAATCCGATGGAGGCGGAGAAGTCGATGCTCGAGTCGGTCAAGCGCGTCGCCATCCCGCTCATCGCCACGATCGGCTTTCTCTACCTCTCCGGCGTCATCTCGGCCGTTGGCATCACCGGCCTTCTCGGCGGCTGGTTCGAGCCTCTCATCGAGGCTGCCCCGATCATCACGCTGGTGCTCGTCTCGGCCGTAGCCGGCCTTCTCACGCAGTCGAACTCCGCATCCGCCGCCATCATCCTCCCCATGCTCACCATCGTCATGGCGCAGGGTGATGTGAATCCGCTGGCTGCGGCTGTCGCCGCAGCCGGTCCGACCGCGATCATGCAATACTTCCTCACGGGCGGCCCGGTCGCTGCACTCGCGACCACAGTTCCTGTGGTTCCCGGCTCTGAGCTGAAGGCGGCGAACCGCTTCCAGCGGCCGTCCCAGCTGGGTGGACTGCTGTTCGTCTCCATCGTCGCCGTCGTTCTCGGAGGATTCTGATCATGAAGCCGATCATCGCTGTCGGAGCTCTCGGCGGAACCATCGCCATGTCGGCCGAGGGTACGGGTGCCGTCAGGCCAGAACTGTCCGCGGATGATCTGGTGGGGGCAGTACCTGCTCTCACCGATGTGGCACAGATCCGCGCCGAGACGATCTCGAACGTCGCATCGCCCGCGATCGTCCCAAGGAACGTCCTCGATGCGCTCGACTTCGCGACGAGGTCGATCGACGAGGGTGCGACGGGCGTCGTCCTCACCCACGGTACCGACACCCTCGAGGAGACCGCCTACCTGCTTGACCTCCTGTGGGATCGGGAGGAGCCGCTCGTCGTCACCGGTGCCATGAGATCGCCGAACCTGCCGGGTGCCGACGGCCCCGCCAATCTGCTGGCCGCCGTCGTCACCGCCGGGTCGGAGGACGCAAGGGGGATGGGAGTACTCGTCGTCCTTGACGACACCGTGCACCTCGCCCGCCTTGCCGCCAAGACCCATGCAACGGCTGTGTGGACGTTCCAGTCGCCCGGCTGGGGTCCGGTCGGCCGGGTGGCCGAGAGACGCCTGCGGATGGCGCTTCGGCCGATGCGGATGTTCGAACCACTGCCGGCGCCGGGTGATGGTCCGATCCGCATTCCCATTGTCGAGACCCCGTTCGGGGACGAGGGGGACTGGGTCCGGGCCATCGCCTCCCTCGAGCCCCCGGCCCTTGTCGTCCAGGCCTCCGGAGTGGGGCACATGTCCGAGCCGGTGTCCGATGCGTGCGAGGAGCTTGTCAGGAGCGGTATCCCCGTCATCATGGCCTCCCGCACGGGCAGCGGCACCACCCTCGAGAAGTCCTACGGGTACCCAGGCTCCGAACAGGACCTCATCGCGCGTGGGCTCATCCCGACCGGCTTCCTGACGGCCCGCAAGACTCGGCTCCTCGTCCACGTGCTCCTTGAGTCCGGAGCAGACGAGGCCACCATCCGCAGGGAGATCGCCGCGAGGGGATTCTAGCGACACACGAACCGCCGCGACAGAACCGCGCCCTACGGGGTGCGGTTCGTCGTCGGAGCCGGATGGTGCGCAGGTGCCGCGCGAAGCGAGCCCGCTGACTCGACCTCTGTGCACGGAAGGTGGCAGCCGGCTTGGATCTCGCTGGACGCTCTCGAGCCTCGGCATACGGCAGAAACCGCGTGAAATCGGCCGTGATCTTGGGAACGTTCCATCGCTTTCCCCCTGGTCGGCCTATTGAAACACCACGGATCATGCGAGAATAAACGGTGGTTACAGCCGTCTAACGAAGGAGTCCCACCGTGGCTATTGCAACCCCCGAGGTTTACAACGAGATGATCGACCGCGCGAAGGAGCAGGGCTTCGCGTATCCGGCGATCAACGTCACGTCCTCGCAGACACTGACCGCTGCGCTGCAGGGCTTTGCCGAGGCTGAGTCCGACGGCATTATCCAGGTCTCCGTCGGCGGTGCAGAGTACTGGTCGGGCTCCACCCGCAAGGACCGCGTCGCGGGCTCGCTCGCGATGGCGGCCTACGCACGTGAGGTCGCGAAGAACTACGACGTCACCGTCGCCCTCCACACTGACCACTGCGCCAAGGGCAACATCGACAGCTGGGTCCGCCCGCTGCTCGAGATTGAGGCTGAGCAGGTGAAGAACGGCGAGCTTCCGGCCTTCCAGTCCCACATGTGGGACGGCTCGGCTGTCGAGCTCGAAGAGAACCTCGAGATCGCCCAGGAGCTCCTCGAGCTTTCCCAGAAAGCACACACGATTCTCGAGATCGAGATCGGCGTCGTCGGTGGCGAAGAAGATGGCGTCGTCGGCGAGATGAACGAGAAGCTCTACACGACGGTCGCGGACGGCATGGCAACGGTCGAGGCTCTCGGCCTCGGAGAGAATGGCCGCTACATGACGGCCCTCACGTTCGGCAACGTCCACGGCGTCTACAAGCCGGGCTTCGTTAAGCTCCGTCCCGAGCTCCTCGGCGAGATCCAGAAGGCTGTCGGCGAGAAGTACGGCAAGGACCAGCCGTTCGACCTCGTCTTCCACGGCGGCTCCGGTTCCTCGGAGGAAGAGATCGCCACCGCCGTCAACAATGGCGTCATCAAGATGAACATCGACACCGACACCCAGTACGCCTTCACCCGTCCCGTCGCGGACTGGATGCTGAAGAACTACGACGGCGTCATCAAGGCCGACGGCGACATCGGCAACAAGAAGATGTACGACCCCCGCGCATGGGGCAAGGCAGCTGAGAAGGGCATGGCCGACCGCATTGTCGAGGCGTGCCAGCAGCTCGGCTCCGTCGGCAAGCGCATGAGGTAACACCTGATCTCACAATGGCGGCAGGTCCCTGAGGGGGCCTGCCGCTTCTTAGTACGCTCACGACCTCAGACAGGCTTTGGCGATCGGAGGACCATAGCTGGGCTAGGCACCCACGAGTAACGAACATGCGTCCCTCCTCACCTCCGATCTTTAGCGCTAGGGTGGGGCACAGGCGAGCGCGGGTGAGATACGTCTACGAGAGGCCGGGGGAGAGTCAATGGTTGACCAGCACAAGGTTGCGCGGTATCGAGAGTTCGGAGGCCCCGATGTTATCCACGTTGAGAACGAGGACATCCCGAACGTGGGACCACGGGAGGTTGTGGTCGAGATCCGCAGGTCTGGGATCAATCCCCTCGATGTCAAGACTCGCGCGGGCGCTCAGAATAAACCCATGCCAGAAGGCGGCATCATCCCGCACACCGATGCCGCCGGAACCATCCGCCGAATCGGGGATGATGTCGACGGCCTTGCTGAAGGACAGCGCGTCTGGGTATGGGGAGTGGGAAGGCCCGTCGGCACCGCGGCGACATTCGCGGTAGCTCCCGCAGAGAGAGTCGCGCCGCTACCCGATAATGCGTCGTGTGATCTCGGTGCCAGCCTCGGGATCCCCGCCATCACGGCTGCGCTCTGCCTCAGCCGCTACGAAGATCGCGTCATCGAACCGTCGACGCACGCGCTCGCGGGCAGAACGGTCCTTGTTCGCGGCGGTGGCGCAGTCGCCCATTTCACCGTTCAGCTCGCGAAGCTCATGGGCGCCACTGTCGTCGCCTCGGCATCACCCGCCAAACTTGACGCACTCATACGTGCGGGGGCTCATCACGCCGTTGACCGGACGAGCCGGAACGTTGATGAGACGTTGAGAGGAATCAGCCCGGACGGCTACGACCTCATCGTCGACGTTAGTCCCGCAACGAACATGCGCTCCAACATCGAACTTGCCGCATTCCGAGCCACGGTCGCGATCTACGCGCGGGAGGGCGGTGACTCCGCTGACGTTAGCTTCAGGATTCTCCAGGCAAAGAACATGACGATGAGAAGCATTCGGACGATTGATCTTCCGCAGGACGAGATGCAACTGGCGGCAGATGTCGTCACGTGGGCGCTCGAAGCCGGGGCTCTGAACGTGGGCGAGGACCATGGTCTGCCGCTCCACGTCTTCAGCCTCGACAAGATAGCCGACGCCCATGCGGCAGCCGAGTCACGGGACTTTCACGGAAAGGCGCTTCTCGCTCTGTGAGTGCGGGGGACTCGTATCCGTTCGAACGCCCCAGGCCCTTCAGTCCCTGTTTTGCTCGGACTTCTCGAGGACATAGATGAGTCCGCCAGCAAGGACCGCGAGGACGAGACCCTGCTTTGTGTGAGGAAAGGACACCCCGGCCGCACGCTTCCGCTCGCCGCGGTTGAAGATGTACTTCTCGCCCGCGAGGACGGCAATCGTGGAGGCGAGGCCAGCGCCGGCAAGGATACCGGCGGTCTTCTTGAGGGTCTCACCGTCCGAGTCGTCGACGAACTGGCGGAGGCTGTCCAAGTCGTTCGGCAGGGTTGCGTTCGCCGTGACGATGACCTGGCCTGTCGATAGTCCGAGCAGCGCCATCTTCCCGAAATAGCGCAAGAGTCTTGAACGGACAAAATCTGGCATCGCGTAGTACGCGAGGGTGATGCCAGCGGTTGTCGCTGCATCGGTCAGCGGATCGGCTTTCATCATTTTGTCAATCATGTTTACCTCTTTCGTCTCACCGCCAGACTACGCGGGACCTGCTGGCGGAGCGCAGTGTCTGCGGTGAGATGCTCATGGAGAATCCAGACTCTCTGCACAGCCAACTGAGGGCGCCACATGCCTGATACGAGAGCTGTGCCCCGAGAGGCAACGCTCCCGGGGCACAGAGGCAGGCGATCAGAAGTCGATCGGCTCGATGCGCCACACCTCGCGCGCGTAGTCGCCGATCGTTCGATCGGACGAGAAGCGCCCCGATGCGCAAATGTTGAGCCAGGACTTACGTGCCCACTCGACTTCGTCCCGGTAGTCCTCGAGCGCGCGATCACGCGTTTCACGGTAGGAAGCGAAGTCACCGAGAACGTAGTAGACATCCGAGCCGTCCGGGCCCGACTCGAGGAGCGAACGGCGGATGTCGGCGAACATGCCGGAACCGTTGTCGTTGAGTGTGCCGTTGGTCAGCGCGTTGACGACCCTGGTGAGGCCCGGCGTCGCCTCCATCGTCGCGTACGGATCGTATGAGGCCATGAGGCTGGGAAGCTCCTCCTCCTTCGCTCCGAAGACGTAGGCGTTTTTCTCGCCGACGGCATCGACGATCTCGACGTTTGCACCGTCGAGAGTGCCGAGCGTCAGCGCCCCGTTCATCATGAACTTCATGTTCCCGGTACCGGAGGCTTCTTTACCAGCTGTCGAGATCTGTTCGGAGATGTCGGCGGCTGGGATGACCTTCTCGGCGGGGGAGACGTTGTAGTTCTCGATGAAGACGACCTTGAGCTTGTCGCCGATATCGGGATCGTTGTTGACAAGGCGAGCGATCTCGTTGATGAGCTTGATGATCGCCTTGGCTCGGAAGTACCCGGGGGCTGCCTTCGCACCGAAAATGGCGACCGATGGCGTGACATCGAGGTCCGGGTTGTCCTTGATCTGGAAGTAGCGATCAAGCACATAGAACGCGTTAAGAAGCTGGCGCTTGTACTCATGCAGGCGCTTGATCTGAACATCGAACGCCGCATCGGGGTTGATCTTGATGCCCTGACGCTTGTCGATCCAGTCGGCGAAGTCCTGCTTGTTGGCCTTCTTGATCTTGATGAGCTCGTTGATGAGTCGCTTGCCCTTGACCTTCCGCGCGAGCGGCTTGAGCAGGTCAAGGTCCGACACCCATGCATCCGAACCGACGTGCTTATCGAGCAGGCGGGCGAGGCGCGGATTGCACTGGTTGAGCCAGCGCCGCGGAGTGACGCCGTTCGTCTTGTTGTTGAACTTCTCCGGCCAGATCTGGTACCAGTCGTGCAGCGTGTCCTTCTTGAGGATATTTGTGTGGATCTCGGCCACGCCGTTGATCGAGAAGCTCGCATAGCACGCGATCCACGCCATGCGGATGCGACCATTGGAGATCGGGGCAAGGTAGTCGACGCGGTCGTCGGCGATGCCGCGCTGGGCCATGTCGATACGGAAGCGACGGTCGATTTCGGCGACGATCTCGAGGATGCGGCCGAACAGCTGCTGGAAGATCGAGTACTCCCAGGTCTCCAGGGCCTCGGCAAGCGTCGTGTGGTTCGTGTATGCGAACGTCCGCGTCGTCACATCCCACGCGTCCTCCCATGTCATCCCGTGCTCATCGAGGAGGATCCTCATGAGCTCGGGGATGGCGAGAACGGGATGGGTGTCGTTCAGCTGGATACAGTTTTGTTCCGCGAAGCCGCGCAGATCTTCACCGTGCTTCTCGATGTAGCTGTCGACCATCGTCTGTAGCGAGGCTGCGACGAAGAAGTACTGCTGACGGACCCGCAGGACCTTGCCCTCGTAGGTTGTGTCATTCGGGTAGAGGACACGACACAGGTCTGCAACGCGCTCACGTTCAACGATGGCGTCGGTGAAACGCTGGGAGTTGAACGCGTCGTAATCGAACTCCTCCATCGGCTCCGACTTCCACAGCCGGAGAGTGCCGACGTTGTTTGTCCCGTAGCCCGTGATCGGCATGTCATAGGGCACTGCCCGGACATCCATGTCATCGAACTTGACGTACCGGGATTGCTCCTCGCGGCGCACGACGAAGGGGTAGCCCTCCTCCATCCACGGGTCCGGGTGCTCATGCTGGAAGCCGTTCTCGAACGACTGCTTGAACAGGCCATAGCGGTAGAGGATGCCGTAGCCGGTGACCGGCAAATCCAGGGTGGCGCATGAGTCGAGGAAGCAGGCCGCGAGGCGGCCGAGGCCGCCATTGCCGAGCGCCGCATCCTGTTCAGCCTCGAGGACGTCCGACAGGTTTTGGCCAAAAGCTTCGACGGACTTCTTAGCATCGTGCACGAGATTGAGGTTCGTGAGGTTGTTGAGAAGTGCCCGCCCCATGAGGAACTCGGCCGAGAAGTAATGTTGCTGGCGCCCCGTGGACGCGCGGCGAGCAGACTGCTCCCAGTCATCAGCGATGAGAGAGACGATATTTGCAGAGAGTCCTGTCCACACCTCTACGGGGGTTGAAGATTCAGGGGACCGTCCCGCAACAGCTCGGGTGAAAGAGCCCAAGCTGGCAGTGAGATCAGAAGTCACTTTTTCTCCTTTAGTGAAAGGTGCTGAGGTTGACCTGCTTTCCACAGTAGTTGGTCCCCCGTACTAGGACGAAAAGCATCCCTTCTCGTGACTGTCCTCTGAAAATGTAGGTTGCAAACGGAGGGGGATCACGAGAGCGAAAGTGAATTGCGGCACATTGTGTCTGGGCCAATGCTTACGATTGTCGTCAAGGCGTACGACGACGTTCGCCTGAAGACTAGTCGAAATGCAGGAACATGAACTGTCGAGCGTCGCAGCAGCGGACGTCTTCGATTCCCGACCAGGTGCGGCATCGAAGAGCAGTCGAACGGCGATTTCAGACACGAAGTCCCGAGCAATGCCACAGTGTGGGTCCACCTCGCGCCAGCGAAGGGCCGAAGCGGCACCGTACGGACAGCACTTCCCACAAACTTGCTCACTTAACCCGAATGAAGGACGCGAGGCGGATAGCAAAATTCTACCTCGTGGCCGCTGTGTCGATTTCCAGGAATATTCTTATTAAGTAAGTAAATTTGCCCAGACAGACTGCTACTCTGCGGTATGCAGCGAGAAGAACTTCTCGGGGCATTTCGATCCGCGGAGCGTTTCTGCGGGCACAACTCAGGAGAAATAGTTATGAACGCACAAATGGCACAGCTGACACTGGACGACCTCCTCAAAGCGTGCTCCCCGGGAGGTTCCAGTGCGCTGACGGAGATTACGCAGCTGGCCCCCGCAGGAGGTCCGCAATCAACGGTCGCTCCGGCTAGATATGTGTCAAAGGGAGCAAAGAATCCGACGTACAACTTTGGAATTCGGTTTGTTGATGGCGCGCCGAAGATCACGGTTGTGATCGATTCAGGGCAGTCGCAGAGCAATCGCGGCGAGGAGGCCGTTGAGCGCTCGCGCCGTGATGAGTATTCCCCGATTCATGACATCCTGTCGCGCATTCCAACCATCGAAGTCGATTACGAGGGGCAGAAGTACTCGGATTGGGTGTTGCCGCACAGAGCATTCGACGCGCATATCCGCGCAGGTTCTGTCGGCGGTGAGTCGGTGACGAAGAACCCCATTTACCGCGCAGCGCGAGACTCGAGCCATGCGCATGCCCGTGCTCTTATGGACCTGAGTCCCGTCAGCCTCACGAATGGTTCATGGGACGCGACCCGGAAGTCCCATCAGGGGCGGTACAGGACCGCGCTCGAAAGCGAGATTGTTGGCGTCCTTGCTGATCAGGAGTCGAAGCCCGAGCCAAATCTGGCTGGTGGCGCTCGCGTTGACCCGGTTGCAGCCAGGGTCCAGCTGGACAGGGAGACGATGACTGCTCTTGCCGACAACCAGCGAGACGAGCTGTCGAGGAAGAACTACAAGTCGATTCTGGCGGAGGCAAAAGCCGCAGGTAAGGGACTCACGTCGGCATCCAAGCTGGGACTCGGAGCGATACCTCCGTCGCTTGAAGCGCTGGGCGGTGTCGCCTGCTCTCAGATTATTCGGAGTCACGTCTTGTCCTTCGCCACGCTGAGGCAGCTGCGCTTTGGGCTGAGCGCCGAAGGTGATATCGCTCGACGTGCAGTGCTTGCCGCCCTCGGGCTGGTGGGTATGGCTCTTGCGAACGAAGAGCTCTACATTCGAGCAAACTGCAGCCTTGTCGAAGTTGACTATCCGGAGACGGTTCTCGACGAGAGGTACGGCCAGAAGAGGAGTCTCGCACCCATCACTGTCGAGCAGGCTGGACAGCTCCTTCGCGAGGCGGTCGATCATGCCGTGAAGGTCGCGGAGCTCGACTGGCACGGTCAAGTATTTGAAGTCCAGGGTGACATGTCGATCCTCCAAGCCGCCTCTGCTGATGTGGAGGAGGAGAAGTGAGTTCGGCGATCACTGCGACGTGGCCGATGGGGGTGTATCTTGGTCACCGTCGCGACGGCTCAACAGAAGATCTGCCCTCATTCGGAAGGGTTTTTTCAGCCCTAACTCACGCGGCAGCGACCGGAGTCACCTCGAGGACGGAGAGCGACGGGAAATCGGAGGAGATACCGGAAGATGCCCGCAAGGCCCTTGAATGGCTCGAGCGCAACCCACCCACGAAGATGCTGATACCCGTGTTCGCCGCAGGGCGGAGATCTGCTTCCATCGCGTACCGAAAGGAGGGTGTGTTCCGGCTCGAAGGCGGCAATAAGAACTACAAGGTCACTGAACGATTAGTCGGCGAGGGCACTGCCCTTGCAGGGCCGGTGTCATGGATATGGGATGAGCCCTTTCCGCAGGATATAGCACGCTCTCTCGACAGCATGTGCGCCGATGTTGGGTGTCTGGGCGAAGCGTCAAGTGTTGTGAAGCTCGAACTGGACGAAGGACTGGACGCAACCCATCACCTGACGAAGTCACGAAACTTTTTCCATCCTGGCGGCATTGAAGTCGAGGTGCCCTCTCAGGGGCGTCTCGCCAGTCTCGTGCGCCAGAACGCCGAAGCACGACCGAAAAAGAAGCCGACTGAAGCGGCCGACCGGCACAACACGTCGGCAATGCCGGGGTCGCCTAAACCTTCCTCGACTGGATTGGTGACGAGACGCGTTGTGCGAATCGAAGAGGGGCGGACGCCGGTCCCTTGGGACGGGGCCGTCGCCATTCCCATCGTTCGTGGACGGAAAATTCGCAGTGACCAGCGCGTTGGGTTCGCTCTAGCCGTTCATCGGGCGCTGATTTCGGTCATAGGCACCGGAGCTCCATCGTCTGTTACGGGCAAATACGACGACGGAGTGAAGATGCCGGCCAACCGTGTAGCTGTCCACTACTTGCCAGCCGGTCTGCCGGTCAGCGGTCTCGAGGACGAAGACCATCTGCTCATTCTTCTCCCGATGGGCTTGCCGCCATCTGAACTGGACTCGCTGTCAACCGCTCTCCAGAGGCTGCGGACGATCAATTCGAAGTTCGGCAGGTTCGAACTCGCGGACGACATCAATTATCTGGCAGGAGATCGTTTCTGGGCGGAGCCCGCGGACGGGGTTGAGCGGTCATGGGAGATCTCTCCTGCTGCCATCCCGGAGCGCTGGGCGGAAGGTCGAACGCGCCGCGACGTGTATCGGGACACGATCGCGTGGTCGGTCGGCAATGTTTTCAAGGACCTGCTGGACGTGGAGCTGCCGCGCGCCGTACGAAAGCGCCGAGCGATGCTGGAGCAGTTGGGACTGTCTGTCGAATGGGCTGACCCACTCGTCACGCGCCACCCCACGCGATATGTCCATCGAACCAACAGGGTGATGCCCGCGATGCCGTACACCGGCCAGATACGACTCGACGGCATTCTCCCGACTTCCGCGATCGCGGCGATCGGACAGTCCCGCCATCTGGGCGGTGGACTTCTTATCCCAGTCGACCGCTACGGCACAAAGGAGGTAGCAGATGCTGACAATCGATGACTTCTCTGATTTCTTCGCGGAGCTCTACGATGGCGCAGAGCCGTATTCGTGGCAATCGCGCGTCCTGACTCGCTTGGTCGAGACTGGGCAATGGCCCGATAGCATTGCCGCACCGACCGGGTCCGGCAAGAGTGCCGTCGCCGATATCCATGTCTTTGCCCGCGCTCTGGCGATCCAGGATGGGCTCACTCTGCCTCGACGCCTGGTGCTTGTCGTCGGCCGACGCGCCCTCGTCGATTCCCAAGCGGCTCACGCTCGCAGGCTCCAGGAGCGTCTTTCTGCTCCCCAGAAATCCCAGGTGATGGAAGAGATTGCTTCGTTTCTCAAGCGCGAGAGCGCAGGGAGCGGAGAAGTTCTAGGCGTGTCCGTCGTGCGTGGCGGCATCACCCCAGACCGTGGATGGATCGACCATCCAACATTGACCCAGATTCTGTGCATGACGCCGGACATGTTCGGTAGCAGGCTCCTCCATCAAGGGTACGGTGAAGCGCGGTCGGCACGGCCTCGCTCTGCGGGGCTTCTTGCGCTCGATACGGCAGTCGTTGTCGATGAGTCTCATCTCAACGTCCAGCTGAGCACAACAGCCCGACGGGTCAGAGAGATCGTTCAGGATGCTCCGGCAGCTGACATGATTCCGCCCATTCAGGTGGTTGAGACGACCGCGACGCCACAGCCCTCCACCCCGCCTGGTGTCACCGTGAGCGAGGAAGAGCTTGATCTCTCACGGGAGTCCGATCGGAGCCTCGCGACCCTTCTGCACGCCAGCAAACCGCTCGAGACCCGCGGCCTCACTGAGTGGCCTCTGCCCCGGACGGGCGCGGCGCGGAGAGCAGGAATTGAGGCCTTCGCGTCGAGCGCAATCAGTATCCATTCTCGCGCAGAAGGCACTATTGGGGTGATTCTGAATCGAGTCGCCGACGCGGTCGCTGTTGCAGATCACATCAAGAAGGAGGGATATCGAACGGTGCTCAGAGTGGGGCCGATGCAGCAGTTGACAAGCATGAAGGCGATGCGCGACCATCCGACTCTGCTGACGCCCGCTGGCGATGCGGACGTCGACTTTCTGGTCGCCACTCAGACAATCGAGGTCGGTGTCGACATCGACCTCCACGGCATGGTCACTGAGATCGCTTCAGCACCCGCCCTGATTCAGCGATTTGGCCGAGTCAATCGGAAGGGACGCCACTCGGAGGCGCCCATCACCATCATCGGCCCGTCGGCTGAGGTCGCCACGGATACCGTCGCCGCTCCCTACACAGCAGACGAAGTTCGCGAGGCTCAGTCGTGGATCGAGTCGATCCTGCGAGATGTCGCCGACTTGTCTCCCGCGAATCTGCTCCGGACTGCCGTCCCTGCCAGCTCACCCAGGAGACTCGTCTTGGAACGGCTCTCCCTTGCTGACGCGGAGCTCCTGTCGCACACGCGTGAAGACCTGTTCGCTGACGCCGACCTCGACATCTGGCTCGCCGATGAGATGAACATTGTCGAGCAAACCGCTGGTGCAATCGGACGGTACATAGCCGTCTCGCCTGAACAGAGGCTCCCGCTGTTACAGGCAACGCGGCCACAAGATCATGAGGTCTATCCGACGACTCTTGCGCGCCTCCGCGAGGGATTTCTGCAGGCGAAAAAGGCGCGTGACCAGCGACCTGGAGGTAAAGGCCAGGGGCCGGTCGCGTATCTTTACCGTGAATCCGAGTGGATCGCATGGGAAGATGAAAATCAAAGGCTCCAACCGGGAGATGTTGCCTGTTTCCCTTCGACGGCACATCTTTCCATGGAAGGGGTGTTCCTTCCGGCCGTCGGCGCGGACGAGCTTGGCGACTCGCTTTCGGCCTGGCTCACTGAGCCTGACCTTGAGGGGCAGCTGGAATGGCCGCGCCAGAGAGTGATTCAGTCTTCCCACAGCGCAGAAACCTCAGTGACGGAGATCGAGGCGGCGACGCTGTATCAAATCACTCAGATCACGGGAGCAGGGGAAGAGGTCTCGATCGACATCCTCGACGAAAACATGGTCCGAGCGGGATATGATGACTGGCTGAAACGGCTTCTCGGGGCTGATCTCGACGCTCTGCCGACGGCACTGCGCATCGAACACGCGGCAGCGGACACTGAAGGCAATGTCCAGTGGGCGGTCCTCAGCCTGGAATCCCCGACGTTCCTCACTGAGGAGAGCAGGCAGGAATGGACGTCAGCGGGCAAGGTGCTCTTGGCGCAGCACCAGCAAGATGTGGCCGAAAGAGCGCTGGAGATGGTGTCGACTCTTCGCCTGCCGGAGACCCTTGCCTCTGCTGTAGTGAGCGCCGCGCGCCATCATGACGACGGAAAGTCACATCCGCGCTTTCAAGCTCGGCTCGGAAACACCGATGCCGAAGGTCCGCTTCTTGCGAAGAGCGGCAGGCGAAAGAACCTGTCCGCGAGCCGCACGGGCTCGGATGGTCTGCCGGTCGGGTGGCGGCATGAACAGCTATCTGTGCTCCTCAACGCCGACGATGACGTGGAAAACCGAGATCTGATTCTGCGTCTCATCGGAACCACCCACGGACACGGCCGCACTCTGTTTAAACCGTCAGCAGAGCAGCTGTGCACTGGACTCGATAATGCCGAGCTCAAGGCCAGAGCGGAGAAACTGTTCACCGAAGGGGAATGGGATGAGCTGATGGAAATGACAAGCATTCACCACCGATGGTGGGGGGCTTCCTTCTTGGAAGCCGTTCTCCGAGCGGCGGATTGCCAAGTGTCAGGAGATGGACGATGACTACGACTATTATCCACGGCGAGATCGATGATCTGTTTTCCCACATGGTGCTGCTCGGTCTGGCATCGGTGGTGGAGGATTCCGGGCACTCACCTGTTCGACTGGTGTGGACGGACGAGGAGCAGTCAGCCTTGGTGGCACGTGAGGGCTTTGGATCGAACGAGATTGCTCAGGTCGTTCATGCTCATGCGGCGAGCCACGCGGCACGGGATTCGTGGCTTCGGCACCGATTCAGCTTTTCGAAGGGGGCGAAATCGTTCACGGTGTCAACGACAGCTCCTCGAACAGCTGGACCAGAAGACCCAGCGGATTGGCGCCGTCTCGACGCCGTTCGCCAGCGGTCGCTCGAGTCAATGCCTTCGGCTCTCGACCATCGATTCGTCCAAGGCTTGGGGTATCGCTCGTGGTGGTATCGGCGCGGCAAGGATCTGCGGGCGGATGTCGGGGCGAACATTTGGGAGATGCGCACACGGAACAAGGGTACGGAGTTTATCCGTGATCGTCTCCTGCCGCTAGCAGAGATCGTTGCGGGATGGCCGGTTGAAAAGGTCGAGAGTGGCCTGCTCGGCACAACGCTCGATGATCCCCACGGTAACAATAAGCTGGATTCCAGAAGTCCGACGGGTTTCAGCACCCCGCGTCCGGTCGACAATGCACGGGCATGGTGCGCTTTGTGGGGATTGAGCATGCTGCCCGTTGCCCATCTCAACAATCCCTCACACGCGTACCCCGCCTATTCGGCACGGGGCAGGGTTGGGACCGGCAGTCTGCACCAGCTGCTGATGCCCGTGCCAAACCGTCAAGTCACACCGGCCCGCATGCGAGCCCTGCTCCGCAGTCGACAGCTCATTGATGCAGTCGACGAACAGGGTGAGGGAGCCTACTTGAAGAAGAAGGGTGCGTGGGAGTGGCTCAAGCAACAGGGCGCTGCCGCCGTAATCCGGTTCCCTGTTCAATATGTCGGCTCGACCAGCGCGCCTGAACGACAGGCTTTATCAGGAGTGAGGGTATGGCCATGACCGACGTGAACGGCCGCTCCTCGGAATCCGTCCCGATATCTCTCGTCGCCCATACCCTCTTTTGCGAACGCCGGACGTGGCTCGAGACAATGGGAGAACGAGCGCCCCATTCCTACGCCATGAAAGTAGGAGATTCGGATCATCGCCGAACCCATGATGCGTCTACTGGCCGTTCCAATCGGATCAGGGCGCGAGACATCGTCGATCACGAACTGGGGTTTCACGGAAAGATCGACACTGCGGATGTGCTGCCTTCAGGCGGGCTGAAGCTCACCGAATACAAGGCGACTCCGGTGAGAGCGCAACCGCGTGTTTCGGAAGCGGCCCGCGTGCAGCTGGCGCTACAGACCATTGCCCTCGAGAAGGAGGGGATACATGTTGAAGAGCACTCGGTCTACTTCACCACGCATCACAGGCACGTCCCCGTTGTCCTTGACGAGAGCGATCGGGCATTCGCGATCGAAGCTGTCGCGAGGACCCATGCCATCATCTCGTCGAACCAAGCACCTGCACCGCTCGTCGATGATTCGCGGTGCGAATACTGCTCCCATGCTTCTATATGTCTGCCCGATGAGCGAGCAGAGTCGGCAGTTTCGAGGCAGATCAGGGCCGCCGACCCTGCGGGACAGGTGCTTCACCTCTCGACCTATGGAGCGCGGGCTTCACTCCGCTCCGGACGGATTGTCGTCAGGTATCAGGGCGAGGAACTCGCATCTGTGCCGATCGAGCAGGTTAACGGCGTAGTCATTCACGGCAATGTCGACCTCTCGGCGGGACTGCAACGAGAGCTCCTATGGCGCGATGTGCCGCTCGTGTGGTGTTCGTCCTCCGGCAGGGTCGTCGGCTGGAGCCGGTCAGCCTACTCGCCGAACGGATCAACCCGGGTCGAACAGCACGTCGCGTCGGCAGAAGGCCGACTCGGCTTGGCGAGGGAGTTCGTTTCGGCAAAGATAGCGAACCAGGCGACGATGCTCCGTCGATACGTCGGTCGAACGCAAGATGCACAGAAGCTGCGGGAGTTACAGAAGGAGGCCTCAACGGCCCCTACCTTAGGATACTTGTTCGGAATCGAGGGAACTGCCGCTGGTCTGTACTTCGGCAACTTCGACCACTTCCTGAAGGACAGAGTACGCGACCAGGTTGGCGCCTTCCCGGGCCGCAATGGTAAGGGAGCGTCGGATCCGATCAACATCTGTCTAAACTACGCGTATGCACTGCTCCAAGCAGAGGTCCTTCGCGGCGTAGTCGCATGCGGACTCGACCCTCACGCGGGGTTTCTCCACAGTTCGAAGAGAAACAAGCCGGCTCTGGTTCTCGACCTGATGGAGGAGTTTCGGGCGCCGGTGGCCGATTCTGTCGTGATTGGCGCTTTCAACAATGGCGAGGTTGCACCGTCGCGGTTCCTCAACACCGGAACTAACTTCCGGCTCGATGACAAGTCCCGCAAGGCTCTTATAACGGCTTTCGAAAGAAGAGTTGAAACCGAGTTCACCCACCCTATATTCGGCTATCGAGTCTCCTGGAGGCGAGCGATGGAAGTCCAAGCGCGCATGGTCCTTGGATACCTGGATGGGTCACAGCATCGGTATGTTGGGGTGAAAGTCCGATGACTCGGAATGATTCCCGCCGATATCTCATCGCTTACGACATTCCGGATGACCGCCGTCGAGCCAGGATATCCAAGGCCCTCGGGTCTTACGGGGAACGGATGCAGTTTTCGGTGTTTCTCTTGGATCTCAATCCAGTGGCTCTGGTGTCATTGACCGATGAGCTGGAAGACCTCATGGATAGCGCTGAGGACGCCCTCCTTATCTGCGACCTGGGAGCATCACATGACGCCAACCAGCGGTCAATAACGTCGCTTGGCAGACAAGCTGAGTTGCCGAAGCCTCAAAGCTTCGTCATTTAAGCGAGCGGCGCATCGACACGTAAACCCCGGTGTCCCCTCGCGAGCCACCTTTCTCCGGAAACGCGCGAGAAAGCACTTGTTTGAAAACCGCATAGCGATAAAATCTTGATCAACGTGGGATGACCTCTCGCGGTTGCTAGTATCGCCGCAGGTCAAAGTACTCGTTTTTCGAGGACTATGGCTCCCCTTCATCGGGGAGCACTTCATTGAGGCCGGGAGGAGGCGTTCCTCCGCTTCTACCGGCTCCACCATGGCTCCCCTTCATCGGGGAGCACTTCATTGAGGCTCAGCGTCATTCAAGGCTTCGTGGACGGCGGCCCTCTATGGCTCCCCTTCATCGGGGAGCACTTCATTGAGGCACGTTGCCTTTAGGGTCTTGGATCAGTGCCATATCGATGGCTCCCCTTCATCGGGGAGCACTTCATTGAGGCAGCCCCGACGCCTACATAGCGTCGACCAGGTGGGATGGCTCCCCTTCATCGGGGAGCACTTCATTGAGGCATAAAAAACAGGGCGAGCACTTGACCGAGCGCCGACTATGGCTCCCCTTCATCGGGGAGCACTTCATTGAGGCATGAACCTCGGAGACCACATCCCGGCCCTTAGACACCATGGCTCCCCTTCATCGGGGAGCACTTCATTGAGGCCTGGATTCGATTCAGCAGACTGTCGCGGCGACGGGCGGCTCCAAATGGCTCCCCTTCATCGGGGAGCACTTCATTGAGGCGGAGTAGTCGCCCTGTACGCCGAAACCACGGAAGAAATGGCTCCCCTTCATCGGGGAGCACTTCATTGAGGCTCGTCCCCGTCGAAGCAAATGACGCGGTAGTAGGTATGGCTCCCCTTCATCGGGGAGCACTTCATTGAGGCCAAGCAGACCGCCCACCCACGTTTGTTAGGGTGTCGGATGGCTCCCCTTCATCGGGGAGCACTTCATTGAGGCCACACGTGGATCAACGTTGGAGACGGGGAGTGGTATGGCTCCCCTTCATCGGGGAGCACTTCATTGAGGCTGGGCGTGCTTGATCATGCCTAGAGCGAGCGTGTATGGCTCCCCTTCATCGGGGAGCACTTCATTGAGGCGACTGGATCTTCTTGTTCGACAGCGTGTGCTCCGAGATGGCTCCCCTTCATCGGGGAGCACTTCATTGAGGCTACGCGGCGGGAACTGCGACGCTTAGCTTCTCGGGCATGGCTCCCCTTCATCGGGGAGCACTTCATTGAGGCCCTCTGCGACGGACGCACCCTCACCATCGCCCCAGAATGGCTCCCCTTCATCGGGGAGCACTTCATTGAGGCAGGCACTGGGGCTTGTCCTGCGGCGGCCGCAACAAATGGCTCCCCTTCATCGGGGAGCACTTCATTGAGGCTGCCTCGCCTTCTCAATCCGGCCATCCATCGTCCCCATGGCTCCCCTTCATCGGGGAGCACTTCATTGAGGCTGAAAGGAACACAGCAATGAGCACGCTTGAGGAAATGGCTCCCCTTCATCGGGGAGCACTTCATTGAGGCCTGGCGGCGTGGAAACAGCTCCACCACCGTTTCGTCATGGCTCCCCTTCATCGGGGAGCACTTCATTGAGGCGTCGCAACAAGAGTTGATTGACAAAATGGCTCTGGAATGGCTCCCCTTCATCGGGGAGCACTTCATTGAGGCGAGCATCCCCGTCATGCGTGAACGCCCTATCAGCCAATGGCTCCCCTTCATCGGGGAGCACTTCATTGAGGCGAGAGCACCAACGAACATTACATCCTCGTGGTCAAATGGCTCCCCTTCATCGGGGAGCACTTCATTGAGGCGTGTTCCCATCGATCGTGACCATGCCATGCTGGTCGGATGGCTCCCCTTCATCGGGGAGCACTTCATTGAGGCTCCTTCACCTCCACAGCGACCCGCTGCCCCATGTGATGGCTCCCCTTCATCGGGGAGCACTTCATTGAGGCGACCACGCCGTCCGAGAGCCCTCTATCGCTCACGGAAGATGGCTCCCCTTCATCGGGGAGCACTTCATTGAGGCGCGGTCCATAGTCCGGGCGTGAGGGGCAGGGGGACGATGGCTCCCCTTCATCGGGGAGCACTTCATTGAGGCCCATGGGTTCCTCTCAGAATGGTGCTGCCGCGTTGATGGCTCCCCTTCATCGGGGAGCACTTCATTGAGGCCGAAACAGCCTGGGCGCAGGCGTGGCCCGAAACTGATGGCTCCCCTTCATCGGGGAGCACTTCATTGATCCCAGTCCATCGTCCAAAAGACCTTCTTCACTTATTAGCGCTTTCTCATCGCATGGGTTATCTTCAAGATGGATTGATAACGCGGAAATAGTTCTGTTGATACAAGGACGTATCCAATGGCACGGTTACTCAGTCCACGCGGCCTCTCCCACGACCTGGGCACTCAAGGCGGCGCTTTTTGAGGCTTGCGCACCCAGCAGGCTGTCGGCTCGTGCGAGAACCCGCCTTCCGTGTGACGCGCAGTGAACCTGCATCGTCAACAATGCCGCTTCGCATGAGGTCCATGCAGCAATAGAGACAACTGTGGGCCGCGGCAGATGCTGCCCATGACAGACCGGCCGGCGGTCGGAGTCCTTAAGGGAGGACAACATGAAAAACAGAAGCACGAGAGGACTGCTCGCGTCAGCGGCAGCGCTTCTCACGACCATGGCACTCGCCGTCGGCGGGACCGCCGCGCAGGCGACGACAGTGCCGAACCCACCATCCGAGGTCACCGTCACCGTGACCAAGCTTGAGCAGCCGGGCACACTCGGGGATCCTGCATCGGGCCTCCAGCAGGATCCCGCGCCGACAGAGAGGCCGGTTCCGGGCGTGACATTCACCTACACGAAGGTGCCCGGGACGGGCGAGGGTGAGGCGCAGGACAGCGGCACAATCGACGGGCAGAATTACGCCTCGACCCTCACCGTCGCCGCGGCGCGCACGGCAATCGATGGAGCCCCCGCGACGACACTCGGGACAACCGCGGCAGATGGCACGATCAGCGCCACTCTGCCTCGCGGCGGATACCTCGTCGAAGAGGACATCGCGACCCTGCCGCCTGGAGTGACGGCCGCCGACCCGTTCCTCATGACGCTTCCGATGACGAATCCGGACACCCGTGATGGTTGGCTCAGCCATGTCTACATCTACCCGAAGAGCGCCGTCATGACCGCGACGAAGAGTGTTGCCAACAAGGATGTTCTCGTGACGGGCAAGCCCGTGACGTGGACGATCACCGCCGACATCCCGAAGGTCGCCAATCCGAACTCGACAGGGTCCGCCGACCAGTTCCTCGCCCCCGATCAGTTCAAGATCGTCGATAATCTCAACTATGCACACCTCGACCTCGTGAACGGCACCGTGGCGGTCAGCACCGGTGCCACCGGAGGAGCGAGCACCCCACTCACTATTGACCAGCACTACTCGGCAGCGACCACGACACCCGTGGGGGAGCCTGGGACGACGAGGCTCACTGTCGAATTCACAGAAGCGGGCCGTGCGGCCCTCGCGTCGGCGGTCAACGCCGATTCCGATGCAACGGTCATCCTCACGTTCGACACGACAGTGAAGGCCGCGACGACGATCGTCAATACCGCCTACCTCTACCCGAACAAGAGCGCAGTCAATGACAAGAGGCCGCTCACGTCGAACACTGGTGAGATCCGCTACGGCATCGTCACCGTCAGGCTGCTCAGCGGCGAGGCCGGCCTGAAGGGCGGCGAGTTCCGGGTCTACACGTCGGAGGATGCGGCGAAGAACCGTCTCGAAGCGGGACGCATCACTCTCGGCACGACAGAACAGTGGACCACGGGAGCCGACGGAACCTTCACACTCAAGGGGCTTCGCTTGAGCAGCTGGTCGGACGGCGCCTCGGTGACGAAGGGCTCTGACGGCTATCAGACGTACTGGCTCGTCCAGACGACCGCGCCCATGGGGCACCAGCTCCTCGCGGAGCCGGTCGAACTCGACTTCACCGAAGACGGGCAGATCCTCACGATCAACCAGGCTCCGAGCACAGGAGCTCTCGTGCTTCCCCTGACCGGGGGCCAGGGCACCGCGCTGTTCACGGTCGCAGGACTGGCGATCCTCGGCTTCGTTGTCATTGCTGCCCGTCGGCGCACGGATCACGCTGTCGCCTGACCGCCTCGGCCCGCTCGACCAGCGTCGAGCGGGCTGAGGCGCCTACGTGGGGGAGTTGAATGCGTGACATCGCGGTGGCAGGGCGGGCACGGGTGCCTTCACGGGGCAACCGTGACGCGCGACGAAGCATCGTTCTGCAGCTGCTCGCGATGTTCGGCATCGGCCTGCTCCTCTATCCGCAGGCCGCGGACTGGTTCAGCTCGCTCAGCCATAGGTCGCAGATCGCGACCTATATGGGGCAGGTTGAGAGTGCAGAGAGCGGTGACCGGCAGCGGATCCTCGATGTGGCCCATGACTACAATGAACAGCTCAACGTCGGCCCGCTGACCGATCCGTATGTCTCAGAGTTTGAGGACTCCATGAGCACAAGCGACCGCTATCGAGCGTTCGAGAAGTTGATGAATGTCAGCGGTGCGGATGCGATCGGGACGCTGAGCTATCCGGGCGTCGATATCAGCCTTCCCATTTTTCACGGCACGTCCGGCCGGGTGCTGTCCACTGGGGTCGGCCACCTCTATGGCACGTCTCTGCCCGTGGGTGGGCCCGGCACGCGCTCGGTCCTCACCGCCCACAGCGGTCTCGTGCGGGCGAAGCTGTTCTCCTCCCTGCATGATGCGCGGGTGGGGGACATCTTCTGGATCAGCGTTCTCGGGGAGGATCACCATTACCGCGTTGAGCAGATCCACATCGTGCGGCCTGACGACACCGAATCTCTCACGATCATCGAGGGCGAGGACTGGGTCACGCTCTTCACATGCACCCCTATTCGAGTCAACAGCCACAGGCTTCTCGTCCACGCGCAGCGGACGGACCCGCCCGGTGACGCCATTGAAGTGGCCGCCGCTGATGCGGCGGCGCATGCACCCTGGTGGGCGGTCATGTTCGTCGGTGGCTCGCTTCTGGCGGCTCTCATCCTTTTCCTGCCCATGCGCACGAAGAAGGCAGGACCAGACAGTGACCGTTCGCGTGGGACGGCTGGCTCCTGACGATGACGCTTCCTGTTCGGCGAACTCCCCTCGGCGATCGCCTGCACGAGAGGTGATATTTCGTCACCAAGAGCGCTGAATAGCATCGAACGTGACCCGCGATCGATAAACTCTACCCAGCAGGCGAGGCGAGTATGCTCGTGCACGTGGGTTGCGCCTGAGACACGGACCTTTCGGCCAGCGCCGAGGCTTAGACTGAACTGTCTCGCACATAGAGGATCGAAGGAGAAGCACAATGCCCGCACTTATTGTCATCGGAGCCCAGTGGGGCGACGAGGGGAAGGGCAAGGCAACCGATCAGCTCGGCACCGGCGTCGACTACGTTGTCAAATTCAACGGCGGCAATAATGCCGGGCACACGATTGTCGTCAACGGAGAGAAGTTCGCCCTCCACCTCATCCCAGCAGGTGCGCTGACCGAGACATGTACGCCGGTCATCGGCGGTGGCGTCGTCGTCGATCTCGATGTGCTGTTCCATGAGCTTGACGAGCTGAAGGGCCGCGGCATCGACGCTTCACGCCTCCGCGTGTCCGCGAATGCTCACATCATCCCCTCCTATAACAGGACCCTGGACAAGGTGACGGAGCGATTCCTCGGCAATCGCAAGATCGGTACAACCGGCCGCGGCATCGGTCCGACGTACGCGGACAAAATGAACCGTATCGGCATCCGCGTCCAGGACCTTTTCGACGAATCGATCCTGCGCCAGAAGGTTGAGGCTGCCCTCGACCAAAAGAACAGCATCTTCCTCAAAGTGTTCAACACGAAAGCGGCTGACGTCGATGTTGTGACTGCGGAGCTACTGCAGTACGCAGAGCGCGTCGAGCCCATGGTCTGTAACGTCACGAACCTTCTTAACGACGCCCTCGACGAGGGCAAGACAGTCGTCTTCGAAGGTGGCCAGGCGACGATGCTCGATGTCGACCACGGCACGTATCCCTTTGTCACGTCCTCGTCCGCGACTGCGGGGGGAGCGTGTACGGGCTCGGGAGTTGGCCCGACCCGAATTGACCGCGTCGCCGGTGTTGCGAAGGCCTACATCACCCGCGTTGGCGAGGGACCTTTCCCGACCGAGCTACTCGACGAGTCCGGCGACTGGTTGCGCGAGCGGGGCGGCGAGTATGGGACGACGACAGGAAGACCGCGCCGATGCGGCTGGTACGATGCTGTCGTGGCGCGGTATGCGACGAGGGTCAACTCTCTCACTGACCTCGTGCTCACGAAGCTCGACATTCTCTCTACACTCGAGCAGATCCCAGTTTGTGTCGCCTACGATGTCGACGGCATCCGTCACGACGACATGCCAGCCGACCAAACCTCATTCCATCACGCGAAACCGATCTACGAGTACTTCCCGGGCTGGAGCGAAGACATCTCGGATGCTCGCACGTTCGAGGATTTGCCGAAGAACGCCCAGGAATATGTTCTTGCGCTCGAGGAGCTCTCCGGTGTTCGTATCTCTGCAATCGGCGTGGGCCCCGGACGTGAGCAGACGATCGTGCGCCATCCTCTCGTATAACGGAGAGCGATTGGCATGGTCGTTCACGTGAACCAATGTCATTCAGCATAGTGGTGGGGGCGGGATTCAATCCCGCCCCCACCACTATGCTGCGCTATGACGCGTTAGCGCTGGCTCGTCATTGCCCGCTCGGGCCGCCGCGGTAGCGGTCGGTGGGATCCTGCCGGTTCTGGCCTTCATTCCAGCCACCCTGCCCTGCGTCGCGGCTTTGACCGCCCTGGTAGTTGGTGTCGGGGTTCCCCGCGCCACCCTGCTGGTAGCCGTCCTGCTGCCCCGGGTACCCACCCTGCTGGTATCCGCCCTGGGGCGTCTGGAATTGGCCGCCAGGGGCGTTGTGCTGCCCGGCTTGAGGAACACCGAATGCGCTTGTCGGGCCAGCGTACTGTCCGCCCTGGGGAGGGTAGGGGCCGCCGGGCCCGTATGGGCCCTGTCCGCCCTGGTCCTTGTTTCTGCGGGAAAGCAGGTAGGCAACGATGCCGATGAGGGCCAAGGCGCCGACACCAATGAGGATCCAGCCCCACACTGGGAAGTCCGAATCGTCTGGTGCCGGAGCGATCACTTCGTCGGAGTCCGTATCCGCCGCTTGACCACCACCCGCCTTGTTACCAGTTACCTCGAAGCCGGTCGTGAACGCTTCGAAGGCGTCGTACGTCGCCCGGTTGCCGTCGATGACGCCGCCATTGGTCGCCTCAATGATCTCGCCCGGCATCTGGATCGTCAGAGTAAAATCGAACTCCATCCCGACCGGCATTTCCTCCTCGACCATTGTGGGGTCGGCCTCCGCGACGAAGGTGAAGGTGTCACCGTTGTCGATGAGGCTCTCGCCATCGACAACGCTCTCGGTCGTCGATGTCGTCATGCGGCAGGCCAGGTACTCTCCGGAAATGTCCTCAATGGTGACCTCTTCCTCGACGTCTGTGTCGAGGGGGTCGTCCATGCCGAGGTCCGAGAACAAGTCGTCACACGTGAGGCCGAGGCCTTCGAGCTCGCCGGTCGAATCTTCGAATTCAAGGACGACATTGGCTGCCCCGTTGTCCTTAATCTCGATCGCCATGTCAGCACGGCAGGCTGAGAGGATGAGGAGGGTGGGCACGACGGCGCTTATCGCCAAGACCTTTGTAGTGCGGCTTCTCATGGTGGTCCTTTCAGAGTGCCGTATGTAATTACCGCAAGGATACGGTGCTTGGACGGTGCCGACCACCGCAAAGAGTGGGTTAACGCGACTCGTGCAACTTTGCGAAGCGGGACGAGGTGCAGATGAACGTTGTCCAGTTTGGTCAGATTTTCAGTTCGGGTGGGCAAAACGCCCAAATAGGTCTGCCAGGCGGGCAAATGGGACACCATAGAAGAGGTTTTTAGGTCAAAAGACCCGGTTATCTTGCAAGCGGAAAAATGCCAATAGTCCCAGCTTCAAACGCCCATCAAGGGGAATAATCTATATCGGTGCTTGACCAAAGAAAGAAACACCATCGCCCAGTTTCTAGGAGGAAGCGCGATGACTGACCAGACCTACACAGTTGAGGCTGTCAAGGCGGAAGCTCCGGAGATCGCTCCGGATAATCTCATCGAGTTCGTAACGGAGGTTGCGAACCTCACCAAGCCGACGGACATCTTCTGGGTGGACGGTTCGGAGGAGGAATGGAATCTCCTGACCGAGCAGATGGTGGAGTCGGGCATGTTTACTCGACTCAACCCGGAGAAGCGTCCTAACTCCTTCCTCGCGCGCTCGCTCCCCTCGGATGTTGCCCGCGTCGAGTCGAGGACCTACATCTGCTCCGAGAAGGAAGAGGATGCCGGTCCGACGAACAACTGGGCCGATCCGGCGGAGATGAAGAAGATCCTCATGGGTCTGTTCGACGGCGCCATGCGCGGACGCACGCTGTACGTCATCCCGTTCTCGATGGGCCCAATCGGCGGCCCGATCTCGCAGCTCGGCATCGAGATCACCGACTCCCCTTACGTTGTCGTCAACATGGGAATCATGACCCGCATGGGTACCGCGGCTCTCGAGCTCATCGGCAAGGGCGAGGAATGGGTCCCTGCTGTTCACTCTGTCGGCTACCCGCTCATCGACGCCGATGGCAACGAGCGTCCCGACACGACGTGGCCCTGCAACGACGAAAAGTACATCACACACTTCCCGGAGACCAACGAGATCTGGTCCTACGGTTCGGGCTACGGCGGCAACGCTCTGCTCGGTAAGAAGTGCTACGCACTGCGTATCGCCTCGACGATGGCTCGCCGGGACGGCTGGATGGCCGAGCACATGCTCATCCTCCGCCTCACGGAGAACGCGACCGGCAAGCAGTTCCACATCACGGCAGCCTTCCCGTCCGCCTGTGGCAAGACGAACCTCGCCATGCTCCAGCCCACGATTGAGGGCTACACGGTCGAAACCATCGGTGACGACATCGCGTGGATGCGCCCCGATGAGGAAGGCTACCTCCGGGCGATCAACCCCGAGGCAGGCTTCTTCGGTGTTGCGCCAGGTACCTCGTACGACACGAACCCGATGGCCATGGAAACGGCCCGCGCCAACTCGATCTTCACCAACGTTGCGCTGACCGATGACGGTGACGTTTGGTGGGAGGGCATCGACGGTGAGATGCCAGATCACCTCATCGACTGGCACGGCAACGACTACACGAAGGCCGACGCGGAGGCGGGCAAGCTTGCCGCTCACCCGAACTCGCGCTTCACGGTGCCGGCGGCTCAGTGCCCGATCATCTCGCCCGACTGGGAGGCACCCGAGGGTGTCCGCGTCGACGCAATCCTCTTCGGCGGACGCCGCGCCACGAACGTGCCGCTCGTCGCTGAAGAGTACACACCCGCACACGGTGTCTTCATCGGTGCGTCCGTCGCATCCGAGGTCACCGCTGCCGCGACCGACGTCAAGGCTGGCTCGCTCCGCCACGACCCGTTCGCCATGCTCCCCTTCTGTGGCTACAACATGGCCGACTACTGGGGCCACTGGGTTCAGATGCAGGAGAAGCTTGGCGACAAGTTCCCGACGGTCTACCAGGTCAACTGGTTCCGCAGGGACGAAGACGGCAAGTTCATGTGGCCCGGTTTCGGCGACAACTCCCGCGTTCTCGACTGGATCGTCCGCCGCGTCGATGGTCGCGTCGATGCCGTCGACGGCATCACCGGTCGTTACCCCCGCATGGAGGACTTCAACCTCGAGGGAACCGACGTCGACGAGGAGACATGGAACAAGCTCTTCGAGACCGATCCGGATGCTTGGGAGAACGAAATCGACCAGGTTGAGGAGTACTTCAAGAAGTTCGGCGACAAGGTTCCCCCGGCCATCCAGGCCGAGATCGCTGAATTCCGCGGCCGCATCGAGACGGCACGCAGCGCTCTCCTCTCGTAGAGCACACAGCACTCTCTTTCACTAGGGTGTGATGGGCAGGCGCCACGGCGCCTGCCCATCAACGTTGTAGCCCGCCCACTCTTCGAACATCCTGGCGCAGACCCCGTGACCGGATCGGTGCGGCGGTAAGCTCGAACCATGAAGATCCTCCTCCTTGGCTCCGGCGGCCGCGAGCACGCTCTCGCGCTGGCGATGGCCCCGCACCTCGACTCCCTCGTCGCAGTGCCCGGTAATCCTGGCATCGCCCAGATCGAGAACGTCCAGTGCGTCGACGGCGACATTCTCAACGGCGCCGCAATGGTGCAGGTCGCTCGCGAGCACGAGATTGACCTTGTCGTCATCGGGCCCGAGGCGCCACTCGTAGCCGGAGTGAGCGACGATCTTCGGGCAGCCGATTTCGCAGTGTTTGGACCGAGCGGCGAGGCCGCACGGCTCGAAGGATCCAAGGCGTTTGCGAAGCACATCATGGCGCTCGCGGAGGTCCCGACAGCCATGGCCCACATCTGTACGACGCGTGAGCAGGTCGACGACGCCCTCCAAATGTTCCCCTCGCCCTATGTCGTCAAGGATGACGGTCTCGCGGCTGGCAAGGGCGTCGTCGTGACGGAGGACCTTGATGAGGCGCGCAACCACGCGTACTCCTGCCTCGATGCGGGCAGTTCTGTCCTTATCGAGGAGTATCTCGACGGGCCGGAGATCTCCCTGCTCTGCATCTCCGACGGGAAGACCGTCATCCCGCTCGAGCCCGCGCAGGACTTCAAGCGTCTGAAGGACGACGATGAGGGCCCGAACACGGGTGGCATGGGTGCGTACTCCCCGTTGCCGTGGGCACCGAAGGACCTGACAGACGAAACGGTTGAGCGGGTCGCCTACCCCGTTATCCGCCAGCTGGAGCGGATGGGAACGCCCTTTATCGGCATCCTCTACATCGGACTTGCTCTCACGAGCCGCGGCATCCGCGTCATTGAGTTCAACGTCCGCTTCGGCGATCCGGAGACGCAATCGGTCGTTCCCCGGTTGCGAACACCATTACCCGATGTTCTCTTCGCAGCGGCGACCGGCAAGCTTGAACACCTGCCGCCTCTCGAATGGGATCCAGGGGCCGTTGTCACCGTTGTGCTTGCGAGCGAAGGCTATCCCGGCAAGCTCAAGGTTGGCGTTCCTGTCGAATGTGGTGCGGAGGACGTCCAGGCGGGCACGATGATGAAGGATGGGCAGGTTGTCTCCTGCGGTGGTCGGGTTGTGTGTGTCCGCGGCTTCGGCGACACCGTGGCTCAAGCCCGACAGGACGCATACGCGCGCATCCGTCCTTTCGAAGGCGCCCAATATCGTAGCGACATCGCTGCTGGCGTCTGACCGCCCACGACGGCGCTACGCATGGCAGCACTCAGGGCAATCTGAGGTCAGCCAGCGTGTTCGACTCGGCATGGAGTGAAACAGCTTTCCGAAGGCACGTCTTCGCAGGTGGGACGCTGGGTCGAGCCGTGAGAATCGGTGGAAACTTGAGGCCCCTTATGCGGTTTCGTGGGAGCATGGGACCATGAATCACACTCCGACGAAGAGTCTGCCCGGATGGACGCATGTGAAGTCCGGGAAAGTCCGCGACCTCTATGCGCCGACGGAGCTGTCGACCCATGATGGCCGCGACACAGTTCTTATCGTGGCCTCCGATCGCATTTCAGCGTTCGACTATGTCCTGCCGACTCCGATCCCGGGCAAGGGCAAGGTCCTCACCGCCATGGCTCTGTGGTGGTTCGAACAACTCAAGGATGTGACCCCCAACCATTTCGTGTCAACGGATGTCCCCGAAGCTGTGCGTGGTCGGGCAATGATTACCAACCGGTTGGAGATGGTTCCGGTCGAATGTGTCGTCCGGGGCTACATCACGGGATCAGCGCTCGCGGAGTACCGCCGATCAGGCAGTATCTGCGGAATCGAACTCCCGGAGGGGCTTGAGGACTGCGACCGTCTTCCTGAGCCGATCTTCACACCGGCCGCGAAGGCAGAGTCGGGCGAGCACGACGTCAACATTACCTACGCGGACGTCGAGAGGATGGTGGGCCGTGACGTCGCCCGCACTCTGAAGGACACGTCGCTCGCCCTCTATTGGCGGGCTCGGACGATCGCGGCGAGCAAGGGCATTATCTTGGCCGACACGAAGTTTGAATTCGGCAGACACACGCAACCGGGAGCGACCCGGCTTGTCCTTGGTGATGAGATCCTTACCCCCGACTCATCCCGTTTCTGGGACGAGAGCGATTATGTGCCGGGTCAGCCGCAGCCCTCGCTCGATAAGCAGTACATTCGGGACTGGCTGACGTCCGAGGAGGCCGGGTGGGATCGGGTCTCTCCGCCCCCCGAGTTGCCCACCTACGTCGTCGAGAAGACGAAGGAACGCTACGTCCGCGCCTACGAGCGGCTCACAGGGCGAACCTGGGAGGAGTAAGCGCTCCCGCCGGACTAGAATCTGCCGTATGGGACGAATCATCGTAGAAGTCATGCCTAAGCCTGAAATCCTTGATCCTCAGGGGAAGGCTATTGCCGGAGCTCTCCCACACCAGGGCTTCACAGAATTCACGGATGTTCGACAGGGGAAGCGTTTCGAGCTCACTGTCGATGGTGAAGTCACGGAGGAGGCCCTTGCGGCCGCCACACGAGCAGCGGAGAACGTACTCTCCAACCCGGTCATCGAGGACGTCGTCGGCGTCTATGCGGAGGACAAGTGAAAGTCGGAGTCATCACGTTCCCCGGAACACTTGATGAAGGGGACGCGAGAAGGGCAGTGAAGCTCGCCGGCGGAGAGCCGGTCGATCTGTGGCACGCCGACGAAAATCTTCAGGGCGTTGACGCCGTCATCATCCCCGGAGGTTTCTCCTACGGTGACTATCTGCGGTGCGGAGCGATCGCCGCCCTCGCACCAGTTATGCGCGAGGTCATCACCCAAGCCAAGGCGGGCATTCCCGTGCTTGGAATCTGCAACGGGTTCCAGGTCCTGTGTGAGTCAGGGCTTCTGCCAGGTGCTCTCGTCCGCAACGATCACCAGAAGTTCATCTGCCGAGAGCAACGGCTACGGGTCGAATCGACGAGGACCGCGTGGACGTCGGGGTTCAGTGAAGGTGATGAGATTGTCATCCCGCTGAAAAACGGCGAGGGCTCCTACCAGGCTCACGATGAGACCATCGCCGAGCTTGAGGGTGAGGGCCGGGTCGTGTTCCGCTACCTCGAGGTCAATCCCAACGGTTCCCGCAATGACATCGCTGGCATCACGAATGAAACCGGCTCGGTCGTTGGCCTCATGCCTCACCCAGAACATGCAGTTGAGGCGGGCTTTGGTCCAGACTCGCAGTCCGGCATTCGAACCGGCACCGATGGTCTCCTCATCTTCCAGTCACTCATGGGGGTCCTCCGATGACGCACGATACGATCGACAAGGCGGCTTCCACTCCAGATGAGGAGATGCCGTACGCCGCCCTTGGTCTCAAAGACGACGAATACGTCTACATCAAGGAGCTCCTCGGTCGCAGGCCGACGAACGCCGAGCTCGCCATGTACTCGGTCATGTGGTCCGAGCACTGCTCGTACAAGTCGTCGAAAAAGCACCTGAAGGAACAGTTTGGGGCGAAGACGACGAAGGCGATGAGCAAGCACCTGCTCGTCGGCATGGGCCAGAATGCGGGCGTGGTCGACATCGGTGACGGCTGGGCCGTCACCTTCAAAGTCGAATCCCACAACTCTCCGTCCTACGTTGAGCCCTACCAGGGTGCTGCGACAGGTGTTGGCGGCATTGTCCGCGACATCATCGCCATGGGTGCCCGTCCTGTGGCCGTCATGGACCAGCTGCGCTTTGGCGACCCGAACGAGCCCGATACGTGGCGTGTGGCGGGCGGCGCCATTTCCGGCATCGCCGGTTACGGCAACAGCCTTGGCCTGCCGAATATCGGCGGCGAAGTCGAATTCGACTCCTCCTACCAGGGCAACCCGCTCGTCAACGCCCTCGCGGTCGGCGTCATGCGTCACGAAGATATCCACCTGGCCAACGCCGAAGGCGTCGGCAACCATGTCGTCCTCTTCGGCGCGCGAACTGGCGGCGACGGGATCGGCGGCGCCTCGATTCTCGCCTCGGAAGCATTCGACGGCGGCATGCCGACGAAGCGCCCCTCCGTCCAGGTCGGGGACCCATTCATGGAGAAGGTCCTCATCGAGTGCTGCATGGAGCTGTTCCGAGAGGGCACGGTCGAGGCGATCCAGGACCTCGGGGCCGCAGGAATCTCCTGCGCCACCTCTGAGCTCGCGGCTAACGGCGGGTCTGGGATGCACGTCAACCTTGAAGAGGTCTTGCTTCGCGATCCCACTCTTAACGCCGGCGAGATTCTCATGAGCGAATCGCAGGAGCGGATGATGGCGATTGTCTCGCCGGAGCGCCTCGAGGACTTCATGAACATCATCGACAAGTGGGAAGTCGAAGCCTCGGTCATCGGCGAACTGACCGGCGACGGCAGGCTGACGATCGACCACGACGGTCACAGAATCGTCGACGTCGATCCCGCGACCGTCGCCATCGACAGCCCCGTGTACGACCGCCCCTACACGCGGCCTTCATGGCAGGACGCCCTCCAGGAAGACACGACAGACAGGCTGGCCAGGCCCGCACCCGGGCAGGAGATGCGGGACCAGATCATCGCGCTCCTCCATTCTCCGAACCAGGCTCCGAAGGACTGGGTGACCAGCCAGTACGATCGGTTTGTCCGCGGCAATACCGCACTCGCCCAGCCGGACGACGCAGGAGTCATCCGCGTCGACGAGCAAACCGGCCGCGGCGTCGCCATCGCAACCGACGCGAATGGTTGGTACACAAAGCTCGACCCGTATGAGGGCGCACGCCACGCATTGGCCGAGTCGTACCGCAACGTCGCCACGGTGGGTGCGAAACCCTTGGCCGTGACGGACTGTCTCAACTTCGGCAATCCCGAGAAGCCAGAACTCATGTGGCAACTCGTTAAGGCCATGGAAGGGCTAGCTGACGGCTGCGCCGAGCTGGGGATCCCCGTCACCGGCGGCAACGTGTCCCTCTACAATTCGTCCGGCGACGAATCGATCAACCCAACCCCAGTTGTCGGGATGCTCGGCGTCCTCGACGACGTCGCCACAGCGCGACCGTCGGGATGGACGGAAGAGGGCCTCGCCATCGTTGCCCTCGGTGACGTCGCTGATGAGTTGGATGGTTCCGCCTGGGCCCGCACAATCCATGATCATCTGGGCGGCCTACCGCCCCGTGTTGACCTTTCGCGGGAGGCGGCGCTCGGCCGCTTCCTCATCGCGCTCGCGGAAGCGGATGTAGCAAAGGCGGCTCACGACGTGGCGAACGGTGGCCTCATCCAGACGTTGACCGACATGGTTCTCCGCAACCGTGTCGGTGCGTCGGTCGACGTGACGCCGCTTGGGGTGAGTGACTTCGTGGCGCTGTTCTCGGAGTCGCAGGCCCGGGCCGTTATCGCGGTCCCGCAAGAGTTGTTGCCCGCCGTCCATGCCGCCGCCGAAGCCGAGGGTGTTCTTGCCGTTCGGATCGGCACGACAGGCGGAGACAGGCTCGTCATCCAGGGGGAGGAGACATACTCCTTCGTCCTCGATGAGCTCGTCGGTCCCACTCCTCGAGCACCACAGAAGTAGGTCTTGCCAAACCGTTTCTTGCAACGATAAGGTGCACTCCCGCGAGCGAGCCGAAACCGTCAGGGTTGAGGTGGGCACGCGGGAGTGCCGTTTTCCCGCCATTTCATGACGAGGACCTGATAACCGCGACATATCAGCAGAATCTTGCGAAAATGTGGAATATTTCGCAGTGGACAAGGATGTGTTGAATTCCTTGGATGAACTAACGTCTGTGGCATGAGTAGCACCGCGAATGAATATATTGAGTCAGTCCTTTCCGGCCTGACTGTTCGTAACCCGGGCGAGGCTGAGTTTCACGAAGCCGTCGCGGGTGTGCTGACAACTCTGGCGCCCGTCCTCGAACAGCATCCCGAGTACCAGGACGCGGCAATCCTCGAGAGAATCGTTGAGCCTGAGCGAGTCATCCACTTCCGCGTTCCGTGGATGGATGACGCCGGTAAGTACCACGTCAACCGCGGCTATCGTGTCCAGTTCAACTCGGCTCTTGGACCCTATAAGGGCGGGATCCGGTTTCATCCCTCGGTCTCAGCCTCGATCGTCAAATTTCTCGGGTTCGAGCAGATCTTTAAGAACGCACTCACAGGTCAGCAGATCGGCGGCGGTAAGGGTGGCTCGGACTTCAATCCGGCTGGACGCTCCGATAACGAGATCATGCGTTTCTGTCAGTCGTTCATGACCGCGCTGTACCGCAACATCGGCGCGAACATGGACATCCCTGCCGGCGACATTGGCGTCGGTGCTCGCGAGGTCGGCTACATGTACGGCCAGTACAAGAGGCTCGTCGGCCAGTTCGAAGCCGGCGTCCTCACAGGCAAGGGAGTCGGCTGGGGAGGGTCTCGCGTCCGCAAGGAGGCGACGGGCTATGGTCTCGTCGCCTTCACCCGGCAGATGCTGCTAACTCGAGGCGAAGATCTCGAGGATCAGACCGTCTCCGTGTCCGGTTCTGGCAACGTCGCAATCTACGCTATTGAGCGTTTGCTCCAGCTCGGCGCCCGCCCCGTGACGTTCTCCGACTCCTCCGGCTGGGTCTACGACGCCGACGGCGTCGACCTTGACCTTCTCAAAGAGGTCAAAGAGGTTTACCGCGGTCGAGTGGCCGACTACGTCGAGGAGCGGCCGCGCGCCGAGTTCCACACATTCGGCTCCATTTGGGACGTCCCCGTTGACATCGCCCTACCCTCGGCCGTTCAGCACGAGATCAACGCGGATCATGCTCGCACACTCATCATGAACGGTGTCAAGGCCGTGGCGGAGGGTTCGAACATGTCGACCACCGCTGGGGGAGTTGACGTGTTTGATGATTCTGACATCCTCTACGGTCCCGGCAAGGCCGCGAACGCGGGTGGCGTCGCAGTGTCGGCTTTGGAGATGCAGCAGAACTCCGCGCGCCAGTCATGGACCGCAGAGGATGTTGCCGAGCGGCTCGACCTCATCATGGAAGACATCCACCGCCAGTGCTCAGAGCACTCGATGAAGTACACCGGTCGGCCCGATAATTATGTCGCGGGCTCAAACGCTGCGGGTCTGGTTCGCGTCGCCGACGCGATGATCGCGCAGGGGCTCGTCTAGAATCTTCGTTGGGAAGAGAATGAGGCGGTGGGCTACGGCCCGCCGCCTCATTCTTACTCCCACACACGCCAGTCGTGAAAACTACACATCTCAGTCGAGAAAAGAGGACGGGCCCACCAGGGGCCCGTCCTGCTTAACGGTCAGCCGTCATCAGTCAGCGTTGAGGATGGCGAGGGCAACCTGGCGTGCCTCATTCGGATCGCTGGCTTTCACGACAGCGGCGGCGGCTTCCTGACACTGCTCGAGCGTGACGTTGGCGAGTCTCGACCCGACGTAGGGGATTGCACCGGATGCCATCGACAGAGAGGTCACCCCCATACCGACAAGGACGGCGGCGAGGTTCGGATCCGCTGCTGCTTCGCCACAGACGCCGACTGGCTTGCCGTGACGAACCCCGGCCTCGGCAACTCGCTGGATAAGGGCGAGGACGGCCGGTTGCCAGTTGTCCGTGTAGGTTGCGAGGTTCGCATTGCCGCGGTCCGCCGCCATGACGTACTGCGTGAGATCGTTCGTGCCGATCGACACGAAGTCGATCTCTTCGAGGAACTGATCGATCATGATCGCGGCGGCAGGGACCTCGATCATGATGCCGGCTTTGAGATCATGCTCGCGGATGAGGGATGCGAACCAGCGAGCTTCCGCGACCGTTGACACCATCGGTGCCATGATCCAGCTCGGACCGTCGTGCCGTTTAGCGGCCTCAACGAGAGCGTCAATCTGTCTGGTGAGGAGACCCATGTCGATTCCAGAGGTGCGCAACCCGCGCACGCCCAGGGCAGGGTTCTCCTCGTCAGGGACGGAGGCGAAGGCGACCGGCTTGTCCGACCCGGCGTCGAGGGTGCGGACGACGATCTTTGCCCCGGGAAAATGGCCGAATACGGAGCTGTAGATTCGGACCTGCTCCTCGACCGAAGGTTCGGACGGGATGTTGAGGAACGATAGCTCTGTGCGGAAGAGTCCGATGCCGGCAGCCTCTGACGCCTCGGCGCGTATGGCACCGGCCTCGTCCTGAATATTGGCGAGGATTTCGATCGGGTGGCCATCCTGTGTTTGTGCGGGACCATGCCACTCACGTGCGAGCCTGCGACGCTCTGCGTCGGTCTTCGCGAGGACGTCTGCCTCGTCGGGGTCGGGGCTGATGGAGAACTCGCCAGAGTCCCCATCCATGATGAGGTCAACGCCTTCGGGCACGTCAGAGAGCTCTCGGGCAGCGACAATGCAGGGAATACCGAGCTGACGGCAGATGATCGACGTGTGCGACGTCGGCCCGCCAAGGCGGGTGATGATGCCACGAATGAGTTCGGGATCGAGCGCAGCGGTGTCCGCGGGGGCAAGGTCGTCGGCGAGGAGGATAACGGGCCCATCGGGGATGGGAACGCCCGGCTCCGGCTCGCCTCGAAGTTCGGCGATGACCCTGTTTCTCATGTCGAGGAGGTCAGTCTGACGCTCGGCCATGAGTCCGCCTGCCTGGCGGAAAATGTCGACGAACACCTGGGTTGCTTGGGCGACTGCTTGAACGGCCGGCGCGCCGCCCTCAATCCTCTTGACCACTTCGCGTCGCCAGCCCCTGTCGGTAGCGAAGCCTGCAGCAACCGCGAGGATGTCGGAGGCTGTGCCCACCGTGTTGGCGGCACGGTCCTTCAGCCGCTGGGCAACCGTGTCGGCCGCGGCGTTGAAGCGTTCGATCTCACTGCTCCGCGCGTCCTCTGGAATGATCTCGGATGTCTCCTCCGGCTCCGGGACCGACCTGATCCAGGCCGTTTTCGCGTGCGATACGCCAGGCACAACCGGCGTTCCGGACAGGGTGAGCGACGCTTTCATTCGTGGTCCTTCCCGAATGCATTGAACGATGTGTTTTCATGCATTGTATCGGCGAAGCGTTGGTTCCTGCCGGGTGACCACGGGCCGGGCGGCGGTTTGACCTGCGTTGTCACCGCGCCGCTTGTTGACAGCTGTGTCTCGCAAAGTTCGCCCGCTATGCGCAAAACGCATGTAGGTTAGAACGTGCCATAGATTACTTCAACGTTAAGGACGTATGTGATGCGAATTCACTTACAGGGCGCAAAACGCCCCCTTGCTGTGACGGCAGCGACAGCAATCGCCGCGTTGGGCATCGTTGCCCCCGCAGCTGCCGCCCCGAACGATGAGGACCGCGAAACAACAGCGGTCGTCGACACACCGGCACCAGAATCAGATGCTCCAGTCGAAGAGGACACGCAGGACGAGACTCCTGCGCAGACCGCCCCGCCTGCCGATGACGGTGACGAAGCCGTCCCGGAAGCTGAGGAAAGCGGCACCGACGACGTTACTCCGCCGGCTGACAGCCCCGTCACTATCGACATTCTCGGCATCACCGACTTCCACGGCTATATCGAAAATATGCCGTTCATGCAGACTCAATTCAGCGCGATCCGCACCGCGAATCCGAACACGATCTTCGCAACTGCCGGCGATAACATCGGAGGCTCGGCTTTTGTCTCGTCGATCGCGAAGGACGTTCCGACTATCGATGTTCTCAACGCGATGAACCTTGAGGTCTCGGCTGTTGGAAACCATGAATTTGACAAAGGCTACGCGGACCTGAGGGATCGAGTTATCCCTCTCGCCAATTTCGAGTACCTCGGCGCGAACGTCGGTGGAGCCCCCGAAATCAACGAACCGCCGGTATGGGTGAAGAACATCGACGGTGTCGATGTCGCCTTCATCGGGACCGTCACGGAGACGACGCCGTCGATCGTGTCGATCGGTGGGATCGCGGGACTGTCGTTCTCTGATCCGGTTGCCAAGACGAACGAAGTCGCAGCCAGATATAAGGACGGCGACCCGGCGAACGGCGAAGCTGACGTTGTCGTCTCGCTCTTCCATGAGGGTGATTCGGTGGCGGTCGGTATGTCCGATGCCGTTGATCTTGTCTTCGCTGGACACACGCACATCCAGAACGTGTCTGAGACGAGCGCTGGCGCGCCCATCATTCAGGCAGGTCAGTACGGTGAAGCCTTCGGCCATGCCACACTGACCGTCAGCGAAGGTGGCGTCACGGTCGACGAAGCAAAGATCGTGGCGCTCGATAAGTCGGTGGCTCCAGACCCGACAGTGCAAGCGATCGTCAATGACGCGAAGGATCAGGCACTGGAGCTTGGCGCTGAGGTGATCGCCGAGATCACTGAGAACGCGTACCGCGGCACGAACGATGGTACGAATATGGGCGCGAACCGTGGAACCGAGTCCTCGATGGGCAACCATCTTGCCAACGCTGCTCTCATGACGGTCAACTCGACCGCTGTTGGCGCTGACTTCGGCATCATTAACCCGGGCGGTGTCCGAGCCGACATGGATCAGAACGACAACGGCGAGGTGACGTTCGGAGAGGCCTACACAACCCAGCCATTCGGCAATACGGTCGGCTCGATCGATCTCACGGGCGAGCAGGTCTACACCATGCTTGAGCAGCAGTTCCAGCCGGAAGCATCGCGCCCGGTTCTCCGTCTTGGGCTGTCGGATAACGTGACGTACACGTATAACCCACTTGCGGCCGATGGCGGCGACATCATGGGTATCTGGATTGATGGCGTGCCCGTCGACCGAGCAGCGACCTACACGGTTGCATCGAACACCTTCCTCCTCGGAGGTCAGGATGGCTTCACGGTCTTCCGTGACGGCACGAACTTCCGTGAGACCGGCATCGTCGATCTCGAGGGCTACATCAACTACCTCGAGGCAGGTAAAGCCGACGTGATCCCGAAGGGTCAGCGTTCGATTGGTCTCCAGAGCAATCTCGTGTCCGGCAAGATGAGCACAGTTGACCTGTGGTCGCTGACCTTCACGGCACTCGAGCAGAAGCCGTCGACAGCTAAGCTCTACCTCAACGGCACCGAGGTCGGCTCTGCTCCGATCGACACGAGTGTCACCCCGAACAGGGACAATACCGGTAGCGCCCAGGTTCGCTTCGCCGTTCCGGCAAATGCGCCGGCATCGTCCGAGCTCCGCATCGTCACCACGTTCGAGGGCGGCGCTGTCGACACCGATGTGACCGTGCCGGTGACCGTCTCTCCCGCGCCCGTACCTTCGGTCGGCAACTGGTTCTACGTCTCCAACGACTGGACCTCGACCATCGCCGACACCGAGTTCAGCTTCGGCCGCGCTGGCGATGAGGTTTTCGTGGGTGACTGGGATGGCGACGGCGATGACACGTTCGCAGTCCGTCGCGGTACCACCTTCTTCGTCACTAACGAGCTCAAGGGCGGCAACGCCGAGAAATCCTTCATCTACGGTCGCGCTGGCGATGAGGTCATTGTGGGTGACTGGGATGGCGACGGCAAGGACACCTTCGGTGTGCGCCGCGGCAACACCTTCTACCTCATGAACGAGTTGAAGGCTGGCCATGCTGATATCCAGTTCAACTACGGCCGCGTCGGTGATGAGGTCTTCACGGGCGACTGGGATAAGGACGATGTCGACACGATTACCGTTCGTCGCGGCAACACGTTCTTCGTCAACAACAAGCTCGTCGGTGGTTACGCCACGACCTTCTTCGACTACGGTCGCATGGGTGACATGGCGCTCGCTGGTGACTTCAACGGAGACGGCTACGACACCATCTCGGTTCGTCGCGGCAACGTCTTCTTCATCAATAACGCGCTCGAGGGCGGCCCGGCCGACCTGGAGCTTGGTTACGGTCGCGTCGGCGATGACGTCTTCGTCGGCGACTGGAACGGCGACGGAGTCGACACTCCCGCCGTGCGTCGCTAGCTGGCTCCGCTCCGGCGAATAGCAGACACATGAGGGACGCCCACCACGCGGTGGGCGTCCCGCTATTGTGAAGGATATGAAGCGCCGCATTGAACCAGGACTCGTCGACGCACTGTTCGCCCGGCTGGTGGCCAATGAGGAATTGACGACCGCAGAGAAGCGGACAGCGGGTCGAGGTGCTTTGGAAGAGCTTGCGGCCTTACGTCCCGGCAGGTCTGTCGAGGTGCGCGTGCCCTTCGTTGGCGCCGTCCAGGCGATCGGTGGGCCACGGCACACGCGCGGTACCCCACCCAACGTCGTCGAGATTGATCTCGACACCTGGCTCGATCTCGCGTGTGGGCGGACAGGATGGGATGATGCTGTGAGCGAAGGTAAGGTAGGAGCGTCTGGCATCCGGGCAGACCTCAGCGAGGCACTGCCGTTATTTCAAGGAAGGCAGCCATGACTGACGAGGAGTTCTATGTGACGAACCCGAGGCGTGCCCCGAAGTATGGTCGCTTCATGTTCGTCGGCGCGATCCTCGGCGCTCTGGCTGGCGTCCTGCTCGTCCAATTCGGTCCGAGCGCTAGCCTGTATGACCTGAGCGACGTGACATTCGCAGTGCTTCTCTTCACGGTTCCCTTCGGCTTTTTCGTCGGTGCGCTGGTAGCGCTCCTGCTCGACCGGAGATCGCTCAAGCGATCATCTGAATAGCGGTTAGTGGTGGCTCAGCGAATAGTCGGTGTCAACGTCGCGCATCCGAGAGAGGTTCTCGCCGCGATGGCAGGACTGCGCGATAGGCTCGGGATTGCAGTGGATTACCCCGCCGAGGCTGTGGCCGATATCCGCCCCGTCGACATCACGACACTGCCCGACCACCGGGACATCCCGTTCGTCACCATTGACCCGCCTGATGCAGGTGACCTTGATCAGGCGCTACATCTCTCTCGCACTAAGGCTGGCTACCTCGTGCGCTACGCGATCAGCGCGGTGGGTTTGTTTATCGAACCCGGTAGCGTTCTCGACCGCGAGGTACACGCCCGCGGGGTCACCCTCTATGGCCCGGACGGCTCTGTACCCCTCCACCCGACAGAGCTCGCGGCGGGAGTTGCCTCGCTCCTCGAGGGCGAAGATCGCCCCGCTTACCTGTGGCACCTTTACCTCGACAGCGCCGGCGGGCTCCTGGAATCTTCGGTCGAGCTTGCGCAGGTTCGTTCCCGTGCTCGGCTCACGTACGACCAGGTCCAACAGGCTTATGAAGGCAGAGGTAAACTGCCGCGTCAGGTGCCAACCGACCTCACGGATCTACTGTCGCAGGTAGGTATGCTCCGCATCGAGCGAGAGATCGCCCGCGGTGGCGTGTCCCTCGACTTGCCCGAACAGCTCATTGAGGCGACCAACGGCGGTTTCCAGCTCACCTACCGCGGCATAACCGATGTCGATGAGTGGAACGCGCAGATCTCCTTGCTGACGGGAATGGCGGCGGCGCGGATGATGAAAGAAGCGAACATCGGGATCCTCCGGACCCTTCCTCCGGCCCGGGAGAAGGACTATGTGCGGCTGCGACAGGTCGCGACCGCACTCGACCTCGAATGGCCACACGACGTGGACTACGCAACTTTCGTCCGGTCCCTCAACTCCTCCGACGCTGGGCAGGCCGCGTTCCTCAACGCAGCAGCTGGCCTCTTCCGGGGAGCCTCCTATCTCGCTCTTCCACCCTCGAAGAAGGCGAACGGCGACGACGTTGAACCAGAGCAAAGCAGTCAAGAGAAACAGAGCTTAGACGACCGCTCCGACGACCGCTCCGGTCACGCCGCCATCGCATCGATCTACTCCCACGTGACCGCGCCGCTGCGCCGCCTCGTAGACCGGTACGCGCTCGAAACTTGCCGTTGCATCTGCGCTGGCGAACCGATTCCGGAGTGGGTGACCAATGCACTTCCGCAGCTTCCAAAGACGATGGCGAGAGCGAATCAGCGCGCGGCAACGTATGAGCGGGGCGCCGTCGACGCGCTCGAGTCACTCATCCTGTCCGGGCGAGAAGGCGAGATTTTCGACGGTGTTGTTATTGACACCGACAGCAATGGCGAGCCCATTGGGATCGTCATGCTCCGCGAGCCAGCGGTGGAGGCAAAAATCCACGGCGAGGACCTACCTGTCGGTAAGGACATTCGGGTCAGGCTCGTTAATGTCGGCCCAGAAGGGTCACAATTTCACCCAGTGGAGGACGAGAAATGAACGGTGATGGTCGATTAACTCATGTCCTCGATCCTGAGGAGAAAGCGCAGGATGAGTGCGGCGTCTTCGGGGTGTGGGCACCCGGTGAAGACGTCGCCAGCATGACGTATTTCGGGCTGTACGCGCTCCAGCATCGTGGCCAGGAATCCGCCGGTATCGCTGCTTCGACCGGGCAGCAGATCCTCGTGTACAAGGACATGGGGCTCGTGTCCCAGGTCTTCAATGAGGACCATCTGAGGCCCCTGACGGGTCACTTGGCCGTTGGCCATGTCAGGTACGCAACGACGGGACGTTCAGCGTGGCGCAACGCCCAGCCGACCCTCGGACCCACCCCGTACGGAACCATCGCGCTCGCCCACAACGGAAACCTCATCAATACGCACGCCCTCATGGAGACCGTCCGGGAGACGTGCGGCGCAGACATCACGGGGGAACTTGGGCGAGGGTCCTCCACTGACACCGCGGTGATGACTGCGCTACTCGGCTGCACCGACCACTATGGCTCCCTCGAAGAGGCAGCGATGAGTGTTCTGCCCACACTGCGGGGCGCGTTCTCTCTTGCTTTCATGGATGAGTCAACGCTGTACGCTGCCCGCGACCCGTTTGGTTTCCGGCCCCTCGTGCTCGGCAGGCTTCCTTCCGGCTGGGTCATCGCCTCCGAAACAGCCGCCCTCGATATTGTCGGTGCGACATACGTTCGCGAGATCGATCCTGGTGAGCTTCTCGCGATCGACGAGAGCGGGGTGCGCTCGCGCCGGTTCGCTGACCCGACGCCCCGGGGCTGCATCTTTGAGTACGTTTATCTCGCTCGCCCCGATACGGCGATTGCGGGGAGGAGTATCAACGCGGCACGGAACGAGATGGGGAGGGCGCTCGCGCGCGAGCATCCGGTCGATGCGGACATCGTTATCGCCACGCCCGACTCAGGGACACCGGCCGCGATCGGTTACGCTCAAGAATCCGGCATTCCGTTTGCCCAGGGCCTCGTGAAGAACGCGTACGTTGGCCGTACCTTCATCCAGCCCACGCAAACCATGCGGCAACTCGGAATCCGGCTCAAGCTCAACCCGCTCCGCGACGTCATTGAGGGTAAGCGCCTCGTCGTCGTCGATGATTCGATCGTCCGCGGCAATACGCAGCGCGCCCTTGTGCGGATGCTTCGAGCTGCCGGCGCTGCAGAGATCCATGTGAGGATCTCGTCCCCGCCGGTCACCTGGCCCTGCTACTTCGGCATCGACTTCGCGACTCGGGCCGAGCTCATCGCATCCGGCCTGACGAACGATCAGATCGGAGCCTCAATCGAGGCAGACAGTCTCGGCTTCATTTCTGAAGAAGGAATGATCGCCGCTACCGCCGTGCCCGAGCAGCGCCTGTGCACGGCGTGTTTCACGGGAACGTACCCGCTCCCGGTCGACCACGCGAAAGCCGCGGCCGGGCTGGACCCATTGTCGGAGGACTCATGAAGATCACCTATTCGCAGGCAGGCGTCGACACGGAGGCGGGTGATCGCGCAGTCGAGCTCATGAAATCCGCTGTTGCGCGGACCCACACGTCGAGCGTCGTCGGGGGAGTGGGTGGCTTTGCAGGATTGCTCGACGCATCAGAGCTACTCACCTACAAGAAGCCTTACCTCGCAACATCGACTGATGGCGTGGGAACCAAAGTCGCGATCGCCCAGGCGCTCGACATCCACGACACAATCGGCCAAGATCTCGTCGGCATGGTTGTCGACGACATCGTCGTCGTCGGAGCCAAGCCTCTGCTCATGACCGACTACATCGCATGCGGCAAAGTGGTGCCCGAACGGATCGCTGACATCGTCCGCGGTATCGCCGACGCCTGCGCGTCGATTAACACGCCGCTCCTCGGAGGTGAAACCGCCGAGCATCCAGGGCTGCTCGGCGAGGACGAATATGATGTGGCCGGTGCCGCCACTGGCGTTGTCGAAGCCGACGCCGTTCTTGGACCGGAGCGTGTAAGGGAAGGCGATGTCATCATCGCCATGGCGTCGTCCGGTATCCATTCCAACGGTTATTCTCTCGTCCGCAAAGTCCTCGAGGTCAACGGCTGGGATTACACGAGACATGTCGACGATCTCGGTCGGACGATCGGCGAAGAGCTCCTCGTCCCCACCAGGCTTTACACGAACGTGTGCCTCGAGGTCGCCGACCGAGCTCACGCGTTCTGTCACGTGACGGGCGGCGGTCTTGCCGCGAATCTTGCGCGGGTCTTGCCGCAGGGGCTCCTGGCGGAAGTCGAACGATGGGATGTTCCCCCGATCTTCAAGGTCATTGCGGACCTTGGCCAGGTTCCAACCGCCGACCTCGAGGGGACACTCAACCTCGGTGTGGGAATGATGGCGATCTTGCCGAACGAACATGGTCAGGCTGTCATCGACGCCTGTGCCTCCGCCGGCATCCCGGCCTGGCAGGCAGGACGGGTAATGCTTGACGATGGTCGACGTGCGCTGAGGGGCGCGAAGGGTGTCCACGGGGGCGGCGTCCGACTGAACGGAGCGTATACGGGTCTCTAAACGACTGTGCTCGCACGCCTGCCGGCTGCGAGCACAGTATCGAGGGAAAAACCTTGGGGCGCGGATTCAGTCCGCGCCCCACTCAGCATTAGTCCTAACTCAGCCGTCATCTTCCTCGGCATCGTCGTAGGCGTACCCGTAGTCGGGGTACTCATCTTCGAAATTGTCTGATTCGTCGGAGCTGGAGGTCCCCCTGGAGACAAGCTCACGCTCCAGCGCACGGTAATCAGTGTCCGGGCTGGTGTACTTCAAATTGCGAGCGACCTTGCGCTGCTTGGCCTTCTGACGGCCGCGCCCCATGGCGTCGACCCCCCTCAACTAGTTCGGTCAATGACATGCCCTCAGACTATAACGACGGCACTCCACATTCTACGTCACCTCGATCAATTCCAGAATTCGGGACCTTGGACCCCGAACTATCGTGACATTTCCTGCGAATCTGGACACAGCGTCCGTGAAGCTGAGGAGGACCCATGCATACACAGACCGAAACAGACCTGCTGACACCGTCACAGGTTGCCGCGTTATTCCATGTTGACCCGAAGACGGTGACCCGCTGGGCGAACGCGGGAAAACTGTCGTCAATACGAACTCTCGGGGGGCACCGTCGCTTCCGGAGGGACGAGGTCGAAAGGCTTCTGGAATCGACGATGAGGCGCTAGTTCACAGCTGAGCTGGGAAAGGTGATAGGGAGGAGCGACGACGCCCCTCCCTATTTACTCCCTCGGTTTACTTCTTGAAAATGAGATAAACGGCGAGTGCGGCTGTCGCGGCCGTGGCGGCGAGGATGCCGATCGCGGTCGAGTCGCCCTCGCTGGCGTCCACAGGCACGGCCTTGGCTTTGGCGATGAACTCGTTCGCCTTCTCTTTGACCTCGTCAGCCGCCGCGGCGGCATTGGCTTTCGGGTCGAGACGTGCGGAAAGCTCATTGACGACGTCGGTGAGTTCCTGGCGGGTGCGCTGAAGATCGGCCTCGATGTCGGCCGCACTTCTCTTGGGTGCTTCACTCATCGGTTGCCAGTCCCTTCTTTGCTGCTTCAATGTCGTTCTTGATGCCGGACTTGGGATCGACGACGTACTCATTCGATTTCTTGATGCTCTTGATGCCGATAAGGGCAAGAACGCCGCAGATGAGGAGAAGGACAAGGCCGACGATCAGGGCGGACAGCCAGAGCGGTAGAGCGTTCGCAATGCCCCACACCGCAGCGAGCAAGAGGATGCCAAATGCATAGAGCGCAAGGACGCCCGCGGCCGCGAGTAATCCAGCACCGACACCGATCTTTTGGGCTTTCGCTGTGGCTTGCACCTTCGCCAGTTCGATCTCATCGCGGATGAGACGAGAGAAGCGTTCGCTGATGCCAGCGACAAGCTCGCCGATCGAGCGGGAGTTCTGCTTCTCCTCAACGGGGGGCAGTGTCGACCCGCCGAGGTTCGGTGGGACCGCAGCGGGTCCCCTGTTCTCGTGTTCGGATGCTGTCACCGTCCATCTCCTTCCGATGAACTCGTCGTTAAATCCCTCTCACTCTATCGCGAGAACGTGCCAGCGCGCGTCCCATTACTCCTGCGAGTGAACATCCAGCTCACAGACCCTGACGGGAATTGATATTCCATTCGACAGATTGGAGAAACGGCTCACATTTGTCGCCGCGTTATGGCAGGTTGGAGGAGATTCACCACAAGTGATTCGATATCGAAAATCAACGAGGATGTAATCATATGAAAACCTCTCTACATAAGAGATTGGCGATGATTGGGGCGGGCGCGCTTATCATTTCGCCGATATGGGCTATACCGGCTCAAGCAGCTCCAGATGGTAACAACGTTGTTATCAATGAGGTGTATACGCGTGGAGGGTCTGCCGGACAGGCGTACTCCCACAAGTTCATTGAGCTCTACAACCCAACGGACGCGCCGATTGATCTGAGCGGAATGTCGCTCCAGTACTTCTCAGCCACGGGCACCAGTGGCAACTACACTCTTGCCTTGACTGGCGAAATTGCCGCCGACGGCCATTTCTTAGTTCAGGGCGGAGCGAACAGCGGCGGTGGCGGCGCGGTATTGCCGACGCCGGATATGACGTCAAGCCTTAATCTCGGCGGTGACAACGGTGCGGTAGCGCTTGTCAATGGCACGACTCAACTCACTGGCGTTGCGGCGGGCGACCTTGCGGGGGATCCGCGTTTTGTCGACTTCATCGGATACGGGACTTCTAACAAGTTTGAGACGGCGCCAGCGGCGTTCAATGCTACCGGTACTGGGTCCGTCGAATCGCTCAACCGCACTGATGGAATCGATACCGACAACAACTCGGTTGACTTCACATCCACCCCGACCCCGACGCCGCAGAATTCCGGTGGAACCGGCGGCGGCACTGATCCCACACCGGATCCAGATCCGCAGAGTGTAACCATCGCCGAGATTCAGGGTCCGGGGAGCTCAACGCCCCTCGATGGTCAGAAGGTTACAACCCGGGGCGTCGTGACGGCAGTCTATCCGACCGGCGGCTTCAATGGTTTTTATATCCAGACGCCCGGCACCGGCGGAGAGATCGGCAACGCGTCGCATGGCATCTTCGTTTACACCGCCTCAACGCCGATCACCGTCGAAGAAGGCCAGTACATCTCCGTGACCGGAACGGCCGGAGAATATTTTGGGCTCACGCAAATCTCCGGCAACCCAACCTATTCCGTCCTCAACGATGTGTTTGAGGCGCCAACTCCGGCGGTCGTCACGCCGGCTGATCTCACGACTGACGACCAGCGTGAGCGTCTCGAAGGTATGTTGCTCGACGTCACTGACGTGCAGTTCACCGTCACCGACACCTACGACACCAACCGTTATGGTTCAGTCGCACTTGCGATGGACGATGCTCCGCTACCGACCGAGACTGACATCTACAACCCGAGGTTGCAGCCAACTGAGCATGCTGCCCTTGTGGCCGAGAACCTGCAGAAGCTCATCACGCTAGACGATGGTTCAACCCGTGATTTCACGAACTTCCGCACGAACAACCACGAGACGCCGCTTCCGTATCTCAGCATCACAGACCCCGTTCGGGTCGGTGCCGATGCTCAGATCAACGAGCCCGTCATCCTCGACTACCGCTTCCAGTGGAACCTTCAGCCCACTGAGCCGGTGACGGGTGAGAACGTCGACTTCGTCGTCTTCGAGAATACCCGTCAGGCGGATGCCCCCGTGGTCGGTGGCGACGTCACGATCGCCACGTTCAACGTTCTCAACTACTTCACCACCCTTGGCACTGACCTCACGGGATGCACGGCGTACACCGATCGTCAGGGCAATCCGATCTCGGTGAGGGGCGGTTGCGCTGCGCGCGGCGCGTACAACGCCGAGAATCTGGCTCGCCAGGAGGGCAAGATCGTGGCTGCTATCCAGGAGATCGACGCCTCTATCGTCGGCATCCAGGAGATCGAGATGTCGGCCGCGTTCGGCAAAGACCGCGATGCAGCTCTTGCGGACCTTGTCGCGGCACTGAATGCTGATGCTGGCTTCGACAAGTGGCGCTATGCGGCCTCGCCTGACGCGTTGCCGACTGACGAAGACGTCATCCGCCTCGCGTTCATCTACCAGGTGGATGAGGTCGCCCCGACCGAGGGTTCGAAGATTCTTATCGGCAGTCCCGCATATGGCAACGCGCGCGAGCCGCTGGGCCAGGCATGGCGTGCGCTCGACAGCTCGGGCCAGCCGGTCGCTGAGGAATTCGCCACGATCAATAACCACTTCAAGTCGAAGGGCTCCGGAGAGGACGACGGAACGGGCCAGGGCGATGCCAACCCCGACCGTATCGCCCAGGCGCAGGCTCTCGTCGCCTTCGCTGATGCTGAGTACGGCGACATGCCCGTCTTCCTGCTTGGTGACTTCAACTCGTACACTGCCGAGGATCCCCTGCTCGTGCTCAAGGACGACGGTTACACCGACCTCCTGCATGCACAGAGCATCCTGCATGACACCCATTTCTTCACCTACACCTACGGCAAGCGCGTCGGTTCTCTCGACCACGTCTTCGCCAGCGCAGATGGTTCAGAATGGGTGACGGACGCAGCGGTATGGAACATCAACTCCGTAGAGGCAATCGCCCTCGAGTACTCGAGGTACAACTACAACGTTCTCAACCTCTTCGAGCCGAACAACCCGTTCCGCTCCTCGGATCACGACCCGATCATTGTCGGGCTCGACATACCCGGCGTCGATAACACCATCGTTGTCAGCCCGGTGGCTCCGACTTTCGAGGATAACGTCATCACGATTCCTGAGGTTGAGGGTGTTGAGTACCTCATCGACGGCGTTGTTGTTGAGGCGGGTACTGTCACGATCACTGAGGACACGACGGTGACTGCACGTGCCATCGAGGGTTATGTCTTTGCTGACGATGCGGTGACGGAGTGGACGTTTGACTACGTTGCGCCGCCGGTTGTCGTCACGCCTGTGGCTCCGACGATGGAAGACAACGTCATCACGATTCCTGTGGTGGAGGGTGTTGAGTACCTGATTGATGATGCTGTCGTCACGGGTACCGTCACGATCACCGAGGACACTGTTGTGACTGCGCGTGCTGCTGAGGGCTATGTCCTGGCAGAGGATGCCGTCACGGAGTGGACGTTTGAGTATGTTGCGCCGCCGGTTGTCGTCACGCCTGTGGCTCCAACCTTCTCCGACAACGTCATCATCATCCCCGAGGTGGAGGGTGTTGAGTACCTCATCGACGGCAACGTCGTCGAGGCGGGGACCGTCACGATCACCGAGGACACGACGGTGACTGCGCGTGCTGCTGAGGGCTATGTCCTGGCAGAGGGCGCGGACACCGAGTGGACCTTCGTCTACGTTGCCCCGGAGCCCGAGCCGACTCCGACTCCTCGCGGCAATGTCTTCTTCATCGTCAACGACTGGAACTCGAAGGAAGCAGACATCGTCTTCTCCTTCGGACGCCGCGGGGACGAGGTTTACTCAGGTGACTGGAACAAGGACGGCAAGGACACTCTCGCTGTCCGTCGTGGTAACACCTTCTTCGTCAACAACGAGTTAATCGGCGGCAACGCTGAGAAGTCGTTCGACTACGGCCGCGCTGGCGACCAGGTCCTCGTCGGCGATTGGAACGGCGACGGCTACGACACCTTCGGCGTCCGTCGTGGCAACACGTTCTACCTCAACGACGAGCTCAAGGGCGGCCACGCGGCTATCCAGTTCGACTACGGACGCGCTGGTGACCAGGTCCTCGTCGGCGATTGGGACAACGACAGTGTCGACACGATCATGGTTCGCCGCGGCGCCACCTTCTTCGTCAACAACCAGCTCAAGGGTGGATACGCGGAGAAGTCGTTCGTCTACGGTCGCGTCGGTGATGACGTCTACGCAGGTGACTTCGACGGTGACGGTTACGACACGCTCGCGGTTCGCCGCGGGAACGTCTTCTTCGTCAACAACCAGCTCGAAGGCGGTCACGCGGACCAAGAGATCGCCTACGGCAGGGCTGGCGATAAGGTTCTGATCGGTGACTGGGATGGCGACGGCGTCGACACCCCAGCCGTGAACAGGATCGTCTGAACCTCATGACATTGGCTTAGTCCAGACAGGGTGCTCCCCCGGGGTATGGCCCCGGGGGAACACCCTGTCTGCCGCTATTGGCGCGGATAGATCCGGTAACCGGGCTTCGCTTGGCCCGTGAATGTCTCGTAGAAGTCCTGAGCGTCGTCGGTGAGCAGGTCGAGCCGCTGAGCACCGCTCCTGTCGTAGCCGATCTCGACGAGCGTGCGAGCGAGACCGATCCTGCGGTAGGCAGGGTGAACGATGAGCTGAGCCAGATAGCCCTGCGCGATCCCGTCGGAGAGCACCTGGGCGAAGCCTGCAACCGTGCGAGTGAGAGAATTCCTCGCGACAACCGTAGTCACCCCGGGCGCAGCGCAACCCTGGGCCGCAACAGCGGCGTCCGCGTACGTTTGCCATCCTTCACCATGACAGAGTGCGGCGACGCCGAGGGCGTCTGCTTCCTCGAAGTTCTCGACGGTGACCGGTTGGGTCAGCGCCCATTCTTTCTGGGAGAGTGGGCGACTGCCGGGATCCACGTCTTCCGGTCGATCAGGAGTGCGATGAACGGTGACCGCTGTCGTCTTTGATCGAGACAGAGCCCGTTCAGCGAGGAGTGCGAGCGCGGTGTCAACGAGACCGGGAACGTTCCGGTCCGAGCTGACAACGAGCACATCAGCGTGTTCATCTTTCGAAGAGATGAGGCCGACCCCAACTGGTGCGCCATCGGACTTGATGACGAGGCGGGTACCCGTGAAGTTACCCGCAGTGCGTTTGCGGGCCAGCGAATGGATATAGGCCACTTCGGCGGGTTCAGGCATCGTGAGCGTTATCGACATGGGGGAAGCCTAATGCGTCGAGGTGGTCCGAGATACAAGAAATCCCCGGTGAGCCGGGGATTCCTGTGCCTCCGATCGGCGTCGATCCGATGACCTTTCGATTTTCAGTCGAACGCTCTACCAACTGAGCTACAGAGGCTTATGTAAGATTGCCCGGCATTGCCGGGCAATCTGCGACCCTGACGGGACTTGAACCCGCGACCTCCGCCGTGACAGGGCGGCGCGCTAACCAACTGCGCTACAGGGCCTGGAAATACTGTCGACCTGAGCCGTACCCCGAACGGGATTCGAACCCGTGTTACCGCCGTGAAAGGGCGGGGTCCTGGGCCGCTAGACGATCGGGGCCAGTATTCTAGTCGCTACGCTCTCGACGTTTCCGTCTCGCTCGAAGCTAGACCAGCATAACTAGAAATCCGCTTGCAATGCAAAGCGCGGCTTGTGTCCTTACTCACCAGCGATCGGCCGTGTTTTGGCGGTTGTCTCAACGCCCTTTCGTAAGCCTCCGACGTCGTGCAACACGGGCACAAGATCGCCTAGTCGGAAGAATCCCAACTGCCTCGGCGACGTGATGGGCGCGCACGGTTTATCCATGTTTCTCTTCTGATGAGTCGCTCCATTCAATGGACGTGGACTTAGGTTGTGCGGATCTCCCGGACAGAGCCGTGCTCGTTCGGGGTGACGAGTTCAATTCCCGTTCCACCGTCCGGTGGGCGGTGGCTGACGACTTGCGCTGAGGCTTCGATGTGAACGTTCGGCGGGGAATGAACACCATCTCGAGTTGAACGCAGGCAGTGCAATAGTGTTGACGGCATGAAGGCATCACTGATGGCGTATCTTGCGTCTACTGTCGACCCGACCGAGGACCCCTCGGATGATTTGACTCTGGAGGAGGGCGTCGAACAGGCCGTGACAGTGACTGTCGACATCGTCAGTATCATTGGCTCGGCCCTCATCGGTGCAGCCATCGGTCTGGTCATCACTGTCGTGATCATCATTGTTGCGCAGCTGTTTGCTCGAAGGCGCCCCATCGTCTCTCCGGCACTGGAGCCGCCAAAGCGGCCGCTGCAGCTCACACTTATGCTGACAGGCGCATGGATCGGCTTCTCACTCAGTAGCGCGCGAGCGGCTGACGAGCCGGAACCTAGCTGGCGGCACCCGATCTTCCATCTCGGGCTCATCCTCATCATCCTCGCTGGAACATGGTTCGTTGCGAGTCTCGTCGTCGGCTTCGAAGCGGCAGTCATCCGGCACGTTGAGAAATCGGCGACCAAACGGGCGAAGCGGATCCAGACCCAGTTTCAGATTGTCCGCCGCGTCCTGGTCGCTCTTGTGTGGACTTTCGGCATTGGTGGCGTGCTCATCACCTTCCCGTCCGCGCGTGCCGCGGGCGCATCAATCTTCGCATCGGCAGGCCTCATCTCTGTTATCGCAGGTCTCGCGGCACAATCAACACTCGGCAACGTGTTCGCGGGTCTTCAAGTGGCGTTCTCCGACTCGCTCCGAGTCGATGATGTTGTCATCATCAACAGCGAGTACAGCGTCGTTGAGGAAATTACCCTGACGTACGTTGTCGTCCGGGTCTGGGACGGACGGCGCATTATCGTCCCATCAAGCAAGCTGACGACAGAGACGTTCGAGAACTGGACCCGCCGCGACACCGAGATGCTAGGCAAGATCTACTTCGACCTCGACTGGCGAGTCCCGCTCGATGCGATGAGGTCGGAGATGCACAGGTGCTTGAACGAGAGCGACCTGTGGGACGGCAGAACCGCAGTTCTCCAGGTGGACTCCGCTGAGAACGGCCGCGTTCGCGTCGCTATTCTCGTTTCTGCCGTCGACTCAGCCACGTTGACTGATCTGCGCAACTATACGCGTGAACACATGGTCAAGTGGATCCAGCAGAAAGTGCCGAGGGCCCTGCCTTACGCCCGCAATCTCTATGCGTCGATCGAAGATCTCGAGGCAGCTGTCGCCGAATACCCGGATCCGAAAGAGTTCGTCGACGCGGAGCCCGAGGTCGAAAAGCCGCGTCGCCCGCAAACCGACATCGACCTCGAGGAGACGGTCATCCTCCCGACCGATTATCTGCCCTTTCGCCGATCGCTCTCGACACGTGGTCCAGTCGAGCTCTCGGAAGAGGAGCTGTCGTCGACGCCGAATACGGCAACCGACGTCAAGCCAGGTCACGAGGCATCGCTGTTCACGGGATCTGCTCAAGCGGAGGAAAGGAAGAAGGGATTTTCAGGACCGGGCGAAGAGGCTATCGCCGAACGCGAACGCAGGGCTGCGCAGAGGAACTTAGTGGACGATGATGAGTCGACAGACACCGAATCCGAGGAGACGAGATGAGCGACACCAATTTCCTGACACTGTCCGACGCCGAGTGGCGGGAGCGGCTCGATCCCATCTCCTACCAGGTTCTTCGCCAGGCGGGTACAGAGCGTCCCGGCACCGGCCAGCTCCTCAACGAGGAGCGGGAGGGCACCTACGCATGTAAGGCATGCGGAACAGAGCTTTTCGAGGCCGGCACGAAGTTTGATGCGCACTGCGGTTGGCCGAGCTTCTACGAGGCTAAGAAAGATGCGGTCACCTTCATCGAGGACCGCTCCCACGGAATGAATCGAACCGAGGTCCGGTGTGCCGCGTGCGATTCACACCTCGGTCACATCTTCCCCGATGCTCCGCAGACCCCGACAGGCAACCGCTTCTGCATGAACTCGGTCTCGCTCACCTTTATCCCGGCCGACGGTGGAGATGCGGTCGAAGGCTAGCCTTCGAGTTCTTTCCCTGAACCTTCAGCAGGGCAGGCCTCGGGATCAGTTCGCCCGGGGCCTGTCTCAGATTGCGCGACTTCGGCCCGACGTCGTCCTCCTCCAGGAGGCGGACCGCGTGGCCACCGCTGTCGACCATACGTCGCAGGTCGCGAGAGCGTGCGGGCTCAAGCACTATCAGTTTCTTCCGGGGCGCAGTACGTGGGCAACGATCTTGCCGCTCCTCAATCCGAGAGCGAAGCGCCCGGGCGAGGATGGAACCGGCGTCGGCATTGTCTCCCGCTTCCCCGCACGCTGGCACTACCATCACCTCAAGACGAACCGGCCCCTGGCGAGAATGCGGAACCTGCATGTCGATATGGATCAGCCGAGGCAGGTGCTCGCGGGTACGCTCGACGTCTTTGGACAGGAGGTTACAGTCGCTTCCACTCATCTGTCGTGGCATGTAGGAGTGGGGGAGGACCAGCTTCGGCAGACTGAATCCTTCCTCCAATCACTCCCAGGGCCATGGGTGCTTGGCGGAGACTTCAATCTCCGCTCGAACAGATCAATCTGGCCGAGTCTTGTCCATGGGAAGACGTATCCGGCCGACAAACCACGGTTTCAACTCGACTACATCGTTTCCTACCTCGAGGCATGCGAGTCATCTATCCACCACTTTGCCTTCTCCGACCACCGGGGAGTTTTCGCCGTCATCAACTTAGACTGAGAGCGCCAGCGCGTCCGCTCGCGGTCATCGATTCTCATGCGAAATTCGGGACCTCGGCTCGATAGTTGCCGTGATCAGGGGCGCCATCGGCGGTGCGGCTTGGGCTCCTGTGGCTTTCACTGCGGTGCCATGGCCATACTGGCTGGGTGAAGAATGTGTCTGCCATGCTCCTGTCGGGGCTTTCCCAATACGTTGGTGCCTCCATTGCGGTCGGACTCTTTGTCGCCGCATCCGGAATCGCCGTCGGTTGGGGGCGAATCTTCTTCGCAGCGCTCTTTCTCCTCGCCTGGCGCAGGCCCTGGCGATACCCGGACAAGAGGAATGCCCTCGCATTCGGGATTGCGCTCGGAGGCATGAACATTCTCTTCTATCTGGCTATCGCCCGAATTCCGATCGGTACAGCGGTCGCTCTCGAATTCTTGGGTCCCGTCATCTTGGCGAGCACGGCGCGAACGAAGCGGTCGACGATCTCAGTTGTCCTCGTTGCTGTCGGGGTCTTTCTCATTTCGTGGATGGGGCTCGACCTGGCGGAACGGGAGGTCGCCCTCGGGTTTTTCTTCGCGCTCGCCGCCGGACTGTGTTGGATTGCCTACATGCTGCTCGGAAAGAAGGTTGCGACAGCCGATAAAGGCATCGATGGACTTGCTGTCGCTATGGCAGGGGCGGCGATCATCTACAGCCCTCTTGCGCTACCTGAGCTCATCAGCATTCGGCCCGATGGCGGCTTCTGGCTCACGTTGGTTTTCGTGGCGGTTCTTTCCTCGGCCGTTCCCTACGTTATCGACCAGTTCGTCCTGCGCAACATCCCCGCGACGACATTCGCAATCCTCAATTCAATCCTGCCCGCCATGAGCACCGTCGTCGCATTCGTCATGCTGCGGCAACTCCCGACAACGGGAGAACTGCTCGGCCTGCTTTCCATCTCGATTGCGGTGTTTGTAGCAAGCTATCGCCCCACCGCTCGCACCATTTCACGGCGAGCTGATCACCACCCGCGCAATTCCGGGGATAGCGAAATTTAGGCGGCCAAAACCTTCATAACGCGCGGACCTGCGGCTTTACATCTACTGTAGACACGAACGGAGTCGAAACACGGCTCCCGCAACAGGAGGTAACCGTCATGGGTATCTTTGCGACAATCATCGTCGGCGCCATCATCGGCGCGCTCGCCCGTTTCTTCATGAAGGGTGATCAGAACATCGGCATGCTGTGGACGATTATCCTCGGCGCCGGCGGCACCGCCCTCGGCTGGTGGCTCGTCGAAGGACCGATAGGCTCCGACTCCACTATTCTCAAGTGGGTCGTGTCGATCGTCCTCGCCATTATTCTCATCTCTCTCTACATCGGCATCACCAACCGCGGAAGCGCCGGCACGCGCAGGTAGTGACCATTCGGAAGGCGCTTGCCTTCGAACGATAATATGGAGGTGGGCCGGGCGACCGGCCCACCTCCATATCTCATGGGCTCTGTGGGCCTCGCAGTGACTGGCGACGCCACGGGTTCGGCAGTGGCCAGCTCAAAACCGAGGGGCGCCGCTGCCGGATTTAAGCGCTCTGTTCGCGCAGGATCTCTCGAAGAGTTTGGGCAATGACGGGAATATCGTCATCGGAGTCGAGGTTGTCATTGCACCAGTCGAGCTGGCGCTGGGCCTCGACCGGATCTTTGCCGTAGAGGACCCGGATAGTTCGGGTCAATTTGGCATTCTTCTCTGCGTTATCCATAACCTGTATTTTGCCGTACGAGGGCTCATCGCACGTCGTGTCTCATGAGGACATCTGTTGCCGATTGTCTTGCAAGAAACGACGTCGGTCATGGAGTGCTGGACACGAGAGGAAATAGTAGCGAGGCCACAAAACAGCTTCCCCGGTTCGCCGTTGCGGTGAACCGGGGAAAGGGTAGGCCCCGTGGGATTCGAACCCACAACCTACGGATTAAAAGTCCGGAGCTCTACCATTGAGCTAGAGGCCCTTGGCTCAACGAGGAGCCAAGCAAAGATTCTAGCACCTGATCTGCCTTATCAACGTGCTGAAGTCCGAGGCTGTGATGAGAGACAATAGATCAAGAGGAAGTCTCTATTGAGGGAGGACATCATGAACAAGCGTCCGCGTAGGCCAGCGCAGATCGACCCTGAACAGGTCGAGTACCTGACGGGTGAGCCGGATCCTGCCGAAAGCTCCCTTATCTCCCATGCCGCCGCACAGGCCCTCGTCCCCACCGATACTCGCCAGAATATTGATGACGATGTTCGGGAGAGGATTATGGCACTCATTGACGAGGAGGGGATCGACCTTATTGCCGAAGCGTGGGTCAGAGCACCTGCGGACACTCTGGGCGGCATGCTCTGGCGTGGCTACCTGCTCAGCGAGTGGATTAGGCGCGAGCCTGACGATGTGGCCCGCCGCCACGCAGCGAGTGAGGCTGTTGCCGAAAGCGACGATCGGGAGGGCCTATCGACCCCTCGCGAAATCCGGGAACGCTGGGAGGCCGTCTTCGCCGGCGACGGCGCAGAGGGTTTCGCAGGGCTACTACGCGATTCCGCTTCCTTCGCCTTCTTCCTCGGCAACCTCGATGCAATCTGGATTTCCTCGGACACCCACGACTTAGCGACTCTTGTCACCCGCCGTAACGATGCTCTGATCGAGACCGCGAAGGAGCTTGCGGCCGGCGCAGGACTCTTCGACAGGGGACGGCTCGACTGATGCGGATATCGACTGCTCGTCCCGACATCGACGGTTTCAGGGCGTTCGCGGCACGTGTCGAGAAGCACGATGGTGTTGAAGCGTACGGGGAAGCCTCTTATCGGGACGTAGCGGAGGATCGACCTGCCCGCTATCTCGCGATTTACGATGATGGTCTTGTCGGTCTTGCCTGCATGGGCAGGGAAGGAAGTGAGCTCGCTGTCCACCCTGATCACCGTGGTCAGGGCCTTGGCCGCCAGCTTGTTGAACATGTCTCGCAGACAGTAAGCCCGATGAGGTTGTGGTCGCACGGGAACCTGCCCGCGGCAGCCGCGCTCGCGGCGAGCACCGGTCTTGTCGGTGTGCGGGAGTTGCTACAGCTGTCTCGCAGGCTCGATGATGCGGTTCGGCCTGCTGACCGAGACGATGTCAGTCTTCGGTCTTTCAAGGAGGCAGATGCCGCGGCCCTGGTCGCGGCTAACGCACGCGCTTTTGCCGACCATCCCGAACAGGGCGCGATGACAGTCGCGGACATTCCGGCGAGAGGCGGGGAGATCACTGTCGCCGAGGCCGGTGGTGAGATCGTCGGCTTCTATTGGCTCCAACGTGACCCTGCCGAGCTTTATGTTCTCGGTGTCGATCCCTCGTGGCAAGGCAAGGGTCTCGGCGGATGGCTCACCGCGCACTGCCTCGCGGATCTGGCTGACGGCGGAGCAGAGCATGTCGCACTTTACGTTGAAGGGGACAACACGCCAGCACGTGCCACGTACGAGCGGGCGGGTTTCACGGTCGCTCGCACCGACGTCCAATACGAGCTCGGCTAAGCACAATAAGACGTATGTTCCAGCCTGCTTAGACGTGGGAGGATATCGCTATGGAAAGCGAACCCGACACCATGGCGCCCGATAGCATTGACGACGGTGACGTCACAACCGCGGCTGCCCTCATCGACGACGAAGAGGACGAGCTCGCTCGTCGTGCCCGCATCCGTGCGGCGGCGCGCGTCGGATCAGCTGTCCCGCTCGCCACACTCGCTGAGCAGACGGAAACAGGCGAGGGCGAGGATCTGCCCGAGGGCAGATTCGCGGAGCGGGAGCTGTCGTGGCTCGCCTTCAACGAGCGAGTGCTCGAACAGGCGGAGGACCACGAACTGCCCCTGCTCGAGCGAGCATGGTTCCTCGCCATTTTCGCCTCCAACTTGGACGAGTACTTTATGGTGCGGGTGGCGGGGCTCAAGCGTCGTATCGCGACCGGGCTCGCGGTTCCCTCTGCTGCCGGACTGTCGCCGCGCCACGTACTGGAGAGTATTTCCGTTCGTGCTCACGAGCTCACCGCTCGCCATGCCAGAGTGTTCTCCGAGGATGTGAAGCCGAAACTGGCGGACCACGGCATCGAGATTCTCCACTGGAATGAGCTTGATGATCCAATGCACGAGAGGCTGCGGAAGTTCTTCCGCGCCCAAATTTTCCCCGTGCTCACGCCGCTCGCCGTCGACCCGGCACACCCTTTCCCCTACATCTCAGGCTTATCTCTCAACCTTGCCGTTGTCGTTCGTAACCCGCAGACCGACAAGCAACATTTCGCACGCGTCAAAGTCCCGCCGTTGCTCCCGCGGTTCATCGCGGTCGACGCGGACGGCAGACCCTACAGCCCAGAGGACGTCCCAACGTCTGGTGGGAGCACGTCGTACGTGCCGCTTGAAGAGATCATTGGCGCCCACCTTGACTACCTCTTCCCCGGAATGGAGGTTGTCGAATATGACACCTTCCGGGTGACCCGGAACGAGGATGTCGAGGTTGAGGAGGACGACGCCGAGAACTTGCTGACTGCGATGGAGAAGGAGCTGACGAGGCGCCGTTTCGGCCCTGCCGTCCGGCTCGAAGTCGCGGAAAACATTTCCGACCATGTGCTGAACCTGCTCGCTCGCGAGCTTGGTGTGCGGGACGGCGATATCTACCATTTGCCGACTCCGCTCGATCTCACCGGTCTTAATGTCATTCACGATCTCGACCGCCCCGAGTTGAAGTACAAGAAGTTCGTTCCGGTCACACCGCGGGGTCTAGCCGAGGTTGAATCGTCGACGCCGACGAACTTCTTTGACGCGATCCGGGATCGGGACATTCTTCTCCACCATCCATATGACTCCTTCTCTACATCGGTCCAGCAGTTCATCGCCCAAGCCGCCGCCGATCCTCGGGTGCTCGCGGTCAAGCAGACGCTGTACCGCACGTCGGGCGACTCCCCGATTGTTGACTCCCTCATTAAGGCCGCCCGTGCTGGCAAGCAGGTGCTTGCCATCGTTGAGATCAAGGCCCGGTTCGACGAGGCAGCGAACATCGAATGGGCGAGGAAGCTCGAACGAGCCGGCGTCCACGTTGTTTACGGCATCGTCGGCCTCAAGACTCACTGCAAGCTGTGCCTTGTCGTTCGGCAGGAGGAGGATGGTTTACGCCGCTACTGCCACGTCGGTACCGGCAATTACCATCCGAAGACGGCGCGCGGTTATGAGGACCTTGGCATACTGACGTCGAACAGGGATGTCGGTCAGGACCTGACTCGCCTGTTCAACCAACTGTCCGGCTACGCGCCGCGCTCAAAGTTCCACAGGCTTCTTGTCGCTCCCCGTACTGTCCGCACCGGGCTTATCGAGCGTATCGATCGCGAGATCGAGAACCGCGAGGCGGGCAAGGATGCGTGGATCAAGATTAAAGTGAACTCGCTCGTCGACGAGAAGACAATCGACGCCCTCTACCGCGCTTCTCAGGCGGGCGTCCCGGTCGCCATTCAGGTTCGCGGGATCTGCGCTTTGCGAGCGGGAGTCCCCGGCCTGTCGGAAAACATCACGGTCCGCTCGATCCTTGGCCGATTCCTCGAGCATTCGAGAGTGTTCGCCTTTGCTAACGCGGGCGATCCCGATGTCCTCATTGGCTCTGCCGACCTCATGCACAGGAACCTCGACCGCCGCGTCGAAGCTCTTATCTCCATCAGCGAGCGCGCGCACCGCGACCAGCTCATCGAGCTCCTCGACATCGCCACGGCAGATTCGACCTCGTCCTGGCATCTCGAGCCAGACGGGTGGCGCCGAGTCGATAGGGATGAGGACGGCAACAAGCTCGTCGACATTCAGGAGCTCCTCATGGCCCGAGCGAGAGCCAGGGTGAAAAATTGAGTAGACGGGCGGACGTCCTTGCGGCTGGGGCGCTCGTCTGGCGGTTAAGTGGAAAGACTGTCGAGGTCCTGCTCGTCCACCGGCCCGCCTACGATGATTGGTCGATTCCGAAGGGGAAGCTCAACAACGGCGAGGACATCCAGGTTGCCGCCGTTCGCGAGGTCGAGGAAGAAACCGGCATTGCCATCAGTCTCGGTCAGCCTCTTGGAAAGGTCTCCTACCGGCTTGGTGACGGCAGGAAGAAGACGACGCACTATTGGGCAGCTCGTCCCCTGTCGATCAACACGAAGGTGTACAAGTCGCGCCCCCGGGTTAAGCCTGCCAAAGAGAGCGAAATCGACGGCAAACGGTGGGTGCCGACGAGGCTTGCCTACCAGCTACTCACTCAAGAAGCGGACCGTAAGCTTCTCAACCGCCTCATCGACCAGTATGCGGAGGACAGGCTACGGACGTGGACGCTTATCGTCGCGCGGCATACGAGGGCGATGAAGAGGTCCGCGTGGAAGGGCGGCAAGGGTAGCGAGGCGACTCGCCCGCTCACACCCATTGGTGCAAAGCATGCGGGGGAACTCATCCCGCTCCTCGCCGCCTACGGGGTGACCCGTGTGATCTCGAGCCCGTGGGAGAGGTGCGTCGCGACAGTCCGACCCTATGCGAAAGCGCTCCGCACAGATATTGAGATGCACGAGGAGTTGACCGAAGCGTCCCACGAGAAAAAACCGAAAGTCGTCTTCAAGCTCATTGATCTCTTGCTTCGCCGTAACGAGGCCCCCGCTGTCGTGTGTGTTCACCGGCCGACCCTCCCAACGATCGTCCAAGCCTTCGAGGAGAGGGCGCAGCAGACGATCATCAAACAGGTGCCGAAAACGGACCCGTGGCTGCGCACAGGAGAGGTCCTCGTCGCCCACGTCGCCCGCAGGCGCGGCCGGCCCGCAACCATCGTCGCCCTCGAAAAAGTACGCCCGTCCATTTTGGGGTAATTCATCCCGGAATTCTCGGCGTTTCGTGGGCTGAATCACAGCGCTGTTCATCGACTGTTCACCTTAAACGGGTTCCGGCTTTACCATCCACCTCTAGCGTTGGTCTCGGTCACGGGCGTCCCGCCCCACCCGATCTGAAGGATGGAACTGTGAACACCACCCGCTTCCGAAAGGCTCCGCCGTTGGCGCTCGCTGTCGCACTTGGTGTCGCCCTTGCTGCCTGCTCGGATGATTCCGAGATCGAGGAGACAGGAACGTCACGGACAACCGGCGCGGCCGAGGAGACGACGGGATCTGACACCGACAATGGTTTCGCCGATTCCGATGTTCCGTCCGATATGCCAACTCCGATCGGCGAGCTCGGCGTCTCCGGCTCTCTCAACGGCTCTGGCGCTTCCTCAATGGCGAATGCACAGCAGGCGTGGCGCGACCGTTTCTCCGCTGATTACGGAGTGACCGTCAACTACAACCCGACCGGTTCGGGTACCGGCCGTCAACAATTCATCGCTGGCGCGGTCTCCTTCGCGGGCACCGATTCGGCGCTCGATGAGGATGAGCTCGAGGCGGCGGCCAACCGCTGCGGCTCCGACGTTCTCGAGCTTCCCCTCTACATCTCGCCCATCGCCATTGCCTATAACCTCCCAGGCATTGACGACCTCAACCTTTCGGCGCAAAACGTCGCCGCGCTCTTCTCGGGCGAGATCACCAACTGGAACGACGAGGCGATCGCCGCGGACAACGAGGGTGTCGAGTTTCCCGATCTTGATGTTGTCCCGTTCAATCGCGCCGACGACTCTGGCACGACCGAGAACTTTACCCAGTACCTCGTTGAGGCCGCCGGTGAGGACGCGTGGCCCTACGAACCGGCAGACGCATGGCCAATGTCCGGCACGCAGTCCGCCCAGAAAACCTCCGGCGTCGTCGACCTCACCGCTCAAACTGAGGGTGCCATCACGTACGCCGACGCATCGCAGATCGGTGACTTGCCAGCCGCAAACGTCGAGGTCAACGGCGAGTTCATTGCCTACTCGCCCGAGGCTGCCGCTGCTATCGTCGACGGCTCCGAGCCGAGTGAGAACGCGACCGACAAGATTCTCACCGTCGACCTCAAGCGCGATGGTTCCGTTGAAGGAGCCTATCCCGTCGTCATGATTTCCTACCTCGTTGCCTGCACGGCTTATGAGAGCGCGCAGGAGGCCGCGAACGTCAAGGGCTATGTGTCGTTCATCGCCTCTAGCGAGGGCCAGCAGGCCGCGGCGATGGCGGGCGGCGGCAACGCCCCGATCTCAAAGGATCTCAAGTCAAAGGTCATGCCAGCAATCGATGCCATCGTCATCGATTGAGATGCCTCTAGAGCCCACAGGCGGGTTGGCCCAGGCCAGGCCACCTGAAGGCACTGTTTAAGGAGTATCGCGTGTCAACAGTCTCGACGAGCAGGCCGAAAAGATCGGCAGGCTCACGGGAGGACCGGGCGTTCCGGGGCCTCGCGTATGGCGCGGGGATTGCCATTTTTGTCCTCCTCGGCGCCGTGGCTTTCTTCCTTCTTCTCCAGTCCTATCAGGTGTACACGGCATCAGCCGAGGAGATTCAGGCGGACGTCGGGTTCTCCCGGGTCGGTGGCGAGCCGATTTCGTTCTGGAGCTTCGCAGCTCGAGCGCTGTGGGGGACCGTCCTGTCGTCCGTCGTCGCCCTGGCGTTGGCCGTGCCACTCGCGATCGGCATCGCGCTCTTTATCTCGCATTACGCACCCCGCAGGCTCGCGCAGGGTCTCGGCTACATCATCGACCTGCTCGCAGCGATCCCGTCGATCATCTACGGCATGTGGGGCATGGCGACCCTGGAGCCGATCCTGCGGCATATCTTCGTGTGGCTCGAGAACACGTTCCGGCCCTTCTTTGTCTGGCTTGCTGGCGAGGAGCAGGTGGTGAACGGCGAGGCCATGTGGGCTGGCGGCCTGCCCGGCTTCAACTACGCAGCTGCAAACTGGGACTGGTGGCCGATCACGCCTGACATCGTGACGATGTCGGCTGGTCCAGCTCGAAATTTGGCGATGGGGGCGGTCGTACTCGCGATCATGGTGCTACCGATCATCACCGCCCTGTGCCGCGAGGTGTTCATTCAGACACCGCGCCTCCAGGAGGAAGCCGCCATGGCACTGGGTGCGACGCGTTGGGAGATGATCCGCATGACGGTTCTGCCCATGAGCAGGTCGGGCATCGTGTCCGCTTCAATGCTTGGCCTTGGCAGAGCCCTAGGCGAGACGATGGCAATCCTCATGGTCCTGTCGGCTGGCCTCGAGATCAACTTCAAAATCTTCTCGGTCGGCCAGCATTCGACGATCGCCTCCCAGATCGCGCTGCGCTGGCCCGAGGCGAGCGCAGGCACGCCGGAGAACCCGTCGCTCGAGCAACCATTCCTCGTCGCGCTCGGTTTGCTCCTGTTCGTCCTCACTTTCGTCGTCAACGTCATCGCACGAGCTATCGTCAACCGTCGCAAGGAATTCTCGGGGGCAAACGCATGAGCATCATGGCGGAGCAACCGCAACAACAGGACGCGCCCACCCTCAAGCCGTCCGCGCACGGCAAGCGTCTCCCACGGTGGTTCACACCCGCATCCGTGCTTGTTTCGTTCGTCCTCGCGGCCGCACTGCTGCACTTCCGGGGCTCGGAGGGCATCACTCCGATCGCCATTGTCGTCGTGACAGTCGTCTTCTATCTCATCATCTCGACGTCTATCGCCTTCGTCGTCGAGGGCCGCCGATATGCGACGGACAGGCTCGTCGCAGGTCTCATCGTGACCGCCTTCCTCCTTGCGGTCACTCCGCTTATTTCCCTCATTTGGATGGTGGTGTCGAACGGGTACAGCCACTTGACGTGGGAATTCCTCACGAACGACCGTGACGGGCTCACCCTTGCGGATCACGCAACGGGCGCGGGCCATGCCCTCCTCGGCACGCTCCTTATCACGGGCACGACGGCCCTCATCGCTGTTCCGCTTGGCATCATGACCGCGGTCTACCTCGTCGAATACGGTAGCGGCCCGCTGGCCCGCACGGTTACCCTCCTTGTCGACATCATGACCGGCATTCCCTCGATCGTCGCCGGCTTGTTCGCAGCCGCGATGATCCCACGAATCGCTGAATACTTCGTCGGACCATCGGTTGCTTTGCAGATGAAGACGGGCTTCATGGGCTCGGTCGCACTCGTCGTTCTCATGACGCCGATCGTCGTGCGCAACACGGAGGAGATGCTTCGCATCGTCCCCAATGAGCTGCGCGAGGCGTCGTATGCGCTTGGCGTGACAAAGTCCCGCACGATCGTCAAGGTTGTGCTCCGCACTGCCCTGCCCGGTATCGTCTCCGGTGTGGTCATTGCCGTCGCGCGCATCATCGGCGAAACTGCGCCGCTCCTCATCACGACCGGCACAACGAACGTGTTCAACTGGAACATGTTCACCGGCTACATGGAGACGCTACCGACCTATGTCTACGCGTCGTGGTCGAATCAGCAGACACGAGAGCTTGCGTGGTCGGGCGCCCTCACCCTCATCCTCCTCGTTCTTCTTCTCAACCTCCTAGCCCGCTTCATCGCCAAGGCGTTCGCGCCCAAGGGCGAGAAATAAGCAGACTCACAAAGGACTACTCCAGTGAACGAAGGCATTGACGTTTCGCACCTCAATATTTTCTACGGCGACTTTCTCGCCGTGGAGGACGTGACGATGCACATCGCACCCCGCTCAACGACCGCCCTCATCGGACCCTCCGGGTGTGGGAAGTCGACCTTCCTCCGGTCGCTCAACCGCATGCACGAAGTTATCCCGGGCGCACGGGTGGAGGGCGATGCCATTATTGATGGCAGAAACATCTACGCCCCCGACGTCGACCCGGTCGATGTTCGCGCATCGGTCGGAATGGTGTTCCAGCGGGCGAACCCATTCCCGACCATGTCGATCGCGGATAATGTCTTGGCAGGCGCCAGGCTCAACTCACGAAAGATCAAGAAGTCGGACGCTGACGACCTTGTTGAGTCGTCTCTTCGGGGAGCGAACCTCTGGGAAGAGGTTAAGGACCGACTCAACCGTCCCGGATCGTCCCTCTCGGGCGGCCAGCAACAACGCCTCTGCATTGCTCGTGCCATCGCGGTTAAGCCCGAGGTTCTTCTCATGGACGAGCCGTGCTCCGCGTTGGACCCGATCTCGACTCTCGCGATCGAGGACCTCATCCGTGAACTCGAGAAGGACTACACAATCGTCATCGTCACGCACAACATGCAGCAGGCTGCACGTGTCTCGTCGATGACGGGCTTTTTCAATATCGAGGGCACCGGCAAGCCCGGCCACCTCATCGAGTACGACACGACTGAGAAGATCTTTTCGAATCCTGCCAAGAAAGATACTGAAGACTACGTGTCCGGGCGCTTTGGCTGATCGATGATGAAACACGCGTTCCGCCGGAACGTATCAGCATGACGTGCGCTCTGGTAGGGCTCGTCCGGCTCTGGCCGGGACGTCGCAACGCGCTTTTCACATTCGCCCATCTGCTCCGAAAGTGACGATCGTACCTACTCACGTACGCGACAATGCTCTATTGCAGTGCTCTGAGGTCTGAGGTGGCGTGTTACCACCGTTACAGAAGGAGAACAACGATGTTCGTACATCTTTCCCATGTCCTTGACCCGAAAGACGTTGCGTGGCCGGGGAGCCCGTCATCAGCATCGAGCAGGATACGCACCTCTCGGAGACCGGCAAGCCCTTCAACTCGCACCTCATCAGCCTTCCCAACCACTTTGGAACGCACATGGACGGCCCGCGGCACTTCAATACGAGCGGCGTTCCGTTCGACGAGCTACCGATGGAAAAGTTCGCATTCCTCGGGGAGGATGTCCTCGTTGTCGACCTCCCACACCGCAATGGACCCGACGAAATCGTCACGGTGGAGGATCTTCAACCTTACGCCGAGGAGATGCGAGGTAAGCGCCTCCTCCTGCTCCGCACAGGCTTTGAGGAGAAACGCGAATCCGACCCGCACATGTACCAGAACCATGGCGTGAGCATCCATTCGGGCCTCTCGAAATGGTTGTGCGAGGAGTTCCCGGACCTTGACTGCATCGGTATGGACTGGATGTCGATCGCCGCGCCAACGAACGACCACGGTCCCGAAGCCCACCGGTGGTTGCTTGGCAACTACTCCGACCACGTCATTGTTGGTATTGAGGATATGAGTATGAAGGCGATAGGGGACAAGAAGATTAAGCTCGTCACTCTTGGCCCGCTTCGCATCAAGGGAGTCGACTCCGGGCAGGTCAATGCCATGGCGCTCCTCGAGGATTAGATCTCAGGGGCGTGTATCAGACAGGTGCGCTGCGATATCGTCCCGTGTTTGCGTCATGTGGGCCCTCATCGCATCCTTCGCCCGCGCCTCATCGCGATCCCTGATCGCGTCGAGGATCGCGTGGTGATGGTACGTCGCCCGTTCGCGGATCCGGGGGTCCGAGCTCGTCCGCCTGCGGGATGCCGACAGGGCCTCTTGGAGAGGTAGGAGGATGGCGGGCAGGAACGGGTTGGTCGATGCTTTGAGGATCGTGCTGTGGAAGGCGAGGTCGTTACGGGCGACGGCGTCGATGTCCCCGGCTTCCTCTGCCTGGGTGTAGGCCGCCAGGAGTCGGGACAGCTCCGTGACGTCCTCATCGGACCGGTTGCGTGCCGCAAGCCCGCAAGCTCCGACCTCGATCATGCGTCGGAGCTCGATGAGCTGAAGGCCGATCTGTCGCGGGGACTCGGTCCGGTTAAGGGCCTCGATCATTGTCGGCAGGTCCGTCCATGTCGGCACGGGGTTGACGAAGGTGCCGCGACCATGTTCGACACGAAGGACACCGCGGGTGGACAGCGCTCGGACTGCCTCCCTCATCGTTGGCCTCGACACATCGAGCAGAGCTGCCAGATCCACCTCCGGTGGCAGGGCCTCGCCGACGGGGAACTCGCCCGTGTAGATGCGCCCAAGGATGGCATCGAGGGCGGCCGTCACCCGATCAATCGACATGCAAACTCCTTCGAATCGTGCGAATTGATTCTCTCACGTTCGCCATCTCGTCCGGGCAACGCGCGGACAACCTCCGCCTTGGTGGGATCTGATGACCGTCACTACCGATCTCCTCATCGGTGCACACCCTCCCGAAGAGCGCGTATCTGCTTCCGCGGTAGTGAGGCGAACCCATGGTCGGGGTTGTCGGCCCTTCTTCGTCGTCCCCGAGGATGATCCTATCGGCACGAAACCGGTCTCTGACCGTGCTCACTGGGTTGTAGACCTATTTTGCGCACTCTTGACCGGGGCGCCAGCCGTCTACGACATGGTGCAGCCCGGCTTCCGGTTGGAGTAGCGACGAGGGTGAACCGAGATGCCGTGGCCCGCCGCGCGAGTGTCCATCGCCGACCAGGCCTCATATCTGTATCGCCGATGGCCTTAAGTGGCTGTCCCGTACCGAACCATCGCCGGATGATAGATCTGGGAGGATGGCCGATCCCTGGCACCGGCTTTTCCACGTGATGCCGCGCTAAACACGGCCCGCCAGCAACACGACATGTCCGGCCAAAAATTCATGCCAGACTGCGTGCGCGCGCCACAAATCGCGCCAATGCAACGAAAACCAGAAATTTAGGGAAACGAAATGTCCGATAAGCCGTCAATGGGAGCTATAGGTCAGAAAGTGTGTCTTGGATCCTGGTTTATCGTTGAGGGCATGGGAGAAGGTCTGACATTTAATATTTCTAGAGTATTAAATCCATGCCTTCTCCCACCTACCGGCGTACGTGTGATATCTGCTCTGCTTCACTGAAGAAGAATGGCTACACCACAGCAGGTGCCCAACGGTTCCGGTGCACCCGCTGCGGCAGCTCCACGACCCTGACCAAGCCAGCACTGACCGACCGACACGTACTGCGCTGGTTCGTATCCTGGCTCCTCGAAGGCTTCGACCCGGCAACGGTCGGGATCTCACCGCGCACATTCCGACGCAGGATCGCACACCTGTGGCAGATCCAGCCGCGCCCGATCCCCACCGGAGAAGTCCATGACGTCCTCATTCTCGACGGGACATGGATCGGGAACATGGTCTGCCTCATCGCTTCTAGCCCCACCCATGTCATCACCTGGCACTGGGCCACCCAAGAGAACGCCCACCCCTGGCAGGTACTGATGGATACCCTGCCCCCACCACGCATCGTCGTCATCGACGGCGGCTCAGGCATCGCCAAAGCCCTGCGCACCAGCTGGCCCACCACACACATCCAACGCTGCCTGTTTCACATCTTCCTCAACGTCAAACGACAGACCACGTTCCGGCCCGTCTTCGGGCCCTCCAAAGACGCCCTGTCTCTGACCAGAGCCCTCATGAACGTCACCACCCGCGACGAAGCCATCGCCTGGCACAAAGAACTCGCACGCGTCCACGCCCACCACAAGCCCACCCTCAACGAACGAACCATCAGCAAGGACAGATACGGCCACCCCACAACGGACTACACCCACCTGCGCTCCCGACGAGCATTCGCAGTGCTGACCACACGGGCACGGGCCGGTGATCTCTTCACCCACCTCAACCCAGAACTCGACCCAGTGACCGGCACAATACCGCGCACCACAAACCGGCTCGAGGGTGGAATCAACTCACCCCTCAAAGCACTGCTCGCCAAACACCGCGGCATGCCACCAACCCACCAACGCGCCCTGACCGACTGGTACCTCTACTACCGCACCGAAGACCCCGACGACCCAGCCACCACCGCCGCGCGCTACCACAACCACCACGCCGCCATCCGCGCCAACCCAGCACACCAGCACAGCCAGCCCCGCCAATACGACACCGCCCTGGACTGGACAGAACTACGCTAGACACGCCCAACCCAGACACACTTTTTGGCCTATAACTCGTCAATGGCAGGGCTACTTCGTCGATGAAACAAGTCAGCGCCGGCAATGCCGACGCTGACTGTAGCGACACCGAACCGGATAGCGCCTGTCGGCGCGTAGGCCGCTCGTAGCGGCAATAGTTGGAGCCCGGGGCTTTCGCGATCCGATGCCGTACTCATATTGTTGTCGCATTCCCTTCGCGCGTCAACCTGTGCGCCACGTCACGCGTTTAAACCCTCTTGTGTGCATTGGTTGCGCGACTAATCTGCAATTTCTTTCAGTTGATTGCGCTGTCCGATGGGTGGTGAATCCACAGCAGGCCGATGCTCATGGCAAGATCGACATGTGGCAACAGGTATCGAGATGAAGATGAGCTCCAGGGCCCGGGCGCTTGTCAGCCTTGTCGGCACCGCCGTCCTCCTCGGCGCGGTCTATCTCGGTCCCCTCGCAACGGCAGCCGCCGGCATCGTCGGCGGCGTCATCCTCGCGATGGGGTGGGCGTTCCTCGTCGAGCTGCCGAACCCTGGCACAGCGCGCCGAGTCATCGTTTCCGTCAGCATTGTGGCCAACGTCGTCGCGTACTTCCTCGGTGTCCGTGAACTTGTTTTCCTCGCGGGTTTCACGGTCGTCATTGGATTCGTGGCCGAGATGGCGAGACGGGATGGGCGGCCCCGCCTGCTCGAGCAGATTTCTGGCACCGTGTCCGGCTCCATGCTGGCCCTCATGGGTGCGCTCTGGACGAGGACGCTCGCACTCGATGATGGGTTGACGTCCGCACGGGCGGTTCTCACGGCCGTGGCTGTCGCGATCTTTCTTGAGCTCCTCATTCCTCACTCACTCCGGAGCCTCCGACACGTCGTTTACATGACGGGTGGTTTCCTCGGGGGACTGCTCTTCATGCTGTTCTCGGACATCGCCTGGTACTCGGCCGCCATTGCCGGTCTCGCGGCTGGAGCGATCCTCGCAATGTTCGACTCGATTCTTCGTCGGCTACCGCCAGCGACGAGGCGCCGGCCGGGTGCGGCTCTCGCCATGGTGCCGCTGTGCGCGGCTGCCGTCGTTGCCTACAGTCTCGCGATCGTCATCTCCTAACGTTTTCGCCATCTGTCAAGGTTCACGTGCGGTGCAACCGGGGGATAGTCGTCGGCGCGTAGCGCGGGTCCCCAAAATGTTGCGCTGTCACGATCGCCATATCGTCTGCTGGTGTCTCCGTTCGCTAGGCTGGAGCCATGTTTGAGATTCCAGAGGGACTGGCGCCAGAGACCTATCCGATGGCATGGCTCGTTGGGCGGTGGCGCGGCTACGGCATGCTCGGCTACCCGGGGATCGATGACGCCGCCATCATCTGCGAGCTCGAGATCTCCAACAACGGTGGCCCCTACCTCTCGGTGGAGTCCACGTGGCACCTCGCGAAAGAAAATCCTGACGACATCGACAAGGAACTGCCCGGCGCTCAGGGCGTCGCGCAACTTACTGAGGACAGACTGTGGCAGGTCGCTACCGGCTACGTGCGCCAGTCGCCCGAGAAGGAGGGCGACGTTGAGGCGATGATCGCCACTCCGGACGGGAGGGTTGCTCTCTACGTCGGCGTCGTCAAGGCTCCCCGGATGAGCCTGGTATCGGATGCGATGGTCCGCTCCGCAACCGGAGCGCACGTCAACGCCAGCCAACTTCAGGTGGGAATGGTCGACTCGGACTTGCTGTTCGCGTACGACATGGCCGCCTTCGGTGAGGAGATGCAGTCCTACGCTGCTGGCCGCCTCTCACGAGTGAAGGAATGATGATGAGCACACTGAATCTTCCGGGCGCTGTTCCTGGCGATGGAATTGACGCGACGGTTCCCGCCCACTATGGCTCGCCAGCCCGTGAGCAGCGAGCACTCCTCGCAGGCACCGCACTCGTTGACCTATCCCACATGGAGGTCGTCACCGTGAGTGGGCCGGACAGACTCACGTGGGTGCACAGCCTCACGACCCAACATCTGACCGATCTCCAACCGGGCGAGTCGACCGAACTCATCCTTCTGACCGTCGAAGGTCGTATCCACGTCGCCGCCTATGTCCAAGATGACGGAGAGACACTCTACCTCCTGACCGATGTGGGGAGCGGCGAGGAGCTCCTCTCCTTCCTGCAGAAGATGAAGTTCATGATGAGGGTGGAGATCACTCTGCGAGACGATCTCGCTCTTCTCGGCGGTTACGGCACTGCGGCCGTGCCGCGGGCAATCCTCACGTGGCGCGACCCGTGGCCACACGTCGCACCCAAATCGGTCGCCTACGGCCCGCCAACGAGCGATCACCCAGCCAAGGGCAGGGAGCGCTTTATCGCTGTACTCGCCAAGGACGATCTCGCTGACGCCATTGAGGAGTGGGAAGGCACGATGGCGGGAATGCTCGCTTGGGAGGCTCAGCGCATCGTCGATCTGCGCCCTCGCCCCGCTCTCGATGCTGACGAGAAGTCGCTGCCCCACGAGTGGGACTGGCTACGCACCGCCGTCCACCTCGAGAAGGGGTGCTATCGGGGCCAGGAAGCGATCGCCCGAACCGTCAATCTGGGACGGCCACCGCGCCGTGCCGTGCTTCTCCAGCTCGACGGGTCTGAGGAACGTTTACCCGCTCACGGGACCGAGATTCTCATGGGGGAGAAAGTCGTCGGAACCGTCACAAGCGCAGCGCGGGACATGGATCATGGCCCCGTCGCCCTTGGGCTACTCAAAAGGAACACGCCGGTCGACACCGCACTGACAGTCGACGGTATCCCCGCCCTCGCGGAGGTCATTGTCAATCCCGATGGTCGAACAGAGCTGTCGTACGATCGTCCGAAGATCCGCAGGCTCCCATCATGATCGGCGCGCTCTTCAATCTCTTCATCATGGCCCTGTTCCTATGGGCTGTGATTGACGCAGCGACGAGGCAGCAGGCCGCCTTTGACTGGGCGGGCACAATGAGCAAGTGGAAGTGGGTGGCCGTTCTCCTGCTCGGGCTCCTCGTTCGCGGCGGACTCCTGCCCTTCCGGTTTCCGGGATACTTCTTCATTTCGCTCGGGTTCTTCATACTCGTCGTCTATTACCTCGGTTCGATCAAGCCGAAGCTGGACGAGGTTCCACGCCGGGGTGGGGGCCGCACCGGGGGCTCCTGGTAGTGCGCGCCGTCATATCCCGTGTCTCGAGCGCGAGCGTCACCGTTGACGGTGAGGTTGTGTCGCGGATTGGTCAGGGCCTGCTCGTCCTCCTTGGGGTCACGGCATCGGATGGTCAGCGCGAGATCGAGCTGACTGCCCGCAAAATTGCTGACCTCAGGGTCTTTGATGGAGAGCCCGAGTTAAGCGTGACCGAAATCGGTGGTGAAGTCCTCGTCGTATCTCAGTTCACCCTCTACGGAGATTTCCGGAAGGGGCGCCGGCCCTCGTGGTTGGCGGCTGCTCCGGGTGATGAGGCCGAGCCGATCTACGAGGCGGTCGCGGACCGTCTGCGGACAGTTCACGGCTTGCCGGTCAAGACCGGAAAGTTCGGAACAATGATGGCGGTTGAGAGCATCAACGACGGGCCGTTCACGCTGTGGTGGGAGTGTTAAGACTGGCCTAACGCCTCTGGCGAACATAGGCATGAGGCGCTTCCCAGGTTCGTTAGAGTTGACGAAGCTACTTATAAGGAGGCGCAATGTTCGAACGGTTCACCGACCGTGCGCGGCGCGTGATCGTGCTAGCTCAGGACGAGGCTCGGAACCTCAAGCATAAGTACCTGGGAACGGAGCACATTCTGCTCGGCCTCATCCGCGAGGGTGAGGGTGTGGCAGCGAAGGCCCTCGAGGCCCTCGACATCTCGTTGGACGATGTGCGCGTCCAGGTCATCGACATCATCGGAGAGGGGAACGAAGCTCCCTCCGGCCACATCCCTTTCACGCCGCGAGCGAAGAAGGTTCTCGAGTACGCTCTGCGCGAGGGTCTGCAGCTCGGACATTCGTACATCGGCACGGAGCACCTGCTCCTCGGTCTGCTCCGCGAGCAGGACGGGGTTGCGGCCAAGGTGCTCGTCAAGCTCGGTGCTGACCTCCCGCGTGTTCGCCAGCAGGTCAATCAGCTCATGAGCGGTTACCAGGGCAAGGAAGCCGTCGGCGTCGGCACCGGTCCCCGCGAGGGCCAGAAGGCTGGCTCGACCGTGCTTGACCAGTTCGGTCGGAACCTCACCCAGGCGGCACGGGAACGCAAGCTCGACCCGGTTATCGGGAGGAATATCGAGACGGAGCGGGTCATGCAGGTCCTCTCCCGCCGCACGAAGAACAACCCCGTTCTCATCGGCGAGCCTGGCGTCGGCAAGACCGCCGTCGTCGAAGGCCTTGCTCAGTCCATCGCCTCCGGCGATGTTCCTGAGACGCTACGCGACAAGCAGCTGTACGCCCTCGACATGGGATCGCTCGTCGCAGGTTCCCGCTACCGCGGTGACTTCGAGGAGAGGCTGAAGAAGATCCTCAAAGAGGTCAACACGCGCGGCGACATCATCCTCTTCATCGACGAGGTCCACACGATGGTCGGCGCCGGTGCGGCGGAGGGCGCGCTCGACGCGGCCTCTCTGCTCAAGCCGATGATGGCGCGCGGCGAACTGCAGATCATCGGAGCAACGACTCTTGACGAGTACCGCAAGCACATTGAAAAAGATGCGGCCCTCGAACGGCGCTTCCAGCCGATCCAGGTTGACCAGCCCACGGTCGAGCAGACCATCGACATTCTCCGCGGACTCCGCGACCGATACGAGGCGTTCCACCGCGTGACAATTACGGATGACGCGATTGAGCAGGCCGCGTCACTGTCTGATCGTTACGTCAATGACCGGTTTCTGCCGGACAAGGCGATCGATCTCATCGACGAGGCGGGAGCCCGGCTCGCGATTCGCAAGATGACAGCGCCCCCGGAGCTTCGGGAACTGGACGAGAAGATCGCCCAGGTCCGTAAGCAAAAGGAATCCGCCATCGATGGGCAGGACTTCGAGAAGGCGGCTGCTCTGCGCGATAGCGAGCAAAGGCTTGCGGAGGAGCGTGCGGAGAAGGAGAAGGCGTGGCGGTCGGGTGACATGGACCAGGTGTCCGTTGTCGACGGCGAGCTTGTTAGTGACGTTCTCGCGATGGCGACCGGCATTCCCGTCTTCAAGCTCACCGAGGCAGAGTCGGCCAAGCTGCTCCGCATGGAGGACGAGCTTCACAAGAGGATCATCGGCCAGGACGATGCTGTGCACTCATTGTCCCAGGCGATCCGCCGCACGCGCGCGGGACTCAAGGACCCCAAGCGCCCCGGAGGTTCGTTCATCTTTGCCGGACCCACCGGCGTCGGCAAGACGGAGCTTGCAAAGGCACTGGCTGAGTTCCTCTTCGGTGATGAGGAAGCCCTCATTACCCTCGACATGTCGGAGTACGCAGAGAAGCACACGGTCTCTCGTTTGTTCGGTGCGCCTCCCGGCTACGTCGGATACGAGGATGGTGGCCAGCTCACCGAAAAGGTTCGCCGCCGCCCGTTCTCTGTCATCCTGTTTGACGAGATCGAGAAGGCACACCAGGACCTGTTCAACTCACTCCTGCAGATCCTGGAAGAGGGTCGTCTGACTGACTCTCAGGGCCGAGTCGTCGACTTCAAGAACACCGTTATCATTATGACGACGAACCTTGGAACGAAGGATATCGCTCGCGCGCAGAACACCGGTTTCCAGATTTCTGGTGACACGGTTGCCTCGTACGACCGGATGAAGTCGAAGGTGAACGATGAGCTGAAGCAACACTTCCGCCCAGAGTTCCTCAACCGCGTCGACGAGATCATCGTCTTTCCCCAGCTGTCTCGCGACGAGGTCCTCAAGATTGTCGACCTCATGATTGCGCAGCTGGCTGGACGTCTCGCCGATCAGGGCATGAAGATCGAGCTGTCGCAACGAGCCAAAGAGCTACTCGCGGAACGTGGATACGACCCGGTTCTCGGTGCTCGCCCGCTCCGCCGCGCCATCCAGCGGGAGATCGAGGATGCCTTGTCCGAGAAGATCCTCTTCGGCGACCTCAAGGACGGCGACACCGTCCATGTTGACGTCGACGAGGACAATATCCCGATGTCGCTGACCTTCACGGGCGTCGCATCGGAGGAGAAGTTCGAGGAGCAAATCAACGAGGCGGTCGACGCTCTCGATGACACTGCCCTCGGAACAGCCCAGCAGCAGTAACCTAAGAATCGACAAGAAGTGGAGGCCGGCATGCCGACCTCCACTTCTCGTGTGTCTTGTTGTGCGTCAGCGGTCCCGGGGAAGCATCGAGCGGAGGTACCAGCCGCTCACAGCGAGCAGTGCGCCCCAGAGGATGGAACCCACGCCGATGGTGATGGCGATCGCGGCGACCCCAGTCCACGGTTTGATGATGACGAGCAGGCCTGCGAGTGACATGACGATGCCGCCGATGAGGGGGAGGATCCACTGCTCGGAGCGTCCGCGCAGGCCGATGCCTCCGATGGCGGTGGCGATGCCAATCGCGAGTGCCCAGACACCCATGAGGGTGACGAGAAGTTCCGCTGCCGACTCAGTGGCGACGATTGTCCAGATGCCGAGAACGATGAGAACGATTCCGGTTGCGAGAAGCGCGATCGAGCCGGGCCCTGATGTCTTGAACCCGCTCCACAGAAGACCAATCCCCTGAGCGATGAGAAACACAGCAAAGAGCATGAGAAGGACAGAAATAGTTGCCCCGGGCATAACGATCGCGAGGATGCCGAAGAGAACAGCCACAATTCCGCTGAGGAAGGGGAGCCACCATGAATAGGACAGGAACGAGAACATGCGACAACCTCTCTGAAATGTATGGCTTCACTTTAGACTCCGCCTATAGCCGGTGTCACGATTGCTCAGACACGCCGCGACACTCGGTTTGAGGACCAAAGTCTCGGCCGGAGTGGGACCTTAGTGCTACGGTAATTCGTGGCGTAATACACAATACGGACAGGTCCAATGGAGGATACTGATGACGACATATGTCTTTGCTTTCACCGAAGGTGATAAGGACCAGAAGGATCTTCTCGGCGGCAAGGGCGCCAATCTTGCCGAGATGATGAAGCTGGGAATCCCGGTTCCTGCTGGTTTCACAATCACGACTGAGGCGTGCCGCGCATACCTCGCCAAGGGCGAGGCGCCCGAGACGCTCGAAGTGCAGGTGACAACGGCACTGCGACAGATGGAATCCGAGATGGGCAAGCGGCTCGGCGACGCGAAGAACCCGCTTCTCCTGTCCGTGCGCTCGGGAGCCAAGTTCTCGATGCCGGGCATGATGGAGACTGTGCTCAATATCGGCCTTAACGACGAGACCGTCGAAGGTCTTGCAGCTAAGTCGGGTAACGCTCGCTTCGCATGGGATTCCTACCGTCGCCTCATCCAGATGTTCGGCAAAACCGTCCAGGACATCGAGGGCGAGTTCTTCTCCGACGCGTTGGAGGCGGCAAAGGAGAAGCGCAACATCCACCTCGACACCGACCTCGATGTCGAGGCGCTCAAGGAGATTGTCGCCGACTACAAGGCGATCGTTGAGCGCGAGACGGGCGCATCGTTCCCGCAGGATCCGCGCGAGCAGATGGATGCAGCAATCGAAGCTGTCTTCCGTTCGTGGAACACGGACCGCGCGAAGATTTACCGCCGCCGCGAGCGCATCCCCCACGACCTCGGCACCGCCGTCAACGTTCAGGCGATGGTATTCGGCAACATGGGTGAGAAGTCCGGTACGGGCGTGTGCTTCACGCGCGACCCCTCCACCGGCCACACGGGCGTGTACGGCGACTATCTCGTCAACGCCCAGGGTGAGGATGTCGTCGCCGGTATTCGCAACACCCTCCCGCTTGACGCGCTTGCCGAACTTGACAGGAAATCCTATGACGAGCTCATGGAGAACCTTCGAGTCCTCGAGACGCACTACCGCGACATGTGTGACATTGAATTCACGGTCGAAGAGGGCAAGCTCTGGCTGCTGCAGACCCGCGTTGGTAAGCGCACCGCATCCGCTGCCTTCCGTATCGCTCGCCAGCTCGTCGATGAGCGCCTTATCACCCGCGACGAGGCTATCGGCCGCGTCAATGGCGAGCAGCTCACCCAGCTCCTGTTCCCGCAGTTTGACGAGGACGCTGACAAGATCACGCTGACGAAGGGTATGGCCGCATCGCCCGGCGCTGCCGTGGGCGAGGTTGTCTTCAATAACGCACAGGCCGTCGAGCGTACGAACGCCGGCGCGGACGTTATCCTCGTTCGTCGCGAGACCAACCCGGATGACCTCGAAGGCATGGTCGTCGCGAGTGGCATCCTCACCGCACGTGGTGGTAAGACCTCGCATGCCGCCGTCGTCGCCCGCGGCATGGGCCGTTGCTGCGTCGTCGGTGCCGAAGAGCTCTATGTCGATGAGGCTGCCCAGACGGTGACGATCCGCGGCTCGGACATTAACCTCAAGGCCGGTGACATCATCGCCATCGATGGAACGTCTGGCCATGTGTACAAGGGCGACGTTCCCGTCGTTCCCTCACCAGTCTCGATCTACATCGAAGAGGGCCTGGACGCTGGCCTCGCGGCCGCGCAGGACGAACCGACGAAGGACCTCGTCGCCTCGGTTGACCTATTGCTCAGGCACGCTGACAGCCGCGCCCGTCTTACGGTTCGTGCGAACGCTGAAGCTCCCGAGGATGTCATTCGCGCCCGGAAGTTTGGCGCAACCGGTATCGGCCTGTGCCGCACCGAGCACATGTTCCTCGGCGACCGCCGCAAGTTCATCGAGCAGGTCATCCTCGCCGAGAACGAAGAGGAGCAGCAGCGGGCATTCGATGTTCTCGGCCCGCTCCAGAAGGGTGACTTCGTCGAGATTCTCAAGGCGATGGACGGCCTACCGACGACCATCAGGCTCGTCGATCCACCCCTGCACGAGTTCCTCCCCGACCTTCGGGACCTCTCGGTCAAGTTGGCTGTCAAGGAGGCGCTCGGCGAGGACATCACCGACGAGGAGCGCAAGCTCTTCAAGGCAGTTCGTGAGACGCACGAGCAGAACCCGATGCTCGGCTTGCGCGGCGTTCGCCTCGGTCTGAAGATCCGCGGTCTCTTCGCCATGCAGATTGCCGCGATTGCCGAAGCTGCTGCCGATCTCATCGAACAGGGCGGCGATCCGAAGCCGGAGATCATGGTGCCGCTCGTCGGCTCCGTCCGTGAGCTCCAGATCATCCGCGGCGACGCGGAGGAGATCATCGCCGAGGTTGAGAAGTCGCGCGGCGTCACGCTCGACATTGAGATTGGTGCCATGATCGAGCTGCCCCGTGCGGCGATCACAGCGGATTCTCTCACCGAGGAGTCGGACTTCTTCTCGTTCGGAACGAACGACCTGACGCAGACGGCGTGGGGCTTCTCTCGCGACGATGTTGAGGCCGAGTTCTTCAACGAGTACTTCGACCTCGGCGTCTTCGGCGTCTCGCCGTTCGAGTCAATCGACGTGCGTGGTGTCGGTAAGCTCGTCGAAATCGGCATGAAGAGTGCTCGCGCCGTCAAGCCGAGTATCAAGGTCGGCGTCTGTGGCGAGCACGGGGGCGACCCGCAGTCCATCCACTTCTTCCATGAGGTTGGACTGGACTATGTCTCGTGCTCTCCGTTCCGCGTCCCTGTCGCGCGGCTTGAAGCTGGCCGCGCCGCAGTCTCCAACGAGGCTGACGCCACCGCGTAACAAACTGACGACGTGAGGAGGGCGGCTCGGAAGAGCCGCCCTTCCGCCTTCGCAACCCGCCCACATTCCGGGGAGCGCCGGGCCCTGTCGCCCAACCGTCCCACTCAGCCGCCACATGTCGGTCGCTGAGCTGTCTGCTGAACTGCTGGACCGCTCCGGGGGCGAAGGGACTAGACTTGTCTATAGCAATCCGTTTTCTGGGTGCAGAGGACACGAACGCTTGCCGTGAGGAGATCGGCACTGTCGGTTTCCTCCTTGAGCTTCACAATTGAAAGGAAGAGAGCATGGGTTTTCGAGTTGTTGTCGCCGGTGACATCGCCGGTGTGAATTACAAGGATGCGATCAAGGCTGATCTCGAGGCGGATCCCCGCGTCGACGAAGTCATCGACGCCGGCGTCAAGCAGGGCGAGGACGTCGACTACCCGCACGTTGCAGTCAATGCCGCGCGCATGATTGCCGACGGTAAGGCTGACCGCGGCATCTTCATCTGCGGTACCGGCATGGGTGTGGCCATGTCCGCGAACAAGGTCAAGGGCATTCGTGCCTCGACCGCGCACGACTCCTACTCTGTCGAGCGTCTCGTTCTGTCGAACAACGCGCAGGTGCTTTGCATGGGCGAGCGCGTCATCGGCAAGGAGCTTGCTCGCAGGCTCGCCAAGGAGTTCCTCAACTACGAGTTCGACGAGTCATCGCCCTCCAAGGCGAAGGTCGACGCTATGTGCTCCTACGAAGAGGACTGACCTTTCGTTTGACGGGGCGGGCGGGAGAAATCCTGCCCGCCTTTTCATGTCTGACATGGGACCGGAAGCTCTTCGATCGCGAGTCCGCTTGAGCAGCATGCAAAAGATGTCCGACGAAGGTATTTCGTCACAGGAAAATCCAGACTAAAGTCCTGCAATGTTTGGTTAGCCATACCTAATATGTGGGTATGAAACTTTGCTCCTGGCCAATACGCAAACAGGCGCGCGTCGTCTCGTTAGGCATTGAGACCTGCCACCTCCGCGCACGTGAGTTGGGGTTGCGCCCCGGTGCCGTCGTCCGCATCACCCAGCGCACACTGTTCGGAGGAACAGTCGTTGATGTGGCGGGTACTCGACTTGCGCTCGATCGCGCCAGTGCCTCTCGTATTTTGGTCGAGCCTCTCGATGGGGTCCCGATGCCGAGGGCGCTGTCATGAGTTGCCCACACTGCCAGCCGGGGGATTCACGCACGGCGACGATCGTCGATAGCCCCACCGTCCTTCTCGTCGGCAACCCGAACGTCGGCAAGTCGACCCTTTTCAATCGGCTGACACGGGCGAAGCAAGAGGTTCGCAACGCTCCGGGAACGACGGTCGAGCTGTCGACCGGAGGTTGGAGCATTGATGGGTCGAGCGTGACCGTCATCGACTCACCAGGAACCTATTCGCTTCTCGCACGCTCTGCCGACGAAAAGTTTGTGACTGACCTCCTTACCGGTGGTGTAGCCGAGTATTCGCCGGATCTTGTCGTTGCTGTGCTCGATGCTGCTGCCCTCTCCCGCTCGCTTTACCTGCTTGGCCAGCTGTCCAAGGCTGGCCACCCTGTTGTCGTCGCGCTATCGATGGTCGACGTCGCCCGAGGCGAAAATGCTGAGGTCGACGCGAAGACAATGTCGGCGATTCTCGGTGTTCCCGTCGTCGAGATCAATCCGCGAAACGGCGAAGGTCTCGACGAGCTGACGGACGCTATTCGGACGGGCCTTCAGGTCAAGCCCCGCATCATCGGCCCCGATGCAAAGGCGTGCACGTGCGTGGAAGGGGGAGAGTGCTGCGAGCTGTCGACCACACCACCCTCGGACGCCGCGACACTTGCCGAGATTCTGGCTGATGCTGATGACGTCTTCACCTGGGTGGAGGTTGTCTCCTCGCGGGTCGGAGGGGAGCGCCCTCGGGTCGAGACGACGTTCTCTGACCGGGCGGATCGAATTCTTCTTCATCCGATCGCCGGCATCGCAGTCCTCCTTGGCGTGCTCTGGACACTGTTTGAGCTAACGACGAGCGTTGTCGCCCCCATTATGGAATGGACTGAGGGCTTTGTCGGTGGACCGGTGACCAGTGTTGCCAATGGGCTGATGGGCGCGGTCGGTCTCGGAGGAACGTGGGTCGAATCCCTCCTCCTCGACGGCGTGCTCGCGGGCATGGGCGTTGTTCTTTCGTTCGTCCCTCTCATGTTCATCATGTTCTTCGCACTCGCCCTGCTCGAAGATTCCGGCTATCTAGCTCGCGCCGCGTTGCTCGCTGATCGGCTGATGAGGGCGATTGGACTGGACGGCCGTGCCGTTCTTCCCCTTATCGTCGGGTTCGGTTGCAACGTGCCAGCGCTCGCGGCGACGAAGGGCCTCCCAAACTCCGCGCACCGTACCGTGACGGCCCTGCTCATCCCGCTCACATCCTGTGCGGCACGGCTGACGGTCTATATCCTCATTGCCGCCACCTTCTTCCCCAATCATGCTGGCACGGTCGTGTTCGGCATGTATCTCGGCTCCGTCCTTCTCGTCATCGCCGGCGGTCTGCTACTCAAAGTCATCTTCAAAGACGAGTCGGTCGAGGACCCTCTCCTGCTCGTTCTACCGGCCTACCAGAAGCCGCGGGTCCTTACGGTGGCGACCTCGGCCGCGCGCCGCGCATATGCCTTCCTCAAGGGGGCTGGCGTCACCATCGTCGTCATGCTCACTCTTATGTGGGGTCTCATGGCCATCCCCGTCTCGGGCGAACACGAGATCGGCGACGTCCCAGTGACGGACTCGCTCTACGCGGAGATCGCCGAGACCGTCGCACCGGTCTTCGCTCCAGCAGGATTCGATGATTGGCACGCCTCAGCCGCTCTCATGACCGGTTTCGTTGCGAAAGAAACTGTCGTTGCGGCGCTGTCCCAGTCCTACCAAGTCGACGAGCCCGCCGAGAACTCCTATGAGGATGCCGAAGGTTCTGATCTCGGAGCTCGCATGCGGGCCGATTTCGATCGGACGTCGGGCGGCCACGGCGGCGCAGCTGCCCTCGCCTTCCTCGCTTTCATCCTCGCTTATACTCCGTGCGTCGCGACGATTGCTGAGCAGCGCCGGCTCCTTGGGTGGAAGATGACGGCAGGCGCGTTCATCGGCCAGCTCGTCCTCGCGTGGCTACTAGCCGTTGCCGTTTTCCAGATTGGGGCACTGCTGTGAGATCACGGGTCCTGAGTTCGCTCACGAGGGGCGGCACGGTCGAGTCGATTGCCCGCACGGCCATGGTCGATCCCGAACTTGTTCGTATCGCCATCGACCACCGCGAGCGGCTTGGCTTAGCAGTCGACGATTGCGGTGGCGGCACCTGCGCGGCCCTCGATGAGGAGGCGTCGGTGCCCGTCGGGTGTCGAGGGTGCCCGCTCATGAGTGTCCGCAGGATGTAGAGCCCGGTTGACGCAAATTCTCCTGTGACACACTTAGGCCATGACGACGATCATGACAGCGGTAGACAGGCTTTCGGGGCTTCTCGAGGGGGAGGTAGAGAGCGGGACGCGACGCCGCGCCGAGTACTCGACTGATGCGTCGAACTATCGTGTCGTTCCCCAGATCGTTGCATTCCCTCGCTCGACAGAGGACATCGTTGCAGCCCAGACCTTCGCCCGCGACGAGGGCATGCCGCTGACGATCCGGGGCGGCGGAACGTCAGTCGCTGGAAACTCCATCGGCACCGGTCTCGTCCTCGACCTGTCGCGCCACCTCGATCAGGTCATCTCGATCGACCCCGAAGCGCGCACTGCACGGGTCCAGCCGGGCACGATCCTCACGACACTCCAACAGGAGGCCGCCCGGTACGGGCTGCGGTTCGGTCCGGATCCGTCGACGTCGAACCGGGCCACGATCGGCGGCATGATCGGCAACAATGCGTGCGGCCCACATGCTGTCGCGTGGGGCAAGACGTCCGAGAACGTTGTCAGTCTGGATGTCATAGACGGTCTGGGTCGGCAGTACACAGCGAGGAAGGGCACGCTAGTCCCCGGTCTTCATGAGCTCATCGACGCCAACCTCGCCCTGATCCGCACCCACTCGGGCCGATTCTCCCGGCAGGTGTCAGGCTACTCGCTCGAGCATCTGCTTCCCGAGCACGGCCGTGACCTTGCCACGATGCTTGTCGGCAGTGAAGGCACGCTTGCGACGGTTCTCGAAGCAGAAGTCTCCCTTGTCCCGGTGACCTCGGGCGCGACTCTGCTTGTTCTCGGCTATGAGGACATGATTCGGGCGGCTGACGCCGTCCCACACATTCTTCCGCTCAAGCCCCACGCGGTCGAGGGACTCGATCGGCGTCTCGTCGACGTCGTTGAGCGCGCCCGCGGCGGAGTGCCTGCCCTGCCGGATGGTGGGGGATGGCTCATGGTTGAAGTCGGCGCCTTTCAGGGTGAGTCCGCCGATGTCGTGACTGACCGGATCCAGTCGATCATCGCCGTTGCCGGGACGGACTCCTACATGATCGCTCCGCAGGGACCGCAAGCCCAGGCCCTGTGGAAGATCCGTGCCGACGGGGCTGGTCTCGGTGGGCGCTCGCCACGCGGCCGCGAGGCATGGCCCGGGTGGGAGGACTCCGCGGTGCCTCCGGAAAGGCTCGGGGAATACCTGAGGGACATGACGGCAGTCATGGACCGGCATGATGTCGACGGAATTCTCTATGGCCACTTTGGCGACGGTTGTGTCCACGTCCGTATCGATATGCCACTGTCCGACCCGACCGGGGTTCCGAAGACCCGAGCGTTCCTCGAAGACGCGGCGGACCTCGTTGTCTCTTACGGCGGCTCTCTGTCGGGAGAGCACGGCGACGGCCGGGCACGCTCCGAGCTACTTGAGCGGATGTACAGCCCGGACATGATGACACTCTTCGCGCAGGTGAAGAATCTGTTCGACCCGGGCAAGATCCTCAATCCGGGTATCATCGTCGACCCCGATCCGCTCGATGCGAATCTGCGCAGACCCTATGCGCGTCCAATTGTCGGCGGCGGTGTGAAGGGCGGCGGCTTCGCATACTCGGAGGATGGTGGGGATTTCACGACGGCCGTCCACCGGTGCACCGGTGTCGGCGCCTGCCGCGCCGATATCCCGGGCGGTTTCATGTGTCCCTCGTACCAGGCAACGAAGGATGAGAAAGACGTGACTCGCGGTCGCGCCCGTATCCTCGAAGAAGTCGCGAACGGTCGCCTCATCGCCGACTGGGGTTCGGAAGAGGTCTTCGAATCCCTCGACCTCTGTCTCGCCTGTAAAGCGTGCTCGCGGGACTGCCCGAGCGGTGTCGACGTCGCGCGCTACAAGTCCGAGGTTCTTTACCGTGCGCACAAGGGGAAGATCCGACCCAAGCTTCATTATCTCCTTGGGATGCTCCCACGCTGGACCACCCTTGCGACGCTCCTGCCGCCGGTCGCCGCGATCGCGAATCGAGTCATGCGGGTCGCCCCGATCAGAAAAACCGTCTTCACTGTCGCGGGAGTCGACCCGGACCGGACCATGCCAGCACTCGCCACCGAGCGTTTTTCCCGGTGGGCGAAGAAGGCAGGTCTACCGAGTGCGGCGGAGAGCGAACACGCGAAGTACGTCATGCTGTGGGCCGATTCGTTCTCCGAAACTCTCGACACCGGCGGCGCCAAGAATATGGTGAGTGTTCTCGAGTCCGCAGGCTATACGGTCCTCGTCCCGAAGAAGCCCGTGTGCTGCGGCCTAACGTGGATTACGACCGGGCAGCTTGATGGTGCTCGCGCGCAACTGACTGAGCTACTCGCCGAGCTCGCACCTTTCGCTAAGAATGGCATTCCAATCGTTGGAGTGGAGCCTTCGTGCACGGCAGTCCTGCGCGATGATCTTCCGGAGCTTCTGGCGGACGACCCGCGTAGCCACATCGTCGCAGAGAACACGTACACGCTCGCTGAGCTCCTTCTCGCCCCGGCCCCGCTCGGCCCCGACAAGCTCATGCTTCCCGACCTCACTGGCACAACCGTTGTCGCCCAACCTCATTGCCACCACTACTCGGTCATGGGCTGGCGCACGGATGCTGAATTGCTCTCGCGCACCGGTGCGAACGTCGTCGAGCTCTCGGGCTGCTGCGGTATGGCTGGGAACTTTGGGATGGAGAAGGGCCACGCCGAGATCTCCCGCCAAGTCGCGGAGAATGCCCTCTTGCCGGCCCTCCGCGAGAATCCTGACGCCGTCTTCCTCGCCGACGGGTTCTCCTGCCGCACGCAGGCGGAGAGCCTCGCGGGCCGGGATGGGGTGCACCTCGCGTCACTGCTCTCCTCTGAGACAAAGCGAAGCTGATGTACCCTGGATAGAGTCCTTCGTGAACGTTCTCAGTCTAAGAAAAGGTGACATATGCCCGTCTTCTCGCTGGATAACGGTCGGCTGAGTCCAGTCCGATCTTCTCTCTCTCACAATGACGAGGTTGTCCGCGAGACTCTCATGGCGGTGCGCGACCAAGTGGTCGAGCTTATCTATCGGCCGGTCTTTCCCGTCGCCTGGCTGACGGAGACGAGCAGAGGCCCCGGTCGCCACACATCGCTCGTTGCACTCGACCCCTCGAGCAGAACCGTGACCATTGATGTCGTCGAGAATCTCGACACCTGTGTGCTTATGGCCTCCCTGGCGAGAGCCTCTCGACACGAGGAGATTCCGAGCGCCGCACTGTCCGGCCTGTACCCCCGTGGTGTGGCGGCATTCCGGAAAGACTGGCAGGAGTTCCTCGACGCGTGCCCAACGGGCCTTGAAGACCATCCTCGTCTTATCCTCCTTGCGGTCAGGGTTGAGGACGAGGTGCGGGCCGCGCTCGACACGCTCGTCGGAGCGAGCATCGAAGTCCACCGAATCGACCTTCACGATTCACGCACCGGCGTCCTTGTCTCTCTCGAGCAAGTCCGCCCGCACGAGGCATCCTTCCTCGCCATTGGCCGTGCCGTCCGTCGCGGTGAGCTGACAGCGCCCAGCTCGGACAGCACTGGGACCGCCGACAGCAGTCAATCACCAGCCTTGCCCTCCCCAGGATCAGGTGGCACTCCTTCCGACCCGGCCGAGGCCGCGGAGCAGGCGGCTGATGGTGTGGTCTTCGTCAGTCGAGTGTCGGCCACAACGGCGGAAGAGATAGAGCCTGCCGATACCGCTATCCCAGCACGTCAGCCGTTTAGCGGTGATACCGACTCTGCGCCAATGCCGCGGCAGGCGAGTGAAGGAACCCTCGCCGACGAGGCGGACTCCTCGGCTGAGACAGATTCTGCAACCGATCTCGTAGCAGCAGCCGCCGACGAGCCTGAGGATAAGGCGAACGATTCGCAGGGCGTTCCGTCACCTACCCAGACGCAGTCTGATGCTGTCGGTAGCCCGGACACAGGCGAGAGTGATCCTGGTCCAGAGGCCGAGGGCGATGTTGCGGGCGGTCGGACGATCCTCAGCGAGGATGCGATCTTTGCCGAGTCTCTTGGCCGTCCCCCTTCTCGGCATCGGAGCGCTCACGCCTCGAGTGAGGAGTTCTCCTTCCGTTCAGTTGGCTTCAGCGCTGACGGCAGCACGGTCGAGGCCAGCGATGACCTCGGCTCGGTCGCATGGCCCACGCGGGAGACAGAGCTTCAAAAGATCGTTGCTCGGCACGGTGAACAGCGGCTGACATTCAGGTCTTTGCGCCGCCGTGTCAATGCCTCTGCTGTTCTCGATGCGTCGGGTGAGATCGTTCTCCAGAACGGCGAGCGCTTCACGGATCCAACAGAGGCGGCAAGCGCTGTCGCCGGGCGTCAGATGGACGGGTGGAAGAACTGGCGTACGCACGAGGGGCGCAGGCTTGGGGAGCTACGCTCCTGATCGGGGCGACTGCACATACGTCCGCAGCCATCTCCTCATCTCCCCGAAGGCTCTCGTCCGCACCGATGCGCGGGACAGAGTGACGTCGTGGATGGCTCCCTCAAGTCGGACGAGAGTCGTGACTCGGCCGAGGTAGGGAACTCGCCGCCAGATCTGATCAACGTCAAGCACCGTATCCGCTCCCCTCATCTCCGGCGACCACTTGTCTGAGAAGATCGTCTGGTTCGACGTGATGACGAATGTCGGGCAGGAGATGTCGAGGCCCTTGGAGACGAGGCTGTGGCCTTGAAGGATTGCGCTGAGCCAGCCGGCCCGGACCGGGGTCGATGGGGAACGCCGCCACTGATGGTTGAATGTCCATCCCGTCACGAACGGGTCGCCGACGTCCTCGAATAGTTCGCCCTCGTCGCGCCACCCCGTGAGGAGTCGGTGGTAGAAGCCGGTGTCGGGCAGGGGCAGAATCACATCGGGAGAGATCTTCGCGAGCGAGTCGAACAACGGTGTGCCGAGTTGTCGCACAAGCGTCGCCCCCTGGAACTCGAGCCACGGCGCATTGAGAAGAAGTCCGGAGAGGGCGCCCGGGTGGCGGTCGGCCCACAGCGCGGCGGTCAGCCCGCCGGTGGAATGCCCGTAAAGGACGAGTGGCATGTTCCAGCCGTGCGCTTCATGAATGATGCCGAGGGCGGCGTGGATATCCTCGTCGTAATCCGAGAGGGACGTGATGAAACCGGGGGACTGGTGGTCTCGTTGCGAACGACCATACTTGCGCAGGTCGATGGCATAAAACGCACCGCCCGCCGCCGAAATAACACGAGCCAGCTCCACCTGGTAGAAGTAGTCGTTCCACCCGTGAATCGCTAGCATGACGAATGTCGGCGCGGTCGGCGTCGATGATCGTGCTAAGGGATCTTCCGCGGGCACGTGTCGAACGATCGTCGTGACGACGGGTCCCTCATCATCATCGAGCAACGGCAGCGTGACGGACTGGAAACCGGGACCAAGAACATCGGGTGACCACATGTGGTCATTGTGTCAGCTACGGAGCGTCGGTGACCGTCCTTGAAGAAATTCCGACAAGATCGCCGTTACCTGGTCATCCTCCACGAGAAAACCATCATGGCCATGATCGGAATGAATTGTCACAAGCCCCTCGCACCCGGGCAATGCGTCGGCAAGCCGAGCCTGATCCGCGGGATGAAAGAGCCGATCCGTGTCGACCGAGACGACAAGTGCGCGTGCTGTCATGTTGCCGAGCACTTTGTCGACCCCGCCACGACCCCGGCCGATCGAGTGGGTGATCATCGTTTCGGTGAGCGTCAAGTACGAGTTCGCATCGAACCGTGCTGCGAGCTTATAGCCGTGGTAGTCGAGGTAGGACTGGACCGAGAACCGGCCGCCCATCAACGGGTCCTCGCCCTCCTGCGGTGTGCGGTCGAAGCGGGTATCGAGCTCGGTTGCACACCGATACGTCGTGTGGGCGATTGCTCGGGCAAGCCCGAGTCCGGCATGGGGACCGTTTCCGGCCGGAGCATCGTAATAGTCCCCGCCCCGCCACGCGGGATCTAGCTTGATCGCGAGCATTTGCTGGTGAGCATAGGCGATTTGCTCGGCCGTGGTCTCAGGGGCGGATACGAGCACAGCGAACTGCTCGACATGATCCGGATACGTCGCCGGCCATTCCATGACCCTGTGGCCGCCGGCCGATGCACCGGCGACAAGATGCCAGTACGGCACGCCTAGATGGTCCATGAGCGCCTTCTCGGTATGGACCTGGTCACGCACCGTCAGGCGCGGGAAACGACGTGCCCACGGTTCACCGTCCGGATGACGGGAGGCGGGCCCAGTTGTGCCCTGGCAGCCGCCGAGGACGTTCGGGACGACGACGAAGTACCGGTCGGTGTCGATCGCCTTACCGGGACCGACGATGCCGGGCCACCAGCCCTCGGTACCGTCCTCGCTACGCACGTGGGAGTCGCCGGTCAGCGCGTGACAGAGAAGGATCGCGTTCGAGCGGTCCTCATTGAGCTGCCCCCAGGTCTCGTACGCGACTGTCACCTCCAGCGACTCGCCGGATTCCAGAACTCGGGTGCCGAGGTCGACAAACTTCCGGTCACCGGGATCGTCTCCTTCCCGCCATGCGCCGCTGGCGGGAAGGAGACGAAGTCGCCTGTGCGGAAAGTAGCCCGTGTCAGCGTCCCGCACCGGTGCGGCATCGGTGATGCGTAGCGGGGGATGACCGACAAGGTACGCGGGCGACAGATCCATATCAGAGCCTGTCGAAGGACTGCTCGAGGTCGGCGAGAATGTCGTCGATGTGCTCGAGCCCGACCGACAGACGGACGAGACCCGCGGGTGCCCCGGCTGCCTCCAGTTCGGCTTCTGTCAACTGCGAGTGCGTCGTTGACGCGGGGTGGATGACAAGCGAGCGCACGTCCCCAATGTTGGCGACGTTCGAATGAAGCGTCAGCCCATCGACGAACTTGATGCCAGCCTCTTTGCCACCCTTAAGGACGAAGGCGATGATCGAGCCGGCGCCCTTCGGAGTGTATTTCTGAGCTAGTTCGTAGTACGGGGAGGACGGCAGGGAGGCCCACGTCGTCGACTCGACCAGCTCATGTCTCTCGAGGAACTCCGCGACCGTCCGCGTGTTCTCCAGGTGCTTTTCCATGCGTAGCGAGAGGGTTTCGACACCGAGGCCAATGAGGAACGCGTTAAACGGTGAAATCGCCGGCCCCATGTCCCTGAGAAGGGTCGTGCGGATACGGGTGACGAACGCTCCGGCACCGAGGTCTGCCCATGTGATGCCGTGATACGACGCATCCGGCTCAGACATCGTCGGAAACTTGCCCGACGTCCAATCGAAGTCACCCTTTTCGATGACAATGCCCCCCATCGACGTGCCGTGCCCGCCGAGGAACTTCGTCGCCGAATGGATGACGATGTCGGCGCCGTGCTCGAAGGGGCGCGTGACGTACGGCGTGGCGATCGTGTTATCAACGACGAACGGGACACCCTCAGCGTGCGCCGCTTCCGCAATCGTCTCGAGGTCGAGCACTGATCCGCGAGGGTTCGGAATCGTCTCGCCAAAGAACAGCTTCGTCCGCTCGTTCGTGGCGGCACGCCACGATTCGGGGTCGCTTGGGTCCTCCACGTAAGTGACGTCGATCCCGTACCGAGTCAGCGTATGGGTGAGGAGGTTGAGTGTTCCGCCGTACAGCCATGGGCTTGCAACGACGTGATCGCCCGCCTGGGCGATGTTGAGTATCGTCAGCGTGGTTGCAGACTGGCCCGAGGCGAGAAGCAGGCCTGCTGCGCCGCCTTCGAGCGCAGCGAGACGATTCTCGATGGCGGCCTGGGTGGGGTTGGTGATTCGGGTGTAGATGTTGCCCGGCTCGGCCAGGGCGAACCGGCCCGCGGCCTGCGCAGCATCATCGAAGACAAACGCTGTCGACTGATAGATGGGGAGCGCACGCGCTCCGGTTTCGGTATCCGGGGTCTGCCCTGCGTGGATCTGCAGGGTCTCGAAGTTCCAGTTTTCTTGGGTCATGATCTCTCTCACTGCATAAGGGAGTGCCAAAGTTGTGTACCAACTCCAGCCTCACAGTTTGAATGGCTGGGGCCGATGCGGCGTGCATCGGTGCACGCCGGCTCGAAGCGGGGCGTGCGTTAGTTACACATTCGGAACATGCCATTGACCATAAACGGCTCGAGAATTTCCGGCAAAGCGATGCCCGGAATGTCTCAGTCCACGGACGAACGCTAATCTCAGGATGCCCGACGCGGGTGTGATCTTGCTCACGTCTCAAAAATATTACAGAGCCGCTAAATCCTGCAACACCCCTCTTTCCGCGGTTTCTTGCGGAATTCAGCCAGATGTTGCGCATGTGACAGATGGGAATGCTGTGCAAATTGAAAAAGATGTTTCTAAAAGGTCACAAATGTTATACCGTCGATATCGGAAAAGAATCTTTTGACGACGCAGTCAAGACGACACGCCGTCATGGCGAGGAGAGATACGTGGCCAAACATCGCAGGGGCGCCGCACGGGCTGCATTCGCCGCAGCTATCGCCGGAAGTATGGTTTTAGCTGGCACAGCCGTCCTCGCGGACGATGCTGAGGACAGCACTGTTCCGGCATCAAGCTACATGGAGATGTCGCTCGCCCAGCTTGAGGCCGAGCTCGCTGAGCTCTCCGCAGAGTCGACTGCGCTCGCGGATGCTGCAGCGCGGGCTGAAAGCGAACAGATCCTCGCCCAAGCTGAACTCGCGGAGTCCATCACCGACGCCATTGATAAGCAGGACGCCGCGAACGCTGCCCTCGCCGAAGTCGATGAAGCTCGCCGGGATCTCGGTAGTGTCGGCGCCGCGATGTATAGGGATGGTGCGCACGCGGTACCCTTCGGCAACTATCTCTCAGCCGACACACTCCAGGAAGCGAACGAGCGTCAGCTCGCCTATGACCGCGTTGGCCAGTCCGCAGGTAGCAAGCTGCAGGAGTTCGAGGCAAAACTCAATCTCGCAGAAGCAATGGAAGAGCAGGCCGCTACCGCCGCGGAAGCGCAGTCCGCCGCCGCTGCCGAGGTCGACAACACGGCTCGGGACGCCGAGCAGGCGGCCCGTGCTGCGGCCGAACAACTGGCCGAGGCGGAGAACCGTCGTGAGGCTGTCATCGTCGCCATTGCGGAACAAAAGGGCGTCGAAGCGGAAGAAGAGCGCGCACGCATCGCAGCGCTCGAGGATCAGCGCGTTGCCGAGGTTGAAGAGGCCCGACGCGTCATGCTCGAAGAGGCCCAGGCCCAGGCCGTGGCCCAGCAGGAAGCTGCCGCGATTCAGTCGTCGGCCAATCAGCAGTCCCGCCAGCCCCAGCCACCTGCTGCGCAGGCCCCGGCTCCAGCACCGGCACCTGCTCCGGCACCGGCACCCGCGCCGGCTCCAGCACCCGCTCCGGCTCCAGCACCCGCGCCAGCTCCGGCTCCCGCGCCAGCTCCGGCTCCCGCGCCAGCTCCGGCTCCGGCACCTGCTCCCGCACCTGCTCCCGCACCTGCTCCCGCACCTGCACCAGCACCCGCGCCAGCTCCGGCCCCCGCTCCAGCTCCGGCCCCTGCGCCGAAGCCGACGCCACCTCCTGCTCCGAAACCGGTGACGAACGTCCGCAATTCAATCGTTGCGTACGCGAGGCAGTTCGTCGGCGCCCCTTACGTGTGGGGAGGCACGACGCCAGCCGGTTGGGACTGCATCGGATTCGCGCATTTCGTCTTCGGTCATCACGGGATCACGGTGGCTCGGTCCTCTTACGGTGCGCAGTTCAATGGCACGCAGGTTCCCGCGTCCCAGGCTCGTCCCGGCGACCTCATGTGGTGGCCCGGCCATGTCGGTATCTACACCGGGAACGGCTCCCACATCGCAGCCTGGAACCCCTCGATGGGCACTCAGGAGCGCGCGGTCTGGGGTAGCCCGATGTATCGCAACGTCGTCGGCGACTGATCGCTGGGCGTGACAGGAGGCTGGCCGGTTGAGCTGTCCCCTCCGCTTGTCTTAGGCGCTTGCTCGGCCGGGTGTGACGTGTGGGTGGTCGACTACCGACACCGACTTGGCCGTCATCATCGACGATCAGCCGGTCGGACGTTCGTCACGAAAATGACCGGGAAGGGGCGAGGCCGGGCGTCGAATGGCCTTTACGTCAAAAGGTCCACGAGGGGAACTTTGAATGACGTCACTTTGACGGGGTAGCGGTTCTCCCGCAGATCTCTGGCAAGCTGCTCATCTTCTCGGTGACATCGGCGGCACCGATTGCGTTGCAAGTGACTTCCTGCGCTGAACCACCAGCCGACCATCGTTCGTGGCTGGGGTGTCAGCTTGCCAGCATGGAAGGGGACCTGACCGGCCCCCTCACGTGTCAGTGTTCGGAGTAGTAACCCTGATCGATCGCGCGCTGATACGAGGCTTTAATCTCTGCCTCAGCGGCTGCGCGATCCACCCAATGGGCACCTTCAACGGACTTGCCCGGCTCGAGATCCTTGTAGACCTCGAAGAAGTGCTGAATCTCCAAGCGATGGAATTCGGAGACATCGTCGATGTCGACGCGCCAGGAGGCGCGCTGGTCACCAGAGGGCACACACAGCACCTTGTCGTCACCGCCCGCTTCATCCTTCATGCGGAACATGCCGAGCGCGCGGCAACGGATGACGCAACCTGGGAATGTCGGTTCTTCGAGAAGGACCAGCGCATCAAGCGGGTCGCCATCCTCCCCGAGGGTGTCATCGATGAAGCCGTAGTCATCCGGATAACGGGTGGCGGTGAACAGCATGCGGTCGAGCCGGATGCGTCCAGACTTATGATCAACCTCGTACTTATTCCGGTTGCCCTTGGGGATCTCGATGGTGACATCGAATTCCAACATGACGCCTCCTTTGGCTCCAGGTTCCTTTGTGGTGAACGATGAACGATCGTGACACACTGACAAGGTGAAGGCACGATCGCAGGCGGTTATTGTTGCTGTCTTGATTCTACTCGGAGGTTACGTCATTGCGGATGCGGTTGACGTAGCACCGGGTTTCCTCACGGCAGCTGATGTGCCGTCAGAGCCACGAGCCTACCCTGAAGTGGCCGATTTTGAGGTGTTTGACGCACACGTTCCCCCATTTGGCAATGCTGCGGATCTTTCACCGGAGGCCATCGCTACGGCCGCGGAGCAACTGGCCGCCGATCCTCGCAATACGGGAAGCACAGCCTTTGCCGTCCGTGACCTCGAAGGGAACCTGCTGTATGAGATGGCGGGAAATGACGGAAAGGTGCCAGCCTCCAACATGAAGGTCCTGACCGCGGCAGCGGCGCTAGCCGAACTGGGACCAAACACGACTCTTCCAACATCGGCGATGCTCGCGGGTGACACCCTCTACCTCGTGGGTGGCGGGGATATTTACCTCGCCCTGGACCAGGGCGACCCGGGCGCACGGATCGGCCGTGCCGGACTCGGGGATCTCGCCGACCAGGTGACCGAGATGTTGACCGACCGCGGAGTCACCTCCATCCTTCTCAACGTGGACTCGAGCTTATTTTCTGGCGCGAACTACAACGACATGGTCCAGGGAATCGACCGGTCCTACATCATGCCAATGAGGCCGCTCGCTATCGATAGGGGCCGGCTCGACGGCTTCTATTCGGCGACTCCCGACATTGATGCGGGCAATGTCTTCGCCGAGCGTCTTCGGGAACGCGGCATCGAAGTCCAGGCAATCGGCACCGCTGTGGCGCCCAGTTCCGCCCAACAGGTAGGCGTCGTCCACTCCGCCCCGATCCGTGACCTCGTCGACCACTGCCTCACGGTGTCGGATAACTCGATGGCAGAAGTGCTCGGCCACCTCGTCGCGATCGAGCGCGGCTTGTCAGCCGACTTTGGCGGAGCCGCGAAGGGTGTGCGCGACTCGATCACCGAGCAGGGCTTCGCGACAACCGGACTCATTGTCTCGGACACGGCCGGTCTATCAACTGACAACAGGGTAAGCGCGAGTCTGCTGACTGAGATTCTCGTTGAAGCCGCCGTCTGCACTGAGTGCCCGCTCTCGAGCCTGCCGCACGGTATGCCGGTGGCGGGCCTGAGCGGCACGCTCACGGAACGGTTCTGGGAGCTGGAGTCGAGCGGTCTTGTTCGGGCGAAAACAGGGACTCTCGTCGAGGCGAACTCGCTCTCCGGCTATGTCACGACAAGCGGTGGCCACGTCCTCACCTTCTCAATCCTCATTGATGGTCTAGAACTGGGGACGACGGCGATCGTGCGTCCCGCCATCGATGAGGCGCTTAATGCACTTGCTATGGGAGAACAAGATGCCGGTTGATCCGACTATCGCATACCGCCGGGTGCGGCAGCTCTCCGGCTCAGGTCCGGATATCACGCCTGCAAAAGCTCGCGCTGTCGCAACCGGGCTTCGCAGAGCTGCCGCGGCAGCCCCCGAGGTTGTTGCGCAGGTGACCCACATGCACGACCTGACAGACATGGTCGCCGACACCCCAGTGTCTGTGCTTGCGCGGCCCGGATGGGCACAAGCGGCCGCTGTCTCCGTCGCACCGCTTCTCGATGATGTTCTCGATGGTGGACGGTTCACAAACAGACTGGCATCTGAAGAGCTCGCGGGTGCGCTCGCGTTCCTCGCGCCCCGAATCCTCGGCCAATACGATCCTTTCGCGTTGACAGCGCTCCCTGGAAGGGGGTTGCCGATCTCCGGCAGGCTCCTTCTCGTCGCACCGAACATCTCGCAGTTCGCAACTGATTGGAACCTGGACATCATGGATGTTCAGCTGTTCGTCAGCGTGCACGAGTTCGCCCACGCATTTCAGTTCACCGCCGCAACCTGGCTCAAGGACGTCATCATCGCCAAGGTTCACATGGCGGTGGAGTCTCTGGATGAGGGCCTGAGCGGGGACGCGTTCGATGAGCTTCTCGCGACGATGGCCGTTCTTGAGGGGCACGCGGAGCACGTGATGAACGCGGTGCCAATCGCCAGGATTCCATCCCGCAGGCGGATTACAGCCGCAATCGCTGCTCGGCGGGCTAACGCGACGGGCACCATGAAGCACGTCAACAAGTTGCTTGGGATTGACCTGAAGCTCGAGCAGTATCGGGCGGGAGAACGGTTCGTGTCGTCGATTATCGCCGCACAGGGGCATGAGGGCTTCAACCAGATCTGGGAGAATCCCCTCCACCTACCGAGTGCGGCTGAGCTGAAGGATCCACAGTCGTGGGCTACGCGCGTGCTGTCTTAGCCGCGCGCCAGGCGGTCCGCTCCGTCTTTGCAGACCTCGACCCCGGCACCCCGATCCTCGTTGCGTGTTCGGGCGGATCAGATTCCCTAGCGCTCGCACTCGCGGTATCCGCCGAAGCTCGTACCGCCGCCGTTATCCCCTATGCGCTCACCGTCGATCACGGAATCCTGCCCGGATCCGACGAGCGGGCCGCGAACCTTGTCAACATGCTCGCGGAGCACATGCCGGCTCGATCGATCCGAATCGACCCCTCTGGCACCGAGGGTCCCGAAGGTAGCGCCCGCACAGGACGATATCGCGTGATCGCGGACGAGGCACGAGCCATCGGCGGTCCAGCTCTCGTCCTTCTCGGACACACGATGGACGACCAAGCTGAGACGGTCCTCATGGGGCTCGGCCGAGGAAGCGGGCCGCGTTCGATTGCGGGGATGACACCCCGAGGGTCCGTTCCCGGCGCTCCTGATGTTCCCGTCGCACGACCTTTCCTCAGGCTCACCCGAACCGCTCTGCAGGACGCTTTGAGAGGATGGGAGACACCCTGGTGGGACGATCCATCGAATCGAGTAGATGGGCCGTGGCGCACCGCCGATGGTCAGCCGTTGCGCCGCGTTGCAGTTCGGGAGCGGGCGCTCCCTGCCCTGTCCGAAGCGCTAGGCATCGACGTGCGTGAGCCGCTCGCACGGACCGCGTCACTCATCCAGGACGATCTCGATTACCTCGACGGCGTAGCAGGTGCGGCTCTTGCCGACGCCCGCGGCGAGAATGGGCTTCGGCTCGATGCGTTACGCCCCCTTCACCGTGCGATCCGTACTCGGGTGCTCCGGGCATGGCTACTCGAGGAGGGGGCACGGCCCGGCGAGCTCAGTGGCTGGCACCTGGCAGCGGTGGACCGGCTCATCGACGGTGAGACGGGTAGAGGAGTCGACATCCCGGGACTGCGCGCTACGAGAACACGGGACTGCCTCGTGCGGGTCGTGGAGTAGCATAAACCCAAGCAGTGACTGATGAAGGGATATTCGTGGATTCGACGGATATGGGCGAGGACCTCAAGGAGATCCTCATCACCGAAGAGCAGATTTCGAGCCGGCTGGATGAACTCGCCGCCGAGATCGACCGGGACTACGAGGGCCGCGAGATCCTCACTGTCGGCGTGCTCAAGGGCGCGGCCATGGTTGTGCCTGACCTGACAAGGAAGCTGCATACACCGCTCATGATGGACTGGATGGCGGTTTCCTCCTACGGGTCCGGCACGAAGTCCTCGGGCGTTGTCCGCATCCTCAAGGACCTCGAGACCGACCTTGAGGGCAGACATGTCGTCATCGTCGAAGACATCGTCGACTCCGGGCTCACCCTGTCATGGCTCAAAGCGAACCTCGAGTCACGCGGCCCTGCAACGGTGGAGATCATGACGTTGTTGCGTAAACCGGAGGCGGCGACAGTCGACATCGACGTCAAATACGTCGGCTTCGACATTCCCAACGAGTTTGTTGTGGGCTACGGCCTGGACTACGACCAGAAATACCGCAATCTGCCCTTTATCGGCACTCTGGCGCCGCACGTCTATGGCGGATGATAAGCGGCAGCGCCGCACACAGCTGAAACCCTGGCAGGGAGCCGATCAGGGTGAAAAGCCGAGCTCCCCCGAGAAGGGCGGCGAACACAACGAGGACGCTGGTCCGAAGGGCAGTGGCAAAGACGCTGGGAAAAAGTCGAAGAAGACCCAGCCGGAGAGGCGCTCCTGGTTCCCGTGGTTACTGACCCCACTGTTCATTCTCGCCTTCTATTATCTGTTTTTTGGCGGCAGTGAGTACACGCCGATCTCGACCTCGGAGGGGATCGCGATCCTCAAGGAGGCGGAGCCGGGCGACGTTGAGCGTGCCGTTATTACGCAGGGCGCCCAGACCGTCCGCCTCGATCTCGTGGAGGAGGTGACCGTCACTGACGCTGGCGGGGAGGAGCAGGAGGCGGGCGACCGCGTGTCGTTCCAATACGTCACAGCCCAGGACGAGCAGGTGGCTGAACTCGTCGCGGCCGCGGAGCCGACCAACGGCTATAACTCCGTCGTTCCTCAGGATTCGATCTGGGCATCGCTTCTCATCATGGCGGTCCCGCTTCTCATCATTCTCGGTTTCTTCATCTTCCTCCTACCGAAGCTCCAGCAGGGTGGTATGGGCGGCTTCGGCAAGATTCGGAGCAAAGGCGCGGGACCGGACAAGGAGATGCCGGACGTGACTTTCGACGCCGTCGCAGGCGTCGACGAGGCCGTGGAGGAGCTCGGTGAGATCAAGGAGTTCCTCGAGAACCCCGATAAGTTCCGCAACATGGGTGCGAAGATCCCGAAGGGCGTCCTCCTCTACGGTCCGCCAGGTACGGGCAAGACCCTGCTCGCGAAAGCGGTCGCCGGTGAAGCCCAGGTCCCTTTCTTCTCCATCTCCGGCTCCGAGTTCGTCGAGATGTTTGTCGGAGTCGGCGCTTCCCGGGTGCGTGACCTCTTCACGAAAGCGAAGCAGTCAGCCCCCGCCATCATTTTCGTTGACGAAATTGACGCAGTCGGCCGCTCCCGCGGCATCGGCATCGGTGGCGGCAACGATGAGCGCGAACAGACGCTCAACCAGCTGTTGGTTGAAATGGACGGCTTCGACGCGACAACAAACGTCATCCTCATCGCCGCGACGAACCGTCCCGACGTTCTCGATCAGGCTCTGTTGCGGCCCGGCCGCTTCGACCGGCAGATCGCGGTCGACGCCCCAGACCTGCCCGGGCGTACGAAAATCCTCCAAGTCCATGCGGAGGGCAAGCCCCTCGCGGAGGGGGTTGAGCTGTCGGCGGTCGCCCGCCGCACGCCAGGATTCACCGGCGCGGATCTTGCCAACCTCATGAACGAGGCTGCACTGCTCGCCGCCAGGGCCGGGCAGAAGGTTGTGACGATCAGCGACCTTGACGAGGCGATCGACCGGGTTATCGCCGGCCCGCAACGTCGCACCCGCGTTATGAACCCCAACGAAAAGCGGATGACCGCGTACCACGAAGGCGGGCATGCGCTTGCCGCCGCCGCGCTCAACCACACGGACCCCGTAACGAAGGTGACGATCCTGCCGCGCGGTCGAGCTCTCGGCTACACCATGGTCATGCCAACCGAGGATCGCTACTCAACCTCTCGCAATGAGCTTCTTGATCAGCTCGTGTACGCACTCGGCGGGAGAGTCGCCGAAGAGCTAGTTTTCCACGACCCGACAACGGGAGCATCCAACGATATTCAGAAAGCGACGAGCATCGCCCGGAAGATGGTGACGGAGTACGGGATGTCGGCACGCGTAGGCGCCGTTCGGCTTGTTGCCGATGATTCCGATCCGATGACGCGGGCCGCAGGTGGCGGCCCTGCGGAGTACTCGGATCGGATGGCCCATATCATCGATCAAGAGGTTCGCCACCTTATCGACGTCGCGCACGATGAGTGCTGGCAGATCATGACGACGAACCGCCACATTCTCGACGAGCTCGCTGGGCGGCTCCTCGAGAAGGAGACGTTGCTCGAGAAGGAGCTTGCTGAGCTCTTTGAGTCCGTCATCAAGTCACCCGAGCGTCCGCTCTGGCTGAGTTCGGATGAGAGACCGGTCTCCGATATCCCGCCCATCGACTATACGGAGGATTCGTGACATTCGATTTCAAGGGTGTTGAGACCGCGATTCGCGACCTCCTCGTCGCGATTGGTGAAGATCCCGACCGCGACGGACTGAAAGACACTCCGGCGCGCATGGCGCGTGCCTATCGGGAGATATTCTCGGGCCTGCACGAGGACCCCCGAGATGTTCTCTCCGCCTCGTTCGAGGTCGGCCACCAGGAGATGATCCTCGTCCGTGACATCGCCGTCTACTCGATGTGCGAACACCACCTCTTGCCCTTCTACGGGGTCGCTCATGTGGGATACATCCCGAGCGAGGACGGCACCGTCACCGGGTTGTCGAAGCTTGCTCGGCTTGTTGACGGGTACGCCCGCAGGCCGCAGATCCAAGAACGTCTGACATCGAGCATCGCGGACGCTCTCATGGACCCACTGGGAGCAAGGGGCGCGATCGTCGTCGTTGAAGCCGAACACATGTGTATGTCGCTACGGGGGGCACGTAAACCGGGGGCGCGCACTGTGACGTCCGCGGTGCGCGGTGTTATGAGGAGCGCGGCGACACGCGCGGAGGCGATGAGCCTCATCATGAGTAGGTAGAACCGTGGACATACTCGGCATCCTCAACGTCACCCCCGACTCCTTCTCGGATGGCGGCAATTGGGACTCTGCGGAACGGGCGCTTGCCCGCGGCCGCCAGCTCATTGCAGACGGAGCGACGATCGTCGACGTGGGAGGGGAGTCGACCCGCCCGGGTGCGTCCTCGATCGGTGCTTATGAGGAATGGTCTCGGATTCAGCCCGTCGTCGAGGGCCTCGTCTCTGATGACATCACTGTCTCAGTCGACACGTATCACGCGGCGACGGCCGAGCGCGCCATCGCCGCCGGCGCAGCGATCATCAACGACGTGACAGGCGGGAGAATCGAGCCCGACATTCACCATGTTGTCGCGGGTTCTGACGCCCACTACGTGCTACAGCATTCCCGTGGTGGACCAGCGACGACGGTTGAAACCGCGGTCTATCATGACATCATCGCCGACATCGCAGACGAGATGACGGCAATGATCGACGTGGCAACAGCCGCCGGCATCGACCCCGCCCGCCTCATTCTTGACCCCGGCCTCGGCTTTTCGAAGGTGGGAAATCAGGATTGGGACGTGCTCAAGAGATTTGATGAGCTCACGGACCGGCTACCGGGCCGGTGGCTCATTGGGCATTCCCGTAAACGCTTCCTCGCCACGGCAGGACTCGATCGGGACCACTCGACCGCCATCGTCAGCGCGCTCCTCTACGGCAGGGCGTGGGGCGTGCGGGTTCACGAGCCGGCCATGACCGCCGCGGCCCTCGACATAGCTGGGAGGATCCATGACTGACCTTTATCTCCCCACAGGAGCTCTCGCCGACCGAATCGAGCTCACGGGGCTTACTGCCCGCGGTTACCACGGCGTCCACGATTTCGAGAAAGCTGAAGGCCAGGACTTTATCGTCGATATCGTCCTCCACACGACCGTCTCCAGAGCTGCGGCGAGCGATAACCTCGCGCACACGATCAGTTATTCCGACGTTGCTGGCGACGCGATGACCCTCATCACCGGCGAGCCGTTCGACCTCATCGAGACTCTCGCCGAACGCATCGCTGAATCCGCCCTCGCGACAGGTGCACTCGCTGTCGACGTCACCGTGCACAAGCCGTCCGCTCCAATCACGCACACATTCAGCGACGTGTCTGTGTCGGTGCGGCGACTTGGCGTCCTGCTCGCCACCCCGAAGCCAGCCGCAGATGTTGTTGTCGGCATCGGCTCGAACCTCGATAACCCGGTCACGCAGGTCGACATCGGCGCAGGCAAGCTTGCGCGGATCCTCGAATACGAGCAGATGTCGCGCACCCGGGTCACAGCCGCAGATGTTGCGCCCGGCCAACCGACGCAACCGAATTACGTCAATGCGGTCATGATCGGCAAGACTCGGCTGTCCCCGCTCGGGCTACTCGCCGAGTTACAGAGGATTGAGGATGAGCAAGGCCGGACGCGGGAGGACCACTGGGGGCCCCGGACGCTTGACCTCGACCTCATCTCCTACAAGATTGCCGGGCACGAGATCACGTCCGACAATCCTGATTTGACCCTGCCCCACCCGCGGGCACACATGAGGACTTTCGTCATGGAGCCGTGGGCGGAGGTCGATCCCTGGGGTCACCTTCGGGGGAAGCCCATCAGATGACGTCCCCGCTCCAAATGGCGTCCTGGTTCTTTCTCGGCCTTCTGACGGCGCTACTTGGCGTGTCCGTCTGGCTCGACTCCGCGATGCCGCTTGTCTCGATACCGCAACTTGCGTGGACCATTCCCCTCATCCTTGCCATTACCGTGCTCTCCGCCGCATGGCAGGTTCGCGGCATGGCGAAGGGCGGGGCGGCCCGCGTCAACCCACTGACCGCAGCGCGGATTGCGATCTTCAGCCAGGCCTGCAGCCGGGGAGGAATGCTTCTCGGCGGCATTGGCATCGGCATGTGGCTGGCGGTCGATGCGGGCCAGGCCACCTACCTCGACGAACAGGCATCGCACGCGCTGTGGACCGGGGTCGCCTCTGTACTCCTCGGCGGCGCTGGTCTGCTCGGGGAGTGGTGGTGTTCGATCGACGAAGACGAAGACGAGCCGCCAGCCGCGGCTGCGGGTGCCTGATCGCGCGGGCGTGGACGCTCCGATAACCTAACTGCATGACAGTCACGACTGCGCTCGCACCGGGCGTGAACTTCATGAGGATCTCCACCGACCACGCGAAGGTCCGGGCGATCCTCGGGCTCGTGTGGATCGTACCCAGCGCCGCACTTCTCATCGGGTCCCTCATCCTGTGGCGCGATCTCATCTGGCTCCCGATCGCCCTCGCCGCCCTCCTCGCTTTCATCATCAGCATGACGGCGATCAAGGTCCGGGCCGTCTACTACACGGGCTACCACGAGACCGACGAGGAGCTTCTCGTGTGCCGCGGAATCATGTTCCGCCAGCTCGATGTCGTCCCCTACGGCCGCATGCAGGAGGTCAAAGTCGAAGACGGTCCGCTCCAGCGCCGGTACGGGTTGGCGACGATCACCATGGAGACGGCCTCGACAACCGCTGATGCGGAGATTCCAGGCGTGCCGCGGGAAGAGGCCGACAGACTACGCAGGCGGCTCACTGAGCTCGGCACAACGTTAATGGAGGGACTGTGAAGGACCCGGCTGACCTCCCCTTCGACGCCGATTCGGTCGCCCTCGGGGCACGCGATGAGGTCCCGGAGGCCGTGGCACAGGCGATTCCCGACGAGGACTGGTCGCGCTTTCATTGGGCGACTCCGCTGCTGAGCTTGTGGAAGCTGTGGGCCGCGCTCGTGGCGGGCACCTTTTCGATCCTCCTCCAGATCCTCGAGGAGGGCATGGGCGAGGTGTGGGAGGCGATCACGGGCATTACATCCACCGTCCTCCTCCTCGCCGCCGGAGCGCTCCTCGCACTCTCGATACTTGTCATCCTCATCTCCTGGCTCACATGGCGACGACAGTCCTATGTTCTTGCGCCCTCCGGAGTGCACTACAGGGCTGGCATCTTCTCCGTCACCCACCGGCACGTGCGGTGGGACAGGATCCAGTCGGTCGAAATCAAGCAGGGGATCATCCCCCGCATTCTCGGCCTCGGGGCGATCATGATCGACTCCGCAGCCAGTGGTGGGAACGTGTCGCTCGGCCTGCTCAAGATGAACGAAATCCACGCCCTTCGGAGCCAAATCCTCCACATCGCCGCCTCTGCTCGAACTGGCGCCCAGTTCGAGGTCGAGCGGGACACGGCGGAAGAGAATCTGTACGACCCGGACGATGCGTACATGTACGAGAAGCCGTTCTATCGGCTCCCGACCGGCAGGCTTGTCGGGTCGATGCTTCTCTCGGGGACGCTCCTCGCGACCTTCGGCGCCGTGCTTGTCGTCTTCGTGCCCCTGATCTTCTTCGCCGAAGGCTTCTCCATCGGCCTCATTGTCGCCCTGTTCGGCTCGCTCGCGGCACTGTGGGGCCAGTTCAACCTCAACCATGGCCTCAAGCTGTTCCTCACGAAGGACGGTATTCGCGTGCGCCGGGGCCTGACAACAACGACGACCCAGACGATCCCGCCACGACGGATCCATGCCGTCACGCTCATTCAGCCGCTACTCTGGCGCGGAAAGGACTGGTGGAAGGTCAAGATCCTCATCGCTGGGTCGATCGGCGCTGATGCGGAGTCAATGAGCGCAGCGACCGTCAAAAGTATCATCATGCCCGTGGGGAAGAGGGCGGATGCTCTCGACCTCATGTGGACGATCATTCCGTCGCTCGGAATCGACGATCTCACCGGCTTCTTCGGTGATGCTCTCTCCGGTTCAGGGTCCTCCCGCTTCTTCGTACCCCCTCCCCGCTCAGCTACGTGGCTGGATCCGCTTCGGATCAAGCGCAACGGTATCGCCCTCACCCCGACAGTGGCGATCCACCGGGACGGATGGCTGGCCCGCAGATTGACGGTGGCGCTACACGGGCACTGGCAGGGCCTGAAAGCCACGCAGGGCCCCATTCAGTCGCGTCTTGGGCTTGCTACATTCCAGCTATCTCTCGTCGCTGGCGACACCCTCTGGCACGGCTCGAACTTCGGCGCCGACCAAGTCCACGATTTTATGATGCGGGAACGACAGATCGGGCTCGACGCCCGTGCCATCGATGATCGGGAGTCCATTGAGGAATGGGCTGCACGAGTGGGGGTCGCATGAAGCTCGGAGTTGGGATTATCTCTGCCGGGAAGGTTGGCGCCGTCCTCGGTGCGGCGCTCGGCCGCGCTGGCCACACGGTTGTCGCCGCTCACGCACGATCGGAGGAATCCATCGAACGCGCCGAGGTGCTTCTTCCTGACGTTCCCTTGCAGGATGTTGAAGAGATCGTCCGCACGTGCGAACTCGTCCTCCTCGCTGTTCCCGACCGGGAGCTACCTGGCCTCGTGGACGGGCTCGCGAAGGCGGGTGCCTGGCAGCCCGGCCATCTTGTCGTTCACACCGCCGGAAGCATGGGAGTCGAGGTGCTCGCCCCAGCGGCAGCGATGGGGGCACTGGGTTTGGCCATCCATCCCGCCATGACATTCACAGGTACCTCCCTCGACCTGGCGCGTCTCCTCGACTGTCCGTTCGCTGTCTCCGGGCCAGCGACGATCCTGCCGGTTGCCCAAGCGCTCGTCACCGAAATCGGGGGCGTCCCCTTTGAGCTACCATCTGCCAGCCGCCCCCTTTATCATGCGGCCCTCGCCCACGGCGGCAATCACGTCGTCACCGTCGTCACCCAGGCAATGAGAATGCTTGACGAGGCCGGCATCGATGATCCGGGTGCCTTCCTCGGGCCGCTCGTCAGGGCGAGCCTCGACGGTGCCCTCCGCTCTCGAGAGGTGCTTCTCACAGGCCCGGTTGTCAGAGGCGACGTGCCGACGATCCGGACGCACGTCGACGCCCTGATCGATCATCCGGACGTGCTCTCCACCTACCGCGCCATCGCCTCAGCCACGGCCGACCGTGCCGTTATCCGTCGCACGATCACTCAGACCACTGCAGAGGAGATCAAACGCGCCCTCGGCGACTGACTGCTCGCGGGCACTGCGACTGTCATGCTGTGCGGTACAGCCGCACATTGTGGCCAGCTCCACGCGGCCACCGGGACCGGTAGCCGGGTGACGTTCTGACGTTGGTGAGTAAACTCGGACACGTGCAACAAGTGGTGACAGCTAAGCAGGAACTTGTCGAAAAGCTCCGAGGAGTCCGCGGGAGCGTCGGCTTAGTCATGACGATGGGGGCTCTCCACGAGGGGCACCGGCGCCTCGTCGACGCGGCCCGAGCCGAATGCGACACGGTCGTTGTCTCCATCTATGTCAATCCACTCCAGTTCGCGCCCGGTGAGGATTTCGACGCCTATCCACGAAGTCTCAAGAAGGACCTTGAAATGCTGCGTGATGTCGACATCGTCTTCGCACCGAGCGACGAGGACATGTACGAGCGCAGCCCGCTTATCACCGTCAACCCGGGCGATGTGGCGACGAGGTACGAGGGACGGACCCGCCCCACCCATTTCGCGGGCGTCCTTCAAGTCGTCGCGAAGGTGCTCAACCTTGTCCGGCCGGACAAGGCCTACTTCGGTAGGAAGGATGCTCAGCAGCTCGCCCTTGTGAAGACGATGGTGGCTGATCTCGACATGGGAGTCGACATTGTTGGCGTCCCGATCGTTCGCGATGTTGATGGACTGGCGCTCTCCTCCCGCAATGCCTATCTCAGCTCCGAGGAGCGGTCGGCCGCGCTTGCGATCGTCCGAGCGCTCGAGACTGCCCGCGCCATGGGATCGGCAGGTCCCGAAGCCGCGGAGAAAGCCCTCACGGAGTGCCTCTCGCAGGCAGACGGAGTGGACGTTGATTATGCCACGATCGTCGACGCGGACACCTTCCTCGGAGTATCGTCAGACGCGCGGTACGGACTTGCAATTGTCGCCGCGCGGGTGGGGTCAACCCGCCTCATTGACAACATGGAGGTGTCTTTTGGCTGAGCGTTTGCGCACGATGATGACAGGCAAGATTCATCGCGCCACCGTCACTGGAGCCGACCTGCATTACGTCGGCTCGGTCAGCGTTGACGCTGACCTCCTCGACGCCGCAGATATCCTGCCCGGCGAGGCAGTCGACATCGTCGACGTCACCAACGGTGCCCGCCTCACGACGTATACAATCCCTGCGGAGCGGGGTAGCGGCCAGCTTCAAATCAACGGGGCAGCCGCCCACCTCATCAACACCGGCGATATCGTCATCCTCATTGCATACAGCAGTCTGGACGATGTGACGGCACGGACGTACAACCCGCACGTTGTCTTCGTCGACGAGAACAACGCGATCATCGAACGCGGTGACGAGCCCGGTCAGGTCCCAGCCAACGTGCGAGGACTACGCTCGACCGGCATTGCCTTCGAGGAGTACCGCGAACTCGCGTGAGAATGTTGCTCACGTCCGGATCTCTGGGTAGTGATCCCGCTAACAAAAGGTGAGGGCCCGAAGCACTGCTTCGGGCCCTCACCTTCTGTGTCAGTGCTTGGCGTTGGGATCGTAGAGATCGTTCGACAGACCGAGGGCGTAGTGGATGAGGTTGACCGGGTGGACAACCTTCGCACCTGACCCCTTGCGGATCTGCCACCGGCACGTCTCGGTCTCACAGACCGCGAGCTGCGGACTCCATGCCTTGATCTTGTCGAACAGAGGCTGGCCGACCAGCTGAGCGATGTCGTACTTCTCGGCCTTAAGGCCGTACGTTCCCGCGATGCCACAGCAGTTCTCGCCCGATTCCTTGACGGTGAGGCCTGGAATCGTCTCGAGAAGGGTAATCGTGGGAATGCCCATGCCCTGAGACTTCACCTGGCACGGCTGGTGGTAGGTGACCGAGTCGTTGATTTCGCGGAACTTCGCGGGGTCAAGGACACCAATTTCGATCTGCTCGATAAGGAACTCAGCGGTCTCCCTCATCCGCGTGCCAACATCAAGTAGCGCCGGGTCGTCGACACCCATGATGAGGTGTGCCTCGTGCTTGAGCATGCCTGCACACGAGCCGGAAGAGGAGATGATCGTCAGGTCGCGGCCGGCCGAACGGAGTGCGTTCGACAGGTTAATGACCGACTTCTTCGCCTCATCGAACAACCCGTTCGACTGCTGGGCGAGGCCGCAGCACCCCTGCTTGGGAACGATGACCTCGTAGCCGAGATGCTCGAGAACCTCGACCGTGCGCTTCGACGTCTCGACCTCGAAATAGGCGCCAGCGCAGCCGTGGAAGAACACGACCGGGCCGAGCGGGCTATTCGTCGGCTTCTCCCGCTTCTTCCACCAGCCCATAAATGACTGAGACGTCGCTACAGGCATGGGGGCGTCGCGGTGGATCTTGATCGTCTTCTCGACGATTGTGCGGATCGGCTTCTGGTTGAGCGCCCAGTTCGCGATCGGGGCAACCGGCGTCATCGCCATACCCATGAGTTTGGTCTGAGTGATGAGGCGGTCGCGGATCGGCATCTTGCCGGGCTGATCCTTCAAGACCGCGCGGGCCTGAGAGTTGAGCTCAGCGATCTTCACGCCCTGCGGGCAGGCGTACGTGCAGATGCCGCAGGACGAGCAGTAGTCGAGCGAGTGGTCGACTGACTCGCCGTGTCGGAAGCGCTCAGCCTGCGGGCCGACGTACTTCGGACCCGGGAAGAGATCGGTTACTCGAGCGACCGGGCACTGCGTCTCACAGATCGTACATTTGACGCAGTGATCGAGCGATGCCCTGGCGACCTGGTCAGCAGCGAATTGCAGCGGACTCTCGTGTGTGTTTGCCAATGCGTCGATGCTCATTTGGAACCTCCAAGGATTGCGTCGGTAGCCGCCATCGCGGAACCGAGCGCGATGCCTTCACCGTTCTTCTCAGCCCACCGGATCGCACCCGCGAGGATGCCGCCGACGGCGTGCAGGTTAGCGTAGACCGGTTCGCCTGTGGCGTCCAGCACACGCATGTCGGAATCGACCTTGACGCCGACACGGAACATCGGCTGCGGGTCACCCCAGTAGTCGCCGTGCGTCGGTTCCGGAATATCGGTGCCGACGAGGGGCAGATTGAAGATTGTCTCCGACATGACGCCGTACGAATCAAGTTCCAATGCGCCGGATTCGAAGCCACCGGTTGCGAGGACGACATCATCGGTTTCGATGACCTTGTCGTGGCCCGCGGCGGCGACCGTGACTGAGACAATCCGGCCGTTCTCAGCGGTGCCAGCAGTGACCGGTGAACCGAGGATGAGCTTGACGCGCTTCTCCTTCGCCATGTCTGTGAGGAGCTGGTTGATCCTCATGCCAGGTACTCCGGGCGGAGGGATGGGGATCTCGAAGATCGGAGCACCGATGAGATCCTGCAGATCACGCCATGCGTCGTGGTTGTTGAGACCGAGCATGGCCGGCAAACCGACCGTCTCGCCTTCCTTGACGAGCGGCTTGATCTGGGCGGCGAACTGCTTGCGATATTCGGGGCTGTCGAGGGCCTGAGCGTAGCGCAGAGCTGACGAATCGGCTTCTGAACCGCGGGCCGGGATGGAGAACGAGCCGGGGCGCGCCTCCAACTTGCCACCACCGGGCAGATCCGTTCGGGCAAGGTTGCCAGCGATGAGCTGCGGGTAGAAATCTTTCAGCTGGCGGGGGCCAGCGATGAGGAACTTCTTGCCTTCTTCGCAGGCACCGTTCGCCATCGACGGCTGGACATAGGCCGTGGGGCGCATGGCGCCCACAGCTGTTGGAAGGAGGACGTTCTTCTCGACGGAGCCTTCGAGCAGCCCGCCTACAAGGCTCGCGAGGTAGTCAGCGCCTGCGCGGACTGCGTCGGCGCCGATTGGGGCGTATGGATGTCCCGGGTCGGAGGACGCGACCTTCTCGACTTCAGCGATCGGATTGTCCACCCGGTCGGGGCCGTAACCGAACACGTCGACCGTGCCCTGGCCAAGCTGGAGCCCGCCAATACCCTTCGTCACGAGCGTGACGTCCTGGCCCGCATCCTTCAGACGGATCGCGGCGACAAGACCGGCGATGCCGGCACCGATGACGACGGTTTTCATACGTGAGCCTCCTCGGCCTTTTCGGGCAGATGGTCCATGTCGAGTGTGCCCTGGAAAATCCAGTTATCGAGGGCAGTCTGTCGGACCTGATCGCCGTAGAGGATCGTCCACAGTCCGATCCATCGATTCTTCAGGAACTTGCGCAGGAGCGCGGTGACGCGTTCGACGTCGGCCTTGCCGTTCTCCTGCATGATTCCGGCGGCGCGAACAGAGCAGAAGCCGCCCTGGCACGGGCCCATGCCGAGGCGCAACTGCCGTCGGAGATCGTCGAAGGATGCCATCGGTTGCTCGTCGATGAGCTCCTCGAGCTGGCTGCGAGTCATGAGTTCACACTCGCAGACGATTTGTTCCTTGCGGAGGCTCTTCTCGGCCTCTGCAAGACGATGTGTGACGTGGTAGTTCTTGTGATCCTTCGAGCCGGGCACAGCCTCGGTCTCGGTGCGGCACGGCCGGTCGTCGCCGAGCTGCTCGACCATGACATCGACAATGTTCTTCGCCATGAGCCGGTAGGTGGTGAGCTTGCCGCCAGCGATCGTGAGCAGACCGTCGAGGCCGTCGCGCGACTGGTGGTCGATGATCGACATACCGCGAGACATGTGGCGGGTGTCCGTCAACGCAACACGACTGTCCTTGACGAGCGGGCGTGCGCCAGACCAGGCGTGGATGGCGCGTGATTGGCGGAAGCCGGGAATGAGAACTTCGCCAGCGTCCAGCATCTGCTGGACTTCATCGCGTGGGATTGCGAGGTGGTCGGGGTCATCGACCTTGACGTCCGTCGTGCCGATGATGCACACCGTGTGGACGGGGACGAGGATGTCGCCATCGGAGGGGTAAATGCAACGGTTGACCACCTGATTGACGAGGCGGTGGTTCATCGCGATCATAATGCCGCGGCCGGGGACGACGTCGACGTCGGGGCAGTCTGCCATGTGGGCAATGTGGCCGGCCCAGGGACCACCAGCGTTGATGACGAACGAGCAATCGATCTGGATCTCTTCGCCCGTCTTGTGATCGGTGGCGCGGATGCCGAGGACCTTGTCGCCGTCACGGATAATATCCGTGACCTCGTGGTAGGTGAGGATCTGGGCGCCGTACTCCTCGGCGGAGCGCGCCGCGCCCCACACCATCTGCCAGCCGTCGACCGTGCCGTCCTTGACCGCGAAGGCGCGCTTCGACTTCGGGTTGAGGCGGGGCTCGCGCCGCAGCGCCTCGGCGATCGTGATCTCCTCGTGCGGGACACCGGTCGCCTGCGCGCCCTTCAGCCAGTCATCGGCGAAGTCGAGCGGGTCATCGGGTCCGACGACGAAGAGGCCGCCGGTCGTCTCGACCGCATCCGCATGGATGCGCTCGATGATGTCGTTCTCCTCCGCGCACTCGGTCGCCGAGTGGGGATCGGACACGACGTAGCGTCCGCCGGAATGGAGGAGGCCGTGGTAACGGCCGGTCGTGCCCTGGCCGAGGTCGGCACGATCAACGAGGATCGTGCGGTACCCGCGCATCGCGACATCACGAACGACGCCAGCTCCCGTAGAACCGCCGCCGATGACGACGACGTCTGTTTCTAACTTTTTCATCTGGGCTCCCTCAGAATGGTAAAGAGTGCCAATGGTGAACAGCATCATTGGTGACGCTTACAGATTACCTATGGACTGCGTTTCATTTGGGACTTATGGGACCCATTCTGCCGATGTGCACGGCGGCGCACGGTGTTGCGCACCGAGTTGCACGAAACCGCCATATCTCGCCGATTTACGCAAGGAGTGTGGTTCGAAAATCGTCCTGACGTGGGTCGCAGATGCGGACGACGACCAATGGCTCTTCCCGCCCCGGCTGTTGGGCGCTATGGCGAGCAGTCGCACACTCTTCGTTATGCCTGGCCGCAAAGACCACTAGTAGACTGGCCCAGTGACTGAGTTTGAGCAGAGTGAAACGACCGCATCCGAGCAGATGGCAGTGCGCGCCGCAAAGCGCATGAAGATGATCTCGGATGGGATCGACCCCTACCCGGCCGAGCTTCCCGTGACGACGACAATCGCGAAGGTTCGCGAGGAACACGAGGGCCTAGAACCGGGCTCGGAGCTCGACACGATGGTTGGCATCGCTGGCCGAGTCATGCTCCTACGTACCTCCGGCAAGCTATTCTTCGCCACCCTCCAAGACGGTCCGGGCCACCGAATCCAGGTCATGCTGTCTCAGAAAGTCGTCGGCGAGGAGGAGATGGCCCAATTTAAGGCACTCGTTGACCTTGGGGATCACATCTTCGTCTCCGGCCACGTTGGCACGTCACGTCGCGGCGAGCTCTCGGTGTTCGCACATGAGTGGGGTATGGCATCGAAGGCTTTGCGCCCTCTTCCGAAGACGTACACGAAGGAAGATGGTGAGGAGGTCGGCCTTTCGGAGGAGAACCGCGTCCGTATGCGGCACCTCGACCTCATCATGCGCCCGGCGGCGCGGGACATGATTCGGGTTCGCTCTCAGGTCATGAAGTCCCTGCGGGCGAACTTCGATGAGCGGGGCTATATCGAGATCGAGACGCCCACGCTGCAGCCTCTGCACGGTGGGGCAGCGGCCCGGCCCTTTACGACCCACATCAACGCCTATGACGAGGACCTCTACCTTCGCATCGCGACAGAGCTTTATCTCAAGCGAGCGGTTGTCGGCGGTGTCGACAAAGTGTTCGAGATCGGCAAGAACTTCCGCAACGAGGGTGCGGACTCCACCCATTCCCCGGAGTTCACGGCGCTCGAGGCGTACCAGGCGTACGGAACCTACGACACGATGGCGGAGCTCACTCGTCACCTGGTCCAGCGGGCCGCGATGGACGCCTTTGGCTCAACTCTCGTCACTCTCGCGGACGGCACCGAGTACGAACTGGGCGGGGAATGGACCGAGCTCGATCTTTACGAGTCAGTCTCTGGGGCTCTCGGCGAGGAGATCCGCGTCGACACCCCGCGGGATGAGCTGGAAAAGATTGCTGAACAGCACGATATCTCCGTCCCGCCCTACGCCGTCGCGGGGAAGATCGTCGAGGATCTCTGGGAGGAGCTCGTCGGTGACAAGCTGTGGGCTCCAACGTTCCTGCGCGACTTCCCGGTCGATACGTCGCCGCTGACGAGGGCGCACAGGACGAAGCCGGGCCTCACCGAAAAGTGGGATCTCTACATTCGCGGCGTCGAGACAGCAACCGCGTACTCGGAACTCGCTGACCCCGTTATCCAGCGCGAGCGCCTGATCGCCCAGTCGCTCGCCGCAGCCGACGGTGACCCTGAAGCGATGCAGCTCGATGAGGACTTCATCCAAGCGATGGAGCAGGGCTTTCCGCCCGCCGGCGGCATGGGTATGGGAATCGACCGTCTTCTCCAGGCACTCACCGGACTCGGTATCCGCGAGACAATTGCGTTCCCGTTCGTCCGCCGCCGCTGACCTCCCGAGTGCGTCCTCAGTGAGGACTGCACCTCGGACTGACGCGGCATGAGAGGACTCAGCAGGGTCTCTCCCGCGCTGTCGCACCACCTCACAGGTCGGCACTGATCCCGATGACAAGAGTGCGATGCTTCGGCAGTCTGAAGCGGCTCGCCGGTCTTGCTGAGGCCCGATAGAGGGCCACGAAGAGCGCTCTCTGCCAGCCGGGCATGAGGCCGGCTCCCGCCGGCGTAAACACGGCCTCGCTGGTGACGTACCACGGGTTTTCGGCGGGAGGTAGAAGATGCTGAACGGCGGCTTCGGCCAGAGCGGCGGGAATGTCGACCTCGTCCTTGAACCCATAGCGCACGCTTAGATCGTCATATCGGACGGGGTAAGTCGAGCGGAACGTTGTCCGTGCTGTTAACTGCTCTTTGACGGGCACGTGGGGTTGGTGGAGCGTCTCGACCGAGACGATGACGATCCGTTCATGGATGGCGCGATAGGACTTTGCGGCTGCGAGGAGCGCCTTTGAGGTTGTGCCGTGGTCAACGTGCGGGTAGACCGCCGTGCCAGGTACGACCGTGAAACCGGGGGTCCGCAAGAAACGGTCCCGATCCTCGACGAGCGTTGCGTATTGGGCATTGAGAAGCCGGCGACCCTTCCGCCACACAACCATGACAGTGCCGAGTACGGCGGCAATGAGGAGCGGGATCCAGCCGCCCGCAACGATCTTGATGAGGCCTGAGCCGAAGAAAACCAGCTCGACAGAGAAGGCTGTGGCAACGAAAGCGGCGACCTGCCACATCGGCCAGCGCCGCACCGTGCGGACGTAGGCAATGAAGAGAAGCGATGTGAGGACAAGCGTCGAGGTCACCGCTAGCCCGTAGGCGTTCGCGAGCGCCGAAGAGGATTGGAAGACGAGGATGAGGGTGAGGACTCCGATGAGGAGGAGCCTGTTGACTGTTGGCAGATAGATCTGACCGCGGACCCACCTCGATGTATGGATGGCGTGGATATGGGGCAAATAGCCGAGATGTTCGGCCTGCCGGGTCATCGAGAAAATTCCGGAAATGACGGCCTGGGACGCGATGATGGCGGCGCAGGAGGCAAGGATGACGAGAGGCAGCCGCGCCCAGTCTGGACCCACCTCAAAGAACGGGTTCTCCACCTGGTCGGGATTCCCCAGTAGCAGCGCGCCCTGACCTAAGTAGTTGATCGTCAGACAGGGCAAGACGACGGCGAACCACGCGAGACGGATCGGTCGCGGGCCGAAGTGGCCCATGTCCGCGTACAGCGCCTCAGCGCCCGTGACGACGAGAACGATGGCGCCGAGCGCGAAGAAGGCCGCGACGGGATAGTGGACGATAAAAAGCAGTCCGGTGTGCGGAAGCAGTGCAGTGATGATCGAGGGGTTCGCGGCGATATGCGGTACTCCGAGGGCTGCGAGGGTGAGAAACCAGGCAAGCATGGCCGGACCGAACAGAGCGCCGACGCTGCCGGTGCCGAGTCGTTGGACCGAGAAAAGCCCGACAACGACGAGGGCGGAGAGAGGGACAACGAGGCGATCGAAGGAAGGATCGATTCCGGCTAGGCCCTCGGTGGCTGACATGACAGAGATAGCGGGAGTAATGATGCCGTCGCCATAGAAGAGGCCCGCGCCGAGGATCGCCGCGCCTACGGCGAACGGGGCGAACCTTTGGGCGCCATCTTTGATGACGAGGGCGGACAGCGCAATGATCCCGCCGTCCCCGTCGTTGTCGACAGACAGGAGAAGAGAAATGTATTTGATGGCGACGATCGTGATGAGTGACCAGAACACGAGAGAGATGATGCCGGTGATCGCATCAGCCGATCGGGGGATGACGTCGTGGGACAGAACCGCATGCATAGCGTAGAGCGGGGAGGTGCCGATGTCGCCGAAAACGACGCCGAGAGCACCGAGCGCCAGCGGCGCGTCGACCCGCACGGGGGTTGTCATGGATGGAAATATACGCCTCCAAAAACGCGGAGAACATATCCTGGCGATGTGATCTGAGAGCATCTTTGCCATCCGGGTGACCTGCCTGGAGGGTACCGTCATCCGCAGTCACGCCCGGGCCTTTCCGCACTCCAACGCGACGGATTTTTCCGCTTTCGAGGTAGGATCACAGCATCAGATCACCGCGGATTCACGAGGAGTTTCCTATGCGCGCAGCAGTACTGGTCGGTCCTAACCAGCTAGAGATGCAGGACGTCCCAACTCCCAAGGCAGGGCCGGGCGAACTCGTGCTCCGTGTCGGGGCGAACACCGTCTGTGGTACAGACGGAAGGATCTTGCGCGGCGAGAAGACCGCCGGTGTCCGCCAGGGCGTCATCATGGGCCACGAGTTCTCCGGCTACGTTCACGAGATCGGCGAGGGAGTCGAGGGCTACAGGGAGGGAGACCTCGTCGGCGTCATGCCGACCGTGCCCTGTCTGCGTTGCTACTACTGCATCAACCATCTCGAACATGTCTGCATCAACGCCAAACTGTTCGGTTACTGGATCGACGGTGGGCTCGCGGAATACGTGCTCGTTAGCGCCGAGGCGATTGAGCGCGGCGCCATCGTGGTTGCCGATCCCAGCGCGGACCCTGCCGAGATCGCGCTCGCGGAGCCGCTCGGATGCGTGCTCAACGGCGTCGACAACTACGGGATCGACATCGGCGACACGGTTCTCATCATCGGGGCGGGCCCTATCGGTCTGCTTCATACGATGGTGGCGAAGCAGATGGGAGCGTCGCAAATCATCGTCGTTAACCGCTCCGCAGGCCGCCTTGAGGTCGCGAAGGAGGTAGGCGCCACGCACACGGCGCTCACCGGCGACGTTGACGTTCCCGAGTTCGTCAAAGATCTGACAGGCGGCCTCGGTGCGAATGTTGCCGTCCAGTGTATTGGCGTTCTCGACCTTTTTCAGACCGCTCTTCAATCCGTCCGAAACGGCGGCCGCGTCAACGCCTTCGCAGGGTTCCCCAAGGGGCAGATGGCGAGCATCGACCCGAACCTCATTCACTACAACGAACTCACGGTCACGGGCGGCTCGAATATGGGGCGCAACAACTACCGGCGCGCAGTCCAGCTCATTGGAGACGGCTCGATCAACGTCGGCGCCCTGTTGACGGAGCCTTTCGCACTCGAGGATGCTGCGGAAGCGATTGCGCATGCGAGCGCCGGAAAGGGCATCAAGACTGCCGTTATCCCCGGCTGATCTCGTAGCGTGACGATGGCCTCGCATTCGCGGGGCCATCGTGTCTTATTGATCGGTATAACGCTGCTTTGCAAGCATCTGAGTTAGCGCCTCGTGGGCTTCGACGATGCTGACGCAACGGGCGCCCTTTGCTTCGAGCCTGCGGTACATCTCCGGCTCGTTAATGGCATGCGAAATGCCGCGGCGCAATAGCGTCGGCGTTGATTTCCGGCCCTCGTCGAGGTCTCTCATGAGACGGAACCAGAAGGTCTGCAGCCGCGGGCGCGAAATGCAGAGAGCATCGGCGAGGATTCCCTCACGTTCGGCCGATTCGACAAGCTCTGCGGCAAAGATGCCCTCGGCGAGGAAAAGCCTCGAACCCTGCAGGTCGAGTTTGCGCTCGCCCACCTTCGAATTTGACGGGATGTCATAAATCGGCAGGATCGACTCTCCGACGGTCGCGAGCTCTACGAGCGTCTGCATCGCAGCGTCATGGTTCCAGCAGGCCGGAGAGTCCCAGTCGATAATTCCATGTCTCCGTGGAAGACCGGGATGGGTGTCATCGAAATAGAAATCGTCGAGTGCGACAACGGGTAGGCCCGTCCGATTCGTGAACCGTGTCTTACCTGAGCCCGAAGGGCCGGTCACGAGGATCACGCGGGCGAACGGGCGGCGTTCGTCGGGAGGGAGCTCGAAAAGGCCGTCACCGCCGGTCAGATTGATCGTCACGATCTCACGATAGTCCGTCACCCGCCGTACTCGGCAATGGGCATACCCGGCACATCGACGTGTGCGGCGAAGAGCGCGCCCGCCTCTGGTTCGGGATCATCGAGGTTCTCGCGAGAGGTCGTGATGTAGAGGGTGCGGAAGTCGGGACCGCCGAGCGTGCAGGCGGTGACAAGCCGCACTGGTAGGTCAATCTCGGCCAGCACCTCCGCGTCCGGGGAGTACAGGCGCACCTTGCCATGCCTGTTCATCGCCACCCACACATTGCCCGCGGAGTCGACAGTGAGACCATCGGGGCTTGCCCCATCAGAATCTGCGAACGGTCTGCGGTTGATGAGGCGCTGGTCGATGACATCGAAGACGTCGGTGCGGCGTAGCTTTGTGTCGTTGTAGTAGGCACGAGTGCCATCTGGGGAGAAATCGATACCGTTCGACGTCGTGACATGGGGGAGGATCTTCTCGCGCTCACCGCTGGGGCTCACGCGGAACAGCGTGGCTGCGCCTTCCTTCCGGTCGTATGCCATCGACCCGCAGTAGAGATTGCCCCACGGGTCGCAACCCCCCTCGTTAAAGCGGAGATTGGTGTCGCTCCAGAAGCTCGGCTCCGGCACGGGGTCTGAAAATGCCGATGTGGCAAGCCCAATCGTGTTTTCCAAGCCGACGACGTAGCCGCCGCGCGAGCGGGGCCGCACAAAAGCTGCGACCTTACCGACGTGAAGACGATCGACCTCGCCCTGAGCGTTGAGGGTCAGTAGGTCGCCCGCGAGCATGTCGACCCAGCGGATGCCGCCCCACGAACGATGCCAGCATGGACCTTCGCCGTGATAGGCGACGGGGTCGGTGATCTGTTCGGCCTTCATCTGGTCCTCCTTAGGATGGTCGTGATGAGAGTAGCGACAGGGTGGTCGACTGATGGTAGGACGGCATCGACGACGTCGATGAGATCCTGCGGCGAGTCTGGTGCAGCCAGGGAGATGCCCATTTTGGGAAGCCAGGGCGTGTCATTGCCTGAATCCCCGACACCGAGCCCCGACTCGGCCGCCAGACCTCGTCGGTCAAGCGCGGTCTCGATGCCCTCCCACTTCGTGATGCCGTCCGGCGGCAACTCGAGGATGTACGGATGGCCTCGCAGGACCCCGGGGAACTCCTCTGCGACACGCGCATGGAACCGATCAATGATCGGGATATCGGCCGCGAACTGGACCTTCGTCACGTGCGTGAGATCGAGATCCTCGAGATTGGCCATGTGAATCGGGCGGCCCTCATTCGCATTAAGTGACACCTCGGGGATGACAAGGTCCTCAACCGTGTCCATATAGATATCGTCAACGAAGTACACCGCAGGCGTCATACCGAGGGAGCGGCCGAGAGAAATGAAGTTCTCAACGGTTTCGCGGGGCAGGGGATGCTCGTCGACGACGTCATTGCCGTCCCACACAACGCCGCCACAGTTGGCGATGACCCAGCCATCGACTCCCGCGCGCTCGAGTAACCGAACGCCTGCGGACAGAATGCGTCCGGTTGCGACGGTGATCGGGTATCCGGCGTCGTGTGCGGCGCGAAGTGCCTCAAGCGTCGGCGGATGAGTGACCGACTCATGGTCGGTCAGCGTGCCGTCCACATCGAAGACGAAGTGTTCAGGCCGGTCCTGCGGCCACGGCAGATTGTCGAGGTCAAGAATCGGGGTGCTCACAGCACCACTGTAGTTGACCTGCGGATTCGGAGCGCGGACAGGGCATCTGTCCGAGACTCGTACTGAGAAGGATTGCAGTGTAGCGGCGGCATCGCGCGCATAGGTGCACCGATGAGACACTGATGCGGAATTTAACATGAATAGTGTTAATCTCTCTGGTGACGGTGAGACCGTTACATCGGTGTATCGGTTCTTGAGGCAAAGGCGCACGAAAGGGGTCCCGCATTGATCATTGACTATGATCTCTCAGCTGAGAGCACACGTCATGCGAACAGAGCGGACATCCCCAGCTTCTCAGACGGAGAAAGGTGGGGTAACGCACCTGCGCGGCCCGAATCCTCTTCATCATTGGAAGGCCCGCTCACGCGGGCGTCGCGGAGCGCCTTTTCCCTTGAGCATGATCGCCGTCGTATAACTGGGTTGGGCGGTCATCACCGTCCGCTCATCCAATTCAAAACGCTGCACGATCTCCCCGCCAAGGACGGCGGACGATCCCGCATCTCCCTGTCAGGGATGCGCGGCGTACTCAGCCCCACAACGTAAAGAGGAATTCAACGTGGAAATTGATCTCTTATGGCTCATCGCCTCGTTCGGCGGCGGCGCCTTCGGCGCAGCCATCGGCGGCCAGACAGCCTTTATCTTCACCGGTCTGCTGTACCTGATTGGTCTCGGCGCCTACATGGGCGGCGTTGACGCAGGCTGGTTCATGGGTTCAGTCGTCTTCGGCCCCGTTTTCGGCCCGCATATCGCCTTCCTTGGCGGTGCGGCAGCTGCTGCTTACGGCGCCAAGCGTGGCGTCATGGCGGGCGGAGCAAACGGCCGTGACATTGTCACGCCCCTAGCCGGCATCGGCCGGTCCGACGTTCTCGTAGTCGGCGGCGTCTTCGGCATGGCCGGATACGTCTTCAACCAGGCTATGGCCGCTCTCCCAACCTTCTCGGTCAGCAACCCGGACCTCCAGTTCGGCAATGAGGCGATCGGCTGGACCGACACCGTTGCGTTTACCATCGTCGTCTTGTCGATTGTTGTGCGCTTCATGTTCGGTTCGACGGGTCTCTTCTCGACCAAGGATCACCCGCTTCTCGCCGTCGGCGAGGGCAAGCACTGGGTTGAGCACCAGGAAGGCTGGGGCGTCACCTCGATGCACGGCTTCACCTCGGGTCTCATGTCGGCCTTTGCCACGCTCGTCATCGTCGTCGGAGCTTACGACGTCTCCGGAGGCACCATCCAGAACCATGCATGGCTGGTCGGCTGGGCCATCTCGGCGGTCACACTCGTCTTCCTCTCTGCAGGTATGAAGACCCCTGTTACGCACCATATGACGATTCTGGCCTCGCTTGCGGCGATCAAGTTCGTCCCGGTTCTTGCTGGCACGTCTGTTCCCGCCGAGTGGGACACGACGTCGCTCGCGATTGCTGCGCTCCTCGGCGCGGTCTTCGGCATCATCGGCGGTCTCCTCGGTGAGGCGCTGTCGCGTATGACGAACGCCAACGGCGACACCCACATTGACCCCCCGGCCTTCGCGATCTGGGTCGGCACGACCATCATCTTCGTGATCACCGCGATCATCGCTTAGGCACTGCCGGACATAACCACAACCAACCACAACCCAAGGAATGCACTCCCCATGATCTTCAATTCGCCCGAGAGGCTGTATGACGCATACGTCTTCGACATGGACGGAACGATCTATCTCGGTGACCATTTGCTCCCCGGAGCAAAGAGGCTTATCGAGGGATTGCATTCCTTGGGTAAACCAGTTCGATACTTGTCGAACAACCCGACGAAGGATCCTGAGCAGTACGCTGAGAAGCTTGATCGGCTCGGGCTCCCGACTCCCATCGAAGAGATCGCGAACACCGTCGTCACGACGACACGGTGGCTGAAGAAGCACCATCCGGATGCGACGGTGTTCCCGATCTCCGAAGAGCCACTTAAGAGAGCACTCGCCAAAGCCGGAATCCGGATGAGCGAGAACCCGGAGGAAATTGACATCGTCATCGCCTCCTATGACCGCACCTTCGAATACCGCAAACTGCAGATCGCATTCGATGCCATCTGGTTCCATGAGCGAGCATTCCTCATCACAACAAACCCCGATAAGTTTTGCCCCTTCCCGGGCGGCCGTGGTGAGCCCGATGCCGCTGGCATCATCGCAGCGATTGAGGCGACGACCGGCACGAAGCTCCAGGCCAACATGGGCAAGCCCGAAGCCGCCATGCTTGAAGCCGCGCTCGGCGATCTCGATGTCGATCCGGCAAACTGCATGATGGTCGGCGACAGGCTCGGCACTGATATCGGCATGGCCATTAACACTGGAATGGCCTCCACTCTCGTCCTTACCGGCGACTCCACTCTTGAAGAAGCGCAGGCGCTTCCCGAAAACCAGCAGCCGACCTATGTTCTCGATCGCGTTGACCACCTCATCCCAGAGAGCATTCGCTCAGACTGGGACTGGTCGGATTCCGATTCCTGAATCCGCGCGGAGAGTAACTTGTCAACCTTCGATAATAGGAACGCTCTTACCGGTGGTCCCTATGTCATGGGCATCGACTTCGGCACAGAATCCTGCCGCGTCGGCATCTTCGATCTACGCGGTGCGCCCGTCGCCTTTGCGGCCACCGCATACAAGACATCCCATCCCGCCCCGGGCTGGGCTGAGCAGTCGCCCATAGACTGGTGGGGAGCGCTCGTCGCATCCGCCCATCGAGTCATGGAGCGCGCCGGACTCCAGCCACACCAGATCGCGGGAATCTCATACGACGCGACGACGATGACCGTCCTCGCGCTGGATGCGAATGGCGAGTCGCTTCGGCCCGCCATTATGTGGATGGACGTACGAGCGACCGAGCAGGCAGCTCGGGTTGCGGACACGACATCACCCGCCCGCAGGTATACGGGGGGCGGCACTCTCCCTCCGACGGCAGAATGGTTCCCCTTCAAAGCGGCGTGGCTGCGCGAGAATGAACCGGATATTTACAGCCGCGCCCATCGCATCGTCGATGCGCCCGATTGGCTTACTTACCAATTGACAGGTGAGTGGACCCTCAACATCAACACGGCAGCCCACCGTGCCTACTATGACCGCGACGATGGCGGGTGGCCGGTTGATCTCTATGAGGAGGCTGGTGCGGGCGATGTCTTCGACAAGCTCCCCAGCGTCGTCAACGATCTTGGCACACCTGTCGGTGGGCTGACACGGAGGGCAGCGGAGCAGCTCGATCTCATTCCCGGCACCCCGGTGGCTCAGGGCGGTGGGGACGCGTGGCACGGTCAGATCGGCCTGGGTGTTTTACGGCCCGGCAAGATGTCGCTCGTAACCGGGTCCTCCCACGTCATGTCGGGTCAGTCCTCCGAGCCTGTCTCCGGCCCCGGCTTCTTCGGCGCGTATACAGACGGCGTCGTCCCGGGGCAGTACACGGTGGAGACCTCGCTTGTCTCGTCCGGTTCGGTGCTGAAGTGGTTCAAGGACAGCTTCTGTCCCGACATCGAATCAGCCGCGCTGTCAACGGGACTCAATGTTTACGACATCATGAACCAACGGTCGGCCCACATCCCGATCGGCTGCGACGGTCTCATTGTCAACGAGTATTTTCAAGGCAACCGCACCCCGTACTCGGACTCAAAAGCCAGGGGTGTCATCACCGGCTTGTCACTGTCGCATACGCGTGAACACATGTATAAGGCGATTCAGGAAGCTGTCTGCTATGGCGTTGAGGCGAACATGCGCAAGCTGTCAGAAGCCGGCTTTGAGGTCACGCAGTTTGTCGCCTGCGGCGGTGCGACAAAGTCGAGAAGCTGGACGCAGATGCACGCAGACGTCACCGGCATTCCTATCACGCTCACCGAGGTGGGCGACGCCGTGACGCTCGGGTCCTGCATTCTCGCCGCGGCTGGCGCCGGCCTCTATGGCTCGGTCCAGGAGGCTGCCGACAACATGGTTCACGAGCGTGAACACATTGAGCCGGATCTCGCCAAGCACGAGGAGTACCGGTTCTTCGCAGACCAGTACATCGCCCAGTACCCGCTCGTCCAAGAGCATGTACACGCGACTGTCGTTTACGTCGACAGCATGCGGAACAAGTAGCCGGGGCTGTCATGGCAGTCGCGGGATGGAGGGCGTCAGTGGGTTTATCCAAACAGCAACGCCAGGACGATCTGGCTCAGCTCATCTATTCTCGCGGAGCGATCCGCACAGATGAGCTCATCGAGCTCTTCGACGTTTCACCGATGACCCTGTACCGGGATCTTGCCACTCTGGAATCGAAGAGACTCGTTCGTCGCTCGCGGGGCGAAGTTTCGGCTCTCGCATCATCGTTGTCCGAGACCCCGGTGTCGTTCCGTCTCCTTCAAGAGGCCGATGCGAAGGACGCCGTGGCGAGAGTGGCCGCTCGCGAGCTATCAGACTACTCGTCCATTTTCTTCGACGATTCGACAACGGCGCTCGCCATTGTCGAATATCTGGATGATGCAACCCAGCGGTCGTATATCACGAACTCGCTCGCGGTCGCTCGTGCGCTGTCCAAGCGCTCGCTCGGCAAGCTCATCTTCCTCGGGGGGATCTACAATCCGCCGCTCGATGCTTTCTTCGGTCCGACGACGACTGCCGAGCTGGAGAATCTCCGCCCGGCGGCTGTCGTTCTCGGGGCTGCGTCAGTTCAAAACCTGGCCATCTACCACCCGTATGCAGAGGTTGCTTCTTTTAAGGCTCTAGCGCTGTCGCAGGCGGAGTATTCCCTGCTCGTGACCACAGCTTCCAAATTCACCCGGACGTCGCTTCACAAAATGGTCGATATCAGGGAGTTCAATTGCGTCATCATCGATGACGCAGTTCCCGCACACACTGTCGAAGACCTCAAGCAAGAAACCCGGGTTCTCGTAGCTTAAGCACGAGAAATGCAGAAACACCGACGCTCACAGGCGCTGTTGGCTACCGTGGGTAGCAAGGAGAGGATAATCACATGTCAGAATCACTTATTGATAAGGCACTGAAAACTGCCGACGAGACGAAGGCTATCGCGTTCGGGAAGGACGTGAACAAGGAGACCGGTCCGATGTTCGCTGAACTCTTCCCGGGCCAGAGGGTCCTGGTTGTCGCGGACGAGAATACGTATGGCGCCGTCGGAGAAGAAGTCGTCGCATCACTCAAGGAAGCGGGCATCGAGTTCGCTGACGAACCCTACATCTTCCCGGGTAAGCCGACCCTGTATGGCGGCTACGAGAATGTTGAGCTCCTCCGCGAGGTGCTCCGGCCTTACGAGAACACGGTGTGTGTCTCGCTCGGCGCGGGAACGCTCAACGACATCGCAAAGCTCGCTTCCGGTGAGCTGGGCCGGCACTACATCAACGTGTGCACGGCAGCATCCGTCGACGGCTTTGCGGCCTTCGGTGCGTCGATCGCAAAGGACGGGTTCAAGATCACCAGGTCCTGTCCCGCGCCGCTCGGCCTCGTTGCTGATGTCGACACCATGGTCGAAGCTCCTGCCCGTCTCACCGCGACCGGCTACGGCGACCTCATTGAGAAGATCCCGGCTGGCGCTGACTGGATCCTCGCTGATGAGCTTGGCATTGAGCCGATCGACGAGGAGGTGTGGAGCCTCGTCCAGGGACCGCTGCGTGATTCGCTCTCTGACCCCGTCGCTGTGGCAAACGCAGAGGAGGACGCCATCGCGAAGCTCGGCGAGGGGCAGATCATGTCCGGCCTTGCAATGCAGGCACACAAGTCGTCGCGCCCTGCTTCGGGTGCCGGGCACCAGTTCTCGCACACATGGGAGATGGAGGGGCACGGCCTCGACTGGGAGCCGCCGCTCAGCCACGGTTTCAAGGTCGGCGTCGGCACCGTCGCCTCATGCGCGATCTGGGAGGTCTTCCTCAGCATGGACGTTGAGGACTTCGACGTTCAGAAGGCTCTTGACCGTGCCAAGACCCCTGAAGAGGTTGAAGCCAACGTCCGTGCGACCCTCAGCGATCACATTCAAGATGAGTCCGTCAAGCATTCGGTTGGCAAGCTCACGACGGGCGACGCTCTTGCCGAGCGGATCGAGCTACTCAAGGAAAAGTGGCCGTCGATTAAGCAGCGCTGCACAGAGCAGCTCGTGACGGCTCAGGAAGCGATGGACATGCTCGAGGCTGCGGGCGCCCCGCACCACCCCGAGCTTCTTGAGGTCGACATGGAGCGATTCCGTGAGACCCACTTCAAGGCGCAAATGATCAGGCCGCGCTACACGGTTCTCGACATTCTCACTGACCTCGGCGTCCTCGATGAGGTTGTCGACAAGCTCTTCGCTCCGGACGGGTTCTGGGGCCAGCACCCCCACCCGTAACACACCACCCATTTAGGAGAAAACATGTCTGAAGAGAAATACATCGTCGGCATCGACTTCGGCACGCTGTCAGGCCGCGCGGTTGTCGTACGCGCGTCCGACGGCGAGCAGCTCGGCACCGCCGTCACGGAATACAGCCATGCCGTCATGGACCGCACGTTGGACGCTGGCGACGGCCAGAAGCTCCCGCCGGAATTCGCGCTCCAGGTTCCAGGCGATTACATCGAGGTTCTCGGCACCGCCGTGCCGAACGCCGTCAAGGACGCGGGAGTCGATCCCGCCGACATCGTTGGCATAGGCATCGATGCGACGTCCGCGACCGTCTTCTTCACCGATGAGGACGGTAACGCGCTGTGCGAGCGCGACGAGTTCAAGAACAACCCCCACGCCTACATCAAGCTGTGGAAGCACCACGGTGCCCAGGACCAGGCTGACCGCCTCGTCAAGGCTGCCCAGGACCGCGGCGAGGATTGGTTGCCTCGCTACGGTGGCGTCCTATCGTCTGAGCTTCTTCTGCCGAAGGCGCTCGAGGTTTTCGAGAAGGCCCCGGAGGTCTACAAGGAGACGTCCTATATCGTCAACTTGCTTGACTGGGTCACGTGGAAGCTGACGGGAGTCCGCGCCTACTCGGCCGGCGACTCGGGTTACAAGCGCATGTACCAGGACGGCGACTACCCGTCGAAGGAGTACCTGGAGTCGGTCGCACCCGGATTCGGGGATGTCTTTGAAGAGAAGATGGCTGGCCCGATTCTCGCGCTTGGCGCCAAGGTTGGCGGGCTGACCGAGGAGATGGCGGAGCTGACCGGTCTCAAGGCAGGCACCGCTGTCGCTGCTGGCAATATCGATGCCCACGTTGTTGTCGCAGGCGCGAACGCTGTCCGTCCGGGTCAGCTCACCGCGATTCTCGGCACCTCCTCCTGCTACGTCATCAACGGCGAAGAGTTCAAGGAGGTCCCCGGCACGTTTGGCATCGTCGACGGCGGTGCGGTTGACGGCTACTGGGGTTTCGAGGGTGGCCAGACGGCTGTCGGCGACATCTTCGGATGGTTCACCGACAACTGTGTCCCGGCTGAGTATGCGCAGAAGGCTGCTCGCAAGGGCATCTCGCTGCACGATTTCCTCGTGGCGAAGACAGCCGACCAGGAGGTGGGCGAGCATGGCCTCGTTGCACTCGACTGGCACAACGGCAACCGCTCGATCCTCGCCGACGCGCGCCTATCCGGGCTCATGATCGGCCAGACGCTAACGACGACTCCGGAAGACCAGTACCGCGCACTACTCGAGGCGACCGCGTTCGGGGCCCGTGTCATTATCGAGAACTTCGAGAAGCACGGTGTTGAGGTCGAAGAGATCGTCGCCGCTGGCGGCCTGCTGAAGAACGCGTTCTACATGCAGCTCATGTCTGACATCACCCGCCGTCCGATCTCGGTTTCCGAGGCGGAGCAGACGGGCGCGCTTGGCTCGGCAGTCTTCGCTGCTGTTGCCGCGGGCGTCTACGAGGATGTCTTCAAGGCCGCGGACGCGATGTCCAACGTTCGCAAGCAGGCCTACCTGCCCGATGAGGAGCGCGCCGGCAAGTACGACGAGCTGTACGAGATCTACCTCGAGTTGCATGACCAGTTCGGCCGCAACGAGAACTCACCGATGTACAGGCTGAAGGACATCAAGGCGAAGGCGTTTGAGAGCGCAAAATGATGAAGCTGTCTGAACTGCCACAGGATATCCAGGAGGCGGTTGCGGCAACACGGCAGAAGGTGGCGGAGCTCCATGCGGAGCTCCCCGCCAACGGCCTCGTGGTGTGGACGGCCGGGAACGTGTCTGAGCGCGTTCCCGGCGCAGACCTCTTCGTCATCAAGCCCTCCGGGGTGCGGTACGACGAGCTGAATGCCGACGTCATGGTTGTGTGCACGCTAGACGGGGAGAAGATCGAGGATGGAACTCCCGATTATCTCTCTCCGTCGTCGGACACCGCAGCCCACGCCTACGTTTACCGCCACATGCCGAAGGTTGGGGGAGTGGTCCACACTCACTCGACCTATGCGACCGCGTTCGCGGCTGTCCACAAGCCGATCCCATGTGTGCTCACGATGATGGGCGATGAGTTCGGCGGGGAGATCCCCGTCGGGCCTTTCGCAATCATCGGTGATGACTCCATTGGCCGCGGCATCGTCGAGACGCTCAAGGACTCCCGCTCACCCGCGGTCCTCATGGCGAACCACGGTCCCTTCACGATCGGCCGTGACGCCGTCGCGGCGGTCAAGGCCGCCGTCATGGTCGAAGAGGTCGCTCGCACGGTCGCCGCCGCGCAGTCCCTTGGGGATCCCATCCCGATCGAGCAGAGGCACATCGACTCTCTCTACGATCGCTACCAGAACGTGTACGGACAGAAGAGCTGAAGGAGCAGAGAATGTCCGACCCGCTTGTCATCGCAATAGATTCCTCCACATCCGCCTCCAAGGCAGTCGTCGTCGACACGCGGGGCAGAGTCCTGTCCAGCGGCAAGGCCGACATCGATATGCTCACGCCAGCCATGGACATGTACGAGCATGATCCTGTCCAATGGTGGTCCTCGACCGAGTCCGCCATCAGCCAGGCCTGCGCGGCGCTGGACGAGAGCGATCGGAAGCGGATCCGGGCTCTCTGCATCACCCATCAGCGCGAATCCTTCGCACTCGTCGATGAGGATGGCGAGGCGCTCCGCCCCGCCATCCTCTGGCTGGACGCTCGCGCCGGCGAGCAGATCCGCGAATACGGATCCGACCACATCCACGAGCTGTCCGGCAAGCCGGCCGATACGACACCGGCGCTCTACAAGATCGCGTGGCTGAAGAAGCACGAGCCGGAGGTCCTCGCGAAGGCCCATCGCCTCGTCGACGTCCACGCGTACCTCGCCCACCGCCTCGTGGGCCGGTGGGTCTCGGCGGTCGGCTCCGCCGACACGCTCAACCTCCTCGACATCGCGAACGTCGACTACAGCGATGAGCTGCTCGACATCGCCGGCGTCACCCGGGAGCAGATGGCGGTGCTGGCGCCGCCTGCCTCGATCATCGACACCATCAAGCCGGAGCTCCTCGAGAAGTGGGGCCTGACGGAGGATGTCGTCCTCGTCGCCGGCGTCGGCGATGGTCAGGCGGCAGGGCTCGGCACCTCCGCGATCGACGAGGATGTCGCCTACGTCAACATCGGCACGTCGATCGTCGCGGGCGTCCACGCCTTCGAGTTCGCCTACTCGCCCGCCTACCGGACGCTGCTCGGCGGCATTCCCGGCTCCTTCGTGCTCGAGATCGTTCAGAACTCCGGCTCGGTGCTGGCCAACTGGTTCCGATCGGAGCTGGGTGACCCGTCGAAGGGCGGCGGCCTCGACGAGGAGCTCGACAGGGCCGCGGCGGAGCTCCAGCTGGGCACCGAGGGGCTGCTGACTGTGCCGTACTGGAACGCGGTCCAGTCCCCGCACTGGGACCCGTTCGCGAAGGGCATCATGGTCGGCTTCGGCACGGCCCACACACGCGCCCACATGTACCGCTCGATCATCGAGGGCATGGCGATGGAGCTGCGGGGCAATCTCGAGCGCGTCCAGAAATCGACCGGACGGAAGCTGACGGAGCTTCGCGCCACTGGCGGCGGCTCGCGCAACCCCCTCTACCGCCAGATCTTCGCCGATGCGACGGGCCTGCCGCTCGTCGTCTCCGGAGTGGAGGAGGTCAGCGCCCAGGGCGCTGCCATGATGGCGATGGCGGCGATTGGGGCATACCCCGACGTGCAGTCCGCCTCGGAGGGCATGTCGAGCTTCGTCGACAGGACGGAGCCGGACATGGACGCCTACGACGTCTATGGCGAATGGGCGGAGATCCAGCAGGAGATCTACCCGAAGCTCGCGGACATATTCACTCGAATCAACGCAAGGAAGTAGAAACATGGCAACAATTGTGATGCTCGGCGCCGGGATCATGGCGACCGCGCTATCGTTCCCTGCATCTGAAAACGGGCACAGCGTGCGTCTGGTCGGTACGTTCCTCGACAGAGAGATCGTCGACTCGATCCAGACCACCGGCGTCCACCCCGATCTGGGGCTCAAGGTCAATGAGGGCGTCACGGCCTACCAGCTCGAGGACGCAGAAGAGGCGTTCGAGGGGGTTGACCTCGTGATGTCGGGCGTCAATTCGTTCGGGGTCGAATGGATCGGTGAGCAACTGGCGCGGCTCATGAAGCCGAACCAGAAGTTCCTCTGCATCACCAAGGGCATGAGGGCCGCCGAGGACGGGACGATGCAGGTCTTGCCCGACACGATCAAGTCCTACATGGATCCCGAGCTTGCCGAGTCAATCTCGTGGAACGCAATTACCGGTCCGTCGATTGCAGGCGAGCTCGCTGTTCACCACGACACGGCTGTCGTTTTCTGCGGGCATGACAAGAACGATCTCGAGTGGATCGCTGACCTGTTCCGCACCGACTACTACCATGTGTGGACATCGACAGACTTCGTCGGCCACGAAACTGGCGCAGCGACGAAGAACATCTATGCCTTCGCGGCTGGCTTCGCTGAAGGGCTCCTCAAGAGCCAGGGCAAAGCCGACAACAGGTACGTCATGTACAACTATGGCGCCGCCCTGTTCGCACAGGGACAGAAGGAACTGCGCTCATTCGTCACGCTCATGGGCGGCAACCCCGCTTCGGCGGACGGCCTTGGCGGCGTCGGCGACATGTTCGTCACGTCCATGGGTGGCCGTAACGTCAAAGCTGGCACTCTTGTCGGCCAGGGGGTTCCGTTTTCCGAGGTCCGTGACCAGCACATGAAGGGCGTGACGCTCGAGGGCGTCGCTGCCATCAAGGTCATCGGCAAGGCTCTCGGTCCGCTCACCGAGAGGGGTGTCGTCAAGCCAGAGGAATACCCGCTCTGTCGGTTCCTTTACTCTGTCGTCGTCGAAGACGCCCCGCTCGAGATCCCGTGGGACACGTTCTTCCACGACCTCACCTGAACACACACGAGGCGGCTCCCTGGATTGGCAGGGGGCCGCCGCTGTTTGCCCGGAAGCGTCAGTGCGCCGCACAACCGGACTTTTTCGACCACCTGGGCCACTACGCGAAAATGGACGATTTTCGTCTTTTCCACGTGATTAGTAAGAAGATCGCGCGCTTTTAACATGCACAATTAATAAAAGCGATAGTCCGGCACGTGAAATTGCATTGACATCACGCTCGCAGTTTGGGGAAGATGAGATGACCCGGCGGTGAAAATCATCACGGGCGCCATGGCGAGCAAAGTCGCTCGCCGTGCTCATCAAAGGAGATTGAGACATGGCAGATCTTGTAATCGGCATCGACATCGGTACAGGTTCGACAAAGGGCGTTCTTGCGGATTCGCAGGGCAATGTTATTCACAGCGAAGTCGTGCGCCACGAAACATCTTTCCCACGGCCGGGTTGGGCCGAGCACGACGCCGACGACACATGGTGGGCTGACGTTGTCGCCATCTGCCGTCGTCTCACCACGCTTGCGAAGGGCGACGTAGCGGGCCTCTGTATCTCCGGCATCGACCCCGTCTTCCAGGCGGCGGATGAGCGCGGCCAGGCGCTCCGTCCTGCGATCCTTTACGGTGTTGACACTCGCTCCGCCGCTGAGATCGATGAGCTGACTGAACGTTACGGCTCCGACAAGGTCCTCGAGGTCTGCGGTAACCATATGACGTCGCAGTCGGTGGGCCCGAAGATCGAATGGGTCAAGCGGAACGAGCCCGAGGTGTGGGAGCGCACGCAGCGCTTCCTCATGGCGCACACATATTGCGTCTTCCACCTCACCGGTGAGTACGTTCTCGACCACCTGTCTGCGTCCATGTGCGAGCCGCTCTACTCGCCGTTCACGAACGACTGGGTCGAGGAATGGGTCGACGACATTTGCGGCGACCTGCCCATGCCGAAGCTCATGTGGTCGAACGAGGTTGCGGGCCACATCACCGATAGCGCCGCTCGAATCACCGGACTTCGTCCCGGCACCCCGGTGTCGGTGGGCTCCATTGATGCGTTCGTTGAGGCACTTTCAGTCGGTGTTTCTCAGCCCGGCCAGGTCATGCTCATGTACGGCTCGACGATGGTGGCCGTCCAGATCTCCGACAAGGCCCTCGTCGCGCCTTCCCTGTGGTCGAACGCCGGCCTGCTGGCGGGCACCTCGAACGTTTCCGGCGGCATGTCGACAACCGGCTCGCTCACGACGTGGGTTGCTGACCTCACCGGCAAGGGCTACGACGAGCTTTCACAGCTCGCTGCCGAGTCCGCACCCGGCTGTAACGGTCTGCTCATGCTTCCCTACTTCTCGGGTGAGCGCTCGCCGATCGCGGATCCGAATGCTCGTGGCGTCCTGGCAGGCCTCAACCTCACGCACTCCCATGGAGACATCTACCGCTCCACGCTCGAGGCGACCGGATACGGCTCTCGCCACCTGCTCGATTCGATCAAGGAGTCGGGCGGCGAGGCATCGGAGTACTGGGCCGTCGGCGGCGGCACGACGGGTGGCCTCTGGCCTCAGATCATGTCCGACATCATCGGCATCAAGCAGTACATCCCGAAGGTGACGATCGGCGCCTCGTACGGCGACGCGCTCATGGCGGCGATGACCGCCGGACTCGTCGACGTCGGCACGACGTGGAACTCGGCCGAGCGCGAGGTGGAACCGAACCTCGACAACCACGAGATCTACTCGGAGATGTACAAGCTGTACCTCGACCTGTACCCGGCGACAGCTGACATCAGCCATAGGCTCGCCGACATTCAGGCGCGCTGATACATGTGGGTGCGGAAGAGCGGCGGCCGTTCTTCCGCACCCGTTTCGCGCACCGGCACGGCAGACCATTCCGTCGCGCTGATTCGGCCGCCGCTCGCCACATCGAAGGAGATCTCATGAAAGCAGCAGTATTCGCAGGACCTGGAAAGCTCGAGCTGAGGGACATCGACAAGCCCGTCGCCGGCGAGGGCGAGATCGTCCTCAAGGTCGGCGCCAACACCGTCTGCGGCACGGATGGCCGCATCCTCCGCGGCGAGAAGTCGAAGGGCATCGACGTCGGGGTCGTTCTCGGTCATGAAATCGCCGGCTACGTCTCCGAGGTCGGCGCCGGAGTCGAGGGCTTCGAGGTCGGCGACCTGGTCGGCGTCCTGCCGACCGTGCCGTGCCTCGCCTGCTTCTACTGCGTGCGCGGTTCGGAGCACCTGTGCACCGATTCGAAGATCTTCGGCTACCGCATCAACGGCGGGCTCGCCGAGTACGTCCTCATCCCGCGTGAGGCGATGGAGCGCGGCGGCGTCTACCGCGCGGCACCCCACTTGACGCCTGCCGAGGTTGCGTTGGCCGAGCCGCTCGGCTGTGTGCTCAACGGCGCCGACAACTACCGGACCGAGGTGGGCGACACCGTCCTCATCCAGGGAGCCGGCCCGATCGGGCTCCTCCACGCCCAGGTCAACAGGCTGCTCGGTGCCGAGAAGGTCATCGTCTCCGACCCGTCCGAAAGCCGCAGGGCCGTCGCGGAGTCCATGGGGGCGACCCACACGATCAACCCGCTCGAGCAGGATCTCACCGAGTTCGTCCAGGGCCTGACCGATGGCCGGGGCGCCGACGTTGTCATCATCTGCATCGGCCGCGGCGAACTCGTCAACCAGGCGTTCCAGGCTGCCCGCAAGGGAGGCCGCGTCAACGCGTTCGCCGGGTTCTCGAAGGACGCGCTGGCCGAGATCGACCCGAACCTCGTCCACTACGGGGAGCTCGTCGTGACGGGTGCGTCGAACGCCGGTCGCGCGAGCCACGAGAAGGCTCTCCAGCTCATCGGTGCGGGCCTCATCGACGTCAAGTCGCTCCACACCCACACCTACAGCCTTGACGATGTCGTCGCAGGCATCGAATTCGCACAGTCGGGCGAAGGCATCAAGGTCGCCGTTATTCCCGACTGACTCACACGCGCCCGGGGACACGGCTTGGACCTCGGGTACCGGCCCTAGGCCATAACCCCAAGCCACCTCATTCAACGAGGAGTCATCAATGAAGGAAGTCATCATCGGAGTTGACGGCGGTACGACTGCCGTCAAGGCGGTTGCGTTCACGCTCGACGGCGAGATCTACGCAACCCACCACGAGTCGGTGCCCGTCGATTACGGTAGCAACGGCGAAGCTGAGCAGGATATGAACCTCATCTGGGAGGCTGTTGCGTCCTGCCTGAAGTCGGTCGCAGGGCAGCTCGACGGGCACGAGATCGTCGGCATCGGTCTCACCGGCCAGGGCGATGGCGTGTGGCTCGTTGATGAGAACGGCGACCCGATCCGCCCCGCCGCTAACTGGATGGACGGCCGTGCGGGCGACCGCGTTGCCGAATGGAACAAGGCCGGTAAGGGCGCGAAGGTCCTCGAAGTGACCGGCACGTCGCTCTTCTCAGGCCTGTTCCCCGTGCTCCTTGAGGAGCTACAGGCGAACGAGCCGGAAACGATGGCGAAGGCCGCAACCCAGCTGTACTGCAAGGACTGGCTGCGGTTCAAACTGACCGGGGTCAAGGCGACCGACTACACCGAGGCTTCCCGAACCTTCCTCGACGTTAACGACGTGACAGGTTACTCGGAGGAGCTCGCCGAGGCTCTCGGCCAGACCGATGCACTCCAGCTCCTTCCCGAGATTCGCCGTCCCGGCGGTGAGGCGAGCCCGCTCTCCGCGGAAGTAGCCGCCCTCACCGGTATCCCCGAGGGCACTCCGGTCGGCGTCGGCATGATCGATGTTGCCGTCACAGGCGCTGGTCTCGGCGCTGTCGACGATGGCGCGACCTGGCTCATCCTCGGCACCACCGGCTTCGTCGGATCGCTTATGCCATCCGTTAAGGATCGTAAGTCGGAGCTGTCGATGGTGCTTGCGACCGGTAACGGCACCCAGGTGCTCGAGTTCATGGCGCCGATGACGGGTACGCCGAATCTCGACTGGATCAAGAGGATGCTGGCACTCGACTCGGCCGATTGGGCCGAGATCGAGAAGGTCGCCCGCGGTGCGGGACCCGGCTCCCACGGTGTTGTCTACCTGCCGTACGCCTCACCGGGCGGCGAGCGCGCGCCCTTCCTCGATCCGAATGCTTCCGCCTCCTGGCAGGGCATGTCCCTGACGACCGAGCGCGAGGACATCCTCCGGTCCGTTTACGAGGGCGTCGCCTTCTCCCTCGTCGAGTGCATTCGCACACTCGAGGTGACCGACGATCTGCTCGTGTCCGGTGGCGGTTTCCGCTCCGACCTGCTGTGCGAGATCCTCGCCGATGCGACGGGTCTGACGGTCGTCCGCCAGGACGCACCGGAGGCGGGAGCCCGTGGCGCCGCTGTGCTCGCCCTCGTCTCTGCAGGCCGCTTCGACACGGTCCACGACGCGGCCGATGCGCTTGGTGCGACGACCGAGACGTTCGAGCCGAACGCCGACAACAAGGAAATCTACGAGGCCGCGTACGAGCTGTTCCTCGAGACCCGTGCCGCGCTTCGTCCCGTGTGGCCCTCAATGCGGGCTGTCCGCAAGCTCACGAACTGAGGAGATACCGTGAAGGTTCTTATCGCTTCTGACGGCTTCTTGACGGATGAGGTGCTGACCGAGGCTCTCGTGAACGAGCTTCCCGACGCCGAGATCGCCCGCATATCGTCAACGTGGCCCAATCCGCCCTTCGGGGACGTTGGAGACGTCATTGAGGCTCTCGGTGATGAGGATGAGCTGATCGAGGCTCTCAAGGGTTGCGATGCCGTCATCTCACACACGTTCCCGTTTACGGAGAAGGTCATCGCCGCGAGCCCCGATCTCAAGCTCATCTCGATCTGCCGCGGCGGTCCCGTCAACGTCAACATCGATGCGGCAACTAGGCATGGCGTCATGGTCTCGTACGCACCGGGCCGAAACGCCCGAGCAACGGCCGAGCACTCGGTCGCAATGCTCCTTGCAGCCGCACGTCAGATCGCCCAGCGTCACCAGGAAGTTGTCAACGGCGAGTGGGCAACTGACTATTACCTGTTTGAAAAGGCGGGTCAGGAGATCGGCTCGTCCACGGTGGGCGTCATTGGATACGGAGCGATCGGTTCACGTGTCGCGACGATCATGGCGGCGTTCGGTGCGCGGGTCCTCGTTTTTGACCCGTTCAAGGAGATTGGGGTTGATGGCGACGTCGAGTTCGTTGACTTCGACACCCTGCTTGCCGAATCGGACTTCGTGACGATCCACGCGCGGGTGACCGATGAGAACAAGCACATGATCAACGCCGATACGTTGAGCAAGATGAAGAAGGGCGCGATCTTCGTCAACTGTGCTCGCGGTTCTCTTGTCGACTATGACGCCGTGTGCGACTCGATCGACGCCGGACATCTCCGTGCTGCTGCGTTCGACTGTCTGCCGGAAGAGCCGCTACCAGCAGACCATCGACTGCTACGCACACCCCGCATCACGTTCACCCCACATTTGGCAGGAGCCTCGCAGGAGGCGTCTCGCGTCGCGGCCCGTATTGGCACCGCCGACATCGCGGCGTTCAGCCGGGGCGAACTGCCGAAGTATCTGGCTAATCCAGAAGTCACGAAGAAGAAGTAAAGGAAGATCATGCTGTACGAGAAGGAACGCCAGGACGTTGTCGACACATGCCTGTTCATGATGAGGGAAAACCTTGTCGTGGGCACGGCTGGAAACGTGTCGATCCGGGTGGGCGACCACGTCATCATCTCGCCGTCGGGTGTCGACTACGAGACGATGACAGCCGAAGATGTTGTCGTGCACGATATGGCGGGGAACCACGTCGAGGGGCGCCTTAAGCCCTCTTCGGAGCTCCCGCTCCACATCGCCGTGTACGAAAGCACGGATGCGGTTGCGGTGACCCACAACCATGCGGTGGCCTCGACGGCCCTCGGACTCGTCGTCGACGAGATCCCGACGTCGCACTACTACTCGGCCATGTTCGGTGGGGTCATCCGCGTCGCGCCGTACGCCGAGTTTGGGACGGACGACTTGGCCGTGAACGTGTCGAAGGCTCTTGAAGGGCGCACGGGTGCGCTCATGAAGAACCATGGCGCGATCACGATCGGTCCGACTCTCAAGAAGGCTGTCGACCTTCTGCCGATTCTCGAATACGTCTGCGATATCCAGCTGAAGGCGATGGCGACAGGCGCGCCAATTGCTCTTCTCGGCGAGGAGCAGATCGAGAGCGCCGTGACCGGAATGAAGGACTACGGCAAGCAGCCAGCTAAGTAGGGCGAAGTGTCAAGGGGAGGCGGGCCGAGCCCGCCTCCCCTTCTCTCCACTATTCCGCGAGATCGTGCGGAACTAAGCTTGCACGTTTGATTTATCATGATCGAACGTTTTTCCATCACGTCGAAATGGTAGATTTATCAGTACGGGTTGTTAATACTAAGTCGTAAGGTTGGTTCCCCAGCCGAATTCAACGTCGAATTCAGGAGATTCCAGATGAATATCCCCGCCGCCAACGAAGGCCCACTCGTTATCGCAGTCGACTCGTCGACGACGTCATCGAAGGCAATCATCGTCGACGTCGAAGGCAATGTCATTGCACTCGGCAAGCGCGAGATTCCGCTCCGCACCCCTCAGCAGGGCTTCGGAGAGCACAACCCCGCCCACTGGTGGGAGACCACCAACGCCGCAATCGCGGAAGCGATCAACAAGTTGCCGATGGCTGACCGTGGCCGCATTGCCGCCGTCGGGCTGACCCACCAGCGCGAGACCTTCGCGCCCTTTACCGAGGATGGTACCCCGCTCCGCAACGGCATCCTCTGGCTCGACATCCGCGCAGCGGACCAGATCAAGCGCTACGGTACGCCCGAGATTCACCAGCTGTCCGGCAAGCCCGCCGATGTCACGCCGGCGATTTACAAGATGGCGTGGGTCAAGGAGCACGAAGGCGACCTGTGGGCGAAGGCCGACAGGGTTGTCAACGTCCACGCCTACCTCGCATTCTGCCTGACTGGTCAGTGGGTTGACTCCGTCGCTGCCGCCGACTCACTCGGCCTGTTCGACATTGAAAAGCTCGACTACGACGAGTCCCTCATGGAGATTGCAGGCGTCAACCGCAGCCAGATGGCCGAGCTCTACCAGCCGGGCGACATCCTTGGCTACGTCAAGAAGGAAGTCCGCGAGGGTTGGAACATTTCCCGCGAGATCCCCGTCATTGCCGGTCTCGGCGACGGCCAGGCTGCCGGTGTTGGTGCGGCCGCCGTGACAGAGGACGTCGCGTACCTCAACATGGGAACCGCCGTGAACGCAGGCGTCACGTCGACGACGTACCAGTTCGACCAGGTCTACCGCACCCTCGCGGGCGGCATCCCCAATACCTACGTCCTCGAAGTCCTTCAGTCTTCAGGCGCGTTCCTCACGACATGGTTCCGCCGCGTCTTCGGCAACCCGGAACTCAGGGGTGGCCCTGACCCGGAGCTCGAGGCGCTCGCGGCAGCCCGCACCCCCGGATCCGGTGGTCTTGTCACCCTGCCGTACTGGAACGCTGTTCAGTCCCCGTATTGGGAGCCGATCGCCCGTGGCGCTGTCGTCGGATGGCGTGGCACCCACGGCCCCGGTTCGATGTACCGTTCGCTTCTCGAGGCGATCTCGATGGAGATGGCACGCTCGCTGACCGCCATGGAAGAGTCGACGGGAACGAAGCTCACGACGGTTCGCGCGATGGGTGGCGGCGTCCGCTCGAAGCTCTGGCGCCAGATCATGACGGACGCGATTGGCCTGCCGATCACAGCCTGCAAGGAGGACGAGATCTCCGCGCTGGGTGCGGGTGTCGTAGCGATGGCTTCGACCGGTGTCTTTGGAGACAAGGAGATCGCGACCGCAGCTCAGCACATGGCGCAGTTCACGGACGAGACCGAGCCGAACCAGGAGAATCACGAAATCTACCAGGAGCTCGGCGAAATCCAGGGGCGTCTCTACGCAGACCTCAAGGAGACGAACGACATGCTTCACGAGTTCGCCCGCAAGCACCCCGACGCCGAAGTGTCGAACGAAGAAGAATAAGGGAGAGATACGGTTATGCCATCAATTGCAATCCTCGGCGCCGGTGCCATGGGTTCGGGCCTTGCCAACGCGCTCGTTCGCGCGAACTGGGACGTGAACCTGTGGGGAACCTGGCTCGATGATCACCTGATTGACGCGATCGAAGCGGGAACACCCCATCCCCGCATCGACACGGTCATCTCTGACAAGGTCAACACATTCCGTTCAGCCGAACTCGCTGAGGCGATGAAAGGGGTCGACGTCGTCGCCCTCTCGGTCGCATCGGTCGGCGTGCCGAAGGTTGTGGAGATGGCACTCGACGGAATCTCGAAGGCCGACGCGCTGTGGCTGACAACGAAGGGCTTCCTGCCCACCGATGACGGCAGGATCCAGCTCCTGCCCGACGGCATCCGCCGCATTGCAGACGAGGCCGGCGTGGCGATCCCGCCGATCGTGGCCGTCGCCGGCCCCGTCAAAGCCAACGAGTGTGCAGCCGACGAGCCGACGGCGACAATCTTCGGTTGCCGAGATTACGACGTCGCACTGAAGTACGCCCGGGAGGCCCGGTCGAATCACTACTGTATCGAGCCTTCGAACGACGAGGTCGGTGTCGAAGTCTGCGCCCCGATGAAGAACGTCTATGCCATCATGCTCGGCATCGCCGACGGCCTCGAAGAGATGACGGGACATCCCCACCACAACCTCAAGGCGGCGACCTTCGCTCAGGCTGTCCGCGAGATGTCCATCCTCTCCCAGAAGCTCGGCGCCGATGCGGCGACAGCCTATGGCCTGCCGGGTGTCGGCGACCTTGAGGTGACCGGACTATCCGGTCGCAACAAGGTTTACGGCGTCCGCCTGGGCCGTGGTGAGGGCGCGAAGGCTGCCATGAAGACGATGGAGGAGCTCGAGCAGACCGTCGAGGGAATCAACGCGATTCCGCTGGCAATCGATCTCGTCGAGCAGCGCGCTGCTGACGTCAAGGACCAGATGCCGCTCCTGTATGCGGCACGGACTATCGTCTACGACGATGATCCGGACTACGCCAATATCGTGGCCAGGGCGGTTTTGCCGCCCATGCCGTAAGGAGAAACATGCGCGCATACATGTTCTATGGTCCAGGCGACCTTCGCCTGGAAGAGATTGAACCCGGTATACCGGGTCCTGGGGAGATCGCAGTCGAGGTGAAGGCCGCAGCCACCTGCGGCACCGACCTCAAGTCGTATCGACGCGGCCACCCAACCCTGTTCCCGACGCTCCCGGCACGGTTTGGGCACGAGTTCGCCGGTGTCGTGACCGAGGTGGGGGAGGGCGTGACGCGCTTCGCTGTCGGCGACCGCGTCGTCGCGGCCAACACCGCGCCGTGTGGATCCTGCTGGGCGTGCCAAATCGGGCGGGAGTCGCTGTGCGAGAACCTCGAATACCTCAACGGTGCTTTCGCGGAGCAGATTATCGTTCCGAAGGCGATCGTCGAGCGGAACACCTACACGATCCCCGACACACTCTCCTTCGAGGCCGCGGCACCGCTCGAGCCCCTGTCAACCGTTGTGCATGGCATGGCGGAATCCGGAATCGCGCTCGGTGACACGGTTATCGTCAACGGCGCCGGCCCGATCGGACAGATGTTCATCAAGCTCGCGCAGCTACGCGGAGCAAGCGTCATTGCTGCCGATCGTTCGCCCGGACGCCTCGCACAGGCGGAAGAGGCGGGTGCTCGGACCGTCGATCTCACCGGACTCGAGACGCCGCAGGATTGCGCGGACAAGATTATCGCGCTCACCCCCGGTGGCCGCGGCGCCGATGTCGCCATCGAGGCTGTCGGACTGCCGCAGGTGTGGGAGCAGACCGTTCTCTGCCTGCGCCCGGGGGGAACTGCCGTCCTATTCGGAGGGACACCGAAGAATGCGCCGTTCTCCGTCAACTCGTCCGACATGCACTACAAGGAGTACACGCTCAAGGGCGTGTACCATCACCAGCCCCGGTACGTGAAGATCGCCGTCGAGTTGCTCTCCACCGGCAAGTTCGATGGAATGTCGCTCTGTACTGAGGTTCGGCCGCTCGAAGCCCTCGTCGAGTCCCTCGAGGACATGGCAGCGGGCCGCGGGTCGAAATACATCCTTCGGCCGTGACCACGTGCAGTGCCGGGAGCTGAGGCTCCCGGCACTGCACGTTTCGCCATCTTAGGAAAACAGCAGTTACTGTCGTAGAAGAGACAAACGAGGGAGGTTCAACGTGGCGCAGCTCAGCAAGAACGAGCGGCAGCAGCTACTTGCCGAATATGTGCTAAACGCCGGAACGGCGCGAGTGGAGGACATCCTCAAGCTCGTCGACGCATCGCCGATGACGATCTATCGGGACCTGTCCGAGCTTGAAGAAGACCGCGTCATCGTCCGCTCGCGTGGTGAGGTCAGCGCCGTTGCAACCTCTCTGTCCGAAACGTCGATGAAGTATCGGCTCACCCAGGAGGAGGATGAGAAGGCCTCTCTCGCTGCTCAGTTCGCCAACCTCATCACGCGGGGCACGTCCCTTCTCTTCGATGACTCGTCCACGGTGTACTCGATCCTCAAGGCCTACACCCACATCGGCGGCCTCACGATCATTACGAACAACTGGTCGATTATTTCGCTCGCGGGTTCGGTTCCCGACTGGGAGCTCATTACTCTCGGCGGCCGCTACGATCGTCACCTCGACGCTAACTACGGTCCTGCCGGAATCGACATGCTCAAGAGGGTGAGAGCCGATCACGCGATTATCTCCGCCGCCGCAGTCAACGATGGCGTGGTCTACCATCCGTACGACGCAGTTGCGGAATACAAGTCGCTGATGATCGCGGCAGCGAGCCAGTCACACCTCGCCGTCACACACTCGAAGTTCGAGCGCACCGCGCTCCATCGAGTCGCTGACACGGCCGACTTCGACGCTGTTGTCGTCGACTCGGGAACGAGTGAGGAGATCATCGCGTCACTTCGTGAGCGCGGTGCGACCGTCAAGGTTGGACCGCCGGTCTCGGCCGCCGGCTGACACCGAGACGTGAGCTCTCGTGCGACGCGAGCTCACGTCACGCATGAAGGGTGGTGCCCCGCGGGGCACCACCCTTCACTGCTCTGAGGGGTTCGACGGTCAGGATGCGCCGTCAGCCGCCTTCATGAAGCGGCGCTGGTATGACACGACCTGGTTCGTTGAGGTGAAGCGTGCCAGGTACTGCGGTTCAGTCGTGATGACGATCCGGCCTGCCATGTCTTCGAACTCAGGTTCTGTGAGGAGCCGGTCGATCTCGGGGTACATATCCGGGCCCTCCATCGAACAGATGATGAGTCGGGTGTCCGGCAGGTTCGCCTGGCGTAGAGCTCGCAGGTTGTGACGCACGTTATCCAGCCCGTCGGCGGGCTCGCCGTCCCTGCCGCCGCGGTGACGCTGAACGTCATTCGCCTTCGCAAGGACATCCTTCTCGCTCACGTTCTCGGAGCCAGCGGGCAGGTAGTCGTTTGCGATGAGGTAGCTACGTAGCTCATCGACCACGTGTGCCTCACCGGAGCTCTCATAGGCTGCGAGCAGGTTCGTGATCCGTTCGCTCTGCAACTTCCTGTGACGGATGAAAGAGTTGATGAAGGCAGGCCGCGCCTGTAGCGCCAACTGCGCCTGGTACGGCTCAAACATGAGCGTAAAGTTCACGCGGAACCCGTGCTCATGCAGTTTGAGAGCGAGACGGTGGCCTCGCAGCATGTCGGCGGTTGAACCCTTATCGTAGGCGACATCGAGCTGTCCATTGCCTGTCAGTAGCTGCCTGTAGTTGTCGGCGGTGACCGGACCGGTGTGAGGCACCTTAATGACGACGCGCCACGGAGAGAGGATCTCGCGGAACCGCTCGGCCTCCTCGAGAATCTCATCGAAATTCGGGTTAAATGGGTTGTTGAGCTCAACGGAAATGTCACATCCGGGGCCAAGGACATCGCCAAGCGCGGTCATGACCTCATCGCGATCCTTGTACTTGTTGCCAACATTTGCCTCGGGATTGTTGAGGAAAAGGTCGTAGATGATGCCCGGGTTGCAGGTGAGGTTAGCGATAAATGGGGCGATCGGTTCCACCTCGTACGGGTTCGCAGAGTCCGCCGAGTACAGCGTCTTCGTCGGCCGCTTCGCGCCGTTCGTATCGCGGGAAATGTCGCGCTCGAGGTCGACAATGAGAGTGTCACCGGCCAGGCGCATCACCCTGCGGAACCCCGCGGGCGTCTCACCCGACGGTGTCTTGAAATACGCAACGACCTTCTGCAACTCATCACCGACGCCGAGGTTCTTCACCCGGCGGGACAGCAGGTCGAACGTCCCATAATCAATAGAGGTGTTGAGAACCCTCTGGACATCGTCAACCTGGTCGGTCTGGGCAGCCAAACCAAGATCCTTGACTGCGAGGCTGACAGCGGAATATGTGCTCATAGCAGCTCCTTTACTACTCGACACCAGTCTACCAGGCGCAGATAGACATGTATATACATCTTGAGTTTTGTGTGACGGTCGAGCCCTTTCACGCGGGGGAGAGAAGCATGCGACAAGGCCCCGGCCAACACAAAAGGGACGTGCCCGGCGGGAGCCGGGCACGTCCATCAGAGCACTGGATCAGAAGGTGCGGATTGCGATCTCGGCCGGTTCGAGGAGGAGCTCCTTCAGCTCGTCGTCAACTCGGCAGAGGGTAAGCGAGACGCCTGCCATTTCCAGCGATGTGCAGTACTCACCGACGTAGGAACGCCAGACCTTGATGCCCTTCTCCTCGAGCTTGCGATGTGCGATGCCGTACATGAGGTACTGCTCGGAGATCGGGGTGCCGCCCAGGCCGTTGATCATGAGCGCAACCTCGTCGCCGGACTCGTACGGAAGGTCGGTCACGACTGCGCCGAGAAGCTCGTCAACGATCTCGTCGGCTGACTGCATCTTGTCGCGGCGGCGGCCGGGCTCACCGTGGATACCGACACCGACCTCCATCTCGTCGTCGGCGAGGGTGAAGATCGGCTCGCCCTTCGCGGGCGGCGTCGTGCCGGATAGGGCGATGCCCATCGTGCGGATAACGCCGTTGACCTTCTCGGCCATGGCCTTGACTTCCTCGAGCGAGGCGCCCTTCTCGGCGAGTGCGCCAGCTGCCTTCATGACAAAGAAGTTGCCTGCGACGCCGCGGCGGCCCACGGTGTACGTAGAGTCCTGGACAGCTACGTCATCGTTGACGTAGGCGATCTCGATCTTCATGTCCTCGGCCTCGAGGGCTTCCTTCGCCATCTCCCACGCCATCCGGTCACCCGTGTAGTTGTTGACGAGGAAGAGAATGCCCTTATCACTGTTGAGCAGCTTGGCGGACTCGTAAACATAGTCCATTGGCGGGGCCGCGAAAACGTCGCCCGGGCACGCACCGGTCAGCATGCCGGGGCCCACCGTCATGACGTGTGCGGGCTCGTGACCAGAACCAGAGCCCTGGATAATCGTCACTCGGTCGTTGTTCGGGGCATCCGCCCGCATGATGAGGTTGTACTCGGGGACGTACTTGAGGGAGTCAGGATTCGCACGGGCAACTCCATCGAGCATTTCCGGCACGAAGTTCTTCGGGTTGTTCATAAATTTCTTCATTGGTTCTCCTCTGAGCACTATCGCTGCGCAGTTCGCACAGCGGGATTCGGTGGTTAGGATTCGGGCCAGTTTTTGGCTATCTCATTGACGATGACAGCGACGCCCTTCGCGCCGGCGTCGACAGAGCCTATGGAGCGCTCTGACGTGTACGAGGCGCGGCCGCGGCGCGCCATGAGTTCCTTCGTTGCCTCGGCAGCGTCATCGCATACCTTCGCCGCATACTCTGCGATCTCGCGGCCTGAAGCGCCTGTCTCAGCACGCTCCTCAATTGCGTCCGCCATCGGAGCGAGAGCATCCAGCAACGTCTTATCACCGAGCTCTGCCCCGCCGCGTGCCTGGATTCCCTCGATTGCTGAGCGAATCATCTCAACGACGGTGTGTGCGGTAAATTCAGGGTGCTTGCGGGCGACGGCGGATGCTCGCATGAAAGCGGTTCCCCAGATGGGGCCAGATGAGCCGCCGATGCGGCTTGTGAGGATCATGGCAGTCTTTTGGAGGAAGATGGCCGGGTTCGAACGGTCGATCTCATCCCACTGTTCGAGCAGACGCTCAAACCCGCGCGCGAGTGAATAGCCGAAGTCGCCATCACCCACGACCGAGTCGAGCCTGCAGAAATAATCCTCGTTAGCGATAGCTGTGTCCGCCGCCGTGCGGACCACGTATTCCACGTATTCCTGGTCAGTTGTCGTCATAAGTTGTTCCTTTGCTGCGTCATTGCAGAACATGAGTGTCGGCCCACCATTGGACGTGACACACGTGTGTGCTCCGATCAATTCTACTCAATGGACGAAGCGAATGTGAGGGTCGTCGCTAAGTAGCTCGGGGCTGTGGAGGAAGCATCCAGCAGTCTGTCATTGGGACCAGACTGGGGAAAGAGCGAGGGCCCGCGTTCAACGCGAGCTCCTCGCACTCCCCGTATGTGGCTGCCCCGCTTTGCTCAGGACTTCTAAATGGATCCTTGACCGGGGCGGGTATCGAGTGCCGCCCCACCGGGAAGCATGATGACCTTTATTCCCTGTGCGACCTCGCCGATTGCCTCATCCCACTCCTCCAGCGGCCGGACGGAGCCGATGAGGGAAGAGAGTGATAGACGGTCTTCGTCGAGAAGCGCGAGTGCTGTCCGGAAGCTCGAGGCGCGCTTGCCGCGGCAGCCAGCGATCTCAAGCTCGTTGTGCAACACCTGCATCGCATCGATCGTAAGAGGTTCCCTGTAGAAAGCGACAAGCCCGAGCTTGCCGCCCTTGCCGAGATAGTCGAGCCCGTTGCGCACCTGCGCGACGGCTCCACTGCACTCGAACACGTGATCCGCTCCCATACCGTCCGTCACGGAGTCGACGAGAGCCCGAACATCGGTCGATTCGGAACTGACGGCCGCATACGCTCCGTTGTCCGCTGCGGTCATGAGCCGAGCCTCGTGCCTGTCGAGGCCGACCATGATGACGCGAGCTCCGACAGCTGAACAGACCTGCGCAGTCAGTTGTCCCATCGTCCCGGGCCCAATGACGACGACCGTGGATCCCGGGCCGACGTTAAACGGTCCTTCAAGAACCGAATGGACGGCGACAGCGAGCGGCTCGAGTAGCGCACCCTCGAGGAGCGAAACATTGTCGGGCAAGCGGTGAACGGCATCGGCGCGGATGTTGATCTGCTCTGCCAGGCCACCATCGGCTGTGCGGCCGATCCCAGTGCGGTTCGGGCAACGGTTGAACTGCTCAGTCCGGCACCAGTGGCACGAGCGGCAGAGATAGGCGTCAGTCTCCATAACGACGCGATCCCCGACCGAGACACCGATGGGGACGCCCTTGACGGGCTCGCCGATGGCGGCGACGACGCCAGAGACCTCGTGACCGAGAATCCTCGGAATCATTCCGTCTGTTCCCGCGATTTCGTTTCGATCAGTCCCGCAGATCCCGGTAGCGGCGACGTTGACCGTGATCGTGCCAGGGCCGGGCCCGGGCAGGTCGGCGACCTCGCGGACGCTGACCTGCCCATCACCGGTCTTGACTATAGCTTTCACGCCTGATTGGCCTTTCGGGTGAACGCCTGGAGATCATCCCAGATCTCCATCGTCGCCGTACGCTGACGAACATAGATGTCGTACAGCTCGTCGTACAGCGCCGTCTTCGACTTGTCGGGCTCGTAGGAGCGCAGCGGTTCGACCGTTGCGGCCACGCCCTCCTCGAGGGAGTCGAATAGGCCCACGCCCGTTGCAGCGCAGATCGCGGCACCCTTGGCGCCGAACTCGGTGCCCGCCGGGATGAGGACCGTGCGTCCAAGGACGTCCGCAAAGATCTGGCTCCAGACGGGTGAGTTGGCACCGCCGCCCGCCATATTGATCGTGTCGACCTGGACTGGGATCGGATCCAGACAGTCACGGATGCCGAGGGCGACGCCCTCGTAGACGGACTTCAGCATGTTCCAGCGGGTGTGGCTGCCGGTGAGACCGTTGAAGGACGCGCGTGCACTCGGCTTGATAAACGGGGCACGCTCGCCGCCGGGGGCGTTGTAGCCGTGGTAGAGGACGCCGCCCGAGCCGGGAGGCATCTTCTTCAGCTCTTGATCGATGTAATCGTAGAGGTTACGGCCTTCGATCGCCTTGGCCTCCGACCGGAACGTGTCACCGAACTCGCGCAGGAACCATTCGAGGTTCGGGGTTGCCGAGCTCAGGCCGAGGGAGCGGATCCACGTCTTATCCGTGTGGGGGATGAGCCAACCGACATCAGCCGGCACAAACGCATCCTCAGGCTTGTCGGTGGCGACCGTGACGATGCCAGCAGTGCCGATAACGGCCATGGCTGTGCCGGGCGCCGCGACTCCGCAACCAAGCGAGGAACACGAGATGTCGACGCCACCCTTGAAGACCGGCGTTCCTGGCCTGAGGCCGGTCAGATGAGATGCTTGTTCAGTGACGACACCGACCTGGTCGGTGTTCTTCTTCAGTTCGGGTAGCCACTTCTTGGCCGCCATGATGCCGAAGTCTTCGAGCACCTCGTCGGAGTAGTCGCGGGCGACCGTGTCGATGCCCATGAGCGAGTAGTCCGACGGCTCGGAGTTGAGCTCGCCGGACAGGTTGTAGCTCACCCAGTCCTTGCAGTACACGTTGCGGATGTCATCCCGCTCGAGGAGCTCGGGCTGGTTCTCAATCCGCCACCGGAGAACCGCAGAGGTCGTTCCCGCGTAGGGTCCGCCGCCGGTAATCTTGAACGTCTTCGACAGGGTTCCGTCCTGACCCCATCTGTCAACGATGTCGCCAGCACGGCCATCCGTCCACAGGATCGCGGGCCCGACCGGGTTACCTGCGGTGTCGACCAGCCACGAGCCGTCGCCCTGACCGGTGACCGCGACAGCGCGGATCCTGTCGGGGGTGATCGCGGAGCCTGTCAGCGACTCGCTGATGGCATCTACGGCCGCCATCCACACATCCTGCAAATCCTCTTCGGCCATGTAGGACTCGGGGTTTGCAATCGGGACTGAACGAGCGGCCCGTGCGACCTCGCGGCCCTCGAGACTGAAGATCGTTGCTTTAACGACAGACGTACCTGCGTCAATACCCATGACGTATTCCATATGTTCCTCCTTGAACATGACGGCGCCCTGTTCTTCTGTGAACTGGTGAGCGCCGGCGGTGGGTTGAGTTGTGGTTAAGTCAGATTGATGGCCTGTTCTCGTTGTTTGTGTCGTGTCCTCCCAAGTGTTGAGGGCCCACCCCGGCGGGCGGAGTGGGCCCTGTCAGTTAGATCAGTAGTCCGAACGGAGCCTCGAGAAGCTCGACGATCCTGCTGAGGAACTGTGCTGCGAGTGCGCCGTCGACACTGCGATGGTCGGCGGAGATCGACAGCTCCATTATCGTGCCAACGCTAATGGCATCATCGACAATGATCGGTTTCTTTATCGCAGCGCCGACCGCGAGGATCGCCGACTGCGGCGGGTTGATGATCGCCTCAAAGCTCTCAATCCCGAACATGCCGAGGTTCGACACGGTTAGCGCACCGCCGACGAGCTCGTCCTGCTTGAGACGGTTCTCGCTACCGCGGCTCGCGAGGTCCTTGATGGTGGCGGAAAGGGCCGACAGTGCGAGCTGGTCCGCGTTTCGAACAACGGGGGTGATGAGTCCGCGTTCAGAGGCGACCGCAACCGCGACGTCGACCGTGGCTAGACGGTACGACCCTGCATCGTCCCAGACAGAGTTGACGTCGGGGAAGTCGACGAGCGCTTTGGCCGCGGCCTTAACAATGAGGTCGTTGACGGAGATCCGTACCGACGAGCTTTCGTTGAGTTGCGTGCGAAGGGCGAGGAGTTCGTCGACGCGGACTGAACGCCGCAGGTAGAAGTGCGGTGCTTCGCGCTTCGACTGCTGTAGCCTGCGGGCGATGATCTTCCGCAACTTCGTGTGCTCAACGAACTCAGCATCCGGATAGGCTGCTGGGTCGATTGAGGTCGGCGCGGGCTCAGGTGCTGCCGCAGGTACCGGGGCCGCCTTCGGAGCAGATGCTGCGGTGTCACGCTCCGCGAGCGCCTTCTCAAAGTCACGGCGAATGATGCGGCCGCCGGCGCCCGTTCCGGTTATCGTCGACAGGTCGATGTCTTGTTCGCGGGCGAGGCGGCGAACGATCGGGGTGACGAAGATTCGGCCGGTGCGGGCAGGGGCGACGTCCGACTCGCTCGGCTCGACAGAGTCAGGCGCACCGGGCTCCGGGGCTGACTTCGCAGGAGCGGCGGGCTCCGCGGGGGGAGAGGCTTCGTGTGTTGCCTCGGGCTCAGGAGTCGACTCAGCGGCCGCGGGTGCGGAAGCCCCTGTGGCGAGCTCGACGAGGCGGTCGGCCTCGGCCGGGTCCTCGTCCTTGTCACGAAGGACAAGGATCGGGTCGCCGACGGGCACGGACGTGCCGGTGTCAACGAGGAGCCGATGAACGACCCCGTCGTCTGTGATGTCGATGTCGACAACGGCCTTGTCGGTCTCGACCGTCGCGATCGGTTGGCCTTCGGAGAGCTCATCGCCCTCCTTGATGAGCCAGTCCTCGAGCAGGGCCTCTTCAGCATCGGCCGATAGGCCGGGCATGGTGAAATACTGTGCCATGGATCAGGTTCTCCTTCAGCTGTCGCGCAGAGCGACAAGTGCGTCCGCTACATCATCGACATCGGCGAGAGCCGCGGCCTCGAGCACCTTGGAGATGCTGGGAGAGGACTCGGATCCGTGGACGCGCATGATTGGGGCGTCGAGCCAGTCGAAGTAGCGGCGCTGGATTTCGTCGGCCAGCCATCCGCCGTATGATGTGCCCTCGTTCGCCTGTTCGACGATGAGAATGCGGTTGGTCTTCTTGACGGACTCGCCGATCGTGTCCCAGTCGATGCTGGCCCGGTCGAGCCAGCGCAGGTCGATGACGTCGGCGTCGACGCCGGTCTTCTCGACGGCTTCAATCGATTGAGCGACCATCGAGAGGTAGCTGATGACGGTCACCTCGTCGCCGGTCCTACGCAGAACCGCTTTGCCCACCGGCAGGGTGAAGTCACGGTCCGCCGGCGCCATTCCGACGCTCCGGTAGAGGTCGGCGTCGTGCTCGAGCACGGCGACGGGATCACCGAGCTTCATCGCGGCATTGAGCAGACCGATGTAGTCGTACGGCGTCGACGGTGCGATGATTCGCCAGCCGGGGTTGGTCGCGAGAATGCCAGCCGGATCCATCGAGTGCTGCGAGCCGTACCCCGTGCGGGTGCCGATCTTAATGCGCAGGAGCATCGACATTGGGTGCTGGCCGCCAAACATGTGGCGAGCCTTGCCGATTTGGTTGAAGATCTGGTCGGCAGCGACCCAGATGAAGTCCGCGTACATGAGCTCGACAACGGGGTAAAGACGACCGTCGAGGGCGACACCGCCGCCCAGGCCCGTGAATCCAGCCTCGGAGATGGGGGTGCCGAGAACCTTGCCGGGGAATGCCTCCGGGAGGCCCTTCGTTGCTCCGCGGGAGCCGCCATTGAGCTTGTGGACGTCCTCGCCCATGATGTAAATCCGGTCATCCTGCTCCATGCGACGGTGCATGACTGATGCGACGGCGTCGAGGAACTTCGTCTCGACGAGCTCGGATTCGGGAACGTCCGTTATCTCCTGACACTCCTCCAGCTTGACCGCATCCGTGTCGTCGCGCAGACCAACATCGAGGAACGCCGGGTCGGGCCACAGCTCCGGGCGGATCCGCTTCGAGCCCGGCTTGCCATCCGGATCATCTTCGAGGACCTTCGCAATGGTTTCCGCCATGATGGCCTTCGCGCGCTTGCGGTACTCCTTGACGGAGTCCTCGGTGGCGAGGCCGCGCCGGATCATGTGAGCCTCGATCTTCGTGATCGGGTCGCGGTCCTGCCACTCCTTCTCCTCGTCCTTCGTACGGTATCCAAAGGCGGAGCCAGGAATCGGGCCGTTCTGATGGAAGTAGCGGTAGGTAAGCGCCTCAATGACCGTCGGGCCGTTGCCCGCACGCATATACTCGACCGCTTCCTTCATCGCGATGTGAACGGCAACAGGATCCATGCCATCGACGCGCCAGGACGCAATGCCAAAGCCAGGGCCGCGACCTGACAGGCGGCTCTCGCCCGTCGCTTCTTCGGCGGTAGTTGAGACAGCGTAGAGGTTGTTCTCGATGAAGAAGCACGTCGGCAGATCCCACGCGGCAGCGAGGTTCATCGCTTCGAGGGTCGATCCGATGTTCGTGGCGCCATCACCGAAGTAGGTGACCGACACAGCGTCGGTACCGAGCATTTTTGAGGAGAACGCGAAGCCCGTCGCGAACGGTACGGCGCCGCCGACGATTGCGTTCGTCCCCATCGCGCCGATTTCCTTCCACTGAAGGTGCATCGAGCCGCCGCGGCCCTTGCAATAGCCGGCCTTGAGGCCCGCAATCTCCGACAGTGTGCGGTAGAGGACGTCGTTGAGCTCGTCGGACAGCTCCTCGCGGAGGTCGATGCCCTCCTCGGCAACGGCGTTGAAGGCCTTGGCGAGGAACTGGTGGTGGCCGCGGTGAGAGCCGTTGATTTGATCGTCGACGCGGAGCATGAGCGCGGAGGCTACTGCGCCACCCTCCTGGCCGATGCTGGAGTGGGCGGGACCGTTGATGAGCTTCTGGCCCGCCATGTCGAGGACTGATTCCTCGAAGGCGCGGATGAGGTGGATCTGGCTGAGCATGTTGATAAGGTCCTGCTCGGGCACCTTGTCCCAATCCGCTGGTGTGCTCTCAATCTCGACCCACGGAACCAGGGTCTTGAGCTTGGTCGTCTTCGGCATCTGTAACTTCCTTCGTGGGTGTGGCTATGCACGTATTAAGCTGGATCCAACAGGCCTCGTCGACGTAGACGGGACGGGTGGAAGTCCGCAGTGGTGCGCTCTTGATCACTCCCGGGCGCACTGCGCAGGCTATACAATTGTTTACAAGTGTACACGCGGCTAGACAAGGTCGGTCAAGAAGGAGACTCTCGATGGCACCGAAAATCCCCGTAGCGGTGGCGTCGCCGGACGAGAGCGTAGCTCCGACGACTCTCGACAGAACGTCCGCGATTCCTCTCTATCAGCAGCTCGGAGAAATTCTCCGAAGCCGAATAGAGGCAGGTGAGTGGCTTCCGAACTCGAAGATCCCGTCCGAGCACGAGCTCAACCGAGAGTACGGACTGAGCCGCATGACGGTTCGTCAGGTCTTGACGTCGCTCGTGAATGAGGGGCTCCTGTTCCGGGTTCAGGGTAAAGGAACGTATGTTGCGCCGGGCAAGATCTCGGCGAGATCACCCGCATACACCGGCATGCGCCAGCAGCTGGAGGACGCTGGCTACAAGACGTCGACCGAGCTGGTCGACGCGAGCATTGGCGAGGCAGACAAGCACGTTGCCAGCCATCTAGGAATCGAGGTCGGTGCCGACGTCGTGACGATCACGCGTCTGCGCAGAGTGGAGGATGAGCCGGTCTCCCTCCACATTTCGAGCGTGCCGCTCAGCCTCGCGCCGTCTCTTCTCGACGAAGATTCCGAGAACGAGCAGCTTTGCGTCATCCTTGACCGGGAGTTCGGTCTTGTCATGGGCAATGTCGAAGAAACCCTCGAATCGACAAGGGCTTCCCGGTGGGAAGGAGAGAAGCTCAGCATCAACCCCGGCGAGCCCCTCCTTCTCCTCAGGCAACAGGTGAGCACCCCGGGCGGGGTGCCGTTCGAGTACACCCGCATCCTTCTACGCGGTGACCGGATCCGCCTGTCCTACTCGTACAAGCTTTAGCTTGCACATGTCGCGGCGGATCCGTAGACCGCTCATTCGGATGGGATGGGAAGGCTGAGGATCTCGTCGAGGGACTCGACGGTGATCATGCCGTCCTGCAAAACGTCTGCACCCTCCCGAATCGTCGCCGGTTCGCCGGGCTCTCCGAGGTTGCTCACGACAGTCGTCGCTTTCGGGAACTCTTCGTTCACGGTGAACGTTGACAGGGTGACGAGGTAGCGGACGTTCGCTGCAGCGGCCGCCTTCGCCCCCGTGTTGGAATCCTCGACGACGACGACATTCTCCGGTTCGACATTGACCCCCTTCATCGCCTCAAGGTAGATGTCGGGCGCAGGCTTCTTCTTCGGAACCATGTCACCCGCCCAGACGCCTGCGAGGCGTTGCCTGCCCTCCTCGCCGATAACGGTGCGGATGACAGCTTCGACGCTGGCGACGGCCGATGTCGACGCGACAGCGACCTGCCATCCGGCGTCAAGTGCCTCGTTGATAATTCGGGCGACGCCTGGCCGGCCCGGTAGCAGTCCGGCCTCAACGCGGTCGATGTAGCGCTTAGACTTCTCGGCGTGGACCTTGAGGACGAAGTCCTCGAGCGGCTCGGGAAGAGCCTTCTCGTAGTCCGGGTTCTCCTTTACGAACGCGATGAAGCGCTCCTTGCCTCCGCCGACAGCGAGGAGCTCATCGTACTTCTCTTTGCTCCACCGGAACGGCAGGCCGAAGTGTTCGAACGTCTCGTTGAATGCGACAAGGTGACCATCAAGTTCAGTGTCAGCAAGTACGCCGTCACAGTCGAAAATAAGGGCCTTCATCGGTTGCCGTCCTTGCCCGCTGAACGGAAGATGCCAGCGAATTCGCGCATAACTCCCTCAGAGGCCTTCTCGACCTCGGCGAACAGCTTGACCGGCTCCCACTTGTTGTCCTTTTCGCACTCGCGCAGGTAGGCAAGCGCCGACTTCATGTACGCGTGCTTGAGGGCGGTCGAGATATTGATCTTCGAGACGCCGTTATCGATGAACGAGTGGAACTGCTCATCGGTCAGGCCCGTGCCACCGTGGAGGACGACGGGGATGTCAAGCTTGTCTTTGATCTCCGTGACACGCTCCGGCACGAGAACTGGTTCTGCTGTGTACTGGCCGTGAGCGGTACCGAGAGCTGGGGCGAGCATGTCGGTTCCGGTCTCCTTCGCGACCTCGACAAGCTGGTCCACCGTGTACGCGTGTGTCGCCTCATCGGACCCGACGCCGTCCTCGACTCCGAGGATGTTCTCGATCTCGGACTCGACTGTCACGCCAGCGGCATGACACTCCTTGACGACTTCGGCTGTTTCGCGGCGGGCTGTCTCAAGATCGCGATCTGATGCATCGAAGAGGACGGAGCTCCATCCCTTCTCGACGCAGAGCGTAATGACCTCGCGGTCGGGGCAGTGGTCAAGGTGGAGCGATACTCCGACGCTCGCCTTATCGGCGGCTTGACGCACGGCTGCGTAGAGAACGTCGGCGCCTGCGCTCTTGACCGTCTTCACTGAGGTCTGGAGGATGACGGGGGAGCCGACATCGTCGGCGGCTCGGACAATTGCGCCGATGGTCAGCGGGTCGACAATGTTGATCGCCGGCACCGCGTAGCCGTGCTTCTCCGCCTCTCTGACAAGATCGAGTGTGTTGACGTAAGGCATGGTTTTCTCCTTCGACTGGATGGGTGTGCTGTGGGCTACGGACATTCCGCAGCCCACAGCCTGTGATTCAGCGTCGCGCTCTTTCGACTTCGTCGACGCTGGAGAGGAAGGCGTGCGGGTCGAGACCAGCTCTGCCGAGGAACACTCCGTCGGGGATTCCGTCAGGGTGCTCCGCGCCAGCGGAGACGATGTCGGTGTACGTTCCCGACTTCGCACTGCCGCCGTAGACAATCCGGGAATCTCCCGGCCGATCCGACAGCAGGTCGCGGATCGTCGCCACGGAGCCAACGATGTGCTCCGGCGGCGCCGCGTCTGCCGCACCGATCGCCCAGGCGGGTTCGTAGGCGATCATGAGATCGGCCTCCGGGGCCACCGCGCCGAGGATGTAGCCAAGCTGCTCGGAGCAGACTGCACGAACATCATCGTCACGATGTTGATCACCAACGATGATGATGGGAACGATCCCGTTCTCCGAGGCTCGAGCCGCCTTCTCAGCGACGATGTCCCACGTCTCACCATAGTCCCGCCGTCGCTCCGGATGTCCGAGCATGACGTACCGGCAGCCAAGCTCGGCAAGAACCTCAGCCGTGACATCACCCGTGTGCGGGCCAGGCCCGAACCGAGAGAGGTCCTGGACGCCGACATCCATTCCCGTGCCCTCGAGCCACGAGATCATGAGGGGAAGGACTGGGTGAGGGACACAGACATAATGCCCTTCGCCACGACCGTCGGAGAGTGACTCGCTGACCACCTCCGACCAGCGTTGTGAGTCCTCGATGGACTGATAGGCCTTCGAGCTGAAGCCCGCAAGCTTCCTCGGCAGGGTCACTACAGATCATCTCCAATCGTGGCGAGGACGTACGCGAGCGAAACGGCGCCGGGATCGGCATGGCCGACCGACTTCTCCGCGAGAGGACGCGCACGTCCGATCTTCGGAGACAGGTCTGCCGTCTGCTGGGCTGCGCCCGCCGCGACAGTGGCTGCCTTGTTCCAGTTCTCGGAGAGACTGCCTCCGCCGCTGATGAGGTCCTTCAGAGCCCGCGAGAAAGGAAGGAGCGCATCGAGCATCGTCTTGTCGCCCTCTTCCGCGCCACCCACCTGCTGGAGGGTTGTCGAGACGTCGTCGACGATACCCGCGACCTTTTCGGCCGAGGGGACGTCGGCGTCGCCGATGCCCTGGCCAGCGGCGCCGAGGATGACACCCCAGAGCGCTCCGGACGTGCCGCCCGCTGTCGCTGACCAGGCTTCGCCCGCTCCGGCAAGCAGTGTGCCAGCGCCGGCACCATCGCCGAGGAGTTTCCGAGCTGCTACCGCTGCGTTCTCCGAACCGCGCTGCATGCCAGTGCCATGATCGCCGTCGCCGGCGTACGAGTCGAGCTTGCCGAGTTCACTCATCTTCTCGCGCAGCATCGCCGCTACCCGGTCGAGGGTGTCAGCAATCTTCTCGGCAAGCGCGCGGGACTCTGCCGATCCTTCCTCGGTGACGGTGATTCGCGTTGGATCCTGAGAGAGGGTGTGAATGTCATCGCGCAGGTCGCCGGGGTCAACGGTGCCTCGGCGAAGCGTCGGCGTGTCAACCGGGTCGTTCCAGAGCTCAAGTAGCTCATCGTCCGGCCAGTGGAGGGTGAGCGAGACGCCAGACATGTCGAGCGATGTCGCAAACTCGCCAACCTCGCCGTCGACGATCTCCAGGCCCGCCTCTTCGAGGAGTTTGTGGATCGCCCGGAAGGTCACGAACATCTCTTCGTACTTGGCTGTGCCGAGTCCGTTGAGAAGTGCGATAACGCGGTTGTCAGCACCGTCGGGACGCTCGTCGAGCAGGCGCTCGACAAGGACCTTCGCGACCTCATCGGCCGTACCGAAATCGACTTCAGCGATGCCGGGCTCGCCGTGCACGCCAAGGCCGATAGCCATCTTGCCCTCGGGCACAGTGAACAGAGGCTCCGTGTCGCCGGGGAGCGTACATCCCGAGAATGCGACGCCGAGCGTACGTGTCCGGTCATTGGCCTTGTGGAAGACGCGTTCGACGTCGTCGAGGTCCATACCGCGCTCAGCGGCCGCACCGGTGACTTTGAAGACCGGAACCCAACCGGCGATGCCGCGGCGCTTTTCCTTTTCTTCGGGGCTGGCGGACGCGATGTCATCGGTCGTGACAACCGCTCGCGCAGGGATGCCCTGGGCGCTCAGCTGTGCCGCAGCATCTCCGAAATGGAGGACGTCGCCAGCGTAGTTGCCAAAGGCGATGAGGACGCCGCCGCCGCGTTCAGCGGCCTTCGCGACAGATACGGCCTGGGCCGCTGAGGGGGAGGAGAAGATGTTACCCATGACGACACCGTCGGCCATGCCGTGGCCGACCCAGCCGGCGAAGGCAGGGTAGTGACCGGTGCCGCCGCCGATGACGAGAGCAACCTTGCCCTCCGGTGTCTTAGTGGCGCGCACGGCTCCGCCGTACAGGCCGCGGACATGCCGTTTATTCGCGAGGAGGAAGCCCTCGGCAGACTCGACGGGGAAGTTGTCTGGGTTGTTCAGAAGTCGTGTCATAATCTTCCATTTCTCTTCATCGAGGTAGGTGGAATAAGTGGGTTGATTGTGTGATCAGCGGATCTCATCAGGCCATTCATTCCAGATTCCGCCGGGTCCGAACATCGTCGAAACGATGTCGGGCAGAACGCCCGTCTCTTCTGCGAGATCGAAGCTCGTGTACCGCTCTCGCGTCGAACGTAGGCGCAGATAATCGACTCTGATCCGGTCCTTATTGAGACCGACCTGGTGCGGATGATGATGCGCCCCCGCTTTCACGAGGCTATCGCGAATCTCATCCGCTGGCTTCATGAGGCGGCGAAGTTCTGCACGCAGCGACGGCCAGGCCGCCACAGCCGCCCGCAGGCGACGCTCGAGCTCATGAGGTTCTGGGTGTTTCTTCGGAAGCTGTGAGGCGGCGACGTTTCGTAGCGCCTCGGTGCTGTGTAACGCGTCGACCCGCTCAAGGGCCTCTTCAATTGAAGGCCAGTGCGATACGCGCTCCGGGATGTTCATCGCCGTGAGATCGAGCTGGAGCAGCTCATCGTAGAGTGCGGCGACGGCAACCGAGCCGATGCCGACCTTTGCGCCATGGGAGAGCGGCGGGTCGAAATCAAGCCCGACGTGCTCCATCTCCCACAGGTGGCTGAACATGTGCTCGGCGCCCGAGCCGGGGCGCGAGGAGTTGTAGGCCTGGATCGACAGGCCTGACATGAGAAGACCGACCGTTAGTGAGGGTAGCGCCGATTCGGCACGGGCGCCGACACCGGACGGGTCGGACAGCGCGTTGAGCGCCGACCGCTCGGCAAGCTCTCGCACCCATGGGTCGACCGGTTCGACGCCAACGACGTCGGCGATGCGCCAGTCGGCGATCGCCGAGATCTTGCCGATCATGTCACCGAAGCCCGAGGCCCACATGATCTGAGGGGCTGTCTTGAGGATGTGAAGGTCCATGATGACGCCGTATGGAGCGGCGCACGCCAAGTTTTGTTTAAAGCCATCTTTGGAGATGGAGGCGCCAGCGGCGGTGTAGCCATCCATTGACGGGGCAGAACCCACAACCCAGTACGGCGTCTCCAGCTCGGCTGCGGCGAGCTTGACGGCGTCGTTGATCGTGCCTGAACCAACCGCGATCGGCAATGCGCCTGGCGTCTGCGCCAGCGCGTCGCGAACCTGGTGGACAAGGTCGATGTTGGCATATGGCCTGGGTCGTGCAGGAAGGATAATGCGGTTGACCTGGTCGAGTGAGGACAGACTTTGCCCCACCCTGTCACCGGCGGCGGCCCACGTTGTCTCGTCTGCAACGCAGACGACCGAGCGAGGGCCGTGGTGCTCGCGGATCAGCGCACCGAGGTTCAGTGCAGTGTCATATCCGAAGCTGACGACCCGCGTTGTTGGTGTGCGCTCGAGAACCTTGTCGAGAAGCTCAGTGCCCTGAGCAATCTCGTTCGCGGCATCGGTCGTCATCGTCGCGCCTCTCCTCGTCGTGGGGGAAAAATGGGTTGCGCCCAGAAACCCCGTTACAAAGCAGTGGGCAATCGTGTATCGTCCGGACTAGACAATTGGTCGGGACATAACAGGACTATACAAGTATACTCATGGTTGTGCAAGACGATTTTGTGTCCCACTGCACAGGCGGCCACTCTACCAACTGGGGATGGTTGTTTTTCAAACTCAAAGGCGAGGGAAATACTAATGTCAAAACACATTTTAGCGATTGATAGCGGCACGACGAGCGTCCGCACGCTCCTCCTCAACGACAAGTTCAGCATTGTCGACATCGCGCAGAAGGAGATTACGCAACACTACCCGCAGGCTGGGTGGATCGAGCATGACCCTGAGGAGATCATGGCCGCGCAGCTCGAAACCATGCGCGCGGCCCTGCGGAACAATGGCGTACATCCGGCAGATCTCCACACCGTCTCGATCACGAACCAGCGTGAGACGGGCGTCGTGTGGGATCGGGAGACCGGCGAACCGATCTACAACGCGATCGTGTGGGCCTCGCGCCAGTCGAACTCCGTTATCGAGAAGTGGCGCGAGCAGGGCCTCGACCCCATCATTCGCGAAAAGACCGGCCTCATCTCAGACGCTTACTACACTGCGTCGAAGATCGCGTGGATTCTCGACCACATCTCCGGCGCCCGCGAACGCGCGGAGCGCGGTGAACTCATGGCGGGCACGATCGACTCGTGGTTGATCTGGAACTTGACGGGCCGCAAACGCTTCGTCACCGATGTCTCGAATGCAGCCCGCACGCAGATGTTCAACATCCACAAGGGCGACTGGGACGACGAGCTACTCGCCGCTTACGGGATCCCGCGGAAGCTCCTTGCCGAGATTCAACCGTCTGACGGCGATTTCGGTGACCTGTCGGCAACGTTCGGTAGCAATGTCCCCATTGGCTCAGTCATCGGCGACCAGCAGGCGAGCCTCTTCGGCCAGGCCTGCTTCTCGCAGGGACAGACAAAGATGACGTACGGTACGGCCGGCGTTCTTGTCCAGAACGCGGGCCACACTCCGAAGCTTGTCGACGGAGTCACGGCCTCGACAGCGTGGAAAGTGCGCGGGGAGACGACGTACGACATCGAGGGTGTCGTTTTCTCCATGGGCAAGACGATGCAGTGGCTACGCGACGATCTCAAGATCATCCACCACGCGACAGACTCCGAATGGTACGGCGGTCAGGTCGCCTCGACGCAGGGTGTCTACCTCGTCCCGGCATTCACGGGCCTCGCTGCCCCGCACTGGGATCCCTACGCCCGTGCGAACATCGTCGGCATGTCGAACGCGACCACGCGCCTCCAGATCATCCGGGCAGCGGTGGAGTCGATGGCGTACCAGACCCGCGACCTCGTCGACGCGACGAAGGCCGACAAGGATATTCAGATCCCAGAACTCCGAGTCGACGGCGGAGCGGTCAGCAACAACATGCTTTGCCAGCTCCAGGCCGACGTCCTCGGAATCCCAGTTCTGCGTCCGCGCGACACCGAAGCGACAGCACTCGGCGCAGCATGGCTCGCGGGCATGGGGACCGGCCTTCTTGGCGGATTCGATGAGGTCGAGAGCCTGTGGACGGTTGATCGAGTGTTCGAGCCCCAGATCTCCGAAGACCAGCGTGAGGAAATGTACGCCGGCTGGAAGCGTGCGCTCACGTGTTCCTTTGGTTGGGGGCGTGAGAGCTAAGTCGGTCCCTCGGCTGACTACGTCACGGGGAAGTGAATGAGAATGGGCCGGTCATAGGACCGGCCCATTCTCATTGTCCGCTATTGGCCCGTGCCAAATGCGTCGAGAGCTCGACTCAGTTCATCATGTTCCGCCGCAGCATCGACGACCGGACGACCAGCGACCACGGCGTCGATCGCCTGCCGCATGGCTGCGGCGCCGGCCCGTGACCCGTCGGGATGACCGTGGACGCCGCCACCGGGGGAGAGTGCGATGTCGTATCCGAGGTCACCGACGTACCTCTCGACCATGCCTGGGTGAACGCCGCCCCCGATAAGCGGCAACGTCGCCTGGAGTCCAGGGACGGGGGCGCGAAGCGCGCTCACCGTCTGGCGGTACGTGTGTTCTGACAGCGGGTATCCGCCCCAGGGGGTGAGGATCATCGCCATGTCGGCTCCCGCGACGCGGGGTAGCTGGCCTGTTGCGATTGCACCGACCATGCCGGATGCAGGGCTTTCGATGAACGGTCCGGAGCCCGCGAAGTGGCCGAGAATGGGAACGTCGACAGCGTCGCGGATCATTTGAACCGCCCCGTACCCAGTGGCTGCGTAGTTGATCATGAGAGCCGTAGCGCCCTCATCGACGCAGGCCCTGGCGTCGGCCAACATTCGATCGGGTCGCCCCGTGATGTTGACCGCGTAGGGGACGCGGCGCCCGGTCTCCTCGAAAACCCGGTCCGCCTCGACCTTGAATGCGCGAACTCGCTCCACCGGTGTCGAGTTCGTTGTGTGCGTGAGAACCTCGTCGTCCTTAATGATGTCGGCGCCGCCCATGGCCGTCTCACGGAAGACCTCCGCAGATGCCTCGATCGTCATGCCGATGCAGGGCTTGATCATGCTGAGCAGCAGCGGGCGATCGGTCACGCCGATCATCTCGCGCATGCCGACCAGCCCAAACTTCGGGCCGCCAGCTGTCTCGTGGAAAGACCTCGGCAATTGGAGCTCGACGAGCTTGGCGAGAACCGACGTCGATGCATCGTTGCCGAGCACGGTGGTCAGCAAGGTCGGGATATCCCCACCGACGTTGGCGGCGGGAACACCGATCGTCATGAGGACGTACTGAGGTCGCGTCCCGTCTGGCTGTGCCACGTCGACGCCCGGAATCTCGATAACGCGGATAACGCGGCCTTCATGTTCCTTCCGCATGCGCTCGGTCACCCCGGGTACGTCAACCCACGTCCCCGTGGTCTGGCCTACGGCCAGCTTCTTCGCTGCGCCTACTGCCGTGCCTACCTCAGCAGCTGTCATCACGTATGTCGCGTGGATGAGCTCGACATCCTCCGTGCGCTGGAACCAGACGTCGTTGTCCATGGATCATCCCTCCGCAGACGAGCTACATTCCTTGCAGCTCGTATGTTCATGTCTAGATGATGTCAGCGTAGCGTACGTACTGCGATTTGGAGGTTGCAGGACGCAGGTGGGGCCGGTTTTCGGCGCACAAGTAATCGATTTAGGCTCCTTTATCGCGGTGTCTTCGTTCTTTTACCCACCTACTTGTACAGTCTTGTATTGACTGGCCTAGACAGGACTGATTGAATGAGCCGAGACCGCATGAAGGGAATCGAAGAATGTCTGCAGATATGGTGAAGGAGCCGATCGGGACCGGCTCGAGGGAGCTTGCGACGCGCGCTCGCCTCAATGTCTTGAGAATGTTAGAGGCTACGCCTGCGGGCCACGTCGGCGGCGCCATGAGTTGCATTGACGCCGTTGCGGTCCTCTATGACAGCGTCCTCAACGTCGATTCGCAGCGACCCGACGATCCCGATCGCGACAGGTTCCTCCTGTCGGCTGGACACAAAGCTCTCGCACAGTATGCGGTTCTCGCGGAGCGCGGGTTCTTCGACAAGGAACTGCTCGATACCTACGGGAGAGAAAATACCGCCCTCGGTGGCCACCCTGACATGCACAAGCTGCCCGGCATCGAAGGCAACACCGGTGCACTCGGCCATGGTCTCGCCCTCGGTAGCGGAATGGCGCTCGGACTGAGGCGTCGCAGTAGCGACGCCAAGGTCTACGTCATGCTCGGTGACGGAGAACTCGCCGAAGGTTCCAACTGGGAGGGGGCCGCGATCGCCGCCCACTATGATCTCGACACGCTGACGGCTCTCGTGGACGTCAATGGCATGCAGATCAGCGGGACCACGGCCGAGGTTATGGACATGGAGAATATCGCCGCGAAGTTCGACGCTTTCGGATGGCGCACGGTCGAGGTTGATGGACACAACCACGCGGCGCTGCACGATGCACTCACCGGTGTACCGAGAGGTGGCGTGCCCACCGCCATCATCATGCGGACAATCAAGGGGGCCGGCCTTCCAGCTATAGAAGGCACGGTGGCCTCCCACTACTGGAAGCCGAACAGGGACGAGCTCGACGCGGCGATCGCCGCCGTGTCCGAGCACCTGACGGAGCGATAGGAGACGTCATGGAGCAACAGACAGTAGATCCGAGGAAGACATTCGGGGCTGCGATCTCCGCGCTGGCGGAGACGATGAGCGAAGTGGTTGTCCTCTCCACCGACTCAGGCAAGAGCTCAGGCTTCGGAGAGTTCGCAGCATCGAATCCCGACCGCTACTTTGAGGTCGGTATTGCCGAACAGGCCGCGACCGGTATCGCCGCCGGACTCGCGACGACAGGGGCAATTCCGGTGCTCTGCGCGATCGCACCTTTTGTCACATCGCGCAACTTTGAATTTTTTAGGAACGACGTCGGCTATATGGCCCAGAACGTCAAGATCGTTGGCCGCAACGGCGGCTTCACCTACTCGGAGCTCGGATCGACACACCACTCGCTAGAGGACTACGCCCTTGTCGGCTCGATCCCGGGAGTTACTGTGCTCGCCCCTAGTGACGCGGGGGAGATGAGGGCAGCATGCCGGGCGATGCTGGAGCACGACGGACCTGTCTACATGCGGATCGGCGCCGGACCCATCCCCGAAGGCGATGAACGGGATTTCACAATCGGCAAGGGCTACTACGAAAGTCGGGGTGATGACCTTACGGTCATCACGACCGGATACACGACCGTCGTCGTGCGGGAGGCCGTCGCGCAGCTACGTGCAGGCGGGCTCGACGTCGAGCTCATCTCCATGCCGACCGTCACCCCGCTCGATAACGAGATCGTCCTCGAATCGGCCCGAAAGACGGGCGTGGTCGTCACTGTCGAGGAGCACTACGAGTTCGGCGGTCTCGGGAGCCGCGTCGCGGACGTGCTCAGCACTGCGGGCGCGGGCCGTCTCCACAAGATCGCTGTCGCCCAAGAAAACCAACCATCGAGCACCTACGACGATCTCCTTGAGCGAAACGGGCTCGACCGGGGTGGGATCATCGACGCGATCAACAGGATTGCGCAAAAGCGGTAGTCTAGTGGAATGTTGTACGGGACTGCGTACAATGCAGAACCTGTGACGACCGGCCCCACACCTGGCTTGGATGAGGACAAGATGAAAGACGTATTGGATCGAGATTCGGCAGTGCCGCTTTACGCTCAGATAGAGGATGTGCTTCGGCGCATGCTGGAGAGCGGGGAGTGGACAGCAGGTCAGCGCATCCCATCAGAATCTGACCTCCAAAAGGAATTTGGTGTCTCACGTATGACGGTCCGCGGCGTGCTTAACCTGCTTGCGGATGAAGGTCTTCTCCACAGGGTGCCCGGCAAGGGCACGTTTGTGTCCGAGAAGAAGATCGTCGCACAGTCACCGGCCTATCAGGGAATTCGCGAGCAACTCGAAGCACGCGGATTCAAGACGGAGACTGAGCTCATCAGCTCCGGGCTGGAGCATGCTCCGGAGCGAGTGCGAGGTTTCTTCGGGCTGGGCCCGCGGGGTCTCGCTCACCAGATCACACGAAGGCGGCTCCTCGAGGGCGAACCGGTTACGCTTCACCAGTCATGGATCAACCCGGCCCTCGCGCCGGACATTGACGTCCACGATGTCGTTGACAGGCAGCTCTGCGAGGTGCTGAGTACCGAGTACTCGCTCACGGCGAGCCGGACGGACGAGACCCTCGAGGTGCTCGTCGCGGGGGACGAAGAGGCTGCGCTTCTCCACTGCGAGCCAGGCGACCCGCTCCTCCTCTTGCGCGACGTCCTGACCGACGCGAACGGTAACGTCTTTGAATGCACGAAGCTACTCATGCGGGGCGACCGCATGAAGCTCCAGTTCAGCTTCGGGTCGTGACAGCACGTGGCCTCGGCGAAGCGCCGGGGCCACAAAGTCTGTTCACGCGATATTGTCGATGGGCTCGATAAGGCCGCTCGATATGCGGAACTCCGCCCACCGCTCAATGAATGCGGCCGCGCGATCGTCTTCGCTACTGCCGATTTGGTACGAGCATTCGGCTACGACGGAATCGAACGCATTGCCCATCGCAATGGGCATTCCGATCCGCGGCAACCACGATAGGTCGTTTTCCGAGTCACCCATGCCAAGCGCCTCACCCGGGTCGATCCGAAGGTCTTCGAGAGCGGCCTTGACGCCAACCCACTTGTCGACCCCAGGTTCGTTGATCTCGTAGTACTCAGGTAGTGTTTTCATGACCTCCGGGAACCTCGTGCGGAGCTCGGGGCCGACAGTCTCGTCCTGCTCGTGACTCACGTAGATCATGAACTTGAGACGGTCGCGCGGCGGCACCGTTGTCGGATCTGCCACGTGCGGGATCATGCCCTCGTTGGACCCGTGGAGGAAGTGCCAGGCCTCCGCCTTACGGTCACAGTAGAGCGCAGTTGGAGTAAAGATTGCGACCTGAACGTCGACCGAACGGCAGTAATCAACCGCGGCGTCGAAGACCGCGTCCCGGATCGGCATGGTCGAGACCGCCTCATCACGGTCCGTGTGAACGGTGATGGCGCCGTTGCACGCGATTGCATAGCCAGATGCACCGACCTCATGGAGGATGGAAACGGCGGCCGGGGCGGTGCGCCCCGTTGCAATGATGATGTCGACGCCCGTGTCAGCGAGCCGGGTGAGTGCTGCGATGGTGCGATCCGAGATCTGTGAATCGTCCCGGGCGAGGGTGCCGTCGACATCGAAAACCGCTGCTCGGAAATCGGCGATGTTGTCAGGCAGGGAATCGTCTATCCAAGTAGGCATGACACGACCATATCCAACGGTTGCAGCCAGGGCCGGTGAAACAGCTCGCCAGCTCGAGAAATGGCGATGGGGCGGCGAGCCTAGCGTCGAAACGTCCGCGCGTATGTGGCCGGCTCTATCGGCTCAGGCTCGCCATTTCGCGCCCACCACGTCCAATCAGTTCCTATGCGTAGCCCATCGCAACGCGAGATCGGCCACAGCATCGTCATCATTGGTGCCAATCTCGTAATCGCACGCGTCTTTGACCGACGAGTAGGCGTTGCCCATGGCGATGGAAATGCCGACGTTCGGGAGCCAGGAAAGATCATTTTCGGAATCCCCAACGCCGAGGGTTGTGTCAGGGCTAGCCCCGAGCTCATCGAGTATCGGCTGCAAGCCCGTCCACTTGTCGACGTCTTCATGAGTGAGCTCATAGAACTCCGGGAGGGTCTTGACAGTGCTCGGGAAGCGCTCGCGGAGACGGTCGACGATCCCGGGCTCCCGCTCGGGATCGACGTAGTACATGACCTTGAGACGATTCTCCGGATCGAGCGAATCGAGGTCAGTGAGCACCGGCACCAGACCTTCGTTCGGTCCTTGGAGCAACTGGCGCGCACTGCCGTCGTCCTCCGTGAAAAGATCTTCCACTCCGAAGACGACTGTCTCGAGATTCTCTGCGCGACCGAAGTCGATGACGGTGCCGTACATGTCGTCCTCAAGGGGGTGAGAACCAATGACATGATCATGATCCGTGTGGACGGTGATGGCGCCATTGCAACCGATGATGAAGCCGTCCCGCTCCATGCGGGCAAAGAGCTTGCGCATGGCGGGCGCAATCCGGCCTGACGCGAGGACAACATGGACTCCAGCATCACTCAATTGCCGCAGCGCCTCGATTGTTCGGTCGGAGACATGCGAGTTTTCTGCCGCCAACGTCCCGTCAATGTCAAAGACTGCGACGTTGATGTCGTCAATGTTGTCGGGCAGGGAACCGTTTAATCTCTCAGCCATTTTACGACTGTATCTGACCGAGTTCGCTTTTGGCGCGTGAGGGACATTGTCGCATGACAGGATTAGCGCCCGGCCGCGCGATCGCGTTGTTGGGACCGGGCGGGCGGCGTAGCGTGGAGGGGTACGCGTCGATCAGCTTGAGGAGGAAGCATGGCTACAATGAAGGCCGTCGTGATGCACGGGGTGGGGGACATTCGTCTTGAAGAGATTGAGAAACCCACCGCACGCCCCGGCGAAGTCGTCATGAAGGTCGCCGCCTGCGGCGTTTGCGGCTCAGACCTCGACCGGATGTACAAGAAGGGTCCGCACAGGCTCCCGCTCGTCACAGGGCACGAGTTCTCTGCCTACATTGACGAGATCGGAGAGGGCGTCGACGGCTTCGCGATCGGTGACCTTGTGACCGCACCTCCAATGCTTCCGTGCTTCGAGTGCGAGCCCTGCCTGCAGGGGCACTACTCGCTGTGCGAGAACTACGACTACTACGGCTCGCGCCGCGACGGTGCCTACGCCGAATATGTAGCAGGCCCGGCGAATCTCCTTCTCAAAGTCCCCGCGGGCCTTGATGCTCGGGCGGCAGCGATGGTCGATCCGGCGGCTATCGCCCTTCACGCAATCTGGCGGACGAAGCTCACGGCGGGCTCGAGGGTTGCTGTCATGGGAGGCGGCGGACCGATCGGGCTTTTTTCGATCCAGTGGGCCCGGATTATGGGCGCGACCGAGATTGTCTCCGTCGACGTGTCGGAGGAGAAGTCGCAACTCGCACTCGAGGCAGGTGCGACTTCCGCAGTATCGTCGCCGGAGGAGTTGGATCGCATCGTCGGAGCTGGCTTCGATGTCGTCATCGAGACCACTGGTGTCCCAGCAGTCGCCGATCAATCCGTCGGAATCGCCGCCCGTCATGCCGACGTCACTCTCATCGGCATTCCCAACGCCCCGGTTGAGATTTCGGCTCCGAATTGGGCTCGTCTCATGAGGCTGGAGATCAGTGTCCGCGGATCCTGGAACTCCTTCAGCGCCCCGTTCCCCGGCTCGGAGTGGACGACGACGCTGGACCACATGGCGAACGGTAACCTCAAGTGGGAGTTCATGATCACCCACGAAGAGCCTCTCGAGAAGGTCGCGGACACGATCCGGGCCATGTATGAGCGGACGATCCACTCTTCGAAAGTGCTGTTTCTGCCTCACGGGCCAGCACTATCCGTCAACTGACACGCAGTCCGCCACGTTGAAGACCGCCGATCACCTTCGTGGCTGGCTCCCATGACTACGCCATTCGTGGCAATCTGAATACACCAAGTTGATGCGGCCGAGCGGCCGCCGAAATCGGAGAAATTATGAACCCTCAGGAAGTTGTCGACATCGTCGATCACACCCTTCTCGCACCCGAGGCCACGAAGGAGGACGTCCTGGCTCTGCTCGACGAAGCGGAAAGGCTCGGCACGTTCTCGGTGTGTGTGTCACCAACCCAGATACCTCTCCCCAGGGAGACAACCGTCAAGGTTGCAGCGGTCTGTGGATTCCCATCGGGAGCCCACAGCGCGACCGTCAAGGCGGCCGAGGCAAAGGAGCTCAGCGACGCGGGGATCGACGAGATCGACATGGTCATTAACGTCGGCAAGGCAAAGGAGGGCGACGTCGAGTACACCCGCCGGGAGATCCAGGCGGTGCGCGATGCGGCGCCGAACGTTCTCCTCAAGGTCATCATCGAATCTGCAGCGCTGACTGATGATGAGATCGTCGCCGTCTGCAAGGCGGCTGTCGCAGCGAACGCTGACTACGTTAAGACCTCGACCGGCTACCACAAGGCTGGCGGTGCCTCAGTGGCGGCGGTCAAGCTCATGCGCGAGACTGTCGGCCCCGACATCGGAGTCAAGGCATCCGGCGGCATCCGCGACGGCAAGTTCGCGACGGAGCTCATTGAGGCTGGCGCCAGCCGCCTCGGACTGTCCGGCACTCAGAAGGTACTTGACACGCTCTGATTATGGTCATGATGGTGTGGTCCCGCTCAACGAGCGGGACCACACCATGTCCTTGCCGAGCAGCGCCATTCAGCTGGCCGCTCGGTTCCGTTCGCGCGCCAGCTCGTCGATATAGCGGACGACCGCGCCCGACTCCTGGGAGCCGATGACCTCATCAACCGCCGCTTTGATTTCTGACGTGGCATTGTCGGGGGCGACCGAGTGGCCGACAAGAGGAAGCCAGGCTAGATCGTTGCCCGAATCTCCGATGCCGAGGCAGCGTCGCAGATTGAACCGGAGGGAGCCAGCGAGCCACTCGAGAGCGTCCTCTTTCGCCGCACCGGGCGTCGACATCTCGGCCACCGTCTCCATCGATTGGACGATTCCTGGCTGTAGCGCCGTCATGTGAGGGAGATGCTCTGCCATGGTGTCTGGCTCCGCCCAATACATGACTTTGAGAACGTCAGACCAATCGGCTTCGTCGATCGGCTCAAAGCTGATGGGTACTTGTGAATTGCCGTTCCTCGTGTGATCTGCGGCCCGACCGGGACGCTCCATCACGAGATCGTGCGTCCGGAACAGGGCGATCTCGATGCCGGGCCTACGTCCAATCTGAACGAGTTCGGCGATCATCTTGTCGGGCATGACGCTACGGCGCAGAATCTCCCCTCCGGGCTCGCGGGTGATGATGCCGCCGTTCGAGGCGATGACGAATCCGGGAACCCCGGCGCCGTCGAGGACCGCGACACCCGCATTGAGTGTCCGTCCAGTTGCGATAATGATCGACGCGCCTGATGAATGGAGGCGGTGCAGGGCTTCGAGCACGTCGCTATCGGCGTCAGCTCCTGCCGGGGTGAGAGTCCCGTCGAGGTCGAAGATATATCCATCCCACACGGCGTTCCGGGCCACAGAGTCTCCTAGGTTTGAGTCGTCCCTATCATCGCACTCCTTCAAACGAGCGCGCCGTGACCCTGATCTCCACGAACCTGTACTCGGGGTTTTATCGTCGGTCGAGTTCTCGGCCACCGAGCTCTTCGCGTCCTCGCGACCCCTCGATGGTGGTCGACGACTGCTGACGTGAAGATTGCGGCCGGTCGGCGAGGCCAGTGCCGAAACGAGTCACAGCGAGGCCGGGCTCGAACTCGTCACGATCCCCGGGGCGCATACAGAGGACGCCCGCGTTGGAGGGCATGACCGAGTGCGACTCGCCCTGCTCGGCAGCTGAACAATGAAGAAGGATCGCTTTGCTACCTGGACGGTCGAGAGTCTCGTCGAAAGGGTGAAGAACAAACGCCTAGCTGAGAAGCGGGCCGAGACACCGGCAACAGATTGGGGCCCAAGCACTGCTGCTTGGGCCCCACCGAGTCAGCTAGCTGACTGCGTTTTCGAGATCAGGCGTTGGTCACGTCTTCGTCAACCCAGTCGAAGGTGCGCGTGACAGCCTTCTTCCAGAGACGCATCTGGCGTGCGCGCTCGTTCTCATCCATGTTCGGCGTCCAGCGCTTGCCTTCCTGCCAGTTGTTGATGACGTCCTGCTCGCCCTCCCAGAAGCCGACGGCGATGCCGGCTGCGTAGGCGGCGCCGAGAGCGGTGGTCTCAGCAACCTTGGGGGCAACAACGTCGACACCAAGGATGTCGGCCTGGAACTGCATGAGCGCATCGTTGGCGATCATGCCGCCGTCGACACGAAGCTCCTCGAGGTCAACGCCGGAGTCGGCGTTCATAGCCTCGAGAACCTCGGCGGTCTGGAAGGCAGTCGCTTCGAGGACGGCGCGGGCGATGTGGCCCTTGTTGTTGAAGCGGGTGAGGCCAACGATCGCGCCGCGAGCATCGTCCTTCCAGTACGGTGCGAACAGGCCGGAGAATGCGGGGACGACATACACGCCGCCGTTGTCCTCGACCGTCTCAGCCAGGGTCTCGATCTCCGGTGCGGAGGAGATCATGTTGAGGTTGTCGCGTAGCCACTGGACGAGCGAACCGGTGACGGCGATCGAACCCTCGAGCGCGTACACGGCCGGCGCATCGCCGATCTTGTAGCACACGGTGGTGAGCAGGCCGTTCTTCGAGTTCACGGCCTCCTGACCGGTGTTGATGAGCATGAAGTTGCCCGTACCGTAGGTGTTCTTCGCCATGCCCTTCTCGAAGCAGGCCTGGCCGAAGGTTGCCGCCTGCTGATCGCCGAGCACACCCGAGATTGGGGTGTCGATGATAAGCGTGTTCTTGGCGCCGTAACCGTAGACCTCGGAGGAGGACTTGATCTCGGGGAGCATTGACATCGGGATGCCCATGTCCTCGCAGATGCCCTCGTGCCACTTGAGCTCGCGGACGTCCATGAGCATGGTGCGCGAAGCGTTGGTCACGTCGGTGACGTGAACGCCGCCGTCGACGCCGCCCGTCAGGTTCCACAGAACCCAGGAGTCGGTGTTGCCAAACAGCAGGTCGCCAGCCTCAGCCTTCTCGCGCGCGCCCTCAACGTTGTCGAGGATCCACTTGATCTTCGGGCCGGAGAAGTACGTTGCCAGCGGGAGGCCGACGAGATCCTTGTATTTTTCCGCGCCTTCGTCGCCACCGAGTTCGCGAACGATCTTGTCGGTACGAGTGTCCTGCCAGACGATGGCGTTGTAGACCGGAAGGCCGGTGTTCTTGTCCCACACGACAGCGGTCTCGCGCTGGTTGGTGATACCGACAGCAGCGACTTCATGGCGGTTGATGTCAGCCGCGCCCAAAGCCTTGCCGATCACCTGACGGATGTTGTCACGGATCTCGATCGGGTCGTGCTCGACCCAGCCCGGACGCGGGAAGATCTGCTCGTGCTCGAGCTGGCCCACCGAGACGATCTCACCCGAATGGTTGAAAACGATTGCGCGGGAGGAGGTGGTTCCCTGGTCAATAGCTAGTACGTATTTCTTCTCGGTCATCGTTGACGAGTTCCTTTCATGCATGCGGAGGACCATGGATCTTCCGCTGGCGGTGCAGGCACACCGCCGTGTTTAGTTTACGTGGGGCTTAATTCGCTCGCATCAAAAGCACTCGGGTGCCTCGTTGCGTCCCGCACCCGGGTGGGTGTGGTCACATCATACGCGAAAGGGGGTCGCGGGGATGCAAGACATCGCATAGGATATGAACGTACGTGCATGACAGGGTATGTTCGTCGCAACGACGTGACGTCGTTCGACCTCAGTCCGGCTCAAAGGGTGCGAAACAGCGTTACGTTGCCCAAGTAGAAGGGCTAGGTCGTAAGCTGAGGAGGGCGTGCGATGCAGCATAGTCTCAGCCAGCAGCGAGGAGAATCAGGTGTCCGAGGACCGGCGGAGGATTGCTTACGAGGCGGCCGTATTGCACTACGTGCAGGGTGAGACCATGGAGACCGTTGCCCGCAGGTTAGGGGTGTCGCGTTCGACGGTCTCGAGACTCATATCTTTAGCCCGCGATGAGGGGCTTGTGCGCATTAGCCTCCACCCGCCCACCGAGAACTCCGACTCGCTCGCGGCACGCCTCTCCGATGTGTTCGGTGTGACCGCTCACGTCGTACCTGTTTCTCCAACTTCGACTGATGTGCGCAGGCTCGATTCGGTCGCGACGGTTGCCGGTGCGATCATCTCCGACCTCGTCCAGCCCGGCCACACGATCGGCGTGGCTTGGGGGACGACGATCTCCGCGGTCACGGATCACCTGTCGCCCCGGCCCGCGCCGGGCTCGTTGGTCGTCCAGCTCAACGGCGCCGCAAATTCGTCGACGACCGGGATTCCGTACGCGGGGCAGATCATCGATTCGTTCGGTAAGGCTTTCGGTGCGACAGTACGCCATTTCCCAGTACCAGCGTTCTTCGACTACGCCGAAACCCGGGAAGCGATGTGGCGGGAACGTTCGCTGGCCGCCGTTCGCGAGCTTCAGCGCAGCACGGACATCGCCGTTTTCGGCGTGGGTTCCTTCAATTCGCCCCTCGCCTCTCACGTCTACGTGGGCGGCTACCTCTCACCGAAGGACATCGCCACCCTGCGGGCCGAGGGCGTTGTCGGTGACATCTGCACCGTCTTGCTCCGGCCCGACGGCTCGTACGACGACATCGAGATGAACCGGCGGGCGACTGGCCCAACTCCGGCGGAGCTCAGGAAGATTCCACGGAGGATCTGCGTTGTTGCAGGCTCGTCGAAAGTGCTTCCGCTACACGGAGCCCTCATGTCCGGTGCCGTCACCGATCTCATCATCGACGAAGGGGCCGCCTGGAAGCTCCTGGACCTCGCCAACGGCCAGCGCAAATCTGCAGAGCGGGCCTCTCGTATGGGTGGGCGGGACGCATGATCGCCATCCGCCACGCGTTGCCGTTGCATGCACGAAGGATCGCTGGCCTCGTCGAACCGTTCACCGAGCGGCGCGTACTTATCGCCAAAGACCTCATCGACTACTTCGAAGACATCCAAGAGTTTGTCGTCGCTGTGGACGACGATCGGGTGGTCGGGTGCGGCGCTCTCCACATCCTGTGGGAGGACATCGGCGAGATCCGCACGCTCGCTGTCCACCCCGACTATCAGGGCATGGGAATTGGGGTCGAGCTCTACCGGGCGCTGGAGGCACGGGCGCTGTCCCTTGAGCTCAAGAGGCTTTTCTGCCTGACCTTTGAGGTGCCGTTCTTTTCCCGCCTCGGTTTCAAGGAGATCCAAGGAACTCCCGTCGGAGAGAACGTCTACACGGAGATGCTCCGGTCGCACGATGATGGCATGGCGGAATTTCTCGAGCTTGCGCGCGTCAAGCCCAACAGTCTTGGCAACACTCGCATGTTGAAGGAACTAGAAGCCCCGATCAGCGAAGTCTGACCCTTCACTTGGCGAACTGCTCGGAAAGGAACCATGCCCCGACGGGCCCCTGGATGGCAACGAGTCCGATGATGAAGGCGAGGACCGGCTCGATGAGGATTGCCGCAGTGATGGCAGCGAGAACGATAGCTCCCGCAGTCGCGTAGGCAACTATCTTCCACATGCGGCGCGCAAAGTTCTGGAGGTTGTCGTCCCTGCCTCGGGTGAGGATGATGATGCCGCCTAGGGTAAGCCCGAGGGTGGCAACGGCTGTGATGGCGGGTGCCCAGCTCCGGTCGTCGATTGGCGTGAACTCGTGGAGTGCCAGCCCGATGACGGAGAGGAACAGGCCAAGGAGGACGAGGGCGGTGGACCAGAGGATGACGCGGTGGTTCGACAGGGGAGTCATGAGATAAGGCTACCCGGCAGAGTTATGCGATCCCCGTTGCGAGCGATCAGGCCGTCGGCGAGTAGCCCCGCGAGCGCCTCATCCACTCGCGATGGGTCAGCCTGCCGGAGCACGCTGATGTCGACGGGGGAGTCCGAGTCCCGAAGGGCGGCCATGATCTTCCCCCGCGCCTGGCGCACGGTGCCTTCGAAGGCCTGAGCTCTCCGCCTGTGCGCATAGCGGTCCGCGGGATATCCATGGCCCCGCCACTCGCACCAGGTGGAAACTGGGCAGTCCGAACAGCGAGGTGCTCGCGCAGTACAGACAAGAGCTCCGAGTTCCATCACCCCCGCGTTCCATGCGACAGCGCCCTCAGGATCTGCGGGTAACATGCTCGACGCTCGTTCGCGCTCACCTTTTGTCAGGGTCGGGGGAGGTAGAGCTTCACCGTGGAGTCGGGCGATGACCCGGCGGATGTTTGTGTCAAGGACGAGCGAGCGGCCGCCAAACCCGAATGCGACAACGGCTGCGGCCGTGTAGGGGCCGACACCTGGTAGGGCGAGAAGTTGCTCCTCCGTTGCCGGCATGGTGCCGCCGTGCTCATCGACGATGACCTGAGCGCATTCTCTCAAGCGAAGTGCACGGCGGGGATATCCGAGAGTGCGCCAGGCTCGCAGGACATCGTCCGTGTTTGCGGCGGCCAGATCGCCGGGCGTCGGCCATCGCGCCGTCCACTCAATCCAGGCGGGTAACACCCGGGCGATAGGAGTCTGTTGGCTCATAACCTCGCAAAGAAGGATGTGCCAGGGTGGAGTGCCTGGCACCCGCCAGGGAAAGTCCCGCCCCCGCTCATCGAACCAGGCCATTAACTCGTCAAACATCGTGCTCAGTGTGCCACAGGGGCGTGGCAATCCTGCAGATCGGAGCCCGGGAGTCTAGGTTATGGGTGTGAAGGATTCGCAGGATCGGCGAGGCGGGGGTCGGGGACGGCCACCCGGCGGTGAGCCGACCCCGCGCGCGCATCCGCGCCCGACAATCCCCGGCACGCTCCCTCGTGACGATGTGCCGCCGCGTCGTAGCGCTCCCTCCACCGGTGGCCAGCCAGCCGAGCGACCAGCCAGGTCGGAGCCGCCCACAAGAAAACGGAACGAGCCGGGCCAAGCGCGCCGGGCTACTTCCGACCGCCCGGCCGGGAAGGCGTCCCGAGGCCAGAAAAGGACGCAGAAGACAACGCCACCTCCTTCACAGAGGAATACACGGCAAGCACGTCAGCCGCAGAGTGCAACGATGACGGCTACGAAGGTGTCACTCCTGGCGTTACTCGGCCGACGCGGTTCGCGGCGGCGCCGAAGCATCGTGACGGTTGTTGTTGGCGTTGTCATCATCGCCTCCATTCTCTTCGTCGCGGTATTTCTACGGGGCCAGCTCGCCCAGCGCGAGGAGCGTATGATCGCGCAGGAGCAGGACGTGTCCTACGAGATCGTCCCGTGCGAGCCCGGCATGCTCAATGTCGCGCTAAACCAGACTGACACCATCGCCGGTTATCCCGTGACGTTCGGGCTGGTCGTTACGAACGTCTCCGACCGCTCGTGTTCGCTTGACGCGGGTAGCGAGCATCTCGTTCTCGAGGTCAGCTCCGGCAACGACCAAGTCTGGTCATCGGCACACTGCCCATCCGGGGACGCGTCGCGCCTGTATGTGTTCGGGCCAGGTGTCTCATCCCAGATTAACGTCGAATGGTCCGGCGCCCGCTCCAACACAGCGTGTGACGCAGGGCTACCGGCACCGCTACCGGGAACGTACGTGGTTGAGGGAAGCATAGACGGGACCAGTTTTCCCGCGCTCACGCACTCCTTTGTCCTGACCGGAGCGGGTGGAGTTGCTCCCGGAACTGAGCCGGCACCGGAGCCGACGGAGTAGCATTCGGACACGCGGTTGAGACCGACGGGTGTTACAGGGGGAGGACTTCCTTGACTGCGGCCGCTACATCGATGACGGGTGCGACCGCGAGGCCGTCGGGAATTTTGACTTTGGAGCCGGCAGGGATGAGCGCTTTCGTGAAACCGAGCCGCACCGCCTCTGCGAGCCGCTGTTCAAGTCCGACAATGGGCCGTACCTCGCCGGTCAGTGCCACCTCACCGAGAGCGACAACGCCGGGAGCTAGCTGTACTGACCGGACAGGTTGGTTGAGGCAGTGCGATGACACGCGCTGACTTGTGACGTGAAGAGAGGGCCTTCCGCGATTGAGTGGGAGTTGCGAAACCAGCACTCCGAGGAAGGCCCTCCGTATGT
>NZ_JACFAK010000021.1 GCF_014118685.1 Flaviflexus huanghaiensis
ACATACGGAGGGCCTTCCTCGGAGTGCTGGTTTCGCAACTCCCACTCAATCGCGGAAGGCCCTCTCTTCACGTCACAAGTCAGCGCGTGTCATCGCACTGCCTCAACCAACCTGTCCGGTCAGTACACCTAGCGGCCTGGTTTGTCGCCGATGCCATTCCCACCCCGGGCTCGGAGGTCACCTCGAACCTGTTCCTCCTCGCCGCCGGCTCTCTTGCAGTTGGGACCGTGGCTTCTGCCGCCGGACGCGAGTCCGCTCACCGCGCCAACCCGGCCTGGCTGTTCACGTTCAGGTACGTCCTTGCCACAGGCCTCGCCCCAGCTATCGTCCTCTGTGCCGTCCTGACAGTCACACGGGATTCCGGGGCCTCGTCGTGGCTCTTTGTCGGCAACATCGCCGCGTCGATATGGTCGGGGATCCATGGCGGTCTCGTGCACTGGGGGATCGATCTCGGCGCCGTCAGTGGCCCGCAAGATTCGGGAACAAGCCTCCTTGCCGCTCTCCCCGGCGAGCCCTGGGGGATCATTGGCCCGCTACTCGGCGTCGTCGCGATCATCATCGCCACTGCGCAGTGGCGGCGACATTCCAGAACCGTCGGCCGGTGGTGCCTCCCCCTTGCCTTCATGTGCGCTTCCCTTGCCGTTCTCGCGGCCGGCGTGTGGGCTACCGGCTCTGTTCGGGTCGGGACCGATTCCGCGCCTGTCATGGCCTACGCACTCTCCTCGCCACTCAACGTGCCGGTCATGGGCTTCGCCGGGTGGGTCATCGACCGAGCCGCGCGGCTCAGCTACCGATCTGAAACTGGAGTCCAGCCGCAGCGATAGTCGGTCCAGCGGGTCATGTCTCCCCCGTCGAGAAGAAAAATCATGCGATCGAAGCCAGGGTAGTTTCTTGTCACCGCAGCATCACCCGGTAGGGGGAAGGCTGCCTGCTCCTCGTAGCCGGCAATCTCGCTCTTCTCGGGAACTGCAGCTAGCGTCTTGAGCCCGACGGGGCGGGCGTTGTAAGCCTCTTCGATCTCGGCTATCGAGCGGCTGCACTGGATTGCACCGCCGTGATCGTCGATGCGGACGGGAACGCCCTCAGGCCATCCCATTTCAATCGTGTCCGTCAACCCATCGACACGCCCCGTCGTCAGCGAGAATCCGCCGTCAATCGCCGAGACGCTCTCGAGCGGTCCCACATTGAGATAGAAGGCCTGTGTCGCGGACCCTTCCGAGTACGTCAGGGCAAGCAGTCCCGTACCGCGGCGCTCCTCCGCGCTTTCGCCGTCGATCCCGGACTGCTCGGAAGCGTAAGAGAGACTGGTCTGGTCGAGAACGATAAGGGCATCTTGGTAGGTGTCGCCGTTCGCGTCAGAGTAGTAGATGTCATCCTCAGTGAAGCTCAGACGAATCGACACCGGACCATCGGATGCGTCAACGTCGATGACTGTGCGGCCGCTGTCAAAGCTCATCGGAAGGACAGAGTTGCCGTGATGAGGGAAGACGCCCGGATCGAAGGCATCGAGAAGTTGGACGGAGAAGGTGCCTCCAACGAGGTCGAGATCGGCAATCTCTGAGGTGCCTGGCCCGAAACGGGTCACAGCCTCAGGCGGTTGCGGCAGGACGAGCCAGCGCGACTTCAAGTCCTCCGCAGACCCACATCCGGCGAGCAGTGACGCTCCGAGCGCGATGGCCAAGGCCGATGCTGGTCTGTTAAACCCCCGCATAGGAGTGGAGCGAGTCGGCGAAGAAGTTGATGACGTAATAGTTGATGAAAAGGGCGATGATTCCGATGACGTTGAGCCATGCCGCCCTCTTACCCTCCCAGCCCCTCGTTGACCGGGCATGGAGGTAAGCGCCGTAGAAGCCCCAGACGACAAGCGACATCGTCTCCTTCGGATCCCAGTTCCAGGGACGGCCCCATGCATGTTCCGCCCATATCGCCCCGGCGATGAGGGTGAACGTCCACAGGAGGAAGCCGATGACGGTAATGCGGAAGGCGCCCTGTTCCAGCTCTGCCGCGCTCGGTAGCGCACGCCATCGCCCTGGCCGTTCCTCAACGATCGTGCCCCCGCGAGAAAGGGCGGTCTTCGACTCCTGCCGAGTCTGGACGAGCTGTAGCGCCGAGAGCAACGCGCCGAAAGCGAACAGGCCCATGGCGATCGTCGCGGTCGACACATGAATGACGAGCCAATAATTGTCGAGGATCGGCGGAGTGCCCTGCACCCTCACATAGAGGACGGCGATTGCCATTCCAAGCGACAGGAGGACGAGACCATTGACGAAAACGCCGAGCGTCCTCAGGTCCCTGCGCCGGGCGAGCACGAGGTAGGCACCGACGGCGACGCAGGTGAACGTTAGCGTGAATTCATACATGTTCGCCCAGGGGACGCGGCTCGCCGCAACACCGCGAAGAATCGTTCCCGCGAGGTGCAGGGCAAAGGCGAGGACCGTGACGGACATACCGATATTCGCGGCTTTGCGCGTTCCGTCGCGGTCAGTGGATGACAGGTCGATCGCGAACGAGAGCATGCCGATCGTGTATGCCGCCATCGCGCCGTAGATAAGGACCAGACTGATGCTTTCAAGATTCATGAGTTCTCCTCGAGGGATAGCGTAGCGTACACGGTCTTCTCGAGCCCCTCGTCGCCCTTGCGGCCAATGGCTGCGGCATGAAGGGTGCCGTTCTCATATCGAACCCACACTCGGCGGGACGGCATGAGCAGGGAAATCGCGAGCCCGCCGAGGCCGAGCACAGCAAACACGAGCATCCAGCCCAGCGTCGGATCGTAGCGCATGTCAAGGGCTGAAAACCGTGCGAGGTCGACGAACTCGATCGTCCCGTGACCGCCCGGGATGTCGGCCTCCTCGCCGAGGGCGAGCGTCGTCAGCACGCCAATCGCGGTCTCCCCAACCTGCTCGGTCACGAGCTCCATCTGTTCTGTGTCGAGCAGGTAAACGTTCTGCGGCACCCCCTCATCGAGCCCAAGATCACCCACCCACGTCGTCGCCACGAGCACAGGGTTGAGAGCGTCGGGGTTGACGGAAACGATGACACCATCCCGGTCTTGAGCGGTAGGGAACAGCGTCGCCTGGAAACCGAGCTGCTCGCCCTCGGTCACGTCCGGGACCTTGATGACACCGGTTGACACATATGTCTGTGTCACGTCGGGCAGGACGACAAATTCATCGAAGGCCACATTGCCAGCCGAGTCCGTCACCCTTACCCGCGGCGCGTAGCCGTTGCCGGACAGGTAGACATTCGTGCCGTCGATGTTGAGCGGCTCGTTCGGCCGGATGACCTCGTTTGACCCGGACCCGGGCTTTGTCACTGTCACATCCGCCATGAAGGCCGACGGCGTGCCATCCTCATAAAACTCCGGCCGCATCTCGTTCAAGGTGATGCTGTAGGGCGGTAGGGACTCCTCGTCAACGAAGATTCCTCGCTCAAAGGTGTCGTAGCTCAAGACGGAGTTCGCGAATGTCTCGCCCTCGACGATGATCGCCTGCCCGCGGAAGGAGAGAGATTGAGACAGCCCAAAGACGATGAGGAGGCCAAGCAACGACATGTGGAAGATGATGTTTCCCGTTTCACGTAGGTAGCCGCGCTGGGCCGAGAGCCCACCATCCCTCCGGACGGTCCGGTACCCGCGCAGGCGCCTTTGAGTGAACGCCAACGCCTCGTCCTCTGACAGGTCGGTCGCCACCGACTTGTGTGTGTCATATCTGTCGAGCCTGGCAGGGACCCGTCCAGGGCCTTTCTTGAGGTCGGTGGCGAGAGTGATGGAGCGCGGCACGATACAGCCGACGAGGGAAATAAACAGGAGGATGTAGATAGCGGCAAACCAGGGGGCGGTGAGGATGTTGAAGAAGCCAAGCGCGTCAAGAACGCTTCCCCATACGCCGTTGTCCTCGATCCACTGCTCCGCGAGCACGGGGTCCTGGCGCTTCTGCGGCAGAAGCGAGGCAGGGATGAGGGCGATGATGAGGAGGAGGAGCATGATGATCGCGTTCCTCATCGAGGTCAGCTGCCGCCACCCCCATCTACCCCAGCCCTTGAGGCCGATCCCCGCGGGGGACCCCGCCGGGGTGTCGCGCGCCGTGCGGATCGTCTCCATCACACCACCAATTCTGTCTGCCCGGAAAGATTAGCTACCCAACCGATGATGTCGGACCACCAGCCGGTCACCATGAGAACACCAACGACGATGAGAGCGATGCCGCCGAAGATTTGCACGCCGCGCGAGTGGCGGCGCAACCACGCGAGGGCCCGCGCGGACCTGTTGACCGTGAGCGCGGCGATGATGAACGGCAGGCCGAGCCCGATGCAGTAGGCGATCGTGAGAATCGTGCCGCGCTGGATGCTGCCGGAGGAGAAGGACATGGAAAGGACGGCTGCGAGCGTGGGACCAATACATGGCGTCCAACCCAGTCCGAAGACGGCGCCTAAAAGGAGCGCCCCGATGGGACCTCCCCGCTTCTGAATGTGAAGCCGGGTCGTCCGCTGAAGGAACGGTAGCCCACCGAGGAATGCAACGCCCATGACAATGATAAGGAGGCCTGCGACGAACATGACCGTGTCCTGATGTTGGGCGAACCGTGCCCCGGCGGCCGAAAATACAACCCCCAGGAGGACGAAGACCGCAGAAAACCCAGCGACAAAGAGTGCCACCGATCCCCCAAGACGCCAATTGCGTCCCCCGGCTGCTGCCGAGGGCGCAAGAGAGGAGAAGTAGCCAAGGTATCCCGGTAGCAAGGGCAGGACGCAGGGGGAGGCGAACGAGACGAGTCCCGCAATCATCGCTGCTCCGAACGCGAGTAGCATCGGGCCGCCGGTGACGGCCCCGACGAACGAGTCCGCCGCGGACAGCGGCATCATAGCGAGTCGTCGATCATGCCTCGCACGATCTGAGGATCGATCTGGCCTAGGTAGCGCGCGGCGGGCCGGCCCTCGGTGTCGAGGATAAGGGTGGTTGGCACTGCCTGAAGTGGGACGGCTCCCTCGAGGCCCGAGATAAACTCGCCGTTCCGACCTTCGATCGATTCGTACGGAGTACCAAACGATCTTTCGAACGCTTCTGCTGCCGCCTTGTTGTCGCGGGTGTTGACACCAATGACCGTCACGTCACCAGCGTAATCCTCGGCGATCGCATTGAGGTCAGCCGCCTCTGCACGGCAGGGCGGACAGGCCGCGTACCACGTGTTAATGACAACGACGTTGCCGCGCAGATCGGCAAGATTGACCTCGTCGCCGTCAAAGGTTACTCCGCTGGCCTCGACCGGTTCGCCGCGCTCGGCTTCCGGCCACATCACGTAGTTCGCATCCCGACCGGTATACTCCGTGCCTTCGATCGCACTGTTGCACCCCGCGAGAAGCGGCAGAAGAAGGAGCCAGACGAGTCGACGCACTAGTTTCCCTTCGCCTCGGCTGCCGCTGACGTTCCGGGGACCATGTCGGCCGCTGTGCGAAGGAGCTCAGCCGCCGGCTCCCAGTAGTCGAGTGCCAAGAGTTGGAAATCGACAAATGTCAGCGATGTGACGGACGCGAGAGCGCACTGGCGCCTGCGAGGATCGTGGGCGAGTGGCTTCTTTTCGACGAAGCGTCGCATGGTCCAGATGGGGAGCTGGTGGGAGAACAGTGCAGCCTCGCCGCCGCGGGCCCGGTCCAGTGCGGTCGCGATAGCCCCGCTCATCCGGCGGACGATCTCGGTGTATGGCTCGCCCCACGATGGGCGCAGCGGGTTGACATACCAGGAGTAGTACCTCGGGTGTGCGAGAACGGCCCGATTTCTGTTGACGGCAAGGCCTTCAAATCGGTTGTCAGCCTCAATGAGCCGGTCATCGATTTCCAGCGGAAGACCGGTCGCAGCCACGGTTGGCGAGGCGGTCTCCTGTGCGCGCTGGAGTGGGGATGCGGCGATGTAGCGAATGTCCCGCTGCCCAAATTCCTCCCCGACCTTTTCGCCCATGCCTCGGCCGAGAGGAGTGAGCCGGAATCCAGGTCGGCGACCGTAGAGAATGCCCGTCGGGTTGTCCACTTCGCCGTGGCGAACGAGGTGAATGGTCGTCAATTCCATAGATCAACACTGCCACACCAAGCAGGGAAACAGTAACGTCAGTCCTCGTCGAGGAGCTTGCTCATGATCCTTCCGAGCGTCAGCAGGTCGTCGCGGCCAATTTTGTCGAGCAGGTGCCTGCGCACTGATTCGACATGGTCGGGCGCCAGCTTCTTCAGCAGGTCGAAGCCTCTCGCGGTCATGCGGCAATTGCGGCCTCGACCATCCCCTGAGCACGCCTCGCGCACGACGAGACCCTCCTCCTCGAGGGAGGCGACGGTGCGGGTGAGGCGGCTGCGGGAATGAACGAGTTCATCAGCCAAATCCGACATCCGCATCGTCCAACCCTCGCTCTCGGAGAGTCGAACGAGAACCTCATACTTGTTGAGGGTGAACCGATGGACCTCAAAGAGGTCGTTTCCGATCTGGGCATTGAGGCGCGCTGAACCGCGCAGGTAGCTTCGCCAGGCGACCTGCTCATCCGCTGCAAGCCATGGGACATCAGACATCGTAAATAACTCCTTGGTCGGAGCTATTCTACCAAAACTAATTGAGATGTAAACTATGCAGGATACGTTTCCACAGGTGAGGACGGGTGGCTCGCGCGAGAGCCGCTTTGGACGATGTCAGTCGCGCGACCGGGCGTCCGTCGCTCAGGAGGACCGGCAGATCGTCTGAGTACTGAGCGAAATCCGGGTCTGTGTCAATGTCGACGGCACGCCATACGAGGCCGCGCTCCTCTTCGAGGGCGGCAAGAGACTGCTCGGCCTGCTCACATAGGTGGCAGCCGGGTCTAACGACAAGCGTGTACATGATGGCTGTGGGCCCGGACGTTCCGGACCCACGATGCCTACTTCTTGTTGCGGCGCTGGTGACGAGTCTTGCGAAGCAGCTTGCGGTGCTTCTTCTTCGACATGCGCTTGCGGCGCTTCTTGATAACGGAACCCATAGGTTGCCTCCAGTGTCATGACGACGGACGGTACCCGCAGATACTACCGCGTCCGGGGTCTAAGCGTGACGCTCGTCGGTCTCGAAGGCGGTTTTTGAGAGCAATTCATCAACGGCTTCTGTCGGCACCCGGTACGAGTTGCCGACACGAACGGCAGGCAGGTCACCAGCGTGAATCATGCGATAGACCGTCATTCGCGACACGCGTGCGAGTTCCGCGACTTCGGCCACCGTCATAAACTGCGGAGCCGAGGGGGGTACCTGCGACATACTTTTCCGTTCTCATGAGGGACATTCCCGCAGATTCGGCAGGGGTGTCCGTAAGAGTTATGCTCTCGCTCATCATAGAGTAAGTGCTGTCAATCTGTGCACTGAATCCGCCAATGTTCCCCATGCGAGCATCACACCATCTTAGGGGTAGGTTCAGATTATCGAAGCAGGGAGGTGTGCCGATGGCCGAGCGTGATGCGCAGCATAACGGAACGATCCGGGGGCGACTCGACGCGATCGCCCAGGATCAACCGGCACGTCTCGCGCTCATTGTCTTTGCCGCGATCATCGGCGTTGCGACTCTTCTCCTGTGGCTACCATTCGCCTTCGCCGGCCCGGGGAGCGCCACGTTCATTGATGCCCTGTTCACTGCGACATCCGCGGTATGCGTGACGGGCCTGACAGTTGTCAATACTGCTGCTTCGTGGACGACGTTCGGCCATCTTGTCATCATGATTTCGATGATGATCGGCGGTCTGGGGGTCATGACTCTCGCGTCGCTCCTCGGCCGTGCCGTCTCCCATCGCATCGGCCTCACGCAACGAATGCTGGCCGCGACGGAGACGAAGTCTCGCCTCGGCGAGGTCGGCTCACTCGTCACTGCGGTTCTCGTCGTGTCCCTCTCCGCCGAAGTCATCCTCACCGTGTTCCTCCTGCCCTCGTTCCTCTCGATGGGCGAGCCGATGCTCGAGGCTATTTGGCATTCGATGTTCATGGCCGTGTCGATCTTCAACAACGGCGGGTTCGTCATCGTCGACGGCGGCATCGAACCCTTGGTCGGCGACTGGCTGTTCTGCATCCCCATTATCGTCGGCACGATCGCCGGCGCGATCGGATTCCCCGTTATCCGCGACCTGCATCGCAACTGGCGTCGCCCCCGGTATCTCTCTCTTCACGCGAAGCTCACGATCTCGACGTACATGATTCTGTGGCTCGGCGGTGTACTGGCATTTTTCCTCTTCGAATGGGGTAATGCTGACAGCATTGCCGCTCTCGACGCGGACGAGAAAATCCTCGCCGGGCTACTTCACGGCACAACGGCGAGATCGTCTGGCCTCTCCACTCTCGACCTCGCGGGGCTAAGTGGCTCCACAGTGTTCGTCTTCGACGCCCTCATGTTTATCGGTGGTGGCTCGGCGTCGACCGCAGGCGGAATCAAAGTTGGCACGTTTGCAGTCCTCGTCCTCGCCATCATCTCCGAAGCGAGAGGTGACAGGGACACGGTCGCCTTCAATCGGAGGATTCCCAATTCGTCACTTCGTCTCGCGGTCTCGGCCGCGTTCCTCGGTTCCACCCTTGTCGGCGCGGGCACTCTCGCCCTCGTCTTCATTACCGATCTACCGCTCGAAAGCGTCCTCTTTGAGGCGATTTCGGCGTTCGCGACATGCGGACTGTCACTCGGGATCACGCCCGGCCTGCCGACGGCAGGCAAAGTTGTCCTTATCCTCCTCATGTTCACGGGCAGGCTCGGCACGATGACGCTCGCAGCCGCGCTCGCCATGCGAGAGAGACAGCGTCAGATCCGTTTCCCTGAAGAACGACCGATCATCGGCTAGCTATAATGAGCGTCGGAGGACACCATGTCACGTAAATCGCAGGACCGCCTCGGAGCCGTCCTCGTCATCGGCCTCGGCCGATTCGGATCAGCTGTCGCGTTCACTCTCGCCGAGCAGGGCCGGGAGGTGCTCGCCGTCGAAAAGGACCCGCATCTCGCCGCACAGTGGTCCCACCGGTTCACGGTGATTGAAGCCGATTCCACATCGAAAGAGGCGCTCGAGCAGCTCGGAGCGAAGGACTTCAATGTCGCCGTCGTCGGCATCGGCTCCAGCCTCGAGGCCTCCGTGCTCACGACAGCGAACCTTGTCGAGATGGGAGTCTCGGAAATCTGGGCCAAGGCAACCTCCCGTGACCACGGTCGCATCCTCGAGAAGATTGGCGCCAACCGGCGTGTTTATCCCGAATTCGATGCGGGCAGGCGCGTCGCCCACATGGTCGCCGGCAGGATGATCGATTACATCGAGATGGAGGATAACTTCACCATCGTCAAAATGCGGCCACCGCACGATCTGCGAGGTTTCACGATCGGCGAGTCGAAGGTCCGCGAGCGCTACGGCGTCAACATCATCGGAGTGAAGTCGCCACACGAGCCGTTCGAGTACGCGACTGCGGAGACGAGGATCGGCGAAGACGACATCATTATTGTCTCCGGCAATGTCGAACTTCTCGACGAGTTCGCTGCTCGCCGCTGAATGGCAGTTCCACTAGCCCTTTTCCCGCGGCTGTTTGGGCACCGGCCTTCGATACGCTTCGACCATGGCTAAGAATCGTCCGTCCTTCTCCTGCTCCGAATGTGGTTGGGATGCCTCCAAGTGGGTGGGCCGCTGCGCGCAGTGCGAGGCGTGGGGCACGATGGTGGAAACGAGGCCCGTTCCCATCACCAGCGCGAAGTCTCTCGCGCCGACCTCACCTGCGACTCCAATCACCGATGTCGCTATGTCTGCCACAGAACGGTCAACGACAGGCGTCGGCGAGCTCGATCGGGTTCTCGGCGGGGGCCTCGTCCCCGGTGCGGTCATTCTGCTGGCTGGCGAACCCGGCGTGGGCAAGTCGACTCTCCTTCTCGATGTCGCGGCTCAGGTGTCGCGCCTCAACACAGCACCCGTGCTCTACATCTCGGGTGAGGAATCTGCCTCCCAGGTGCGTCTGCGCGCAGAACGAATCGGCGCTATGTCCCCGAATCTGCATTTGGCGGCCGAAGCGGATCTCGCGACGATCATCGGCCATGTCGAGTCCAACCCTCCATCACTGCTCGTTGTCGATTCAGTTCAGACGATCGTCGACACCTCCGTCGATGGGGCTGCTGGTGGCGTCTCCCAGGTCCGAGCAGTCACGGCGGGCCTCGTCCGTCTGGCGAAGGCACGGAGCCTTCCCATTCTTCTCGTCGGACACGTGACGAAGGACGGCTCGATCGCCGGTCCCCGGGTTCTCGAACATCTGGTCGATGTCGTGTGTCAGTTCGATGGCGAGCGCCACTCCCGCCTTCGGATGGTCCGTGCCGTCAAGAATCGCTACGGGCCGACGGATGAGGTCGGTTGTTTCGAACTGATCGACGAGGGGATTAGCGAACTGCCCGATCCTTCTGGACTCTTCCTCTCCGATCGGGCCCGGACCGTGCCCGGCACGTGCGTCACCATCACCCTCGAGGGCAGGCGGCCAATGCCGGTCGAGATTCAGTCCCTGGCAGTCGCACCGGCTGGTCCACCGAGACGGACAACCTCAGGCGTCGACTCGTCCCGTGTCGCCATGACAGTGGCAGTGCTGCAGTCCCGCCTCGGTGTCGATCTCGACCGCAAGGACATCTTCGTCTCCACCATCGGCGGGGCCAGAGCCTCGGAGCCATCGACGGATCTGGCGGCCGCGCTTTCGCTCGCCTCAGCAGTTGCCGATCTCCCGCTAGCTGTACTGTCCGGGGAGGTTGGTTAAGCGGGTGATTGGGGCGAGCCTGTCGCAGGCTGTGTGGGGTCGGTGATGATTATAGTGATGCAGCCATCCTGGTAGGGCGTCTCGTCGCTCGGTTTCTGAGGT
>NZ_JACFAK010000022.1 GCF_014118685.1 Flaviflexus huanghaiensis
CCGGCAGCGTCTCCAACGGCTCGAGATCGGCACCCGCGCCGACCGAGAACTCGAAGCTCTCGCCACCGCCACCATCAACCAACTCACATTGGAAAAAGCAGCTTGACAACAATAGGAGCATCCACTCCAAGGGGCATTCCTGATCAACGGCGATGCCCCTGCACCGCTGCCGTCTACATGGCGCAGTCGAGTTCTAGCCACAGTTGGGATTGCGTGTTGAACGCGTAATCACTGACAACGCGTTCGCTTACCGCAAGTCCGCGACGTTCCACGCTGTGATCGACGCTCATGTCATCAGCCACAAGTTCATCAAGCCCAACTGCCCAAGTGCCATCGGCAAAGTCGCGCGGCCCAGTCGCACCCTGGCCGCTGAATGGGCTTACCCCAGAGCCTCGAAATCGGACAACGAAAGGGCTCAAGCCGTGCAGTCCTAGATCGATTACTACAACCTAGAAAGACCCGACGTCGGCATTGGGCAACATCGACTTACCACCCGCGTCCTAAACGGTCGAGGTCAATAGGAGCGGAGCGCGTCTGCGCAAAGTCACACGCGCGGGCAAACGTTTCTCAAAATGTATCTCTGCCTAGAACCGGGGCTAAACTCGCTAACAAAAATACGGCTGACTCAGGACGAGGATTTCCTTCCTTACCGATCACTTGTGAGGGCAATTCCGCTTGTCATGGCCGTGGTACCCGCAGACGCTGCACCGCCCAGCGTTTTGGGAAATGTTGCACGACCGTCTGTCATGTCCCTTAACACCACATAACGAGCAAGTTCGACTTCCGACCATTAGATCCCCTGTTAGCGATTTCTTTATGCCTGAAGTCGAGAATATCGCATTCTCCTCGAGCGCACCTGGATTTCGGTCGTTGCGAGAGCCGGCGATGGTGAACCGTATTCGATCTTCTGCCGTTGATCTCTCAGTCATAGAGAGCGGTTAGCAGTGTCCCTTAGAGTGTTGTATCCGCATGGTAGTCGTGAGCGTGGTGCTGAATTGAGCGCGGTCCTGCTGCAGATCATGATTAACGACCCGATCTCAGGCATTGGCGATACCAAAGTCGAAGCGGAGTGGATCAACTCCAGTCCCAACCATCCTGCTCAGCACCATAGCTACCTTGCTCAGAGGTATGGCTTCCGACACAGGCCCCTCGACACCCGGGTTGCACCGTCGACGCTGCTATTCCGAAGCTCAAGACGGGCGCGTTTGCGAGAGCCAGCCCTGGCGTTGTGAGAGCAGGTGGGCATTCTTGGGGATTGTGTTCGTGAAGCGGTAAGGCCCGATCAAGGAACCCGGGGCAACGAAACCTTCCGCTATTTGCAAGTCTCACAACAAAAGAATCGAAATGAAACCCGCGACCCTTCAGCAAGGGATGGCTCAAATGAAAAGCTGTCTAAGATGCACAATCGCGGAAGATCAACTGCGTCCGCGAACAATGCCCGTAAGACGCGGTGCCGCGTTCTCTGCGTTGGCATCGCCCTGTGTGTATCCCGAATAGTAGCCATAGCGCTCTTCCCTAGACTTGAGTTCGGCGTCGTTCAGGACTAATCCGAGCGTCGATACCAGTCCAGATTCCAGCACGTCAATTGTCGATTGGATCTGGGACCGCTTGGTCACCCCGGCACGCGACACGACGATAGCTCCTCCAGCCTGCGATGCGACGACGACGGCATCTGTCACCGGAAGGACAGGTGGGGTGTCCAGAACAACGTAGTCAAACTCGCGTTCTGCGAGGGAAAGCAGCTGCTTCATAGCTCCTGATCCGAGCAGCTCGGAGGGATTCGGCGGGACCGTTCCGGAAGGCAACACCCACAAATTTGTCGCGGCGGGAATTGCAAGATCCGCCAATGTGCCACGCTTGGTCAGAATGTCGGTGAGCCCGAGCTCGTTGTCGATCTGCAGGCGATTGGCGACCGAGGGGCGTCGCAGATCCGCGTCGATCAGGAGCACAGTCTCGCCCGCCTGAGCGAGTACGCTCGCAAGGCTCACAGCGGTCTGTGTCTTTCCCTCATCGAGGAGCGAAGAGGTGATGACAAGGGACTTCTTCCTTTCGCCGCCCAGACCGACAAACGTCACGTTCGTACGCAGACGGCGGTAGGCCTCGGAATGCGCTCGTCGCTCTGACGGCGTCATATTTTTCGAGATATGCCCGACAGTCGCAAGGATCGGTTTGTCTGTCACCTCTTGAATGTCGGCAGCATCCCGAACCCTCGTATCGAGTACTTCTCGTAGCAGAGCCTGGCCGAAGGCGAGCAGGAGCCCGAGGATCACTGCCAGGGCAAGATTCGTCATCGGCTTCGGGGCTGTCGGAGTGGTCGGCACCGTCGCAGGGTCAATAACGCTGGCACTGACAAGGTTCAACCCATCCGAGCTGGTCGGCGCCAAGTCATCGACCGTGGACACGAGACTGGCAGCGACTGCGTTAGCAAGGTCGGTAACCTCAGTAGGAGTGTCCCCGGTCGCCGCAATCTCGATGAGCGAGGTCGCGTTAGGCGACGATGCCGAGATGCTGCGCGAGAGAGACGCTGGCGTGGCATCGAGGTTGAGTTCATCAATGACGGGCTGGAGGACGCTGGCGGTCGATACTACTTGGACAAAGGACTGCACCTGCCGTTCTGCATAGTTGGCTCCCTGGGAGAGCTCACCCGCAGTGTCACCGCTTTCGACCGTGATGAAGACGGTTGCATCTGCCCGATAAGTAGGATCTTGCACAATCGTGTAGCCGGCAACGGCCGCTACTACGATGAAGAGGGTTGCAAGAATACTTCGCCAGTAGTCCCGAATGATCTTGAGATACTGCTGAAGTTCCATAACCGTCCTAATACATTCTTGAGCTGGGTGAATACTGCAGAACTATTGACAGAATCACAGTACACACAGACTGTACCTGCTGAGCCACGCTGTCCGCTTCTTCATGGCTTAGACTCACCGTGAGATTAGTAGCATGCGGTGGCAATTTATGAACGGAAGTGAGTGATGGGATCAGTTCGTAGTCGAGGTCTGTTAGCGATCATTGGACTGATTATTCTCGGACTTCTCGCCGTATCTTTAAGCCTGGCCGCTCTCGCCAGCGGCCGGGGGGCGGCGACCAGCGATGCGACCGAAGCCCGTTCGTTCGACTTCGGTAATGAGACGAGCAGTGATTCTCACATCTCGACAGAACCGGCGGTGCCCTCTGCGGATCCAGAAGTCGAGACCGAGACTTCCGTGCCAGCACCTGACGCAAGTCTGACGGCGGTGATTGTCGGTGACTCGAACTCGCTGGGTGACCCTCAGTCCCTGTGGGTGGGGCCGGTCAGCGCCGAGCTCGAGTGGGATCCTCTGTACAACCTCTCGGCGCCTGGCAGGGGCTACGTGACCCCTCCGCGCGTATGCAATGACTCTCCATGTACGCCCTTCCCGGGCACTGTGGACGCCATCGCTGAATTCTCGCCTGAAGTCGTTGTCACCTTTGGGGGAGTGGCTGATGGAGATACCCCGCTGACCGAGGTCGCTGCCCAGTACTACACGGATCTTCGTGCCGCGTTGCCTGAAGCCCGCATCATCGCAGTCGCTCCTATCTACAGCGCCGATTCGGTTCCGGACTGGGCGCCGCTCCATCGGGCGTCGATCCAGGCTGCTGTTGAATCCGTCGGCGGGGTTTATGTCGATGCAGGGCAGCCGGCACTCGGCGACGGCGAGGCGATGGGCGCCGAAGCGCATGCCGAGCTCGCGGCGACCCTCATCGCCGTGCTCGAGCCGTAGAGCCAGAAGTATCGAGAAGAGGACCTTGTGTGAACGAGCCGGATGTCAGATCGACCGAGATTCCTGGGCTGCTGGTTGTGAGCTCATCCCTCCAGGAGACACCCGATGGCTGGTTCACGGAGAACTGGCATGAAGCCAAGCTGGAATCTGCCGGCGGACCGAGCTTCAATCCCGTTCAGCACAACGTCACACACGTCCAGCACCGAGGCGTGACGCGCGGCTTCCACGCCGAACCCTGGGATCGGTACGTCAGTGTTCTCAGCGGCCGCGCTTTCGGAGCATGGGTGGACCTGCGTGAGGGCGAGGGATATGGTCGCGTGGCGACACAGGAGCTCTCGCCCGGCACCTCCGTCTTTGTTCCTCGAGGGGTCGGCAACGCGCATCAGGTGCTCGAAGACGGCACGACCTTCAGCTACCTCCTCTCCGAGCACTGGACACCGGAGGCGCGTGAACGGACAAAGACCGCCAACCTGTTCGACCCCGCCCTTGAGATCCCGTGGCCGATCCCCCAAGGCGATTCGGTCCTGTCAGAGCGGGACCTGGCTGCCCCTTATCTCTCTCTGCCGAAGGCCAAGTCCGCGGGGTTGGGCTCGATGTTCCGCAGATCTGCGGGTCCCACAAAGCGCGGCTATGAACGGGGCGCTGGCCCCTACCGGGTGCTCTTTGTCTGCACTGCCAACATCTGCCGCTCCGCGTACGCGGATGTTGTGGCAAGAGCCAGTCGTGCCCGAGGGATCGAGTTCGCCTCCGCCGGCACGCACGCGCTGGTCGGTGAACCCATTGATCCACCTATGGGAGGTCTTACCGCAGGCAGGGGAGAGGCTCAAAGCCACCGAGCCCAGCAGCTCGATCGCGACCTCGTTGAAGGCGCGGACTTGATTCTCACCATGGCGCCAGAGCATCGCCGGTACATTCTCGATGAGTGGCCTCAGGCGTCCACGAAGACCTTTGTCATCGGCCATGCTGCACGAGAGATCCAGTCTCTTCCCGAGGGGTCGCGACTCGATGATGTGACCGAGTATCTGTGGCGGCACAGAAGCACGGGCCAGCGCGACAGTGTTGCCGACCCCTACAGGCGAGGGCAGGCCGCCGCGATCACGGCAGCGCAGGCGATCGACACCCACCTGGAGAGCATCATCCCGGCCCTGCAAACGTTGGTCGACCGGCGAGGATGAGACAGTCAGCCCGGGTTGTCCTTGAGTCTGTGTCTCCACTGCGGAAACGACTCGGACCAGCAGGAATCTTCTTTGTCCTGAGCGTGGCGCTGTGGACTCTCTGGGTGCTCGCCTCTCCTGTGATCAGCCACCGACCACCCAGCTTCTCGTCGCCGTACCTGCTCTCGCCACTCATACTTCTTGCCGGTGCTGTGGCAGGGGGAGTGCTCGTTGATCGCTGGCGGAACTGTTCACTTCGGGAGGCGGCGCCCATTCTCTTGACGGTTGCGGCTTTCGCCGCCCCGATCTACGCCAATGCCAGTGCCGCCGTCGGTGTGCTCCTTGTGGCAATCGCGGCAGTCGCTCTCCTCGACCTGCCAAGACCAATGGACATCGCAGGGATGGCGCGTACGTCTGAATCGGTGGGTGCCGCACCTGCTGCGGCCGCCAAACAAGCCTCGAAATACTCTCCCGTCCGCGTGCCGCGGAGCATCCGTCAGATGGGTGAGTCACGCCACGTTGCCTTTGTGGTGGGTGTAGGCGTCATCGGTATTCTTCTAGCCTTTGGTTCTCAGGCCTCGCTCCTCCTGCTCGCAGCGCTCCTGGTCGCGATCAGCGCGGTCTATCGCGTGAGGACAGGGCCGCCTCGCGCGATCACTGTGGCAATCGGACTTGTCCTCGTCGCATTCGCTGCCGTCACGGTTGCGATCCTTGGATCGCGGGAGTCGTGGCCGGCATGGCTCTCACAGAGCGACAGTCTCAGCAGTGCCCGACACATTCTCTGGAATGATGCCCTGTCACTCTGGAAGCAGAATCCCTTAGTGGGCAGCGGCCATGGCACCTTCACGCCGTCTTCAGAGCTGGCATCGACGACCCCGGGGCTTGAGGCCACGCATTCCCTGGTCCTTCAGGTGCTCGCCGAGTACGGGATCATCGGCTTGGTGCTGCTGGCCGCTGTCTTCGTCGGAGGTCTCCTGCTGGCGACCCAGACTGCTCGGGACAGGGGAGCGATCTCGGGGGCGGCGTGGGCATTCCTGGCGATCCACTCGACCATCGACCATCTCGAAGACTTCCCTGTTGTCGCCCTGACGGCTGGAATCCTCATCGGATGGGCGGGTCTAAAGGATCAGAAGGATGACGAGTAGCCGAGTACCCGCCGGCTTCTCCGTCTAGGCCAGCTCCAGTGACTTGAATTCCCGTTCGTCGAGCGAACGAGCAATCTGACGTTGAAATCCTGGTGCAGGAGCTCGATTGACCAAGCGGTATCGGCCGTCCAACCTGCTCAGCTCAAATGACTGGTCCTTGCATGGGCACCGACTGCCGATATCCATCTGGCCTCTATGCTGATCGTCAGCGGCTTGCGGCCACCGGATCTCCACCATCTAAGCAAAGGTTGCCTGTCGAAGAACTGCTATCGACCAACTGCTCCTTGTTGAGCGACCAACTGCTCCCTGCTGAGCGACCAACTGCTCCCTGCTGAGCGACCGGCTGCGAGATGTCTACCGGGCCCGGTAGAGCGTTTGGTCTCTGCTTCCCAGCGACTCTCAGTCGCTCAGCACCCATGCATCCGATGGCAGCTTCTTCTGAAGCCCAGCGGTGTCCTCATCAAACTCGGGCTCCCTGCCTTCGGCGAGCTGCTTCTCGAAGTCCTTGAGGGCCGTGGTGACCCAGCGGGTGAGTGCGAGAACGCCGACGAGGTTGAGGAGGGTGATGGTGGCCATGGCCGAGTCCATGAGTGTCCACACGAAAGGCACGGCCAGGACGGCGCCGATGCCGGCGCAGAAGATTGCGACTGCCCTCGAGCCGATCCTCCAGGCACGTGACGTCCATCCGAGGAACACGAGGTTCGCTTCTGCATAGGCGTAGGCGCCGAGGATCGAGGAATAGGCGAAGAAGAAGATCATGAGGGAGAACGGAATCGCCATCCACCCGCCCAGAGTCCCCATCACCGCGTCAGCGGTGAGATTGGAGGCGGCCGACTGGTCGGCACCCTGCAGGCTCACCACGCCCGAGGTGAGGATGATGAAGCCTGTCGCCGTGCTCACGAGCATCGTGTCGAAGAAGACTCCGATGGACTGGATGAGGCCCTGGGACACCGGGTGGGCGACCGTGGCGGTCGCCGCAGCGTTCGGGTTCGTTCCCATGCCCGCCTCATTGGAGAACAGGCCACGGCGAGTGCCGTTGAGGATGGCGGCGAAGATGCCGCCGGCCGTGCCGGCGAGTGCTTCGTCAAGACCGAAGGCTGAGCGGAACACATCGCTGAAGAAGTCCGGGAGGGCGTCGAGGTTAAGGGCGATGATGGCGATGGCGGTGATGAGGTACGCGATCGCCATGATGGGGGAAATCCACTCGGTGGCCCGGGCGATGCCGCGGACTCCGCCGATAAGAACAACACCCGTGGCAACGGCGATGACGATGCCGGAGACCCAGGGAGGAATGTTGTGGCTGCCGTAGAGCACGCCCGAGATCGAGTTGGCCTGGACCATCGGCATCGCCACGACCATGGAGAAGACCATGAATACGGCGAAGAGATTGGCGAGAGTCTTCGAGCCTGTGCCGTGGAGGATGTAGGTGGCCGGGCCGCCGCGGAACGTTCCATCCTCCTGACGCTTCTTGAAGAGCTGGGCGAGAGTGGCCTCCGCGAAGGCGGTCGCCATTCCGAAGAAGGCAACGATCCACATCCAGAACAGAGCGCCCGGGCCGCCGAGGATCATCGCCAGCGCAACGCCGGTGATATTGCCAATGCCGATCCGAGTCGCCATGCCGATGGTGAAGGCTTGGAAGGATGAGATTCCGCCCTTGGCATCCTTCCTCGAGTTCCGCAGGTGCCGGAACATATTGCCAAGGTGGCGGAACTGAACACCTCGCGTTGCAAAAGTCATGAGCACGCCTGTGCCGACGAGAGCGAGGATGACGACCCAGCTGTACACCCAGTCGTTGATCCCACCCAGCCATGCCGTGATCGGATCAGTCAGATCAGCCAGCCATTGCTCAACACTCTCCATATGGACTCCTTACAGTTGAAAAGAATCTTCGCATAGCGGAGCCGGTGCTTCGGAATTGAGGCAGAGATTTCTCGCGGAACTCTAATTGCAGAGACTGGTCGAGCTTGTGCGTGAGTCGAATGTGATCGAGCTGCAGGGTCCACTTCAGATCAGGAACGAGCGAACTCCGACGCCGGGTAGATTCTCACATGGCAGCCGCGCGCGGCTCCGACCCCGAAGCCCACCGCGTCTGTGAGTGTAAGCCGAGCCATCCTAGCGAGCATGCGCGTATGATTTTGAAAAGAGAAGGCGGCGCGAGGTGAACAATTGGTATCGAGAACAGTATCTGAACTAACGGGATTCGCTCATCGAGAAACCCAGGTTACGAGACTCATTGCAATCGCCATGAACCGTGAGGAAGGCAGGAATCTTTTCGCAGCGCTTGAAAAGTCAATCCGACCTGACTTCAAAGAAGAGCAATACGAGGGATCACACCTGGAAATCAACGCGTGCTCTGAATATCTGTTCAGCGGAAATCGCTTTGACGTCGTAATTGGTGTCTGGGATGGAACTCGGGTTGGAATACACGTAGTCGAGACAAAGGTCACGGCCGAGCAGGGTCATAAGCAGCTCGATCGGTACCTTGAGGCCTGCGTGGACAAGGAGTTCCTCAGCAGGGTGCGTGAAGACCTTTTCCCGGATTTACCGGGCGGCGTGGAGTGCGGTGCCGATCTTACATACCTGACCGTTGTCCCCGAAGAGGGTCTCCCCAGTGGAGTTCGCAGTACGACTTTCGCAGCATGGCAACATTCGCTTGAAGAGGAGCCAAACTCGAACGAAAAGATGTCATTGGCCGCACTTTTGCTTCGTGACGTCCTTCAGTACTTGGGTCCAGACACCAGCTCAGAGTTTGAGGCGCTCAGAGCGCTCGATGCCAGGACGCCGTTCGCGCAGCTCCGTTCGTTCGTCGAAACGAAGCCACTGCTAGAGCGAAAGTACACACGGCGGGCGGCTGAGCTTCTCGGGCTGGAGCTTTATGAACTCAGCTCGGCTTCAAAGGAGTTGGCAATCAAAGAGCCGTGGGTCTACGCCGGCAGCGGCTTTGAATTAGGCTACACGCGCAAAGAGTGGCAGCTAGTCGCGGAACGGCCGGAATTCGAGGGCTTCGCTCTGGAGTTCGGCATCCCGGTTTCGTCGGATCGCCTCAATAGGGGTGAAGTAAAACTCGGATTCAAAGTTGCGCCGAGGCCATACAAGCCACGGAAAGATCTCAAGACGGAATACTCGGGGGAGAACTTGGCCTACTTCGAACGGTTTCGAGGCGAGTTCGCGGAGAAGCTTGTTCGAAAGCTCGGGCAGAGCGCGCATCCCATCGACTTCACCAAGACGAATTATTATATGCAAATTCTGAAGTGCCCCATCTCGTTTGACGAGGGGGAGTCGATCGAGGGCCTTTCAGAAAAGGTTTGGAGGGCTTCTCTGGTGATTGGGAAGCTGGCCGATGCAGTTCTTGCAGAACTAAATCCGCCGCTGAGGGTCTTTGTTGAAAATTCCTGAATGAGCGTTCGAGCTGCTCATTGGTAGGGATCGGTACGTCTTATCTCCCGCCAAATTGTTTAGCCGAGGTGTTCGGTCGCAGGGCTGGGTTGATCCGGTAGCGCGGGCGGGTGCCACTGGTAGTGCGGGGCCGCTCGCGCTTTAGGGTCTACTCGTTAGTGGGCGCGGCCGTGAGAATCCCTGGGAGGAATACCAGCTGATGATGTAGTGGTGCGGGGCTGATTCGAGGTCGCCGTGGAGAGTAGTTCGTAAAGTGCTCCCCGGAAATCGAGCTGTCTTTTCAGGTTGAATTCCGGGGAGCGCTTTCGGTTAAGAATGACACCCTTCATGCGGCGCTAGGTGTAGTTCCTTGGGAGGTTGTGAACGCTCGAGTTAGATGAAGACCTCCGGCAGGATGTGGGTTACCACGCTCGCATCCAGTAACCGGAGGTCTTCATGTCCCACGCTAACGCACCATTGACACCTGTGGGCAGGCAGC
>NZ_JACFAK010000023.1 GCF_014118685.1 Flaviflexus huanghaiensis
CTCTTTACGGGCCTCGGCAACAAGCCGCATCGCACGCTCACGAAGCTCTGGCGGATACTTCCTTTGTGCTGGCATGATCATCATCCTCTCGGGATTTCAGACCCTCCACCAAACCCGGGGCGATTCAGATTTTACCCGCCAAATCAGCCGGCTCCAGATACGATTGATCGAGCTCTCACAGGGAAAAACCGAAGCGCTCTCCAAAACTCATCAATTGAATATGACATCCTTAGAAGCGTCGATCAACCGACTCCAACTCAGTAAATAAATCACGAGTCCTCGCGCTTAAAGTATGTGAGGCACCAACTCACATTACGCGCTCACATTTATATGAGGTACCTCGCGCAGACCACGAAAGTAGACGACGTGGATTCCTCGGTTTCTCGGGGGAATTGACTGAGTACTTACTGGACAGTTCCCTGGAAGGATGATGTCCGAATCTCTTTACCCATATGTGCACTACTGCCGGGTCCGTGCCGGTGATGCTGCAGATTGGTAACGTTGGTGGCGATGTTTCTTGCTGTGATCCCTATCGTCGCGATTTTGGTGACGCTGGTTGTGAAGTTCGCAATGCATCCTCTACGCACGTTGTTGAAGGTTCTGCGTGCACTGTTTTTCGTGTTCGCGGTCGGCATGTGGATCCTGTTCTTCATCATGCGGGCTGAACTTGATCGCCCCGTAGTTCCTGAGGACTATGTGCTGCCGGTGCTGTTCACCATTCCGTGGCTCCTAACCTTCATTCCAGTACGGAAACGCACCCGAACCGAATAAGACCCAGGGACTTCACATGCAAGGTCGTATCGACAGAGGTCCATCAAGTTTACGAAAAGGAACACAAGCGGTGAGGGCGTAATACCTATCTCGACAAAGGGCATTGAGACCCGTGAGAGAGGAGCCGTCTGGCGATGTCTGCTCTTAAGCACCCCTCCATAAAGAGGCGAACGCGCAGCCCGCGTTGTTCACGCAACGCAGGCGATGTCGGGGATAGAGCGGTGGTGCCGATTCGGCACCACCGTCCCAACTGGGATAAAAAGTTCTGCGATGAACCAAGTCCTGCCGGCCGGGGGTGTTGAATCAACACCCCCGGTGCTGGTGAATCACAACCAGCAAACGGGTCTGCTGAAGCTTTGCTTGAGTCGCCACCAACGACGAGGCGGCGGCGTTGAACGAGCGCATCCGGTCCGGGCGCGTCGAGCGGGGCGAGGTCGATGACGCGGTAACGGCGACCGGCAGCGATGGCCTACCCATCGGTCGGGGTGACGTGATCCAGACTCGGAAGAACGATGGCACGCTCGGGGTCGCGAACCGGCAGCAATGGTTCGTCCAGCACGTCACCGACGACGGCACCGTGTACGCCCGCGAAACCTCCAATGGCCGCACGAATCCTCGCACCGTCGCCCTGCCCGCTGAGTATGTGGCAGAGCACGCGCACCTGTCTTACGCGGCGACCGCGTACGGTGTCCAAGGAGCCACCGTCACTGCCTCGCACACGATGCTGTCGGAGGCGACGAGCGCAGCAGGCGTGTATGTCGGGATGACAAGAGGCCGGGAACAGAACCGGCTGCATGTCGTCGCCGAGGACATAGCCGATGCCAGGGCGCAGTTCATCGACGCGATGGAACGCGACAGTGCTGATCGGGGCCTCGACCACGCCACCGTTCAGGCTGTCGAAGCGGTGCGCGGCATCATCAAGAACGGCCCCGTTCGGCTTGTCACTGAAGAACTCGCCCGACTCGATCATGAAGCCGAGCAAGCCGAAAGGCAGGCGGAGCGGTGGGAGCAGATCGCCGCCGGACTCGATACTCAGCGAGCCGAGCACCGCGCCGAAGATGACGAGAGCGCTGACGTGCTCCGTCGGGCTGAGGACGCCGCCGCCCGGGTGCGCGTCGGGGTCGCCGGGCCACTCACCGAGCAGGCCGAGCACGACGGCGCAGCCTACCTCGCCACCATCGGAACCGAAGCCGCCGCAAGTGCCAGGCTCGCCACCGCCGGACGTTTCGGCAGGCGTAAAGCGCGGGCCGAGCACCACGCCGCGACCGAACAAGTCGCTGCGGCTCGGGCGAGCTTGCGCGCGACATGGGATGAACTGCCCCGCACCCCCGAGTCGCTATCCGCATGGGCAGCGCAGGCAGCGGAACGCCGAGCCGAGAGCGACCCCCGCGTAACCGATGCCAACCGTGCCGTCGAAACCGCGCACGTCGAACGGACGGCGACGCAGCGGCGGCACACGCAGGAACGCCTGGCGTTGCTGGCCAGCGAGCTTGGAGCAGATGAAGCCTGGCGCGACCAGTTCGGGATGCGCCTTGTCAACCCGCACCGCAACGCCCACGAGGCCCACGCCACGGCCGCCCTGGCCCGCGCCGAAGCCGAAGAACTCCGCAACCTCCCCATAGGCGACGCCGCTCGACGGATAGAGGCCAAGCGTGCTGAGCAGGAGCAGACCCAGCAGCGCGCAGCCCAGCGGGCACGAGAACTTGAGCCGTTCGAGCGCGACACTCCTCGCACGGGCCCGGCCCGCGATAGGCCAGCACGCAGCCTATGACGCAGCCTGTCCACGCCCGCGTAGCCTGCGTCCCTCACTTTGTTGCTGAGGAGTGTTTGAGCCGAGGAGCCAGGCAGTCGGGTTCTCAGGGGCGGTTGGTAGACTCGGGGGGTGCGGATTCTGGTGGAGGTAAGTGAGCGGGCTCAGGCCTGTTACGACGTGGGGTTGTCTGCCGGATTTGAGACAGCCTGGGGTCTCTCTGCGGCTGATCCCACCTTGACGCGGCTTGACGCTCAGAAGCGGGTGTCAAGCATCGACTTCGATCCGTCCTCTGAGCGGATGCGGCGCGGTAACTTCTCGTCCGCACCGTGGGTGGTGTCCGCATGATCGACACAACCTCGCTGGCAGACCTCCTCATGTGCGGGCCACGGGGACGACGCCTGCTCCTCGAGTATGCGATCGCATCCGATCGCCTCCACGTCCCCGAGTACCGTGAGGACTCGTTCAACGCGGGAGTCTTTCTCGCCTCGTATCACCTTGACCCAGGCAAGGGCACATCGGTGCAGTTGATCGGCAACGTCGGTGGGGAGGTTCGGGAGGTCGCCCCCGCTGAGGTTGCAGCGCGCTTGGAAACTGTGTCGTTGGCCGAAGTGACCCCGGAACTGTTGCGTGACTGCGTCTCCGAGCCGGTCGGTTCGGCCAGGTACTGGCAGGAGGCGGACGGGAGCGACGTACTTGCGGTGTCAGATGAGTTGCAGGTTCCGCTTCGCCGCGTCGCGGAGCACATTGCCGCGTCTGCGCATGCCACGTGGTGGGGTGAGTCGGTGGCGGAGCGTTCCCAATGGCAGGTGGAGTGGGATGACGCACCACCGCACGAGATCATGGCAGACCCGATGGCATTACTCCGCAAGGTGCGGGATCAGATCGTCGAGGAAGAACTGGCTGCTCGGCGGGAGCGTCCGTCGGATGTGACCGCGAACTGGAGCGGGAACTGGTGGTCACGCCCACCGTGGGAGCTTCCCTCAACCACCAGGGCACTGTTCGACGAGAGTCCTGCCGGGTTGTGGTTCGTGGAAGACAGCCTCGGCTGGGAGCAAGCGAACACGCGGCGGCTGGGGGTACCCGCTGGGCTGCGTATCTTCGAGATTGACACCGCCGAAGCGTGGGCGGATCTATGCGCGCGGTTCCCGATCGAGGTCACCGCGCAAAAGCGTCACGACTGGTACCGCGCCACCGGGCGAGACGGTGCTTGGGTGGTCCCGGACTGGGCGAAAGTCGCCGAACACTACGACGCTGTACACCTCCAGACACAGACCTATCTCTCTGCGGCGGGAATCGCGATCCCTGTCGATGAGCAGACCGCTACCGTGATCGCGGGCTGGGACCCGGATCAGACGTTCTGGTTTACACCGAACGTGCGCTACATCGATGATCCTGTACGGTGGGTAGTTGAAGAGAATGGCGAACGCACCGATTGGGTGAGACAGGAGAACCCAACATGATGATCGGAACACGATTGCGGTCGCGTGTCGCGCTCGGCACGGCAGCTGCCGTAGCAGCAGTGATTCTGTTGACTGCCTGCGCACCTTCACCGACAACAACCATGACCGACGCTGAGGGCAACACGGTCACCGTTGAGTGGGTCGACTACCCGGCGAACGCGGGCATCCCAGCAAACGATGTATTGATGCTCCCCGCTGCTGAAGAGGTTGAAGCACGGGCAGACCAGCTCATCGCCGAAGTTCAGGACACTCTCGAAACCCAGTACGGCATCACCGGATGGACGGTAGAAAACGAAAGTGGCTGGTACCCGCAGGAAGGCAACGGGTACGGCGGAACATCACTATTGACGACCTTTAACTCGGCGCTCTACGAGGTGAGTGTCACCGTCTCTGTCGAACAATGGGATGCGGTCATCGACACCGTTCGGCAGGTCGCGGAACAGGACGGGATCACTGATATAGCGAGCGACACCTACTTCGAGGAGTATCCTGTGTGGATGCGGGTGGGGAGCTTCCATCGTGGGGCTGAGTTCTTTGACGTAACGGTCCAGGATGAAACGCTCGACCCTGACTACCAGGCGGGCGAGAGCGATGACGGGCTCGTGGCGGGTGTCTCCCTGTTCTATGGGATCACGACGATCAGCGAAACCGATCGTGCCGAGTTCATCCGCCGCGCGGCTCCCTTTGAGGGAATCACGTTGCCGGAGGCGACGACCTCCGACTGACACTCACGCACGGTCCCGCCACCGTGGCGGCACCGTGGGATCAGGGGTTTTCCAGTTTGCGGGTGAACCGCGCCGGTGGAGCCACCATGGCCCCACCATGCGACTTGGGGTTTCTTGATCCTGAAGGGAACCGCGGTGCCGCCGATTCAGCGAGACCGTCTGTCCTGGGAAGCCTCTCGTGGAGTAGGACCACGGTGGTGTCGAATCGACACAACCGCCCCTTCCCAGGAAAAGTTGCTTCCTGTGAATCTCGATCTGGCTGTGCGGGGGTGTTGAATCAACACTCCCAGTGGTTGCGAATCACGACCACCGCACCGGTCTCCTGATTGAATTGCGTGAGCACATATAGTAGCTCAAGTCGAGAGTAAATACTAGATGTTGTGGTTTGGGTGACGCACCTGTCGTGTATGAACACGATCACGCACACCACCAGTACACCGAGTATTGCCCGCACCAGTCAGGTACGGACCCCATCCCGGGGACGGGCGCGGGCACCTGGCGCACTCCCGCCAGGCTTCGACCCAGAGGGGTTCACGCGAGAGGCGTGTGAGCGGTCGGGGGTGTCCTTCGCGGTCACCGACCCGGTCGCGCTGTCAAAGCTCCGCGTGCTCACCAAACTCGAAACCTGACACCGCACCCTCGATGCAGCATTCCCGGGGATCACCTGCATGTGCAGTGCTGTGGTGTCAGGCTTTGAAGGTGATCTGCACCCGTTCGGGCCTGAACCGTGCGCCGCCGTTGGGGAGGGGCAGGATCACGAGAGTGTCTACGAGGGCGGCGATGATGGCGCGTTTCTGTGGGATCGACCACTCCGACTCCCAAGCCTTCCGCAACGCCGCCTCGTCACCGATCGGGATGCCCTTCAACGCTGCGGACCTGCTGGTACGCCCGAGGAGTCGTTCCGCTTCAGTGATGGAGTGCTGTGCTGCGGCTTTCGCAGCATGCAACTCTGCCCGAGTCAATAGGCCTGCCCCGTAGTCGCGGGCCATATCCTCCATCCGCTGCCTCGCAGCAGTGATCTGGGTCATCGCCGCCGCAACCCCACCGTCTTCGCCCGGTGCCATGTCAGGGAGGGTGGTTGCTGCGAGGCGGAGGATGATAGCTTCCGTGACGACGGCTTCGACGCCTGCGGCGCTGGCTGACAGTCCGCCGCGTTCCGGGCGTCCTGGGAGCGGGAGGCACCGGTAGAAGTGCTGCTTCGAAGGAGCAGTCTGCCCAGTGCGCCAGCCACCGGTGACGAGCGTGTTGCCGCACTTCCCGCACGAGATGATCCCGGCAAGGAGACTCTTCGCGCTCCTGCCGACACGGCGGTCGGGGTTCGCGAATACGGCTCGGATGCGTTCGGTTTCTTCCGGGGTGATAATCGCTTCCCAGTTCCCCGGCCCCATAATCGCTCGACCACCAGGTTTCTCGCCACCACGCGGCGCATCAGGGTCATACGCACGCTGCCCACTAATCCTCGCGGAACACAAAATCGACTTTACTGTGGAGGCATGCCACACATTCAGGCGACTTTTACCTTTCGATGGGGGTACGGGGCCGTCGTCGCGGTTTGAAGCGTCCTGGGTTTCGTTCCGCTTTTATGCGTGTGCCAGGACGCTGGCATGTTCTTGATAGTAGTGCGCTTCGTACTCTGTTGGGGTGCGGTAGTCCAGGGACTCGTGCAGGCGGATCGTGTTCCACCAATGGACCCAGTCCATGGTCGCCAGTTCGACCTCTGTTGCCGTTGCCCAGTGGGGCCGTGTGTAAATCAGTTCCGTCTTATAGAGGCCGTTGACGGTCTCGGCCAGCGCATTATCGAATGCGTCGCCGACGCTGCCCACCGAGGCTCTCAGCCCGGCCTCTTCCAACCTGTTGGAATAGCTCCACGACACATACTGGGAGCCCTGGACGCCCTTCTAAGTGTCAAGCAGCAATCTGCGTCTGATTGATTACCTGGGTTCTGGTTTTGAGCGCGTAGAACATTTCCCGTGCGAGGTATCGTTTCACGCACCTGAGGGCTTCCATTTTGGAGTGCCCTCCGGAGAGTTTCTTCGCCACATAGTCCTGGGTTCTCGGGTCGGTTCTGAGTCTGCCGATCGCGATGATGTGCAGGGCAGAGTTGGCTTGCCGGTCACCACCCCTGTTGAGCCGGTGACGG
>NZ_JACFAK010000024.1 GCF_014118685.1 Flaviflexus huanghaiensis
TGTGGGTTGTTTGTTTTGAATCTCAATAGTGTGTCGTTTTTTGTTTGATGATTTTTTGTTTTGTTTTTTTGGAGCTGTTTTGAGCTTCTCTGTTTTTTGCGGAGAGTTTGATCCTGGCTCAGGACGAACGCTGGCGGCGTGCTTAACACATGCAAGTCGAACGATGAAGTCTCCAGTTTTCTGGGGGTGGATTAGTGGCGAACGGGTGAGTAACACGTGAGTAACCTGCCCCTTTCTTCGGGATAAGCTTGGGAAACTGGGTCTAATACCGGATAGTCAGCGGCTGCCGCATGGTGGTTGTTGGAAAGATTTTTTGGGAGGGGATGGGCTCGCGGCCTATCAGCTTGTTGGTGGGGTGATGGCCTACCAAGGCGTCGACGGGTAGCCGGCCTGAGAGGGTGACCGGCCACACTGGGACTGAGATACGGCCCAGACTCCTACGGGAGGCAGCAGTGGGGAATATTGCACAATGAGCGAAAGCTTGATGCAGCGACGCCGCGTGAGGGATGACGGCTTTCGGGTTGTAAACCTCTTTCGGTAGGGAACAAGTCCAGGTTTTGGCCTGGTTGAGGGTACCTGCATAAGAAGCGCCGGCTAACTACGTGCCAGCAGCCGCGGTAATACGTAGGGCGCGAGCGTTGTCCGGAATTATTGGGCGTAAAGAGCTCGTAGGCGGCTTGTCGCGTCTGCTGTGAAAACGCGGGGCTTAACTCCGCGCTTGCAGTGGGTACGGGCAGGCTTGAGTGTAGTAGGGGAGACTGGAATTCCTGGTGTAGCGGTGGAATGCGCAGATATCAGGAGGAACACCGATGGCGAAGGCAGGTCTCTGGGCTATAACTGACGCTGAGGAGCGAAAGCATGGGGAGCGAACAGGATTAGATACCCTGGTAGTCCATGCCGTAAACGTTGGGCACTAGGTGTGGGGGTCTTTGGCTTCTGCGCCGTAGCTAACGCATTAAGTGCCCCGCCTGGGGAGTACGGCCGCAAGGCTAAAACTCAAAGGAATTGACGGGGGCCCGCACAAGCGGCGGAGCATGCGGATTAATTCGATGCAACGCGAAGAACCTTACCAAGGCTTGACATACACTGCGATGTTCCAGAGATGGGGCAGCCTTCGGGGTGGTGTACAGGTGGTGCATGGTTGTCGTCAGCTCGTGTCGTGAGATGTTGGGTTAAGTCCCGCAACGAGCGCAACCCTTGTCTCGTGTTGCCAGCGCGTTATGGTGGGGACTCACGAGAGACTGCCGGGGTTAACTCGGAGGAAGGTGGGGATGACGTCAAATCATCATGCCCCTTATGTCTTGGGCTTCACGCATGCTACAATGGCCGGTACAGAGGGTGGCGAGGTCGTAAGGCTGAGCGAATCCCTTAAAGCTGGTCTCAGTTCGGATTGGGGTCTGCAACTCGACCCCATGAAGTCGGAGTCGCTAGTAATCGCAGATCAGCAACGCTGCGGTGAATACGTTCCCGGGCCTTGTACACACCGCCCGTCACGTCACGAAAGTTGGCAACACCCGAAGCCCGTGGCCTAACCCGTGTGGGGGGAGCGGTCGAAGGTGGGGTTGGCGATTGGGACGAAGTCGTAACAAGGTAGCCGTACCGGAAGGTGCGGCTGGATCACCTCCTTTCTAGGGAGATTGTTTCCCGAAATCCATATGGTCAGTGTTCATGAACAGGTTGTGTTTGTGGTGGTTGTGTGGTGGCGATGTCCCTGCCGATGGGGTAGCGAGTGGTGTGCTGCTGAGTGTGCACTGGGGACAAGAGATTGTGTGGACAGGAAACGGCATGCTGTTGGGGTTTGGGGTCAACAGCCCTGGCTGCTCTGCTGTGCGCATTGGACCTGTTGGTTGGTGTGTGTGGTGTGGGTGGGTTGTTTGGTAACTGTATAGTGGACGCGAGCATCTTTGGTTTGTGTGAATCGAAGAGTTTCTTTTGTTGTGAATTTTGTAGGGGCGTTCGGTGGATGCCTTGGCACTGGGAGCCGAAGAAGGACGTTGTAGCCTGCGATAAGCCTCGGGGAGTTGGCAAACGAGCTGTGATCCGAGGGTGTCCGAATGGGGAAACCTGGCCCACGTTATGGTGGGTGACCCGCACCTGAATGTATAGGGTGTGTGGGGGAACGCGGGGAAGTGAAACATCTTAGTACCCGCAGGAAGAGATATTCCGTTAGTAGTGGTGAGCGAACGCGGATGATGGCTAAACCGTGTGTGTGTGAGAGCGTACGGGCGTTGCGCATGCGGTGTTGTGGGAGCGTGTTGTCGGCCCTCCGTAAAGGGGTCGGGATGGATGTTGTGTGGTAGTCGAGCCTGGTGGGAAACAGGGCCGTAGACGGTGAGAGCCCGGTAGACGAAACTGCATGATGTTGTCTGATGCGTGTCCCAAGTAGCACGGGGCTCGTGGAATCTCGTGTGAATCTGCAAAGACCACTTTGTAAGCCTGAATACTCCCTAGTGACCGATAGTGGATAAGTACCGTGAGGGAATGGTGAAAAGTACCCCGGGAGGGGAGTGAAATAGTACCTGAAACCGGGCGCCTACAATCCGTCAGAGCCTCCGTTGGTGGGGTGATGGCGTGCCTTTTGAAGAATGAGCCTGCGAGTTAGTGGTGTGTGGCAAGGTTAACCCGTGTGGGGTAGCCGTAGCGAAAGCGAGTCTGAATAGGGCGGTTGAGTCGCATGCTCTAGACCCGAAGCGGGGTGATCTACCCATGGGCAGGGTGAAGCACGTGTAAGAGCGTGTGGAGGCCCGAACCCACTTCAGTTGAAAATGGAGGGGATGACCTGTGGGTAGGGGTGAAAGGCCAATCAAACTCCGTGATAGCTGGTTCTCCCCGAAATGCATTTAGGTGCAGCGTTGCGTGTAGCGTGCCGGAGGTAGAGCTACTGGATGGCTGATGGGCCCCACCGGGTTACTGACGTCAGCCAAACTCCGAATGCCGGTCACGTGTGCGTGGCAGTGAGACTGCGGGGGATAAGCTTCGTAGTCGAGAGGGAAACAGCCCAGACCATCGGTTAAGGCCCCTAAGCGTGTGCTAAGTGGGAAAGGATGTGCAGTTGCAGTGACAACCAGGAGGTTGGCTTAGAAGCAGCCACCCTTGAAAGAGTGCGTAATAGCTCACTGGTCAAGTGATTGTGCGCCGACAATGTAGCGGGGCTAAAGCACACCGCCGAAACCGTGGCAATGAAACATTCGTGTTTTGTTGGGTAGGGGAGCGTCGTCATTGTGGTGAAGCCAGGGCGTGAGCGTTGGTGGAATGGTGACGAGTGAGAATGCAGGCATGAGTAGCGAAAGACGGGTGAGAAACCCGTCCGCCGAATGACTAAGGGTTCCAGGGCCAGGTTAATCCGCCCTGGGTTAGTCGGGACCTAAGGCGAGGCCGACAGGCGTAGTCGATGGACAACCAGTTGATATTCTGGTGACCGGCGAAGTACCGTCCAATGCTGAGGTGAGGGACACTAACCACCCAAGCTGTCACATCGTCTTTCGAGAGGGTGTGGTGGTGCGCGTGGGACCTGATCTTACGGTAGGCAAGCGTAGTAACAGGGGTGACGCAGAGAGGTAGCCACCGCGTGTCTTATGGCTTGGCACGTTTAAGGACGCAGCCCGTTTCCTAGGCAAATCCGGGAAACATTGAGGGTGAGGTCTGATGATGACCCCGTGATGGGGGAAGTAGGGTGATCCTGTACTGCCAAGAAAAGCCTCGACGCGAGGTACCAGCCGCCCGTACCCGAAACCGACACAGGTAGTCAGGTAGAGAATACTAAGGCGATCGAGAGAATCGTGGTTAAGGAACTCGGCAAAATGCCCCCGTAACTTTGGAAGAAGGGGGACCTGAGCCTTGAAACCCCATGCGGGTTAGGGGCAAGGGTCGCAGAGACCAGGGAGAAGCGACTGTTTATCAAAAACACAGGTCCGTGCGAAGTCGTAAGACGATGTATACGGACTGACGCCTGCCCGGTGCTGGAAGGTTAAGAGGACTGGTTAGCTCACCCTTGTGGTGGGCGAAGCTAGGAATTTAAGCCCCAGTAAACGGCGGTGGTAACTATAACCATCCTAAGGTAGCGAAATTCCTTGTCGGGTAAGTTCCGACCTGCACGAATGGCGTAACGACTTCTCCGCTGTCTCAACCACGAACTCGGCGAAATTGCACGACGAGTAAAGATGCTCGTTACGCGCAGCAGGACGGAAAGACCCCGGGACCTTTACTATAGCTTGGTATTGGTGTTCGGTGCGGCTTGTGTAGGATAGGTGGGAGACGGTGAAGCATTCACGCTAGTGGGTGTGGAGTCATTGTTGAAATACCACTCTGGTCGTATTGCACATCTAACCTCGGACCATGATCTGGTTCAGGGACAGTGCCTGGTGGGTAGTTTAACTGGGGCGGTTGCCTCCTAAATGGTAACGGAGGCGCTCAAAGGTTCCCTCAGCCTGGTTGGTAATCAGGTGGCGAGTGCAAGTGTACAAGGGAGCTTGACTGTGAGACTGACACGTCGAGCAGGTGCGAAAGCAGGAACTAGTGATCCGGCGGTGGCTTGTGGAAGCGCCGTCGCTCAACGGATAAAAGGTACCCCGGGGATAACAGGCTGATCCTGCCCAAGAGTTCATATCGACGGCATGGTTTGGCACCTCGATGTCGGCTCGTCGCATCCTGGGGCTGGAGTAGGTCCCAAGGGTTGGGCTGTTCGCCCATTAAAGCGGTACGCGAGCTGGGTTCAGAACGTCGTGAGACAGTTCGGTCCCTATCCGCTGCGCGCGTTGGAAACTTGAGAAGGGCTGTCCCTAGTACGAGAGGACCGGGACGGACGAACCTCTGGTGTGCCAGTTGTACCGCCAGGTGCATGGCTGGTTGGCTACGTTCGGAAGGGATAACCGCTGAAAGCATCTAAGCGGGAAGCCTGCTTCAAGATGAGGTTTCCACCCACCATGTGGTGGGGAAGGCCCCCTGCAGACCACAGGGTTGATAGGCCAGACGTGGACGCACCGTAAGGTGTGAAGCTGACTGGTACTAATGGCCAAAAAATTCACAAACACACACAAGACACATCCCTTTGTGTCACACGAACTGCGTGTTTCGCGTCCACTGTACGGTCACCACCCAACCCACCCGTGACCAGCCCATAACCACATACGACCACACACGATGTGACCCCAAAATTTTTGGCGGTGGCTCTAGCGGTGGGGAAACGCCCGGTCCCATTCCGAACCCGGAAGCTAAGCCCACCAGCGCCGATGGTACTGCACTCGCGAGGGTGTGGGAGAGTAGGACACCGCCGCCATACACACCCCCGTGCAGGGCCCGAGACACCAGTCCCGGGCCCTCCACACAT
>NZ_JACFAK010000025.1 GCF_014118685.1 Flaviflexus huanghaiensis
CTGCAGACTCATAGCCGACCGCTGGTTTTTTGATGAGGTCTGGGGCGAGATGATCAACAATGTTTTTGATCATGACATCAAGATCAGCGATCTCATCAGTGAGTTCCAGGTACCTACGTGCAAGGGAGGTTGCGTCCCGTAGTGTGGTGTAACGCTTCCTGATGGTGGGCCCTGGGAAATATAGGGGCGGCCACCGTCAGTAACCTTTCGACTCAACTACCACATCTCACCGAAAGGCGCGTAACGATGACCGCTGCTCCGCATTCTATCGACCCTGCAACCTATCTGGACGATCTGCTGGCACAGGCTTCCCCGGATCTGATGCGTCAGATGCTGCAAGGGTTTATCAACCAGATCCTCTCCGCCCAGGCTGATACCGTCTGCGGGGCTGAATACGGCGTCGCTTCTGCCGAGCGGGTCAACTACCGTAACGGGTACCGTCACCGAGACCTCGACACCCGGGTCGGCACGATCGATGTGGCGGTACCGAAGCTGCGCCACGGCGCGTTCTTTCCGGACTGGCTGTTAGAGCGACGCTCACGGGCCGAACGAGCCTTATCGACTGTGATCGCGACCTGCTACCTCAAAGGGGTTTCCACCCGTAGGATGAATGACCTGGTGGCAACACTTGGGATTTCCAACATGTCGAAATCCCAAGTATCGCGCATGTCGGAAGAACTCGACGAGATAATCGCAGACTTCAAAAACCGTCCACTCGATTCCGGCAGGTACGCCTACCTGTCCTGCGACGCATTGACGATCAAAGTGCGCGAAGGCGGCCGAGTGGTCAAATGCTCCGTACTTTTGGCCACCGGTGTTAATGCTGACGGCTACCGTGAAATGCTCGGCATGCATGTTGCCACTGCGGAATCCAACGCATCGTGGAAAGGCTTTTTCCAGGACTTAAAAGCCCGCGGGCTTCGTGGTGTCTTCCTTATCACCAGTGACGCCCACGAAGGCATCCAGCACGCCATTTCTGAAGTGCTGCCTGATGCGTCGTGGCAGCGGTGCCGCACCCACTTCGCGAAAAACCTCTACGAAAAGGTGGGTCTGCTGAAGGTTTAGGTGACAGCTTGTTTTCATGCCGCTGTTGCGGCGGGTGTGTTCATCATGGTTTCGAATTCGATCGGAGTCAAACGTCCCAGGCCGGCTTGTCGGCGCCGACGATGATAGGTCCCTTCGATCCAGGCCATGATCGCACCGCGCAGCTGGTCACGAGTGGCCCAGCGCTGACGATCGAGAACGTTGTTCTGTAGCAGAGCGAAGAAGCTCTCCATGGCTGCATTATCACCAGCAGCCCCGACCCGGCCCATTGACCCGACCAGTCCGTGGCGATTCAGCGCGGCCAAGAAATCTCGGCTACGGAACTGCGAGCCTCTGTCGCTGTGGACGACACAACCGGCAACTGGCCCGCGTATGCTGACTGCGTTTTCCAGTGCGGCCACGGCAAGATCAGATGTCATGCGAGAGGCCATGGAATAGCCGACGATCTTGCCAGAGAAGGCATCCTTGACCGCGCACAGGTAGAGCCGGCCTTCATCGGTCCAGTGCTCGGTAATATCGGTCAGCCACAGCCGATTGGGCCCATCAGCAGTGAATTCGTGCCGGACCCTGCCGTGTTCATCGATCCGGGCGCACAGGTCGTCGTGGACCGCAGGTCCGGGCTTCTTTCCATTCTTGGCCCGCTTCTTGCCAAACACTGACCACCAGCCGTTATCGGAAGCAATTTTCCACGCGGTGCGATCACTCATGTCTTGACCTGCTTCGCGTGCCACATCAGCTAACAGGCGATGTCCGAACCCAAGATCAGCCCGGTGAGCATCGAATAAAGTGTTGGCACGGTAGGCTTCCACGAGCTCGGTATCGGTGATTGGATTGGCCAGCCACCGGTAGTAGGGCTGACGGGCAAGCTTTAAGACCCGGCACGTGACCGTAACGGGGATCCCGTCCTCGGCGAGCTCGCTCACGAGCGGGTAGAGCCTTTTCCCGGCAGATGTGCCTGCGACAAATACGCGGTTGCTCGCCGCAACACTTCCACTTCCTGCTCCAGTAGCCGGTTGCGTTTACGCAGCTCGCGCAGCTCATCACCATCGGCACGTGTCGCTCCCAGTTGAGCGCCTTCATCGATCTTTGCTTGGCGCATCCATTTATCCAACGTGCCTACGTGAATGCCGAAGTCATTGGCAATCTGGTCGCGCGTCACTCCCGGGCCACGGCTATTGGCAACGCGTACCACGTCGTCGCGGAACTCTTGGGGAAACGATCTTGGCATAACTGTCATTCTTCCAGACCAGCACACCGGCTAGCCAGATCAGATGTCACCTAAACCTTCAGCAGACCCTTTTGCCCATTCCAAGTATTTCGTCATGTTCATGCCGAAATGAATTGTTGCTCCAGGGTTCCAGCCAATGATCGCGGTAGCGTGCCCGTTCACGTGAATGGGTTGATATGCAGCAAGGAGGAAACCACCGAGTGTTAACTCTACCCAATCGATGTGTGGTGCTAGCAGGTCCCAGGCAGGGGTTACCCAAGAGGATTGTTCCCCGAGGAAATATGTCCAGTTGCGTACTACCTCCTGGTCATCCATGAGATGTGGTGCGCGTCTGACAAGTTCTGCCCAGTCAGATGGTTCCTTGATCTGGAACCCTCGCCCCTGTGTTGGCGACTGGCTGAGTGGTGTGGTGCGCGGGTCTCCTTCCAATATGGTGTCATTGTCGACGCACCAGAGCAGAGTGCTCGGGTCATTGCCGACGGGTCCCTGGGTGGTTTGAAGTGTGTCATGCCCGCGAGGTTGGTTGCTCCAGCCCCCAAAATCACCCAAGTCAGCCAGCGGTCCGGTGCCGATATCCTTCGCGGTGATAACTGGAGTGGTGGCACCGTCCCACCACCAATTGAAGCGAGGCTTGTGAGCAATCTGGCGGGCTAAGGGGCGGAAGCACTCACGGAACTGGAAAAGTCGTGACTGCGGTCTGTTAATTTCTGCAAGGTGGCCCCAGCTGAGCCCCATGGCAATGGAGCCGATATGACGGATGATGAGCTCCATCGACTCGTTTAACGCAGGCATCCCTCGTTTTGCCACGCTCTGGTCAAGCCATTTTTGTGCATTAGCATCACTCATGCCATCCAGTTCACGCGGGTCGGCATAGGCTCCTTCCAAGGCTTGAGCATCAATGCGAGAAACAGAATAGAAAAAGCACAACGCTGGGGATGAGTTCAGCAATCGCTCAACCCGATAATCTTGGATCCTCGCTGGCGTGGTTTTAGGCATGGCGGCACTCACGTGAGTAGGTGCCGCTTCTGGACATGAGGTAGTGCTTACAACCCTTGTAGTCCGTAATGAAATGTACATTTACGGCTTGCCAACGCGTTTTTTCACGGCTTGCGCACTTCATTCCCTGCATCCCCATCCACGTGTATGACTTTGTCACTGGAACAATGGTGGGGGATTTCTCCGTGTACCTCAAAGTTGGAGAGAAAACTCCCCACGATCGGAGTTGAACGATGAAGGATACACTTCTCGGCCGATGAGTACATGCACTTGTTGGTTTTGTTGCCAGCTTCCCCGTCGATTTACGAACATAAACACCTTGGGTGCTTGTGGAACATGAATCGCGAGTACTTGTTGCTGCGTTTGGCAAATTGAGTCCAGTGACACCCTCAATAGTTCCTTCGCTAATGCCGTCGTCAATTTCTGCGAGAAATTCACCCGTTGGCAATTCAATAATCTCAACTGAATCGGTGCCCAGCTCGTCGAATAGCTCATCTAGTTCCAGGAGCTGTTCATTTGACAATCCGTCCTCGCTATCCTCTGTGATTGACTGTAAGAAGTCTTGATCTGTGGCAACTTGATCTGCGGCACTGAGAGGGGCGTAATTTCCAACTCGGCTACTGGAATTGCTCAAATCCATCTCCAGTGGTGCGACGAGTTCAGATGCCGGTAGGCGATTCGTCATTTGCTCTGGCGAGTGGGAGACTGTGGAGAGGCTATAGGCGCTGGAAACGATAAATGATAATGACATCAATGTTGCGATGAATTGCATGAAAAACTCCTGCTTCCTGCTTTTTAGTAGAGGTCTCTCATGCCATCAAAGTTGCTGTCGCAAATTGACTATTGTTGCGGGCCGTTCTGTGTTCGAAGAGTACAAATGCAAAACCCCTGTGGAATGGGACTTTTGGCCGTATATGACAAATTCCCTTTCTATTTCGTAGAAAACTGAGAGCTACCCGGATTATTAAGAGATGTAATTCGTGGGCTTGCTCTGTAACGATTTAATCTGCACAGCGTGCTTTGGGCAGGACCCGGGAAAACACTAACAACCAAGTGCGATGCTCTAGTCGTGGCAACGTTGGATCTTCGCACTTCCAAGACTCCAAATCTCATGTGAAAAATCGTTTAATGCTGAATGATTTTTGGTCAAGTCCTTTGGTGTGGTGTAACTTTTCGGGGTTGGGTTAGGCGGTGAGGAAGAGTTCCTGGCCGGGATGGTGATCGCCTTGCCCTGCGGGAGCGTTGAGGGTGTGGACGAGTTTTCGCATGGAGACTTCGGAGAAGTAGCGCCGTTCGGCGTGGTCAAGTCCCTTTGAGTGGTGTGGCGGATTTTCCTTCGTTTCGTTGGTTCGGGGTTAGGCGCTGAGTTCGAGTGGGTGTTCGTCGCTCACCTCGATCCCGGAATCATTTACGGCTTGGAAGCGGCTTCTGGCAAGGACATCGAGGCTGAGGTAGCGGCGCCCTTCGGCCCATTCATCGGTCTGCTCAGCAAGGACCGCACCGACCAGACGGATGATCGCTTCTCGGTTGGGGAAGATCCCCACCGAATCGGTGCGACGCCGGATTTCTCGGTTGAGGCGTTCGTTGGGGTTGTTCGGTCATTGTCAAGCTGCGTGGAGTCGGTCGGTGTTAGTTTCAGAGTTCTGCGTGAGCAGGTTGATGCCGACTATCTCGGCTGGTGCGGGCGTGGAGGGTTGTCGCCGGAATCGTTCGGGGTGCCGT
>NZ_JACFAK010000026.1 GCF_014118685.1 Flaviflexus huanghaiensis
ACATACGGAGGGCCTTCCTCGGAGTGCTGGTTTCGCAACTCCCACTCAATCGCGGAAGGCCCTCTCTTCACGTCACAAGTCAGCGCGTGTCATCGCACTGCCTCAACCAACCTGTCCGGTCAGTACATCTAGCCCCACCCTCGTCGGTTGATACTCGGAGTCGACGAGGCACTACTTTAGGGCACACGCTGCCGTGAACAGAAGGAGCGCCACTAATGGCAACGACCGAGACAAGCACCAAGCTCAAGGGCTTCATTACGATGTTCCTGTCCTCGAGCGCAATGGGCGGCATCGGCGCATTCGCACGATACATCGAGGCACCAGGTATCTTCATTGCCCTCTGCCGTAGCATCGCGGGTCTCATCATGATGACCCTCATTTTCCTCTTCGCTAAGAGGTTCGTTAAGTTTAAGGGCTTCAAGATCACGCCCTCTATTGTCATGAGCGGCGTCTTCCTCGGTCTGCTGTCTGGCCTTTACGTCTGGTCCACGCAACTGACAACGCTGGCAAACGCAGCGTTCCTCATCTACACCGGCCCCATCTACTCGACGATTCTCGCGAGCATCTTCCTCAAAGAGCCGTTCACAAAGGTTACGGTCGTATCGCTCAGCTCTGTCTTCCTCGGATGCCTTCTCATTATTGGCATTATCAACTACACGGAAGGTGACGGCCTGACGGTCGGACTCGACCTTGACCCTCAGTACATGACCGGTAACCTCATCGCTCTCGGATCAGGTGTCGCCTACGGTCTCTACCTCTTTGTCAGCCGCTATCGACAAGACGTCGACTCGGACGTCAGGGCCTTCACAAACTTCGGTTTCGCCGTTGTTACGCTCCTCATCCTCACTTTCATTATCCAGCCGGATCTGTCCGAGATGACGACTCGTGGGTGGATTGTCCTTGTCATCGCAGCCTTCATTACCGGCGCGGTCGCGTTCTACCTACTCACCGTCGCCTCGAAGATTCTGCTCGCAGGCGAGCTTGCCACGATCTCTTATCAGGAGACGATCATGGCGACCATCCTCGGCATCGTATTGTTCAGCGAGAGCTTGACCCTCATTCAGGCCCTCGGCGGTGCACTCATCCTCTTCGGTGGCATATTCCAAATCTTCGCTTCGACCCGAAAATCTGCACCAGCGGAAGTGGATGCGTCCGAGGGACTGCCAGCGCGAATGCAGTAGTCCGAACGTCGATTCACCTCTCACAGTTTGGAGAAAACCATGGCCAATCACGAAGTCAACATCACGCGACTCGATGCTTTCACGTACAGGGAACGGATCAAGGACGGCGACGCCACTGTTCTCATTCCTGTCGGTGCTCTTGAGCAGCATGGTCCGCACATGCCTCTGTACACTGACGCGATGCTCTCGACCAAGATGGCAGAGCTGACGGCGGAGGCAACAGACTCCCTCGTGGGACCGACGATCTGGACCGGCTACAAGTCTCAGCAACGCTCCGGCGGCGGCAACCACATTATCGGATCGTTCGGCTTTGATGCCGCTCATGTTGTGGAGACCTGCCGAACGCTCGTCCGTGAGTTCACTCGTCACGGCGTGCACAAGATCGCGTTCATCAACGGACACTATGAGAACTACCAGTTCGTATATGAAGGCGTCGAACTCGCGATGAGGGACATCGCATCGGCCGGCGACGCTACGCCTACAGTCCTTCTCCTCTCGTACTGGGACTTTGTCACGGATCAGACGATCGCCGAACTCTACCCTGACGGCTTCCCCGGCTGGGATGTTGAACACGGCGGCGTCATGGAGACATCGATCATGCTCGAGTATTTCCCCGAGCTCGTTCAGATGGACAAGGTCATGGACCTGCCTCCGGCAGAGCTACCCCTCTACGACCTCTTCCCCGTCGACCCCTCGCTCACGCCGGAGTCTGGTTGCCTGTCATCGGCGGCCGCCTCCTCCGCTGACAAGGGAAGGATGCTGACGAAGTCGGTTATCGACGGGCTGTCGCAAGTCGTCAACGAGCGGCTGCGCTAGAAGAGGCGTGACAACATGACAAGTGATAGTACACCGGGGAGCCCCCACACCTCGGAGCTAAAGACGGCGCCTCAACGGGGCAGGGGACGGCATCGCGACGAGACTCTGATCCAAATCATCAGCGTGGTCCTCATCGGGGCCGTCGTCGCACTGGCCCTACTCAACGCGACGGGCGCCGCGTCTCTGATCAACTCTCTGCGCACAGCAGTGACCGATAACCTCACGTGGTACCTCGTCACTCTCGCGACCGTTGCCCTCGTTTTTTGCATCTATATGGCGGTGGGTCGACGCGGCAACATCGTGCTCGGTGGACGCGGCGCAAAGAGGGAATACGGAAACTTCGCCTGGTATTCGATGCTGTTTGCCAGTGGGCAGGGTATCGGCCTGATCTTCTGGTCGGTTGCCGAGCCGATCCTCGTCAGGGACGATAATCCGCTCGAAGGCGTCCATGCGACCACAGCGAACGATGGAGCGCTGATCTGGGGTTACTTCCATTGGTCACTCCACGCGTGGGCGATCTATTCATTGGTCGCCATCTGTCTCGCAATCTCGTTCCACAACATGAAGCGCCCCCTGACGTTCCGTGATGCCGTGGTCAGCGCGTTCCCCAGGGCGATTCGGCCTGGGGCAGGGGTCGTCATCGAAGTCATCGTCATCCTGGCGACCGTCTTCGGCTTGTCGACCTCCTTTGCGTTCGCCGCCATGCAGCTCTCATCGGGGATCTCCGAAACCTTTGGAATTGAGAATTCCGTTGCGATGCGTACGGCGGTCATTGTCGGTATTGGCGTTGTCGCTGCGGTTAGTGTCTACATCGGCATCGAAAAAGGCATGAAGCGCATCAGCGAAACGAACTCGGTGCTGAGCATTATCCTCGTTATCGGAGTCCTGCTGGCGGGCCCGACGGTCTATCTCCTTTCTGTCCTTCCGCAGTCTATTGGGCAGTACTTTTTCAACGCGCCGTGGATGGGCCTGTGGACAGAGGCGGAACTGTCACAGGAGCCTATTCTCAACTGGATGGACAGCTGGAACGGAAACTGGACCGTCTTCATCTGGTGCTGGACGTGGGCGTTCTCGCCGTTTGTTGGCTCTTTCATCGCCCGCATTTCCCGAGGTCGAACGTTGCGCGAGTTTGTCATCGGCGTTCTCGGGATCCCCACCGCCATCTGCGTAATTTGGATCGGCATCGTCGGCGGTGCCGCGTTGCACTATGACGAAAAGTCCGGTGGAGCCGTCTCCGAAGCGACAGCGCAAGACACCTCTCGCGGTCTGTTTGCCATGCTGCAGGAGCTTCCGTACGGGTGGGTAACGTTCATCCTCCTGCTCACGGCAACGATCCTCGTCGGTACGTACTACGTCACGTCGCTCGATTCAGGCGTGCACGCACTTGCGGGATTTGCGTCTTCATCTGACGGCCACTCGTCAAGGATCTACCGATCGGTGCTCGTTATCGGAATCGCTCTCATCGCCTTCCTCCTCCTCAGCATCGGAGGGGAGAACGTCGTTGGTACGGTGCAAACCGGAACGATTATCGGGGCGGTCCCATACACGCTCGTTATCATCCTCTTGACGTTCGTGACTCTCAAACGTGTGAACCGGCTCAAGGATGATCCGATGCAGTTTGAGCTCGTCGAGATCGATCCACTCCAGAAGACGACGACACACGTCGAGAACAACACCGTTGAGAACGAGCCCCGTGCCTCAGGGGCATTGTCCACCGAAAACAACTAATACACAGACATTCTTGTCAAGCGGCAAGGAGAAATGCGCCGGGGTAGACCTGGGCAACTAGGAGATGAATGAACCATGACAAAGATTGTCAATTCTTGGAATGACTTTGATCCGCTGAAGCGGGTTATTGTCGGCAAGGCTGATTTCTCGGTTATTCCTGATGAGGAGCCGGCGACCTCGGAGAAGGTGCCCGTCGATTCGGAGATGCGCGGAATGTGGGGCCCGCGCCCCACGGAGACGGTGGAGAAGGCTAACGAAGCCCTCGATCGTTTGGCGAAGGAGCTGGAGAGCCGCGGCGTTATCGTTGATCGCCCGACTCCGATCCAGTGGAACCAGGCGATGATCACCCCGGACTTCCGTGCGCAGTCGGGTATGACGCAGATGCCTCCTCGTGACATCCTGCTGACGATCGGTAATGAGATCATGGCGTCGGCGAACTCGTTCCGTTGCCGCTACTTCGAGTACCTTGCGTACTGGCCGCTCATGAACCAGTACTTCGAGGAGGATCCGGAGTTCCTGTGGACCCAGGCCCCGCGCCCGCGTCTGACGGACAAGTCGTACAAGCACAACTACTACGATGAGAAGATCTCCCTCGAGGAGCGTCTGGAGCGTACCGCGAACCTCGACTTCGTCACCACTGAGGTGGAGCCGATGTGGGATGCGGCTGACGTGCTGCGTATTGGCAAGGACCTCTTCATCCAGCATGGTTTGACGACCAACCGCAAGGCGATGGAGTGGTTCAAGCGCTACTACCCCGAGCACCGCATCCACGCGGTGAACTTCCCCGGTGACCCGTACCCGATCCACATCGATGCGACGTTCGTGCCGCTTCGTCCGGGTCTGATCATCAACAACCCTGAGCGTCGTCTGCCTGAAGAGCAGCGCAAGATCTTCGAAGCCAATGATTGGCAGATCGTTGATGCGGCTCAGCCGGCTCACGATGAGCCGCCGCCGCTGTGCTACTCCTCGGTGTGGCTGTCGATGAACTGTCTTGTTCTTGATCACAAGAACGTCATCGTTGAGGCCTCTGAGGTTAACCAGCTTGAGCAGATGGAAAAGCTTGGCATGAACCCGATTCCGGTTGATTTCCGCGATGCCTACGCGTTCGGTGGCGGTCTGCACTGTGCGACTGCTGACGTGTACCGCGAGGGCACCATGGAAGACTACTTCCCCAACCAGGTCGAAGACCCAACACT
>NZ_JACFAK010000027.1 GCF_014118685.1 Flaviflexus huanghaiensis
ATTCATCGATCGGGTATCTCACACCGGTCGAGAAAGAGAACGCGTACTACTGTGAGATCGACTCCCAGTATCACCCGATGTTGGGAGAACTCGCCCTCCACTAAACCCGGGGCGATTCACCAAGGTGCAACCCGGGTCTTTGACCAGACCACGTTTGACCGAGCCCACCGTATTGCCGGGTGGAAAGGCTACGTCACCAATCTGCCTGCCACCACGGTGGATGCAGTAGAGGTCATCGCCTCATACCACCAGCTTTGGCACGTCGAACAATCCTTTCGAATGTCGAAAACCGATCTGCAGGCCCGGCCCATGTTTCACCGCACCCGCGATGCTATCGAGGCGCATCTGACCGTGGTCTTCACCGCGTTAGCCGTCGCGAAATTCATGCAAACCCGAACCGGTGTCTCATTGAAACGAATCATCACCACGCTGCGACCCTTACGAGAATTCACCGGTCGCATCGGCACCCACGAGATCACCTTCCCACCAGAAATCACCCCCGACGCAGCCCACATCCTCGACCAACTCAATTCCGAAAACCGAAACTCAGGGCACTAAAGTTGTGGAAGTCAGGCTCACCTGCGTGACGTTTTCCTTCCAGCACGATACGAGGCTGTCAGCCGGCGAGATGTTCCCTTATCTGCGCGAGGGTCTCGGCGCTGCCGAGATCCAGTTCATCGAATATCGGGTAGACCGTCTCCCCGTCAACGGCGAGCACGGATTGTGAAGCGTTCACCAGTTCGTATACACCGGCGGTGTGCGTTTGAGAGAGAAACAGGATCAGAGAGTCTGCGCCGACCTCGGCTAAGGGCAGGTCGTAGTCTCCGTCTGCGGCAGGCTGTTCTAGTGTGATGTTCGAGGCTGTGGGCAAGCTGCCGATTAGCGTCTCAACTACGGTGAGCTGAGAGCGCACCTGTCCATCGGCGGTATCGGAGCGTTCGACGGTGGCCTGCACGACAAGATCGGCTTCCTCCGCGAGCGCTTCAACGTCTTCGTATTGCTTCTCCTGTGTCCGCGGGGGTTGGTGCGTGTTCTCTGTTTCCGGTTCAGCAACGTAGAGAAACTGCTGAGGGTTGATGAAGAGTACGAGAGCAGCTGCACAAGCCAGTACTGCCAGAGCGGCTGTTGCGGCGGTAGTGATCTTGTTTCGACGTGGCGTTGCTGTGCTGTTCTCCATACCTTCGGGCAGCTCCTGCCCGGCGATCCGGGCGAAGTCAGATCGTGCACGGTGAGAAAGGGGCGCGTTACGGTCGCCGCTGAAGGGGCGTGCTTTACGGAGCCTCCGTTCGAGGTCATCCATCACCCCTCCTTCCCCTCGGCTACTCTTTGCAGAACCGGGTCTTTCAAGATAGATCGCAGGCGCTCCTTTGCTCGGAACAAACGGACTCGCATCGCTGCGGGGCTGCACCCAAGAATCCGGGCCGCTTCGGCGCGGGTGAGATCCTCCCAGTAGATCATCATGAGTATCTCGCGGTCTGTCTCTGACAGCGAGAGCATGGCTTTACGGATGAGCATGGCGTCTTCGACTGAATCATTAGACATGACAGTCTCCATGTTCTCTCGTTGCAATAACGACAGAACCTCAACAGTACGTTGTGCGTGGCGGTACTGATTCCCGACGAGATTGCGGAGCGTCTGGTAGACCCACGGCAACTTCAACGAGCCTCCCTCGAGATAGTGTTCCCACGTGATGCGGAACACCTCACTCGTGATGTCTTCGGCGAGGGCAAAATCGCCGAGTCGCTGGTGCGCGATCGTCAGGATCAGTGGGTGATGATCCGCGTAGAAGCGCTGGAAGCTCTCGAGTGCCATGCACGGTTCTTTCCTATATCGGTGCCAGCCTTCACTTCTTACTGCTGTCATTCGTTGACGTAGAAGTACTCCTCGAATGGAGGCTCAGGAACTGTGCTTCCCGGAGGTTCTGAGTAGTATCCGCCGGCGAGAGAGACTTCAGCGTTGATCGGGATTCGGGTTCCATCGGGGAGCACCACCTCTTCATCGTCGAGTGAGAAAGCGGTACCTTCGGGGAATACGATGCCGACACGGCCCCCATTAGTGTGTTCGCCGTACAGGTACTGGTCGCTAGACGTTCCAAGCAAATGGCCTTCGAACGCGGCCTCGGCCGATCCTTGATCCTCCGCCGGCGTATAGGTCAGCAGGTTCACTTGGCTCCTCTCTGTGGGGGCGGATGTCGACGGATGCTGCGAGGGCGTCTCAGGGGTCGCGCACCCGCCCAGTGCGAGCAGCACCACGAAACTGGCGAGAGCAGTGAGGCGTCTCGATGTTGAAGAGAATAACACGATCTTGCCTTAGCTCGTCTTGAGGGTCAGACCCAACTTCGACAGGGCGGAGTTGATCTTTGTGTAGGTCGAGTAGCCACCCGACTTGCCGAAATGGATCCCGCGTGCAGAGTTACCGGAGAACCAAGGGCCACCGCTATCGCCACCGTTGGTGAACGTGCCATTCGTCTGCACCATCTGCTTCACATGCTTTCCATCCTTGTTGATGAAGGCGTGGTTTGCTCTCCTGATGGTGGTGCACGAGGAAACGCTGCGGGTCTTGCCGTAGTTGCAGACGGAGGAACCATTCGCACCAGTACCGCGGCTCGTAATCGAACGGGTAACACCAGACGACGTAACGCGGATCTGGTTGCGGATCGAATCAGAGGTAGAGTGCCACTGGATATCGCCCGAAGCTCCGATGTGCTGAGCCTTAAACGCGAGAGCGACGCTGCTGCCGGTCGGCCTGCCGGCGCTGTTGGGGCAGTGGCCGGCCGTCAGCGCACCACGTGTGCTGCTCTTGGTGACGGTGAAGCCGAGCGTGCAACCGCTGATGCCGGTGCCACCGCGAACGACCTCTTCAACCGGCTCAATGCCCTCGACCTCTTCAGCTTCGACTACAACAGGTGCTTCATCCAAGGCTGTCTCGAGCAGCGCTTCGAACTCGGCGGGGTCGCTTTCGGTGTCTGCCAAGGTGTATTCGATCTCGATACCACCATCATCGGTGAAATCTCCGGTCAGGCCGTCAAGCTCGGCTGCCGCGTACAGCTCGGTCATCAGCTCTTCGCGGATATCTTCCAGCTCAGCCTCGGTGTGCTCGGCGTCGAGACGCACGTCGACGGAGAAGGCAAGGGCGGCAAAACGATCGGTAACGTCTGCGGGTACCTCACCCTTGAACGACACCCATGCCTTGTGGCCGGTGGAGGATTCGTTCTCGGGCGTCCAGGCTGACGAGAAGTACTCATCGCCAGCCGCTTCGAACGCATAGTCGAGCGCAGCGAGGAACTCGTCTTCGCCCTCGAACCACTGGTCGGCTACGTCTTCAGTCACGCCAAGATCCTCAGCGAGCAGCGCAGCGTCGAAAACTTCCGCTTCCTGAACGGTCTGCTCAATGACAGCACTCTCGTCGTTCACCTCCGCGAAAGCAGGCTGCGCGCCGAGAGCACCCAGCGCCAGCGCTGAGGTGAGAAATAGTGACGGAACGATGCGACGTCTCATAGCTTGATCCTTATCAACATCAGACACACAGAGTGCGTCGGTGGAGTGACGCCGGATGAGGCCTCACACCTTCTATATGTCTGAGCAACACGAAGTGTTACACCCGATTCGCTCAGCACTCCTAGCGTCGCCGATGACGATACTTTTGCGGCAGAAGTTCGGGACGAGAGCGACGGTGCGTTTAGAACTCTTTTTCACATTTCCGATGTGAATTCACCGAATGAGTTTCGCTTCGAAATCAGTGATGACTTTACGCTGGCTCCTTTGGAAGACGGCGGGATCACTGTATGGGCCCAGAACGGAAACCTCGCTGGCACCATCGCTCCGCCCTAGGCGGTGGACTTTAACGGTGCAGCTGTTCCAACCGACTATGTAATTGATGGGAACTCGGTTACTCAGCGAGTGCATACGAATAGTCGGGTAGCCCTGGCGCATTGCTGCGCCAGGGCCCCCTCAGAACCGGACGTGAATAGTTTCTATTCATCCGGCTCAAGCAAGCCCAAGGGCGGCTGCAGGTTGCGAACCCGCTTGGGGTTGGCCTCCTGTGCCGCCGTGAAGATCCGTTGCCTCAACGCACGTACATGCGCTTCCGTCTGAGACCAATTGATATCAGCCCACCAGTCGAAGTTGTCGTCTGTGGATCTGTTCGCCGTAGCGTCTAACATCCTCCGCAGTTCCGTGCGCATCAGTATCTTCCTTTCACGACTCACCCGGCTCACGTCAGCCCGCTTTCGCGTCCAGACACGCAGTCCGGTATCCAGGTGGTTGGCGCCCGGTGACCGCAGGAGAAGCAGCCTTGTACCGTGCGTTTCCCAGTATCTTTCGATGTCCTGGCGTTTGCTTTTTGAGCCTTCCTGTTCCCGCCGCACACATCAGCATCCTTTACAAGACAGCCACCGGTGTCACCGGCGTGCCACGGGGTTTCCGTGTTCCACATCTTTCAGTTGCAGTCTGGCAGGGTGCCGTCTTTCCCCCGGGAACGGTGGTGTCCTCACACCCGCCTCGCACGCCGCGAGTGCCACCTGCCGGGATCGCACCGGCGTGTTCCTGAAACCCCCGATACAAGCCATAAAGGGGCCTAAAGCTAACGAGAGCTCATCAACGGTTCACTTACGTTCACCCACCCAGACTTTCCCCTCACCCGTCGCACATCGACAAGTTGATGCCACGACTTCGGCTTTCCCGCAGGCTTCGCACTGAATCGCCCCGGGTTTAGTGGAGGGCGAGTTCTCCCAACATCGGGTGATACTGGGAGTCGATCTCACAGTAGTACGCGTTCTCTTTCTCGACCGGTGTGAGATACCCGATCGATGAAT
>NZ_JACFAK010000028.1 GCF_014118685.1 Flaviflexus huanghaiensis
TACACCTCAGAGACCGAGCGGCGGGACGCGCTTCCCGGATGGCTGCACTTCTATAATCACCACAGGCACCACTCCGCAATCAGGGCCACGCCCATCAGCAGACTGAACAACCTGCCTGGACATCACACCTAGCCGGAGCCTCGCTTACCCTCGTGGCATACTGATCCTGGCGCCGGGCCCCACAGCACGGCCGCAACGGAATCGTGGAAGGTTTGTACGTGAATCAGCTCACTAACCCCATCGTGTGGATCGACTGTGAGATGACGGGGCTCGACATTGCCAACGACGCTCTTGTCGAGATTTCGGTTGTCATCACCGATTCCAATCTTGTGCCAGTTGACGAGGGCATTGATCTTGTCATTCGGCCGACACCCGAGGCCGTGACCTCGATGGGCGACTTTGTGAGGAACATGCACACGGAGTCCGGGCTCATCAACGAATGGGACGATGGCCTCGACCTCGCCGAGGCGGAGTCGAGAGTCCTCGATTACCTTCGCGAGCGCGTCCCAGCCAAAAGAGCGCCGCTCGGCGGCAACTCGGTCGGGACCGATAAGATGTTCCTCGAACGAGACATGCCAGCCGTCGTCGATCATCTCCACTATCGCGTCATCGACGTGTCCACGATTAAAGAGCTTGCGCGCCGTTGGTACCCGCGCACATACTTCGCCGCACCCGCGAAGTTCGGCAACCATCGGGCACTTGGCGATATCTACGATTCGATCGACGAACTCCGTTATTACCGAAGTGTCCTTATGCCCGAGGGGGACGGACCGTCGTCGGAACGGTCTCGCGCGAAGGCGAAGGAGATCCTCGATACTCGGACGCAGCTTTCATTCGCATCCGCCCCAGAAGTGTGAGGCGCGTCAGCGCATGATCCGCCCAATTGTCATCACCGGGGACCCGGTGCTCCATTCGCCCGCCGATCCGGTCACCGACTTCGATCGCTCGCTTGCCGACCTCGTCGCAGACATGTTCGAGACCACCGTGGCGGCGCCCGGGGTGGGATTGGCAGCCCCGCAGATTGGGATTGGACTCCAGATCTTCGTCTGGGTCTATGGTGATCAGGATGTGGCGCCGCCGCGCGGCGTAGCGATCAACCCGAAACTTTTCATCGAACCAATCCAGCCCGGTGAGCCGACGTCTACCGATCGGGAAGGTTGCCTATCCTTCCCTGACGAGAAGTTCGCGCTACGCCGTAGCCCACGTGCAATCCTGCGCGCCCGCGACGCGACCGGCGAACCATACGTGCTCGAGGCGACAGGATGGTTCGCACGGATCCTCCAGCACGAGTACGATCATCTCCAGGGAACGCTCTACGTCGATCGCCTCATTGGCGAAGATGCCGAGACGGTTTCCCGCATCACTAAAGAACGCAGCTGGGGCCGACCCGGGCTGTCCTGGACGCCGTGAACGCGAAGCCAGGAGCCGTTGAGGACCCCTCCGACGCTCCCGCGCCGCTCCATCCACACCGGGCGGTGCAGGATTCCCGCACTCGCATTTTCCAGGACGCGACGAAGCGGCCAATTCATTTACGCGCCCGCTTCATTCTCCTCGTTTTTCTCGGCGGAACTCTCGGCACTGCAGCGAGATATGGTTTCGGGTTTCTTCTCCCTCCCGTCGAGGGCATACCCTGGTCGATCTTCGTCGCCAATCTGGCTGGATCGCTCTTGCTCGGGTTCCTGCTCGAGTTTCTCATCCGCAGAGGACCCGAAGTCGGGATCTACCGCTCGCTCCGCCTGTTCGTCGGCACCGGCTTCCTGGGTGGCTTCACGACTTACAGTGCGCTGGCTGCCGACACAGCCACATTGATGGGTGATGACCGCGTCGGGCTCGGGCTTCTCTATGCGACCGGAAGCCTCCTGCTGGGCCTCGTCGCCGCAGGGATTGGGATTGCCACCGGCTCACTGGTCAGCCGCAGTGGAGCAAGACGGTGAACCCCGTGCTCTTTGTGTGGGTCTCGCTCGCTGGCGGGCTCGGCGCTAGCGCCCGCTTCGTTCTCGACGGTCTCATCCGCGCACACAGCGATGGTCCCACTCCCCGCGCCACCATCATCATCAACGTCACCGGCTCGTTCCTCCTCGGCCTTCTCATCGGCATCACTGCGGGTAGCCTCCTGTCCGCGAGCGCGCTACTCATCATGGGCACGGGTTTCCTCGGCGGGTATACAACGTTCTCAACTGCCAGCGTCGAGACTGTGCGCCTTATTCAGAAGCGGGAAGTCGGCCCTGCACTCTTCTCCAGCCTCGGCACAGCGATCCTCGGCACCGGTCTGGCAGCGCTGGGTCTGTGGCTTGGTAGCCCCTCCTGAGATCTCCGCCGCGGACGGACAGCAGTTCTCACGTATTCTCGACCGCTGTCGCCATCTATTGAGCGACTGGCCTTCCGAAGGCCTCCGACCGTTCCCCCCCTCCCTCCTCTCGCATTGCTTTGCGCCGTGTGAGGGCACTCGTAGACTCTCGCCATGGCCACGCATTTCTACACCGCCGCCTCGCTCGATGGTTTCATCGCCACCGCGGAGCACTCGCTCGACTGGCTGTTCGCCCAGGACTTCGACGTGGCGGGGCCCATGGCATACCCCGCCTTCATCGACCGCATCGGCGCCCTCGTCATGGGAGCATCGACCTACGCGTGGCTGCTCAGCCACCAGGCCAAGTGGGAACACAGCCAGCCCGCCTGGGTGTTCACACACCGCGAGTTCAGCGTGCCCACCGGTGCCGACGTACGGTTCATCCAGGGCCGCCCGAGTGAGCACGTTGACCTTATCAACGCCTCGGCAGAGGGGAAGGACGTGTGGGTCATGGGCGGAGGCGATCTCGCCGCCCAATTCGCTCGCGACGGGGTACTCGACGAGCTGTGGATCCAGTTCGCGCCCGTCACCCTCGGCGCGGGGCAACCGCTTTTCCCGCGGGCGCTCCAGCTCGATCTGATCGACGTGGCCCGGAATAGGGTTCGTCACCGACGTGTGCACACGCAAGATCGTCGGGTGGGCCACCCGCTCGACCATGCGCACCGAGGCCCTCCCGCTGGAAGCTCTCGAACACGCGTTGACCGCGGCACAGGATCAGGCCTTTTCCGGATTGATCCATCACAGCGATAGTAAGAATAGAAGTGCCTGATCTTCTCGAATGGTTTGACCCACACAGCGATCGACCCCTGAACAGTCGGTCAGGTGCCGTGAGTGATCCCGAAAGGTTCTGACTCACACTCTGATCGACCAGCGTGTCTTTCCCCGGACCTGTCGACCATTCGAGAACACTCACGGCGAGGCTTTCGCCTCGCCGTGATCATGTGACTCAAGAAGGGCCTGAACACCTTTTCTCTTTACTGTCTTGTCCAGGTTACCGGTCGATACGAAAGCACCACAAACAATGCACATCGATTGGAGAAACCTCATGACCTCACAACCTTTCATCACTGTCGTTGGCGGCGTAGACACCCACAAAGACCTGCATGTTGCTGCGGTGGTTGATCAGCACGACCGGGTACTCGCAACCGAATTCTTTCCTACGACCAGGCATGGGTACAAGCTGCTCGTGCACTGGTTACGCTCCTTCGGACAGATCGCCAGGATCGGGGTGGAATGCACCGGCACCTATGGGGCGGGCCTGTTGCGCTACCTCCACGCACAAGATATCGAAGTACTCGAAGTCACCGGCCCCGACCAAGCCCTCCGAAGGCGCAAAGGCAAAGACGACACCCTCGATGCAGAGAATGCTGCTCACGCAGCCTATGCCCGGGTGCGTGCCGTGACCCCGAAAACCCGTGACGGGCTGGTTGAATCCCTACGGGTGTTGAAAGTGTCCCGTAAAACTGCGGTCGCTGCCAGACGAGTCGCGTTACAGATGATCCGCATGAACATCGTGTCAGCACCAGACGAACTCCGTGACCAGCTGCGCACCCTGACTCGCATGAAACTCATCCGCACCCTAGCCGCATGGCGACCAGATCTCACGAAGTATCGCGATGTCACTGGCGCGTACAAGATCGCTTTGAAATCCCTTGCACGTAGGTACCTGGAACTCACTGATGAGATCGCTGATCTTGATGTCATGATCAAAAACATTGTTGATCATCTCGCCCCAGACCTCATCAAAAAACCAGCGGTCGGCTATGAGTCTGCAG
>NZ_JACFAK010000029.1 GCF_014118685.1 Flaviflexus huanghaiensis
TTGGGACAGCTACATCCACTGTGCCGACCCGGGTGTCCAGGGGCCGGTGGCGGTAGCCGTTGCGCTGGGTGAGCCGGTCGGGGCTGGGCTTGCCCCACTCCGCCCCGACCACGGCATCGGCGTCTGCTGAAAGCAGGGCGTTGATCATGGTTTGGAGCAGGTCTCGCATGAGATCTGGAGATGCTTCGGCCAGGGCTTCACTGAGCAGGCCTGCAGGGTCGATAATATGAGGAGCGGTCATCGTGGCGATGTCCTTTCGAGTGAGAATTAGAGAGCTTTCTCGAAGGATCCCACGGTGACCGCGCTCATGTCAGCAACGACGCACACGACCACCGTGCGGCTACACCACTCTAAGGGGCACTATTTTCGGCGTAGAGCCATTCCTCGTGCTGTTCTTGAAGTACAGCCCCGACTAGGCGCGTGACACTGGCAGGGTCGGGGAAGATCTGGACCACGTCAGCACGACGCTTGATTTCCCGGTTCAAGCGTTCGATCGGGTTGCTGGACCAGATCTTCTTCCAATGCTCTTGAGGCATGTCAGCAAAAGCTGGGGAGTGCTGAGGGTTTGGTTGTCACTCTGGGTTGCATGACTTTCTATTGTCGTGCTGGAAGGATGACAACTATGCCGAAAATCTATTCCGAGGAATTCAAACGCGACGCTGTCGCGCTGGTGAATTCAGGGATGACTCAACGCCAGGTCTGCACCGATCTAGGGATCTCACGGTCCTCGCTGCAGAACTGGGTCAATCACGACCGGCTCCACTCCCGCGGCCTGACCGCACCAGTTGATGCCAGTGAGGTCAAGGAGAACGCAGCTGCGCTGAAGAGGATTCGTGAGCTCGAGATGGAAAACGAGGTCCTGCGCAGAGCTGCAGCCTATCTATCCCAAGCACACATCACGCCCCCAAAATGATGTACCCGCTCGTTGGTGAGCTCGCTGCAACACGTGCCCCTGCTCGGGTGCCGGTCGCAGTGACGTGCCGGGTCCTTGGGGTTTTCCACCCAGGCATACTACAAATGGAAAAAGAAACCGGTCTGTGCCCGGCAAGAAGAAGAACAACACCTGATCAGCATCCTGAAAGTCCTTCATGAGAAGGACCCTGAAGGGGGCTACCGGGTCCTTGCCGATGACCTCACTGATCTGGGCTACCGGGTCTCCGAACGGCGAGTATGGCGCCTGTGTCACATCGCCGGAATCCGGTCGACGATCACGACCCGCAAGCGTAAATACACGGTTGCCGGACCGCCTGCTCATCATGATCTCGTGAACCGTAAGTCCGCACCGATCACCCCAATCGGCTGTGGCTGGGCGATATCACCGAACATCCCACCCGCGAAGGGACACTATATCTGTGTGCTTTCAAGGACACGTTCAGCAACGAGATCGTCGGCTACAGCATGGACTCCACCATGACAGCCGACCTGGCAGTCAACGCCCTAAAAATGGCGCTCACCCACCGGGGACACCCGACAGGGGTGGTAGTCCATACCGATCGGGGATCACAATTCCGGTCAAAGAAATTCCTGAAAACCCTCGATGAGCACAAGCTGTGTGGGTCGATGGGACAAGTCGGTGCCGCCGGTGATAACGCTGCCATGGAATCCTTCTTCGCCCTGCTGCAGAAGAATGTTCTTGACCGCAAGATCTGGAACACGCGTGAAAAGCTGCGCCTGGCGATTGTGTCCTGGATCGAAGGGATCTATCACCGCAAGCGCCGCCAACGGGCGCTGGGCAAGCTGACACCGATCGAATTCATGACCATAATGAAACCCGTCGCCACCCTGGCGGCTTGAAACACCACCGTCAACCAAACCATCAGCAGTCCCTTATGATTCAGTATCCGAATGATACTGGATGGGACGACGAAGCGACCGAAAATCCAGATGATTATGCAAACTATTCAATCTTTCTTGAGCAAAATTGACTCACGACTAGTTGATCGCGTTATCCCACATCGGAGAGGGTATGTATCGGATCTTTTGTTCAACGGGTTCGATACAACCCTCGTGCTTCTCCTCCCCATTCCAACCAACTCAGGATGGATCTCATGGTCGGATCTAGCGCAACACCACGATAGACTAGTTACTGCCTCAACTTCGCTTTCTGATTTGTTCTTCCCGAAACCTATTCCACCCGACCTGTATTTCTCCCACGGGACTATCGATAACCCCGGCTACACAAAACGCCTCAGCCAAACGCTAGCCCTAGCTGACGCACCGGGGTCATGGACATCAGCATATTGGGGCGGCTATGAAGAATTTACCTCACAGGACACAACCATCGGGCCAAATCAATCTTTTTTACGCCCCGAACCCTGTACCATAATCAGACAATCTCTCTCTAGCTGGGCCGAGCATACAGCTGACCTCGGCCGCCTACCGTCAATCCTGAGCTCTCCCAACATGCATTTCGTGGCAACACAACCGATCTACGCTGATCGGATCTATGTTTCCTGCACAAATTTCCTTGCAGCCCAATTAATTAAGTCACTACCAGACATCCACCCGGTCTCACCTAATTCTTCCCTTTGGGGTTACCCTCTTGTCGTGGACACCCAAACTAGCGGGGCCACCGTGCCCTGCGGAAGGATGTTCACATGGGACAACGACGCCGATATACCGAGGAGTACCGCCGCGACGCCGCGAGCCTGGTCCTTGATACTGGACAAACGATCCGGGCTGTCGCCAAGCAGCTCGACCTCGGCGAACAACTGCTCGGCAGCTGGGTCAAAAAAGAACGCCTCCGGCGCACCTCCACCGACAACGGCCAAACGACGCCGGAGGAGACAGCAGCTGAAATCGCTCGGCTGCGTAGGGAAGTCGCGGACCTGAAGGCTGAAAACGAGTTTTTGGGAAAAGCCAGGGTGGATTCAACCGGTCAACGCAACACCATCGAAAATGTACTCAGAGGTGTGATGTGGCAAAGATCGGTAGACCAGGACTCCCGTCGGATCGACGGCAGCAAGTGTGGGACATGTGGAAGACAGGGGCATCAATCAGCGAGATCGGTCGAACCGTGGGCTCCCCTCCAGGCTCAATCTTCTCGATCCTGTTACCCTAT
>NZ_JACFAK010000030.1 GCF_014118685.1 Flaviflexus huanghaiensis
AAAATGAAGGCTTCCCCTGAACGGGGATTGTCTGGCCTACTTCTTAGCGCTCTTTTGGCCTGAAACAGGCCGCTCACATGGCACACAACCAGAGCTGAAACGACCTACAAATAGTTGATCACAGACAGTACTTCCCAGTGAGGTTATGAACGCGGTCTGAGGGAGTTTGTCCTGCGATTCCGGTGTGGGGTCGGTGATGATTGTAGTGGTGGAGCCAGGTGCTGTATGTTGCGGCCCTGGCTCCGTCGCTTTCGTATAGCTGGGTGTAGGCCCACTCGGTGGCCAGGGTGCGGTTGAATCGTTCGACTTTCCCGTTGGTCTGGGGCCGATAGGGGCGGGTGAAGCGATGTTTCACACCAGGTCCGAGCGCGGCTGCGAACACCCGGGAGCGGTAACAGGAGCCGTTATCGGTCATCACCTGCGTGATGGTCACTCCGGCCTGAGCGAAAAATGTTCGGGCTCGATTCCAGAACTCGGCTGCGGTTTCCTTCTTCTCGTCGGCAAGGATCTCGGAGTAGGCCAGGCGTGAGTAGTCATCGACCGCGTGATGCAAGAACGCGTACCCGACGCCATGGCGACGGTTACGCTTGCCGTTGGCGCGTCCGAGCATGCGATGTCCACCACCGTCAGGGATACGGCCGAGTTTCTTGATGTCGACATGCACGAGCTCGCCCGGACGCTGTTTCTCGTAGCGCACGGGTCGAGGCTTACGGACCGGCAGCCCTGTTGCTTGATCCACGTGCGCCAGCAGGGGCATCCGGTACCGGGCAAGGACGCGTTCGATCGTGGACCGCGGTATACCCAGGTGGTAGCTGATCCGGTGCGGTCCCCACCGGCGGGTGAACCGTAGGCTGATGATGCGATGCTCGCGCCGCTTGGCAAGCCTCGCAGGTGAGTGGTGCGGTCGAGAGGACCGATCCGCGAGAGACTCACCCGCGCGGTATCGGGATGCCCATTTCGACGCGGTTGCAGGCGAAACCTGGAACCGCTCCGCTGCGCGTCTGATCGACCATCCCTGATCGACAATGAGAGAAGCCAGACGCTGCCGGCCCACAGGGGTCAATGGTGCGTTAGCGTGGGACATGAAGACCTCCGGTTACTGGATGCGAGTGTGGTAACCCACATCCTGCCGGAGGTCTTCATCTACCTCGAGCGTTCACAACCTCCCGAGGAACTACATCTAGGGCCTTGATATCGCAATTGATCTATCGCCCCTGAAACGGCACACGTATCGCTGAAGTTCACCGTTGATCGGCTCGAGAACCGGCGACGGCTGGGACATGTAGTGCTCCGCCCGATTGCCCACAAGAATCGCGTGCCTCAAAAACGTGGCTCTTAACGCCTTATGTGGAGCGGTCTTCATCCTCGTAGCGATCGCGGTTGCTCCGCGGTCCTGACGCTGTGTGAGCTCAACAGATTGCCACCTTCACTTACCTAAAGGTGGCCGCCCAACATTTGCAGCAACCCGCTGGAATTGAGACCGAGCGCGACGGGCGCGTCAGTGTTGCGCCGGCAGAGCTCGTGCTCGATCTGCTGATTGCCGCCGACAGCTGATGTGAGGGCGGAGCCTTCTCACTACATAAACAAGCAATCGTCGTTTGTCAGCGGTTGTGAGCGTTCGAGAAACCAAGTGAATCGACGCCCATCATTGATGTTGACGTCGAGCTCGGCGTGAAGGCCACGATGATGTGCCGAGAGTGGCTGGCGTACGTCCGCGTACTTCCAGATCGGGAAGCGTGAGTGCGAACTGGTGTATGACGGCGTACCGGTTACTGCAGAATTTTTTTCGCAATCGTAGGAACTGACTTCCGGAACCCGCTGCTTCTAGGTCCACCGACCGATCTGGTGGTCAGTGGTGGCGACCGACGAGCCGGCGCATTGTCCACTCGCGACGAAGTCCAGTCCAAAACACAAGCGCATAGGCGTTGTCTAAAGGAACGGATAGCGGCGTCGTTGCTCACATTGGCACTGTTACGCCATGCTGCCGTTGAGTTGGCAGACAGCTCGACTCTCGACATCGACCGACTCTGCTCGTGGTCTGCGCAACAATTCGGCTCGACGCCCCGTAGGCGGTGTCCAATCATCCGCGTACGAGAGAGCACCTCGATAACGAGTCCTTTGCGCGAGGTCGGGCTCCAGGTGTGCTCACCACGAGAGTGTATTCGACTCCAACTTCTGTGTTCGCGCAGGTCGTAGGCCTGTGGAAAGGGTGCTTCGCAGGTGTGGTGTGGGTGTGTTAGGAGGGTCACGGTGGGTGGGTTTGACGGGGGTTGTGGTGGGGGTTTAAGTTTACGGGGTTGCTTCCGGCTGGTTCGGGAGGATCGCCTCTGGATCTTCGGGTTGGGTGGGGCTGGGTGGCGTGGATCATGTGGTCTGGGTTTGCCGGTCTTGGTCTGGTTCGTTAGGATGGAGAGGTTGCTCCGCGGGAGTTCTTCTGGTTTGGAAGTTCGTTTCGTTGTGGGTTGTTTGTTTTG
>NZ_JACFAK010000002.1 GCF_014118685.1 Flaviflexus huanghaiensis
ACCTCAGAAACCGAGCGACGAGACGCCCTACCAGGATGGCTGCATCACTATAATCATCACCGACCCCACACAGCCTGCGACAGGCTCGCCCCAATCACCCGCTTAACCAACCTCCCCGGACAGTACACCTAGCTTGCACGCCGCCCTCTATCGAGCTGGAGCTTTCGCCATCATCCGCTCTCTCGTCGAACTCGCGCGGGGTCAGACGAGCCGGGCCCGGCGCACCCTCAACGAGTCGGTCGCTGAACTTCGGCTTCGTGACGCGGCGCAGCTACTGCCGGTAGCACTCGCGCTCCGCGTGCTGTCCACCCCATCGATCGACTCCGCGCAACCGGACGTCTGGCTCGACTTCGTGAGTCTCGACCGCGCCCCGCAACCGCGTCAGATTCTCGCGCGGGCAGCCTTCGCGGCCGCGAAAGGCGAGACCCTCGCAGACTATCCGCTTTTCGAACGGGAACTACTCGCAGGCGACTCGGGCCGTCTTGTCGACGCCGCGGGTCGCTCCACTCGCCGCCGGCTCGCTGATCTCGCCCGGGCAGCGGAAGGGAGCAGGGCAGCTCGCCTCGCTCGCCTCGTCGACGTCTTCGACGACCCCGATCCGGCGGCGGCCGAGGAGCTCGCGCGGGACGCCACGACGTCAGGGTACTGGGGCATTGCCGTGCAGGCCCTCGCCCGAGCAGCGCACCTCTGGTCCACCGCGGGTGATGTCCGGCGGTGTGGGATCGTTGTGCGCCAGCTGAGGAGACTTGTCCGAAGTCACGGTGTCACCCCCGGCGACTACGCCGCACGGGCCCTTGCGATAGCCGAGCTCACGAGCCGTGAGGAGGAGATTGTTCGCCTGACGCGGTCCGGCAAGAGTAACGCCGACATCGCTCGGGCGCTCACCGTCTCCCAGAGAACTGTCGAGGGTCACCTGTATCGGATCTTCGCCAAGCTTGGAATTGCCGACCGGTCGCAACTGAGCTCGGAGTTTGACCCGGGTATAGACGGGATGTGAATCGCGTAGTTTTCGTGCAGATGTGGGTGCGCTCCACGCGTGCCGTTGCACCCTGTGAAACATAGCCTCAAGTCGGGAACGGCGTAGCCGACGACGCACTCGCCAATCCCACCGGGCGCCCAAGCAAAATCGGTCATGCGGCCTGAGCGCTTACAAGGACGGAGTCGGCGGTTGACGTGAACCCCATGTGGGTTCCACCCCCAGCAGCCGCCGGCTCCCCTTTGTGCTGTGAGGACCCAATATCCGAGTCCCCGGACAAGCCAGCCGAGTGTGCATCGAGTGGATCCGAGTACCAGGGTCCGGGTACCCGCTCGAAAATCGAGTACGCACTCACTCGTGTGTGGCGGGCGGGCGCCACCTAGGCTCGCTGAAACGGCGCGAAATGTGGACTCGGCCAGCGTCGGCCGGGACTGACATGACTGGGGGAGTCAACGCATGGGAATCGACACGGCACGCGGCTTCGACGGGTACCGGGCAAACTTGGTGCAGGCATCTGGCTGGCGCGTACCCGCGTTCGGCGACCGGGTGGTGAGCCCACTCGGCACGGTGCGCGAGGCCCTCCACTGGCGGCAGAGATACCGGCGCCGCCTTCTCATCACCGATATCGCCGTCATCACTCTCGCGATCTCACTGCCTGTCGTCTTTGGAGTTGGCGGAGCGGGTTCCGTGTTTGTCGATGAGGTGAATCTCGCCACGAGTTTCGGTCTTGCTGCCTTCGTCGGCGTCGCGTGGATCCTCGCCCTCCAGCTTGTTCATTCCAGGGCGGCGGGGTACATCGCCGTTGGCACGTACGAGTTTCGTGCGGTCATCGGAGGAACCGCCGCCGTCGCCGGAGCGCTGTCGCTTATCGCCGTCATCGGGGGCGACATGGGTTTGCGCGGCTTCATCGTCGCCTCGCTGCCGGCCGGGCTTGTCGGACTCTTCCTCGGCCGATGGGGCTGGCGTGCCTGGCTTCAGTCACAGCGCAAGCGTGGCCACGCGCTGAGTGACGTCGTCATCTACGGGCAGGCGAAGGACACGTCCTATGTTGTTCGGCAGATCTCGCGGAAGTCCGGGGCGGCCTACCGCGTCGTCGGGGTTGTCCTCGACGGGGAAGCGGACCCGGATGCGGAGGCCCGCATTCGTGCCGCAAGCCCAGGTGTTCCCCTCATCCGGGGTAGCTCTGGTCTTGAAGAGGACGTCGGTCGGCTGGGCGCAGATGCGGTCGTTATCGCCGGATCGCTACCGGGCGGGAACCGGGCCATTCAGGAGCTCGGTTGGCGGCTCGAGGACGCACGTACGGAGGTCATCCTCGTCCCTTCTCTCACGAACGTGGCGAGTCCGCGGATTCGGCTGCGCCCGGTTGAGGGGCTTCCCCTCCTTCACGTGGAACTGCCGACGTTCTCCGGCTACCGGCACGTCGTCAAGCGGGGTATGGACATCGCCGTTTCCCTGGCCGCCCTCATTGTTCTTGCCCCGCTCTTCCTCCTCATCGCCGTGCTTGTCGCGACGGGCAGCCCCGGTGGGGTCATCTTCCGCCAGGTCCGTACGGGCCGTCGCGGTCGTAACTTCACGATGTACAAATTCCGTTCCATGGTGGCGACCGCCGAACGGGATCTCGAGGCTCTCACGCAGAAAAACGAGGGCGCGGGGCCGCTATTTAAGCTGAAAAACGATCCCCGGGTCACCCCGGTTGGAGCGTGGCTACGCAAGTACTCCCTCGACGAGTTCCCCCAGTTTTACAACGTCCTCAAGGGCGACATGTCGCTCGTTGGGCCGCGCCCGCCACTGCCGTCGGAGGTCGCAACCTATGAAGGGTCTACGCATCGGCGGCTCTACATCAAGCCTGGGCTGACGGGACTGTGGCAGATTAACGGCCGCTCCGATCTGGACTGGGAGGAGAGCGTCCGGTTGGACCTCTATTACGTCGAAAACTGGTCCGTCGCCGGTGATCTCGCGATCATGTGGCGCACCTTCCGAGTCATGATCACACCGTCAGGAGCATACTGATGAGCACACTATCCGAACGTCTTACCCCGCTACGCGTCGCCGTGATTGGCGCAGGATATTGGGGACCGAATCTTGCCCGCAATTTCGCAGCTTCGCCCGAATGGGAGCTCGTCGCCATCTGCGATCGAGACAGAGCGCGGGCTGAGCTGCTCGCTCGCAAGACCGGCGGTCCGGCTGTCGCTGAATCCGTGAGCGAGCTTCTCGACTCGTGTGAGCTTGACGCCGTCGCGATCGCGACTCCGGCCAGGACCCACCACGAGATCGCCATGGCGGCGATCGCGGCCGGCAAGCACGTCCTAGTTGAAAAGCCGCTCGCTCACTCGACCGGGGCCGGGCAGGACATGGTCGAGGCCGCGCGGGCGGCAGGCCGAATACTCATGGCTGACCACACGTACTGCTACACCCCTGCCGTGCTCAAAATCCGTGACCTCATTGCGGCAGGAAAGCTCGGCGACATCCTCTATGTCGACTCGGTCCGCATCAATCTCGGGCTCGTCCAGCCCGATGTCGATGTCTTCTGGGACCTCGCTCCGCACGACCTGTCGATTCTCGACTTTATTCTGCCCGGCGGGATCAACCCGCCGTCTGTTCTCGCCGAGGGTGCCGACCCACTTGGCTCAGGCAAGTCCTGCCTCGGCTATCTGACGATTCCCCTCCCTGGCGGGGCTCTCGCCCACATCCACGTCAACTGGCTGTCGCCGACGAAGATCCGTCGGATGGTCATCGGTGGTAGCCGAATGACGCTCGTGTGGGACGACCTCAACCCGCAGCAGCGGCTGTCGCTTTTTGACCGCGGCGTTGATCTCGAGCGGCAGGAGATGATGCTCGACGACGCGGTCGAGCGAAAGGGCGCGGCGATCTCCTACAGGCTGGGTGACACGTGGTCGCCCGCTCTCTCCGAGGTCGAGCCGCTCGGGCTCATGGTTGGCCAGTATGCGTCGAGCATCCGCTCGGGGGTGCCGTCCCCAACCGATGGCGAAGCGGCCCTGCGGGTACTGTCCGTCCTCGAGGCAACGAGTCGTAGCTTGACGGTTGGCGGACCTGTTGCGCCGCTTGTCGTGGTTGACGCGCAGGGGGTGTCGTGAGCACGCTGGACGGCGCGCGGATCGTCGTTACTGGGGGAGCCGGCTTCATCGGCAGTCACACTGTCGATGCGCTACTTGCTACGCGAGCCCCGGCCCACGTGCTCGTCCTCGACACTCTCGACAACGGCTCGGCGGAGAACCTCTCCCGCTGGGAGGCAGACCCGAGGTTCACCCTCGTTGTCGGTGACATCCGCGACCGCAAACTCGTCGACTCTGTTCTGTCGGGCGCGGACGTCGTCTTTCACCTCGCGTGCCTTGGCGTGCGCCACAGCCTCCACAACCCGGTCGACAACCACGAGGTGAACGCGACCGGTTCGCTCACGGTCGCTCTGGCGGCGCGCGATGCTGGGGTGACTCGCTTCATCCACGTGAGCTCGAGTGAGGTCTTCGGCACGGCCCGGACGGTCCCGATGGACGAGAATCACCCGACGTGGCCCGAGACGGTCTACGGCGCGGGAAAGCTTGCTGGCGAGGCATATTCGCGGGCGATGTTCCGCACGTACGGAATGCCGGTCGTCGTCGTCCGCCCGTTCAACACCTACGGCACCCGCAGTCATGTCGAGGGTGACAGCGGGGAAATCATTCCACGCACCATCGTTCGCATGATCAATGGGGAGCGGCCCGTTCTCTACGGGGATGGCAGCCAGACACGGGACTTCATGCACGTGTCCGACACGGCAGCTGGACTCCTCGCTCTCGCCGAGTGCGAGGAGGCGATTGGCCGCACCGTGACGATCGGAACCGGCGTGGAAACGTCGATGCGGGAGGTGTGTCGCCTCATCGCTGACGCTCTCGACCGCCCCGATCTCACGCCGCGAATGCTGCCCGCCCGCCCAGGGGACGTTCTGCGGCTGTGTGCCGACGGTTCCACCATGGCGCGGCTCACGGGTCTCACACCGAACGTCGTCCTCGCGGACGGCATCGCGGACCTCGTCGACTGGTTTCAGGCTCGCGCAACGTCGAACATGCTCGTGACCGACACGAACTGGGAGCCAAGCGGGGTGTCGACATGAGCGAGCGCATCGACGTCATGAAGCCGTGGCTGGGCCCAGAGGAGGCCGACGCGGTCGCGGAGGTCATCGCCTCCGGCTGGGTTGCCCAGGGACCGAAGGTGGCCGAGTTCGAACGCGCCTTCGCCGCCCGTCAGGGCGTCGAGCACGGCGTCGCGGCCTCAAGTTGCACGGCAGCCCTTCATCTCGCGCTCCTCGTCGCTGGAGTACAGCCCGGGGATGATGTCGTCCTCCCCTCCTTCTCCTTCATCGCCACCGCAAATGCCCCCACCTACGTCGGGGCCCGTCCGGTGTTCGCCGAGGTCGACGCGGAGACTGGAAACGTCACCGCCGAGACTGTCGTCGCCGCTCTCACTCCCGCCACCCGTGCCGTCATCGCCGTCGATCAGGGCGGGATGCCGGTCGATCTCGACCCGATTCGGCGACTGTGCGATGAGGCTGGCCTCGTTCTCGTTGAGGATGCGGCGTGCGGCGTCGGATCAACATACAGGGGAGCCCCGGTAGGTATCGGAGCTGATGTGACCGCCTGGTCTTTCCATCCTCGCAAAATTCTCACGACCGGGGAGGGCGGCATGCTGACGACGAATCGTGCCGACTGGGCCGAGCGTGCCCGGCGGTTACGGGAACATGCCATGGATGTCTCGGCGGCCGAGCGCCACCGGACCCTCCTTGCACCGCGGGAGAGCTACACGGAGATCGGCTTCAACTATCGGATGACGGACGTCCAGGCCGCGATTGGTCTCGTCCAGCTCGAACGGCTCGACACCATGGTTGCCCGCCGGCGCGAGCTCGTCGCCGCCTACCGTGCGGCTCTCGCCGACGTGCTGGGGCTGCGGCTCATCGACGACCCCGCGTGGGGAACCTCGAACTTTCAGTCGTTCTGGGTTGAACTCATGCCCGGCTTCCCGACGGGCCGCGAAGAGCTACTCGAGCATCTCGCAGCGGCCGGTATTTCTGCACGGCGGGGGATCATGGCGGCCCACCGCCAGCCAGCCCACGCCCATCCCAGGCTCAGTCTGCCGGTGACGGAGCGGCTGACCGACAGCACCCTCATCCTCCCCCTCCACCACGACCTCGACGCACAGTCACTGGACCGGATTGTCACGGTCGTGCGGGCGGCCGCGGGGCAGCCCGGCCGAGCTCCCTCGGCCCACGTAGCGGCGGGAGCGGTGTCATGAGCCGCGTCGTCCTCGTCGCCGCCAGTGGGCTGGCCCGCGAGACCATCTCCTCCATCCGACACACTGACACTCACGAGGCCGTCGGAGTGCTTGATGATGACACGGCTCTGCACGGCCGAGATATCGGCGGGGTTCGCGTTCTCGGAGGGCTCGAACGCGCGGCCGAGTTGAACGACCACTTTCTCGTGTGCGCTGGACCTGGGCACATCCGAGCGGCAATCGTCGCTCGTCTTGAGGCGTACGGCGTTGGCCCGGACCGGTTCGCGACCCACGTCGACGAACGTGCGGACATCGGCGAGCGAGTCACCGTCGGAGCGGGCACCATCATCCTCGCCGGATGTGTCCTCACCTGCGACATCGCCCTGGGCTCCCACGTCGTTCTCATGCCGCGAGTCGTCCTCACTCACGACGATGTCGTCGGGGACTTCGCCACTCTGGCGGCCGGCGTGTCCGTCGGCGGACGGGTGCGGATCGGCCGCTCTGCCTACCTCGGCATGAACGCGTCCGTACGTCAGGATCTTTCCGTCGGTGAAGGAGCCGTCCTCGGCATGGGAGGTGTCCTCGTGCGGAGCCTGCCCGATGGGCAGACGTGGGCGGGCAATCCCGCGGCCACACTCCCACCGCGTCTCTCCGAAGCTGACCGCGTCTCGGCGACGCAGAATTCAACAATCCGCCAGGAGGCGAGGACATGACAACAGAACTGACGGATCTCGGCCCGATACCGCTTGTCGATCTTGGTGCGCAACAGCGAGAGATCGACGAGGAAGTGAAAGCCGGCCTCGAGGACATCTTTGCTCGCACCGCCTTCATCGGGGGACCGGCAGTCGCCGCGTTCGAACGCGAGTACGCGCGCTTTACGGGCGTACGCCACTGCATTGGTGTCGGCAATGGAACGGACGCCCTCGAGCTCGCCCTCAGGGGGAGCGGTGTCACCGCCGGGGGAGAGGTCATCTTCCCCGCCAATACATTCGTTGCCACCGCCGAAGCCATCGCCCGCATCGGCGCCATCCCCGTTCCTGTCGACGTCGATCCGAACTTCCTCCTCATCGACCCAGCAGCGGTCGCCAAGGCCATGACTCCCGCCACCCAGGCGATCATTCCCGTTCACCTCTTCGGCCAGACAGCGTTCGTCGAGGAACTCGAGCCGATTGCCGCCGAGCAGGGCGCGGTCATTGTCGAGGATGCCGCGCAATCCCAGGGTGCCACCCGGTGGGGGCGGGCGGCGGGCACGCTCGGCTGCGCTGCTGGCACGAGCTTCTATCCAGGCAAGAATCTGGGGGCCGCGGGCGACGCGGGCGCCGTCCTCACATCCGACGACGACGTCGCCTCTCACGTTCGCTTGCTCGCCGATCATGGAAGCGCTGCCAAGTACCGCCACGACACGGTTGGTCTCAACTCGCGGCTCGACGCGATTCAGGCCGTCGTCCTGCGGGCCAAGCTTGCGCGGCTCGACGGCTGGAATGAGTTGCGCCGGGAGGCTGCCCGCCGGTACGGCGAGCTCCTCGCCGACATCCCCGGCCTCGAACTGCCGGAGTCAGCAGACGGCAACGTCGACGTCTGGCACCTCTACGTCGTCCGTGTTGACAACCGCGATGAGGTGCTTCGAATCCTCAATGAGGCAAAAATCGGCGCAAGCATGCACTATCCAACTCCAGTCCACCTGACCGGAGCATTCGCGCACCTCGGGTACGGCCCCGGATCCTTCCCCGTCGCCGAGAAGGCCGCGAGTCGGATCCTTTCTCTACCGCTCTACCCGCATATCACCCCCGCCCAGCAGGAATATGTCGCCGACCGTGTGACAGACGCGGTCCGGTCAACGCACACCGGGAGACCGGGCTCATGAGAATCATCGTGTGCCCCCACGAGCTTGCCATGGGCGGCAGCCAGATCACTGCCATCGAACTGGCTGCCGCCGTGCGGGACCGCGGCCATGACGTCATCATCTACTCCTCATCCGGAGCGCTCGCGGACAGGGTCGACGATCTCGGACTTGAGCTCGTCATATCCCCCGCGGGAAACCGCCTCTCGCTCGCGTGGGCGAGAGGGCTTATCGCCCTCACGACATCATTCGACCCAGATCTCATCCACACGTACGAGTGGGCGCCGAGCCTGGGCGCCGCCTATGGCGTGCGTCAGCTACTCGCGACACCTCAGATCATGACCGTGCTGTCAATGGACGTGCCAGAGTATCTTCCGGCCGACGTGCCACTCATCGTCGGCACGGAGGCACTGGCGGCCGAGATCCGCTCGCAACGCGACGTCGACGTCATCGAACCTCCAATCGACACCGACACTGACCGGACGGTCGATGTCGCCGCTGCGCGGCGCCGTCTCGGCTTACCTGCCGACGCCCTTATCGTCAGCGTCATCTGCCGGATGACGGACGAGCTCGGCAAGGCCAGCGGCGTCGAAGCGGCGATCGACGCCGTCTCCGTCCTCGCGGAGAAGCTTCCCGTTCGCCTTCTTGTCGTCGGCGACGGTCCCGCTCTGCCCAGAATCCGGGCGCGCGCTCAGCAGGTCAACGCCCAAGCAGGCCGGCTCGTTGTCGAGATCACGGGGAATATGACTGACGCGTCAACCGGTTACGAATCCGCTGACGTTGTTGTCGGCATGGGTAGCTCGATCCTTCGAGCTATGTCGTTCGGCAAGCCCGTCATCGTCCAGGGCGAGCGGGGCTTCACCCGCCTCCTCACCCCGCACACTGCCAGCGAATTTCTGTGGGCTGGCTTCTACGGCAGCGGTGGGAACGGCGCCGATGATCTTCTGCCCGCCCTGCGCAAGGTGCTGTCGCAGCCCCTCCTCAGGTCAGAGCTCGGCGCATGGAACAGAGACCTCGTGACGTCCGGTTTCAGCCTGCGTCGTGCAGCAGACCGGCTTGAGAGTCTTTACTCCAACGCTGCGACATCGCCGCACCACCGTACTCAGGCGACCGTGCGCCTGTCGCAGTCGCTGGCGCGGCTGGCAAAGTTCTACGTCGCTCGGGCCGTTCGACGTCGGGTTCGAACATGACGCGTCACGTCAACACGAGCCCGAGCCTGCGGCATGGGCTTGCCTGGAGCGCCCTCAGTGCTCTCGTTCTCAGGTTCGGCACCGTTGCTGTCGGCATCTTCCTCGCCCGGCTTCTCTCACCCGAGCAGTTCGGGATCTACGCCATCGCTCTCACCGTCCAGGCAGTCCTCATGACGCTCGCCGATTTTGGCCTGAGCACGGACCTCATCCGGTCACCGGACCATGAACGAAAAGCTCCGACGGTCGCGACGTTGGGGCTCGTGACGGGGGCGTCGCTTTCTCTCATCATGGTCTGGTCGGCGCAGGGGACCGCCGAGCTTCTCGGTAGCGCCGAAGCCGGTCCCGTCATCGCCGTCATATCGCTCACGCTCGTTTTTGCTGGTATCGGTGTCGTCCCGTTCGCGAGCCTCCAACGAAACTTTGAGCAGAAGAAACTCTTCGTCGCGAACTTCGCGGATTTTCTCGTCGGCACCGTCGTCACTGTCGCTCTCGTTCTTGCCGGGTGGGGAGTCATGGCACTCGCCGTCTCTCGTGTTATCGCGCAGCTCACGTCGGTGACCCTCCAGTTTGTCCTCTCGGGAGAACGGCCGAGGTTCGGATTCGATCGCTCGCTCGTTCCGCAGGTCCTCGCCTTCGGCCTGCCTGTCGCGGGAGCGAACCTGCTGTCCTGGGTGCTCCTCAGCTCCGACAAGATCGTCATTTCCCACCTGGCTGGCCCGGCCGCGCTCGGCTTCTACTTCCTCGCCTTCAACATCTCGAACTGGCCCATGAGCGCTTTCGGCCAGGTTGTCCGAGCCGTGGCCCTTCCCGCCTTCTCACGCTCCGGTGCGCCCCGCGACCGTGTTCTCGCTGACGCTGTCGCACCGACGTGGACGTTTGCCCTCCTCGCTGGCCTCATGCTCGCCCTCCTTGCCGCCCCCGTCATCGAGATCGTATACGGGGAGAAGTGGCTTTTCGCGGCTCCCATCCTCACGATCCTTGGACTCTTCGGTGCCCTGCGAACCGTGTTCGATCTGGCAGTGGCGTTCCTCCTTGCTCGCGGCCATTCCGCCGCCGTGCTTCTCGTCCAGGCTGCCTGGCTCGTTGCCCTTATCCCTGCCCTCTACGTGGGGACGCGGATGGCGGGTGGGGTCGGGGCGGCCGCCGGTCACCTCGTCGTCTCGCTCGTTGTCGTCGCACCCGCCTATTGCTGGGCGTTGGCGCGAGCAGGGGCGAGTCTGCGCCTCCTGTGGGCCGCGATGTGGCCACCGGCGGCGGCCTCTGTTCCGGCCGCGACGGCAGTGCTCATCGTCATGGAGCTCGTTCATGGCCCACTTCTGCGCCTCCTTGCTGGCGGGGTCGTCGGATCCACCGTCTATGTGCTCATCATCGGTGTGTGGCTTCGCGGCCGCCTCGCTGTCGCGAGCCGCCTTGGCGACCCGGCCGTTCCCGGCCTTTCGGGCGACGCTCCCGTCGAGCCGACGACTCAGTCTCCCGCGACCCCACCCTCCACACGGCGCAGCACATCGTCGCACCGGCACGTAAGGACCGCCCCGGTCAATGCGAGGACCGATGCCGCACCTGCACGAACGACATCTTGACCGCGACCCGAAAGGACGTCACCATGTCACTGACCGAACTGAGCAAGCTCCCCACCGAGAGCCAGTTCCACGGTATTGGCGAGCTCACGTCGGTGCGAACGGTTCGCCCGCCGCAGTCCGCGGCGTCACCGCCCCTCGTCAGCGTTGTCATCCCGTGCTACAACTATGCCGACTATCTTCCCGGCGCGGTCACGAGTGCGTTGCGGCAGTCGGGTGTGCGGACAGAGGTCATCATTGTCGATGACTGCTCGACTGACTCGAGCCTCACGGTCGCGCGTGAACTTGCGGCGCGGGACTCCAACGTTCATGTTTTTCACCACGAGGTCAATCGGGGCCCCGTCGAGACCTTTAATGACGGCCTCGCTGTAGCCACCGGCGAGTTTCTCGTCCGCCTCGATGCGGATGATCTCCTGACTCCGGGATCCCTCAGCCGAGCTGTCGCGGTTCTCGCCACATATGACAGCGTCGGCTTAGTTTACGGTCACCCGCTGCACTTCTCGGGCGTCCTGCCACCGGCCCGAACAAAGATGCGAGCGGTCACCCTGTGGCCGGGCACTGAGTGGCTTGCTCGGCGGTGCCGTGATGGGCTCAACGTCATCACGTCGCCAGAGGTCGTCATGCGCGCGTCCGTCGTCGACGAGGTGGGCGGGCAGCAACCGCTCGCGCACACACACGACATGGAAATGTGGATGCGAATCGCGGCATTTTCCGACGTCGCCTACGTTCACGGATGTGACCAGGCGTGGCACCGGGAGCACGAAGAGAGCCTGTCGGCTCGGAAGGTTGACTCTCTCGTTGACCTCGCGGAGCGGCGACTGGCCTTCGACACGCTCTTCACAGGGATCGCTCGCGACATCCCGAGGGTTGCCGATCTGCAAGTGGCCGCCGATCGGTCCTTGGACCGCGCAAGCATCGCCGCCGCCCGCAACGAGGCGGATCGCGGCGAGGTACCCGCCGAGCGTCTCGAACTCTACTTCGCCAACATCCGTTCGACTTCTGCGAAGACACGGGCCGAGGTCGAATCATTGCGCCGACGGGCCGGCCGCGCCCCACGCCCCGGGGAACTGCCCGGTGCGGGATGGCGGCGCCTGGCCCACAAGATTCACTATGAGCGCTCGTTTCACAAGTGGCATCGCCGCGGCGAGTTCTAGGAGAGGGAACTATGGACGTCTTCAACACATCGCGAGCGATCGTCTCGAAACTGACCGAATACGGACCGGCGGAGACGCTGCGGCGCGGCACGAAAAAGCTCGCTCAACGTGGCGGAGCGGCGATGAACTGGGACGAACTCGACTTCCCCCTGAGAGATGAGGACATCGCAAGCCCGGGAACTGCCGGACAGCCGGAGGAGACTCCGCGCCACAGCGGGCCGCTCACGATTGGATGGGTGTGTAGCCCTCCGGCGGCCGGCTCGGGAGGGCACACCACCCTGTTCCGAATGGTCGAGGCGATGGAAGAACGCGGCCACGAGTGTGTCGTGCTTCTCGATGATCGCGGCCCGGACGACACTGCCCGACACGAGCCTGTTGTACGACGCGGATGGCCGGGAATGAAGGCACGAATCGCGAGCGCAACAGGAGACCTCGCCAACTTCGACGCGATCGTGGCGAGCGCGTGGGCCTCCGCCCACGTTGTGGCCAGCCGCTCCACGGGCGCCGCCCGACGGTATTACTTCATTCAGGACTACGAGCCCTACTTCTATCCGAGGGGTTATCTCTATTCGTTGGCGGAGTCGACCTATCGTTTCGGATTCGACAACATCGCCCTCGGGGAGATGGTCGCCCACGAACTCAGGACCCAGTCGGGTGTCGAACCTGAGTTCGTTGTCCCGTTCGGCTGTGACCGGGACGTCTACCGGCTTCTCCCACGCCCGGAAGGGGCTCCGGCGCGCACCGGTGTCGTCTATTACGCGAAGCAGTCGGTCGATCGGCGAGGGTATGCCCTAGCCAAGGCGAGTCTCGAACGCTTCCACGATCTGTGCCCTGACCAACCGATCCATGTCATCGGTGATGAGGTGCGCGGCTGGCGCGCACCGATTGTCAATCACGGGTCGATGCGACCGGCCGACTTGAACGCCCTGTACAACGAGACCATCGCTGGGCTCGCGATGTCGTTCACCAACGTGTCGCTCGTTCCCGGGGAGCTCCTCGCCGCTGGTAGCGTCCCCGTTCTCAATGAGTCGGCCGACGCACGGCGGGACATGGAGGCGGCCGGTGCGGTGTGGGCTGAGCCGACGCCCGAGGCACTCGCGCGAGCACTCGCCGACGTCGTATCAGCGCCCCCTGCGGAGATTGCGCGGCGCGCCGTCAAGACTTCGCTCAGCGCGCCGGGAGGATGGGGGAGGACTCAGGCTATGGTCGCTGAGTTCATTGAGGGCAGGCACCGGCCCCTCGCCACAGGGTCGACGGACGACGGCTGGTCGACTGCTGAACGAGGACGGCCAGGCGCCGACATGAGCCACGAGCGGAGAGGACACACTGCCGCCGCTCAAGGAGTAGCAGCTCGCTACCCAACTCAACTGGGGGAATAATGACACTGACAGATTTTGGGCGATCGATGCTTCGCAGATGGTACGTCGTGGTCATCTGCCTCGCCCTCACGGCTGCGGGCGCCTTTGCAGTGGCCCGCTCCGTCGAGGTGACCTACGAGTCGACGGCTACCGTCGTTCTGCTACCGCCACCGTCCGTCGTCACAGAGGAGGGTAATCCCTACCTTTTCATGGGAGGACTTGACCAGGCGCTCAGCGTCCTTGCCGTCAAACTCAACTCTGCCGATGTGGCTGAGACACTCGTCAACGGCGGCGAATCGTATTCGGTTGCGAAGGATCCGATTGGACCCGGACCTCTCATCAATATCACCGCCGAAGCGGGGTCGGGGCCGCGTTCGGAGGCGCTCCGCGACGCGATCCTTGACCGGCTCCCAAACGACCTGCAGGAACTCCAGGATGGTCTGAGCGTGGCGTCAGCCTCCCGGATCGGCGCGATGACGGTTGTCCAAAGCGACGAGCCGACGAGGATGGCGAAAGAGCAGACCCGCGCCATCCTCACCGTTGCTGCTCTCGGCATCGGATTGACGGTGTGGGTCGCTGCGGTTGTTGATCGATCGTTGCTTGCCCGGGCCGCACGGAAGCGGGCGCAGGCGGAGACCGAGGAAACCTCTGAACCAGATCAAACGCAGGCAAAGTCTCATGACAAGACTCGTCATTCCGATGCGGTGCAGACAAAGTCAGATGATGAGGCTCTGCAAGCTGATGAGCGACAGGAAAAACCCGACAATGAGGCTCTGCATGCTCATGAGGTGCAGGCAAAGTCTGATGACGAGTTTCATAGAGACGAGCAGTCGCGGGAGGAGACTGGTCGGCATGATGTTGAGGCAGGTATGGGCACCGCGCTTCCTCACATGGTCGACAAACCAATGACAGCGGCGGACTTCGTCTCCAGCAGCCAGTCATGACCATGCTCGGGGCGCCGCGGCGCTCGACAGGCAGTAATGTAGACACGGGCTTCTCCGCATTGCCGGTGCGGCCGGACGCAGTCTGGTTCGTTACGGCCTATCTCGTCGTTCTCCTCGTCATTCCAGCTGACCGTCGAGTCGGCGTTCTCGGGGGTGCCGGGTCACCCGGTGCGCTGTTCGCCATCTTCGGGTTGGTCTTATGGGGATTCGACCGCGTGCAAAGCCGGCGATTCGAGGGCCGGCGTTTTCAGCCAGTCAGCGCTGCGTTACTGTTCTTCGCCGTCAGCGTCCTCGCGAGTTACGTTGTGTCCTCGACGATGTCTCTTCCCGCTGTCGAACGTTCAGTCGCGGACACGGGTCTTCTCCGGCTCGCCGCAATGGCGGGCATCCTCCTCATCGCCCACGACGGCATCCCCACTCCCGAGCGCTTCCTCGTCCTCATGAGACGAATCAGTGCCTTCGGCGGAGCCTACGCAACGCTCGGTCTCGTCCAATTCTTCACGCGGCGAGCTTTCGTCGATTCCTTTTCCATCCCCGGCCTCGTCGAGAACGGCTGGTTTTCTTTCGGTGAGCGGGCAGGTTTCATTCGAGCGATTTCGACTGCCATGCATCCGCTCGAAGCTGCGCTCGTCCTCGCCATGATCCTGCCGATCGCACTGACAGTGGCGATCTACGACAAAAAGAGATCAGCCGTGGCCAGGTGGTATCCCGTCGCCGCCATCCTCTTCCTGTCGGTCCTGTCAGTGACCCGCTCAGCGCTACTCGGAGTTGTCGTCGTCATCGCAGTCCTCTTTTGGACGTGGCCGCGGGCCGTCCGGCAGTGGATGGCAGTCGCTATCGGCTTCGGCCTCGTCGCCGTCTATGTCGGAGTTCCAGGCATGGCGGGCACGATCATCGGCATGTTCTCCGGGCCGGACTCAAGCCTTGACTCCCGGACAGCGGGCTACGACACTGTCGCCTCATTCGTCGGCGTCAGCCCGCTGTTCGGCCGCGGGTTGGGGACGTTCCTGCCCTCCTACCGGATTATCGACAACCAGTTCCTGCTCACTCTTGTCGAAACTGGCGCCGTCGGCCTCGCCGCCCTCCTTATCCTCATCTGTGCCGCGTGTTGGGCGGCTGTGTCGATGAGATGTGTGTGGAAGCCGCAGGACGAGATCATGGCCGCCTTCGGATATGCGCTGCTCGCATCTGTCCTGGCCGGCTCGCTCCTCCTCGCCCTGTTCGACGCCTTCTCGTTCCCGCAGGCCTGCGGCATGTTCTTTCTTGTCATTGGACTGTGTGGGGCCTACCTCAACCTGTGCCGAGCGGAGGCGGCGCCGCTGGCGGAATCGGCGAAAACCGCTCTAACTTCGTCAACGTGGCGACGGCGTGTGCTCCCGGTGGTCGCGCTGGTAGCAATGGTCGGACTGTCTGCCGCGGTCCTTGCAACTCCACCTCTGTATTACGGGCGAGTTGACGTTCGCTTCGTCCTTCCAGAAAGTCCAGACGATTCGAACGGCCTCATCGCCGATCCCGGCCTAACCCTTTATCTCGCGGGAGTGGTCGAGCAGCGGCTCAACGCCGAATTAGGAGGTCAGGAGAAGCAGACAACCTCCGCGCCGCTCTCCAGCACAGGGATTCGAGACGGGCGCTGGGTCCATATTCCCAACGTCGGCGGGCAGTGGGAGACATCGCACGACCAGCCTCTCATTGTCGTCGAAGTCGTCGGAGAATCACCGGCGCGGGTCGACGCCCAGCTCAATGACTTCTCGGGCCGGGTGACAGATCTGGCGCGCACCTCTCAGGAGGAGATGGGCATCCCCTCGTCCCTGCACATCAGAACCACCGTGTCATCAGAGACTGCAGGTGTCACGAGTATGGGGATGGAGAGGCGCCGTGCTGTGGCTGGCCTCGCGCTCCTCACCCTCACGGTTGTCACCGTTGCGGCCCGTGGCGGAGGCCGCATGCGCGACGCGCACTCGAGACGCCGCCGCGAGGACGACGAGCCGACGTGAGAGAAGCTCGCTCCTAGTGACGGGACAGATGACGATATGACCCGCGGTCCTCGAGATCCCCACCGTCATTTCCCACTCGTGCGGACAACCTGATCGAGCGCACCGGTCCAGCGTACGCCGCTCGAAGGCGCACTTCCGCGAGTAGTCGCTCCACCTCGAGACTGCGAACCCGACTGCGTCCCGGTCCCGGCACCCCTCGAACGGGCACCGTCAGCACATCTGCGAAAGCCTCGCCTCTGCGAGGCGCCGGTTACCGGCGCACGTCACCAGCTGCGGCGAGGGCGTGTTTGAGGCGGTCGAAGCGTTCCTTACCGAGAATCGGCAGGAGCGTATTCTTTGCCAGCGTGCGCGCTGCCAGACGCGCCGCTCGGAGGGGTGCGATCACGGTCCGATCAGCGAGCAGGGCGGCTCTGCCGGGCTCGTCGAGACCCGCGAGCAAGTCCCCGAATCCGGCCGCGTGGGCGCCCGGTGAGGTCAAGACGCCACGGACGCGGTTGCTCACGTTGTTCCCGTGGACGACCTGGAGCCAGCCGGGAGGCCCGCCAAGCACCCGGGCCGGCATCTTCCCCGCCAGCCGAGTGTGCCAATCGACCCAGGCTGTGACCGGCTCATCCCACGGCTCAGCAACCGAGCAGAAAGCGTTATTCCTGTCGCTGTGCCGGTAGAGGCGGCCGTCCTTGAGGATGAGGCCGCGACGGATGAAGATCGCGTGGCGTTTCGGCGCGACGACTGATCTGTGGATGCGGGCGGCGAAGTCTGAACTCAGGGCGTCATCGTTGTCGAGATTCGTCGTCACGAGGACATCAGCAGCCGCACCCGTCACCTCCCGAAGGTCGCCGACAAGCTCGTCCCGGCTGACTTCGGCCCGAAATATCGGGTGGAAACTCCCCACGGCCGCGGCCTCGATCCACTCCTTGAGCCACCGAGGGCTTTCCGGGTCGAAATAGATGATCCACGACACGTTCGCCGTCTGCTCGAGAACCGACGGCAAGCAGCGGTCCTCGAAGAGCGCAACCCGCTCGCGAAGCCATCCGTCCCGTGCCCGGATAAGAGACTCGGCACCGGCGGAGGGCAAGTTGAACCGGGTGAGAAGAACATGGTCGATCGTGGGCGTCACGGGAATCCCTCCCACGAGTTGAGTCCCATCACAGCGTTCCCATTCGCAGGACAGGTGCGGGGTCGGCAGATTCGGCAGAGGCGCTCGCGGTATGAGAGCCAGTGGGCATGGGCAGGCGAGTGCTCTCGTCACGCTCCCACCGGGCGCCGCCGTGCCGAGCGCCAAGGCGGGCCCATCCCGTGAGCCCAGCGCACACGATCGCATCGACAAGGCTGAGCGGTCCGGACACGCCCGCAAAAATACCGCGAGCAGTCCGCCCCGTCGTCTGCGCACCCTCGGGATGTCGCACGAGGCCTGCGGACCTTCGGATCTCGGCCTGCCCCCGGTACGTTCGCCGAAGGACCGCGATGAGGCTGGCGGTGTTGCGTGGCGTCCGAACCCGAACGGGAGGGGTCACCGCGACCGTCTTCTCACCGGCCGCGAACTGCAGATCGACAAACAAATCATCAGCGGTCACGTCAGGAAATGAACCGAACCGATTGTGCCCTGCCTCCGTCACCGCATACGCTCCTGCCCCCCAAAGGGAGCGGTTTGTCTCCGGCATGCGTAGCCGAGCCCGGCTGAACGCACGGACCGGCCATGTCGCGCCGGTGAGGTCTGACCTCGATGCGGGTCGTGCGGCGAGAATATCTCCCCGGCCGAGTCTTTCGAAAAGGATCCTCACCGCGACGGGGGAGATCTCGATGTCAGCATCAAGGTAGAGCCGCGGCCATCGGCTTGCCGCCTGATCGCCAGCGTTGAGCGCCGCCGTCTTTGACGGCGTCGCAAGCTCAAGAACCCGAACTCCGGCGACGCGGCGCGCAACGGAGGCTGTGTCATCCGTGCAGCCGTTACACACGACGACGATCTCGACGGAGCCGATGATCGGCGCGAGCGCCGTGAGTGTCGCTGTCATGACCGAGGCCTCGTTGTGGGCGGGAATGATGATACTGCCGGAAGGAAATGACGCGTCCGGCTCGTACTCTGCTGCCGCAGTCGGCCCTGGCAGATCCACCCACCTCGCCTCATCGAGAAGCGTGCGGAGGGTCAGGCGGCTCCTGGGCCGAGTGACCCGCATCGCCTCTCGTAGGATGAGAGCTGCTCGGATTGCGTGCGCTCCGCGACCATGCGCGCGAGCATAGCGGACACGGTTGACCGCAAGGAGAGCATCAAGGCTCGGTGACGAGCCGGAGCCGCCACCGGTGTGGACCATGACGGATGAAGGCTCGTACCACACGCTCGCACCTGCGAGTCGGGCGCGGCGGAAGTAGTCGGTCTCCTCCGAGTAGAGAAAGAACTGCTCGTCCCAGTCTCCCAGTGTTGCCGCGAGATCAGCGTCGATGAGCAGCGCCGCACCCGTCGCCCAGTCGACCCTGTGGGGGTGCTGATATGCCTCGCGATGATGCTCTGTCTCAGAGAGCCAGGCGGGCCTGTTCGACATCCTGTCGCCGAGAACTGCGTCGCCGAGCGTTGCCAACGGGTTCGGTTCTCGCCGAAGGGAGGGCAAGACGGTGCCGTCCGCGTCGAGAAGCTGTGGGACAGCGATCCCTCCGCCGGAGATGGCAAGGCGCCGAAGGAGAGCGGCGACAGAGCCGGGACGAACCTCGAGGTCAGGGTTGAGGACAAGATAGGACGTCGTTGGCCCCGCCGCCCGCATCGCCGCATTGAGACCCGCGGCGTAACCGAGGTTGCCTCCGATCCCTACGGCCGCCACGTCCGGATGGTCGAGAAGAATCGCGGGAGTGGCGTCGGTCGAACCATTGTCGACGACAACAACCTTCAATCGGAGTGAGCCTGCCTCGCCCCGCAGCCCGTTGAGCAACGTGTCGAGCGAGTCTTCGCTGTTGTGAGTGACGATGCAGACAGCGACATCCGCTTCCTCATCCGTTCCGACAAACCTGCCCGGTCCGCCCGTTGCGACGAGGTCGGAGCGGATGGCGGGAGGGGTCAGTGCTGGGGTGTCGGGTGGGATGACGGCGGAATCCGTCCGGATCCGCAGGAGACTTGGCGGGTCGTCAACGAGGTAGCGGCGTGCGAGCCGTCGCGGTTCAAGCGCGAGCCGCCACGCCCATTCGACTCCATTGTCGGCTGCCCACCGGGGCGCCCGACGGACTGCACCCGCAAGGAAGTCGACGACCGCGCCGAAGGCGAGAAGCACGCGGGCGCCAGTCAGAATTCCATACTGCGCCATCCACAGCTCCTGTCGGGGCTTTCCGAGCCCGACGACGAGAATGTCAGGGGAGGCCAGCCGGATCTCGCGTGCAAGCTCACGGCTCGCAACCGGGTCGGAAAGAGTCGAGCGGTCGGGAGACCAGAGTCCAACGACAGTGAGGTCCGGCCGGCAGAGGGCGAGTTCCCGGGACAGGCTTTCCTGGATGGCGGGGGAACCGCCGAGGAAACCGACGGACACTCCCGCTACGGCCGCGCCGTCGAGTAGCGGGCCGATGAGGTCGCTCCCGGCGAGCCTGGGCCAGGTACGGCCCGTCATCCGGTTCGCACGGGAGACGAGCGGCGCCCCGTCTAGAAGCGTCAGCCAGTCCATCCGCCCCCATCCGTGAGGACTTTCTGCCGACGTCGGATGGAGTGAGTCGCCGAGGGTGCGATCCCACCTCCCGCCATGCCCGAACTGTGCAATGTGGTCGAGGTTTGCTGACACGACCGATAGGGGAACCGGGCGTTCGGACTCCGTCGGAGGGTTAGCGGCTCGGCTGAGGATGTGGGCGACGGCGTGATCCTCGTCGACGAGATCGACGATGATTCCTGCGAGGTCGACACGCGATTGCGACATGGCTGTCCTCTCGGTCAGAGCGGATCCGCCGAGCGCGAGGCCCCGGCGGTGGGAGTCGAAGTGCGGCGACGCGAGGCCGCGATAACGAACGACGCTGCGCTGGCGCCGAGGACAGCGCCAAGCGTGTTACACACGAGGTCGCGGAGGGTGCCCTGGCGTGAGCTCAACAGCGCAAACTGAAGCGATTCGGCACCAGCGGACAGGGCGAAGCCGCCCACGGCTCCGATCCACCAGCTCCGAGTAGCGCCTGTCAGGAGAAAGCCGAGGGGGACGAAAAGAAGGACATTCGCGGCAGCCTCAACATGGCCATACCGCACGTCGACCATGACCCCAGCGGCATGCAGCGCGGCGGTGATCGTCTCCGCGGCCTCCTGGAGGCCGACGTCCGCAGGCTTACCCACGAGGAGGGCTCCCGCCCCGATGAGGGCGACGACGAGAGCGATTCGAAACGCGCGCGGGCTCGGTATCATGATGACGCTACCGATCCTGCAGTCGGCATGTGCCTGACCTCGCCCGCCACAGTGCAGGCGAGTACGATGCGTTCCACAATATTCCCCCATCAGCGGCCCGTCTCAGCGGTCAGCCGTGGGAACGACGTTAGAAGCGGCTGGCCCAACCCTCAACGGCTGGGGCAGGAAGCGCGTGATATTCGAGTAGCGCCGCAGACCAGACCAACCGAACCGAGTGACTCACTGGGTGCGGCGGGCGAATCTACTCGCTGCTAGGCGCCCTCGCTTCTGTGCCGGGGCTGATGCTCGCTATCACCCGAAAAGTGCGGAGCCTGAGTGCGGGTGAGGGCTTTAAACCTGCCGGACGCCTACTGCTGCGTCTCGAGCAGGACCTTGATTGCTCGGCGTTCGTCCATTGCCCGATAACCGTCGGCGGCTTTCTCGAGCGGAAGTGCCATGTCGAAGACGATGCCAGGATCGATCTGGTCCGTCATGATGAGGTCGATGAGGCCGGGCAAGAAGCGCCGCACGGGCGCCATCCCACCAAACAGGCTCACCGTCTTAGCAAACAGAATACGGCCGTCGATGTGAACATCGTGGGAGAGGCCAACGAAACCGATGTGGCCGCCCGCCCGTGTCGCACCGATCGCCTGCATCATCGACTCCTGCGTGCCGACGGCCTCGATGGTCGAGTGGGCGCCATATCCGCCGGTGAGCTCATTGATCGCGGAGATGCCGGCCTCGCCGCGCTCTTCGACGATGTCGGTAGCGCCGAACGTGCTCGCGAGTGCCTGCCGGTCGGAGTGCCGGGACATGGCGATGATGCGGCTCGCTCCGAGCTGCTTCGCCGCTAGCACTCCCATGAGACCGACCGCACCATCACCGACGACAGCGACGGTCTTTCCTGGACCTGCCTGCGCTGCAACCGCGGCGAACCAGCCGGTGCCGAGAACGTCTGAGGCGGCGAGAAGGCTTGCGGCCTGCGCGGCCGTCGGCTTACCAGGGACGGCGACGAGGGTGCCGTCGGCGAGGGGGATACGGGCCTTCTCGGCCTGGGTGCCAATCGATCCCATCATGACCTGATGGACGCAGCGTGACTGGAATCCTGCCGTGCAGATCTCACACGTGTTGTCGGACGCGACGAAGGAACCGACGACAAAGTCACCGACCTCGAGGGTGCGGACGTCTTCGCCCACGTCCTCGACGATACCGACGTACTCATGGCCCATGGGCTTGTCGTCGACAGGGTCGGCGCCACGATATGGCCACAGGTCGGAACCGCAGATGCAGGCGGCGGTCACACGGATGATCGCATCGGTCGGCGCTTCGATGACGGGATCGGGCCGGTCGACAACGCGAACATCGCCGGGGGCATGGAGGATGACTCCGCGCATGGCTCTCCTTCTCTCGTTGGGTCAGGTCGATACTTCGTTGGCGATTGCGGATCGACTTTCCCGCTGGATCGCCCAGGCGTAGGTGACGCCAGTGATGACGTGAAGAACCGCCCCAAGCGAGGCGAAGGCAACGCCGATTGTTGCACCAATCTCGAGTCCAGGAATCCGGCCGAACACGGTCAGTGGCAGGCCAGCCATGAGCACCGCCGTGCGAGCCTTGCCCAATCGGCTGACCGGCGGACGGTGGCGAGCTCTGAACAGGAGGTAGATGGTGGCGAGCGTCAGATCGGTGAGAACAATCGAATACGCGATCCAGTCCGGTAGGTAGTCGGCGGCGACGAGCACGACGGCGACGACAGCGACACCGACTCTGTCGGCTATGGGGTCAAGAATCTCGCCGACTCGGCTCACTTGATTGAAGCGCCGAGCGATGAAACCGTCGACCCAGTCGGTCATGCCGAAGATGGTGAGAAGCACGGCCGTGAGCACCGGATGCTGATCAACGACGAGAAGATAGGCGATCGGGACAAGGAGAAGCATCCTCGCGACCGTGACGGCATTCGGTATCGTCAACCAGTCCGACCGACTGAAGCGCCGTTCGCTCATCTGGCCTACCTTCCTCAGGACTGGCGTCAGTTTAACGCGAAGTACTCCTCTTCGATCTGCCCTCGCCACGGGCCGTCGGGGCCGAGGAGGCCAGTAAGCCCCTGACCTGCCCAGACGCTTGAGGAATTGGTCCGAGGCTGTTTCGCGTTCGGCGCTTCTATACTCGTGTCATGTCCAATCCCTCCGAGACGCTCCGCCGGATCGCCATCGAGCTTGCGTCAATCTCCGAGTCAGCGCTCGCCTACTGCCAAGATCCATTCGATATCGACCGGTTTCACCGAATCGGCGACATCGCACGCGATGTTGCCGAACTGACGGCGCGCAAGCCCCTACCGGACTATGACAGAAGCGTCGCCTCGATCGCCGGTTACACGACCCCGAAGGTGGACGTTCGCGGTGGCGTGTTCGATGACGATGGGCGGATCCTCCTCGTGAGGGAGATCGCGGATGACGGGAGATGGACGTTACCTGGCGGCTGGTGCGACGTCCTTGAGACTCCGACGGGTGCCATCGAGCGCGAGGTCGCTGAGGAAGCTGGCGTGCGTGTGCACGCCGTGCATCTCGCCGGCATCATCGACCGCCACCGTTGGCCGCATGTGCCGGTGTATGACCGCCACATGTACAAGCTCTTCTTTGTCTGTGATCCAGTCGAGCCCGTCGATCTCAGCTTCACGAGCGATGAGACGAGCGAGGTTGCGTGGTTTTGCGTCGATGACCTGCCGGAGTTGTCGGTCGAGCGGGTTGTGCCCGGTCAGATCCGGTTGCTTCACGAGCATTGGCAAAGCCCGGGCCCGGCCCACATCGATTGACGCCTCGGGGTACCAGTCCTGTTGTTAGAGGGGCCCGGTGCCAAGTTCGACGAGGAGGACGCCGACCATGATAAGGACGATGCCAGCGATCATCATCCGGGTGAGGGGCTCGTGGAAAAGGAGCCGGCTGAAGATCGCGGTGAGGGCGACTCCCGCTGCTGTCCATATGCCATAGGCAACCCCGAGCGGCATGCCAGCCGCGAGCGTGAGGGACAGGAGAGTAAAAGCGCTGATGTAGCCGATCGTCACCACGGCATACCAACGGCGGCTGTCAACGGCGGCTCGTAGTGACAGCGTCCCGGCAACCTCGCACACCACAGCCCCCATCATGAACACCCACCCGCTCATGCGACAGCCTCCGCTGGACGTCCCGCCTTCTGTGACCCGATCTCAACGAGGAGGACTCCTGCGACGATAAGAACGATTCCGAGAGTCTTGAGGGCTGTGAGAGGTTCGCCGAAGAGGAGCTGAGAGAAGATCGCTGTGAGGATGACGCCAGTGGCACCCCAGATGCCGTAGGCGACTCCGAGGGGCATCCGATGCCGCAGGACCATTGAGAGACAGACGAACGCGCCACCATATCCCACGACGACACCGATGTAGAGAAGAGAGAAGTCGAGTGCGGCCTTGAGGGAGAGGGATCCGGCCACCTCAAGGAAGATGGCACCGATGAGGTAGAGCCACGCTCGTGAGCGCACCGACATACGCGACCTTTCGTTCATCTGCACTTGCAGAAAGACCTTAGCTGTTTCCGGCGCGAAGAGGTTTCTGCCTCCAGTGTCATCGTTCATAGGTGCAACGTCGTGGACGGCGGGTGGCCGCGCTCGCCGCGCTCCGCCCCCGGCTTTTAAGCGTCCTCCACACAAGAGGCGCCCCAGCTCTTATGTCCATGGAATTCCACTACGCACGGGCCGCGAGCGAGACAGTGCGCTCACGTCACGGCTCAGATCCCGAGCACAGCCTTGGCGATAAGGAAGTAGATGATGAGGCCGGTCGCGTCGACGAAGGTAGTGATGAAGGGATTGGAGAAGACGGCCGGGTCGACTTTGATGAGGCGGGCAATGAGCGGCATGATGCCGCCGATGGTCGCGGCCAATGTACAGACGGACGCGATGGTGAGTCCGATGACGAGGCCGATATCGAAGCCAAAGAGGATGCCGACGATGACAAAGCCGAAGAACCCGAGGAGGATGCCGAGGGATAGACCGACGGCGAATTCTCGTACAAAAACCTTGCGTACATCCCGCGTTCCAACATCTCCGAGTGCAAGCGCGCGCGTCACGGTGGTCGCGGCCTGGTTGCCGGTGTTGCCCCCGGTTCCGATAAGGAGAGGGACGAACAGAGCGAGTGTTGTCACTTCGGCGAGAGTGTTCTCGAAGACAGACAGCACATGAACGGTCAGAGCCGCGCCGAGGGCGAGAACAAGAAGCCAGACGATGCGGGAGCTAACGAGGCGGCGGACCGGGGTGGCGAAATAGGGACGCCGGAGCGGTTCGACGCCGCCCTGTCGTGACGAGTCCTCGGTCTCTTCAAATTCGAGGATTCTCGCAGCATCGTCGATCGTGAGAATCCCGACGAGCCTGTTCTCGAGGTCGACGATCGGCACGGCAAGGAGCCCGAGGTCGGCGGCGCGCCTCGCTACCGCCTCATCCTGGTCATAGGCGGTAGCTGTGACCGGTTCCTGCATGATCTCGGATACGACCGTGTCGGGGTCTGCCCGCAGCACGTCGCGCAAGCTGACGACACCGATAACATGCCGCGTATCGTCGATGACGGGCAGGGTGTAGATCGTCTCCGCCTTGTCGAGGCCCATCTTGACCCTCTCCAGGGTCTCACCGGCCGTCGCCCCGGTCCGGGCTGCTATATACTCCGGCGACATGCGGCGGCCGATGGACCCCTTCGGGTATCCGAGCACCTCGGCCGTCATCTGACGCTCGCTTGACGTGAGCCCCTGTAGTAGTCGGGCTGTCAACCCTGCGGGCAGCTCCTCGAGGAGCCAGGCGCGATCATCCGGGTCCAGGCGTGCAAAGATGTCCGTGACCTCGGCCGTACGCAAACCCTGGACAAGAGCGCCCTGGTGTCCGGGGTCGAAGCGCTCGAAGACCGTCATCGCACGGTCTTTCGGCAGGAGCCGGAAGACGACGGCCAGCTGATTGGTGGGCAGACGCTCGAGCAGGCCGGTCACCTCGCGGGTGCTGAGATCGCCGAGCAAGTGCGCGATGTCTTCTAAGTCCCCGCGCTGAAGTAACGCGTCAAGATCGTTCTGGAGGTCGGCGAGAGTCTTTGTCATGGCGGTCCTTTGACGAGATCGGGTGGGGCGGCAACGCCCATAGGGTGACCGCGCGCTCATGCGCTGACTGCTTGGGAAGAGACTCAGACGATGTGATCGAGTCCTGGCAGGGGAGAGTGCGCGGTCCATGTTCGGTGACGAGAACTGTCACAGTCCATTGCACTCACCCCGCTTTCACTCAGGCTGACATTGAGCCGACCACCCAGTGTACCCCGGCGGCCGTGGAGCCGCCGATGGAAATTCGATGCGCCCGATGGAAGGGGCCCAGCATAGGCCGGGCCCGGCGAGCAAGGAGAAACGGCGCGCACGCGTGACATCCAGCGACTCTCACGGACGCTTGAGGGCATGAGCCCGAATACCGGACCCATGCCCTCGCGGCTTTATTTAACTCGTCCAACAAACAGGGAGCGGTACATGCCTACTACCCCTCAGTTTGGCTTCTCAGTGCACGTCGACATCGAGGCGGGCATGCTTGCCTCGCGAGCGCACATCCGGCCCCTCCTCAGTTACCGCAGGGCGTTCGAGCGACGATCCTTCGACATCAACGCTGGGAAGAATCTTGTCGAGCCAGCGCGGTATCCACCATGACTTCTCGCCGAGAAGTGCAAGCAGAGCGGGGATGAGTGCCATGCGGACGACGAAGGCATCGAGGACGACACCAATGGCGAGTCCGAAGCCGATGGGCCGGACCATCGACAGCTCGGAGAAAATGAATCCTGCGAAGACGGAGAACATGATGAGGGCCGCAGCGATGACAACCGACCGGGCCGCGTAGAGCCCATCGACGACGGCCGCTCTTGCGGGGCGCCCATGCACCCACGCCTCCCTCATTCCGGTCGTGAGGAATAGTTGATAGTCCATCGCCAGCCCGAAGAGGATGCCGACCATGATCGTCGGCAGGAACGACAGGATCGGGCCCGGATTGTGAACTCCGAACACGGAACCGAGCCAGCCCCACTGGTAGATCGCGACAACCGCGCCCATCGCCGCCAGAACGGAGAAGAGGAAGCCTGCGGTCGCGGCGAGCGGGACGAGGATCGAGCGGAACACGATGACGAGAAGGACGAAGGAGATCGCGATAATGAGGGAGAGGTAGACGGGCAAAGCATCACCCAGGTTCTCCGACACATCGATCTGCATTGCAGTCTGGCCGGTCACCTCGATCGGAATTGAGTACCCGTCGATCTCCATCGGTGACATTCCGCGGATGAGCTCGACAAGTTCCTCTGTCTCGACATCGGAGGGACCGCTCGCTCCAATCAGCTGGAAGACAGCAAGGTCGCCGCTGTCGGAGACGCCAGCAGGAAGGACAGAGACGATCTCGTCGCTGGTGAACAGCCTCTCACCGACGTCGAGGATGATCTCCTCACGCTGAGCTTCCTCGAGCTCTGGCAGATCAGCCGCGACGATGTGGGGGCCGTTGAAACCGGGACCAAACGCCTCTGACGTAATCGTGTGGCTCTCGTAGGAATCGGTGCCGCGAGGTTCGTTGGACCCGTCAGGCAGGCCAAGTCTCATCGAGAAGAATGGAATCGCCAGGACACCGAGAAGAACGATCGACAGCGCGGCCGTCAACCACGGTAGCCGGACAGGCGCTGGAACGGGATGCAGATGACCGCCCTTGTCTTCAGGTTCTTCCGCGTGCCGATGCTTCCTTGGAAGGACCCTGCGGCCAAGCAAGTGAAGGATGGCGGGGGTCAGCGTGAGGGTAAGGAGAATGGCGATGAAAACAGCCATCGCTGCGACATTGCCGAGTACCCCAAGGAACGGTATGCCGATGACATTGAGAGCGACAAGGGCTGTGATGACGGTGAGGCCCGCGAAGACAACAGCGTTCCCAGACGTGCCGACAGCAAGACCGATCGACTCATCGATCGAGAACGACTGCCGCAATTGCTGACGGTGCCTATTGACGACGAAGAGGGTGTAATCGATGCCAACAGCGAGCCCGAGCATGATGCCGAGAATGGGAGAGATCTGGTGCATATCGACGAAGCCAGCGATACCCATCGACATCATGACGGTGATACCGACCCCGACGAGTGCCGTCAGGATCGGCAGTGCCGCGGTGATGACGGTGCGCAGCATGACGAAGAGGACAATTGCCGCGACGAACAGACCAATGACCTCGGCAGGTCCGACAATGTTTGACACGTCCGTGTCGATCCACTGCGAGAAGTACACGGTGACAGTGTCGAGCGAGGAGCTGATCGCGTCCTGGAGGCTTGCCTTCGTCTCGCTCGTCACAGATAGCGAATCGTCATCGAAGGTCACGGTCGCGATGGCGACCGTGCCATCCTCAGACACGACGGAGTAGTCGCCAAGGATTGCGAGCGTGCGCTGTCCAGCCTCGAGCTCTGCGCGCCCTTCGGCCACCTCGGCCTCGCCCGCCTCGATCTCCGCACGTCCCTCATCGAGTGCCGCCTGCTGGGCGTCAAGCTCCGCTTCCGCTGCATCCAGGGCGGCCCGCTGTTCGTTGAGCGCCTCGACCTGCGCTGCGATCTCCGGTGGCAGGTTGTCCGCCGGGACGTCGGGGATCTGCTCGAACGCGTCGTCGAGTTGTGCTCGACCAGCCTCGAGCTCCGCCCGCCCCGCATCCAGTTGCTCCTGGCCTTGCTGCGTCTGCTCGCGAGCGGCCTCGAGCTCAGCGGCGGCTGCATCGAGCTGCTCTGCGCCTTCTTCGGCCTCAGCGATCTGCGCGGCCATCATCTCCCGCGTCTGGAAGGGATCGAGGATTTCATACACTCCCTCGACGCTCTCTCCAGCTTCCAGCGCGGCTGAAATCTCCGCCTGCTGTTCCTCATCGAGCGCGCTACCGTCCGCGGACACGAATGTCATTGTCCCCGTGCCCCGCGCGGCCGCCGGCAGCTCCTCCTCGAGGCGGTCTGCAAGATCCTGGGAGCGAGTGCCAGGGATCGTGAGAGCCGTCGAGTACTCGCCGCCGCCAAACGTCCCGAACAGGACAGCGGCAACGAGGGCGACGACCCAGAAGATGATCGTGACTGGAGCGTGTGTGGCGCTGAGGCGGCCGAGCCTCTGGAGGAGTTTCGCCATGGTGAGCCTTTCGGGTGGGAGCTACCGGTCGAGGGATCGGTGACCGGTACGGATAAGTTCAAGAGCGCGAGCGACAAGACTGTTCCAGCGAGCGCGGCTCGGATCGTCACGACTGAGCCAGATCGCATGCGCTGTCTGGACGGCGCTGATGATCGCGTTTGAGACGAAATGAATGTCGATCGGATCAATGTCCATCGCATGCCCAATGACCTCGCCGAGCTGGCACGCGACCTGGTCGACGAGGTCGCTTGCCCAGAGGACGGTGTCGGATTTCTGCTGGTCGCGGGACAGAACCTCGCCGATGTGGCTGATAATGGCGAACGCCTCGTCGCCCTGCAAAATCTCCACTGCACTATGAATGAGATCGTCGACCGATCCGAGGTTGAGTGCGGCGAGATGGCCGAGGATGGGGTCGATCCTGGCGGTCAGATATGCATGCACGGCGTCAGCCGTCGACGGGAAATGGTTGAAGATCGACCGGCGAGACACCCCAGCGCGATCAGCAAGCTCAGCTGCCGTGAAGTTCCCGATGCCGCGACTGGTCGCCAGTTCACCGGCCGCCGCGATGATGGCGCGCCGGTTTTTCTCCTTCACGGATTCTGTCTGCGGCTCAAACACGGGTCCCACTATAGGTAGTCATTTGCACTGAGTGCAAATAGCGACTGGACTCGCGATGCACCGTGGGCAACACACCAATGCGCCTCATACGCCGTCTTGCGTGCGAGCGGCTTCAGTCATTGCAATAAGCGATACGGCGATGATCATTCGGAACACGGTCACCGCCGAACACACACTCTCGCGCCGGACGTCATGTCGACACTGACGTCCCCTTTGTCCAGATCGCCGGATTCCGTAGGCTGTCATCATGGCAAAGAAGCAGATCATCACCGTGTCCATCGCCTTCCTTGCGTTGTCGGCATGCGGGGAGTCTGGCTCGTCCGAAGAGTCGGCGGAGGACCAGGCAGCGTCGTTTGAGTCCGTTGCGTCATGGGACGGCGTTGAGATCGTCGACCGTCTCGACCGGATGCCGAGGGCGGAGCGCCCCCAGACGCTCATGGCATCAGTCCGCTCGGATGAGGTTCTCCTCACCGACCTGTCGACGGGCGAAGAAGCCGCTATCGACCTTCCTCATGATGAGTTCTACTTGTCTTTTGCTCCGTACCTCACCCGAACACACGACTGCTACTATCACTCGCTTACGACGTGCACGGGTGAGCTCTTTAACGAAGAAGTGGACGTGACGATCGTGTCCGACGAGGGGGAGGTGCTAGTCGATGACACTCTTGACGTGTTCGACAATGGCTTTGTCGGCCTGTGGCTCCCCGCGGACATCGAAGCGACTCTGACGGTCCAGTATGATGGCAAGACCGGCACGGCCGAGATCGGTACGGGCGACGACAACCCCACCTGCCTGACGACGGTTCAGCTGAAATAGGCTCCCGCCCGTGTCGGCACGACGAGGCGACGGGATGGACAATGAAGGCATCACTCGAGGAACAGCAGGCTCTTATCGACCTTGTCGACATTGATCGAGAACTTGGTCGACTCACGTACGCGCTGACGACCCTGCCCGTCTACGGTGAACTCGAGGCCGCGGAATCGGCGCTTGGGGTTGCGAAGAAGCAGGCTGCCGATCATGAGGCTGCTCGGCCTGCGATCGAGCAGATCATCGCCGACTGCGGGTCGAAGACCGAGCAACTGTCCGCCTCGATCGATCGTAAGCAGGGACAGCTCGAATCGGGAGAGAACATGGACTCCCGTCAGCTCCTCATCCTCCAGGGCGATATCGAGACTCTCAAGGACACCCGAAGCGACACCGAGACTCAGGAACTCGAGGCCATGGAGAAGCTCGAAGGTCTCGACGAACAGATCGAGCGCGACCATGAGCAGATTGAGCACGCCATGACCGTCCGAGACTCTCTTGCGGAGAGGAAGGCAGCCGAGGTCGCTGACCTCGAGAACGAGATTGCCGGCGTTCGTTCTCGTCGTCAGGAGCTCACCTCGACAATCTCCCCGGTCCTTCTCGACGCCTATGAGGAATCTCGCGCGATGGGAGGTTTCGGTGTCGTTGTCATGACTCAGGATGGGGCAGTCGATGGAGGGCTTGATCTGTCGCTCACCGAATTCGAAAAGATCACGTCGCTTCCCGATGACGAGGTCTACGTGACCGAAGAGGGTGCGGTCGTCATTCGCCGCTAAGTGCATCGCACGCGGGCAAAGGCCTTCACGTCGCCTTCTCGACAGTCGCCTTCTCGACAACGGTGAGCGTCAGCCGCCGCCCCCTACCCGTCAATTCGATGTCGCCGATAAGAGGGTCATTGAGCATGGCGAGATGGGCGAGCTCTTCAGCCGTGCCGGGCGGGGACTCTGCTCGCAGAGCAAGTCCCGTGAAAACGCCCCGGTAGTGCTTGGCGTTGTGGGTGATGACTTTCCGGGCACCGTTCGTCTCGCGTACGGCGCCGATCGTCACATGCACCGCCGAAGCGGGCGGCTTCCACCCCGCATAATCAGCGGACCGACCATCGATGACAAGCTCGCCCTCAGCCCTGTCATCGAGATGCTTCCACAGCGGTCGCCACCGGGACTTCGGAGTGCCTCCCGGCAACTTCACCCCCATTTTCAATCGGTATCGCGGAATGAGGTCAGCAGGCGATGTTGCCCCGAACAACGCAGAGAAGATGAGGACGCTGTCCTTGGCGCGGGCCAGTGCCCGGGGGCTCAGATTCGCGAAGTCGGCCGCCTGATAGAGGACACCGGCATAGACCTCATGAGCGGGCGCACATGGCTGGTGACTCAGCCGCCGTTGGGCAACGATCTCGTCCGCCACCGACGCACCAACCGTGAGGATGTCGGCAGCGTCGTCTCGCCGGCTCACGTGCTCGATCTCGTCGACAAGACTGCGCCGAAGGTCAGTGAAAGCGGGAATCGACAAGGATGCGAGGTCAAGGGTCGGCCCGGTTGGAGGGGCGGTTTTACCTTCCGAGGGCGGCAGGGCGATGAGCACCCGACCAGTCTACTTGGGTACCGCGTACACCCTCGTCACTCGAGTCGTGGCAACATTCGGATATCGTCACGAGTTTCTTCCACTGCGCTTTCGCAGGAGCGCGCAGCTCCCGTTCGTGCTGTCGTCTCGGCATTGGTGTTCTGTCGGCACGAGTCGTTACCGCAACCGCAGGTGCTCGGAACACCGATTGTTAGGTTGCGTCTCGGCGGGCGAGTAGAATGGAGGGCGGACAAGCTGGCCAGGCGGCCGCGGCACCACGGTGTCGAGGAACGTCCGGGCTCCATAGAGCACGGTAGTGGGTAACGCCCACCCGAGGTAACTCGCGGGATAGTGCCACAGAAAGCAAACCGCCGTCACAGGTAAGGGTGAAAGGGTGAGGTAAGAGCTCACCGCGGACCGGGTGACCGGGACGGCACGGTAAACCCCACCGGGAGCAAGGCCAGACAGTCGGCTCAATGTTGCTCGCACACGGGCTCCGCCCGGGCCGACGGGTAGGCTGCTAGAGGTGTGTGGCAACACGCACCCCAGATGGATGGTCGCCCTAGACAGAACCCGGCGTATCGGCCAGCTTGTCCCTCACATCACCACCCAGACTGCCGCATCCCGACGGAGGTGCGGCCGCGTTAGACTCTCACCATGTTGGTACGAGACGTCATTGAAGCCATGGAAGCCCTGTGCCCGCCCTCGTTGGCGGAGGACTGGGATGCGGTCGGCCTTGTCGCTGGCAGTCCCGACTGGGAGGCGAAGAGAATTCTCCTTGCGGTCGACCCGTGCGAGGCAACAGTGCGGGAGGCGATCGGCGGCGAGCATGACATGTTGCTCACGCACCATCCCCTCTACCTGCGCGGAACGTCGACCGTCGGCGCCCATACCGCCAAAGGTGCGTGGGTCACCGACCTCATCAGAGCCGGGGTCGCGCTGTATGCAGCCCACACGAACGCTGATTCGTGGGGCACTGCCCAGGCAATGGCCGACCTCGTCGGCATCGACAATGCTCGCCCGCTTGTGCCAAGCGACGACGATCCGAGTCTTGGTCTCGGCCGGATAGGCAAAATCCAGCCGAAGACACTCGGTGAACTAGCGGATCGGATAGGGGCGCTTCTACCCAAGACCCCCGCGGGTATCCTCGTTGCCGGCGACGAATCAGCTGTCGTTGAAACAGTTGCTGTCAGCCCCGGCTCAGGCGACTCGTTCCTTAGCCTCGTCAGTAGCGTCGGCGCCGACGTTTATGTCACTGCCGACCTGCGCCACCATCCGGCAACCGACCACCTGTGGGCGGGCGGCCCCGCCCTCATCAGCCCGACGCACTATGCCTCCGAATGGCCGCTGTTGCCACGGCTCGCGAGTGCGCTCAATAGGATGCTTCCCGGTCTCGTGACCGATGTGTCGACGATCGTGACAGACGCATGGGTGAGCCGCCGCTGATGCTATCGACGGGGGCCGTGCCTCACACGTGCTGAGAGACGTCCGAAGGCGCGCACCTGAGGCTACGAGAACGACGGAGATTTACCGTTTCTTTTTCTTCTTCGTTGCGGTTGCTTGCGCTTCGGCAAGATCGCGGATCCTCGCCGCTCGTGCGGCGAGCGCCGCGGCGCCGATGATGCCAGCGGAGTTCTTCAATGTCGCGGGGACGATAGGGGCTCGTGTCTTCAGGAGCGGGAGGAAGTTGTTCGCGTCTTTCGAGATTCCGCCTCCAACGATGATGAGATCGAGGTTGAGCAGGAGCTCGAATTGGGAGTAGACGTCCTCAAGGCGCGCCGCCCATTCCTCCCAGGACAGACCCTCCCGTTCCTTGACGGAGGAAGCCGCCCAGTGTTCAGCCTCTTTCCCATTCGGGAGTGTGAGGTGACCGAACTCGGTGTTGGGGACGAGCTCATGGTTGACGACGAGAGCGGACCCGATGCCGGTCCCGAGAGTCGTGACAAGGATGGGGCCCGGGATACCCTTGGCGGCGCCGTATTCCGCCTCGCCATAGCCGGCAGCATCAGCATCGTTGACAACCGTGACATCTCGGCCTAGATAGGTCCGAAACAGTGTTTCGACGTTCGTTCCCACCCAATCTCCGTGAAGGTTCGCCATCCACGTCACCTCGCCATGGATGACGGGGGCTGGCAGGGCAACGCCAACGGGGATGCCGGGGCTTGGATCGAAGTGATCGACGATCTTCTTGACGGTTGCCGCGACGTTCTCCGGGGTCGAGACCTCCGGGGTTGGAATGCGGTAGCGCTTGCCGATGAGGGAGCCGGTCTTGAGGTTGACGGGGGCTCCCTTGATACCGGAGCCGCCGATATCGATTCCGAAAGCAGTCTTCATGGCAGTGTGAGAATCTCCGCTCCGCCGTCCGTGACGACGATGGTGTGTTCGAACTGGGCGGTACGGCCGCGATCCTTCGTCAAAACCGTCCACCCGTCATCCCACTGGTCCCACGCGATGGTGCCAAGGGTCAGCATCGGCTCGATAGTGAACACCATGCCTGGCACCATGACGGTGTCGTAGCGAGGTGCGGTGTCATAGTGAGGGACGATAAGACCCGAGTGGAAGGCCTCTCCAACGCCGTGGCCGGTGAAGTCCTCAACAACCCCGTAGTGGAAGCGTTTCGCATAGGCCTCAATGACGCGGCCGATGACGTTGATGGCGCGGCCCGGCTTGACCGCTTTGATCGCGCGTTCCAGTGCCGTCTTTGTCCGTTCGATAAGGAGTGCTGACTCTTCATCAATCTGCCCAACAGGGAACGTTGCGTTCGTGTCCCCGTGTACACCATCCCGGTACGCGGTGATGTCGATGTTGACGATGTCGCCCTCATGAAGAACGGTCGAGTCGGGGATGCCGTGGCAGATCACTTCGTTAACTGAGGTGCACAGGGACTTCGGGAAGCCCATGTAGTCGAGGCTGGAGGGGTAGGCACCGTTGTCGATAAGGAAGTCGTGCCCGATTCGGTCCAGTTCATCTGTCGTTATGCCGGGCCGAACGGCGTTGCCAACCTCGGCAAGAGCTTGGGCGGCGAGCCTCGAGGTACGCCGGATTCGCTCGATCGTTTCCTCATCTTTCACATCAGAGGCGGTAACGACTTCGGGCCCATCATGGAAGAGGTACTCCGGTCGTTCAATCGACGCGGGGACGGCCCTTTTCGGAGACAGGGTGCCGGGGACAAGGGTGCCGAGGGGAGCGCGCTGTGCAAGCATAGGACCAAGCTTAGCGTCGAGGAGGCAGGCCATGGCCAATCGTGAGTACTGGTACAACACAAGAACCGGCGACGTCGAAAAGGGACGCCAATCCAGCTGGGCTGACCTCATGGGCCCTTACGCCACCGAGGAAGAGGCTCGCGATGCTCTGAAGATCGCGGCTGCAAGGAATAGGGCGTTCGACACTGCGCAGGAGGAGTGGGAGTCGGACTGGGACGACGAGTGAGTTGGTAGGACGCACCCAGCAGGCTTATGCCCGCTGGGTGCGTCGTTCTTAGAAGGAGTGTTCTCGGGTGGGGAAGTGCCGTGACTTGACGGCATCAACGTAGTCGGTTGCGGCGCCGCTGAGGGCTGTGCCCACGTCGGCGAAGACCTTGACGAAGGACGGCTGCCAGTCTGTCATCGCCACCATGTCGGTCCACACGAGCACCTGGCCGTCAGTGCCGGGGCCGGCACCGATACCGATCGTCGGAATGGTGAGGATTGACGTGATTCTCTCGGCGAGATCAGCGGGCACCATTTCAAGGACGACGGCTGACGCTCCCGCCTCCTGGACGGCGACAGCATCTTCGATGATGCGATCGCCGGCTTCGTCCCCACGGCCCTGCACACGGGGCCCGGACAGGGCGTTCTCCGCCTGCGGTGTGAAGCCGATATGGCCGATGATGGGAATGCCGTGTGTCGCGCACTGCCTGATCTGCGCCGCGCTACGGACGCCGCCCTCAAGCTTGACAGCGTGAGCACCGGCCCTGACGAGCTGTGCGGCTGAGGCGAAAGCCTGCTCCGGGCTCGACTCGTACGTTCCGAACGGAAGGTCTGCGACGACGAGCGCTCGCTCCGCACCCTTCGCGACCGATGTCGTTGCGCGGACCATGTCGGCGAGCTCAACGCCGAGTGTCGTGCGCTCACCAAACATCGTCGTCCCGATGGAATCACCGACGAGCAGCATGTCGACACCTGCCCGATCGAAAATTGAGGCGACGATGGCGTCATAGGCGGTCAGCATCGTCAGCGGCTCGCCGTGCGTTTTCGCTTCGTGAAGGTGGGCGATTCGGACCCGGCGCGGTCTGGTGGGCTTCTGTGCGCTTTCAGTCATGGAAGAAAGTCTAGCCGGAAAGAGATCAGCGGTGCCGCGTGCGGCGCGCAAGCTGGCAAGATGGACGTGACGAAGGGAGTCGAATGGACCGTCAGCAGGAGCACGTCCTCCAGACCATCCAGGAGAAGGATGTGCGCTACATCCGCCTGTGGTTCACAGACGTCATCGGAACACTAAAATCTGTCGCGATCGCGCCTGCCGAGCTCGAAGAGGCGTTCGATGAGGGCATCGGGTTCGATGGATCGTCTATCGAGGGTCTCGCCCGGGTCGTTGAGGCGGACATGCTCGCCTATCCGGATGCATCGACGTTCCAGATCCTGCCCGGGCAGTCGTCCGAGGGCCAGGTCGCTCGTCTGTTCTGCGACATTGCGACACGGGACGGCGAGCTCGCCCGGTCCGACCCCAGGTCTGTCCTGCGCAGGGCACTCGACAAGGCGAGCGACATGGGATTCACGTTCTACACCCACCCCGAGATCGAGTTCTATCTTTTCCACCCGAGTTCGGACCCCTATGAGGAGTTCAAGCCGATTGACCGCGCCGGCTACTTCGACCATTCGGCGCGCTCAGCCGGTCTCGACTTCCGCAGGGAGGCCGTGGCCGCACTCGAGGCGATGACAATCCCGGTTGAGTTCTCTCACCACGAGGCAGGCCCCGGCCAGAACGAGATCGACCTGCGGTTCACGGATGCTCTGACAATGGCGGACAGCATCATGGCCTTCCGCACCGTCATCCAGGAGCTCGCCATTTCGCAAGGTGCGTTCGCCTCCTTCATGCCCAAGCCGCTCATCGACCACCCCGGATCGGGAATGCACACCCACATGTCCCTCTTCGAGGGGGACCGCAACGTCTTTTACGACCCATCGGGGGAGTACTTTCTGTCGACGACGGCTCGCCAGTTCATGGCGGGCCTCCTCGAACACGCATCGTCGATCTCCGCCATCACGAACCAGCACGTCAACTCGTACAAGAGGCTGTGGGGCGGGGATGAGGCGCCTTCCTACATCTGCTGGGGCCACAACAACCGATCCGCCCTCGTCCGCGTTCCCGCGCTGCGCGCGGGCAAGCAGCGGGCCGCCCGCATCGAATATCGTGCGATCGATTCCGCAGCCAACCCCTACCTCGCCTTCGCGGTCCTTCTCAGAGCGGGACTTGACGGGATTGAGCGCGATCTCAAGCTTCCCGACGAGGCAATCGATGACGTCCTTGCGATGACACGCAACGAGCGCCGGGCCCTTGGCATAGGCTCGCTACCTGGCAATCTCGAACAGGCACTTGCCGCCATGCAGGAATCTGAACTCGTTGCACAAACGCTTGGCGAAGAAGCGTTTTCCTACTTCATTCGCAACAAGGAGAGCGAGTGGCACGGGTACCGGAACCAGGTGACGCCGTTCGAACGAGACCGGTTCCTTCCGGTGGTGTGACGTGAGGAGGGAGAGCCCCACGTCCGCGCTGCGCAGGCTCGGCTTCGTTGACCCGGCGCGTGCGCTACACCTCACCGAAGGGCTCGACGGCTGGGACGCTGTTATCGAGGCTCTCAGCAGGACTGCTGACCCGGACCAGGGCCTCCTCACCATGCTTCGGCTCGCAGATGCAGATTCGGGCGCTGTGGAGAAGATGCTGGCCGACCCGGACCTCCTCGCGGCCGTTGCTGCCGTAGCCGGGCTGTCGACGGCGCTGGGTGACATGCTTATCACCCACCCGCAGTGGATTGATGGCCTTGGCCAGGAGCCCGCGATCAACTCCTTCCACTCCTCACTCGCGGAAGGCGGGGAGACCGGCGAGTGGGACGCAGCAGTCGCCGACCTACGCTCCGACTACTACCGCCAGCTCCTCACCATCGCCGCCTGGGACCTGACGAGAGATCACCCGACTGAGCATTTCACGACGATATCGGCACTGCTCTCCGATCTGGTTGCCGCCACCCTCGAACGGGCACTCGAGCTGGGGCAGCGGCACACTCCGGGGTCCGACCGCGTCCGCATTGCCATCATCGCCATGGGTAAGACCGGCGCCCGAGAACTCAACTACATCTCCGACGTCGATGTCATCTATGTGGCCGAGCCCGCTGGGACGGACGAAGCGAACGCACTCGCCATCGCCACACGCGTCGTCACCGCCGCGTCCCGCGCGGTTTCAAGCCCGGGTCGTGAGCCTCCCCTCTGGCCGCTCGACGCGAACCTACGGCCAGAAGGCAAAGACGGCCCTCTCGTCCGGACCCTTGCCTCACACATTGCCTACTACGAGCGCTGGGCGAAAGACTGGGAGTTCCAAGCGCTCCTCAAAGCACGCCCCATTGCTGGCGACGACACGCTCGGAATCGACTACGCGAATGCGATTCAGCCCTTCGTCTGGTCAGCATCAGGTCGCGACCAGTTCGTTGAAACGACGCGGAAAATGAGGGCACGCGTCGAATCGACCATCGACACACGCGACGCCCAACGACAGATCAAGCTCGGTGCGGGAGGTCTTCGGGACGTTGAATTTACAGTCCAGCTCCTCCAGCTCGTCCACGGACGTGTCGACGACAGTCTGCGCGTCCGATCAACCCTTGAGGCGCTGACGGCGCTGCGGGACAACGGCTACGTCGCCCGGACCGACGCCGAAAGGCTCGATGCCGACTACCGTTTCCTTCGTACCCTCGAGCATCGGATCCAGCTTCAGAAGATGAGGAGAAGCCAGACTCTGCCCGATGATCCGGTTCAGCTGAGGCGGGTCGCCCGGGCGATGAAGGTTGAGGGCATCAGTAGCGGTGACGAGCTCGACGAGGCATGGCGGGCGGTGCGTGGTGAGGTCCGCCGACTCCACCGGTCGATCTACTATCGACCGCTCCTGCCCGAAGCGGCGAGATTATCCGACGATGACATCAGCCTCGACAGGGACGCCGCCGCAGACCGGCTAGCCGGCATCGGGTACCGGGACCCGATGCGGGCGGTCGGCCACATTGCGGCACTGACCGACGGGGTCTCGAGAACCGCGAAGATTCAGCGGCAACTCCTCCCTGTTCTCCTCGGCTGGTTTGCGGATGGCCCTGAGCCTGACTCCGGCCTCCTCCACTTCCGGATCCTGTCGGAAACGATGGGACGGACCCACTGGTACATGAAGCTGCTGCGCGACTCGGGCACCGCAGCACAGCGCCTCGCCCACGTCCTCTCGACCTCGCGCTATCTCGCTGAGGCGATTCCGAGACTTCCCGAATCGGTGCGCTGGCTCGAAAGTGCTGAGGAGCTTGTACCGCTCAGTATCGATTCCCTGCACGCTGAACTCGATTCCCTCATCTCCCGCCGGACAACGCCGGAGGGCATCGCTATGGCAGGCCGGTACCTGCGACGCCGTGTGCTCCTGCGTACGGGCCTCGCCCTCGCACTCGACGATCTCGACATTCGTACCGCCCACCTCTCCATCACGAATGCGGCTGAGATAGCCGTGCGTGCCGCGCTGCGGGGAGCAACGGACAAGGTCCTGGGTGAAATGGGCCTGGATGAAGCACCGTCGACTTACCTCATCGTCGGACTCGGCTCGTTCGGTGCGGGGGAGATGGGCTACGGCTCTGACTGCGATCTGCTTTTCGTCCACGAGCCCCTCATCGATGACGAGGAACTCGCTCAGGCTGCCGCGAAGAGGATAGCGGCGGCGGTCCTTGCGATGTTGTCCGATGGCACGGACGAGCCGCCGCTCAAGGCCGACGCAGACCTGCGTCCCGAGGGCAGGAACGGCCCACTCGCGCGGTCGCTCGATGCTTATCGTGAGTACTACACGAGGTGGATCGACACGTGGGAGAGGCAGTCTCTTCTCAAGGCTCGTCCTATCGCGGGTGACGAAGCGCTGGCGAATGCGTTCACACAACTCATCGATCCCGTGCGCTACGAGCGGGGTCTGACCGATGCCGAACATCGGGATGTGCGCCGCATGAAGGCTCGCGTCGAATCAGAGCGGGCGCCGCGAGGCACCTCCAAGACACGCCACATTAAGTTGGGTCCGGGCGGAATCGCCGACGTTGAATGGCTCGTCCAATACCGTCAGCTTGAGCATGCCGGCTCCTATCCGTCACTGCGGACAACATCGACGATCTCGGCTCTCGACGCCGCGGCCGACGAGGGTCTTATTGATTCTGGCGACGCGGCAACATTGTCGCAGGCATGGTACTATGCTCAGCAGCTACGCTCTGCGATCGTGCTGGGAACAGGCCGCACGGCTGGCCCCCGCATCGACACCGTCCCCTCCGATCCGACCGAGCTCGCCATCATCGCCTCCCTCCTCGCAGAGGACCAGTCGGCCCGCCACGAGGTCGAAGAGAAGTGGCTTCGCCTGTCGCGGCGTGCACGGGTCGTTGTTGAACAGGCGTTTTTCGGGGACCATAGAGGGTAGAGGCCGCCGCGGGCGTGCACGGATTGAGGAACTGAGGGATATGCGACTGTACATAGCCAGGCATGGGGAGACAACGGCGAATGTCTCCCGCGCGCTTGACACGGCGGCACCCGGAGCGGATTTGACCGACCGTGGGCATGAGCAGGCAAAGGGGCTCGCCAGTCGCCTCGCAAGCCACCACCTCGACGGCATCCTCGTGTCGAACCTCGTCCGTACCCATCAGACGGCCGCACCCACCGCGACGATGCGGAGCCTCGCGCCCCGCGTGGATCCGCGGATCGCGGAAGTGCAGGCGGGTGACTGGGAGATGTCGACCGACATGGACACTCTCATGGCCTACTTCAAGGTCGCGATGGGGTGGATGGCGGGGGACTACGACCTCCGCATCCCCGGCGGGGAGTCAGGCCACGACGTCGTCGAGCGGTTCAACGCGGCACTCGATGAATCTGAGGAAGAATCTCTCCTCGTTGTCTCACACGGCACGATCATCCAAGTGTGGGCAAACATCGCACTCGGCCACGAGGGTGGAAGGACTCTCGCCCACTTCCAGAACTGCGGCACCGGCATTCTCGAGCGAGTCGGCGGACGTTGGAACCTCATTGACTGGAACCATCGGCCCGACGTGTTGCCGGAGGCAAGTCGCTACGTCGACTGACTCCTAGAGCGCAATAAGAGCGATGACGATGAGGGCGACGCCGATGCCGAGCCCCATGAGGAGCACGCTTCGGAAATTACCGCGATGCTCCTGCTGGTCGCCGCGGTACGGGTTCTGCTGGTAGCGCCACGCTGCGTGGTTCGTGAACGGGTTCGTCTCGTTGTACGGAGTCGATTCCCGCGGCGGTTGCGGGTCCCGGTCGTCATAGTCTTTCCACGGACTCTCCATCGCCCCGTAGGGCCCCGTCGCGGTGCCGTCCGCAGGTGAGCCGATGTCGGGGCGCGGCTCTTCACGCTCATGAGAAGCGGGAAGCTCCCAATCGTCGCGCCTGTTGACGTAGTCGGACCAGTCGTTGGAATCCTCGGGATGCTTCTTCATGCACACCATCGTAGGCGAGGTTCTGCCGTCAGCCGCAGTGCCGGCAATGATCACCGCCTCAGAAAGAAACTTATCCACGCAGTTCCCAGACAGCAGAACGTTGTGGGAGGACTCGCTCAGATGTCGAAGTAGAGCTCGAACTCGTGCGGATGTGGCCGCTGCCGAAGCGGTTCGATCTCGTACTTGTACTTGTAGTCGATCCACGTGTCGATGAGGTCCTGAGTAAAGACGTCTCCCTCGAGAAGGAAATCGCTGTCCTCGCGGAGCGCCTCGAGCGCGCCCTCGAAAGAATAGGGCAATTTTTCAATCTCTGCGTGTTCCTCGGGCGGAAGCTCGTACAGGTCCTTGTCGATCGGATCTGCGGGTTCGATCCGGTTCTTGATCCCGTCGATGCCGGCCATGAGCATCGCCGCAAACGCAAGGTACGGATTTGATGACGGATCCGGCACGCGGTATTCGATCCGCTTCGTCTTCGGCGATGTGCCGGTAACGGGAATGCGAATGCAGGCGGAGCGGTTGCGTGCCGAATAGACGAGGTTGACGGGGGCCTCAAAGCCCGGCACGAGCCGGTGGAATGAATTGATCGACGGATTGGTGAAGGCAAGCAGGGCGGGAGCGTGCCTGAGAAGGCCACCGATATACCAGCGGGCGAGATCCGACAGGCCGCCGTAGCCTCTTTCGTCGGCGAACAGCGGCTCGCCGTTCTTCCACAGCGACTGGTGGCAGTGCATTCCCGAACCGTTGTCACCGAAGATCGGCTTTGGCATGAATGTGACGGTCTTACCCGCCTCCCACGCAACGTTCTTGATGATGTACTTGAACTTCATGAGATCGTCTGCCGCAGCAAGGAGGGTGTCGAACCGGTAGTTGATTTCCTGCTGACCTGCCGTGCCGACTTCGTGATGTGCACGCTCGACGGCGAGACCCGATTCGGCCATGACCCGGCACATGTCATCCCGCAGGTCCGCGAACTGATCGTTGGGGGAGACGGGGAAGTAGCCACCCTTCATACGAGTCTTGTATCCCCTGTTGCCGCCCTCTTCCACGCGGCCCGTGTTCCACCAGGCCTCGTTGGAGTTGATGTGGTAGTACGACTCGTGCTCGTTCGTCTTGTAACGAATGTCGTCAAAGATGTAGAACTCGGCCTCAGCGCCGACGTATACGGTGTCGGCGATCCCTGTCGAGCGGAGGAAGTTCTCGGCCTTGGCCGCGATGTTGCGCGGGTCGCGCGAGTAGGCCTCACCTGTGAAGGGGTCGACGATCGAGAAGTTGACGACGAGTGTTTTCGCTTTCCGGAACGGGTCGATGTAGGCCGTTGACACGTCCGGAATGAGCTTCATATCGGACTCATGGATCGCTTGGAAGCCGCGGATTGACGATCCGTCGAACATGAGACCCTCGCTGAAGACCTCCTCCGAGAACGTCTCTATCGGAATGTTGAAATGCTGCATGATTCCCGGCAGGTCGCAGAACCTCACATCGATGAACCGCACATCCTTTTCATTGGTGTAGGCAATGGCCTCGTCAGCATTCGCGAACATGTTCTCTCCTCCAGTGTGGATCCTCGCTTATCGTATAGCCCGTGGGCACCGCCGAGCGAGGTCTGTTCATGTGCGGCTCGTCAATGCCAGCCGACGATGACGGGGCGTGCCAGCCACTAGGATGAGGAACATGCCCGACTCACGTCCGCTCGCGCCTCTCGGGCGCAGGATCATTGCGCTCGTCATCGATTGGCTTCTGGCGGTGTCAATCTCCGCAGGTTTCTTCCGCTACGACGAGTTCGCCACCCTCGGCATCTTCGCCCTCATGTCCTTCCTCCTCATCGGAACAATTGGCGGCACCATTGGACACGTCATTGTCGGCATCGCCGTCCGTCGTGTTGACGGCGGAGCCCCGGGCCCACTCCGGGCGCTCGGACGCACGCTTCTTCTCTGTCTTGTCCTTCCCGCAGTCTTCACCGTCGCTGACGGCCGCGGCTTCCACGATGCGCTTGTTGGGACGACCATCACACGAGTCCGCTGAGACGAGCGCTCAGGCAGTGCGAAGGGCTCTCGTGTCGTACGGCCATTTCTTTCCCTCAGACGGAGCTGTCCCCGCCGGTGTGGCGGGGACAGCTCTCGTGGGGAAGGAGGAAGATTCCGGCTTACTGGCCAGATCCTGGCTCAACGCCCGCGGGCGGCCTTTCGGTCAGGCCTGACCTTGTAGGGATCAATGCCCTTGGGTACCGGAAGCGCGTTCGTCTTGATCGACTCGTAGCGCTTAGCGACGATGGAGACCTCGTTGTTGTTGAGCTTCTTCGGTAGCTTCTTCAGTTGCTTCGTGAGCTTGGCCAGACGGACCTGATCATCGTCCGTGCCAACATTTATGACGTGAACGGGAACATTGGGAGCGATGCGGTTGGCCTGCTTGCGCTCTTCCTCGACGAGTTTGCGAACGCGGTTGACGGGGCCCTCGGTGACGAGGACGACACCGGGTTTGCCGATGAGGCGGAACACCATGTCCTGGTGGCGAGCATTGAACCGGACAGGCTCCTCCTGGAATGTCCAGCCGCGACGGATTCTGCCGATGACGGCTGAAGCGGCTCCGGGAATCCCTTCCATCTGCCTGTATGACGCGCTCTCGATGAAGCGGGTGAGCGCCACCATCGCGAACATCGGGGCGAGCACGACGGCAGACACCGTCCAGAGGATCCAGTTGTCGAGAAGGAGGCCCGCGCCAATGAAGACAACGAGAGTTGCGACGAAGATGCCAAGAAGTATCCACGGCAATTTCGGATATGTCTTTGACGCAATCCTGTAGCCGTCGCCGACGAGCTGATACCACCTGCGCTTGCCCTGCGCGTCCTTTTTGTCCTTAGCCATGGTTCTCAGTCTAGCGTCCCCGGTAGCGCACAGCCGCCATGAGTCCGACGAGACCCATGATGAGACCCGACGCGGACGCGACGTAGAAGCCGTACGCAAGATCAAGCTTGAGAAGCTGGCCTGCAGAGGCCGCGCCGATCGCGACACCGCCGACGTTTGTTGCACCAAGCAGGGTCATCGCCACCCCGTCGCCCCCCTTCGGCGCCAACTGAGACGCGAGGGTGAACATCGCCACAGAGGCCGGTCCGATCGCAAGACCGAAGACAAAGAGGAGCCCCGCGAGCTGCCACGGAGTCTGGGCGAGCGGTGCCAGAGGGATGAGAAGTGCGAGAGCGACACCGGAGATGAAAATGCGGGTCGCCTGAGAAATCCGCTCGGGAATGGCGACGGCGCTCAGGGCGGTGATAGCGGCTCCCGCTCCCATGGCCGAGTAGATGAGCCCCGCGTAGCTCGCCGAACCGAAGCTTTCCGCGGCTGCGGTTGTCGACGTCTGCATCGACCCGAAGTAGGAGCCGAGGAACATCATGGATATGACTGCCGCCCACACGAGAATGAATGTCCGACCGAGCGATGGCGCCTTTGCGCCACTGTCGCCGTGCTCGACTGCTGGGACCGAGCGGTGCAATCCGAGGGCGGTGATGCAGGTGGCGGCGATGATGGCTGAGACGATGAGGGGTGCCTCGGGAGCGATGGAGGAGGCGAGGACGCCAACGATCGCTGGACCGAGGACGAAATTCATTTCATCGGCAACTGTCTCGTACGACATCGCGGTCGACAATGCCTTCGGCGTTCTAGCAACCGAATACCAGCGGACTCTCATGAGAGCGCCGACAGGCACTGTTGTCATACCGACGAGGGCACACATGACGAGAACCGCCCAGAACGGGGCGCTCGTCGCGTTGACGATGACGAGACCAGTGAGCAGGGCAGCGTTCGTTGGGCCGAGGACGATGAAGGGCAGACGCTGCCCAATCTTGTCCGTCCATTGCCCGATAAGAGGCTGTCCAATACCTGTCGCAATCGCGAGGACGGCCGAGCTGATCGATGCTGCGGCGATTCCGTGATAGTGGGTAACGAGAGTGAGGACGCCGATAATGATCATCGACGTCGGTAGCCTGCCAACGAAGGCGAGAGGCAGGAAAAGGGGCCCCCAGAGGCGGGGGAGATCTCGATAGTTCGTGAAAGAAGAAAGAACGTTCATAACAGTTTGTGGGGGGCCTGCGTTCGCAGACCCCCCACCCTACTACGATGTGAGACTCATAGCCCGATCTCAGCTGCGAAGTCGCCCTCTTCGAGGCGAGCCTTCACGGCGGAGAGGTACCGGCCCGCGTCCGCACCGTCGATGAGGCGGTGGTCGTACGAGAGAGCCAGGTAGACGAAGCTACGAATGCCGATCGACTCGTTGCCGAATTCGTCCGTGACGACGGCCGGTCGCTTGTAGATCGTGCCGACACCGAGGATTGCGGACTCGGGGGCGTTAATGATCGGTGTGTCGAACAGAGCCCCGGCGGACCCGGTGTTCGTGATCGTGAACGTGCCGCCGGACAGCTCGTCGGGCGAGACATTACCCGAGCGGGTGCGGGAGGCGAGATCGACGACGGCCTTCGAGATTCCGGCGATGTTGAGATCCCCGGCATTCTTGATGACCGGGACCATGAGGCCCCGCTCTGTGTCGACTGCAATGCCGACGTTCTCTCGGTCGAAGTATTCGACCGACTTCTCGTCGACGATGCGGGCGTTGATCTTCGGATGTGCCTTGAGAGCCTCCGTTGCCGCCTTGATGAAGAAGGGCAGGTACGTGAGCTTGACACCCTCCGCAGCCTGGAAACGGTCCTTCGCCGCGCCACGAATCACGACGATCTTCGTCACGTCAGCTTCAATGACAGTCGTGAGCTGAGCCGAGCCGTGGAGCGAGTCCATCATGCGCTGGGCGATGACCTGGCGCAGGCGGGACATCTTCTCAGTGGTTCCGCGTAGCGGCGACGGCTCAACGCTCTTCGCGACCGGCGCAGCGGGAGCGGACTTCGGGGCAGCGGCCTTCGAGGAAGCGGCCTCAGCAGCCTTCCTCTCGGCTTCTTCCGCGGCCTTCTTCGCGGCTTCGGCTGCTGCCTCGACATCCTGGCGCCGGATGCGACCGCCGACTCCGGTTCCCTTGACCGAGTCGAGATCAATATCGAGTTCGCGTGCGAGCTTGCGGACGATCGGCGTGACGTACGCGCCCGATGCGGAATCCGCTGCAGAAACTGCTGGCTCCTCGGCCTTAGCCTGGGACGGAGCAGCGTCCTTTGGTGCTTCTGTCTGCGGCTCAGCCGTGTCGTCGGGCTGGTCGTCGCCGAGCTCCTCCTCTTCAGCGGGAGCTGCTCGCGTGGCCAGCTGTTCGCCAGAAGGCGCCTCACGCGTTGCCTTGTCGTCACCGGCGGGCTCTTCGTGCTTCTCAGCCGACTTGGGTGCCCCGGATCCGATGATGGCGAGAGGCGCGCCGACCTCGACGGTCTCGTCCTCGCCGACGAGGATCTCAAGCAGGGTTCCGGCGACGGGTGACGGCACCTCCGTGTCAACCTTGTCGGTTGAGACTTCGAGTAGCGGCTCGTCGACTTCGACGGTGTCGCCGACCTCCTTGAGCCACTGCGTGACGGTGCCCTCGGTGACGGACTCACCGAGAGCCGGCATGGGGACCTTCTCACCCTCGGATGAGCCGGAATCAGCAGGAGCTTCGTCAACGGGTGCTTCCTCCGCCGGCGCCTCCTCAGCGGGAGCATCGTCGGTGGCGGGTGCCTCGTCAGCGGGCTCCTCGGCGGGAGCCTCATCCTCGGCCGCCTCAGGCTCGCCCGAGTCGTCGCCAGAGCCCGAGCCGTCACCGATGTAGGCGAGGATGGCGCCGACGTCCACCGTCTCGTCTTCTCCGACTACGATCTTCTCGAGCACTCCCGCGATAGGGGAGGGAACCTCGGTGTCGACCTTGTCGGTCGACACTTCGAGTAACGGCTCGTCAACCTCGACCGTATCGCCCACTTCTTTGAGCCACTGGGTGACAGTGCCGTCTGTGACGGACTCGCCGAGTGCCGGCATCTTGATTGCTTCAGACATGTTCTGGTCTCCTTGAGCGCTTAGTTGTGGGTGTGTAGCGGCTTGCCGGCGAGCGCGAGGACAGCTTCGCCAACGGCCTCATTCTGAGTGGGGTGGGCATGGATGAGGCCTTCGAAGTCTTCGGGGAATGCTTCCCAAGCAACCATGAGCTGTCCCTCGCCGATCTGCTCGCCCATGCGGGCGCCGACCGCGTGGAAGCCCACGATCGGACCGTCCTTCACGCGCACGAGTTTGACGAAGCCGGCGGTGCCAAGCATCTGCGACTTTCCGTTACCTGCGAGGTTAAACTCGACCGTCTCGATGTTGTCCTTGCCGTACGCCACCTCGGCCGTGTCCTGATTGAGGCCGACGGAGGACACTTCCGGGTTCGTGTACGTCACACGCGGGATCAGATGCTCCTCGATGACCTTCGGCTCGAGGCCAGCGATCTCTTCGGCGACGAAGATTCCATGGAGGAAGCCGCGGTGGGCGAGCTGCAGGCCGGGAACGATGTCGCCGACTGCGTAAATGTTGCCGACACCCGTGTGAAGGCGCTCATTCGGTGTGACGAAGCCGCGCTCCATGGGGATGCCCTGCTCCTCATAACCGAGGTTTGCCGTCGCAGGGCCGCGGCCCACCGACACAAGCAAGTACGACGCTTCAAAGGTTCTGCCGTCCTGGGTGTAAACCTTGACGCCCTTGTCGTTCTGCTCGACACGGTCGAACATCGTCTTCGTCTTGAACGCGATCTTGCGCTTGCGGAAGGCGCGCTCGAGGGCCTTCGAGATGGCGGGATCTTCGTTCGGAACGAGGTTCGGCAAACCCTCGAGGATTGTCACCTCAGCGCCGAGCGAGCGCCATGCAGACGCCATCTCGGAGCCGATCACGCCGCCGCCAAGGACGATGGCGGATTCGGGAACCTCGTCCAGCTGGAGGGCTTGGTCAGACGTAATGACCCGGCCTTCGATAGCCAAGCCAGGGAGGGACCTCGAATAGGAGCCGGTGGCAAGGATGATGTTCTTTCCCTTGAGGACGCGATCGCCAACCTGGACGGTGTCCTTGCCGGTCAGGCGACCCCAACCCTCGACGGTTTCGACATTGCGGGACGCAACGAGGCCGGTAAGGCCCTTGTACATGCGGGAAACGACGCGGTCCTTGTACGCGTTGAGGGCGGTCATATCAATGCCCTCGAGGGTGGCATTGACGCCGAGGTTCGGGCCGTCACGGACCTCGTCCGCGACATCTGCCGCATGCAGTAGTGCCTTGGTCGGGATGCAGCCGCGGTGCAGGCATGTTCCGCCCACCTTGTCTCCCTCGACAAGTGCCACCTTCATGCCAAGCTGTCCGGCGCGGAGGGCGGCGGCGTAGCCGCCGGACCCCGCCCCAAGGATGACGATGTCGTATTCCTGCGTGTCAGCCACGTAGATCTCCCTCGAAGTCAATAGCGGAGCGGCCAAACGGCCGCGTTACTCACCAGTCATTGTTCCACTTTCTAGGCCGAACGTCATGGCTGTTACTAGATGTTCGTCTCACTGCTGAAGTGCACGTACAATCCCCTCATGGGAATTTTCTCTCGGCTGAGCGGCAGTGCGTCCAGTGACCGGCGAAAGGCGACGATGGACCACTTTAAACGCTTCGTCGAGACCCGGAAGGGTGTCGAGGCGTATTTGGAACCAGCGGGCGCTCGGGACCCCATGGCGCTCATTCTCGTCGCTCGCGATGGCGAATGGACCCGTAGAAAGGTGCCGAACGCTCGAGAGGCCGCGAATCTCGCCACCGAGCTTGGACTGCCGTTCTACGAGATCATCCGCACCGGATACCCCCAGCGCATGAGGGAATGGTCCGCGAAGAATAAATGATGCGCCACTCAGCCTTCAGTGGCAGAGTGTACGTCCGCGGACTGCGGCCATCTAGCCACTGAGCGGCTTCATTTCGTGACCTGATGCAGTGCAGTGCGGCAAACGAAACGGGCGGGATCGGGGCCTCTTCTTTACCCTTCTCCCGCCCGCCGCGTGACAAACGCAACAGGACGTCGGTTACTCCGCGTCGGCCGTGTGAGTCGCCGCCCATGCGAGCAGCGTCTGAACGGCGTGGCCGGTGCCGCCCTTCGGTGTCGAACCGAATGGTCCTTCCTCGTTGAACGAAGGACCGGCGAGGTCGATGTGTGCCCACGGGGTTGAGCCAACGTATTCGGCAAGGAACACGCCAGCAGTCAGCATTCCGCCGCTACGGCCGCCGGAGTTCTTCGTATCCGCAATCTCTGACTTGAGCGACTTCTTGAGGTGATCCGGTAGCGGCATCGGCCACATATCTTCGCCTGCCTCGTCGGCAGCCTCAATGATCTCGTTGCGTACTCTATCGGTGCCCATGACACCGGAGATCCGGTCTCCGAGTGCGATGATCTGCGCGCCGGTAAGTGTCGCAATGTCGACGACGGCGTCCGGGTTCTCTTCGACAGCTTTCGCGAGACCATCGCCGAGCACGAGACGGCCCTCGGCGTCGGTGTTATTAACCTCGACTGTGCGACCGTTGTACATCGTGATGACATCACCGGGGCGAGTCGCCGTGCCGGATGGCATGTTCTCGGCGAGGCAGAGCCAGCCGACGAGGTTGACCTTGAGCGACAGGCGCGAAGCGGCAACGACGGTCTCGAGCACCGTCGCAGCGCCGGTCATGTCCGTCTTCATGGTCTCCATCGACTTCGCCGGTTTGAGCGAGAGGCCGCCCGAATCGAAGGTAATGCCCTTTCCGACGAGCGCAAGCTTCTTCTGCGCGCCGCGTGGCTTGTATTCGATGCGAACGAGACGAGGCGGGTTCGCCGAGCCGCGGCCGACGCCGAGGATGCCGCCAAAGCCTTCCCTCTCGAGATCGCCCTCATCCCACAGGGTGACCGAGACGTTCTTTTCAGAGGCGCTATAGGCCGCCGCGCGGTGGGCGAAGTTCACCGGAGTGAGATCGGCAGCTGTCGTATTGACGAGGTCGCGGACCGCACACACAGCATCTGCCACGACGGCTGCTTCGGTCGCAAGGGCTACGAGCTCATTCTTCTTCAGGTTGCCGGACGAGACGACGGTGATGGTCTCAGCCGGGGCCGGCATGACCTTGTACTCCTCAAACGTATAGGCGCCGAGCAAGCCGCCCAGTCCCGCCTGATAGACAGAATCTGGATCGCCGAACGGCGAGGCGAGAGCGATGGTCGCCGCGCCGTTAAGACCGCGCACGGCCGCGGCGAAGGTCTCGCGAAGGTCGCTCGCCTCGACACGATCGGAGGGCTTGCCGATGCCGGCGAAGGCGATCGTCGTGGCGACGAAACCCGAAGGCGCGGGAATCCGGGCGAGAGAGCCAGCTGCGCCAGAGAATCCGATCGTAGGAAGGAGCTTATCGAGGGAGCGGAGGGTCTTCGATGAGAGTGAGTCAGCAAAAACATGGACTCCGTCATCACCGGTCGAGACGGGCAGGACGAGAACGTCGGCATTAGTCTTGTCGGGGGCTTGTTGAATAAGGTTCAGTTCAGACACGACTATCATCATAGCCGGAGGAGAAGGAGGTCGCCGTGGATCAAGGGCCACAGTCAGGCGGACTGCATGACAGTCGACGCTCGGCTCTCGGCTGGGCGCGGGTCCTTCTCCTCTTGATCATTGCACTGGCTGTCGTCTTCACCTGGCTCGCGATCGTCGGCGCGACGGGAGCTTTCCTTGACTCACTTCCTGGTACCGCTGTTCTTACTCTCACCGCCGCCGTTGTGTGGGCGCTCATGGCCGCCGGGATCGTCCACAACGGGCGCCGCATGCGGCGAATCGCTGGAATAGCGGCCGCGATTAATGTCGTCATGCCAATCGTCGGCCTATGGGTGGCAATGCCGCTCGACCAGTGGAGCCCATGGCGGTCCGGCGGAGTCGCCTACTGGTATATCCCGACAATCGTCGCCGCTGTCACGCTCTGGTGGCTCTTTCACTCCTCACCCGCACGGCTCGCTCAGCAGAACGGCTAGCCCGGTAGACTGGCCGGGTGCTCTACCGACTTCTTTTCGACACGATCATCACCCGCACGGATCCTGAGAGGGCCCACAGCGAGTCCGTTCACGCGATCGGAGCTGCGGGGCGCTCACCACTTGCGCCTCTGCTCAGAGCGACGATTGGATGGCGGGGCGGCGCCCAGCAGACGACCGCGTTCACCCGTCCGGTGCCCGGATTCGTTGGTCTCGCTGCAGGGATGGACAAGAACGCCACTGCTGTCGAGGGGATGGATGCGCTCGGCTTCGCGTTCGTCGAGGTCGGAACGGTCACGCCTGAACCCCAGCCGGGTAACGAACAGCCCCGGATGTGGCGCCACGTCGAGTCGCGAGCCCTGCGTAATGCTATGGGCTTTAACAACGACGGCTCGCGGGTCGTTGCCAGAAGACTGAAAAGCCTGCGGTCATCGAAACGCGGACGTTCGATCGTCGTGGGGGTCAATATCGGCAAGAATAAGTGGACGAGCGAGGAAGAAGCTGCACACGACTACGCGGTATGTGCATCACGGCTCGCGCGCTACGCCGACTATCTCGCGATCAACGTGTCATCCCCAAACACCCCTGGCCTTCGGGATTTGCAAAATTCTCAGTCGCTCCGGCCGATCATCAACGCAACGAAGACCGCTGCGTACGATGCGGCAGATCGGCATGTCCCGATTCTCCTAAAGATTGCCCCCGACATGAATGTCGAGACAGTGCGGGAGATGGCGGGGCTCGTTGTCGACGAAGACCTCGATGGCATCATCGCCACAAACACAACCGTGCAACACGAGCATCGCCGTGGAGGGCTTTCCGGTGAGCCGCTGACCAACCGGAGTCTCGACATCGTCCGCGAACTGCGAAACAGCCTTCCGTCCGACAGGCTCATCATCGGCGTCGGCGGCATCACGACCGTCGATGATGCTCAGGCGATGCTCGGAGCAGGAGCTGATCTGCTCCAGGTGTACTCGTCCTTCGTCTACGAGGGGCCATGCCTGCCCGGCAGGCTTAACCGGGCACTGTCACATCTGTGACCGGCGAATCCCTCGGCACGTGCCGGAAGGCAACGAGTACTGAACCTGGCTCGCGGTGAGCCAGGTTCAAAAGGGATGATCAGCGGGCGATCTCTGGCCGCTCGTGCGGGGCGTTCTCCCACGTGAGTCGCGGGTCGTCGATGATAACGCCGGCAAGGACCTCGTCGATTCGGGACATGAGTTCGGCGGGGATGGTGACATCGGCGGCCGCGACATTCTCTGTCACCTGCTCGGGGCGCGATGCTCCAATGATGGCAGCCGCGACGTTGTCGTTCTGAAGTGTCCACGCGATCGCGAGCTGTGCCCGGGTGATTCCGAGTTCGTCAGCAATGGGTTTGAGGTTGTCGACAGCGGTGAGGATCTCGTCGGACATGAAACGCTGGATCATCCGAGCGCCACCCTTCTTATCCGTCGCCCGGCTGCCCTTCGGGGGCTTCTTTCCGATCTTGTACTTGCCCGACAGGACGCCCTGCGCCATAGGAGACCACACGATCTGCTGGATCCCGCACCTCTCGGACATCGGGATGACCTCTGGCTCAATGACGCGATACAGCATGTTGTATTGGGGCTGGTTCGAGATGACCTGGAAACCGAGCTCCCGTGAGAAGTCGTAGGCGTACTCGATCTGCTCGGCCGTCCATTCCGACACACCGATGTAGAGCGCCTTGCCGGCGCGCACGACGTCTGCGAACGCCTGCATCGTCTCCTCGATCGGAGTCTCGACGTCGTAGCGGTGGGCCTGGAAGACGTCGACGTAGTCCGTTCCGAGCCTTTGTAAGGACGAATCGATCGACTCCATGATGTGCTTGCGCGATAGGCCCGCGTCGTTGTGACGCTTCCGCCCGGTCGGCCAGTAGACCTTCGTGAGAATCTCGAGGGATTCTCGCGGTTCGGAGCGGAGGGCCTTGCCGAGTACGAGCTCAGCTGCACCATTCGCGTAGACATCCGCTGTATCGAACGTTGTGATGCCGGCGTCCACCGCTGCCTTGACGGATGCGAAGGCCGCGCTCTCCTCCACCTGACTGCCGTGGGTCAGCCAGTTACCGTAGATGAGGTTTGAGATTTTGAGGCCCGATCGGCCAAGAAAAACGTAGTCAACCATCCGGTGAGTCTACATTCTTGACGCATGAAGTCTTAGCTAGCGGCACGCGCTCCGGCCCAGACGAATGCCCCGGGAGGGGGCATTGATCATCTGGCTCCAGCTGGCCATTCGCCTCGGCTAACCACGGGCACTGGCCTGCGCCAGCGGCGCGGATAGAACGTACGGCCGAACATTTGCCAGCGGATTCCGCGCGGCACTCGGTCTTCGCCGAACTTTTCGTCGAGCTTCTTTTTCATAGTTCTCACTGCGAAGAGCGAATCGACGAGCATGACCGCCATGAACGCATAGGTCGCGAGCATGAGGAACAGCGCGACCCTGGGAGCAGCGGCCTGGATGAAGACGAGAAGAAGAACGGCGAACGCGAGGAAGAAAAAGTAGGAGGCCAGGGTGAAGCGGGCGTCGATGTAGTCCCGCGCCCAGCGTCGCACCGGGCCGCGGTGAGCATAGGGCAGGTTCGCCTCATCGCCGGTCTTCATGGCGATCTGCTCACGCTGGAACTCGGCATCCCGTCGTGCCTTCGCTGCCCGCTTGGCGGCCTTTCGGTCCTTGGGCACGAGCGGACGGCGGCGCGCCGCCTCCGCCTCCCTGCGGGTGGGGGTGGGCCGTCCCTTGCCCTGAGGTGCCCCACTGATGACCTCGGGCCTGTCGATATCGTCGTCCTTGCTCACGGGTTTAACTCTACCGTCCCTGGAGTATCGTGGAAAACATGACTGATCTCGCCCCCTTTAACGCAGCGATTGACGCTGTGCTACCCGGAATCCGCTCTGACCTCGAAGATCTTGTCCGCATACCGTCCGTGTCATCGCCAGCCTTTGACCAGGCCGAGCTCGATCGCTCCGCTTCCAAGGTGAAAGAGATCCTTGAAGCATCTGGCGTGAGCGACATCGACATCATCAGCCTCGAGACGGAGACCGGCCGCGGCCGCCCCGCCATCCTTGCCCACCGACCGGGCCCAGAAGGTGGGCCGACAGTCCTCCTGTACGCCCACCATGACGTTCAGCCTCCGGGCGATCGCTCGACGTGGGACACGGAGCCGTTCGAACCCGTCGAGAAGGACGGCCGGCTGTACGGCCGCGGCACGGCCGACGACAAGGCGGGGGTGCTCGTCCACGTTGGCGCCCTGCGTGCCCTGGATGCGATGGGGGGCCTGCCCGTCTCCGTATCCCTCTTTATTGAGGGTGAAGAGGAGATCGGGTCACCGACATTCGTCGATTTCCTTCACGCACACCGGGAGCAACTGAAGGCTGATGTTATCGTCGTCGCCGACTCGACAAACTGGAAGGTCGGGATTCCGTCGCTCACGACGTCGCTCCGCGGGCTGGTTGGCCTCGAGGTCACGGTGGATGTGCTCGACCACGCTCTCCACTCGGGCATGTACGGCGGGCCTGTGCTTGACGCGGTGACCGTGGCATCCCGGCTCATTGCCACCTTGCACGATGAGGATGGTGCGGTGGCCGTTGATGGCCTCCATGGCTATGACCGTGCGCAGGTCGACTACCCAGAGGGTCAGCTACGCGCCGATATGGGGGTGCTTGAGGGTGTTGAGCTCGCCGGGCGGGGCTCGATCGCGTCACGACTGTGGACCCAGCCGGCGCTCGCTGTCATCGGCTTCGATGCCACCCCCGTTGAGACGTCGTCCAACACTCTCATCCCCTCCTGCCGCTTCGAACTCTCGCTACGCGTTGCTCCCGGGCAAGACCCAGCCGATGCTCATGACGCGCTGACGAAACACCTCGTCGACCACGCGCCGTTCGGTGCCCGCGTATCGTTCGGCGGCCGTGAACTCGGCCCCGCTTTCCAGGCTGTCGAGACCGATGTCATGAAGACTGCCCGGCAGGCCCTTGCCGATGCATGGCAGGCCGAGCCGGTTGATATTGGCGTCGGCGGCTCCATCCCCTTCATCGCCGACCTTGCTGACGTCTTCCCAGAAGCAAAGATCCTCGTCACCGGTATCGAGGACCCGGACACTCGCGCCCACGCCGGGAACGAGTCCCTTCACCTCGAGGAGTTCCGTCGGGCGATCCTCGCCGAGACGATCCTGCTGACGAGGCTCGCTGAGTGAACGTCCTCCTTATCGCCTCAAGGATCGGGGTTGCGCCAGCAGACGTCGTTCTCGAGGCCGCCGCAGCACCCTGGCGAGCACGTGCCGAGGTCGATGCTGTGCCGGTCAGCGACGGCGACGGCGACCTGTGTGAGGTCATGGCCTTCTATGCGGGAGGTACGCTCGGCACGATCCGGGCGAATGAGACTGCTGTGCCAACTCTCTCCGACGGGGAGTGGGTCATCGACCTGTCGAGGTCGTGGGGCGAGGACTCGACGATCCTCGGGATCGCTCTGCGCGAAGCGTTGACACGGTCCCCCTCGCGGCTCATCGTCAACCTTCCCGTCCGGGTTTTTCCGGACCTGGGGAGGGCCATGATGAGGGAACTCGGGGCGGCCACAACCCGGGACGTGGCCGAGCTACTCGCGGGAACAGACGTTGTCATCACGGCAACGGATGAGCAACCGCTACTAGGCGTGAACGGACTTCCGCGCTGGCTTGATCGGCATGGAATGCTGTCGGCACTTGAGGCGCAGCGTCTTGAGCTTGAGCTAGGCGCAGCCCTGCCGGCTCCAGTGCGTACCGTGCTCATGGGAGAAGCCATCGACCCGAAGTCGGGATGGTCAGGCCTTGGGGGAGGGGCGGCCCTCGTCCTTCAAGCAGCGGGTGCGCGGGTCCGGTGGGCTGGGGAGATCACCGCTCAGGCAATTGTCCCGCGGCTCGCCCAAGCAGACCTTATTGTCTACGTCACGGGAGAACTTGGGCTCGACATGCCGCGTTCGCTCGTCGCGATAGCTGACCGGGCCAGTGAGAGCGCTACCCCTGTTCTCGTTGTCTATGGCGAAGGTCGACTCCTCCGGCACGAGCTCGCCCGCTTCGGGCTATCCAGTTCCTATTCATACGCTCGGGAGGGCCAGGGAATTGACGCTTTGCGGCGCGCGATGGGGCCGATAGCTCAGACATGGGCACGCTAAAGAGCCGTATTACTATGGACTAAACCGTGTTAAGAGGGTCATGCCTTCTTGGAATGCGGTCCCCGTTCGACGTAATCTTGACGTAGCCTGCGGGCGAACCTTCCGAAGGAGAATTCTCATGACCGAATCCGTTGCAGTCCACGCCGTGGAGCTGACCGACGTTGCCGCCACCAAGGTGCGCAGCCTGCTGGCCCAGGAGGGTCGCGACGATCTCGCGTTGCGCGTTGCAGTTCAGCCGGGCGGTTGCTCAGGCCTCATGTACCAGCTCTACTTCGATGAGCGCCAGCTAGACGGCGATCTCGTCCGTGAGTTCGGGGACGTCAAGGTGGTCGTTGACCAGATGTCTGCACCGTACCTGGACGGCGCCACCATCGATTTTGCAGACTCGATCGAGCGTCAGGGATTCACGATCGATAACCCGAACGCGGCTGGCTCCTGCGCCTGCGGCGATTCGTTCCACTGATGCAGGTCACACGGCGCATCGCCGCGGCTTTCGCACTCACCGCCCTCGTCCTCGCCGGATGTTCCGACGATCCCGAGGGCGGTCAGTCTGCCGAGGAGACGCAGACAACCGCCGACGAGACGACGGACACCCCGACCCCGGATGAGGATCAGGTCGACGCCGTCATCTCTGCGGAAGGGATGCCGACGGTCGTGGAGGAAGACGGGATTGTCACCCTTGATTTCGAGGGAGCATCTGAGCCCGATGTGCTCCAGGTAGCTGTTGTTGACGAGGGTAGTGGAACCGCGGTGACACGCGAGGACATGGTGATCGTCGACTACGCCGGCATGGTGTGGGGCAGCGACGCCACCTTCGACTCGTCCTACGAGCGCGGTCAGCCAATGTCCTTCCCCCTTAGTGGTGTTGTTCAGGGCTGGCGCGATGGCCTCGCAGGCCAGAAGGTCGGCTCGCGCGTCATCGTTTCCGTGCCCTCGGAACTCGGTTACGGCCCGATGGGCGGAAACGCGTCCGCCGGGATCGGCGAGGATGACACGATTGTCTTCGTCGTCGACATCATCGACACGATCGCCCCTGACGCGGCCGGGGACCCCGAAGCGGCCGAGAAGACAGCAATCGAGGATCTCCCTGTCGAAATTGACGGAGCCCTCGGAGAGCCCGCCTCCATCACGGTGCGCGACGGTGCAGACGAGCCTGAAGACGAGACCTCAATCGTCGTGGCAGAATCTGACGGCGACGTTGTCGGTGGCCTCGGAACGACCGTGTACTTCCAATACTCTGCCGCGACATGGGATAACTCGCAGAACGAGTCGTCGGTCGACTTCGGCGGCGTGCAGAACACGACCATCGGCTCTGGCTCGGTCTTCGATCATCTCGAAGGCCTACCTGTCGGCTCCCGCGTGCTCCTACTTGTACCCGGTAATGGTGAGACTCCCGCGCTCGCTGCGCTCGTCGATATTGTCGGCCAGCTCGCGCCGCCAGCAGACGAGGAGTAGCACCCACAACTCGCGGACGCGGCCTGACCGCCCAGATTCCCTGCAACCTCGATGGTTGTGGGGAATCGTCCGTTTTGTCTGGAGGTTTTGCCGATTTCTCGCGTCTCAGGGGGTTAATCTCGGCAAAAACTATGTAGAGTAGGGTGCTAGGACGATAGTCCCGAGTCCGTCATTGCGGCGAGGGTCGGGAACGTTGAAGGAAGGTACACCACCGTGCGTGAAATACAGCATCGGCGACGCGGTCTCAAGAGCGCAGGCGCGCTCGCCGCCCTCGTCGCACTTGCCGCTGGCTGTTCGATGGAGACGCCGAGCAATCCCGGTAAGGGCATCGATGTCGGATTCCTGCCCTCGACGAGGGACATGACAGATCGGTCAGGGCAACTCATCGACCTCTGGAACGGCGCATGGATCGCCGCGGTCGGTGTTGCGGCGCTCGTCTGGGCGCTGGTCCTCTGGTCGGTCATCGCCTACCGCAAGCGCAAGAACGACAACGAGCTACCGATCCAGCTGCGCTACCACGTGCCGCTCGAAATCATGTACACCGTCGTTCCGATTATCATGGTCGGCTTTCTCTTCGTGTTCTCCACACGAGCTACAGCGGAAATGAACGACATGAACGCCGAGCCGGACCTCGAGGTCGAGGTTTACGGCAAGCAGTGGAGTTGGGACTTCAACTACACCTCTGACGACGTTTACTACTCCGGAGACCGCATTTCGTTCATTGGCGACGAGGTCGGTGCCCAGGAAACGCTACCGACGCTTTATCTTCCTGTCGATGAGACCGTCGAGTTCACGATCAAGTCCCGCGACGTCATCCACTCGTTCTGGATCCCCGCGTTCCTCTACAAAATCGATATGATGCCGGGCCAGGTCAACACCTTCCAGGTGACTCCCCAGGAAGAGGGTGTCTATTCCGGTAAGTGTGCGGAACTGTGCGGTGAATACCACGCGGAAATGGTCTTTAACGTCGCGGTAGTCGACCGTGACACATACGACGCCGAAATGGAAAAACTGCGCGAGGCCGGAAACATCGGTACCCGCGGCGACGAATACAACAGGCAGTACCAGGTAAGGGAGTCCAGCAATGGCATCGACTGATGTAGATCCCCGCATCATCGAGGGTGATTTCGTTCCCGGGCTAGGGCCCGAGAAGCAGTCGCTCGGCCGGAAGGTCATCGACTGGATGACATCCACCGATCATAAAACGATCGGATACATGTACCTCATCAGCGCGTTCGCCTTCTTCCTCATTGGCGGCGTCCTCGCACTTATTATCCGCGCCGAACTGTGGTCTCCCGGGATGTTGCTGCAATCGAAAGAGCAGTACAACCAGTTTTTCACGATGCACGGAACAATCATGTTGTTCCTCTTCGCCACGCCGCTGTTCACAGCATTCGGCAATGTGCTCGTGCCCGTCCATATCGGTGCTCCTGACGTCGCCTTCCCGAGGCTCAACATGTTCAGCTTCTGGCTGTTCTCCCTCGGCGGGCTCGTGACGATCGCAGGTTTCCTCACGCCGAAGGGGGCGGCATCGTTCGGATGGACGGCCTACGTGCCCTTGTCGACAAACGCGTTCTCTCCGGGACTCGGTGGGGACCTATGGATCATGGGCCTCATCATGACGGGCTTTGGAACAATCTTTGGCTCAGTCAACTTCATCGCGACGATCATCACGATGAGGGCGCCGGGCATGACAATGTTCCGCATGCCGCTGTTCACCTGGAACGTCCTTATCACCTCTGTCCTCGTGCTCATGGCGTTCCCTGTCCTTGCCTCTGCGCTCTTTGGTCTCGCGGTCGACCGAGTCCTCGGTGGTCAGATCTACAACCCCGAAGCGGGTGGTGCGATGCTCTGGCAGCACCTGTTCTGGTTCTTCGGCCATCCCGAGGTCTACGTCATCGCATTGCCGTTCTTCGGCATCATTTCCGAGATCATTCCGGTCTTCTCCCGCAAGCCGATTTTCGGATACAAGGGTCTCGTCTTTGCGACAATCGCCATTGCGGCTCTCTCGGTGACCGTGTGGGCGCACCACATGTTTACCACCGGCGGGGTCATGCTCGACTTCTTCTCGCTCCTGACAATGGCGATCGCAGTCCCCACGGGCGTGAAGTTCTTCAACTGGATTGGCACGATGTGGCGCGGGAAGCTCACGTTCGAAACCCCGATGCTGTGGTCGATTGGCTTCCTCCTGACGTTCGTTCTCGGAGGTATCACCGGCGTCATCCTGTCTGCGCCGGCGATGGACTTCCACGTCCACGACTCCTACTTCGTCGTCGCGCACTTCCACTACGTCGTGTTCGGCACGGTCGTGTTCGCCATGTATGCGGGCTTCTACTTCTGGTGGCCCAAGTTCACGGGCCGCATGCTCGATGAGCGGATCGGTAAGATCCACTTCTGGCTGACCTTCATCGGATTCCATGTGACGTTCATGATTCAGCACTGGCTCGGCGTCCAGGGCATGCAGCGCAGAATTCCGGACTACATGCCGGAAGATGGCTTTCAGCTGTACAACCAGGTGTCGACGATCGGCGCGACAATCCTCGCGATCTCGACCCTGTTCTTCCTCTGGAACGTCCTCAAGACCTCAACGGCTCCCAAGCCGGCGCAGTTGCCTGACGATCCGTGGGGCTTTGGCGGATCACTCGAATGGGCGACAGCCTCACCGATCCCGCCCCACAACTTCACCGAGCTTCCGAGAATCAGGTCTGTCCGGCCCGCGTTCGATCTCCATCACCCCGAGGTTGCCGCGATGGACCGGGTTGATCCGGCTGCAGAAACCGACCTGTCGGTTAAGGAGAATTAAGTCATGGTCATGAACGATACAAAACCTGAGCAGGAGCGCAAGCCGCTTGTGATCGAGACCCTGTTCTTTGCGGTCCCAGGCGCTTTCTTCGTCCTCGTCGCATTGGTTTACGTCTTCGTCACGAATGCGGAACCAATCGGGACGATGGCTCTCGTTGGCCTTGCCTTTATGTTCTTCTTCGTCACCGGCTACCTGTGGCTCACGTCGCGCCGAATCGACTTCAGGGCCTCGGATGATAACGAGGCCGATATTCGTCAGTCCGCCGGTGAAGTCGGCGAGTTCACTCCCCACTCTTGGTGGCCCTTCATTGCGGGAGTTGCCGTCACCATCATCGCGGCAGGCTTTGCAGTCGGTTGGTGGATGTTCGGCCTCGGACTCGTGTTCGGCGCTTTTGCCGTCGTGGGTTATGCCTTCGAAAACAACAGGGGTGTCTACGCCCACTGAGACTGTGTCAGACTGTTTCCCCGGCCAGTATGGCCGGGGAAATCTGTTATCAGCGGTTTCTGACGTGTGCGAGGAAGCAATTGTGCGGCAACCAGCATTGCCGAGTGCCGCGAGCTCCGGAGCAAACAGTAAGTAAAGGCAATCGAGCGTGCGCGGACTGCCGTCAGCGAGTTACCGAGTAGCGGCAGCGTCGCGTGCACGAACGACGTCGTTCCTGCACGTTTCCGCGCGAGCGACTAACGTGGCTAGGTCTGAGTCATGCATCGTCTTGATATTGTCCGACTGGACGACGATCTCTCGAGCCGCGACCGTCACGTGTGAGTATGTCCCGTTGATTAGGCACGTGAGGTAGAAGTCTTGTTCGGCGTCCGTGGCATTGTCGGGGGCTGCCAGCCTCCCATCGTGGGGGAGCTTCGCTGTGAGTGCCTGACGGTAGGCGTCTCTGCTTATCTCACCGGAACCGACGCCAGCGACGATGTAAACTACCATGCTTGCGGTCAGGACAAGAGAAGCCGCGGCGGTCATGATGACGCCGCGGACTTCTCTCGTGTTCATTCGCACGATCTGTCCCTCATGGGACCAATTAGATCACGAGTCGTGCTTGTCCTATTTATCGTGCACGTTCGGGCCGCGCGTACCGCGCTCGCCGTGTTCACGACCATCGCGAACCCCAGGGACGTCGGGCTGGCGTGCAGCCTGACGTTCAATATAGGGCTCCTGGTTATATTCGCCCTTTCCCTCGGGAAGCTCTTCCTCTTTGCCCTGGCGGGCGATGTAGGGGGTTTGATCGTATTCGCCGCCGAAGCCGGGAGTCTCATCGTCCCTTGGCGGAGCCGGCTCGAAGGCCGGATCGTCCGCGTGAGGTGACAGCGGATTGTAGGGTGCGTTGTCCTCGACGTGCGTCTCTGCGTGGCGGGGAGCGGCTCGACGCGTGTCCTCACCGCCGACGAGGTCAACATCCTCCTCCGTGCCTGTCTCGTGGGCCATCGTTTCGTCGTAATGCTTCTTTTCGTCGTGTGCCATTGTGACCACAACCTCCTTCATACGATGTGTAACACTAATGTACGTTGCTTAACACCTATGACTCTACGCTTAAGTGAGTGGCCTCTTCCAGATATAAGTGGCGGAAGTTAGCCGCTTCCCAGAATTCTCTATGACTTCGTACTGGATAACTGTCACGGGCGGGCAGTACCCCGCCGGGCTCACAAAGTTCCCGCCTCTTCGCCGCACTGCATGGCAATGTCCTCGAGCTCGGTCACGGAGTGGTCATCGTAGACATCAATTCCGTTGGAAATGGAGTCAATCGCTTCGGGTCGCAGGCGCTGGATGGCTTCTTCTGTCACGCAGGTCAGATAGGCGTCCCACTGTTCTGGGGTGATGCCCTGCTCTTCGGCAGCTTCGCGGTCGAGGCCGCTCTCGGCGAGTATGTCTTCCATACCGCTTCTGAATGTGGCCGGATCGGCGTTCGGGTCGCCGAACTCCTCGGGATCGTTGTCTGCCTCCCGCCCTCCATTTTCACCATTTGAGTCATTGTCGATAGCTGTCGGGCTCGGTTGTGGTCTGGCATCTTCACTGTCGTCGTCGCCCCGTGTGAGGAAGTAGATGAGGGCGCCGATGACGAGGACGACGAGGACACCCAGCGCGATCCACAACGGCGCCCTACTGCCTTGCCCTTTCGGGTCGCGATAATCGGGGCCGCCACCGTATGGATCATATGGCGGCTGACCGTAGCCAGCACCACCAGGCCCGCCATAGGGGGCGCCGTGGCCTTGAGCGTGCGGAGGTTGTTGCGGATCACGTGCGTAGGGAGGCTGATTGTGATAGCCGGGGTGCTGCGTTCCGTCCTGCTGGAACCCGTCCTGTCCCGGACCTGGCGTCTGTCCGGTTGGTCCTCCGGCAGACTCGCCGGAGTGCTCAGGGTCCCAGGGCGTATGTCTGTCGTTTGTCATCGTTTCCGCCTTCACATGGGGTGTAGGCCAACCGGCCCGTGTCATTACGTGAATGACGTGGTTTGCACGACAACCTAACACAGTAGTGCCAACATGTCCTGCCCTTGTGAAGGGTGGTTCTGCCCGCTGTTTCCCCGATTCGAAGCTCGACGGACGGAATCCCGTCATCCACTGCTGTCGGCGTTCAATCGGGGGTATCCGAGCATTCGTCGACGGCTGCGACGATTGCCTCGTAGTCACTGATATCCGCGCCAGAATCACCGGACGCGATCGCGTTGAGAGTTTCGGCCGACACCTCGTCGAAGAAGCTGTCGACCATGCACTCGGCGACGCCAGCTACGGATTCGTCGATCGTTGTGGAGCGGAGACCCAGCGCCGCCATTTCCTCGACGAGTAGTGTGTGCAGACCCGTGGTCACGGCGGACCGTGTGACCGGCGCACGAGTGTAAGACGGCACCGGGGGAGAGGGCAGCGCCGGTGCTGGGTCGATTGGTGCGGCAACCGCGCGTGGAGCGTCCGTCCGAGACTGAGATGGCGTCTCGGATGCGGGTGTGACGTCAGCATCGCCATGCGTGCCGCCTGCGAAGCCTAGGACACCGGCTACAGTCACAAGCGACCCGGCGATAACGGCACGCATTGGCACCCGTCGGCTGAATCGCCTGTGAGTATGGGGCTCAATCCCTTTCCAGCTGGTCGACAAGGCGCGCTCCTTACCTCGGGACATCTTCGGATGAACCTACCCGGGATTTGGCCGTCGTAGCGCTCATGAGCAGCATCCTGTGCACGGAGGAGAATGATGTCGCCCTGTGTGCTCCTGGGGTGGGCAACAGAATGGGTGGCCGACAGGAGTCGACCACCCACTGCGCAACGCCAGCGCTACTACTTGACGATGACGGCCTTCTTGGCGTCGTCGAGGCGAGCAGCGACGTTCTGCCAGTTGACGATGTTCCAGAACGCCTTGACGTAGTCCGCCTTGACGTTGAGGTAATCGAGGTAGAAGGCGTGCTCCCACATGTCGAGCATGAGGAGCGGAAGCGTGCCGACGGGTACGTTGTTCGCCTGGTCGTACAGCTGGAAGGTCGTGAGCTTGCCTGCGACCGAGTCGTAAGCGAGCACGGACCAGCCGGAGCCCTGAATACCGGTGGCGACAGCGGTGAACTGGCTGACGAAGGTGTCGAAGGAGCCGAACGCATCCTTGATCGCCTCCATGAGTTCACCTTCGGGCTGTCCTCCGCCGTCCGGAGAAAGGTTCTTCCAGAAAATGGAGTGGTTGATGTGGCCACCGAGGTTGAAGGTGAGGTCTCTCTGGAACTGGTTGAGTGTCCCGAAGTCACCCGCCTCCCTCGCTGCGGCGATGTTCTCAAGCGCCTTATTCGCCCCGGTCACGTACGTATTGTGATGCTTGCTGTGATGAAGCTCCATGATCTTGCCGGAGATGTGGGGCTCGAGCGCACCGTAATCGTAATCGAGTTCGGGCAGTGTGTACTGTGCCATTGAATATCCTCCATGTTCCGATCCCTGTAACGGGGATCAATGTTGTCTCAGTCTCTCTCATGAACGGTCGCGGTTCTACCGAACCCGCTCATGGCGAAATCACGGTCGAATCTGGTGTTTGCGGGTGCGCTCGAGTTGCGCGACCGAGCCTCCCGTGCGATCGGCGCCGTGCCCCAGCTGGTGGCGCGATGCCTGGGCGGCGGCCAGTTCACTCTTCGTCACCGGTTCGACGCGATCTTCAAAGAAGAAGCGGGATATCGCCGAGCGACGTTTGAGGCTCTTGTATTCCTTCCTCGGCAGACCGTCAGGGTCGACTTCCGCTCCGGCCTCGATGGGACGGTGAGCGTCGTGCTGGACGAGAGTCCATAGCTCGTAGTTGTCGAGGGGACGGTGCACGGAGTGGAACGCGCCGTCCTCGGTCTGGATGACTTTACCGGTCGGATGACCGTGAAGAGCAAGCTCTCGGTCTCGGCGCTGAAGAGACAGGCATATTCTCTTCGTGACCCAGAACGTGATGAAAGGTGCAATGAGGAAGAGGATCCGTAACACCCACGTGATGCCGTTGATTGACAACTCGAAGTGCGTTGCGATGATGTCGTTCGACCCGGTGATGACAAGGATGATGAACTGAACGATGAGGACAGCGCCGATCGCGGTGCGGACCGGGACATTGCGCGGCCTATCGAGGATGTGGTGTTCGCGCTTGTCACCGGTCGCGTAGGCCTCGATGAACGGGTAGATCGCCAGCGTCGTGAACAGGATGCCGGGGACGACGACACCAGGGATAAGGATCGACATCGGGAAGGTGAATCCGAAGAGCACAAATTCCCAGCCGGGCATGAGGCGCAACGCGCCGTCAAGGAACAGCATGTACCAGTCAGGCTGAGAACCGGCGGAGACCGGTGATGGATCGTAAGAGCCGTAACTCCACACGTTATTGATCGATAGCGTCGCCCCGAGAAGAGCGATCAAGCCGAACACGATGAAGAAGAAGCCGCCGGCCTTCGCCGCGTAGACGGGAAACACCGGGAACCCAACGACATTGTTCTGCTTGCGCCCGGGGCCGGGGTACTGGGTGTGCTTGTGGACGACGACCATGAGCAGATGGAGTCCGACAAGGGCGAGGATGAGACCCGGTACGACGAGAATGTGGAGTGTGAAAAGCCGGGGAATGATCTCTGTGCCGGGGAACTCCCCGCCGAACAGCGCATAGGAGACCCAGGTGCCGAGCACAGGGATTGACTTCGCCACACCATCGGCGATGCGGAGGCCGTTACCGGAGAGCACGTCATCCGGAAGGGAGTAGCCGGTGAAACCGGCGAGCAGGCCAAGGATGAGGAGCGTGAAGCCGACCAACCAGTTGAGTTCACGTGGCTTGCGGAAGGCGCCCGTGAAAAAGACGCGGAACATGTGGGCGACGATCGCGGCCATGAACAGCAGAGCTGCCCAGTGGTGCATCTGCCGCATGAGAAGCCCGCCCTTAACCTCGAATGAGATCCGCAGGGTGGAGGCGTATGCCTCGGACATCTCGTTGCCCTGCTCCGTCACCGGGAGAGCATCTGCAGGGTACGTGACAGTACCCATCGACGGCACGAAGAACATGGCGAGGAAGATGCCGGTGAGGATGAGCGTGATAAATGAGTAGAGAGCGATCTCGCCGAGCAGGAATGACCAGTGGTCTGGGAAAATCTTGCGTGCGAATCCCTTGACCACGCCCGAGAGCCCAACGCGTTCATCGACGTAGTTGTACGCCCCGCCGCTCTTCTTCGGGGCCTGCGTGTACTTTGGTGTCGTCACTTCTTACGCTCCCAGTAGCTCGGGCCGACGGGCTCGGGGAAGTCGCCGTCCGCAATGATGTAACCCTCGTCGTCGACCGTGATCGGTAGCTGCGGCAACGGCCGCTTCGCGGGACCGAAGACGACCTTCGCTCCGTCCGATACGTCGAATGTTGACTGATGGCACGGGCATAGCAGATGGTGCGTCTGCTGTTCGTAGAGCGCCACCGGGCACCCGACATGGGTGCAGATCTTTGAGAAGGCGACGATGCCATCCAGCGAGTTCTCGGGCTCCTTGAGATCTTTCTCGTCAAGCCGGATGAGAAGGACGACTGCCTTCGCCTTTTCCTCGGCGTACCCTTCGGCGTGGGAGAGGTCGTTGAGACCCTCGGGAATGACGTGGAAAACCGACCCGATCGTCACATCTTCCATCTTGATTGGCCGCGACATGTCGTGCGGGCCGTCAGTCATGAGGCGGCGGCCACGCTCCCACATCGTGTGCTTGAGCTTGCTGATGTCCCAGCCACCGCTCTCGCCGAGGTTACCGATGAGGGGAACGAGAAAGGGGAGCGGAACAAGCGCGAGCGCACCGCCGAGTGCGGCGGTGATAAATGGGCGGCGGGCGACACCGGAATCGGCGATTCCCTGGCGCATGATCGCGGCCGCCTGAGCCTGCTCCTCGGACGACGTGCGCGACGTCGCGCGCTTCTCGACCATCTCTTCATCGTTCATGAGCGACTTCGCCCAGTAAATGGCCGCGAAACCGATGCCGCCAAAGCCGATGGCGAGTCCGAGTCCGAGCACGAGGTTGCCGAGCCTGATGTTGCCGAGCGTCGTGTAGTCGGGTAGGACGAAGTAGAGGACGACTGCCGCGAGCGAGGCAAGAGCCGACAGTCCGAAAACCGCCGTGACGATGAGCGAGTCGCGCCTTTTCAGTTTCGGGTCAGACTCGTTCTTGCGCGGCACATGCGGGGCCAGACCCGGGTTCTCGAACCGCTCCTGCGGAAGATTGTTCACGGATGTTGCTGGCTGGATGTCCTTATTCAAGACTTCTTCGCTCCAATCCATACGGCGATGACACAGAGACCGCCGATACCGATGATCCAAATCCACATGCCCTCGACGACCGGGCCGATCGAGCCCAGGTTATTGCCGCCGACCGACTCAGCTTCCTGCTGGTAGTTGATGTAGGCGATGATGTCTTGCTTGCCCTGCGGGGTGATGTTCGAGTCGTTGAACACCGGCATCGACTGCGGGCCAGTCACCATGGCTTCGTAGATTTCAACCGGCGTCGAGTCCATGAGAGAAGGCGCTACCTTGCCCCCCGACAGAGCACCGCCAGCGCCGACAGCGTTGTGGCACATCGAGCAGTTTGTGCGGAACAGTTCCATACCCGACGCGGGATCGCCGCCCGCGGGGTCGACCATGTCCGGGGTCGGAATCGCTGGCCCGGGGCCGAGCGTCGCGACGTACGCGGCGACATCCATGATCTGATCTTCCGTGAACTGCGGGGGCTTAGCCTCAGCCTGGGGGGAATTGCTCGCCATGGGCATGCGGCCGGTAATCATCTGGAAGTGTACGGACGCAGCTCCAACGCCGGTCAAGGCTGGGGCGATATCGGTGCCCGCACCATCGACGCCGTGGCACGTTGAGCAATTCGACTCGAAAAGGGCCTCGCCTTCCTGCACATTCGATGAGCCGGCAGTAGCGGTCGCGGTTCCCGGCGACATAAGGGCGTAGGCGCCGGCCGTGACGAAGAGCGCCAAGAGGAGAAGGATGACCGGGGCGTACCGGCTTCGTCTGGCTTTAGCGGTGAACAACGTGGCCTCGCTTGATCTGTGGAGTGAGGTGGACGGGGAGCATCATTTGAGGATGTAGATGATGAAGAAGAGTGCGATCCAAATGACATCGACGAAGTGCCAGTAGTACGAGGTCACGACGGCGGTCGAGGCCTCCTGGTGCCCGAACCTCTTCGTTAGTCGAGAACGTCCGATGATGAGGAGGAAGGCGACGAGGCCGCCAGCGACGTGGATCGCGTGGAAACCGGTCGTGATGTAGAAGACGGAGCCGTAGGATCCAGAAGAAATTGTCACTCCGTGCGAGACGAGCTCGGCGTACTCGAAAATCTGGAGCGAAACGAAGATAGCGCCGAGGATAAAGGTCAGCATGTACCACTCGGTCATTCCCCACCGCCGCACGTTGAGCAGGCTGCCGTCACGACGTGCGATGAGCTTCTCTGCCTTCCACACACCGAACTGACACGTGATCGACGATGTCATGAGGATGAGGGTGTTAATCGCGGCGAATGGAACGTTAAGGGCTTCGGCCGCTTCGCTCCACACCGCCTGGCCCGCGACGGACCGGTGCGTGAAGTACATGGCGAAAAGCCCGGCGAAGAACATGAGCTCGCTGGACAGCCAAACGATGATACCCACGGACAGGGTATTGGGACGCGTAATCTGTGGCGCACGAGGGGCAGCCGAGGTTGCTGTACTCACAGTAGACATTATGTCTCAAAAAGCGCGTAACGTCTGCTTTTTCTAGGCTGAAGGTCCTAGATCTGGGTGATTTGTCCCATTATTCCGATCCTCCTGACGAGCGATTCGGCGACGAACCGGTGGATTCCCTTGCTCGTTCACGACCGATATAGACCGGTGCCTGGGTGCCGCTCGACGTGTGTCGCGCACGGACTGCGGCTGCAGAATCTCGGAGTCTGGCCCGGACGGGGGCCATGAAAGTGCCGATGTCGCGATAGTATGACCCCGTATTTACCCAGTTCTGGATGGAGGACAGCATGTCGGATCTCGTACGATCTGCGGATGCCGAGGTCGCGCAGGCGAAGACTGCCGCAAAGATCATGGTCTACAGCGATGACCGGGCGACGAGAGCGGAGGTCCGGACGGCCGTGGGCCGCCGGCCCGGCAAGGGGGCGCCGACGATCGAGTGGTTTGAGGCGGCAACAGAATTCGGTGTCCTCGACCTGCTCGAGCAAGAAGTCTTTGACCTCCTCATCCTTGACGGCGAGGCAGCCAAGGTCGGCGGCATGGGCCTAGCAAAGCAACTGAAGGACGAGGTTCAGAACTGCCCGCCCATCCTTCTCCTCATCGCACGCCCACAGGATGAGTGGCTCGCCCGCTGGTCCACAGCGGAGGATACGACGACGTTCCCGATTAACCCCCGCGAGATCCAGCAGAAGGTGACGAGGCTCATCGGAGTGCAGGCGCGATGAGCGGACGGACCTGGTCCGACCTCATTTCGCGCGTTATCCGGCACGAAGATCTCGAACGGTCGGACACGGCGTGGGCGATGGACGAGGTCATGTCTGGAGTGACGTCGCCCGTCATTCTTGCCGGCTTCCTCACGGCGCTCGCCACCAAGGGAGAGACCGTCGATGAGTTGCGTGGCTTGGCCGACGCCATGCTTGCTCACGCGACCCCCGTCTCGATTGACGGCGACACCCTCGACATCGTCGGGACCGGCGGGGACCGTTTAAAGACAGTCAACATCTCGACCATGTCCTCTCTCGTCATCGCCGCTGCCGGGGTCAAGGTTGCGAAGCATGGCAACCGCGCCTCATCATCATCGTCCGGCTCGGCCGATTGTCTCGAAGCACTCGGAGTCGATCTCAACCTGCCGAAGGAGCGGGTGATCGACAATTTCCACGAACTCGGGATCACATTCCTCTTCGCCAATCTCTTTCATCCGTCGATGCGGCACGCTGCCGTCGCGCGTCGCGAGCTTGCAGTCGGCACCGCTTTCAATGTTCTCGGTCCCCTCACGAACCCGGCCCGGCCCCGCGCGGCCGCTATCGGCGTCTCCAGCGCCCGTCATGCACCGATCGTTGCTGGCGTTCTTGCTGAGCGCGGCAACTCTGCCCTCGTTTTCAGGGGAGTTAATGCGATGGACGAGCTCAGCACTGTCAGCGCCAATCAGGTGTGGGAAGTTCGCGATGGTGGGGTCACGTACACGGAGATTGACGCCGTTGTCGAGCTTGGCATGACCCCGACGACAGTGGAGGATCTTCTCGGTGATGATGCCGCATACAACGCGCGGGTGGCGAGGAGCGTTCTCGAAGGTGAGAAGGGAGCCGCCAGGGAGGCTGTCTTGCTCAACTCTGCTGGCGCCCTCGTGGCGGATGGTCGTCTGCCCGGTCTCGATCCCACGTCCGGCACGCTCATCGAGCGTCTGCTGCGCGGCATCGACGTCGCGGCTGACACGATCGATTCAGGCAGGGCCTCTGATCTGCTCACGCGCTGGGTGCGGCTCTCCCGCGCCTAATTCTGTACTGCTCGCGGTCGAATGGCCGCTATGAGGGTTGGTAGCACCCGCTGCCAACCCTCAGTCCGTACCCGGTGGGTGGGGCTTAGTCGAGTCCGATGTGGAATGCTGCTTCGAGATCATGCTGGGAGTACGCGCGGAATGCGATGTACGTCGTCGTGTCGTTGACGCCCTCGACCTTGCCCATTTTGTCAGCGATGACATCAGCAAGCTTGTCATGGTCGGACACGCGGACGATCGCGACGAGGTCACGATCTCCCGTGACCGAATACACCTCGGAGACGCCCGGGATCTGGGTGATACCCTCGGCGACCTCCGGGATCCGGCTGCTATCGGCGGTGATAAGCACAATTGCTGTGAGCATTACAAGTCCTTTCCTCAATGCTCCAAGCTTACGCCTCACGCTGAGGAGACATGCTCCCGCTCGACGTCGATCCGGTGGCGCTGGGCCGACCGTCTCGGCACCGCCAGCGGCCGCTCGGGCGAGCTGAGCAGGCGGGTGCCGGGTGAGAAGATCCAGTCGTACAGTAGCTGCATTTCGTCAACGGGAGCGGCCCCGCACGCCGTCGTGGGTTCATCCACCGCTGGAGTTGTCGCGGCGAGCGCCTCCGCAACGCCGACGACCTCATGAAGGCTGGACGCGACAGCCGTACCGACGAGCCGCCCCCATCGGACGACGATTGTCTCCCAGCCGTGCTCCGTCTGCTTCGTCGCTCGGATTTCGGCTGTTGCCGCGAGCAGGGTGAGCCGTTCCCTCCGGGCAGCGGTCGTCACGAGCGCGGACAGCCGATCCCGTTCATCGGCCGCACGCTCGAACTCTTCCCGGGAGGCCAAGAGTCGCAGGTTCGCCATGGCGTGCTCAACGGCCTCGTCGACGAGCCCGGACAGGGCTCTGCGTGCACTCTCGAGAGCTCGCTGGGGTTCTCCGGTCACGCAGGGTGCGGAACACCTTCCCATCTCCAACAGTGAACAGGCACGGAACCTCGGCGCGGCGGCAAGCGGTAATCGGTTCGTGCATGTGCGTACGTTCGTCACGCGTTCGAGCAGGTCCTTTGCCTTCTTCGCAGCCTTCATCGTCGTGAATGGCCCGAGCGCATTGTGCAGATCGTGGGCGGGAACTGAGCGGACGATCGACAGCCGCGGATGAGGCTCGTTTGTCAGAACGAGCCACGGACGGTTCTGGGGCCGCTTGGAGCGCCGGTTGTAGGGCGGGTCGAACCTCTGAATGTCTCGTAGCTCATGGGCCTGGGCCTCGAGGCGTGTCGCTGTCGGTGTCGCCTCGACTCGGACGGCGAGGTCGACCATCTCGGCGATGCGGGTGCGTTTTTCGGCCGCAGTGAAGTACTGGCGCACGCGCTTATAGACGTTGACTGACGTACCGACGTACAGAACATCACCGGAAGGTCCGATGAAGCGGTACACCCCGGGTGTGCGGGGGAGTCCGTCGGCCAGGTTCGCTTTGAGTCGGCGCCGATACGGGACCGGGTCGCTGACCGTCTTGAGGTCTTCGAGGTGGCTGACACCGAGCGGGCCGAGCCTTCCCAGGATGAACTGCAGGAGCTCCTGGGTTGCCCGCGCATCGTCCAGAGCGCGGTGGGTCGGTGTCACCTCGGTGGCGATGACTCGGGAGAGGGTGGCGAGCTTGTAGTTTGGCGTCTCATCCCTTGTAATCGTCCTTCGCGCCAGTTGGACCGTATCGAGTGTCATGACCGGCGGGAACGGCAGGTCGAGGGCGGCGGCAGCCGCCTTGAGATGACCGACGTCGAAGCGGGCATTGTGCGCGACGAGAACCGTGTCGGGGCTAGCCCCAACAAACTCGAAAAACTCGGGCAGAACCTCCGCGATCCGCGGCGCCTCCATGACCATTGCGGTCGTAATCCCGGTGAGGACCGCAATATAGGGAGGGATTGGCTGATTCGGGTTAACGAGGGTCGCAAACTCGCCAACAACCTCGCCGCCGACAGACTTGACCGCTCCGATCTCCGTGATCTCCTCAGCGCCGGGCCGTCCGCCTGTCGTTTCGAGATCGACGACGACGAAGGTGACGTTCCGCAGGTCTGTGCCGAGATCTGCGAACGACATTTGGACGTCGATGCCTTCCGGCGCGCGTCTCGCATCCTCAAGGGCAAGCCGTCCTGCCACTACACCCGCATCCCGTCGTCGTCCTCGCTACCGGTCGCGTAGGACATGATCCAGGCGACCGCCGCCGCACCTGCGGCGACAACGACAACAATAAACATGGTTGGGGACAGAGTAATGACGGAAATTTCGGAGAGAATGATGAGGACGATGCTGATGACAACGACGGCGAGGAGAATCTTCTCCAGTCGCGTGGCGAACGGTGGGTCCTGGGCCTCATATGTGGAGTCGAGCACGTCGTCAGCGGCCTCGGGCTTCTCGTCGTCGAGCTCTCCCTGAGTCCAATCGCGTGGACCTGCAGGCTCTGTTTCGCGCGGCTCATCAGACATCGGCCCCGGCGAAGCCTTCCACGCGTCGCCCATCTCCGCCGCGTAGCGCTCCCAGTCGGTGCCGCCGGCGAGTCCATCTTCATCTTGAGGAGCCATGGTTTCGATCATAAGGCAGATAGAATGGTGTTCGTCTTGTCCCGATTGGAAGGTTAACCATGGCCCTCAACCGTGTCGCAATCCTGACTGCCGGTGGTTTCGCACCGTGCCTCTCCTCCGCCGTTGGCGGGCTCATCGAGCGCTACACCGAACTCGACCCCGAGATCGAGATCGTCGGCTACCAGTACGGCTATCACGGACTCCTCACCGGCAATAAGATCGTATTTGACGAGGAGGCGCGCGCCAACGCGAGCCGCCTTCACCTGTTCGGTGGTTCTCCGATCGGCAACTCGCGCGTCAAACTCACGAACGTCGATGATCTCGTGAACCGCGGCCTTGTCGAGGAGGGCCAAAACCCGCTTGAGGTCGCGGCCGAGCGTCTTCGCCAAGACGGTGTCGATGTTCTGCACACAATCGGCGGTGACGACACGAACACCACAGCAGCAGATCTCGCCGCGTACCTGCACGAGCACCAGTACGAGCTGACTGTCGTCGGTCTGCCCAAGACGATCGACAATGACATCATCCCGATCGCCCAGTCGCTTGGCGCCCTGACCGCCGCTGAGGAAGCGGCAGAGTATGCCGTCAACATCATTGGTGAGCATCGCTCGTCCCCCCGCATGCTCATCATCCATGAAGTCATGGGCCGCCATTGCGGTTACCTCACCGCCCGAGCCGCTGCGGACTACCGCGAGTGGGTCGAACAGCAGGAGTGGGTGCCTTCTGCAGGGTTGATGAAGGAACGCTGGGACATCCACGCCGTCTACCTGCCGGAGATGGACATCGACTTCGGAACCGAGGTCGAGCGTCTGCGCGGCATCATGGACGAGTTCGGTAACGTCAACATCTTCCTCTCGGAGGGCGCTGGCGTCGACGAAATCGTCGAGGAGCTTGAAGCCTCCGGTGAAGAGGTCCCGCGTGACCCGTTTGGTCACGTCAAGCTCGATATGATCAACCCCGGCAAGTGGTTTGCTGACAAGTTTGCCGAGCGCCTGGGCGCCGAGAAGGTCATGGTCCAGAAGTCCGGCTACTACTCGCGCGCCGCTCGTGCTCGCAACGAGGATCTGCGTCTCATCAAGGGCATGGTCGACTATGCAGTCGAGTCCGCCCTGCGGGGCGATTCCGGTGTCGTCGGCCACGACGAGGAGGACGGCAACAAGCTCAAGGCGATTGCGTTCTCCCGCATCGCCGGCGGGAAGGCGTTCAACATGTTCGTCCCGTGGTTCGAGGATGTCATGTCAACGATAGGCCAGCCTCTCAAGGCCGACTAGTGTCGGCCTGCGCGGTGGGCACGTCCCGCCGCGCAGGCCCCGTGGATTAGGATCGATCTGTGTCTGAACGTGAAACCGAAATGTACCGCTCTTTGGAGCGGTGGCGCGACCTCCCCGCGAAACACCAGCCAGCGTGGCCCGACCCTCATGAGGTGCGTCGCGCCGCGACCTATCTGAGGTCGATGCCTCCGCTCGTTTTCGCAGGCGAGGCCGATACCCTCAAAGCGGAGATCGCGAAGGCTGGCCGGGGTGAGGCGTTCATCCTGCAAGGCGGTGACTGCGCCGAGACGTTCGCCGACTCTGTCTCTGCGAACAGGATCCGTGCGAAGATCCAGACGATCCTCCAGATGTCCATCGTCCTCACGTACGGGGCCGCCCTCCCGATTGTCAAAATCGGCCGTATGGCAGGTCAGTATGCGAAGCCGCGCTCGAATCCGATGGAGACGAGGAATGGCATCGAGCTGCCCGCCTATATGGGAGATGCGGTGAATGGCCACGCGTTCACCCCTGAGGACCGGATTCCGGACCCGCAGCGGATGATCGATGCCTACCACCGCTCAGCGACGACCCTCAATCTAATCCGCGCGTTTACGGGCGGCGGTTTTGCCGACATGTCCGAGGTGCACGCGTGGAACAAGGGCTTCACCGAGAACCCCGCGTACAAGAAGTACGAGACAATCGCGGCTGACATCGATTGGGCTCTGCGCTTCATGAAGGCCGCTGGCATTGACTCGCCCGCGGTGCGCACGGTCGACATGTACTCCTCCCATGAGAGCCTGCTCCTCGAGTACGAGAACGCGATGACCCGCATCGACCAGCGGACGTCGGCCCCGTACAACACATCGGCCCACTTCGTGTGGATTGGTGAGCGGACGCGGGAGGCAGATGGTGCCCACGTCGACATGCTGTCCCGGGTCCGGAATCCGATCGGGGTCAAGCTCGGGCCGACAAGTACCGTCGAGGACGCGCTCCGACTTCTGGACAAGCTCAATCCGGAGGGCGAGGAGGGTCGCCTCACGTTCATCACTCGTCTTGGTTCGTCGAAGGTGCGCGAGCTTCTCCCTGCTCTCGTTGAGGGCGTGAGCGCTGACGGTCGTCCGGTCACGTGGGTGACGGATCCGATGCACGGGAACACGATCACGGCGACCAACGGGTACAAGACTCGCCGGATGGACGACGTCGTCGACGAGGTGCGTGGGTTCTTCGAGGTCCACAACAGCCTCGGCACGATCCCCGGCGGCCTCCACATCGAGCTGACGGGCGACTCAGTCACGGAGGTTCTCGGCGGTTCTGAGGAGCTGTCGGAGGAGATCCTCTCCCAGCGGTACGAGACGCTCGTCGACCCGCGGCTCAATCACGGCCAGTCGCTCGAGCTCGCGTTCCTTGTCTCGCAGATGCTGCGCGCGAGGACCAGCGGTCTGCGCTCCGATTAGTCAGTTTTTTGAGGGGCGGGTCGGTGCGTTGCCGGCCCGCCCCGCCCTGTTTGTGCGTCCTCCACGTCGACGTGAAGGACCCCGACGTCCAGCGAGAGCGGGACATAGCCCGCGTCGTCAGACGATGGTGAGGACGACGACTGTGCCCGCTGGATGCATCTCTCCGGCCGGGATCGACTGGTCGCGGACAGTCCCAAAAATGCCGCCGAGGAAGTTCTCGAACTCGACGGTGAAACCGGCGTCCTCGAGTATGCCGGCTGCCTCACCCTTTTGTAGTCCAAACACGTCGGGTACTTGGAGTAGTTCCGGTCCTAGGGACACGGTGATGGTCACCGTGTCACCGCGGTAGACGGTGCCAATATCCGATTGGGAGATGACCGCACCCCCCTCCACTGTGTCTGAATAGGCTTCGGCCCGTTCGACGACGATGCCGGCGCTCTCGAGCTCCGCAGCCGCATCTGCGAAGGACAGTCCGCGCACATCCACTGCCTCGACCGGCTCCCTGCCGAGGGAGACGACGATCGTCACTGGTGTGGAGTGGTCGACCTCGGTGGCGGGAGGAACCGATTGGGCGATGACGCTACCGGCGGGAACCGAAGCCGAATACTCCTCCTCAACCTCGGGCACGAGCCGAGCATCGCGAAGCTGCTGTTCGGCAGTTCCGAGCGGTAAACCGACAACTGGCGGCACGCTCACCTGTTCGACACCGAGTGAGATCGTCAGTGTGACTCCCTCATCCCGTGACAGTTGAGCGGGGATGGCTGGGTCCGTGGCGATGACCCGGCCTTGTGGAACATCGTCGGAATACTCGTATTCGAGCTCCGGGACGAGGTTGACCTCTTCGATGATCGTCACCGCTGCCGCTTCGTCGCGGCCTGTCACATCTGGCAGGCTGATCCTCATCCCTGGCCCGGCGGTGAAATACCAGACGATGCCGGCGGCGGTTGCAGCGATGAGGAGCAGCGTGATGATCCAGCGCCACACTTTTGACGATGTCGACGATGGCGTCCGGTTCGCGTCTGAGCGCTGGCGGGCAATCTCCTGGCCTCGGCTCAGTACCGGGGGAGCGGTGAGCTGTGCTGTCCGGTGGGCAGGCGTGAAGGCTCTCGTGTCGTTCGGGACAGACGCCTCAGCATCATCATCGGTGCGTTCATGGAACGACGTCGGAGTGACCGCGATTCGGCGCTTCGCGACAATGTCATCAAGGTTCGCAAGGACCTCCTGCACTCGGTCCCGCGCCTCAATCCCATCAGCAGGGCGGTGTTTGGGATCCTTCGCAGTGAGAACGCCGACAAGAGAGTCAACGGAGGCGGGGATCCACGGCGCTATTGTCGATAGACGCGGCATGGGGTCGTTGACATGCTTGTATGCGAGGGCAATCGGAGTGTCGGCACTGAAGGGTGCTTCTCCGGCGATGAGCTCATAGAGCATGATCCCAGCCGAATAGATGTCGGACCGAGCTGTCGCCTGCTCCTGAAGTACCTCCGGAGCGAGATAGGCGACAGTCCCTAGCACTGTGCCAGCCCGCGTCGAGCTGGCCGCAGCCACCGCCCGAGCAAGCCCGAAGTCTGTGACTTTCGCGGTCAGCTGCTCGCCGTCGACGAGCAGGACGTTTTCTGGTTTGACGTCTCGATGGACGAGGCCAGATCGGTGGGCTGTACCGAGTGCTGACAGAACCTGTGCCACAATCTCGAGCGCAACCCCAAGCGGGAAAGAACCACGGCGGCTGAGTTCGGTGCGCAGGTCGGGACCGGAGATGTACTCCATGACAAGATAGGCCGTCTGCGAGGACGAGTCGGACGTGAAGGCGCCCTCGTCATAGACAGCGACGGCGTGGGGGTGGGAGAGTCCCGCCGTGGCGAGTGCCTCGCGGTGGAACCGTTCAACAAATTCGTCTTGGTCCGCGAGGTGTGGGTGCATGATCTTGATCGCGACATCGCGATGAAGCCGCTGGTCCGTACCGCGATAGACGGTAGCCATGCCGCCGCGGGCAATGCGGGCACGGATGAGATATCGCTCGTCGATGACGGCACCGAGAAGCGGATCAGGCACTGAATTCACGAATTCAAGCCTAGACGATGCTCCCCAGCACCCACGTGAAGCGGTGCTGGGGAGCGAAGCTCATCAGCGGAACTGGGCCATTGATGCTTTGACTCGCTGAACGTACTGAACCGTGTCGGGGTACATTCCGTTCCTTCGGACTCCGCCGAGTCCCTGGTAGTAGGCGGCGATGCCCTCATCGAGGGACGAGGCACTCCGCTGCAACTGGCGGATGATGACAACGCCCGCAATGATGTTGTCCCTCGGATTGAGCAAGTTGAGGTCGCGGCCGATGAGATCCGACGCCCACTTTCCCGAGGAGGGGATGACCTGCATTGTCCCGATTGCGTTCGCGGGGGAGACCGCCCGAGCATCGAAGCCGGACTCGCGGAATGCGTGCGCCTGTGCCAGCGCGGGGTCGACGCCGTACTGGATGGCGATCTGACGAACCATTGCCTGGGTTTCGGTTCGCGAGGGGACTGCGATCGAGTTGAGATACGCCTTGTTCTCGTTAGCCGAGCGAACGGTCGCGTCGGGATACGTGTAGTGGAGGAACGTGTTGGGAACGAGATTCTGCTGACCGCTCGGGGCTGGCGCCGGCGCGGCCGTTCCGGCGACAGTGAGAACCTGACCGGGGTAGATAACCGTCGAGGACAGCGCCGATGCCGACATGATTGCCGACACCGTCGTTCCGTACTTCGCGGCAATGCCCGACAGCGTATCTCCGCGCACGACCGTGTGCGTCCTCGTCGACGCAGTCGGAGCCGGAGTGGCGGGTTTCGGGGCCGGAGCGGCTGGCTTCGGTGCGGGTGCGGAGGTGCCGCCGAGGGTGAGCACCTGTCCGGGGTAGATGACGTTAGCGTTGCGTAGGCCGTTGGCCGAGACAAGTGCGGCGACGGTTGTGCCGTTGCGTGCGGCGATGCCGGAGAGGGTGTCTCCGCGCTGGACTGTGTAGGTCCCGGTTGCGGCCGTCGGCGCAGCCGGTGCTGGGGTGGCGGGTTTCGGGGCCGGGGCGGCTGGCTTTGGTGCGGGTGCGGAGGTGCCGCCGAGGGTGAGCACCTGTCCGGGGTAGATGACGTTAGCGTTGCGTAGGCCGTTGGCGGCGACAAGTGCGGTGACGGTTGTGCCGTTGCGTGCGGCGATGCCGGAGAGGGTGTCTCCGCGCTGGACTGTGTAGGTCCCGGTTGCGGCCGTCGCCGTAGCCGGTGCTGGGGTGGCGGGTTTCGGGGCTGGGGCGGCTGGCCTCGGTGCGGGAACGGGAGACATAGCAGAATCTCGCAGAGTGAGCTTCTGGCCCGGGTAGATGACGTTGGCGTCCCGCAAGCCGTTCGCGGCGACAATCGCCGCGACCGTTGTTCCGTTACGCAGAGCAATGCCCGACAGAGTGTCACCCCTCTTGACGGTGTAGGTGCCAGCCGCATCCGTAGGCGAGGCAGGAACTGCCGGCACCCTTGTCGTCGGGATCTCGAGCCTCTGACCGGGATACACCGTGGCTGCGCTACCGAGCCCGTTGGCCTCAATGATTGAACTGACCGAAACCCCGAAGCGCTGGGCAATGACCCAAACGGAGTCGCCTGTGGTCACTTGGTAGGAAGCCGATGGCAGCTTGAGGGCGGGTACTGCGGGCAGCTCTGCCGCTGTGGCCGGATGAGGAGCGAGGGCTCCGAGGGCCGCAGTAGCGGCCACTGTGACGCCAATTGAGCGTCGCGAATACGTCATGGATCCTCCGAAGCATGGTGAGTGCCATCAGCGTGCGTGATGTGGATGTTGCGCAACGTGATAAAGCTGTGACAGTTGTTTCAGATGTGACACTACCGTGATCTGCGGCGTGTTGCTACCGGAATTGGCGAATTGCATCTACTATCCTGTTGAGCTTTCTCCACTTCCTGACCAGATGTCCCTTCCCGAGGTCGCCGAGGCTCTCGGCATCCGACTCCGCGACGTCCGTACCCTCATTTCAGACCGGAGGCTTCTCGCCACGCGCCCCGAGGGTCCGCTCGTCATCACGCGCGACCAACTCGTCGAAAGTGACGGGACGTGGCAGGTGCTCGGAAATCTCCGCGGCACTCTCATTCTGTTGGCCGATGCCGGATTCAGCGATGACGAAGCGCACGAGTGGCTACACCGAGAGGAACCCGAACTCGGTGAAACGCCAATGGCAGCGCTACGCTCCGGAAAGCACAGAGCCGTGCGCAGAATCGCGTCCGGGCTCGCATTCTGACAGACGTCGAGGCCTGAGCGCCGGACGTCATCACGTAGCAACGCCCCGACACTCGGGGTAGCTTCAGTGGGTGCGGCCGGTAAGCCTCGTCATGAGCTCTCCGAGCGCGTCCCGCCCGGGACCGGCGGGAAGGTCCGCCCATGCGGCCTCCGCCTCCGTTTCGCGCTGAGAGATGAGAGCCTCGTGCTCGGCCCACGCCCCGCACTCGACTGTGGCGGCGGTGATGGCGCGGGACTCCTCCTCTGTCAGATCCTGCCCGAGCGACTCGGCGATCCACCGCGCCTCGTCGGTGCCTGCGAGCCGCGCCAGGGCGGTAAGAATGAGGACGGTCCGCTTTCCCTCACGCAGGTCCCCACCTGTCGGCTTGCCAGTCTGGGACGGGTCGCCAGCGACGCCGAGAGCGTCATCTCGAAGCTGGAATGCTTCTCCCAACGGTGACCCGATTCGAGTGAGAAGGTCGAGGAGCTCGGCGCTCGCCCCCGCGGCATCAGCGCCGATGAGGAGCGGATCGCGTACAGAATAGTGCGCTGACTTGTGCCTGAGGACCGTAAATGCGTTGTCGCGCGCGCGTAGAAGTGCGGCCGCGGGGTCCGGGCTGTCCAAGAGGGCGAGAAGGTCGATGTTCTCGGCCCTGATGTCGAGGAACTGACCGTAGGCCACCTCTGCACACATGGCGTGGAAGCGCCGATTAGCGGAGGCGGACGCATGCACCGCCATGTGCGAGCCCGCGAGCGCGAGAAGGAAATCGCCGGAGCAAATCCCGGCGTCACGACCGTAGCGTCCGGCGTCACCGACGAGATCTGAGGATTCGAAATCGTTCGCGAACTGGACGTGGACGGCAGGTTGGCCTCGGCGGGTCGGAGAGTCATCCATGATGTCGTCGTGGACGAGTGCTGCGCCTTGGAAGAGTTCGATCGCGGCCGCAACCTCGATCGCGTCGGTACGTGGCTCGGCCCCGCTCGCACACATCGCCCCGGCGACGGACAGGATGCCGCGGACTCGCTTGCCGCCAGCCAGGAGCGACCTCGTCGGATCGATGAAGGTCGACAGGAGTTCGGGATCTTCCCCGGGGAATCCGTAGGAGTTGAGTGCGTCGAGAGTTGCGTCGGAGATGCGGCGCGTGAGCGAGTCGTACATGGTTCCACTGTATCGGCATTGCCCAGAGCAACACGGCCATCGCGCCGTCCACAGGACACGTTCCGCGGGCCATTCTTGGATGGTGGGAGGTGTTGTATTCAGTGCTATGAGCACCGCACAGCACAGCATCATCCCACTCTCCACGCTCGCGCACGCCGCGATGGAGGCAACCGACTACACACCTGACGGAAGGACGGTTATCGTCCGAGCCGATTCGGATGGAATCGCCGATGTCTCTGTCCACCCGCTCGACCGTATTGACCCGTCCGCAGTCGACGCGGCCGAGCCCGGCACCGCCATCGCACTCATGTTCCCCGAGGGGGATGAGGACGTCACCGCGGCAGCACACATGATCGACAGGCTCGGTGAGAACCTTCGCCACGGCAGCGGAGCGTGGGACACCGTCATCGCGAGAGGCGGTGTGAGGTTCCGGATCTACAGCCAGCACGGCTGGCTCGACGAACCCGAAACCGACCCCATGCCGAACGATCAACTCGACGCGCTTATCTCGGCCTTCGCTGGCGCTGCGGGACGGTTCGCCGGCCACTTTGATCCCGCACTCGCAGACGAGGCGAGCGGTGAGTGGCTCGAAGCTCTCAATGCCCGCCTTTACGGCGCACCCGCACCTTTCCGACCGACCGCCCTGTCGCTTCAGGCTGGGTCCGTGCGCGACGCCGTCATCGTCTGGGCAATCGGAGAGGAGGGCCGGGATCGGCTCGCGCCCGGCGAGCGCTTCGTACCTCCGAAGACAGCTCCTGCGCCTGCCCGAATCAACGCGGCCTACGATGTACTGGCCGACAGGGTAGGGGAGCCGGACACCGTCCACGCCCTTGCCTGCGCGTCTTACCTGTCGTGGTGGGCAGGATATCCCCGGCTCGCGACGCACCTGTACTACCGAGCACGGTCGACACGGCAGCGGAGCCGCCTATCGGCGCTTGTGTGGACTGCCCTCCTGCGCGGAATCGTTCCCCACTGGATGAGGTAGGGCACATTCCTGGCACAGCTTTGACGGCCCACCTCGCCAGTCCGAAGACCGGTCCACTTCCATGTTCTTATCGCACCGAAGCACGAAGAGGGGAATAATGGCCGCATGACTCTGAACGAGACTGCACTGCTCCCGGTACACGAGCGACTCCGCGCGACAATGACCGACTTCGCTGGGTGGGCTATGCCCCTGCGCTACTCGTCCGATCGCGAAGAGCACACCGCGGTGCGCGAGCGGGCCGGCATTTTCGACCTGTCGCACATGGGCCAGATCAGGGTTGAAGGTCCGGATGCAGGAAGCCTGCTCGACTATGCGCTGGTCGGAGTGGTGTCAACGATGCCAGTCGGCCGGGCTCGCTACTCACTCATGGTCAACGAGCGCGGTGGAATCATTGACGATCTCATCGTCTATCGCACCGACGAGATCGACTATCTCGTGATCGCGAACGGAGCTAACCGGTTGCGTGTCGGCGATGAGCTGACGAAGAGGTCAGCGCAGGTCAGTGCGAGAGCCGCGATCCAGGACAACACGACAGCTAGGTGCCTTATCGCGGTTCAGGGACCGGCCAGCCGCGAGGTGGTTGGCTCGGTCATCGACCCTGAGCATCGTGAAGAGTTCGACTCGCTCGGTTACTACCGCCACGCCCGCTTCACCATCGGCGGCACGCCAGTCCATGTCGCCCGAACCGGCTACACCGGTGAGCGAGGATACGAGATCATGGCCGACGCGAACGACGCGATCTCCCTCTGGGAACGCCTCTCAGAGGCCGGGGAGCCGCACGGCATGGTTCCGTGCGGACTGTCCTCGCGCGACACGCTCCGCCTTGAAGCTGGCATGCCCCTGTACGGCCATGAACTCACGGAGGACAGCACCCCGGCGGAAACCGGTCAGGGCCGGGTCGTCAAACTCGACCACGATTTCGTCGGCGCTGAGGCGTTGCGGGCTCACGAGCCCTCCACCACGCTGTACGGTCTTGCAGGAGAAGGTCGGCGCGCAGCTCGCGCGGGATCCGCCGTCAGTCTCGACGGAGAGTCGCTCGGCTCCATTACGTCCGGCATCCTCTCGCCTACGCTCGGTCATCCGATCGCGCTCGCGATCCTCACTGTCGGTTTGGACGAGGGGACCGAGGTGTCCGTCGACGTTCGCGGAAAGAGTCAGACCATGACAATTGTGCCGCTACCCTTTTATAAGGCCAGCCACTGAGACCATCCGGACGCCACGCTTCTGGAACTGAGAACAACGATGAAAGGTGCATCTGTGTACCCAAATGACCGCACATACAGCCCGGACCATGAATGGCTGATGGAGGGGACGCCGGCTCGTGTCGGCATTACGAGTTTCGCCGCGACGTCCCTTGATGAGGCCGTCTACGTCGAGCTTCCCGAGGTGGGTTCCACTGTCACAGCCGGGGTCGCCTGTGGAGAGATCGAGTCAGTTAAGTCGGTCTCTGACCTTGTGGCACCCGCCTCCGGAACCGTGGTCGCTGTCAACGAGGCTGTGATCGACGATCCCAAACTCGTGACCGATGATCCGCACGGTGAGGGCTGGCTCTATGAGATCGACACCACGGCGGTCACCGACGGGCTCATGGATGGATCCGCCTACGAAGCGTTCCTGGCGGATCAGCAATGACGAGTTTCCTCCCTCGTCACATTGGCGCGTGGGGCGAGGATCGTGCAGCGATGCTCGAGCGCGTCGGAGTGAAGAGCCTCGACGAACTTATGGAGGCCGCCCTCCCTGCGAGCCTCACGCGAGAGTCAATCGAAGGACTCCCCGCCGCACGCTCCGAGCAGGAGGTGCTCGAACGGCTAGCTACGTTGGCCGACAAGAACACAGTCCGAACTTCGATGATTGGCCAGGGCTATTACGACACGGTCACCCCGGCCGCGATTCGCCGCAACGTCCTGGAAAACCCTTCCTGGTACACGGCGTACACGCCGTATCAGCCCGAGATTAGCCAGGGCAGGCTCGAGGCGCTCGTCAATTTCCAGACCATGGTCACCGACCTCACGGGGATGGATATCGCCAACTCATCGATGCTCGACGAAGCGACCGCCGTGGCGGAAGCGATGCTACTTGCTCGCCGGGTCAAGAAGGCCCGCAACAAGGTTCTTATGAGCGAGGACGTGTTCGATGCGACACGAGCTGTCGTCGACACCCGCGCCGACGCGCTCGACATCGAGCTTGTTGAATCGGACTTCCGACAGATCGATAGCGACGTCGCCGCCATCATTCTTCAATACCCCGCTGCATCGGGTCACCTGCCAGAGCTTCACGAGCTCGAGACAATCACCGGCAGAGCCCGCGAGGCCGGTGCCCTTGTCATCGTCGCCGCGGATCTCATGGCGCTCGCTTTGCTCGCCAGTCCTGGCAGCTGGGGCGCCGACATCGTCGCGGGGACGACACAGCGCTTTGGCGTGCCGATGGCGGGCGGCGGACCGCACGCCGGCTATCTCGCAGTCAAAGACGCTCACAAGAGGCAGCTGCCCGGCAGGCTCGTCGGTGTGTCGAAAGACGCCGACGGCGCCGTCGCCTACCGACTCGCGCTGCAGACGAGAGAACAGCACATCCGCCGTGAGAAGGCGACCTCCAACATTTGTACGGCCCAGGTGTTGCTCGCAGTCATGGCGTCGACATACGCGGTCTATCACGGTCCCGATGGGCTTCACCGCATCGCCCAACGCATTCACAACCACGCTGTCAGCCTTGCTGAGAGACTGTCCCAAATCGGCGTGCCCGTGACGTCGACATCATTCTTCGACACGATCGAGCTGGAGATCCCGGGAGGAGCCGATCGGGCGCTCAGGCACCTACTGACGGAGAATATCACCGGCTGGAAAGTCGACGAGTCGACGATTCGGCTGTCGTGCGACGAGAGAACGTCGGCCGACGTTGTTGACCGAATCGTGAGGGCCCTTGAGGGAAGCGGGACGGAGGCGGACAAGACAGGGATCGACGCCGGCTATCCTGCCTCCCTCGAGCGGAAGGATGAGTACCTTACCCATCCGACCTTCCACCGCTACCGCACCGAGACTCTCCTTATGCGCTATCTCAAGTCGCTGGCGGACAAGGACTACGCGCTGGACCGCGGCATGATCCCCCTCGGCTCCTGCACAATGAAATTGAACTCGGCGATCGAAATGACACCGATCACATGGCACGGGTTCGCCTCTATCCATCCATTCGCACCTGCAATGGACCGGCTCGGGTACCTCGAACTTATCGAGGAACTCGAGGCGTGGCTGGCTGCCGTGACGGGTTACGACGCGGTCAGCCTCCAACCAAATGCAGGGTCTCAGGGCGAACTTGCTGGCCTCCTCGCCATACGCGGGTATCACGTGTCCCGAGGGGACAAGAAGCGGACTGTGTGTCTCATTCCGGCCTCGGCCCATGGCACGAACGCCGCATCAGCAGTTCTCGCAGGCTTCCGTGTTGTCGTTGTCGGTACCGCAGCGGACGGCTCGATTGACATGGGTGATCTGGAGGCGAAGATCGCGGAGCATCGCGATGTGCTCGGGGCGATCATGATTACCTATCCGTCGACTCACGGCATTTATGAGGACTCGGTGGGCGACGTGTGCTCCCGCGTCCATGCCGCCGGTGGTCAGGTCTACATCGATGGAGCAAACCTCAACGCCCTTGTCGGCGTCGCTCGGCCGGGTGAGTTCGGCGGGGACGTCTCCCATCTCAACCTTCACAAGACCTTCGCAATCCCGCACGGGGGCGGCGGACCAGGTGTTGGCCCGGTGGCGGCGAGATCGCACCTCGCTCCTTTCCTGCCCTCCCACCCATTGACCGACAATCACACGACTGGCAGTGCCGCGGCGAAATTCCCAGGCGCCGGGGCGGTCTCTCAGGCACCCTACGGCTCTGCAGGGATCCTCCCCATCTCGTTCGCCTACATTCTCCTCATGGGAGGGGAGGGGCTTCGCATGGCGACACAGTCTGCGGTACTCGCCGCGAACTACATTGCCACGCGAGTCGACAAAGTTCTGCCCGTTCTCTATCGCGGGCCAGGCGGACTTGTGGGCCACGAGTGCATCATCGACCTTCGTCCGCTTCGTGAGGAGACCGGCATCAGTGTTGACGATGTCGCGAAGCGCCTGATCGACTACGGCTTTCATGCCCCGACGATGTCGTTCCCGGTCGCCGGAACTCTCATGATCGAGCCGACCGAGTCGGAGGATCTCGGCGAAATTGACCGTCTGTGCGACGCGCTGCTGCAGATTCACGACGAGGCTCGAAGCGTCTACGAAGGTGTCTGGCCGCCCGACGACAATCCACTCGTCAACGCGCCACACACGGCAGCATCGGCGCTCGTTGGAGAATGGTCGCACCCGTACTCACGAGCGACGGCGGTCTACCCTGCGCTAACCGACGAGGTTCTCACCAATCCCGCGAGACTGTCCGCAGCTACCGCGGGGAAGTATTGGCCGCCAGTGCGTCGGATCGACGGCCCTTACGGAGACCGAAATCTCGTGTGCGCCTGCCCTCCTATCGAGAGCTACCGCGAGCAGTAGCCACAGCAAGCGAGAAACATGACTGTTCCCATACCGGATCGCCTCGGTATGGGAACAAATCATGCCCCGTGGGCGTTATCTCTGTACAGGTCCGTCTCTGTCCGAGGACCGCGAGCGAATTCTGGAAGGTAATCAGTGTCTGAAGCGACAACCTCGACCACCCCGTCCACCGACGTAAAGGAGGATGTCAAAACAGGCCGTGCCAAGAAGAGCACGACGGCTAAGAAGACGACCGCCAAGAGCACAGCGGCGAAAAACACTACCGCGGCTAGCGCCGCCGCGAAGACTGCTTCGAAGAGCACGGCGGCCAAGCCCGCGGCTAAGACCTCTTCTGCGAAGAGCACCGCGGCGAAGCCTGCGGCAAAGACAACGGCGAAGAAGACCGCCACGAAGAGCACCGCCGCCAAGCCCGCGGCTGTGAAGGCGAAGTCGGACTCCTCTGCACCAGCGAAGAAGGCTCCGGCGGCGAAGCCTGCCGCCAAGACGTCGCGCGTCAAGCCGACGGGTGACGACGTGGTCCAGCCGACCGCGGAGACTGCCGAAGAGCTCGACTCGGCTGCGACCCCGGAAATCGTCGACGAAGAGGTCGTCGCCGAGGATGTTGAGGTCGATCTCGACGAAGACGAGGACGACGTCGAAGTCGACGAGGATGAGGACGAAGAGGTCGAGGAGGACGCAAAGGAGGATGCTCCGACCGCCCGCCGTATGCGGCACGCAGAAGAGCGTCCGGGGCAGTTTGTCGTCAAGGACTCCGATGCTGGTGACGAACCCGCCCAGCGGATCCACGTTGCCGGTGCGACTGCGGACCCCGTCAAGGATTACCTCAAACAGATCGGCAAGGTTGCGCTTCTCACTGCCGAAGAAGAGGTCGAGCTGGCGCGCCGGATCGAGGTCGGACTTTACGCGAATTACATTCTCACGGAGGACCGGGAGAAGATTAAGGACAAGGCATACGAGCGTCGACTTAAGTGGATGGTTCGTGACGGGCAGCTTGCCAAGAACCACCTTCTGGAGGCCAACCTCCGGCTCGTTGTGTCGCTCGCAAAACGCTATACCGGACGCGGAATGCTCTTCCTCGATCTCATTCAGGAAGGCAACCTTGGTCTCGTCCGTGCCGTGGAGAAATTCGACTATACGAAGGGCTTCAAGTTCTCGACGTACGCAACGTGGTGGATCCGTCAGGCGATCACGCGTGCAATGGCGGACCAGGCCCGCACGATCAGGATTCCCGTCCACATGGTCGAGGTCATCAACAAGCTCGCCCGCGTCCAGCGGCAGATGCTCCAGGATCTTGGCCACGAGCCGTCGACAGAGCAACTCGCCAAGGAACTCGATATGACCGAGGAGAAGGTGATCGAGGTCCAGAAATATGGTCGTGAACCGATATCTCTCCACACCCCGCTTGGCGAAGATGGGGACTCGGAGTTTGGCGACCTTATCGAGGATTCCGAGGCGGTTGTCCCGACTGATCGTGTCGCGCACATCCTTCTGCAGGAACAGATCCATCAGGTGCTCGACACTCTGTCTGAGCGTGAGGCTGGCGTCATCACGATGCGGTTCGGCATCAACGATGGCCAGCCGAAGACACTCGATGAGATCGGTAAGAAGTATGGTGTGACCCGCGAGAGGATCCGTCAGATCGAGTCGAAGACGATGTCAAAGCTCCGGCATCCGTCCCGTTCTCAGGTTCTGCGGGACTACCTCGACTAGAGTCCGCTGAGATCTGCGATCTCCAGCCACGTCATCGAACGCGCCGCGCCAGCGGCGCGTTCCCATTCTGCTGGCAGGACCGTGTGGCCACTGCGGTCACTCGCCTCATGAGAGGTGCGGCGCCCATCCGCCTCGGCTGTGAGATAGGTGCTGAGCAGTGCCGCGGAACAACCCGCGTCGTCGAGTCCGCGGTGTCGGACGGGCATGTCGATGCCAGCTCGGTCAAGGCACGCTCCAAGCGAGTGGCGGCCCTCCGGCAGGTAGATGCGCGACTGGTCCATCGTGCACACGGCAGCATCCCGCGGAATGACAACGGGGTAGAGGGAGCGTTTAAACTCCGCGTTCAAAAACTCGAGATCGAAGGAAACGTTGTGGCCGACGATGATCCGGCCCGCGAGATGCTGGACGATGGTGGGAAGAGCATCGGAGAACGCCGGAGCGTCCGCCACATCGGCATCAGTAATGCCGTGGATGAGGGTCGACCCGACCGGCCTGCCGGGGTTGATGAGAGTTGACCAGTTCGCTTTGCGGCTTCCGTCGCTCCGGAGAATAACGATGCCGATGTCGATGACGCGATTCTTCCAGGCTGCGAGCCCGGTCGTTTCGACATCTATCACCGCAAATTCCACGTGCTGATTCTCTCCCATGACGTCGTCAACCTGTGAGTCCGCAACCCGGTCAGTACCAGGCTGCGGAACCGGTAATAACCTATGCCATGGCTGGGGCATAAAGTTGGCCCCAAGCGAACGGGCGTGGACGAAGGGATTAAATCCGGAAGAACTGTGGTTGTATGATGATGTGAGTACAACAGCAGTAGAACCAGCACAGCTGACCGCCAGCGATCGTTGCGACGCGTGCGGTGCCAGGGCGTACGTCAGGGTTGAGCTCGAATCGGGCTCCCTGCTCTTCTGCGGGCACCATGCGAATCGGCACCTCGAGAAGTTGGCTCCGACCGCGAAGCACATTCATGATGAGCGCCACCGTCTTACCGAGGAGAGCGCGAGCTGAGCTTCGCCCGAACGACTGACGAGTACGGACCGATCTGAGATCGGTCCGTACTTTTTCACATTGGCGGGGTGATTGCCGGTATTCGCCGTGCTCTCGCCTACTATCGAACAGTGTCTGAATATACCGCGCGTCATCTGTCCGTCCTTGAGGGTCTTGAGGCGGTCCGGAAGCGACCCGGCATGTACATCGGCTCGACAGACTCGAGAGGTCTCCTCCACTGCCTGTGGGAGATCATCGATAACGCCGTCGACGAGGCGCTCGATGGTCACGCCGACCGCATAGCCGTCACCCTCTTATCCGATGGCTCGGTTCTCGTCGAGGACAATGGCCGTGGAATCCCCGTCGACGAGGTTCCGGGCGTGGGACTGTCAGGTGTCGAGGTTGTCTACACAAAGCTTCATGCGGGCGGCAAGTTCGGCGGTGGCAGCTACGCAGCATCTGGCGGCCTTCACGGGGTCGGTGCATCTGTTGTCAATGCTCTCTCGCACCGCCTCGACGTCGAGGTTGACCGCGATGGCAAGATTCATCGGATGACATTCCGCAGGGGCGAGCCCGGCCAGTACAAGGACGGCAAGACCCCGGCACCGGACAATCCTTTCACCCCCTTCGTGACAAACTCCTTCCTCGAGGTCAAGGGCAAGATCGCGAAAAAGAAGACGGGCACGAGGGTGAGGTTCTGGCCCGACTCCCAGATCTTCCCCGCGACAACGGCGATGGCGCTTGACGCCATTATTGACCGCGCGAAGCAGACGACCTTCCTCGTGCCCGGCCTCACGATGATCATTCGTGACGAGCGGGCGGGTGAAGCGACCGAGGAAACGTTTAGACATGACGGCGGCGTTGTCGACTTCGTTGACGACCTGGCGTCCGATGCGGCGATCACGAAGACGTACCACATCGTCGGGACCGGTACCTTCACGGAGATGGTCCAAACGCTCGACAAGAAAACGGGTCACCTTGTTCCTGTCGAGACAGAACGGACATGTCGCGTCGACGTGGCGCTCGCCTGGGGTCAGGGCTATGACACGACCGTTCGGTCGTTCGTCAACATCATTGCCACCCCCGTTGGTGGCACCCATCTCCAGGGCTTTGAGGCGGGCCTGACGCGTGCGTTGCGGAAGCTGATCGAGTCGAATGCTCGGCGGCTCAAGATCACGGCCAAGGATCCGAAGATCGAAAAAGAAGACATCATGGCCGGCTTGACGGCCGTTGTCACGGTGTCTCTCCCGGAGCCACAGTTCGAGGGTCAGACGAAGGAAATTCTCGGCACCGGACCGGTGCGCGGCATCGTCAACCGCGTCGTCGGCGATGCGCTCATCGAGATACTCGGATCGACAAAGCGCGCCCAGCGTGACGAGACGGGCCGCCTACTCGAGAAGATCGTCGCCGAGATGAGGGCGCGGGTCACGGCACGGATGCACAAGGAGATCTCGAGGCGGAAGAACGCCCTCGAGACGTCGACGATGCCGGCGAAGCTGTCCGACTGCCGCTCCGAAGATGTCGCAAACACTGAGCTTTTTATTGTCGAGGGCGATTCAGCTCTTGGTACCGCGAAGCTCGCGCGGAATTCGGAGTTCCAGGCACTCCTGCCGATTCGTGGCAAAATACTCAACGTCCAGAAGGCTTCACCTGCCGACATCCTGAAAAACCAGGAGGTTTCCTCGATCATCCAGGTCGTTGGGGCAGGTTCGGGACGCACCTTTGATGTCGAGGCTGCTCGCTACGGCAAGGTCATCCTCATGACTGACGCGGACGTTGACGGCGCCCACATCCGGACGCTCCTGCTCACCCTGTTCTTCCGCTACATGCGCCCATTTGTCGAGGCAGGTCGCGTCTACGCTGCAGTTCCGCCGCTTCACCGGGTCGATGTCGTCGGTCGCGGCAAAGCGAAAAATGACGTCCACTACACGTACTCGGAGGCCGAGCTCACCGCCCTGCTGAGGAAGCTCGACAAGCAGGGGAGACGCTATAAGGAGCCGATCCAGCGGTACAAGGGTCTGGGGGAGATGGACGCAGATCAGCTCGCCGAGACGACCATGGACCCTGCCCATCGGACACTGCGGCGCGTGTCGATGGCGGATGAGGAGGCGTTGCGTGAGGCAGAGACCGTCTTCGAGTTACTTATGGGCAACGACGTCGCTCCGCGTAAGGAGTTTATCGTCGAGGGCTCCGAAGAGGTCGATCGCGCTCGCATCGACGCCTGACTGCTAGAATGGCGCGCATGGAATCGAACGGCGTGACCGCACGCGCTGGCTCGCTTGAGCAGCGTCTTCGTGTCCCAGATCACCTCGAGTTCCCGGGTTCCCACCTGGGCTTGTCGTGGCACCTCCTGGACGGCGAGGATTTCGATGATGTCATGCGCCTCGATCTGCGGTGCCGTCCAGCTGACAGGCCGTCAGCCGTGCGCCGCCCAGAGGTTGTTGCGCCCATGCTTGGGCTCGCGCCCACCGCCCATCGATACGACGTGCTGGGAGGGCGGGACTCGACCGGTGAGCTACGGGCAGTCGGTAGCGTCGTCCTTCTCGCTGGGGTTGATACGGAACACGTGTGCATACTCGAGGCGTTCGTCGATCCGCTGTGGCGCGGCCGCGGCATCGGTCGTGCTCTCATCGACTGGCAGGACGGCCGAGCACGGCAGCTCATCACCCAGGATGGTCGGGACCTACCGGTGTCGATCGAGTCCCGCGTTGTCGCCCACCTAACCGAGCGGCGCAGACTCCTCGCCGCGGCCGGTTTCAGCCCGAATCGGACGCTCGACTATCTCGTGCGCACGACCGAGACGGTGACAGCAGCGGAAGACGTGGCGCGAGCCAAGCTCGCTGCAGCCGGTGTCTCTCTCATCCCGTTCGACCCCGCGATCGGCGAAGACGTACGCACCGTCTTTAACCGAAGCAGATCGCTCAGCCTTGGCGGACGCCTGATCCCGGCGGACGATTTCTCCCGCATCTGTCGCGAAGTCGACCCACGAATCTCCCACGTCGCCGTTGCCGACGAGGAGAAGATCGTCGTCGGTTTTCTTCTCGCACGTATCGAGCAGCGTGAGGCCCCGGAGTCGTGGATTGAGTTTCTCGCCATCGAGCGCGGCTGGCGCGGCCAGGGTATCGCCGATGCTCTCATGGCACGGCACCTAGCCGACTGTCTCGCGGCGAACATCACCCTGACGGGCACGACGATCGATTCGAAGATGAACGACAAATCGAGGTCGTGGCTCGAACGCTGGGATTTCTACGCCCGCTCTTCCGACATCGTCTACGCGATCGAGATGTGATGCGGATCGAACTCACCCGTGACCGGCTTCCGGAGCTCATGTCACTCGTCGAAGCAATTGAGCGACATGACCGTGCGCCCTTCCGGACCCTGCCCTCCGAGCTCGAGGACTATTTCGATTCCGGCCTGGAGACCGAGTCGCTCGGACTTGTCATTGACGGGGTGCTTGCCGGTTACGGCGTTGTGAGAGTCCCGCGTGACGGTGGACCGCTACGGTGTTCAGGCGGCACCCACCCCGATTTCCGGGGCTACGGCCTTGGCCGCCAGGTCGTAGATTTCTTCGATGATGCCGCGCGGCGGCTCGCTATGGGACAGCCGGACGCGATGATGGAGATCCACGTTGACGAGGGGCGCGACAGCCTCATTGACCTCCTCGAACGTGCTGAACGCATGCCCAGTGGCGGTTATGTTCAACTTCGCCGCGCCCTGTCAGAACCGCGTGCCCCGATGGACCTGCCGTCATTTTTTAGGATCCTTCCGTGGAGCGACGTCAAGGACACCGAGGTTGGCGCAACCTATCGGGAGACACTGTCGGGTCTCAGCGATGCTTTGGACAGCCAGTTCTTCGTGCCCGAGTGGTCATTCGTCATCGTCGATGGCCGCTCCGATCGAGCGAAACTCGCAGCCTACCTGCTCTCGCACCGGTACGAGCAGGACTGGTCTGCGTTTGGTTGGTCAGAAGGCTACACGGAGGAGCTTGTCGTCCTGCCCGATTATCGCGGCCTTCATCTCGCCACGAGCCTGCTCAACACTGCCGCCGATTCCTATGAGGAGTCGGGGATGGAGTATGCCGGCATGGATATCAGCGTCGACGCGGAGGGGCAGTCGCCGATGCTCGATCTCTTCACCCATTTCGGCTACGAACCGATTCGTAGCACGACGCTCTATGCGAAGAGAGTGTTTTCCACCGGGGCATAGACCCGTCCCAACACCCGCTAGCCGCGCTCCGACCAGGGATTCGCGGGAGTTTGGACATCGAGCGAAAAGAGCGGCAAGAGCTCAACCAGCCGCTTGACTGTTCGGTACTCCGATTCGGTGCCCGTGACGGCGTCGCTCACAAGAAGGACGGGCGTGACTCCGGCAGCGAGCGCCGCCTCGCAGTCGATCTCCCGGTCGCCGATGGCAATGCAGTCCTCTGGCAGGAGGCTGTTGCGCTCGAGGGCCGCGATGATCATCGCAGGATCGGGTTTGCGGGGATACCCGTCCGAGGTCGAAATGATGTCATCGAACGTGACATTCGCGCTTGCGACGAGCTGTTCCGCCGAATCGCGGTCGCGGTGGGTGACAATGATGTTCTTCCCTCGGCCGTGACGGCAGGCCTGAACGAGCTCCTCAGCACCATCCATGAGTGGGGCAGGGTCAGACACCCAGCCCTTCTTCACGAGCTCGTAGGAGTCCTCGAACGCGGCGACCGGGATGCCTGTGCGCCTCGAGAGCTCGTCGATGGCATGAGTACGGCTCACTCGGGTGAGCTTGCCGATCTCGTCGGCGGCGACCTCGTGCCCGCCGTCGGCTGTCACGCGCTGAAAGGCCGAATCGACGTACGGGTACGTGTCGAACAGCGTCCCACCCATGTCCCACAGAATCGAAGTCATGCTCCCACTATGGCAGAAGTGCGATAATGGTCACAATGGTCGGGCGTCATGTCCACGATGGTCGTGGAGGACGCGATGAGGCAACGTCACCGACCGGAGAGCATCCTCAGCCGATGCCGCCGATGATGGTCGTCAGCGCAGTTCCTGAGGCGTCGCGCTTCTCGTTCGTGTCCGGCAGGTCAATCGGCTGTCCGCCGGTGCCAATGGCCCGTGGGCCGATGCCGACCCAGGCGAGGGCCAGCATGTCTTCACCGCGGAGAAAGCGATGACAGCGGACACCGAGCGTCGCACGCCCCTTGACCGGGAACCGGTCGAGAGGTGTCACCTTGACAGAGCCGGTCTGAGTGCCAGGCAGTGCGTCGAACGACCCGGTGACCGTCACGACCTCGGCTTCTGAGACGCGGTCCTCCGGGACAATGCCGAGGGCGCGGACGACTGCATTTTCGGCAAGCTTGATGCCCGCAACCCCCTGGCCCGTGCGGCCCTGTGGCCGCGCGAGGCCCGCGCTGAAGCGGAGCAAATATCCGTCCGAGGCGACGAGGACGAGCTGGGTGTCATCGCCCGCATGTCCCACGCCGACAACGGTATCTCCGTCGGTGAGCGTGATGATCGACCACGTCTCCATCTTGGGGTGGACGGGCGTCACCCGCTTGATCCTGCCGAGTGAGGTGGCGACCGCGATTGGGGCAGCGTCCTCGTCGAGAGAGATCAGTCCAACTGGCTCGGTCCCGACGGGCATGAGCTCTCGGAGCGGAACACCGCCAGCGAGGGAGTCTGACCCGGGAGGCAGGGCGGGTGTGTCGACAACCTCAAGCCTGTGGACGTCGCCCGTCGCAGTCACGACACCAATCTGTGAACGAGTCGTGGCTGCGATGACAGACGATATTGCGTCGTGCGACTGTCTGCTCTCGCGCCGTGGAGACTCTGCTGAGCGGGCGACGAGACCGGTGGCTGACAGCATGACATAGCACGGCTCGTCGTTAACCTCGACGTCCTCAATCGGTGTCTGCTCCCTGCCATCAGATTCGAGCAGGATCGTGCGGCGGGGTGTTGCGAACTGTGTTGCCACGTCGGCGAGTTCGCTCGACACGAGCTGCTGGAGGCGCTCCTCTGAGGACAGGATCTCCTCGAGGTCGGTGATCGTCGCGAGAAGTTCGTCCTTCTCGGCTTCGAGCTCGAGCCTGGAAAACTTCGTTAGACGGCGCAACCGAAGCTCAAGAATGTAATCGGCCTGGAGTTCAGACAGGTCGAACACAGTCATGAGCCGGCTGCGGGCCGCAGCCGTGTCGTCAGAGCTTCGAATAACGGCGATGACCTCATCGATGTCGAGGATGGCAATGAGGAGGCCCTCGACGAGGTGCAGACGGTCCTTCGCCCTGCCCAACCGGAACTCACTGCGCCGCCGGGTGACGTCAATCCGGTGGTCGAGGAAGACTTTGAGAAGTGGAACGAGTCCGAGGGTCTGGGGCTTTCCATCGACGAGAGCGACGTTGTTGATGCCGAACGTGTCCTCCATCGGCGTGAGTTTGTAGAGCTTCGCAAGGACAGCTTCAGGGTTGACCGTGTTCTTCAGCTCGATGACAAGCCGTAGCCCGTGGTGCCGGTCCGTCAGATTCTGGACGGCCGTGATGCCCTGGATCCTCTTCGCTTGAACAGCGGCCTTGATCTTCTCGATGACCTTCTCAGCGCCGACTTGGTAAGGCAACTCGGTGACAACGATTGCCTTCTTTCGTGCCGTGACATTCTCGATCCGGGCGGTGGCTCTCGTGCGGAATATGCCGCGGCCGTTCGCATATGCATCGCGCACTCCCGTGAGGCCGACAATCTTGCCGCCCTCCGGAAGGTCGGGCCCGGGGATAAAGCGCATGATGTCGTCAAGGGCCGCGTCCGGGTGGGCAAGCATATAGCGAGCACCCGCGATAACCTCGCCGAGGTTGTGGGGAGGCATGTTCGTCGCCATGCCGACGGCGATGCCCGTCGTCCCGTTGACGAGAAGGCTCGGGATTGCCGCGGGAAGGACCTCCGGTTGGAGGTAGGAGTTGTCGTAATTCGGGACCATGTCGACGGTGTCCTCGTCGAGGTCCTTGATCATGGCAAGCGCCGCAGTCGTCAGGCGTACTTCGGTGTAGCGCGAAGCGGCGGGTCCGTCGTCAAGGGACCCAAAGTTGCCGTGCCCATCGACGAGGGGCAGGCGTTGCGTGAACGGCTGGGCAAGGCGCACCATGGCCTCGTAGATCGCCGAGTCACCGTGCGGGTGGAGCTTGCCCATGACTTCGCCAACAACGCGGGAGGACTTGACGTGACCGCGGTCCGGTCGCAACCCCATTTCTCCCATTTGGTAAAGAATGCGGCGCTGAACGGGCTTGAGTCCATCGCGCGCGTCCGGCAGTGCGCGCGAGTAGATCACCGAATACGCGTACTCGAGGAATGACCCCTTCATCTCGTCCGACACGTCGATATCGACGATGTTCTCGGCGATCGCCTCGTGCGCGGGAGTGTTCCTGGTTCGTGCCATTTGGGTATTCTCCCACGACCCGCGGTGGGTTCTGTACAGGCGCCGCGCGAGAGTGGACACGATCACCCGCTAAGATTGCCGGCATGACCTCGACACTGACGGACGTTCTCGCCGGAGCTGTCGGCGCACTCGGCTGCGAGCTCGAGGGGCTCGACACGCGCGGTTCGATGAACCGGCTTGACCTTCCCGAAGCCCGCCGCTTCATCGTCGTCCTCGTCGACGGGCTTGGCCATGACAACCTCGCGTCGCGGTCAGGCCACGCGCCCTTCCTTCGCCGCCGCTTGGCACACCGGCCGGACCCAATCAGCACGGTCTCGCCCTCAACAACGGCAGCCGCCGTGACAGGTCTTGGCACCGGCCTGGCGCCTGGACAGACAGCTATGGCCGGATATTCGTTACGCGACCCCAATACCGGCGAGCCCTTTAGCCTCATCTCCTGGAACACAGACTTACGCGCCGAGGACTGGCAGAGGCAACCGACGATCGGCGAGCGGCTTGATCGTCATGGACGGGAGTTGGCCGTTGTCCAACCCTCGAAATTCCTCGGTTCGGGACTGACGAACGCCGCCTGGAGGGGTGGCCTACCCGTCGTCGGTGAGTCGCTTGCCGAGCGCGTCGACGCCGCGCTCGCCGCGCTCGAGCGCACCGATTTCGTTTACCTATACTGGGGCGAGCTCGACCATGTCGGACACAATCGTGGATGGCAGTCGGAGGCCTGGACGGCGGAACTCGAACTGCTCGATGCGGAGCTTTCGCGCCTCGCCCGCCTCGCCCCGCCCGACACTCTCATGGTCGTCACCGCAGATCACGGCATGATCGACGTCGAGGAGAGGATCGACATCGCACAGGTGCCGCAACTATCCGAGGGCGTCGACCTCGTCGCCGGAGAGGAACGTGCCGCCCAAATCTACAGCCGGGAGCCCGACGCTCTCGCGGCCCGCTGGCGCGACTATCTGGGGGACCGGGCACTCGTGTACACGAAAGCAGAGTGGATATCATCGGGCTTGCTCGGTGACGTGACGGACCAGACCGCCTCGGCTATTGGTGACGTCGTCGCCTTTGCGAACGGTCGGCTCGGAATCGGCGACTCACGATTCATGAGCGCAGGTGCGCTAAGAATGGTCGGCCTCCACGGCTCGCTCACGGATGAGGAGATGTGTGTGCCCTGCCTGATCGAGGTGACGTCGTGAGCGAGCTCGTCTTTTTCTCGGGAACGATGGACTGCGGCAAGTCGACGCTCGCACTTCAGTTGGCCTACAACAGAAAGGCCCGGGGCCTCGAGGGACTCATCTTCTCCCGCAACGACAGGGCGGGCGAGGGCAGACTGTCATCCCGGCTCGGGCTTGACGCGGCCGCCATCGAGGTTGAAGAGGATACCGACATTTGGGCACTTATAACGAAGCGGCGCATGGCGGGAGAGAAGGTTGATTTCATCGTCTGCGACGAGGTCCAGTTCTACTCCGTGGACCAGGTCGAACAGCTGGCCAGGATCGTCGACGAGATCGGCATCGACGTGTTCGGCTTCGGGATCACGACCGACTTCCGTGCGAACCTCTTTCCCGGATCGGCGCGGATGATCGAACTGGCAGACAGGGTTGAGAGGCTCCAGGTCGAAGCCCTCTGCTGGTGTGGGGCTCGCGCGACTCACAACGCCCGCACGGTTAACGGCGTCATGGTGACCGAAGGCGAACAGATCGTTGTCGGGGATGTTGGCACAGACGATGTCGTGAGCTACGAAGTCCTCTGCCGTAAGCACCATATGGCGTCGATGACAGCCACGTCCGCTGAGGCCCCACCCTACTCAGAGGACGCCCTGCCCCTCGGCTGAAGGTCTCTCGCCGCTATTCCTTGGGATGGCCGAAGACGATCTCGTCCCAGGACGGCATCGCAGGTCTGTCGCCAGAGCGCCTGCGCCGCGCTCGTTTTTTGCCCGTATCTGAGAACAGGGCATCGTCGCCGCCGTCATCCACATTCGTCTCGCCCGGGTCAGATTCTTTACTCGCGCTGACACCGTGTTCTTCAGCTGGCATCTCATTCGCGGGTTGATCCTGTGGGCTGTCCTCGTCCGGGGAGACCGAAGCGGCCTCGGAGGGGTCCTCAGCACCGGACTCCGCTGCGCGGACAGAACGATCAGGACGTGGCGGTAAAGAGAGCACGGTTGCGTCTGTCGCCTCATCGGGGCGGGACGCTGGTGGGTGAGCGGCCGGCGGATAGGCGTCATCGTCATCGATAACCATCGGTTGCTTCGTACCCCGCCGAGCCGAGAGCGTGTCGAGCATGGAGACAATTTCGGAACTCTTGTCCTCCTCCGCCTCTTCGTGTGCTCGTGCCGCTGCGAGCGGGCGCCAAGGAGAATCCTTCACAGGGATTTCCGTCTCAGACAGCCACCTAGCCTCATCGTTGATCGCGATGAGAGAGCTCGTCTCCTGGCTGATCGTCCATTCCGCTGTCGTCTCACGACCCGCGACCGTGTAGGTCGCCGTGAGAGTCCAGGGCTTGCCAGGCCTTCGAATGGCAGACCATGCGATGTCGGAGGGGGAGACATCCCGGGACTTCAGCCGGGACGTCACAAGCTCATCGACAGTGAGAGAGCCGATCTCGTGACCGATCCTGTAGGAGCGTGCCTGATTCGCTGTATATTCGCGTTCGGCGAGGATCGGATATTCATACGGTGAGAGCTGCGAAGCTGGCATCGTCGCCATCTCCGATAGCTCCTCGAGGGAGCGGCCAGCCCGGAAGTGAGCCTGAATGTCCTTCGGGGACATCGGACGAGGCTCTTCCGTCGGGTTCGTCATGCGGTCGCGGCGCAGGGCGGCTCGGAGCTCGTCGGTGATTGGCAGTGAGTACCGGTTGCCCTCCGAGTCGTTCAGCGTCATGTGGTTTCCGTCGGGCTGTATCCCGAGGAACTCGAGCTCGAGCATGTGCGTCCTCCTAGATGACATCACCTCCAAGGGTGCCAGCTTGGGGGTGTAAAAGCCGACATCAGACCCGGAGTGTTCACCATTGTATCGGGGGCGCTTGACGCGCGGCGGGTGACAGTTGCATAATGCCCTGGATCGCGGCGATAGCACATGCGCCCCGAATCGTCCGGCGGCCTCTCTTTATGGAAGTAGATAATGGCGACTGATTACGATGCACCGCGCAAGCGCGACGAAGATATCGAAGAGGATTCCCTCGAGCATCTGAAGACAAGGCGGGCTGACCATCAGTCCGGTTCGGTCGACGTCGATGAGGCTGAAGCCGCGGATTCGTACGAGCTTCCGGGTGCTGACCTGTCGAATGTCGAGCTCACCGTCTCCGTCCTGCCAGCCCAGGCTGACGAGTTCACCTGCTCCGAATGCTTCCTCGTGCACCACCGCTCCCAGCTCGCATACGAGAAGGACGGCCTGCTTATCTGCTCGGAGTGCGCCTCCTAAGAGCGTCGATCAAGCGTTCCGGATGCCGGCTGCAGACCACCCAGTTTGCTATGGGATCCGTCTCATCGGTGTTCTGAACGGCGACGGCAGTGTGCACCCACGGGGAGAAGCACACAAAGTCGCGCTCGGAAGCCTCGATACCGATCCTCGCGTGGAACTCAGATTCTGACAGCGTCTTTGCTTCACCGAGGTAGGCGAGGTCGATGTGAGCGCTACCGCACCGCAGCTCGACGCCGGTGGGACCGGCCCCCGCTTCGGTCACGCGGACCACTGGCGAAAGCGCCCAGAGCACGAGCGGAATGCCGATTCCGAGAACGGCGATCGCAATGAGGGTTGCCGTCAAGGAGAACGCTAAGCCGAGGAGCCCGACGGTCGCACCGAACACTCCCGCGCCAAGCAAAACCGTTCCCTTTGGCGTCAGTCTCTCTGAATAGTCCGTCACGTTCTCAGCATCCCACCTTCGCGGCCGTCCAACAAACGATTCTGCTTGGTAGGGTTGTATCGTTCATCTTCGAAAGGCACGACACAGTGGCACTTTTCTCGCGCAAGAATAAGACCGAATCGGTCAGCGAGACGCAGGAATCAATTGAGCAGGAAGCGACGGAGCCGAAGACTGAGGGACCGTTCGATATTGCCGATGCGAAGGTCGACGGGATGCTCGATCTTGGGGTTCTCCACCTGCCGCGCGAGGCTGGCGTCCGTGTGCAGTTCACGATCAACCGGGCGACCCGTGCCGCGATCGGCGCGCTCGTCCAGATGGTCGGCTCTTCGATGACACTCACTGTTCTCGCGGCTCCGAAGTCGGACACCCTCTGGCCGGATGTTCGTGACGAGATGGTGAACTCGATCAAGGACGGGGGCGGCACTGCAAGCCTCCGGGAGGGTCCCTTCGGACCTGAAGTCGAGGCCCTCATTCCGAAGCCTGAGGTCAACGAGACCCGCCACGTGCGCGTTGTTGGAGTCGACGGGCCGCGCTGGATGCTGCGAGCCGAGATCGCCGGGCAGGCTGTCACCGATCAGCAGGCGCGGCAGGCTCTCTACGATTTCCTCACGAAGGTTGTTGTCGATCGGGGCGGCGACCCGCACCCCGTGCGCGATATCATCGAGCTCTCGATGCCGGATTCCGCGCGGGCCCAGGTCGATGAAAAGCTTGGAAAACCTGTAGCTCGCAAATCGTCCGGGCCGGAGTTGCCCGAACTACGGTGACACGAGGACAGGCCGAATTCACCGGCCGAATTCACGCACTCACCCTGCCGGGGGTGGGCGCTCACCCCACGTTCAAAGTCCAGGTCGAAAACAGTGAGGGCGCGATGGAGCTCATCTTCGTCGGTAGCCGGTCGCTTCCAGGATTCCAGGTCGGCCGCCACATCACTGCCCGGGGCCGATTGTCAGCCCCGTCGCGCATGTACAACCCACGTTACTGGCTGGAGGCGGAAACCGATGAGCGACCAGCAGGATGACAGAGAGCGTCTCGAGGAGATCGCTGATCGAAAGGGCCTTGCGGCCGTTGTAGCCGAGGACTTTTCCGTCTGGCAGGCTGTGGGCGGGATCCGCGGCCTGACAGAAACTGTTCTTCCCTCTCTCCTCTTCGTCATCGTCTTCACCATGACTGGTGAGACGGTGCCTGCGGTCATCACGGCCATCAGCATCGTTGCCCTGTCGATCATCGCCCGCATTGTTCAGCGCATTGATCTCAGCCCCGCGCTTGGCGGCGCCTTCGGAGTCGCCATTTCAGCCGTATGGGCGTGGCGGAGCGGCGAGGCCGCCAACTACTTCGCTATCGGGTTGTGGACCAACGGCGCCTACCTCACGGTCCTCCTGACGTCGATCATCGTCCGATGGCCCTTGATCGGTGTCGCTGTAGCTTTACTGCGTGGTGACAAGCAGACGTGGCGGACCGATCCGAGCCAACGGCCCCGCAGGCGCCGCTATTACACGGCGACCTGGCTGTGGGTGGGCCTGTTTGCCGCCCGGCTCGCCGTCCAGCTACCCCTCTACCTCGCGGGCGATCAGGTCGGCGCACTTGGCGTTGCCCGCGTCATCATGGGCCCGTTCCTTTTCGCTCTTATCGCATGGTTGACGTGGATGCTGTGCCGCGAGCCCTCAGCCCAGATTGTTGTCGGTCCTGACGATGAGGACCGACAAACCTGACGGCACCGTCGCCACCCGGGCGACGTTATGTTGAGAGCTCGTCGCCGTGCGAGCCGGCACCCATGAGCTCTCCGATAAGGTCGATGTCTTTCTCCGCCTCATCGGACAGGATGATGAGAACCTGGTCGCCAGTCTCGATCGTGAGGTCACGCTCGGCGTTGAGTGGAATTCCATCCCGGACAATTGCGGTGAGCACGGCTCCGGGCGGGAGGACGATCTCACCGACCGTCATGCCGACGACCGGAGCGGACTGTGGCAGATGGGTTTGGAACATGGAGGCCCCGGAGCGATGGAAGCGGGTCATGCGAACGAGGTCGCCCTCTGACAGCGCTTCCTGGACGAGTGACGTCATAATTCTGGGAGTTGATACCGGAACGTCGACGCCCCAGCTTTCGTCGAACAGCCACTCGTTGCGTGGGTTATTGACCCTGGAGATGACTCGGGGAACCCCGTAGACGAGTTTCGACAGCATTGAGATTACGAGGTTCGACTTATCGTCGCCAGTGGCTGCAACAACAATGTCGCAGTCGTCGATTCCTGCCACGAGAAGCGCGTTTGGATCGCACGCGTCCGCCAACTGCCATTCAACGTTGGGAACGGTGGCAACCCGCATCGCGGTCGGTTCCTTGTCAATGAGGGTCACGTCGTGACTCATGCCGGACAGCTCACGGGCGATCGACCGTCCAACGGATCCTGCACCTGCGATGATGACCTTCATTCGTCTCGCTCCTTCGGACCCTCGGCGAGGACGGACTCGATGAGGGACATGCTGGCCGGTGATGCGATGACCCGCACCTGATCGCCTTTCTGGATGACGGTTGTGTCGCGGGGGAGAACGCCCTCCCCGCCGCGGACGAGGAACGCGACTCTGAGCGGCAGGTGCATCTCGATCTCTGCGACGGAGCGGCCGAGCCACGGAGTTCCGACCTGAACGAAATAGACTCCGAGATCAGCCGCCGAGCTACGCATCTCAACCTGCGGAGGAAGGGGAATGATTCGCCTGAGAACTTGGTCCGTCGTCCACGACACGGTCGGAACAGTCGGCACCCCGAACCGTTCGTAGATGGCCGCCCGCTGGGGGTCGTAAATGCGGGCGACAACGTTGGAGACCCCGAAGGTTTCGCGAACGACACGGGCGGCGATGATGTTCGAATTATCGCCGGATGAGACGGCGGCGAACCCTGCCGCTTGCTCAATCCCCGCCTGCTCAAGCGCTTCTCTATCGAATCCGACACCGGTCACCTGCTGACCTTCGAATGTATCGGGCAGGCGCGAGAACGCGGCTGGATTCTGGTCGATAATGGCGACAGAATGGCCGCGATCAGACAGTTCTGCTGCGAGCGAGGCGCCAACCCGACCGCAGCCCATAATGACGTAGTGCACGGTACGTCACGCTACCGGAAACCGCGCCGTGGCGTAGCCTGAATCCATCATGACCGCGACCAGTCGAAGCCTGAGGCTTGCCGGTGCTGCAAGCCTCGCACTACTTGTCCTTCTCCACACCCCGCAGACGATCATCCAGGCGGGGGGCGGAGCGCGCCTCGACAGCGAGTACGGGATCTCTCTCGCGATAGGTGCCGGCGTGCTTGTCGCCGTCGGCCTCGGGTACCGGATGCTGTCCCGCATCGTTCCACGCACGGCCGACCATCAGCTCGTTGCCCGCTACATCTCGGAGCCGTTCTCGGCGATCACCGCCGCAGCGAAGCTCATCTCCTACGTCATGATTGTTGCGATCGCGGCAGGTTTCGCTGTCAGCTCCCTCACCCCGCTCATCGGTCCGACCAGCACCGTTCTGCCTCTTATTCAGGCGGCCGCCGTTCTCATCTTCGCTGTGCCGACAATGATTGGTCGCCAGCCAAGTGCTCGGGTCATCATTGGTGCGCTCGCGCCAGCGGCGCTCGCCATCGCCGTCATCATTGTCGGCGGGCTCGTCATCGAGCTGGCGGGGGGCCTGACGACGATTCCAGAGACGACCGTTGCAGAACCGACTGCCGGCATACCGTGGCCACTCGGGGAGGCGGTCCTCGGCGCGCTGTTCCCGGCAGCAGTCCTGGGACTCGCAACAGAGCGGTCGTTCGGAGAGACGGGCGGCCGTCGGATTACATCCCGGCGGCTCCTCACCGCGATCCTCCCCGTCCTCGTGGCCATCGCGGCCCTGCTCTATCTCAGCCATATCACCCACCTCCCCCCGGCGACGACATCGCCCTCGGTCCTCGCACTCGCCGAAGTGTTCTTCCCGGGCATCGTCGTCACGATCATCGGTGTCGCCTTCGCTGTCGCGGGTGCGGCGGTCGCCCTGGCAACCTTTATCCAGGTTTCCCAGCTCATTAGGCAGCTCGCGGCGGACGGAATTTTGCCTCGTCATATCGCGGCGGCGGATGCCTACGGGGCCCGACGAGCCGTCGTTGCCACTCTCGCCGGCGCCGGAGCCGTCGCCGTGGTTTTGGCACGCTCCCCGCTCGGCGGAGCGACGATTGTCGTGACGATCATGTCCGTGTCGATGCTGCTGACAATGTCTGCGCTCGTTGTCCGATCGCGCACCATACGACGGCAGTCGACCGAGCTCACGGAGCGGGTGGATGCCGGGAAGTCGCGAATCGCGGGGCTTCTGCTCGGTGCGATTGCGACCGCCATCCTCGCGCTTTCCGTGTCCGTCGAACCTCACTTCACACTGGTCGGCGCACTTGCGCTCGCCATTCCCTCAATCGCTCTGCTCGTCCTGCGCCGGGGCATGGGCCGAGTTGGAGCAACGCTCGCTGCGGACGATCTGTCAGCTGGCCGGTCCCTGCCAACCCGCGTCCACGCTATCGTCCTCGTTGAGCGTCTCGACCGTCCCACCCTTCAGGCGATTACCTTCGTGCGAGCAACCCGCCCCTCGACCATGACGGGCCTTGTCGTTGACGTCGACCCCGTCGCCACCGATAGGCTGACAAAGGACTGGATGGCGGCAGACCTTCCGGTTGAGCTGACGATCCTCGGCACGCCCCGCGGGGCGGCTCGCAGGCCCGTCATCGAGCACGTGCAGAGCCTGCGACGGTCGTCGCCGCGCGATATCGTCATCATTTACTCTCCGAGAGTCGTGTCATCGTCTGCGCCGTGGCAACGCTTTTTTGTCAGCCACTCGACGCCGGCTCTGCTGTCAGAACTCAAGCTTGAACCTGGCGTTATCGTCGCCGAGGTTCCCTACCAGATCGAGGACATCGAAGAACAGTGAGACTACAGGCAGGCAGCCCCGTACACGGCGGGTACACAATCGCTCGAGTCGACGGCAGGGTGATCCTCGTCGAGGGCGCGGCACCCGGCGAGACCGTCGAGGTCGACGTCGACGAGACGGCCAAGCCGTGGACGGGGACAGTCACCGATGTCATCGAACCTTCCCCCGACCGAGTACCGCACGTGTGGGATGTTGCTGGCGGCGCTGAGCTCGGCTACCTCAAACGCTCAGCGCAGCTCGCGTGGAAGACAGCGGTTCTCGAGGACGCCATCGGGCACCTCGGCGGACCTCTCGACGGACACCTGAAAGACGCTGGGCTGGGCATCCGGGTTCGTGAGGTCGGGCCAGGGCTCGGGACCCGAACGCGGCTCGACGTCGACGTCGACGACGAGGGAAGGCTCGCCATGCACAGGCGAGGAAGCGACACTCTCGTCCCGATCGACCGCATGCCGCTCGCGGCCCCCGCAATCAACGAGATCCTCGCAGCCCAGGACGAGTGGTCCAATACGTGGCGGCCGGGGGATAGGGTGCGGTTAGTCGCGCCCACCGGCCAAGGCCCCGTTGTCGCGGTCGGCAAGGACGTGTATCGAGCCCCGGGATCAAAAACGGGACCCCGTGTCATTGAGCGGGCCGCCGGCTATTCGTGGGAGGTGACCGCGACCGGTTTCTGGCAGACACACGAGAAGGCACCCGTCACCCTCCTTGACGCGGTCCTCAAGGGGACGCGCCTGCGAAAGAGTGATCGGGTCGCCGAGTTCTACGGGGGCGCGGGACTGTTCACACTCCCGCTGACCGACCGCGCGAAGGCTGTCCGCATGTGGGAGGGCACGGCAGGTGCTGTGCGTGACGCGCAGAGGAATGCACCGAAGGCCGAGATCACGAAGGCGTCGATCGTTCCAGCTCTGCTCGCTCGCGGCTCGGAAGGTGCTGACGTCGTCATCGCCGACCCACCGCGGACAGGGCTCGGCATTCCCGGCGCGGCTGCGCTCGCCGCCTCCGGTGCCCAGGCAATTGCACTCGTCTCGTGCGATCCGGCGGCGATGGCGCGGGATGTGCGGACGATGGTGGAAAACGGCCGATCGGTCATGTCGCTCGCTGCTTTTGATCTGTTCCCGCACACGACTCATATGGAAGTCGTGACCATTCTCAGCTGATATCGACACCCTTTGCCGACCCGCCGCATACACTGGTGACATGTGCACTCAGTTGATCGAGGTGCGCCAATAAGATATCTTGAAATCGAGATATTCGCGGTCCGTGGGCCGAATGGAATTGAGGAGTGAAACGTGAGCGTCGACAGCTTCCAAGCGAAATCAACCCTGGAGGTCGGGGATCAGAGGTACGAGATCTATCGACTGGACGCGGTTCCCGGCATGGAGCAGCTACCTTTCAGCCTGAAGATTCTGGGCGAGAACCTGCTGCGCACCGAGGACGGTGCGAACGTGACGAAGGAGCACATCAACGCTCTCGCCTCATGGGATCCGGACGCGGAGCCGGACAAGGAAATCCAGTTCACCCCGGCCAGGGTCGTCATGCAGGACTTCACCGGCGTGCCGTGCGTTGTCGACCTCGCGACGATGCGCGAGGCCGTGGCCGAGCTCGGTGGTAATCCGGAGGCGATCAACCCACTCAACCCCGCCGAGCTTGTCATTGACCACTCGGTACAGATCGATGCCTACGGCACGAGCCAGGCACTCGACATCAACATCGAGCGCGAGTACGAGCGCAACGGTGAGCGGTATCAGTTCCTCCGCTGGGGCCAGGGTGCGTTTAAGAACTTCAAGGTCGTCCCCCCGGGGACCGGCATTGTCCACCAGGTCAACATCGAATATCTCGCCCGCGTGACGATGACGGCGGAGGACACTGGTGCGCTTCTCGCGTACCCCGACACCTGTGTCGGCACCGACTCACACACGACAATGGTCAATGGCCTTGGCGTCCTCGGTTGGGGCGTCGGTGGCATCGAGGCTGAAGCTGCCATGCTTGGCCAGCCCATTTCCATGCTGATCCCACGTGTTGCCGGCTTCAAGCTCAAGGGCGAAATCCCGGCCGGCACGACCGCCACCGACGTTGTCCTCACCATTACGGAGATGCTCCGCGAGCATGGGGTTGTCGGCAAATTTGTTGAATTCTATGGCGAGGGTGTGGCCGAGGTCCCGCTCGCGAACCGTGCGACGATTGGCAACATGTCGCCCGAGTTTGGGTGCACCGCTGCGATCTTCCCGATCGACGATGTCACCCTCGATTACATGCGGCTCACCGGCCGCACGGAGGACCAGATCGCCCTGACGAAGGCGTACTCCATGGAGCAGGGCCTGTGGCACGATCCGGCCGCCGAGCCGCGCTACTCCGAATACCTCGAACTCGACCTCTCGACGGTCGTGCCGTCGATTGCGGGTCCGAAGCGACCGCAGGACCGCGTTCCGTTGTCTGAATCGAAAGCCGCGTTTGCGGGCACTTTGCCCGAGTATGTCTCGGGTAAGGGACTCGAGCAGACCGAGCTCGACCGTGCGGTCGAGATGACGATGGACGCCTCAGACCCGATTGCCGTCAACAGCCTTGACGATACGCAGGCAAATGCGCCAGTCGAGCCGGAGACCGCCGGGGACCGACCGCACCGCACGGTGCCGATCACGATGCCGGATGGGACGGAAACAAAGCTCGATCATGGCGATGTTGTCATCGCGTCGATCACCTCGTGCACGAACACCTCCAACCCGTCGGTCATGATGGCGGCGGCGTTGCTCGCGAAGAAGGCTGCGGATCTTGGACTGAAGTCGAAGCCGTGGGTCAAGACGTCGATGGCTCCGGGCTCCAAGGTTGTGACTGACTACTACGAGAAGGCGGGCCTGTGGCCTTCCCTCGAGGCACTCGGCTTCCACCTTGTCGGCTACGGTTGTACAACCTGCATCGGCAACTCCGGCCCGCTCCCGGAGGACATTTCCCGCGTCGTCAACGACGAGGATCTCACGGTCGTCTCCGTTTTGTCTGGCAACCGCAACTTTGAGGGCCGGATCAACCCCGACGTGAAAATGAACTACCTCGCGTCCCCACCGCTCGTCATCGCCTACGCTCTTGCGGGCACAATGGATTTCGACTTCGAGACAGAACCGCTTGGCCAGGATCAGCTCGGTCACGACGTATACCTCGCCGACATCTGGCCGTCTCAGCACGAGGTCGAAGAGGTCATCGAGTCGACTCTCGGCTCCGACATGTTCACCCGGAACTATGCCTCCGTTTTTGAAGGGGGTAAGCGCTGGCGTTCGCTGACGACACCAGAGGGAAACACGTTCGAATGGGATGAGGACTCGACCTACGTCCGCAAGGCTCCGTTCTTTGACGGGATGACGGCAGAACCGCAGCCGGTCGAGGACATCGAGGGTGCTCGTGTGCTTGCCAAGCTCGGCGACTCTGTCACGACCGACCACATTTCCCCCGCAGGTGCAATCAAGGCCGATTCCCCGGCGGGAAAATACCTGACCGAGCACGGCATCGAACGCAGGGACTTCAACTCCTACGGCTCTCGCCGCGGTAACCACGAGGTCATGATCCGCGGCACCTTCGCAAACATCCGACTGCGCAACCAAATGCTTGACAATGTCGAAGGCGGATATACGAAGAACCTTCTCACCGGTGAGCAGGAGTCGATCTTCGATGCCGCCATGGCCTACGAGGAGGCCGGCATCCCCCTCGTCGTCCTCGGTGGTAAGGAATACGGCTCCGGCTCGTCCCGCGACTGGGCAGCAAAGGGCACCGCGCTCCTTGGCGTCAAGGCCGTCATCACGGAATCCTTCGAGCGCATCCACCGCTCCAATCTCATCGGCATGGGAGTCCTTCCTCTCGAATACCCTGCGGGAGAGACCGCCGACACGCTCGGCCTGGACGGTACCGAGACGTTCTCGGTCTCCGGAATCGCGGCACTTAACGAGGGCACCACACCGAGGACCGTCACCGTTACCGCCGTGAAGGAGAACGGCGACGAGGTCGTCTTCGAGGCGTGCGTCAGGATCGACACACCCGGCGAGGCTGAGTACTTCCGCCACGGCGGAATCCTCCAGTACGTCCTCCGCTCCCTTGTAAAGGCCGGCGCCTAACTCAACCTCAAAGGACATGAGGCCGGGGCACTGAACTGGTCCCCGCCTCATGTCCTTCTTCGTACGTCACCAACACGACCGATGCCGTGCCGTGGTCATCGCGCCCAGCCGACGATGTGCGGCCCTGCCTTCTCCGAGCGAGCACGATGTCAATGCCTCGCTCGAAGTGGCGCTGGCGTTGGGACCTTTCCGCAGTCGCACTGTCAGCGATCGGTTTGGATTGGCGCTAGCCGGCGATTCGAACGCGACCTTCACTAGTTGCGGCCTTGCGCTCGATCGCCACGGCTATCGGATCACGACACGCGGCGGTGCTGTTCGCCGAGGCGCATGAAGTCACGGCCGACGCGGCCCCTAGATTGGCACGGTTGCGATGGTCGGGGAACCATGGCGTCACCGGGTGCGCCTCATGCGTTGCGGTGGGCGTCAGCCGTCGAGTGCAAGGCCACGTGCCCGAGAGGTAGAGCCGCGGGTAGACTGTTTCGGTGATCAACGGCCAGAACGTCTCCATGCGCATCGGCACCCGCGAACTTCTACGGGATGCGAACTTCCGCATCGATAAGGGCATGCGGATCGGCCTCGTCGGCCGTAACGGTGCTGGGAAGACAACACTGACCCGCCTACTCGCGGGGGAGGGCGTGACCTCTGATGTCATCGAACATTCGGGGCAGATCACGCGCTCTGGCGAGACCGGGTACCTTCCGCAGGACCCCCGCACGGGTGATCTCTCGGTGCTCGCCCGCGACCGCGTGTTGTCTGCTCGTGGTATCGACGACACGATACGCCGGATCCGCAAGGCCGAAATCGAGATGGGAACATCGACCGGTGCGAGGCAGCAGAAGGCGATGGAGCGCTACGTTCGACTCGACGCCGAATTCACCGCGGCGGGCGGATGGGCGGCAAACTCGCAGGCCGCGACGATCATGGATGCCCTCGGTTTACCCTCCCGCGTTATCGAGCAGCCCCTCGAGACCCTATCCGGTGGTCAACGCCGGCGAGTTGAGCTTGCCCGTATCCTTTTTTCGCAGGCCGACACGCTCCTCCTTGATGAGCCGACGAACCATCTTGATCACGATTCGATCGTGTGGCTACGTGACTACCTGCGCTCATATTCGGGCGGCTTTGTCGTCATTTCTCACTCGGTTGACCTGCTCGAGGACACGGTCAACACGGTCTGGCACCTCGACGCGAACAGGGCCGTTCTCGATGTGTATTCGATGGGGTGGAAGAGCTACCTCACCCAGCGTGAGACTGATGAGAAGCGACGTCGGCGTGAGCGCGCGAACGCTGAGAAGAAGGCATCCTCACTCATGGCGCAGGCAGACAAGATGAGGGCAAAAGCGACGAAAGCCGTCGCGGCTCAAAACATGGCGCGCCGTGCCCAGCGAATGCTGGAAGGGCTGGAGGATGTCCGTACCGCGGACCGGGTCGCGAACCTGCGGTTCCCGGATCCGGCTCCCTGCGGGAAGACACCACTGACGGGGCACGATCTCTCGAAGACGTATGGGTCGCTCGAAGTGTTCACCGGTGTCGACCTCGCAATCGATCGCGGCTCTAAAGTTGTCATCCTTGGCCTCAACGGCGCGGGTAAGACGACTTTGCTGCGAATTCTCGCGAGCATCGAGCAGCCCGACACGGGCGTCGTCCATCCCGGCCATGGGCTGAAGATCGGGTATTACGCACAGGAGCACGAGACAATCAACACGGACTGGACCGTGTACGAGAACATGCGGCGAGCGGCGCCCGACCTGGACGACACGAACGTCCGCAACGTTCTCGGGTCCTTTCTCTTCTCCGGAGATGATGCAGACAAACCGGCGGGAGTATTATCCGGCGGTGAGAAGACGCGCCTAGCGCTTGCCACCCTTGTCGTCTCGGCCGCGAACGTGCTCCTGCTCGACGAACCGACGAACAACCTTGACCCGGCCTCCCGTGAAGAGATCCTCCGTGCCCTGCGTTCATACGAGGGGGCAGTCGTTCTCGTCAGCCACGACGAAGGCGCTGTCGAGGCGCTCAACCCGGAGCGGGTACTCCTGCTTCCAGACGGAGATGAGGACCTGTGGTCCGATGACTATTTGGAGCTGATCGCGCTCGCCTGATCGAGGATGTCATCCTCGACATCTTCATCCGTCGGCCGGGACCTGCGAGACGTCTGTTTCTTCTTGACAAGTCCCAGATCGAGCTTCTCCTCATCGGAGAGGTCGAGGCTCCGAAGGTCGACTCCGTCGACGACCCACGCATTATCCTCCGCCTCGCGGCGGGCGAGGATCGGAACCACCGCAAGGGCCGCGACCGCGAAGAATCGCCACTCCCACGTGTATGCCAGGTGGCTACCGAGCGACGTTGACGGCTTCGGGTAGGGACGAGGCGCCCCGTCAACATCACCTCCGGGCTGATCCTCGACCATGACGAACCGACCGGCAAACACCTCCGGTAGGCCAGCGGTCACCTCAGTGGGAATCCCGGCGAGCACCTGCCCCGGGTTGAGGGTGTAGATGTAGCCTTCGGGCGGATCGCGGTCGAACGCATCCTCTGGTGGCCTCATGCGGGCGTCGATCGTCACAACCCCTGACGGCGGCTCGGGCACGTATCCTTCGTTTTCGCCGTCACCTTCGGCCTGATCCTGGTAGACCCAGCCGCGGTCGACAATGACAGTGAGGGGATCGCCGTTCTGTTCGGTTGTCATAAGCGCGATGACGTGGAGAGCTGGCAAGCTGTTAACCGATCTCCCTCGCAGGAGCACCTGGGAGCCCTCGACGAACTCGCCGGTCAGCTCCGTCAGCTGCCACTCATCGTTGCTATCGGTGATGTCATCGAGGCTGACGGCGGCGTTGTCCCACGTGTTCGTCAGCTGTTCTGCGGCCGCCACTTTTTCTTCATAGCGGCCGTACTGCCATTCCCCGAGCATGACGCTGACCGCCGAGGCAATGATCATGAGGACGATGAGCCCGATCCAGCGCGGCTGAGCAAGGAATGAATATGCCCCCATCAGCGCAGGAACTCTCCCTCGCCGAGGGTAGGGCCCTCGTAGCGTTCGATGGCGCCGTGTTGCTCGACCCTGATGGGAGCAGGGCCCTTCTCGCGGCCAGCGTTAGCGACGAGAACGGCGACGGCAGGGATGATAACCGCGAAAATGCCGAAGACGATTTTCAGTGGCCACGAGGGGACGATGATGACGAGGATGAAGAAGATGGTGCGGACAATCATGGAGAATAGATAGCGCTGACTCCGGCCCTTAATGTCTTCGTCAAGGGCACGCCGCACCGACGTCACGGAGATGATCTTCGCAGCCCTTTTGCGCATGCACCAAGATTACGCCACCGTGTCCGAATCGCCAGAGCGTCTACTCCCCAATCAGCTGCCGGCGCACGAGAGCCGCCGACCCGGGGGACAGGACCACCCCGCTAGAATGATGGCATGCGACTCGTACTCATGCGCCATGCGGAAGCCGCCGACGGTTCATCTGACTTCACCAGACCGCTGACGGAAGCCGGCCGCCGCCAGGCGCGCGAGCGTGGTAGCCAGCTCGCGGACTACGGCTTTCAGCTGGCCCTGGTATCGGATGCGGCGCGGGCGAGGGAGACGTTTGAGAACCTCCGCATAACCGTTCCAGAGGTGACCTTTGACAAGGAGATCTACTTCGGCTCGCACGAGACGATCATCGACATGATGCGGGGGTTACCCGAATCGACACATGACGTCCTCATCATCGGCCATGAGCCGACGATCTCCCACACGGCTGCGATACTCGGATCGTCGTCACCGCGGGTTCACGAGGTCCGTGTCGGCGTGCCGACGGCGACCGCTATCATCCTTGAACTCGACGGCTGGTCGGGCCCCGGCGACATCGTCGACGTCCTCCGATCCTGACGGTACCGGGCTCTGAGGGGTGTGATGAGGCTCAATCACACCTCGTGTGCACCTACCCGACACCATAACTTCCTGCGCGCTTCTCACCGCGGAGAATGGTCACGCCCACCCGAGGAGGGCACCTACAGCGTCGAGCCGGTTAAAGGAGACGGTCGTATCGGCCTGCTCGCGGACGACAGGTTTCGCTTGGAATGCAACTCCGAGACCAGCGATGGCGAGCATGGCAAGGTCGTTGGCGCCGTCGCCCACGCAGACAGTGCGCTCAAGAGGTACCCCGAGCTCCTTTGCCCATGCCGTGACCTGATGGGCCTTCGCCTCACGGCCGACGATAGGGCCGATGGTGCGCCCCGTGAGGACGTCGCCGTCAACCTCGAGTTCGTTGGCGATCCACCGGTCGATGCCGACGCTCGTGGCGAGCGGATCGAGTATCTTCGTGAACCCGCCTGAAACGAGACAGAAGGCAGAACCATTCGCACGAGCAAGTGCGACGAGACGCTCAGCACCCGGTGTCATCTCAATGTCCCCGGCAACATCGTCAATGACAGAGACGGGTAGCCCTCTGAGGGTGGCGACGCGCTCTTGCAACGATTCCGCGAAGTCTAGCTCGCCTCTCATGGCGCGGTCGGTGATCGCGGCAACCTCTTCTTCACGGCCCGCATGCCTGGCGAGCAGTTCGATGACCTCGGCGGTAATGAAGGTCGAGTCGACGTCGGTGACAACGAGTGCTGGACCGTCCTCGGCCAGAGGACCCCAGGTGAGGGCAGCATCAATGAGAAGGGCTGTGGCTGGAGAGATAAGCTCGTTTCGCCAGCCGTCGAAAGAGCCGGTCACCGTGCCCGTGAGCGTGGCCGCGAAGAAGCCCTCGACAGGTAGCTCCGTGAACGTGAGGTCCGCCGCACGTGCCGAGAGGTAGTCGTGGGCATGCTGAACGTAAGCGGGAGACAGAGGTCTGGGGGACACGAGTCCGAGCCGGACCGTGCCCCCCACAGCTGGAATAATCACTTCTTGACGATAGCGTTCTTCGGGACGACGACGATACCGCCTTCCGACACGTGGAAGCCGCGGGCGCGGTCCTCGTCCGGGTCGATACCGAGCTGGGCCCCCTCCTCAACGCGCACGTTCTTGTCGAGGATGGCGTTCGCGACAGTCGCGTTACGGCCAATCCACACGTTGTCGAAGAGGATCGAGCTACGCACCGACGACCACGAATTCACGCGGACGTGAGGGGACAGAACCGAACGGATGACTTCACCGCCAGAGACGATAACCCCGGGGGAGACGAGCGAATCGAGGGCGTGGCCGAGGCGCTCGTGGTGGCCGTAGACGAACTTGGCAGGCGGCAGGCCCGTGTAACCCGTGTAGAGCGGCCACTTGTCGTTGTAGAGGTTGAACACGGGCGAAACCGAGATAAGGTCCATGTTCGAGTCATAGAAGGCATCGACGGTGCCGACGTCGCGCCAGTAGTCGCGGTCCTTCTCGGTCGAACCAGCGACGTCGTTGTACGTGAAGTCGTAGAGACCAGCGCGGCCATCGTCAACGAACATGGGGACGATAGAACCACCCATGTCGTGGGACGAATCATCGTCCTCTGCGTCCTGCTGAATAACGTCGAGAAGGGCTTCGGTATCGAACACGTAGTTGCCCATCGATGCGAGCACTTCGTTCGGCGAATCTTTGAGTCCGACAGCATCTGTCGGCTTCTCGAGGAACGCCCGCATCTTCACCGGGTTGTCCGGGTCGGCGTCGATGACACCAAACTGGTCGGCAAGCTCGAGTGGCTGGCGGATGCCGGCGACAGTCATCGGGAAACCGGAGTCGATGTGAGACTCGACCATCTGGGAGAAATCCATGCGGAAGATGTTGTCGGCACCGAGCACGATGACAATATCCGGTTTCTCATCCTCGATCGTGTGAAGCGACTGGTAAACGGCGTCGGCGGAACCGAGGAACCAGTTCTTGCCCATGCGCTGCTGGGCGGGAACTGGCGCGACATAGTTGCCGAGCAGGTTCGACATGCGCCACGTCTTTGTGATGTGCCTGTCGAGGGAGTGGGATTTGTACTGGGTCAGCACAACGATCTTCAGATAGCCGGAGTTGACGAGGTTCGACAGCGCGAAGTCGATGAGGCGGTAGATACCGCCGAAGGGGACAGCCGGCTTGGCGCGGTCTGCCGTGAGCGGCATGAGGCGCTTGCCTTCCCCACCGGCGAGGACGATGGCGAGGACGCGGGGATTAGATCTCATGACACTGACTATACCTAATGCGTGATCGGGACCACCGAGTCTTGGGAAAACTGGAAAGGAAGGCGGGTACGATTGGATGAGACTGACAGGGACCAGAAAGGCGTTTCCATGAGGGTTGATCTGCTGACACGTGAATATCCACCGAACATCTATGGCGGCGCGGGCGTTCATGTCGCCGAACTCTCCAAAGTTCTCGCCGCCCATGCCAATGTGCGCGTCCACGCCTTCGACGGACCTCGGGACCCCGATGTTGTCGATGACGTGACCGTCTATGGCTACGACTACCTCGATGGTCTCGAGGGCAATGATGCGATCCGCACCTTTGGGGTCGATCTGCAGATGGTGAGCGGTGCCGAGGGCGCCGACATTGTCCACTCTCATACCTGGTACGCAAACCTCGGCGGTCACCTAGCTGGCCTCCTTCACAACATCCCGCATGTTGTCTCCGCCCATTCTCTTGAGCCCCTGCGGCCGTGGAAGCGGGAGCAGCTCGGCGGCGGGTACGAGCTATCCTCCTTCGCGGAACGCACCGCATACGAGGGAGCGGCTGGCATCATCGCCGTCTCTCGCGCCATGCGGGACGACATCCTCCGCAGCTATCCGAACGTCGATCCGGATCGTGTTGAGGTCATCCACAACGGCATTGATCTCGATGGGTGGAAGCGCCCTGACGATCTCGAGGAAGCCGAAGAATACTTCCGCTCCTATGGGCTTGATCCGGCGCGTCCGACAATCATCTTTGTCGGCCGGATCACCCGTCAGAAGGGGCTCCCCCATTTCCTCCGTGCTGTCGCCCAGCTACCGGACGAAATCCAGGTCATCCTCTGCGCTGGCCGCCCCGATACCGAGGAGATCGCTGAGGAGGTCAAGGGCCTCGTGACAGACCTCCAGAAGAAGAGGGACGGCATCGTGTGGATCGACGAGCACCTGCCGCGAGAGAAACTCATCGCGCTCCAGGTCATGTCGACGACGTTCGTGACGCCGTCAATCTACGAACCTCTCGGGATCGTCAACCTTGAGGCCATGGCCTGCGGACTGCCCGTCGTTGGTTCCGATACCGGTGGCATTCCGGATTGCATCGTCCACGGCGAAACCGGTCTGCTTGTCCCCATCGACCAGCTCGATGATGGCACCGGCACTCCGAAGGACCCTGACAAGTTCGAGGCCGATCTCGCATCAGCCCTTGCCGAGGTGTGCTCTGATCCAGAGCGGGCGAAGCAAATGGGAATTGCCGGCCGCACGCGGGTTGAAGAGCAGTTCTCCTGGGAGACGATCGCGGAAAAGACGATCGACTTCTACACCCGCGTTATTGACCGTTTCCATAGGAGCTAAGCTCTACAGCATGGGAGATGTTCTACAGCTTAAGCAGGTGACCGTGCGGCGCGGGGGTCGCCACATCGTTGATCACGTCGACTGGTCGGTTGACGAAGGAGAGCGATGGGTGATCCTCGGGCCGAATGGCGCGGGTAAGACATCCCTTATTCAACTGGCCGCTGCGCGACTCTTCCCCACCCAGGGCGAGGTGGAGGTTCTTGGCACGAAGGTAGGCAAAGCGAACGCGGCTGAACTCCATCCCCTCATCGGACTCACGTCATCGGCTCTCGACGCTCGGATCCCCGGATCTGAGCGCATCCACGATGTCGTGCGTACAGGTGCTTACGGCGTCACCGCCCACTGGAGGGAGGCCTACGACGAAGAGGATGACCGCCGCGCCCGGCAGTTGCTCGCATCACTCGGTGTCGCCCACCTGGCTGACCGGACGTTCGCGTCGATCTCCTCGGGGGAGAAGAAGCGTGTTGGCGTCGCCCGCGCCCTTATGCCCGACCCGGAACTCCTCCTTCTCGACGAGCCTGCTTCCGGTCTTGATCTCGGCGGTCGCGAGGAGCTGCTCGACGCGCTGACGACACTGGCTCACGATGATTCCGCGCCGTCAATGATTCTCGTCACCCACCATGTCGAGGAGATTCCGGCAGGTTTCACCCACGCGATACTCATGCAGGAAGGCAGGGCTCTCTACGCGGGACCTGTCGACGAGGTCCTGACGAGCGAGCGTCTCAGCGAATGCTTCGGAGTGAACCTTGACGTTGAGAAGAACGGCGACCGCTATGCGGCACGCGCTCACGTCGACTGACGGTTTGGCCCGTATACTGATCGCCTAACGGTAGGGAGAGACCATGACCTGGATGACGTGGCTCATCATCGCAATCGTGCTCGGCATCATCGAGATGCTGACGATCGAATTCACCTTCCTCATGTTTGCTGGTGGTGCTCTCGCAGCTGCCATTGCGGGTGGGTTTACCGACAACGCGGTCCTTCAGATCGTTGTCTTCGCGCTCGTTTCCGTCATCCTTCTCTTTACGGTCCGCCCGTGGGCGCGGAGAATGATCGACCAGACGTCCCCTGAGAACAGAACAAATGTCGATTCCCTGCCCGGGCAGGTTGCCGAGGCTCTCACTGACGTGACCGCGCGAGGTGGACGGGTCAAACTCGATGGGGAGGTTTGGTCAGCGCGCACGTATGGCGCCCCCATTCCCGAGGGGTCCATCGTTGTCGTATCAAGAATAGATGGTGCCCACGCCATCGTGGAACTGAGGTAACACCATGTCAGATCTCGAACCCGGCCAAATCATCCTCTGGATACTCCTTCTCGTTGTTATTGTCTTTGTCGGGGCCGCGCTGTTCCGTTCGGTCCGGATCGTCTCCCAGGGTGAGGCGCAGATTGTCGAACGACTCGGCAAATACCACCGGACCCTGACACCCGGTATGCACTTCCTTGTTCCTTTCATCGACCAGATCCGCCAACGGGTCGACCTTCGCGAACAGGTCGTGCCATTTCCTCCTCAGCCCGTTATCACCTCGGACAACATCGTCGTCAACATCGACACCGTCATCTACTACCAGGTGACCGGCCCGGAGTCCGCGACGTACGAGATCGCGAACCCCATGGCTGGCATTGAGCAACTTGCCGTGACGACGCTGAGGAACATCATTGGCTCCATGGACATGGAGCAGGCGCTGACAGGACGCGATCAGATCAACGGCCAGCTTCGCGGGGTCCTCGATGAGGCGACCGGCCGCTGGGGGATCCGCGTCAACCGAGTCGAGCTCAAAGCGATCGACCCGCCAGCGACTGTCCAGTCCGCGATGGAACAGCAGATGAAGGCGGAGCGTGACCGCCGCGCCGCTATCCTCACCGCGGAGGGCATCAAGCAGTCGGCGATCCTCACAGCCGAAGGTGAAAAGCAGTCGGCGATCCTTCGCGCTGAAGGCGACGCACAGTCGACGATTCTCAAGGCACAGGGCGACTCGCGCGCGATCCTCCAGGTGTTCGACGCGATTCACCGCGGTAATGCTGATCCGAAGCTTCTCGCATACGAGTACATCCAGATGCTGCCGAAGATCGCCGAGTCGCAGTCGTCGAAGATGTGGATTATCCCGACAGAGCTCACTGAGGCACTCAACTCGGTCACCGCTGGTTTCGGCGGCAAGCCGGGAGGCCCGACGGTCTCGACGGATGACGACGAGCGCCCCATCGTCGACTTCGGTGAGGATGCGGACGACGTCGCGGCCGCACTGCGCGACACGTCCTTGCCGGACATTGATGACGCTCTAGCCGCCGCGAAGGGCGAGGCTGCGAAGGCGACCGATGAGGCCTCGGAGGCTGGCGAGCAGTCTGGCCGTCGCCCGCGCAGGACCGACCTCTCGGGTCAAGAACCTAACCGCCCCATCCGTGACGAGGAGTGAGTCCGGCACGTCCTCAAAATGTAGGAGTGTGCCGGTTCTTGCAATCGAACGTCCCCGTCGAAGGATGAGATGTACGTCGAATTGACGGCGGCCGATGAGCGGCTTGCCGACTACACGTCGCTGACCGATGTGGCGTTGCGCAAGAAGCTAGAGACCGAGCGCGGGCTCTACATGGCCGAGTCGACGAACGTCATCATGCGTGCCGTTCAGGCGGGCCACCGGCCCCGGTCCTTCCTCACGTCACCGAAGTGGTTGGATGCGCTGTCGCCATGGGTGGAGCTTGCATGTGGCGCCCCCGACGGTGGGCAGACGCCCGTCTATCTCGCTGAGGAGGACGTCCTCGAGCAGGTGACGGGTTTCCACCTCCACAGGGGTGCGATGGCGGCGATGAACCGACCCGAGCTCGCTGATCCGTTCGACCTTGTGAGGGACGCCCGCCTCATCGCCGTCATTGAGGATATCGTCGACCACACGAATGTTGGTGCGATCCTCAGGTCGTGTGCGGCTCTCGGCGTTGACTGCGTTCTTGTAACGCCGCGCTGTGCGGACCCGCTGTATCGGCGCTCCGTCAGGGTCTCGATGGGCACCGTGTTTCAGGTCCCGTGGACGCGGGTGAGCCCGTGGCCTGGCGCGATCACGTCGCTACGGGAGCAGGGCTGGGAGGTGGCGGCGATGGCGCTGTCCGATGACTCGGTGAGCCTGCCCGACTACTGTGCCGGGCTCGACACCACGTCACGCGTCGCGCTCCTGTTCGGAACCGAAGGCGAAGGACTTACTTGGCGTGCGATTGACAAGTCAAGCGTGACCGTTCGAATCCCGATGGCGGGCGGGGTCGATTCCCTTAACGTCGCGGCGGCTTCAGCTGTTGCGGTCTACGCGGTCGCGCAGACGCTCCACGCCGATACGGCAAAGGTCACATAGACGGCTGGTTATATCCAGTTGCTCGTCCCGCTGTCCCGTGGTGGGTTAGATGAATGAAGAAATCCTCTGTCCCTTACCCGGCTTTCATCCAGGCATTGGGGCAGACATGTATTCGCTACCGGAGCGATGTGGGGCTCAGCCAGCGAGCGTTCGCACACGAGATCGGTATAGACCCAAGCACATACCAGGTTGTCGAAGCGGGCCGAACCTTTAAGGGCGAGTTGGCGAACCCAACGACGAAGACTCTTGTCGCCATCGCCGATGGCTTCGGACTGCCCCTTGTCGACCTGGTCGACGAGGCGTGGGAGCTCGCCGAAACTCTCTGAGTACCACTCTCCCGATATGCCCCCTCATGCGCAGGGGGCATTCTCTATGCCCTCCGCACGGCGCCAGGATCGGCAGTCTGTTCCCGACCGAATAGGAAGGACAGACCCATGACCATCGAACGTCTTTGGATCAAGGAGGATACCCGTGCATAGCATCTGGATACCGATCATTCTCGTCATCATCTGCATCGGGTCGATCATGGCCCTCGCTGTGCGGAGAAGGAAATGAAGCGGCTCCTCGCCGCTGCGGCCGCGTTCTCACTCCTTCCCACGGCGGCGATGTCGGCAGACCTCATGGCGTCGCTCAACGCGGGATGGGACAGCCCCCCGTCAGCGCTGGAATCCGGCACAGAGCTCGTGGCGAGGGTGGAATGGGATGCGAACTACGCGCACGGGTTCATCGACAGCACCCATGCGGAAAGCTCAGCGTTTGACTTCACCGTTCAGAACGGGCTTTTCCTCGGCCTGCCGGACCAGTGTGCAACCGCCTCAGAGTGGACACCGACCTCGATTCACTGCATCATCGATACCCCTGACGACGACGGGATCGCCGGGCACATCTCCGTGCCTGTGCGCGCGTGGGGAAAGAACGGTGACCGTCTCACGGTCATCGCCGCCGACGAACACGGCAATGTCGCGCCCACCCCTGCGCTGGAGATGACGGCCGATCAGGGCATCGATATCGCGCTAACACCGACCGGGATCACCTCTGGCGGCTATCGATTTAACGCGAATCTCCATGTCGACACCATTGTTCCCGTCATGATCGCGGTTCCTTTCGGGGCCGAGCCGCTCACGGGATCCGTGACGTTCGACCTCAAAGTCGACACAACGGTCGGACCCGCAGTCGCTAACTCGTTTGAGGCTCTCAGCATCGTTCCCGTCCCAGCGGAGCGGACAGTGACGGGAGTCGCGGCAAACGGGCCGACGTATCCCGTGCCGGATGTGACGTGGCAAAGGCTTGACAAGACCACCGCACGGTTCACCGTTCCCGTGGGTGATCGGCCGGTTGGACCCGCCACTGACCCCGCCGGCAATATCCTCGACACGGTCTCCGTCGCATCGTTCGGGATCGCGTTTCGGTACCCGGCTTATTCGGCTGCGCAGCGCAACAGTGCTGTCTCCTGGTCAACCCACGTCGTCGGATGGTCGGCTACGACGGCGTCCGGCGCAGTCACCGAGCAGCTGAGGACAACCAATGACCGCTCCCACACATCGATCGTTGATGTTGGCTCCGTTTCTGGAAAGTTTGTCAACGGCCACGCGCCTGATCCCGGCGGAGTCCTCGCTGAACCAGGTGATGATCCGATGACGCTTCCCCGCGTACACCGCGAGGTGTGGGATCCAAAGCTTGGAACGGGAACCCTGTCGGCTGGCGCGAACCACTGGGTGGGCCGTGGCCCGATCCTCCCGGGGGACCAGCTCGTCGGCATCGTCAACGCATCCCACTACGTCGGGATGTCGCCAGGCCAATTCACCCCTGGGACAACCCACGGCTACTGCCTCATCTTCGACCGCGAGCGCGGATCCACATCCTTCAACGGCAAGGTCTCTGTCACCGAGTTAAGCAACTACCGCGTCGAGTACCTGACGGGCGCGATCCCTGGTGGGTTCATGTCACCGGACTGCGGTCGGGGAGCGTGGACAGCACAGAAGCCGAAGGACGTCACCGCCATCAGGGTCCTCTTCGATCCGGCGCAACAGGATGCTCGCTTCGTGACGCGCCCGATCCTCGGTGCGGGCTATCTCGCCTCGCCTTCTCTCAAGGAGGGTGAGCGGGCGTGGATGGCATCCGGCCATTCCAGCAATGTTGCAGCCGGGTGGGACATGTCGGGGGCGACGATCAGCAGGCTCCCGGCACAGCAGGCAGCACCGACCTACACGAGCACGACGACGTATCGGGACGCGGTCGAAGCAGTCCCATATCGCACATCTGTCCAGCTCACGAGCTCGGTCGATGCGGTCAAGCCTGGCGATGCTGTTGACTGGGCCGTCCACACGCGTCTGTCTGCTGCTCCGTTCGCGGGCCGAGGAACCCACTCGGTGCGGCACCGTCTCGTTCTGCCGCCGGGCATGGAGGTGGCCGATACGAGCATGGGAGCGACGGTGACGACCGAGGGTGGTCGACAGGTCGTCTCCTGGGTGTCACGTGTAGCTGTCGGGGCGCTTACGGAGGAGACGGTCTCGACCATCTACCGCACGGGAACTGGCACGCTCACGGCACAGGTAGGGGTTGACAACATCACGAGTACGGTGCTCGGCACGGACAGCGATACCGCGGCCGTCGTCGCGCTCGCGTCCGCTGGCACCCATGTGAGCAAGGCGACGGAGTCCGCTGAGTTCGCGCTCGACGGGTCCAACCGTTGGACTGTCACGCTCGAAAATCGCGACACGTGGCCCGTCACGGTTGCCGACACGATCGACATCCTGCCGTTTGAGGGGGATGACAGGTCGACTGTCACGTCGGCCGATGTGACGGTCACCGCATTGAGCGGTGACGAGATTTGGGTGTCGACCGCTGATCCTCAGTCGATCAACCGCGATCCTCTCGCGGCATCAAATGGCACGGTCGGATCCCCGTCTCGACTGTGGGAGCGCTGGGATGGGCAGACAAACGTCACGGCAGTCCGGTGGATTACCCGGGGGCTTGGGCCGGGGATGAGCGTCGACTATACGGTTGACTACGTCGCGAGCGGCGCGACGAATGGCGACCGGCTCGTCAACTCCGCACAGACCCGCACGAGCAACGCGCTGACGACGATGATCGACTCGATGCAGACGACGACGATCGGACCACCTGCGACGCTGCAGGTCGATAAGCGTCTCGTTGGAGAGGGTGCGGTCCTCGAGGCGGGGGATGAGCTCATCTTCGAGATCACCGTCCACGGCGCCGGTCCGGGCACAGTCCGTGACGCTGTCCTGACCGACATTCCCGTTGACGGCATAACTGACGTTCAGTTCTTCCATGCAACGCGCGGTCGCGTCGATGGTGACACGTGGCGGATTGGTGACCTGCCCGAGGGGGAAATCGGCACTGCCACTGTGCGAGCTACCGCACTGGGCGGTCCTGTTGAGAATGTTGTGGTTGGGTGCTCGGGTTGCACACCGGTCCTGCCGCCCACATGCGAACCCAACGTCGACGTGTATTCGGACACGGACGGGTGCGATGTTATCCGCCTGGAGGAGGAGCCGCTTCTTCAGATCGATAAGGCACTCGTTGGTTCCCTCGAGGAAGGCGAAGCGTCATACAGCATCACTGTGCGCAACGGTGCCACGCCAGCCGAGGGAGTCGTGACGGCCGGGACCCTCATTCGAGCCGTCGACCTTCCCGGTGTCGGCATTGACTCTGTCGCCTTCACCGACGTCTCGAAGGGGACGACCGACGGCAACTCGTGGGCGATCGGCACGCTCCGAGCTGGCGAGGAGGCGACGGCGACGGTGACAGCGTTGCTCACTGCAGAGGCGATGACAGTCGTTAACGCCATCTCGATCACCAATCCGGTTCAACCTCGCGAGCTCACTCACCCGCATGACGCGATTCCAAACGATGATGTCTACTCTGACACCGACCAGGCAGATGTCGTCTCCGTGTCTCGCGACGGCACGCTCGCGATCAACAAGGAGCTGCAGATCCTCGACGGTGACACGATCGCTTTCGTCATCGAGGCGGGGAACCTCGGCGGGCAGACGGTCGGCGGGGTGCGGGTCGTTGACCTCCCAGGAGAGGGCCTGAGCGACGTGACGCTCGGTGAGCCAAGCACCGGCACCATTGATGGGCTGACGTGGTTCGTGGGCGACCTGGAACCGGGACAGGTTGAGACCGTTCACGTCAAGGCGCATGTCCCTGCCGCGACGGCACACGTGAGCAACCGTGCCTACGTCGAAGCCGAGCACCACCCGCACGGAGGCGGCTTCCTTCCAAACCCGACGCTTGAGACCGATACCGACCAAGGCGATACCGTCGAGGTTGATGTTCCGACGGCAGACCTGCGGATTGACAAGCGCCATCTCAGCACCGACGGCACGAATGCGCGTTTTGAGATCGAGACATGCAACGTCGGCATCGCCCCCGCCGCCGCGGTGACTGTGACTGACGACATCGGGCCCGGCCTCCGCTCCATTGATTCAGATGACGACAGGTACGACGCCGGTCTGTTCACGCTCGGGGAGCTCGATCCGGGTGCGTGCGTCACGCTCAACGCCACCGCGGTCCTTGAGGGGCCGGGTCACAACATCGCCTACGTTGATTCGCCAAGTGACCCGATCGAGGAGGGCGCGAACCAGCCGAACGAGTCGATTGAAGACGACATCGACGGCTGGGACATTGTCCACGTCGACGGACCTGCTCCGGCCCGCAGGGAGTTGCCGCTGACCGGCGCCACCGGTGGCAGAATTGTCGTGGCTGTCCTGCTCCTCAGTCTCGGTGCAGGAGTTCTGCTCGTCCGCCGCCGGATCTGACCTAATCTCGAGCAGACAACAGAGTTCCCCGGGCACACGCCCGGGGAACATATGTCGACACCGATCAGGGGACTGTCACACCGCCCCCGCGTATCCATTCTGGCGCCACGCCTCATAGACGGCGATCGACGCGGAGTTTGCCAGGTTGAGGGAGCGGATATGCGGCTGCATGGGGATTCGAACCTGCATTGTCACAGCCTCGTGGTCGAGGATGTGGTCAGGCAAGCCGGTCGGTTCAGGGCCAAATAGGAGCACATCGCCAGGCCGGTAGGCCACATCCGCGAACGACTCCGTGCTCTTTCCCGTGAACGTGAAGATCCGTCGGTCCGCACCCAGGTGCGCGATGAGCGAATCGAACGTGGGATGGACGAGCATATCGGCCAGGTCGTGGTAGTCGAGTCCGGCCCGGCGCAGGTGAGCGTCGCCGAAGTTGAAGCCGAGAGGCTCGACAAGATGAAGAGTGATGCCCGTGCATGCGGACAGCCGAATGGCATTGCCAGTGTTAGAGGCGATGCGGGGCTCGTAGAAGACAACGTCGAACACGGGCCAAGACTACCTACTGCTTATACGTCACTTCCAACGTGGCGCGGGCGATTGTGTGAAACAACCCGGTGAAGGCGACCGCAGCCGGGGATGCGTCATCAGGGTCGAGCCCGAGAGTATCGGTATCGAGGGCATGGACGGCGAAGATGTAGCGGTGGGGACGGTCCCCCTCCGGGGGCTGAGCGCCCTCCCAGCCAAACAGTCCGCCATCTGTTCGAACATGCGAGGCGGCCCCCGGCAGGAACAGATCCGATTCGCCCTGGCCGCGTTCGAGGAATGTCACAGTCGAATCCAGGTCGATGATCGTCCAGTGCCAATACCCCGACGGGGTTGGCGCATCAGGGTCGAAACACGAGACGACGAAGCTTTGAGTCTCGGCCGGAAAATCCCGCCACGACAGGTGCGGAGAGACGTTCCCATGCTGATAAGTGAACTCCTTCGGCATCGGTTGGCCGGCGACGAGATCATCCGACTCCAGCACAAAAGAAGGAACGTGGGGGAGTAGCTCATACGGATCTGGGGCAACAGGACGATCAAGATTCATAGCCCCAGTCTATGCCACACGTCACAGGGCGGGGGAAAGCGGGGTCGATTTTTGTCGACCACGGTCGTAAACTGAAGATCGAACCATCGAACAAGTGTTCTAAAAAGGGGGGATCGTGAACCACGCGCAGCGGCTCGCACATGCACGAGACGTCCTTCAACGAGCAGAGACAGCCAGCGGTCTGAGCAAAACTGAGGACAAGCAGGGCTGGCAACCCCCGCCAGCGCTCGCCCCCGTTCTTCCTGCTCTCACCCCCGGCATCGTTGCCATCGCCGGCTCGACCTCGATCCTCCTCGCCATCGCTGGCCACGCCTCCTCCCAGGGAGCATGGATCGCCCTCGTTGGGTTACCTCTCATCGGGTGGGGAGCAGCTGTCGAACACGGTCTTGACCTCACCCGTACCGCCCACATCCCACACCCGGGCGCACGCGCCCCCGACGTTCTCACTGCGCTCGCGGACGGATTCGACATCATTGTGGCTGGCGAGCTGGGGCTGACGATGCGGGAACAGCGGGCTCTTGCCCAGCGGGTACGCACGCGAGGCACAAGCATCCTTGCAGCCGACTGGCCGACCGCCTCTGTTGTTTTGCGGGTGGAGACTGCTGAGCCAAGCGGATATGACGCGGGCGTCGGTCACCTCACAGCGGTCCGCTACACCGTCTCATCCGGTCCTGTTCGCACCTCGTGCATATGGACATCCGAAGGGCTTGTCGAAGCGCCGCGGATCCTCCAGGCGGTGTCCTGATGCTCGGCACGCTCCGAGGCGCCCTCTGGGTGCCTGACTGGCCGGTGGCGGCAGCAATCGCCTCCTCTCTCGCCGCGCCAGAGGAGGCCGTCGCAGTCTGTGACAGCCGCGTCCGGGCGGCAAGTCCTGCCGCTCGTCGGCAGGGAGTGCGGCAGGGGGATACACGCCGTAAGGCGGTGTCTCTCGTCCCTCATCTCACGATCATCTCCCGCGATGATGATCGTGACAGCAGGGTCTTCGCCGGGGTGCTCGATGCGATCGAGGACCATGTCGCCGCGACTGTCATCCTCCGCCCCGGGCTTGTCACCTTCGGCGCCAGCGCACCCGCCCGCCTCGCAGGCGGCCTCGATGCTCTTGCCGCGTCGCTCATCTCCTCTGTCGCGAGCCAGGCTGAAGAATCTCAGGTGGGCTACGGGTGCGGTCTGCTCACCAGTGTGCTGGCCGCACGCGAGGGCAGGAATGTCCCCGCTGAAGAGACCGCCTCCTTCCTTGCAGACTTCCCCGTGACAGCGACGCTCACCGTGGCTCCGAATGGGCGGGTCCGCCGCGAGTGGGAGGAAACAATCGATGTGCTCGGGTCGCTCGGGATCACGACCATCGGCCAGTTTGCTACCCTCGACCATTCCCAGATTGCCTCCCGTTTCGGGCTGACAGGAACGATTCTGTGGCGGCTTTGCCACGGCGCCGACCACGCGGTTATCCAGACAACGGCACCGGCCGCGGAGGTCGCGGTGCGCAGACACGTCGACGCGATCGCCAACGAGGAGCAGGCGGCCTTCCTCGCGAAGGAGCTTGCCGATGAGCTGGCAGGGAAGCTGGCGGCGCGGATGCAGGTGTGTGGGCAGCTCGTTGTCCAGGCTCATTTCGCGGAGGGTGGGGAACGTAGCCGCACATGGTCTGTCGACGGGGTGAACAGTGCCCGCGATATCACTGACAGGGTGCGCTGGCAGATCTCCGGCTGGCTCGACAGTCGGCACACTCATCCTCTGGGTGAGCTCACCTACCTTGAACTGACCGCCGCTGATCTGACGCCTGCGGGGACGAGGCAGGCCACGCTGTGGGGCGATAGCCGGCGAGGCCGAGAGCAGGCGCAGCGCAGTGTCCTACGGATTCAAGGCATGCTCGGTGATTCGGCTGTGCAGTCGGTGCGGTGGACCGGGGGCCGATGCCCGGACGCGGCGACGGAGTGTGAGAATTGGCAGGCGGTCCAGGAGAAAACTGAGACGGACCGGCCGTGGGTGGGGGCTGTGCCGAGGCCCTGGCCGTCGATCGTGTTCCCTCATGCGCCTCGGGTCCTGCTTTCCTGCCGTTGCGGGGGCAGCCTCTATGTTGACGAGAGCATCCAGCTCGCCTGCGTTGACTGTGTTGAGCCCACGCCAGGTCGCTTCGTTCTTGCCCCGATGCCGAGCCGGTCCGATGCGGAGCGGCCTGATTCGAGCCGTGCCCATGCGGCGTACTACTACTCGCGTCCCGTCCAGGTCTGGAACTATGCGGGGCCGTGGAGCATCTCGGGACGCTGGTGGGCTCCCGATTCTTATCGCCGGGCGTACCTTCAAATTGGGGTGGAGGGGCCCGCTGCACTTATCTACCGCAGCGGTACCAGCTGGCTCCTCGAAGGGATCTACAGCTGATGGGTTTTCGTTATGCGGAACTTCATGCCCACTCGGCGTTTTCTTTCCTTGATGGGGCCTCCCTCCCGGAAGACCTTGTCTCTCGAGCCGTTGAGCTTGACCTGTCTGCTCTTGCGCTCACCGACCATGACGGCCTACCCGGCGTCGTCCAGCTCGCGACAGCGGCTCGCACGGTGGGCCTGCCCACTGTCATCGGTACCGAGATCTCCCTGCCCCTCGATGGTCATGTCTACGCCCCCAAGCGGGCAGGGGAGCGGGATCCGGATGCGAACCATCTCGTCGTTCTCGCCCGCGGGGTCGAAGGCTATCGTCGGCTGTCATCCGCGATCGGTCGTGCGCAGCTCGCCACGGGAGTCAAAGGCTGTGCTGACTATCGGCTCGAGAGCCTCGCCGAGGCTGCGGATGGGCAGTGGGCGATTCTCACCGGATGCCGAAAAGGTCACGTGCGCAGAGCTCTCTCAACAGGGGGTGTGCAGGCCGCCCGAGCCGAACTTGACAGGCTGGGCGCGCTGTTTGGCAGGGACAATGTCATTGTCGAGCTGACGGACCTCGGCGGACCGCACGACAGGGAGCGCAACAGGACGCTCGCCATCCTAGCGAAGGAGAGCGGGCTGCGGGCAGTCGCGACGGGCCAGGTCCACTACGCCCGACCCGAGGACCGTCCCCTGGCCGATACGCTCGCGGCGATCCGGTCCCGCACCCCACTCGAAGAGCTGGATGCGTGGCTACCAGCCGCGGGGGCTCATCTGCGGTCGGATGAGGACATGAGGGCGATCCATGCCGCTCACGAGTGGGCAGTTGATGCCGCGGGCGAGCTAGGTGCCGAGCTCGCCTTCGACCTCCACCTTGTCGCACCTCGGCTACCGCCCTTTCCTGTCCCCGAGGGGCATACAGAGACCTCCTGGTTACGAGAGCTCACGTATCGTGGCGCGGAACAACGCTACGGTCCGCGCGGAGCGACCGCGGGGGCGTGGGAGTTAATCGACCACGAGCTCGCGACCATTGAGAAGCTCGGCTTCCCCGGCTACTTTCTTATCGTCCACGAACTGGTCGACTTCTGTCGCGACAACGGTATCTTCTGTCAGGGCAGAGGGTCGGCCGCGAACTCTGCCGTCTGCTTCGCGCTCGGGATCACGGCGGTTGATGCGGTGCGGCACAAGATGCTGTTCGAACGTTTCCTGTCGCCGGGGCGGAGCGGGCCCCCCGATATCGATATTGATATTGAATCGGGGCGCCGCGAAGAGGTCATCCAGCACGTCTATGGGCGGCATGGTCGTGAGCATGCCGCCCAGGTTGCCAATGTCATCAGCTATCGACCGAAGATGGCGATCAGGGATGCGGGATTGGCGCTCGGCTTCGAGCTCGGCCAGGTCGATGCGTGGTCGAAGTCGGTTGAGCGGTGGGGGTCTCTCACCGCCCCAGCAGAAGGGCAGGAGGGACTCGATTCAACCGAGGGCATCGATCCGACGGTTTTGTCGATCGCCGAGCAGATGCTCCAGCTTCCCCGACATCTCGGCATCCATTCGGGCGGCATGGTTATGTGTGAAGGCCCCGTTATCGATGTGTGCCCGGTCGGCTGGGCAACTGCCCCGGGACGGACTGTGCTTCAGTGGGACAAGGATGACTGCGCTGAGGCGGGACTGGTCAAGTTTGATCTGCTCGGTCTCGGCATGCTCACCGCCCTGCGACTGGCCTTCACCGCGATCGCCACCTACGGGGCAGTCGATGAGTTGGGCAGGCCCTACGAGCTTCATTCCGTTCCCGCGGAGGACCCTGCCGTCTATGACCTGCTGTGCGCCGCCGACACGGTCGGCGTCTTCCAGGTAGAGTCACGGGCCCAGATGAGCACGTTGCCGAGACTGCGTCCGCGGGTCTTCTACGACATTGTCGTCGAGGTCGCCCTCATCCGTCCCGGCCCTATCCAAGGCAATGCCATCAATCCCTATATCGAACGTAGGCGGGGCAGGCAACCGGTCACCTACCTGCACCCGCTCCTTAAACCCGCCCTCGAGAAAACGCTCGGTGTTCCGCTCTTCCAAGAGCAGCTCATGCAGATCGCGGTGGATGCCGCCGGGTTCAGCGCCGATGAGGCGGACCAGCTGCGCAAGGCCATCGGGTCAAAACGCTCCCGCCAACGCATGGAGGCCCTCCATACCAAGCTCGTGGCGGGCATGGCCGAAAGGGGCATTGACGGAGAAACGGCCGAGAAGATCTATGACAGCCTCAAGGCGTTCGCGGACTTCGGATTCCCCGAATCCCACTCGTTCTCCTTCGCCTACCTCGTCTATGCGAGCGCCTGGCTCAAAGTTCACCACCCCGAAGCGTTCTACATGGGCTTACTCGGCGCTCAACCGATGGGTTTCTACTCTCCGCAGTCCCTCGTGGCGGATGCTCGCCGTCACGGCGTGCGGACAGCCCGCCCCGATATCAACCATTCCGAGGTTGAGGCGAGCCTTGAGCGGAGTACCGCAATGGTTCCAGGGGAAGATGCCATACCGGTAGCGGCGGAAGATAATCTCGTCCGCCCCCACCCTCATCTTGTCCTGCGTCTTGGACTCGACTCGGTCAAAGGTCTCGGCGCGGCCGCCGAACGGATCAGCGCGGCGCGGAAGGACCGACCATTCACGTCGATAGCTGACCTGGCGCGACGGTGCCGGCTCGATGAGCGGGACCTGCGGATCCTGTCCGAGGCGGGTGCCCTCACGTCGATCAACGTCAGCCGGCGGGAGGGAATGTGGGCCGCGGGCCCTCTCGGCAGTGAGGAGCGGGCGGTCCACGGCTGGATCCAGCCCACCATTCCCGGTACCGAGGTCGGCACGAAGGCGCCAACGCTTCCTGAGATGACGCAGGCGGAGACCGTTATCGCTGATGTTGTGCGGACCGGGATCTCCAGCGTCTACCCGACAGTGCTTGTGAGGGACAGGCTCACGCAACGCGGCGTGCTCAGGGTCGCCGATATCCTCACCGCCCCGCTTGGCACCAGGCTCGAGGTCGGCGGGATCGTCACCCACCGGCAGCGCCCGCAAACTGCTAAAGGAACAATTTTCCTCTCGATCGAGGACGAGACCGGATTGCTCAACGTCGTATGCTCGCCGGGCCTGTGGGCCCGCCACAGGGACGTCGCGAGGCCTTCGCGGGCCCTCATCATCCGGGGCATGGTGGAACGGGGTGATGGGACAGTCAACTTCGTCGCCGACGGGTTCGACCAGCTTCCTCTCGCCCTGCCGGTGAGGTCACGGGACTTCCGCTGACACAGTCCCGTCACACGTCATTATCTGGCCGGAACTGTTCGCCCTCGGCATCCTGATCAGCGAACTCGCCCGGGCAGGGATAGAGTTGGTCGCGAGAAGGGATGACACATGGCGAAATTCACGACACTTATCCGATGGGCAATCCTCTCCGGCCCCGTCGTCGTTAACGCAGTTCAGCGCTACGGGCCGGTGATCAAGAAGATGATCGACTCGAACCCTGACGCGGTGTCGACGCTGTCCGGCAAGCTCAAGTCCTACCAGGACGCCCGTCAGAAGAAGGGCGTCCCCGGTGCAACGAAGCGAGTTGAGGTCCTCCGCGAGCAGGTGACCTATCTCTACGCCTCGGCCAACACTCCTGCCGTTGCCGAGCAGGCGACGGAGTGGAAGCAACAGCTAGCGAAAATTGACGCAGGACTTCCCCTCATCGAGGTCATGACCGCGAAAGAGCAGAAGCGAAAGGTCAAGGAGATCAACGCCCGCATCGACACCCTCGCCGGTGACATTCTCGCCGCCGTTGTCGAAGACGATATTCAAGATGCTGAGGTCCTCGACGACGACCGACCATGAACACGATCGCCCCGGATGATCCGGGCAACGACGAGGGGAACACCCTCCTCCCGTCCGCTCACACCCCCGAACCTGAGCCAGATGGGCGCGACACGATCCCCACTCCTCGCCCCGTCCCTCCGCTGCCCGGCGGGACGCGGGTCAACCCCCACGGGGTCAAACGATCAGCGGGACAACCCAGTCTTGCGACGGACTGGCCACGACAAGCAGATGACCGGCCGACGGAGCTCGCCGACGGGGCCTGGACACGTGCCAGCAGTCCACGGGACGAGATGGTCGATGGCGCTCCAATCGAGCCGATAGAGGCAGGAAATCGGGACGACCAAGCGCCCGCCGTTGATGACACACCAAGCGAGTCGGGCAGAGAAGCCGTGCCGCCACCAACACGAGACCGGGCAGGCGTGGCACGCGGCGGGCTAGAGAACGATCGGGCAGCTTCCCAGCCGTGGCCAGCGGCGTTCGTGCGCCCCACTCGGCAGTCGAAGAGCGTGCCCTCATCCCAACCCCAGACCACCATCGGCGCCGTCGGCGGGGGATTCGCCCTCGCCGCCGTCGTCTTCGCTGTTATTGCCCCGTTCGTTCCCTTCGTGTCGATCGGCGAGCCAATCTCGCTGTGGGGTTCTGAGGCGGGCAACAACTACTCCTACACAATCCTCGCAGCGGCGCTCGTTGGCGCCGTCGGCTCTGTCCTTCTCCTAGCCTCGACAGGAAGCCGAACGCGAGGACGCTGGGGCGGGATACTGAGTATGGTGGCAGGAGCCGTGCTTGGTGGCGTCGCCGCCTACCTTGTGCTCAACTCCGACCACCGCGCAGTCATCGCTCAAGGTGGTAGCTTCGGCGCCGCAGTATGGCTCCTCATCGCAGCAGCCGGTGCCCTGCTGATCGGCAGCATCTTGGGCCTTGTACGCGGCTCACTGAAGGAAGGATGACGATGAATGCTGTGTGGACCCCGGCCGTTGAGAAGATGAGGGAAGCCGGAATTGGCGACCTTGCCATCCACGTGTTCCAGCAGAACATCGAGAAGGTCGCCCGTGGCGAATCCTCCTACATTCGCGAGAGCGACATCAGGCCGCTGACAAAGATCCCCCGCTACACCGGGGAAGGATCCACGAGCGCCGAGCGAGCCAGCAACGAGTCAGAGACACATGCGATTGCCCAGACCGCGGTTATTAAACTCAACGGCGGTCTCGGGACGTCCATGGGACTGCACAAGGCGAAGTCGCTCCTCAACGTCACCCCGGACAGGACGTTCCTCGACATCATCATCGCCCAGGTCATGTCTGTCCGTCAGATGCAGGGGGTTCGCCTTCCCCTCGTTTTCATGAACTCCTTCCACACCGAAAACGACACACAAAACTACGTGGAACGCTTCGACTCACTTGCCGTCGACGATTTGCCCCTCAGCTTCATTCAGAATCGAGTTCCGAAACTTCTGAGAGGCGACCTGACGCCCGCCGAGCATCCCAATGCCGACCTTGAGTGGTGCCCTCCAGGACATGGAGACCTCTACACCGCCCTGCCCGAATCCGGCCTCCTGGAGGAGCTCCTCGACCGCGGATACCGTTACGCCATCGTCTCCAACTCAGACAACCTCGGGGCATTCCCCGATGCAGCCCTCGCCCAGTGGTTCGCCGACAGCGGCGCACCTTTCGCCATGGAGGTCTGTAGGCGAGAAGCAAACGACCGAAAGGGCGGCCACCTCGCGGTCCGAGCCTCCGACAGCAAGCTCATCCTCCGCGAACTCGCACAAACCGCACCGGAGGATGTCGACCACTTCCAGGACATCGAGCGTCACTCCTACTTCAACACGAATACGCTGTGGCTCGACCTCGAGGCGCTCGCGGACGAACTGGGAAGGCGTGGCGGTTATCTTGGCCTGCCCCTCATCCTCAACGCGAAAACAGTCGACCCGACCGACGCGACATCAGCCGAGGTCTATCAGCTGGAAACAGGGATGGGAGCGGCGATCGAGATCTTCGACGGCGCACTCGCCATCGAGGTTGATCGATCCCGGTTCTTGCCAGTTAAGACGACGAATGACCTGCTGCTCATTCGCTCTGACGTCTACGATGTCGCGCCAAGCGGCGTCATCACGAGAACCATCGATCAAGCTCCTACGATCTGGCTGGACCCGGAGCACTTTGCTCACGTCGACAAGTTCGACGCACGCACGCACCATGTTCCCTCGTTGGTTGAGGCGACCAGCCTGACCGTCACGGGGGACTACACCTTCCCTCAAGGGTTGGTCATCAGAGGAGACGTTAGCCTCCCGTAGGGGAGCAACTCAGCACTTAGTCGGCCGTAAAACCGAGGACTCGGTCAACCCTGGGACGGAAGTACGCCGGCCCCTTCATGACCTTGCCATCGGGACGATAGATCGGCTTGCCGTCCTCACCGAGCTTCGACAGGTTGGCGGCTTGGACTTCCCGTAGCACGTCGGCGAGAGGTATTCCGGTTTCCAGCGCCATGCCGTAGATGACATAGATGAGGTCGGCCAGAGCATCGGCCGTTTCGACGGTGTCACGCGAGTTATCATCTCGCTTCACCGCCTCACCGTATGCTTCGTCGACGATGCGGCCAGCCGCCTCGCCGTAAACAGCGGCGACGAGCTCGTGGAACTCCTCTGCGATAAGAGCCATGCGCATGTGGGTACGGTCCCGGTCAACGTTTGGGCCATCATCGGCGATCGGCATCGCATACGTCTCGTGGAACTCGCGGACGAGCGCCTCGGGGTCCTTGGGATTCCATACTGGTCTGCGGCCGGGGGACGGCCCGAACCAGGGCTCTGCCGGTTCCATAGCATCGCACGGAAGGAGCGTTGCCCGCAAATAGTTTCTGATCTTCCCCTTCTCGATGACAGCAGCCCGCTGAATACCTTCGAAGACAAAGCCGTTACGCCACGCAACCTTTGCACTTGCCCAGTTCACGTCGTTGCCCTCGACGGCGCATGCCCATCCAATCGCGAAGCAGCCGCGCTCAAAAGCGAATTCGCATACTGCCCGAACAGCCTCCGTCATGTACCCGTGGCCTCGAGCCTCTGGGTTCGCCCAGAATCCGACCTCGGTCCGACGCCCCTGTCCAACGGGGAGATAGAGGTCGACAAGACCGACGAACAGATCATCGGCATAAATTGCCCACACCGGGCAGTCCTCGTTCCATCTGCGTGGGATTGATGAGAGGAATTCCGCCGCGTCGTCAACTCCATACTGGCTCGGCACCGTCGTCCAGCGCTGAATCTCGGGATCTTGACAGATCTGTGCAAGATCCTCGGTCAGCTCCAGCGTTGGAACCTCGAGGCGAAGTCGTGTGGTCGTAAGGGAGGCTCGTTCCATGTCGTCCAGGGTACTCGGTCAAGAACACCCAGCAGGAACCAGAAGAATGAGGCCCGGATTAGTGAGGGCGCTCAAGTTCTTGTGAGTGGCGTCGTGGTCGTTTTCCCGTTCTTCCCGACCTGTGACGAGACTGCCCATCGCCGCGATAGCGTGTCCATCCGAATCGGTCGTTCTCGTCGTTGGCAGCCTCCGGACGCACGCCTCTCTTCATCCACGATTCGTGCTTCACATTCTCCTGCATCGACGCCCGCGTGCTCGCCTTTTCGGAATTACCAGCTCGGGGTAGCCCCATATCTAGTTTAGTTGCTAAAGTAGTTACATGGTTTCTACTATCGCAGTTTTTGGAGCGACTGGTCGCACGGGCCGTCGAGTCGTCGAGCGGGCTCTCTCCCACGGGTTGGCCGTACGAGTTTTGGCTCGCGACCCCGCGAAGATTGTGTTAGCCGATGACCGGCTCACGGTGATCGAGGGCGATGTGCTGGATGCGTCGTCGGTGGATAAGACGGTGGCGGGTGCCGAGGCGGTCGTGAGCGTTATCGGCCATGTCAAGGGCTCTCCTGCCACGTTGCAGGCCGATGGCACAACATTCATTGTGAACGCAATGCAACGCCACGGGGTCAGCCGAATCATCACCCTCTCCGGCGGTGGGCTCCGAGCCGAGGGCAAGGACAAGCCGAAGATGGCCGACCGCATGATCCGGGGACTGTTGAAGGTACTGTCGGGCCGAGTTCTTGCCGATGCTGAGGCGCACGTGGACGTTCTCAAGCGCAGCGGCCTCGAGTGGACGGTCGTTCGGGGACCGCGGTTGACTGAGGAGCCAGGGACGGGCTCATACCGGGTCGGGTGGGTCGGCGGGGACAGCACGACAAAGCTCAGCCGGGATGACTTAGCGGACTTCATTCTTACCCAGATCGATGATCGTCAGTACGTGTGGGACATGCCGTTCGTGAGTGGCCGATGACGACCGACAGCAACCGTGCCGAGCTGATCAGGGAGATCCTCAGTGGGGTCACTGCCCTCGCTAAGGTCCTGTCAACGGAACAGCGACGACCGTTCGAGGGAAAGGTCCTGTCCAGGTCACAGCTCTTGGCGCTGTTTCTTCTTGCGCGCGTGCCGGCTGGTTTGACCCCTGGCCGACTCGCCGAGCTTCTCGATGTGACACCGGGTGCGGTGACTCAGCTCATTGACGGTCTGCGCGCCGAAGGACACGTTGAGACCCAGGTGAGTCGTACAGATGCACGATCACGCATTGTTGTGCTGTCCGGTTCGGCGCACCAGGAGGTGGAGCGCTTCGAGACAGCCGTCGTGGCGCGTCTTCAAACCCGGTTCGCCGGCCTCACCGATGGAGAACTGGCATCTCTCGCCCACATGATGAATCGCATTACGACAGAGGACAGATGATGAGCATTCTTGTGACCGGCGCAACCGGGACGGTTGGTGCCGCGGTGGCAGAATTCCTGCTCGACCGCGGAGCCAGCGTGGTCGGTGCTGTGCGCAACGACGCCGATGCGCTTCGCCTGCAAGCGGGCGTTGAGCCGCGGCGCTTCGACTACTCGATGTCACCGACCGAGCTCGATCAAGCCCTCGACGGATGTGACCGGCTTTTCCTCATGCGTCCCCCGGCAATCGCCGACGTGCACACCTACCTGTTCCCGACCATTGATGCCGCCGTGCGCCGCGATATCCGACAGATCGTCTTTCTCTCCCTCCAGGGCGTTCAGTACAACCGCACGACCCCGCACTTCGCGGTTGAAGAATATCTGAAAAGCTCTCGCGTACCTTTCACCTCACTGCGCCCAAACTTCTTCATGCAAAATCTCTCCACGACACACGCGGGCGAGATTCGCGAAATGGATGAGGTATTCGTTCCGGCCGGGCGTTCTTTCACTGCGTTTATCGACGCGCGAGACATCGGCCGCGTCGCTGCCGCTGTGCTTACCGAACCTCGTCACATCGGCAAGGCGTACACACTGTCCGGTGAACACAGTCTGAGCTACCGCAAGGTCGCCGATATTCTCAGTGACGTGCTCGGCCGCCGCATCCATTACCGGCGACCCAGCGAAAAGGACTACCTCACCCACCTGCGCGAGCAGGGCCAACCCGAGGACTACATTGCCGTTCAGCGAATGATCTACCGTCTCGTTCGCTTCAACGTGTCCGCGTTCCCCAATACCTCCGTAAGGCGCCTCACCGGACACCCGGCCACCACCTTCGCCGAGTTCGCACGGCGCGAGAGGGCCGCCTGGGAGTCCTAAAGCACGCCACTGCTCCCGCGCACGCGACGGTGTGGCACTAACGTCGCATAGCGGAAGGCTCTCGTTGCTCCTGCAACCTCAAGCATCTGAGAAGAAGGAGCGGCCCCCCATTCGCGCGCGGAACCTTCGTCGCGGCTTGCTTGGGTTTGTGACGTCTCCCTAGATGCCCACTCAGAGATCGTTGCGCACATGAAGGTCGGGCCATGAGCTCCGGAGCGGAGACATGGCGTTGATTGTCAAGTTCCAGGACGCGAGCTAGCCAAGGTCATCCTCGTCGCGAGAGGCAGAGAGAACAAACGGTGCTTTGCTCCCTCAGGAGAGGGCGGGCCAGGCGATCCCCGCCCCGATTCCGAGCACAAGCACCGCCACGGCAGAGGCAATGGCGGTTGCCGACGACCATGGTGTCGGCAGGAATTGACCCATCCCGTGCGAGGCGCGAGCCTCGCCGCTACGGTACACAGGTGCGATCCATCGCACGTAGTAGAACAGACTGACAACACTGTTGACGAACACGGCGATCGCGAGCCAAGCCACCCCGCCATCCCACGCTGCGGCCGCGGTCACGAGTTTCCCCACGAACACCGCTGTGGGTGGGGTGCCTACCAATGAAAGCAACAGCACGACCAACGCGGCTCCGAGCCACGGGCGCTCGCGGCCCAGGCCCCGAAACTCCTCCAGGTCCCGCAGCTCGGGGAAGGCGGTCGAAACTGCGAAGGCCCCGAGGTTCGTAAGGACGTAGGCGGCGAGGTAAAACAGTAGCGCAGGGAGGGCGAGGTCGCTTCGCGTGACAACCGCGAGGGGCACAAGCAGGTAACCCACCTGGCTGACGGTAGACCAGCCGAGCAGACGGCGAGGATCGGACTGCCAGAATGCGGCAAGGTTCCCCAACGTCATGCTGACGACTGCGAGCAGTGCCACCAGGAGTGGCCAGGCCAACGTGGCGGGCATGATCTCGAGCACTCGATAGATGGCGATGAGAGCACCGACCTTCGGCACCGTAGTGAGGAAAGCCGCAACGGCTCCCCCCGCGCCCTGAGCGGCATCCGGAATCCAGAAGTGCCCCGGCACACCTCCCACCTTGAACATCAAGGCCATGACGACGCTGGCCGCACCCAGCCCCACGGCACCCGGGGGAGCCCCCGCGAGTTCTCGAGCCAACGGCCCATACAGGGTCGTGCCCGACACCCCATAGAGGACCGTTATTCCTCCGAGGAGGACGATGCCGAACAGAGCGCCGATGAGGTAGGCCTTCATCGTGGCCTCGGCCCCGTTGGGGGTGGAGCTGACGCCGATGAGGCCATAGAGGGGGATGCTGGAGAGTAAGAATCCGACCGCGACGATGAGTAGGTCGTTGGCGCCTGCGAGGATGAGTGTGCCTGCGGTGGAGAAGAGCAACAGTGCGTAGGTGTCACTCTCGCGAGGGGAGCCGGCGATCTCGTCGCTCGCGAGCGCAAGAACGATCAACGTTCCGAGCGGGGCGATGATCCTGGCGATAGCGGTGGCGTCGTCGATCGCGAAAGTCCCGCTCATCGCCTGCTGAGCGGGACCGAAGAGGCTGACCGCGCCGGCAATGGCTGCCCCGAGGCAGGCGATCGCTGCGATCAAGCGACTGACCCATTGTCTGGTTCGCGGGAGGAATGAGCCGCCGAGGAGCACCGCCATGCCGCCAAGGAAGATAGAGATTTCAGGCAACAGCAGCATCGGCCGCATGTCCATGCCGACCTACCTTCCAACCAGCTCGACGGCAGCCGCGGCAGCCGGTTCGATCATCTCGAGCAGTGGGCCGGGCAGGATCCCGATGACAACCACGAGCGCAAGTAGCGGGACGATCGACCATGCCTCGTTGGGATGCAGATCGGCGAATTCGTCGGAGCTACCGCGGGTCTCTCCGGTGAGTAACGACTGTAACGCGCGCAGGAAGAGGGCGGCGGTGAGGAGAATACCGAGAACGGCGATCGCGGTGATTGGGCTGGCGGCGATGCTTCCGGTGAAGATCTGGAATTCCGCGATGAACCCGGAGAACCCGGGAAGTCCGAGCGAGGCGAATGCTCCTATCGCAAGGAGCGCAGCGAACCGTGGGGCTGGCGCAGCGAGGCCGCCGTAGTCGGACATGACGTAGCTACTGCGGCGCTGCCACAAGATCCCGGCGAGGAGAAATAGTGCACCGGTGATGAGGCCATGGCTGACCATCTGGGTCACAGCCCCCGAGACCGCGATCGATCTGGCCTCCACGGTATCGGCGGTGACGAGGCCGGCGGCGCCGAGCGCGACGAGAATGTAGCCCATGTGGTTGACAGAGGTGTAGGCGACCATCCGCTTAAAATTCGTTTGGGCGAGGGCGACAAGCGCGCCGTAGAGGGCAGAAATAATGCCCACGGCGATGATGATCCACGCCCAGGCCCGCCACGCGTCGGGCAACATTGGCATTGCGATCCGAACGAATCCGTACGTGCCCATCTTGAGTAACACCGCGGCAAGCACGGCGGAGCCGATCGCGGGTGCGTCGGTGTGGGCCGGGGGTAGCCACGTGTGGAAGGGCACGGTGGGGGTTTTGATCGCCAATCCCAGGACGATTGCAGCCAGCACCGCGCCTCCTACGAGCGGGTTATCACTCAGAGGCGGAGTCGCAGTGAGCTCAACCATGTCGAACGTATGCGGGGCTGCCCCGAGATACAGGCCGATGAAGCCGAGCAACAGGGCGAGCGAGCCGAGGAACGTGTAGAGGAAGAATTTCAGCGCCGAGCGTGCCGCATCCTTGTGCCCCCACCCGGCGATGACGAAATACATCCCGACGATCGACAGGTCGAAGAATACGAAGAACAGGATGAGATCCGCTGCGAGGAACACTCCGGTGCTCACGGACTGCAAGAAGAGGAATAGGGCGGCTTGGAGCCGGGGGAGGCGGGTGTCCCGGAGGGCGTAGATCGCGCACGCAAGGAAGATGACCGCGGTGAGAGCCACGAGCGGCAGCGAAAGCCCATCGACGCCCAGGTGATAGCTGCTACCGATGCCTGGCATCCACTCGATGCGTTCTGAGAGCGCGCGTTCGCCAGGTGGGGGCGTCGTGTACATGCCCCATACGGTCGCGACAAGTATGACCTCAAGCCCCGCGGCGCCGACCCACGCCCAGCGTGCCGCAGCGTCACTGATCGCGGGCACGGCGACGAGCAACAGCGCTGCGGCCAAGGGGAACAGAATGATCAACGAAAGCACGCGTCACCTCACGAATACAAGTAGCAGGACCCCGACCGCAAAGACTGCGATCGACGCAATGTAGTAGTGATGGAGTTGCCCGGTCTGCGGTTCCCGGGCGTAACGTCCGAGCCTGCGAAACCCTGTTGCGACGCCGCGCACGACACCGTCGAAGCCGTGGTCGTCCGCGAATGCGCTGACATGTGCGGCCCGTACTGTCGTCGTTGCGACCCCTGAGATGCCGCGGCTCAAGCCGTGGTCGTCGAAGCGAGCGAGGCCGTCGGAGGATCGGAGCGTACCAGCGGCCGTCTCGGTGATCGCCCGATCGATACCTCGCTCGTCGAATTGCGCCAGGCGTTCGGCGAGCCGAAGGTTAGGGTTCACGACGAGGAGGTGCGTCGCCGTTCCCAGGCCCAGCCAGTTGCCCAGCCAGCGCGGTTCCGGCGTCCCGCGCCACCAGACCAGGGCGAGAATGACCACCGCGACCGCGGCAGAGAGCGTCAACTCCCAAGCGGTGGGGCTTATTAGTGGCTCACCCAGCAAACCCGCAACTGTCGCGCTTAACGGGGGGAGCGCAATCATCCCGAGCCCGGCGGCACCCACGGCAAGCACAACAAGTGGCGCCTGCGCCGACGCACTGGGCGCGACGGTCTCCGGCTTCGCTTCCGCCTGCCAGATGATTCGAAGGATCTTGCCCGCATAGGCCGCAGATAGCATCGCGGCGGCCAGTCCTGTGGCGTACAGCGCCGGCGAGACATCGAGTGCGGCGCCGAGAATGGCGTCTTTTGTCGCCCACAGCGCCAATGGCGCAATACCGGCGAGGGAAAGGGCACTCGTCGTCGCTGCGAGACCGGTGATCCGCCATCGCCGAGCCACGCCGCGAAGGTCCGCTAATCTCTTGCTACCGACGGTGGTGAGCCAGATGCCGGCGGCGAGGAACAACGCCGCCTTCGTTGCGGCGTGGCCGATGAGGTGAGTCGCACCGCCGGTCACGCCTCCGACGCCCGCCGCGAGAACAATGAACCCGAGTTGGGCGGAGGTGGAAGCTGCGAGCAGTTGCTTGAGGTCGCGTTGCGCGAGGGCAACGAGTCCCAGCAGCACGGCCGTTGCCGCGCCGATCCACGCTGCTGTCATTCCCGCCCATCCGGTCGCGGCCAGGAGCGGCTGAACCCGCAGTAGCAGGTAACCGCCCAACGCCACCATCGCTGCCGAATGCAGGAGCGCGCTGACCGCGCTCGGGCCCTCCATCGCACGCGAGATCCAGTACGAGAACGGTAGCTGGGCGGCCTTGCCCAGCGCGGCGAGAAGGAACCCGGCAGCCATGACATGGCGCCACCCCGAGCTCCCGGCGGTCAGATTGTCAAGGCTCAGGCCTGCGCCGCTCGCCAATGCCGCTCCCGCCGCGACGTAGAGCCCCAGGTCTGCGGTTCGGGTCGTGAGGAATGCGGTCATACCGGCAGAGACTCTGTCCTTATCGCGCCACCAGAACCCGATCAGCGCATACGAGGTTGCTCCCATGATCTCCCATGCGAATAGCAATGTTGGGATCGTCTCGGCGGTCGCGGTGATGAGTCCTGCAGAAACAAAAATCAGCATGAATCCGTAGAAGCGCCCGCGTGCCGCTCGGATCTCCGACGAGGCGAAGACGAGCACGAGGAGGGCGACGATCGCGATGGTCGGCACCATGAGCGCTGCCAGCCCGTCTACCCCTAGCGCGAATGACGTACCGGCGACAAACGGGTAGCCGATCCGGGGCTGATCCACCGCGACGACAACCGCTAAGAGAGCTGTGACCGTCGCCGTTGCCAGCGAGACGGCGACGACGGCCCGTTCCCCCCGGGAGACTGCGAGCACGGAGCCGACTCCGGCGGGTAGCAACACGAGCAAGGCGAGGGCGATCTGGCTCATGAGCACATCACCGGGAGAGATCCGTTGCCATGTCGGTCATGTCCGTCTCTTTGGTTCTATGCAGGTGCGTTGCGACGGCAAAGCCCATCGCCATTTCCACCGTCATCGCGGCGATGATGACCATCAACAGCACCTGTCCGTCCGGGTTGGGCGCGAGGAACCACCAGAACGCTCCGGCGGCGAGGATGAGTCCGTTGATCATGAGCTCCAGACCCATCATGACCATGACGACGACCTGCTGAGAGATCGCAACGTAGAGACCCACCGCGAAGAGTCCCGCGGCGATAAGCAGGGATGCCTCCAATGTCATCGCCCAACACCTCCACCCTGCGGATCATCGGCTGGACGGCGGCGGAAGTCATCGCCCAGGCGGTCATAACGGGTGCGGTGGGCCGCTAGCACGATGCCGGAGACGATCGTCGCAATCATGATGGGGCTGATAACCACCATGACGAGCATCTTCGTGCCCATGAGCGTCTCACCCAGGCTCGCTGTCACATCCCCCGAAGGTTGCCCTCGCCGTGTGGGCCAATCGGTCAGCAAGATCGCAGCCGCGAGCATCGCGAAGACGGATATGGATATGACGAGCGCGGTCTTCTTGGAGTGCACCATGCTCATCGGCATGAGCGCGGGGTTCATCCCCATGAACATGACCATGTATACGGCCATGATCGCCATCTCCATGATCATCATGAGGATCGTCATCACCCCGACGTAGTTCTGTTGCAGGAACAGGACCTGTACACCGACCGCGACGAACGATAACGCCAGCGCATAACTCGCTCGCGCCATCGAATCGACCCAGAACACAGCGGCGCCGCTGAGGATTGCCACCACTCCCAGCACCCAGAACACGATATCGATCAGCACGCTCATCCCCTCCCCACACCGATTGCGGCAACAATGAACAACTGCACCAACGCCGCGGGCAACAGGACCAACCAGCCCACTTCCATGAACTCGTCCGGCCGCAGCACCGGGATCCGGCGGCGCGCCCATACGAGCGCAGCCAGCACAATGGCCGTCTTCACCAGTGTCCACGCCCATCCCGGAAGTAACGGTCCCGCCCCTCCCCCGAGGAACATTGGCACCGCGAATGCGGCACCGGCGGCCAACAATGCATACTGCCCGCCCTGGAACATGAGCCGGTCGACTCCGGAAAGCTCGGCACGGACCCCGCCGGCTATGTCAGTACCCAGCGGGGCGGAGAACGGGCCGGAAACCGAGAACGCGACGACGGCCGCGAGGTAGATGACGAAAGCGACCGGCATCCATACCCCGTACCACAGCCCGCCCTGCGAGCCGATGACGGAGACGTTGAGGCTACTGGCCGCGACGGCCGGGGTGGCGATCGCGAACATGAGGGGCAGCTCGTACGCGAGTGCGAGGGCGAGAAAACGGTAGCCGCCCACGAGCGACAGCGCAGAGTTCGCACCCCACCCCGCGAGCCAGACGAACGCCCAGACAGCGACGTCCATCGCGTTGAACCACACGACACCGACGTCGAGGTCTAAAAGTACCGACGTGCCCAACGGCACGACGGCCACCATGAGCACCGCGGCGAGCACCAGGCCTGATACCCCAATTCGCCACAGCAAACGGTCGGCCTTGAGCAGGGTGTGGCGGCGTTGGCGCAACAACCGAGCGGCCTCACCCGCCGGTCGCATGACCCCGTGTTTGCCCACACCCCCTGAGTTGAGAATTCCGTCATGGGCTGCGGCGGCGAACGCGAACCCGCCAAGAAGCGGTAGCGCAGCAAGAGCCCACAGCGGAGCGACCTGTTCAGGCATGGGTCGCCCTCTGTTCTGTGTCGCTGGCACGCAACCGCTGCAGGTCCAGGCTCGCGACAATGAGGCGTGCCGCAGCGAGGTCGACACCAGTGATGAGCTCCGCCAACTCTTCCGGCGTCGCCGGACCAAAAAGATCTACCTCCTCGTCGCCGTGCGCACGTTGGAGCGTGCCGATCAGCCGGTCATAAGCATCTAGGCCTGCCGAGGTTCCGAGTCCGCGTAGCGACCACCGCAGAATTCGAGAGCGCCGTATTTGCCGGTCAAGCCGAGCGAAACTGATGTCGGCGTCAGGATCATCATCAAGAAGCGCATCACGAACCATCCGAGCCCGCGCGACAGCATCCTCCCAGCCCGCTAGTGCGAGCAGGGAGGCAACATCGTCAAGCCGTCGCGCCCGCATCGGAGATGTTCTGGGCTCAGGTCGTGTGTCGAGCAGTTCGGCGTGAGCACCGACAATGACGTCGCCCTGCAAAGAACACCGCACGACCAACCCCGCGGCCCAGTGCGAGAGCACTGGGCCCAGCGCTAGATGGAGGACATCCATTTCTAGACCGTCGCGGTCAGGACCCCCCTCCGCGAGCGCAAGCCCACCAGGGGCCATCTCCATGTCCCCGTGGTCCATATCCCCGTGGTCCATGTCCCCGTGGGCCATGTCCCCGTGGTCCATGTCGCCGTGGTCCATATCCCCGTGGTCTGTATGCGCGTCATCGGCCCCGCCGCTATGGTCGTGATCCTCCGCCTTCTCAAGCAAATCCGTGATCTCGTCGCGGTGGGATGCATCCCGGTGCTGGTGAGTGGTGTCTGCTAGGAGTGTCGTTGCCTGGGAGATGCGGGAACGCACATCCTCACCTGGAACGAGGTCGACCCGGGCTCGTGGGCCGGGTAGCTGCTCCCACGCCAGATCCACAGCCTGTGCCATCTGTTGCCCAACACGCCCGCAGACGATCATAATGTCGGCATCTGAAGGTGAGTCCGCGAGCCGTAGGCCCAGGCGCAACGCGACGCGTTCGGCCTCCACCCGCAAACGCCACTCGCCGGGAATCTCCACTAGTAGCACGTGCGCGTGCCGGGCTGCGAGACGCGCAATCGCTGTGTTTAAACCCATCGAAATGCCCCTTCACGCCAGGCCCAGACGACGGCTGCAAATAGCGCTCCGAGGAAGAGGAACATCTCAATGACCGCGGACCATCCAACGTCTGCCACGACGACGGCCCACGGGTACATGAACAGCATTTCGACGTCGAAGGCGAGGAACACCAGGGTCGCAACATACCAGCGCACATGATATCGGGATAGGGCGTGCTCCTGCGGCAACCAGCCGGACTGGAAAGGAAGGCTGATACGAGGACCTTGACCGACTGTGACAATTCGGTGGAGCAGAGAGAGGCCGAGAACGAGACCACCGACCCCCAGGACGAGAACGACGACGGCAGTGAACATGAGGCTCCTCTCTGCGATGAAACGTCTCCCGACCAAACTCCGCCAGGCATGTGTCAATCGCCAAGCGGAGCTTTGGTCGTTCGCCGGCTAGCTATGGGCGATATGTGACTCCTGCGATTCGATTTACGAGTGTCATTGGTCATGCAGTGCCGCAGTGGTTGCTTGACACCCATGCCAAAGCGACACAATATTTCACCGATCATCACATAATCTCGTCGGCTATGCTCGGTGGGGTTTCAACTCAGCACGTCAAACCTCTATGAGATGTTCGGTTGGAGTTCCTCCGAACCTACTCAAAGTGCGTGAGCGTGTGACGCGACATAAGCCACGGCATTCGTTGACTCGCCACGAGTAACCATGGACGGGTGACGTTCGTTCCGGCTCGGCGTGTTCTTAGCGTGGCAGATCGCTTTCGACGGGTGAAGGATCTCCATGGGTCTGAAGCACTCATGTCCAGGCGCGCGGAATCGCAGAGCGGCGTCGACTCACGGTCATCCAGCGATCGATGTCACACCACCGCACGAGCCCCAAGTTGGCCTGTACCGGCTCCCTCGTGATAAATTCTTATCTGTTGCCACGGCTTCGGTTGTGACACGCGCGGGTGGCGGAATAGGCAGACGCGCTAGCTTGAGGTGCTAGTCCACGGATAGTGGGTGGGGGTTCAAGTCCCCCTCCGCGCACGGTAGGAAACGGCGAGATACCAATGAAAGGTGTCTCGCCGTTTCTCGTCTTACGATGCTCAACCGTATCTGGGACTCAGTTCTTTTCGATGCTTGGTCGGTACGGTGGATGAACTCCTACCCAGCAACCCTTTCCGCCCATGTGAAGTGTCTAGAGCGGGGGAACAGCTGAGAGGCTCGACGACGTGCTTCGCAACAAAGCACATGGTACTTGGGACATTCTGTATCTGTCTTGTGGTCGGTGGGCAGTGCGACAGCCGCAATGAAGAGCGTGTCGGCTCAGAAGCTACGACTCTGCTCGACACATCTTGCCTGCTAGGAGAGGACTTTCTCTGTGCTTGGGAGCGTCCGAAAAGGAAAGGACATATACGATTCATGGCGAGTGAGCTGTGGGTGCGTCCATGAGCGTGGGGCGCGGCGCCGCTCGTTTCGCGCACAGTGCAGAGACGTGTCCGTGTCTTTCGGCGATTTGATGAGCTCATGCTGAACGCGACAGTTCAAGAGTCCGCGAATGTCACTGGTGGGAAAGCAATGAGGCGGTGAGCCGCACGTGTCTGCAAGGACATGCCAGGTGCGCGAGCTCGCGGTCATGACCCAGCCAAGGAGGTGGCCCCTGCAGCGGTGTGCTACAGGGGCCAACGGTGTCGTCGAGAGCTAACGGAGTCTGTTAGCGCCGCAGACCAACTGAATCGATCCCATCAGCGTTCCAGTCACCGACGATAACCTCGTCGCGTGCCCGGCCGAGGGTGTGCGACTTCTGTGCGCTACCCGAGACGAGCGAGTTCGCAACGTAGAAGGTCGTCCCACGACGGACCGTAATGGTGTCCTTGCCGTCGCCATCCCAGTCACCGACGAGCACAACGTCGTTTGCTCGTCCGTAGCTGAACGTCGTCGTGGCGTAGCCGCCAGTGAGCGTGTTGCGGACAAAGAAGGCATTGCCACGACGGACCGCGAACGTGTCCATGCCGTCACCATTCCAGTCACCTGAATAGACCTGATCTCCGAGACGACCGTAATTGAACTCCTTCTCGGCATAGCCGCCCGTCAGAGCATTCTGGGCGTAGAACGTCGTGCCGCGGCGGACCGCGAACGTGTCCTTGCCGTCACCGTCCCAGTCACCAACGAGGACCTCGTCTTTCACGCGACCGTAGTTGAACTGGATCTCGGCGTTGCCGCCAAGTAGCTGGTTCTGGACGTAGAAGGTATTGCCGCGGCGGACCGCGAGCGTGTCGACTCCATCGCCGTCCCAGTCACCGGCGTAGACCTGGTCGCCAGCGCGGCCGAAGGTGAACCAGTGGTCCGCGGGCGTCGTGAAGTCGTTGTAGAGGAGGAAGCCGTGGTTGACGTTCTCGTCGATTGAGCCATCGCCAGGTCCCGTACCAGGGACACCGTCACGGTCAATCGTGAACGCCTCGGACGTCCACACCTCGACATCGTCAGGGTTATCGATGGAACCAACACCCTTAACGACGGTCACCTCGAGAATGTACGTGCTATCGAGAGCCTTGAGGAGCTGATCCGATTCAGCGGACTTCCGATATGTGCCATCCCAGGGGTAGACCTGAATGCCGGGCGCCGCACCTTCGCCATACGACTCGTAAACGAGGTTGTAGTCGGGGCTCACAGGTGCGCCCTTCGTACCGTCAGCCTTCGCGTGGAAAGCCTCCATCTTCATGTAGGAGACGGGGTTCTCGAAGTGGATGACGGCGTAAGGTACGTCGCCATCCTCCATCGTGAAGACGAACTCGTCGGAATCCCACGAGTAGACGCCACCCGAGACGCACTCCTCATCAACGAGCTTGTCGCACTCGTCAAGGAAGCCAAGAACCGGGGTCGGGTAGACGGGCTGGTTCGGGTCGGCGCCGATCTCCTCTTCCGTCCATCCATAGTCAGCCCACGTCCACTGATCCATGAACGCAACGTCGGTTTCGTAGTTACCCGCCATGCCCGCGTACGGCACGACATTAATGGGGAACTCACCGGCTGAATCGAGGAAGTAGATATGGCCCGAGTAGATCGCGCCAGGAAAGTCTGGCTCGGTGATCGTTGCGTTGACCGTGACCGTGCTACCAGCGGGGACCGTGACAGTTTCAGCAGAGAAGCTGACCTCGGCGAACGCGCCGTAGAACTTCGCGTATTGGTTGATGCCCCAGGTGGCCGGTGCCGGGTCATGGACCGGGGTGAGGGTCATCTCCTCCGTGCCGCGGTTCGTGATCGACAGGGTCGTCGTCTCGGATGGGCCTGTGTCTGCGTCAGCAAGACTGATTTCCGAAGGGGAGATCTGCGTGCCGATCCAGGAATTCACGACCGACCGCGGGATGTTGATCATGCCAGCACCCTGACGGTGGACCGGCTCAGAGGAGCCAAGTTCCGGAGCGACCGACCAAGGGATCGGATCTGCATTATTCTGCAGGTTGGTGAGAACCTGGCTCGGAGTTAGCTCAGGCGTGGTCTCAAGAAGGAGCGCTGCTGCACCCGCGACGTGGGGGGCGGCCATGGATGTGCCGGACGATGTCGCGTAGCCCGTCCCATCGTTGTCCGGCGAATCGAGAGGGTATGACGAATAGATGAGTCCGCCGGGAGCGGTGACCTGCGGCTTGATCGACAGATCGGCTGCAAGGCCGTAGGAAGAGAAGTCAGAGACAAGACCAGCGGTATCAACATCAGACACGACCATCTCGTCCGTCCACGTCATCGTCGGCGCTTCCGCGTCTGCGATAGCGGCACGGATCGCGTCGCCGTCCGTTTGCAAGATCGTCACGACAGGAATGGTGATGGCAGTGGCGCCCTCAACCGTGGCAGAGATGGCACCTGGCTGGTTGTTGTCGATGATGACACCAGCCGCGCCGGATTCTTGGGCAGCGAGCGCTTTGTAATGGAAGGAGATATCGCCACGGCGAACGAGAACGACCTTGCCTTCGGCGCCCTCGATCGGAGCCCCTCCCGTCTCAGAGCCTTCAGGGTAGGCGATGATGTCGAATGTTGAGTTGTCCTTCGGCGGTAGCGGGGCTCCGCTCGCAGGGCTGTAGCCAATAAGCGCAGTATCCAATGCAGAGACGGTCAGCGCAGGCGCCTCGATGCGCCAGTTGTCGGCCGAGCCGACGGCGATGACTTTCTTTCCGGAGGCAGGAGCGCCGCCGGAGAAGATGCCGTCTTCGCCAGAGTTGCCCTGCGAAACGGTGACGACGACGCCCTTGTCGACAAGGTTATCGGCCGCGACAGCGGTCGGGTAATTCGGCCACGTCATGAACGATGCGCCGATCGACATGTTGACGACGTCGGCACCATCGGCAGCTGAGCGCTCCATGGCGTCGAGCATGACCTCTGACGTCGTCGAGCCGTCACACCCGAACACGCGGTAGGCGAGGATGTTCGCGCCCGGTGCGACGCCCGTGAAATCGGCCGACGGATCGTTGCCGGCTGCAATGCCGGCAACATGGGTGCCGTGACCGTTGCAGTCATCGGGATTCTCATCCGGTGCTGGAACAGGGTTGTACGCATCCGATGACGGGTCGGCGTTGAATGCATCGCCGACGAAATCGTAGCCGCCGATGATCCGTGCGCCATTACCTGTGACAGGTGACCAGGCCGTCATGTCGGATGTTCCGCCGCCACCGAAGGCGGGATGGTCAATGTCGACACCGGTATCAATGATCGCAATGGTCTTCCCGTAGCCAGAGAAGTCCGTCTCATTGAGAATTGTGCTCGCGCCCGTCAGGTCCTTGGCGTACTTCATCTCTGGGTCAGCGCCCTTATCGAGCATCTCGGGTGCGTCAACAAGCAGAACAGGGAAGACTGCTGCGACATCAACGTCGTTTCGCAGCTGGGTCAGCTCTGCTTCATCTGCGGTGACAACGGCACCCGACCACAGCTCGCTAAAAGATGCTGTGACCTCGATGTCGAGATCGCCCGCTGCCGCCTCGAGGCGTTGCAGATCGGAGTTGACCCGCGCCTGCGTCCCGCCCTCGGCGATTGGCTTGCTACGGAACTCGACGAACCAATCGCCGGTGGCGCGTGAGCTGAAGGCGGAACCCGCGACGGAGGCTTGAGCCGCCGAGGCACCAACGTGCGGTGTGTTATCTGGTTCAATCAGCGGTTCGGCGCTTGGGGCAGCGGCAGCGGGAGCGATCAGAGCTCCGATGCTCACGGCCCCGACGGCCAAGAAGGCCACGCAGGAGCGTAGCCTTCCTCTGCCCGGAACATGACTCGTCATGTGTTCTCCTCAGTTTTTCTTCTAGGTCTCCGGCTGCAGCGTTGCAGCACAGATGCCCTGAGTATGGTCGATGCCACACGCTTACGCAGGTCAGAAACGCGGAATGAAACAAAGTGCCGTTCTCCTGATCGGAATTCGCACGACGATATTTCCCTCATGTGGCCTGCGGACATGGCGGTTCGTCAGTGCAGTCATCGTTAGACAGGCCGGTCGCTAGGCGGACAGGTTAGGCTAGCGATATGGCTGTTGATCCCTCTGCTCTGGATACGTCCGGTGTTGCACAGTTGTGCGCCGACCTCATTCGCATCGACACCTCGAACTTCGGAGATGATCCGAGAACGAAGCCTGAACGGCCAGCGGCTGACTTCGTCGTCAACTTCCTCAATCGGTACGGGTACGATCCCATCCTCATTGAATCGAAGCCCGGTCGAGCAAATGTCATCCTCCGTGTTCCTGGAACGGATCCCGAGCTACCTGCCCTTGTCGTTCACGGCCACCTCGATGTTGTTCCTGCCGTTGCTGCAGACTGGACAGTCGACCCGTTCGCCGGCGTCATGAAGGACGGATACCTGTGGGGGCGTGGCGCCGTTGACATGAAGAATATGGACGCGATGATGCTGACCGTGCTTGCCGATATGAAGGAACGGAACTGGCGGCCCAAGCGGGACCTCATTGTCGCTTTCTTCGCGGACGAGGAGGCCGGTGGTGAGTGGGGCGCTCAGTGGATGGCGGAGCATCACCCCGATCTCTTTGACGGCGCGACGGCAGCGATATCGGAAGTCGGCGGATACTCGGTCGATGTCGAGGGGCAGACCGTGTACCTCATCCAGACTGGCGAGAAGGGAATGGATTGGCTCACCCTCACCGCGCGGGGCCGCGCAGGGCACGGCTCGCAGGTCAACGAGGACAACGCGATCACGAAACTTGCCGCGGCTGTTGCAAGAATCGGCCAGCAACAGTGGCCCCTTCACCTCACCGATACGGTGCGCTCGCTCCTCACGACGGTGTCCGAGCTGACCGGCCTGCCGTTCACCGAGGACCCGGCTCATCTATCCGCCCTCGTCGACGCCCTTGGTCCGGCGGCCCCTTTCGTCGGAGCGACCCTCAAGACCCAGGCAAACCCGACCCAGCTTGACGGGGGATATAAGGCGAACGTTATTCCTGCAACAGCGACCGCCGCTGTCGACATGCGCCCGATCCCCGGCACGGAGGACGAGGCTCATAAGATCATTGACGATCTTGCGGGCCCGGACGTCGATGTCTCGTCCCTCGTTCGCTACGACGGTTACGAGGTCCCGTTCGACGCCCCTATCGTCGAGCGTATGTCCGAGGCTCTCCTCGCAGAAGATCCGGACGCGATCGTCGCTCCCTACCTTCTCTCGGCAGGCACCGACAACAAGCAACTCCTACCGCTCGGCATCGAAGGCTACGGTTTCGTACCGTTGGCTCTTCCTGCCGACTTCAATTTCTCCGCCATGTTCCACGGGAACGATGAGCGAGTGCCGATCAGCGCCCTTAAATTCGGAACGAGGGTTCTCGCGCGATTCCTCGCGCAGTAGCTCTCGGGACGCGGCAACAGTTCGCCTCACCTGGTCTGCGGTTTCGGTGCGCTCGCCGGACAACCGCGAACGTTTCAATAGGCCGCCGCGCACGGACGGCGATGACCGAACGGTCGGGGGCGTTCACCCACCGTAGTGGTGGGACACCGTTCACTCCTCGCCACTATGGTGCTATGCTGGGCACAAATAAAATAGTTCCCATCGGGATGGTCGTGAAGGTCCGTTGCACCAGCTATGGTTGCGCGGGCCTTTTTGTCGTTTAATTGGTGGATATCTTCTGCCAGAGGAGAGAAAACATGTCGAAGACACGTCGGATGAACAGGATTTTTGCCGGGGACGGGAGATCGGTTTCCCTTGCCCTCGATGGGTTCGGCTTCACTGAAAAGACCGCGGGTGTCGATGTCGCCGCCCGCAAGGTGCCCGCCATGGTCGAGCACGGACTCGACAACATCCTTGTCACCTATGGTCAGGCCCGTAACTTCGCGGAACATTTCACAGATGTCGGCCTCACCCTCAGAGTCGACACGACGACCGCAGTCTTTGACGCAACCGTGCCGGACAACATGCCCGCCTTCGACGTCATGGACGCGCTCAAACTCGGTGCCGATGCTGTTGTCATCATGAACTTCCCGGGAGCACACAACGAACGGTCGACGAACGAGTTTGCAGCGAAGCTGACTCGCCAGAGCGCGGACTGGAACGTCCCCTTCATGTGTGAAGCTTTGCCCTACGGTTACCCGGTCACAACACCCGAGTCTGCGGACCCGGAGAAGATTGCCACCGCAGCCCGATTCTCAGAAGAGCTCGGAGCCGACATCATCAAGACCCGCTTCTCGGGCACCGACCGTGACCGGATCATCGTCGACAACTGCACGGTCCCCGTTCTCGCGCTCGGCGGCCCAAAGTCTGATCACGAGACGTACTTCGCGTTCGTCCAGCACGTCATCGCCTGCGGTGCGAAGGGCGTCGCTGTCGGTCGTAACATCACCCAGGATCCGAAGCCGCTTGCCATGGTGTCCGCACTCGGCGCTCTTGTTCACGAAGACGCGACCGCGGCCCAGGCCATGACCATCTACAACGAGATCAGTGATTGATATCCCGCCGCGGACGGTAATTCCCTCGGTCCGCCACCTCAAGGAACTCGAGACGGCCCTCGACAGCACGTCACCCTACGTGCTGCTCACGAACGTCCACATCGGCAACCTTGAGCCGCTTGCGAAGAAGTGCATCGACGCCGATCACAAGGTTCTCGTCCACTGCGATCTCATCGGTGGGTTCAAACCCGACCGGGAGGGAATCCGCCTCCTGAAGAATATGTTCGGTGTGACGGGGGTGCTGACCCAGAGCGCGCAAGTGGTCAGCTACGCCCAGAAAGCGGGCATGGCAGGGATCCTTCGGGTGTTCATCATGGACTCACGGTCCCTTGAAAAGGGGCTTCAGGTCCTTCAGGATGCGAGACCTGATGGGATCGAGGTCCTGCCGGGCGCCCTCGCACACCGGTATTGGGAGCTGTTCGAGCCGTTCCAGGGCGACACAACTCTTATCGCTGGCGGAATGATCGTCACCCAGAAAGAATGCGACAGCCTTTTCAACCTCGGCTACCAAGCCCTCACAGCCTCAAGCCCCGGGCTGTGGCAGATGGCCTGAGGCCGCGTTCTTTCGCCACCGCCGGCGAAAGAACCGCGACGAAGGTGACTGCGTCGCAACGGCGCCGCCTCCGAGAGATCTCGACAGTAGCTCGCTGCACGATCCGACACATGACAGATACGAATTGATTGACAGACTTTAGGAGTCGATGATGACACCTCGCTACGTCCTTGGAATTGATAATGGCGGCACGGTGACGAAGGCCGGCCTCTACGACGCGGATGGCAACGTCTACGCCATCGCCCAATCCCACCTCGAGACCCAGTTCCCCAGGCCGCTCTTCACCGAGCGCGACATCGATCAGTTCTGGACCGCCAACGTCACGGCGATCAAGCGTGTCCTCGAGGAGTCGGCAATCGACCCCGGCGAGATCGCAGCGCTTGCGGTGACCGGCCATGGCAACGGCATCTATCTCGCCCGCTGCGACGGTAGCGCCCCGCGTCCCGGAGTCGTGTCGACCGATGCTCGGGCGCAGAGTTTCGTCGACCGGTGGCTTGCCGCCCCTGACTACGACGAGCGGGTCCGTTCGAAGACGGGTTCGACCGTGTGGGCGGGCCAGCCTCCCGCACTACTTGCCTGGTTCGATGAGCACGAGCCTGACGTCTTCGATGAGACTGACTATGTTCTGTCAGCGAAGGACTACATCCGCTTCCGCCTGACGGGCGAGGCGAAGATGGAGGTGACGGACTCGTGCGGGGTCGGCATGGCCAACGTTGTGACGAAGGAACCGGATCCCGACCTCCTCGACTTCTATGGCATCTCCCGCTGGGGATCAAAGATCCCGCCCTTCGTCGGATCCACCGAGATCGCGGGTCACATCACGGCTGAGGCTGCCGAGCTAACAGGACTCAAGGAGGGAACGCCGGTCGCGGCCGGTGTTATGGATGTCGTCGCTGGTGCACTCGCGGCCGGCCTCGTGGAGGAGAACGAGCTCACCGTTATTACCGGCACGTGGTCAATCAACGAGGTGCTGTCGAAGGACGCCAACGTTGAAAGCTCAGGCGAGGTGTGGCTGACCGTGCCGTACCCCGTCGAGGATACGTACCTCTTTCTCGAGGCCAGCCCGAATGGGGTATCGAACCTCGACTGGTACATCAACTCGATCATCCGCAAGTCGCTCAAAGCGTTCGGCCACGAGGATGTGTCCGACGCTGAGGTGTTCCGCATCTGCGAAGAGATGATCCACGGCTTCACACCGGATATCGAGGATCCGTTCTTCCTGCCTTACATCAACGGCACGGACGTCTTCCCGGATGGTCGGGCTGGCTTCGTCGGGCTGACGAACTATCACGACATCCGCCACCAGGTCCGTGCCGTCTATGAGGGCGTCATTTTCTCGCACCTCTCCCACATCGAAAAGCTGCGGGCCCATGGCAATCTCGAGGGGAGCGTCCGTTTCACTGGCGGGGCCGCGAATTCAAGCATGTGGCTGCAGATGTTCGCCGACGGGATCGGTATGCCGCTCGACATTGTTGACGCCGCGGAGTCCGGCACTCTCGGTACCGCGATCTGCTCGGCCGTGGCGGCCGGTCTTCACCCGGACGTGTCGACGGCAGTGCGGAAGATGACGTCCCCGCCGCGGGCAACCGTCGCCCCCAATCCCGAGTTCTCGGCGCTATTCCGTGAGCGGTTCGCCCGGTTCATGAACCACGTTGACACGCTTCGCGGCTGACACTGAAAGAGAGACATGAAAGTACTTGCCATTGCCGATGCCTACATCCCGCTCGACATGCTCCGAGATGGCACGGGAGCCCTTGTCGACGCGGGCCACGACGTCACCTATGTCGAATGGGAGACGGAATCGATCGAAAAGCTTCAAGAAGTCAACCTTCTCGTCGAACAGAAGGGACCCAACGGCCTCGAACTACCCGACTCGGTCGCGGAGAAGGTGCGGGAGTCCGATATTGTCATCACCCAGTTCGCACCGATCGGTGCCGCCCTCATCGAGTCGAGCCCGAACCTCAAGGTCATTGGCGTGCTTCGCGGTGGTACCGAGAACGTGGACTCCGCGGCTACGCAGAGGGCTGGCATCACAGTTCTCAATACTGCTGGCCGCAACGCACGAGCGGTTGCCGAGTTCACGGTCGGGCTCATCCTCGCCGAGACGCGCAATATCGCACGCACCCATGCGGCGATGAGGGAGCACGTGTGGCTCAAGGACTTCCCGAACGGAGATGCCATTCCGGAGCTGGAGGGCCGCACAATCGGGCTTGTCGGCGCTGGCGCCATTGGCCAGCTCGTCATGAAGTTCTTGGCGGGGATGGACGCCCGATGCAGGTTCTATGATCCCTACCAGGACACGAGCGAGTACGGCGACAAGGTCGACAGCCTTGAAGAACTCATGTCGACGTCTGACATCATCACGATCCACTCCCGGCTCACGCCCGACAACCATCTTGTTGTGAGCCGGGATATGCTGGCTCTCATGCAGCCCCATGCGGTGCTCGTCAACACGGCCCGCTCAGGCCTCGTCGACGAAGAGGCACTACTCGAGGCTCTCCGGGAGAGAAAGATCGCCGGCGCGGCGATCGACACGTTTGATATTGAGCCGTTGCCTGCCGACTCCGAGTGGCTGACGCTCGATAATGTCACCATCACGTCCCACCTCGCAGGGTCGACGCGCGACGCGTTCGTCAAGACCCCGAGAATGCTGAGTGAGCGGCTCCTCGCTCACCTCACAGAGAGATAAAGGAGAGACAGTGGATCTCAACCTCACCGGTCGACGAGTTCTTGTCACAGGAGGAGCATCCGGCATGGGTGCGGCTCTTGTGCGGATCCTTGTCGACGAGGGTGCCCGTGTGGCCCTCAATTACCGGAGCCGCGCCGACGAGGCGAACGCGCTCGCCGAATCCACAGGAGGCGACGTTTATCCCATCCACGCCGACCTGGCCGACCGCGAGCAAACGAAGCGACTGTTTCAAGAATCGGTGGAGGCACTTGGCGGGCTCGACATTCTCGTGAACAACGCGGGCCTGTGGCTCACAACCGAGGTCGGCGAGATCACGGACGACGTGTGGAACCGGTCAATCGAAGTAAACCTCGCGGCTCCTATGTTCCTCTCCCAGGAACTCATCAAGCACTGCACGGGAGACGGCAGGCCGGGCAGGATCCTCAACATCACATCTCAGGCGGCATTCCGCGGCTCATCGACCGGACACGTGCCCTACGCGACGGCGAAAGGCGGCATGGTGACGATGACGCGTTCGCTCGCTCGAGAGATGGGCCCGAACGGGATAACCGTCAACTGTCTTGCGATCGGAACGATGGAATCGCCGATGATCGCTGACGCTCTGGAGAAGAGGCGGGAGTTCTATGAGACCCGCATCCCCATCGGCTACGTTGCATCGGCAGAGCAGATCGCGTCGGTTGCGGCGTTCATGGTCTCTGACCGCAATTCCTACATGACGGGCGCGACCGTCGATGTGAGCGGGGGTCAGCTCCTCCATTAGAGGGACTGCGACGAGCAGGACGAGGGGCCACACCTTACCCGCTCGACGCAGTTTCCCTTCCGGGAATCTGGACGATGTCAGCTGCGTGGCGAGCCATCAGCAACGCGGCCTATCTAGTCGATCCAGATGTGAACAGTGTAGATCACGGTGCGGGGACAATGGTGGGCAATTCCATGTTGGGGACGGATCGGGCGGTGAGTCCCGCGCCGACTGCATTGGTGTGGGAGGTTACATAACGCGCTCACGAGGGCCGGTGACGGGTCTCTTTCTGCTCCTGCCGCCGGGTCTATAGCCGTGACCACGAGGTGTGCCTCGGCGCCTGATTCGCGGTAGGCTCTCTGTATGGAAATCGATCCTCGCACAGCGCTTGACCGCCTCATCGGTGCCCTTGAAGCATTCCATGATACGGCGGCACTCACTCGTGATCCCGAAGCTGATTCAGTGCTCGAAGCGACCGATCACCTGGCAGACGCCTACACAATTTATGACGATGCCGTCTTCACATCTTTCGGTGTCGAGCTGCCCCTCGACGTCTATGGCGATGACGATGACGATGACGATGATGACGATGACATCGTCTACGTCGACGATGATGACGACGACAGCGATGACGACAGTGACGATGGCGACGACAGTGACGATGATGGCGACGACATCGAGTATCTCGACGACTGACATGGGTGAGGCCGGGCAGGTGCCCGGCCTCACGTGTGTCTGACGCCGTATGGCTGTGGCGTTGACCCTCCGGCGCAACTCGCGTCCGCCCGCAGAGTTACGGCAGTCCCTACACGAGTCGTAAGACGCTCGATCGCTGGAACGTGAGCGTAGCGGAAACGGCTAGCGACTGGAGATGCTCTGCGGTGTAGCGGCGGCAGGTTGCAATCTCAGCCGAGCGAATATCCGATGACCGTGGGGCCGACGAGCACAGTGAACGTCACGATGAGAATGATAGCGACGACGTTGAGCCACACGCCCGCTTTCAGCATCTGGCCAATCGTGATGTACCCGGATCCGTAGGCGATGGCATTTGGTGGTGTCGCAACGGGGAGCATGAATGCCGTTGTTGCGGCGAGAGCAACCGGGATGACGAGAAGCTGGACATCGACTCCCATGCCGATGGCGACGCCGCCCATGATCGGGAGGAAGGCGGCGGCGGTGGCCGTGTTGGAGGTCATCTCTGTCAGCGCGAGCACGATAAGTGTGACAGCGAGGACGATGAGAACGATCGGCAGACCAGCTAAACCACTGGCCTGCTCGCCGATCCACTGCGACAAGCCCGAGTAGCCAAACGCGGCAGAGAGTGCGAGACCTCCACCGAAGAGGAGAAGCACGTCCCACGGCACACCCTTCGCCGTCTCCCAGTTGAGAAGACCAATACCGTCCTTCGGCTTTGCAGGTAGGAGAAAGAGGACGAGGGCGAGGACCATCGCGATCACCTCGTCAGTGATGCCGGAATCGGGGAAGAGGCTGGGGATGAAGATCCAGGACAGCGCGGCGGTGACGAAAACAACGGCCGTCAGCTTTTCCTGCGGCGACATGGGGCCGAGTTCTCGATGGTGCTCAGCGATAAGCTCTCGTCCGCCCGGGATGTCATCAATCTCAGGCTTGTAGACCCGCGTGAGTATCCACCAGGCAATGAGGAGAAAACTCCACGCGAGCGGAACACCGAAGAGCATCCACTGGCCGAAGTTCAGGGTGATGTCGTGGTTGTCTTGGAGGTAGCCGCGCAGAAGCGCATTCGGCGGTGTGCCAATCAGGGTTGATAGAGAAGCAATCGACGCTGCGTACGCGATGCCGAGCATGAGTGCGGCGCCGAACTTCGATTCCCGGTTGACACGCCTGTCGATTGTGCCGACAAGTGCGAGGACGGAAAGTCCGATGGGGAGCATCATGACTGCCGTTGCCGTGTTTGAGATCCACATGGAGAGGAACCCGGTCGCGACCATGAAGCCAAGAATGAGGCGTTTTGGCTTTGTCCCGACAACGAGCACGGTGCGTAGGGCGATGCGAACGTGGAGGTTCCATCGCTGCATCGTCAGCGCGAGGAGGAAACCTCCGAGAAAGAGAAAGATTGTTGGCGAACCGTATGAGCCGCCCACCGTCGCCATGGGTGCGATGTCCATGACGGGGAATGCGACGAGAGGAACGAGGGCGGTGGCAGCAAGCGGAATGGCCTCTGTCATCCACCAGATGCCCATGACGACGGCCACGGCAGCGACGGTGGCGATCGTGTCCCTGTTGGTTTCAATGTCCGCTGCGGCGAGCGTCTCCTGGAAGCTGGCGGACAGTTCGGCGGGAAACAGAAAGTAGATAAGGATGGCGCCGAGAAGGCCACTGACCATCCCGATACGGCGAATGTTTCGGATTTTTGGTGATGGCGGTGACTCCTGCTCGCCCGGTGGTTCGACGCTGACGCGCGTGATTTCTGGAGTGCTCATGTATTCTCCTCAACTCTGCGCACGACATTGTGACGCAGTTCATCAAGTATGGATTCATGGGACTGTAGCCCGTCATGTGGTCATTCGCAGAAGAATGCAGAATGTTCCCTGCCGAATCTGTGCAAAACGGACAGATCGCCAGGGTTCCGTCTCATATGTCGGGCACAATGCTCAGCGCTGGGTGTGCCGAGCGAGGCAGCGCCCTCGCCAGCGCCGTGCTGAGTCGCTAGAACCGCTCGGGATAACCCCAGGTCGGTGCTGTTACCTCGGTCAACGCGTCGAGGACAGCGTCTGGAATCTCCTCATCGAGGCCAGTGAGGATGGCGGCAAGCTGGGCCGACGTGCGCGGCCCGATCAGCGCGCATGACACGGTGGGGCGGGAGAGGAGCCAGGCGAGCGAGACCGTCGCGATGTCAACCCCGAGTCCGTCGGCCGCCGTCGCGATCGCCTCGACGACCTGCCTGGATGGTGTCGCGAGGTAGGGCTCAACGAAGTTCGCGAAGTGAGGGGAGGCTGCCCTGGAGTCGGGCGGGATCGAATGCCGGTAGCGGCCGGCGAGCACGCCGCGGCCAAGCGCGGACCAGGCGATGACTCCGGCCCCCGCGAATTCGGCGAAGGGAACGATCTCGCGTTCGATGCCGCGCTCGAGCAGGCTGTATTCCATATGCAAAGCGGCGAGCTTGACGCCGCGTTCGCGCAGGAGCTCGCTCATGAGACCCGCGTACCAGCCGGGGCAGTTGCCGAGGCCGACTGAGTGAATGAGGCCGCGCTGAGCAAGCGCGCCGAGAGCATCGGCTGTTTCTTCGACATTGGTAGCGGGATCTGGTGCGGCGAGGATAAGCGTATCGATCCAGTCGGTGCCGAGCTGAAGAAGGGACGATCGGATACTCCGCTCGAGTGAGGAGCGTGAGGCGTCGATGCCGTCCTCGCTGAGCCCGGCCCGTGAGATGAGATGGACTGAGGACCTGTCGACGGCCGAGCCGAGAAGCTCGCCGAGGACCATTTCCGCGGTGCCGCCAGCGAAGTAAGGGGAGGTGTCGATGACGACGCCACCAGCGTCAAGGAAGAGGTCGAGTTGCTTCTGCGCTTCATCGGCGGGGGTGTCACGACCCCACGTCAGCGTTCCCAGTCCAACGTTGGACACGGCGGGCCCTGCCGTTCCAAGCTTGCGTTTTCTCACACAGTGAGCCTACTGCATGGCGCAGATGGTGCCCCTATGGTTGACCCCATGGGAATTTTTGAAGCGGTCATCCTCGGCCTCGTCCAAGGATTGACGGAGTTCCTCCCGGTCTCATCATCAGCTCACCTGCGAATCGTCGGTGAGCTGTTTCCTGCTCTCGGAGACCCGGGCGTGACATTCACAGCGGTCGTCCAGATCGGAACGGAACTCGCCGTCGTGCTGTATTTCCGCGACGACATCATTCGAATCATCAGGGCATGGTTCAACGGGCTACCGTTTGGACCGTGGAAGGATCGCAGCCCTGAGGATCCCCAGGATGCTCGCCTTGGATGGATCGTGATAATCGGCACAATCCCCATTGTCGTTCTCGGATTATTCCTCGAGGGAGCGATCGAATCTGTCTTCCGCAATCTCTATCTGACGGCGCTCACGCTCGCCCTGTTTGCGGTGTTTCTTGGTCTCGCCGACCGGTTCTCGACACACGTGAAGTCCGTGTCCGATCTGTCGCTTCGCGACGGCCTGATCTTGGGTTTTGCCCAGTCAATGGCTTTAGTTCCGGGGGTTTCCCGATCTGGCGGGACGATCACGGTCGGCCTCATGCTCGGCTACACGCGGGAAGCAGCCGCGCGTGTTTCGTTCCTGCTTGCGATCCCGGCCGTGCTTGGCTCGGGCTTCTATCGGCTGTTCACGGATGATGGAACTGGACCTCAAGCGGGCGCTGTCGCTACGACGGTCGCGACTGTGGTGTCCTTCATTGTCGGTTACATAGTGATCGTTTGGTTCCTTAAGCTGATCTCAACGAAGTCTTATCTCCCGTTTGTTACCTATCGTCTCCTGCTCGCCGCAGTGATCGTCACCCTGCTCACCGCAGGCATCCTGGCTCCGCAGTGACATACAGAGAGGTCTCTATGCGTTCTTGGCCGATGCCGCAGCTCCCAGAGCTACCGGGCACGGGTTCCAGACCCCGTGTGGCCGATTCGCGATCCGGCCAGCTCATCGCCCTACCAGGCGGGCAAGCCAATCTCTATGTCTGCGGCATCACCCCCTACGACGCGACTCACCTCGGCCACGCCTTCACCTATGTGACGTTCGACGTTCTTGTTCGCGCGCTACGCGACGCGGGAATGGATGTGAACTACGTTCAGAACATCACGGACATCGACGATCCACTGTTCGATAGAGCCGAGGCGATCGGCGTGCCGTGGCGCGAGCTCGCCGACGCACAGATCGACCTATTCCGGCTCGATATGGATGCGCTCAAGGTTGTTCCGCCGACGAGCTGGGTTGCCGTCTCCGACATGCTCGACGAGCTCGAGGAGAATGCTCGGAGGTTAATTGCCGACGGACGCGCCTACGGTCTGACTGACGACAGCGGTCGTACCGACTATTACCGGGCAACGAGCGATGCCGACTACTCCGGAGAACACCTCGCTGGCATCAATCTCATCGACGTGTTCCGCGAAAATGGCGGCGACCCTGATCGACCCGGGAAGAAGAACCCGCTTGACCCCATGATCTGGAAGGGCGTCGAAGGCGACGATTTTCGGGCCGAAGGGGATAAGCCGGGCGCGTGGCGCCCGGGCTGGCACCTTGAGTGTGCACTCATCGGCCACGACTACCTCGGCACGACGATCAGCATCCAGGGCGGGGGAGCCGATCTCGTGTTCCCGCACCAGGAGATGACGAGCATCCATCACCGGGACTTTAACCCGCAGGTTGAAGCACTCGGTCAGATGAATACGGGCCTTGTCGCCTTCGAGGGCGAGAAGATGAGCAAGTCGCTCGGCAACCTCGTCCTTGTTTCCAAACTCATCGAGCGCGGCTTCGAGCCGATGGCGGTGCGCCTGCTCCTTCTCAACCATCGCTGGAATGACGACTGGGAGTACACCGATGAGCAGCTCAACCTCGCGGAGCGGCGGGTCACTCGCTGGCGCAGGGTGCGCCACACCGGTGGCGCAGGAGCTCACGAACTCCTGACCACGGTCCGTCAACGGCTTGCGGACAGTCTCGACACCCCGGGAGCTCTGGCTGCGATTGACGAGTGGGCTGAAGTCAACGAGCACAATGACGACCGCGACGGCGCAGCGCTGTTCAACGACATGTGTAAGACGCTCCTCGGGCTGTACCTGTAGTGAGTCTTGCCGCGCTGGCGTGGGCGGCAATCCTCGGTGTGTCGGCATCGTTGAACGGTGCTCGTATGCCGGGGTCGATGCTCCGTGCCATGCGGGACCTCAACCTTCCAGCACCCCTTATGCGGCCGTTCGTCGCCTGGGCGCATCTGCTCATCCAAGTCATCCTCGCTCTTGGACTCGTCCTTGCACCCCGCCCATACTCGTGGATCTTCACGAGTGGGCTCCTTCTGCTGGCGAGCACCTACCTTGTCGTCGTGTGGCGGTCGCGCGGCCATATGTGCCGTTGCCTAAGCAGAACTCCGCACACCATAGGCCCAGCGACGATCACCCGGAACATGAGCCTGTTTCTGCTTGCCGTGCTCAGTCTCGACAGCGGCGGTTTATGGGAGCTCTCCGCCACGCAGTGGCCCGCGCTTATCGTTGTTGCAGGTGCCGGGGTGGCCGAAGCGCTTACGTGGCGCACGCCCCAACGCTGACGTTTTGCGCGCGTATCACCCGTGTGAAGAAACTTGCTCGTCTACACGTTAGGTCAGGCGACGGGTAGCGAGAGGCTAGAGCTGGACAGCCCGCAGTTTGGCGACGCCCTCGTCGTTTATCGCCGGCGGTTGGCCGTCGAACGCGGGGCAGAGGGACTTAAAGGCACACCAGTCGCACAGGCGTGAGCGACGCGGTTCGAACCGCCCGGTGTCGAGTGCCTCAAGGATCCGTGACCAGATGGACATGATCGATTCTTCGACGATCCCGTTATCGGCATCATCAGACCAGTACGTCAGCGTCGAGTCGGAGCCGAGGTAGATGAGCTGGGACTGGCGGGGGAGCCTGCCGTCGGCTTTGGTGAGGAGCAGACCGTAGGCTCGGACCTGGAAGAGCGCTTCGTGCTGGTAGTTCGGGTTCGGCATCTTGCCGGTCTTGTAGTCGACAACGCGCAAGTCGCCCTTCGGGGACACGTCGATCCGGTCGATGACGCCCCTAAACCTGATCCCCGAATCCAGCTCGACAGTGATCATCCGCTCTCGGTTGCTCCGCGTCGGATTGAGCATGGTCGGGTTCTCGCGTCGGAAGTATGTGCCGACAAGGCCGCGTGCCGATTCCAGCCACTGCTCGAACGGTTCATCGTCGAAGAGTCTCTGTAATCCCGGGTCGCGGTCGAGCATCGCCGCCCAGCGGGGCTCGACAAGGTCGCTCGCTGCGCCAGCGGTGCGTTCCTGGGGAGGGAGGTCGTACAGGTGCTCGAGGACGGAGTGGACCAGCGTACCCTTCGCGGCCGCGGAGGACGGCGGTTCGGGGATCCTGTCGATGACCCGGTAGCGGAACTTCAGGGGGCACTGCGTGAAGTCGTTGAGCCGTGAGACTGAAAGGGCGGGCTGGTAGAGCATGCCACAACCCTACCGAACGGCATGGGCACGCCCAGCGGCTAGGATAGTGGACTGTGACTATCCACCCTTCAGGACCAGATCGGCGCCGCGGACCGTTTCGTGCCGGTGAACGCGTTCAGCTCACCGATGTGAAAGGCCGCAAGTACACGACCATGCTGACAACGGAGGGCTACTTCCAGTCCTCCCGCGGCAGATTGCGGCACACCGACATCATCGGGCGTCACGAGGGGTCCGTCATCGACACGGACGACGGTCACCGGCTCCTGGCGCTACGTCCCCTCATGACCGACTATGTCCTGTCTATGCCCCGTGGTGCAACACCGATTTACCCGAAGGATGCGGCCCGCATCATCTCGATCGCCGACGTCTTTCCCGGTGCCCGAGTGATCGAGGCCGGTCTCGGCTCGGGTGCGCTCACACTGTCCCTGCTCGCTGCCGTTGGCGATGAAGGACATGTGACATCGGTCGAGCGGAGGGAAGACTTCGCCGAGATCGCTATCGCGAACGTCGAGAGTTGGTACGGAGACGTCATCCCGCCGTGGACAGTCCACCTCGGCGACCTGACGGATGTCATGGATGACATGCCGGACGGCAGCGTCGACCACGTCCTTCTCGACATGCTCGCCCCATGGGAGAACCTCGATGGTGCGATGCGGATTCTGCGCCCCGGCGGGGTCCTTCTCGCCTACGTTGCGACAACGACACAGCTGTCCCGCGCTGCCGAAGAGATTCGCCGCACGTTCTCCTTCACCGAGGTTGAAGCATCTGAAACCGTCGTTCGTACCTGGCACCTCGAAGGCCTCGCCGTGCGCCCTGACCACCGCATGGTCGGGCACACGGGATTCCTCCTCACAGCCCGGCGGCTTGCGCCCATGAGCGAACCGCTCCTCGAGAAGCGCCGCCCAGCCAAGCTCGCCTATTCCGACACATTTCCCTGGGACGACCCGAGCCTCGCTCCAATTAGTGAGCAGGAGATGTCGGCTAAGCGCCTGCGAAAGGTCCTGCGCGATGTGCGCCAGCGTACCCGCATCGAACAAACCGGGTCCGCTCATGGGTCCGAAGGAGACGAGCAGGTCGACAAGCACGACAATCCGTCGTGACACCCCGGGGTGTGCGAATTCAATCGGTCGGCCCCGACACGTTCGTGTGCCGACCGAGCTAGGTTCGCGGCCCCGAGCGGCGGTCATTGAATGTGGCGGGCGGTACTTCGACACGCGCCCAGGCCTGCGAGATACTGGGGGAGATGGAGAGGAAGTCAATGAGCTCTGAAATGAGTCTGTCCGACCAGGTGGCTTTGCTCAGTCGGCAGAATGAAAAGCTGTCGGCCGCGCTCGTCCGCGCACGCGAACAGTTGGAAAAGATGGATGAGCGCCTTGCGGAGCTCGCGTCCCCGCCGAGCCCCTACGGCATCTATATCCAGCCGGGCCCGGACCGTAGCGCCGACATCCTCCTGTCAGGGCGGCACATGAACGTCACCGTCGATCGCGGTGCGGGAGCGCTTCGCCCCGGGCAGATCCTCCGCCTGTCCGAACAGCTTGTTGTCCTCGAAGGCCTCGGCTTTCCCACGACCGGAGAGGTCGTGACGGCGAAGCTCGTCATCGGCACCGACCGGGTACTCGTCACCTCGAACCAGGCCGAACAAGTTGTCCGCATTGCCGACCCTCTCCTTGCGTCAGGGGTACGTCCGGGAGACTCCCTGCGGGCTGAACCAGCCTATGGCTTCGCCTACGAATTACTTGAGCGACCGGACGTTGAGGAGCTCCTCCTCGAAGAGATTCCCGATGTGTCGTACGGCGACATTGGTGGTCTCGGTTCCCAGATCGATCAGATCAAGGACTCGCTCGAGCTACCGTTCCAGCATCCCGGACTGTACCGCGATCACGGGCTGAAACCGCCGAAGGGGGTCCTTCTTTACGGCCCGCCAGGATGCGGCAAAACCCTTATCGCGAAAGCAGTCGCCACCTCGCTTGCTGAGACGAGCGGGGACGAACGAGCGTTCTTCCTCAACGTCAAAGGACCTGAGCTACTCAACAAGTATGTTGGCGAGACAGAGCGTCAGATCAGGGAGATCTTCGAGCGCGCCCGCGATCGTGCCGCGAGCGGCCATCCCGTTGTCGTTTTCTTCGATGAAATGGAGGCCCTCTTCCGAACCCGCGGTTCCGGCGTCTCGTCCGATGCGGAGACAACGATCGTCCCGCAGCTGCTCGCCGAGATCGACGGCGTTGAAACCCTCGACAACGTTATTGTTATCGGTGCCTCCAACCGTGAGGACATGATTGATCCGGCGATTCTTCGACCGGGCCGGCTCGACGTCAAGATCCGCATCGAACGCCCCGACAAGGATGGCGCTCTCGACATCATTCGGAAGTATCTCACCCCGGCGCTCCCCATCCATGCCGACGAGGTTGTCGCCCACGGTAGCGTCGCGGCCGCGGTTGACGAGATGGCAAGGGTGACAGTCGACGCGATGTTCACGAAAGATGAGCGCACCCAGTATGTCGAACTCACGTACGCTGGCGGCGGCCGGGAAATCCTCTACCTGTCCGACTTCGCTTCGGGCGCCATGATTGCGGGGCTTGTCGACCGGGCGAAGACGTACGCGATCAAGGACCTCATTGCGACAGGCGTGCGGGGCCTGACCACCGACCACCTGCTCGAGGCTCTCGACCAGGAGATCCGTCAAAACGACGACATCGCGGGTGTAACAAACGCCGACGATTGGGCCCGCATCAACGGTCAGTCGACGAACAAGAGAGTCACCTTCGTCCGCTCGCTCGCGGGGGCACAACGCGACGATGACACATCCAGTCCACCCGCGGTGACGCCGAGAAACACATTTGCAGGATCGGACTTTGGGGGGCGGCTGTGACGGTTTCGAGGATCATCGGCACGGAGACAGAATTCGGCATCCTGTCGACCGCTCCCATCAATCCCATCCGCCTCTCTGCGGATCTCGTCGACGCCTACGCCGCGCGCGGAGCGGCCAGTCCGCAGGGCCCCATCCGCTGGGACTACCGCGGGGAGGACCCGCTCAATGATGCTCGTGGCTTCCGCCTCGAGCGGGCGGCTGCTGACCCCTCCCAGCTGACGGACGATCCGGCCGCGGCAGCACCGTCGGGTCCGACAGCCGTCCGGCGCCCGAGCGACATCGAGTTGGAGTTACCCCGAGCATCGAACACCGTCCTGTCGAACGGTGCCCGCTTCTACGTCGACCACGCCCACCCCGAATACTCAGCGCCCGAAGCTCTCGGTCCGCTTGCGGCCGTTCTCTACGACCGGGCCGGCGAACACATAGCACGCGACGCGATGGCGCTCGCGAACCGGCCCGAGGTCGAGTACATCGCGTACAAGAACAACGTCGACGGTAAGGGTGCAACGTACGGGGCGCACGAAAACTACCTTGTGGACCGCTCGGTCGATTTCGATGACATCGTCACCGCTCTCATCCCCTTCTTTGTCACGAGGCCAGTCCTGTGTGGCGCGGGACGAGTGGGGCTTGGGCAACGAAGCGAGCGGCCTGGTTTCCAAATCTCCCAGCGTGCAGACTATGTCGAGAACGACGTCGGTTTGGAGACGACCTTCAATCGCCCGATCATCAACACGCGTGACGAGCCGCATGCTCTGCCGACGTGGCGTCGCCTCCATGTCATCGGAGGGGATGCGAACCTGTTCGATTTCTCCACCTTCCTCCGGGTCGGAACGACGGCGGCGGTCCTGTGGGTCCTTGAGAACGGGGGAGCGGGCCTCGAGTGTGATGCTCTTGCCCTCGAAGATCCCGTCTGGGAGAGCCAAGAAGTCTCCTACGACACGACGCTCACGCACGAACTGTCTCTGCGCGACGGTTCGTCCATGACCGCCCTCGACATCCAGGCGGCCTACGCGGGGATGTGCAGGCGCGCGATGGAGCAGGCCGGGCCGTTGGATGATGAAACGGCCTTCCTTCTGGATACGTGGGATGAGGTGATCGCCGGCCTGCGGGCTGACGTCTACTCGATGGCCGCGAAGGTCGAATGGGTTGCCAAGCTCCAATTGCTCGACGGGTTGCGCGAGCGCGGCACCATGGCATGGGATGACCCGAAGCTCATCGCCTTCGACTTGCAGTGGCATGACCTACGCCCCGGACGGTCGATTGTCGACCGACTGGATGCAGCGGGTCGGATTGACCGCCTGTTCTCGCCCGCGGAAGTCGCGGGGGCAGCGACGGTTCCGCCGCAGGACACTCGCGCCTTCATTCGCGGTTCCCTCATCTCCCGCTATCCCGGCGCTGTTCACGCCGCGGCATGGGATTCGATCACGATCGACAACGGCGAAGAGTCGCTCCTGCGCATCCCGCTCCTCAACCCGCACGCGGGAACGCGGGAGCGTGTGGGAGATGCTCTTGAGGCGGCCGACATCACGACCTTCCTTGAACGATTGAGAGGCTAGATATGCAGGAACGTATTGAGAAGCAGTCCCAGCGGGCAGTCAAAGCCGCCCAGGAGACCGTCGCGAAGCAGATTCAGCACGAGGGAATCGACTCCCTGCTCGACGAGATCGACACTGTCCTCGAGACGAACGCGGAGGCCTTTGTTCAGGGCTTCGTCCAAAAGGGCGGCCAGTGATCCCGAAGCGGGTCATGGGAGTTGAGACCGAGTATGGCCTGACAACCGCAACGGTGACCGGCGAGCCATCGACGCTCACACCCGAAGATGCCGCGCAACGACTGTTCCGCCGCGTCGTCGAATGGGGGCGCTCAACGAACACCTTCCTCGAGAACGGCTCACGGCTCTACCTGGATGTCGGCGCACACCCAGAATATGCGTCAGCCGAGTGCGATTCGATCGATGATCTTGTCGCGACCGATAAGGCGGGGGACCGGATCTTCGAGTCGATGGCAGGCGGCGCGAACGAGCGGCTGGAGGAGGAGGGGCTTCCGGAGCGAATCCACCTCATCAAGAACAACGTCGACTCGGCAGGCAACTCATACGGCTGCCACGAGAACTACCTCATCAGGCGCCGCCGCGACTTCAGAGCACGCGTTGACTCCCTCGTTCCCTTCTTCATCTCCCGTCAGGTCCTCACCGGTGCGGGTCATATCCGCCGCCAACCGGGCGTATCCGGGTATGAGATCTCCCAGCGCGCTGACCAGATGTGGGACGCCGTCTCCTCCGCATCGACAAGGTCCCGCCCCATCGTCAACACCCGTGACGAGCCGCACGGCGACATTGAGAAGTATCGGCGCCTCCACGTCATCGTCGGCGACACGAACATGTCCGAGATTTCGACGGGGCTGAAGTTCGCGATGACGGAGATGATGCTCGTCCTCCTCGATGACGGCGTCATCCTGCCCCAGCTCGCTCTCATCGATCCCATGCGGGCGATTCGTGACATCTCTCGGGATCTCGACCTTACAACCACCGTCGAGATCGCGGACGGCAGGAGGCTGACTGCCCTTCAGATCCAGCGGGAGTACGCGGAGGCCGCCCACCGCCACTACGACTCGCGCGGTTATCTCACCGAACTGGATCCAACCCGACAGAGGTTGGCCCAGCTGTGGCTCGACGCGATAGAGCACCTCGAGGAAGGCGACCTTGACCCTCTCGCGGGGAAGCTCGACTGGATCGCGAAGCTCAAGCTTCTCGAGCGTTACCGCGTCCGCTCCGGCCTTGGCTGGGATGATCACAGGCTGAGCCGACTCGAGTTCGCCTACCACGATCTGTCGCCAACCGCGGGTCTCTATGAGGGCATGGTCGCCCAGGGGCTCCTCGACCGCGTCGTGACCGACGAGCAGATTGCACATGCGGTGGCACACCCGCCCGCGACGACTCGCGCCGCCCTGCGTGGCAGGTTCGTCAGGGCCGCCTCGCAGGCACGGCGGGACTACATGGTCGACTGGATGAATCTCCGCCTCCTCGAGGCGGATGGTGCACGGTCCGTCATCCTCAAAGATCCGTTCTCTCCGGTCGATGATCGGGTGGACGCGCTCCTGGCTCACATATGAGACGCGCCCTCCTCGCGCTCGCGCTCCTTTTGGGGGCCTGTTCGCAGCCCCCTGCTGAACCGGAGCCGCTCATCGTCGAGGTTGCGGGGCCGCTTGGCGCGCCGACACTCATGGACGTCGACGGTGATCCGCCCACGGAGGGGAAGATCCGGGTCGAAATTGAGGGGACGGGCGAGGAGCTGACAGCAGACGCCATGGCGCTGTACACGGCTATGTCCTACGACGATCGGGGCCGCACTCTCGCCGGGTCCGAGGCGCCTGTTCTCACTGCAGCAACCGAGGCACCGCTTGACGTGACCGGCCACACGGAGGGGTCGCGGCTCGTTTCCATCAATCCGCAGACGACGGGAGCGGAGATCCTTGTCGTCGACATTCTCCACACTCGTGCGAGGGGGGAACAGCGCGAGGTGAGCGGGCCGTTCACTGTCGGAGTCGACGGGAGCGGCGTGCCAACTCTTGACGGCACGGGGGAGATCAGTCGCCTCTCAAGCCAGGCCGTTATCCGCGGGGACGGTCCGCAGGTCAGCACCGGTGACGACATCTACGTCCACTATTCGCTTTACACGGCACGGGATGGAGAGCTTCTCGACAGCACGTGGCAATCAGGGCCGATCCTTTTGAGTTTGAGCGGAGCCTTCGAGGGACTGCGCACGGGCGCCGCAGAATCCACGGTCGGCTCCCGTCTCCTCATTCAGGTACCCGCTGGTCAGGCACAGGGCACAGATGATGTCGTCATCATCCTTGACATCCTCGCCCGGGGCTGACCGAATCCTTGAATCCCGGAGTTAAGTTTACCGACGCGCAGCTGCCGTTGTCGGAGTGACGGCAGGGCCGCTACTGGCCCGCGTGCGGGGATAGAGGGCACTTGCCGCATACGCAACCGACGCGACAAGAAGTGCCGCTCCGAACATGTGGGCGAGGACGAGCGGCTCGGGAAGATTCGTCGCGTGCTGGACGTAGCCGATGAGTCCATTGAGGGCTGCAACAACGAGAACGCCCGACCAGGCCGTGACCGCGACGTCAGCGTCGGCCGACGGGTTCATTTTCCGGTGGCGGAGGATAAGGACGAGCCCGGCGATTGCGATGGCGGTGAACAGCCACGCGGATAGTGCGTGGACACGACTGACCATGACCGTATCCATGCCCCACCTGTAGGGCTCCGTCGCATCGCCCGAGTGTGGGCCGGCCCCTGTCACAACCGTTCCGAGGATGACAAGGAGGGCGGCTGACAGCGAGACGGAGTAGGAAAGAATCTGCGACTGGGGCAAGAGCGGGGAGGGTGCGGTGTCCTGCCTTGGCAACCGCCACAGAATGTAGGCAGACACGGCAACCAGTGACAGTGAGATGAGCATGTGGAGGCCGACAATGGCCGGGTGCAGGTCGACCCAGACCGTGATCCCGCCAATGATGGCCTGGGCAATGATGCCGATGAGGGGCCACCATGCAAGCCGCTTCATCGACGGGCGGGACTTCGTTGGCTCACGGCGGTAGACGGCGATGAGGAGAAGAACCGCGATGATCGTGAGAACACCGGTCAAGGTCCTGTTGCCGAACTCGATGTAGGGATGGATGGAGGATTCTTCGCGGAACTGGGGCGTGAACTGGCCCGGTTCGCACAGCGGCCACTGCGAGCACCCGAGACCTGAGCCGGTCAACCGGACGAGGCCGCCCGTCACGATGATGCCGATCTGCGCAACGAGGTTGGCGATGGCGAGGCTGTGGGTCGTTCTATCGAGGGTCATGTCTTCCTACTTCGAGTCCCATCGGAAACGGGAAGCGGCGAGAAGTCCGACTCCCACTGTCCATCCTCCCAGAACAGCCAGGTGAATGGCGATACCCCCGCCATCGGCAAGTGAGCGCAATCCCTCGCCGAGTGCTCCCGGCGGGGTCAAGGTGACGATCGATGCCCACCAGGTCGGGTAGCTGTCGGCCGGCACAATGATCGCGCCGAGTCCCGCCATCGCCACCCACAGGAGATTTGCAAGAGCGAGAACGGCCTCCGGCCGGAGCGTACCCCCGACGAGAAGACCGAGGGCCAGGAACGCACCGAGCCCAAGAATGAGAAAACCGAGGCCCGGCAGGAGCATGGACGCATCGAGTCCCATGCCAAGCATCATCGCGACAGCGGTGAGAATGAGTGTTTGAACGAGGGCGACGATGCCGACGGCGCCGAGCTTGCCGAGGAACAGCCCTCTCGGGCCGAGCGGAGTCGTTGCCAGCATGCGCATGACACCCCACCGGCGGTCGAACGCGATGGCGATGGCCTGGGAGGTGAACGCGGTCGATGCCCACGCAAGTGCGAGGGAGGACGCGAAGGCGTGTTCAACGCTCATTGCCTCCTTCCCCGCGAACGGGACATTGGCGAGTGCAATGAGGGCTGCGACCGGGATGATGATGTTGAGAAGAGCCTGCTCGCCGTTGCGCATGATCGTGCCGGTCTCGAACCGAGTCTGGGCAAGCGCGGTGCGCGCCTGATCTGATGCTGTCACTGCGCCTCCACGAGCTCGAAATAGAGATCTTCCAACGATTTGGGCCGCAGGGCGACGCTGAGGGAATGAAGCTCGAGACGGTCGAGGGCGCTCGCGAGCCGCGCGAGGTCCGCCGGCATCGCATCTGACTGTGTGCTCACCTCGAGCTGAGTGCCCTGGACGCGGTACGTGAAGGCGGGTAGCTCCCGTGCGAGCATTGCCCGGATCGCTGCCACGTCGCCTCCTTCGATCCACATGGAGCGGCCCCCGAGAAGGTCGTGAGCGGGCCCGTCGGCGAGCACGTGGCCAGAGCGGAGCACAATGACCTGGTCGGCCAACGCCTCTGCCTCGGACATAAGGTGGGTTGTGAGAACGACAGTTGTGCCGTCGGCGGCGAGTTGCCTGATGAGGTGGTGCATGTCCCGCCGCGAGGCGGGGTCAAGCCCGGACGACGGCTCATCGAGAAACACGAGCTCTGGACTGCCGACAAGGGAGCAGGCGAGCGCAAGGCGTTGGCGTTGCCCGCCGGACAGGTGCCGGACCCTCGTCCGGCCGTGCTCGGCAAGGCCGAGGATGTTCATGAGCTCATCGACATATGTCGGGTTCGCGTGGAGGCGGCTCACGTGGGTGAGAACGGCGCGTGCCCTCGGCGACTGAGGAAGCCCACCGTCTTGAAGCATGACGCCGACTCGGCGGCGCAGCTCCTCATCGTCTCTCGCCCGGTCGAGGCCGAGCAGACGAACCGCGCCCTTATCCGGTTTCCGCAGTCCCTCACAGATCTCGACCGTCGTCGTCTTTCCGGCACCATTCGGTCCGAGTATTGCGGCGATCGTGCCCGGGGCGACAGCGAAGGAGACGTCGTCGACGACGCGGCGGCCGCCATAGGCCATGACAAGCCCGTCGACTTCGAGAGCGTGGAGCATGCGCACCATTCTAGGGCAGAGAGCACTGCGGCTTTGCAGTCAACGCGACCCGCCGAAGAGTTACCGGGGAAAACGGCTTATTTCCGAGGGATGGAGACCTGAGCCACGGGCCAGGCACTTGCATTACGTGAAATAAGCAACGAAAATGTTGCTTAAAGCAAATGAGCGTGAAAGGAGGGGTCATGGCAGACGTGAAGGAACCTGAATCCGGAACGCGCGAAACGATTCTCCAGCTCATTATTGAACGTGGTCCAATTACCGCGGCGAACCTGGCTCAGCTCCTCTACCTCACCCCAGCCGCAGTGCGGCGCCACATCGGTGTCCTCGAAGAAGACGCCCTCATCGAGGTGCATGAGACCCTACCGACGAGCCGTGCACGTCGCGGACGGCCTGCCCGCCACTACGTGGCGACACTCGATGGCCAGTCCATCCTCAAGAACCAGTACTCGACTATCGCGATTGACGCGCTCGACTTTATCCGGGACGAGCTCGGCAACGACATGGTCGAGGCCTTCGCGAACGAGCGCGTTGCCGCGCTCGAAGAGCGGCTACGCCCAGAGGTTGACGCCGCTGGAGACGAACCGGCGCTGAGGGCGCAGGCCCTTGTGAAAAAGCTCTCCGACGAGGGCTTCGCCGCGTCACTCCGAACTGTCGGGCCGCGCGGCTATGCTCTTCAGTTGTGCCAGGGGCACTGTCCAGTCCAGCAGGTCGCGAAAAAGTTCCCTGAGCTGTGCGAAGCCGAGACCGAGGCGTTCTCTCGCCTTCTCGGAGTTCACGTGCAGCGACTCGCGACGCTCGCCTCAGGCGATCACGTCTGCACAACCCACATCCCGCTATTGATCCAATCACGCCCCCCGGGGACACCAACGCGTGCACACGCAACGGAAGGAAATCAATGACACAGACACGGCCAGACGCCGGTGTCGGCGAGCCGATGACTCAGGAAGAGACGATCGCGTCGATCGGTCACTACAAGTTCGGCTGGCATGACTCTGATGAGGCGGGCGCGAATGCGCGCCGCGGCCTGAACGAGGATGTTGTCCGCAACATCTCGGCCATGAAGGATGAGCCCGAGTGGATGCTCGAGCGCCGCCTCAAGGCGCTCAAGCTGTTCGACCGCAAGCCGTTGCCGATGTGGGGTGCCGATCTGACCGACATCGATTTCGATCGGATCAAGTACTTCGTGCGCTCGACCGAGAAGCAGGCCACCTCATGGGAGGACCTCCCGGAGGACATCAAGGAGACCTACGATCGCCTCGGCATTCCGGAGGCGGAGAAGCAGCGCCTCGTCGCCGGCGTCGCAGCTCAGTACGAGTCCGAGGTTGTCTACCACCAAATCCGCGAGGACCTCGAAGAGCAGGGTGTCATCTTCCTTGACACCGACACGGCCCTCAAGGAGCACCCGGAGCTGTTCGAGGAGTACTTCGGCACTGTCATCCCATCGGGCGACAACAAGTTCGCGGCACTCAACACGGCTGTCTGGTCGGGCGGTTCCTTCGTGTACGTCCCTCCGGGTGTGCACGTCGAGATTCCGCTCCAGGCCTACTTCCGCATCAACACGGAGAACATGGGTCAGTTCGAGCGGACACTGATCATTGCCGACGAGGGTTCCTACGTCCATTACGTCGAGGGATGCACAGCCCCGATCTACAAGTCGGACTCGCTCCACTCGGCCGTTGTCGAGATCATCGTGAAGAAGGACGCCCGCGTCCGCTACACGACAATCCAGAACTGGTCGAACAACGTCTACAACCTCGTGACGAAGCGCACCGTCGTCGAAGAAGGCGGCGTCATGGAGTGGATCGATGGCAACATCGGCTCCAAGGTCACAATGAAGTACCCGGCCGTCTACCTCATGGGCGAGCACGCACGCGGGGAAACGCTGTCGATCGCATTCGCCGGTGCTGGCCAGCACCAGGACACGGGTTCGAAGATGGTCCACATGGCACCGCACACGTCGTCCTCGATCGTGTCCAAGTCGGTTGCACGCGGCGGCGGCCGCGCCTCCTACCGCGGGCTTGTCCAGGTCATGCCAGAGGCCGAGCACTCGAAGTCGACCGTGCTGTGTGACGCGCTGCTCGTCGACACCGAGTCCCGGTCGGACACGTACCCGTACGTTGACGTTCGCGTCGATGACGTTGAGATGGGTCACGAGGCGACCGTCTCGAAGGTGAGCGAGGACCAGCTGTTCTACCTCATGTCGAGGGGAATGGCGGAGGCAGAAGCCATGGCGATGATCGTCCGTGGCTTCGTCGAGCCCATCGCCCGCGAGCTCCCCATGGAGTACGCCCTCGAACTTAACCGCCTCATTGAGCTTCAAATGGAAGGAGCCGTCGGCTGATATGACGACGAATCTGTCTACCGATCATTCCCGGGCCACGCTGGCCACGGACGACCCGTCGTTCACTCAGGTCGTCGGCACGTCCCGCGGCGACCGGTCCTCGTCGTTCGATCTGAACGACTTCGCGGTGCCGGACGGCACCGAAGAGGACTGGCGCTTCACGCCTGTCAAGGACCTCGCACCGTTCTTCGCTGACCGGATCGACGGCACGAAGCCGCTCGTCACCGCACAGGGCATCGAGCTTGACGTCGTCGGACGTGAGGATCCGCGCCTCGGCACGATCCAGGCCCCCGGAGATCGTTCCTCGGTCGTCGCCTGGAACAGCTTTGACGAGGCCTACGTCGCCACCGTTGCGAAGGATGCCAAGGTCGAGGGCCTCATCAAGGTCGAGGGCCAGGGCGGTGACCCGGCTGCGCTCCATCTCCACATCGTGGCGGAGGAGAACTCCGAGGCGACAATCGTCCTCTCCCACGAGGGCGACGGCCAGGTGTCAGAGACGGTCGAGATCGACGTCAAGGACGGCGCACAGCTGACATTCGTCACGGTCCAGGAATGGGAGGACGAGGCAATCCACCTGTCGAACAACAGGATTCGCCTCGGCAAGGATTCCGCAATCCGGCATATCGTTGTCACTCTCGGCGGCAAGATCGTTCGCATGACAACCGACGGTGAGTACACGGCCACCGGAGGCGACATGGAGCTTCTCGGCGCTTATTACACGGATGCTGGCCAGCACCAGGAGCACCGGCTCTTCGTCAAGCACGCAGCGCCCGACTGCCGATCGAATGCAACCTACAAGGGCGCACTCCAAGGCGACGGCGCACACGCCGTCTGGGTTGGCGACGTCCTCATCGAGGTCGAAGCAACCGGCACCGACACGTACGAGCTCAACCGCAACCTCCTCTTGACGGAGGGGACGAAGGCTGATTCTGTGCCGAATCTCGAGATTAAGACGGGCGAGATCGAAGGTGCGGGACACGCATCCGCGACGGGCCGTTTCGATGACGAGCAGCTGTTCTACCTGCGTGCCCGCGGCATCTCTGAGGATGTGGCACGACGTCTGGTCGTGCGGGGCTTCTTTGCCTCGCTTATCAACCAGATCGGCGTCCCGCTCATCCAGGACAAGCTCATGGCCGCCATCGAGGTCGAGCTCGACCAGACGATGGCCGGTGTGCAGGCATGACCTTCCAGGTTGCGTGCCATGAGTCAGACGTCGAACCCGCGGATGTTATGCAGGTGACCCTGAACGGGGTTGACCTCGCGATCGCGCGTGACTCCGACGGCTCGTGGCACGCGCTTGATGATCTGTGCACACACGGCAATGTGTCGTTATCGGATGGCGACGTCGAAGACGGCGGAATCGAATGCTGGAAGCACGGTTCGGTCTTCGACCTTGAGACGGGCCAACCCCGCTCCCTACCCGCCGTCCAACCCGTAGCGGTCTACCCCATCAAGGTCGAGAACGGCTCCATCTGGGTCGACATCGACAGCCCTCACAACTGAATTTTTTAAGCAAGAAAGGGACCCCCGTGTCCAACCTCGTAATCAAGAACCTCCACGTCTCGGTCGAGACGAACGAAGGCGACAAGCCGATCCTTCACGGCGTCGACCTCACGATCAACGCTGGCGAAGTCCACGCCATCATGGGCCCGAACGGTTCCGGCAAGTCGACCCTCGCCTACGCCCTGGCCGGCCACCCGAAATACACGATCACCGAGGGTGAGGTCTACCTTGACGGTGAGGACATCATCGAGATGTCGACGGATGAGCGGGCTCGCGCTGGTCTGTTCCTTGCCATGCAGTACCCGGTCGAGGTTCCCGGCGTCACTGTCTCGAACTTCCTCCGTACCGCGAAGACCGCAATCGATGGCGAGGCACCCGCGCTACGCACGTGGGTTGGCGAGCTCAAGGACTCGATGAAGAAGCTCCGCATGGAGGACGACTTCGCCCAGCGCGACCTCAACACGGGTTTCTCCGGTGGTGAGAAGAAGCGCAATGAGATTCTCCAGATGGAGCTGCTCAAGCCGAAGTTCGCGATTCTCGACGAGACCGACTCCGGCCTCGATGTCGACGCCCTGCGCGTCGTCTCCGAGGGAGTGAACCGAGTCCATGCCGAGACGAATGTCGGCATCGCCCTCATCACCCACTACACCCGGATCCTCCAGTACATCACCCCCGATCACGTTCACGTCTTCGCGGGCGGCCGGGTGGCAGCGAGTGGTGGTCCCGAACTTGCCACGCAGCTCGAAGAAGAGGGCTACGACCGCTACCTGTGAAAGAAGACACCATGACCACCCCTGTGCCGGTCTCCGACTTTCCGATCCTGGCTCGTCCAGGTCGGGAAGGCAGCCGTCTCGTTTACCTGGATTCCGCCGCGACATCGCAGCGGCCCGTCCAGGTCCTCGACGCGGAACGCCAGTTCCTCGTCACCGCGAACGGTGCAGTGAAGCGGGGTAGCCACCTGCTCGCTGAGGAGGCAACGCAGGCGTACGAGGATGCTCGTGCGACCGTCGCCTCCTTTGTCGGCGCGCAGACAGATGACGTGGTCTGGACAAAGAACTCGACCGAAGGTCTCAACCTCGTCGCCTACTCCCTGTCGAACATCACGGCTGGTAGGGGCGGCGAGGCGGCCTCGCCATACGCTGTCGGTCCCGGCGACGAAATCGTTGTCACGAGAGCTGAACATCACGCGAACCTCGTACCGTGGCAGGAGCTGTGCACCCGCACCGGTGCCACACTCCGCTGGCTCGACGTCGTGCCTATGGGGGGCCCGGATCAGGGCCGTTTGGATCTCACGACTCTCGGCGTCATTAACGAGAAGACGAAGATCGTTGCCTTCGCACACGTGTCGAACGTGACCGGTGCTATTGCGCCCGTCGCCGAGATCGTGGCGGCCGCGAAAGCGGTCGGCGCTCTCATCGTCCTCGACGCGTGCCAATCGGTTCCGCACATCCCGGTCGACCTGCCGTCACTCGGAGTTGACCTTGCCGTGTTCTCCGGTCATAAGATGCTCGGCCCGACCGGGATCGGCGTCCTGTGGGGCCGCTCGGAGGTGCTTGACGCACTTCCGCCGTTCCTCACGGGAGGGTCGATGGTTGAGGTTGTCACAATGGAATCGACGACCTTCCTCCGACCTCCTGCGAAGTTTGAGGCGGGAACACAGATGGTCTCTCAATCCGTCGGTCTTGCTGCGGCTGCCGACTATCTCACGGTCGCCGGGATGGACAAGATCTTCGCCCACGAGGATCGGCTCACTGAGCGACTTCTCGCCAGCATTGCAGACATTCCGGGTGTCCGCGTCGTTGGACCGACGACAACCGAGAAACGCCTCGGGGCAGTCGCGTTCGTCGTCGAGGACGTTCACCCTCACGATGTCGGGCAGGTGCTCGATTCACAGGGCGTCGAAATCCGTGTCGGTCATCACTGTGCGCAACCGATCCATCAGGTGTTTGACACATTCGCTTCCTCTCGGGCCTCACTCGGCCCGTACAATACTGAGGCAGATGTTGACGCGTTCCTCGACGCGCTCGCCGGTGTCCGCCCCTACTTCGGAGTGTCATGAGCAGCCTAGATTCCCTATACCAAGAGATCATTCTTGACCATGCCAAGGCACGGCACGGCCAGGGGATTCTCGACAACCCGGACGGAGAGTCCTTCCAGGTCAACCCGACGTGCGGTGACCAGGTCACCGTTCAGGTCAACCTCGAGGGCGATACAATCCGCCAGCTCGTGTGGGACGGGAAGGGATGCTCAATTTCCCAGGCCTCGATCTCAGTCATGACCGGGCTCGTCGAGGGCAAGACCGTGGCTGAGTCAGAGGAACTGCTCGGACTCTTCCAGGAGCTCATGAACGCACGCGGCAAGGGAATTGCGGATGACAAGCTTGACCGTCTCGAAGACGGGGCCGCCTTCGTGGGCGTGGCACAGTTCCCCGCACGCATCAAATGCGCACTGCTTGGCTGGATGGCGATGCGCGACGCAACTATCAAGGCCAGCAAAGGGAAAGGAGAAGGCGAATGAGTGACATCACAGCCGCCGAAATAGAGGAAGCTCTGCGCGACGTCATCGACCCCGAGCTCGGGATCAACATCGTTGACCTCGGTCTGCTTTACGGAGTGACCCTTGACGGCAACTCCGCCATCATCGACATGACGCTCACGTCGGCAGCATGCCCGCTGACGGACGTTATCGAGGATCAGGCGGTCCAGGCTCTCGAGGGCCTTGTGACCGATGTTCGGATCAACTGGGTCTGGCTACCGCCGTGGGGCCCGGAGAAAATCACGCTTGAGGGCCGCGAACAGCTTCGCGCTCTCGGCTTCAACGTGTGAGATAAGAGGAGCGGCTTCGGCCGCTCCTCGTCTCGTATGCCGCGCTGACTGCGCAGTTGGCTTCACGCACTGTCGGGGCACAGTGTGGCGGGCCGCAGTGGTAGGCTCATGTGGCAGTACAGGAGGATCAGTGTGAGCATACTGTCGACAATCACTTCTCCGGCCGACGTAAGTCGGCTGTCGCATAGGCAGGTGGACGTCCTCGCGAGGGAGATCCGGTCCTTCCTTGTCGATTCAGTCTCGCAGACGGGAGGCCACCTTGGCCCTAACCTGGGTGTCGTCGAGCTGTCGATCGCCCTTCACCGGGTGTTCGATTCGCCTCGCGACACGATCGTCTTCGACACCGGCCACCAGTCCTACGTGCACAAGATGCTCACGGGACGCAAAGACTTCACGAACCTGCGGTCCGAGGGCGGCCTCTCCGGATATCCGTCGCGGTCTGAGTCCGTCCATGACGTTGTCGAGAATTCTCATGCGTCCACGGCCCTGTCGTGGGCCGCTGGCATCGCGCGCGGCTATCGCCTTTCCGGCGACGAGCGCACAGTTGTCGCCGTCATCGGCGACGGCGCCCTGACGGGCGGCATGGCGTGGGAGGCGCTCAACAACATCGCCGAAGATCAGTCGTTGCGCCTCGTCATCGTTCTCAATGACAACGATCGGTCGTATGAGCCAACGATTGGCGGCATGGCCCGCAAGATGGACGTCACTGGCATGACGCGCAGGCTCGACCAGGTTCGCGTATCGAAGGATTACGAGAACATCCTCAACTGGGGAAAGAAGACCTTGAGGGCCTCCGGCGCACCAGGTCGGCTCGCGTACGATGCGATCCACGGCTTCAAACGGGGCGTCAAGGATGTGCTGGTGAATGCGGGGATCTTCGACGCCCTCGGCATCAAGTACGTCGGTCCCGTGGACGGTCACAAGATAGGCGATCTCGATACCGCTCTGGAGATGGCAAAGGAGTATGGCGGGCCCGTTGTCGTCCATGCCATCACCGAGAAGGGCCGTGGTTACGAGCCCGCGCTCAACGACGTCGCCGACCACTTCCATGCGGTCGGGCAAATCCACCCCGAGACGGGCCTTCCGATCGTGCCGTCCGGCTTCGGCTGGACGTCGGTCTTCGCCGATGAGATCCTTCGGGCCGCGAAGACGGATGAGAAGATTGTCGCCCTGACGGCCGCCATGTTGCGGCCAGTTGGACTCGGCCCGATGAGGGACCTGTACCCGAAGCGGGTCATTGATACCGGTATCGCCGAACAGCATGCCGTGACAACCGCGGCGGGTCTTGCGTTTGCCGGTTATCACCCCATTGTCGCCCTGTATGCAACATTCCTCAACAGGGCCTACGATCAGTTGCTCATGGACGTTGCCCTCCACAAGGCTCCTGTGACAATCGTTCTCGATCGCGCTGGCATCACTGGCAACGACGGCGCCTCCCACAACGGTATGTGGGACCTGTCGCTTGCTGCCATGATCCCGGGCCTGCGAGTGGCCGCGCCCCGCGATGAGGCGACGCTCAGAGATGAGTTGAACGAAGCACTGGCAGTTGACGATGGCCCGACGATGCTGCGCTATCCCAAAGGAACCGTCCCCAACCCCATCCCCGCCATCGACCGCATCGGCTCTCTTGATGTCATCGGTCGTAACGGGCTGTCCGGGCCCAACATCCTCGTTGTCTCGATCGGTGCCATGGCAGATGCGGCTCTTGCAGCTGCGTCCGTCACGAACGCTTCTGTCACAGTCATCGACCCCCGCTGGGTCCTGCCGATCAGCGAAGAGCTCGTCGAATACGCAGACGAGTTCGATGCGATCGTGACGATCGAAGACGGGCTACGCGAAGGTGGCGTCGGTCAGCAGATCGCCGACCTCGTCGACCCTCCCGTGACCGTCCTCGGCGTTTCCCGCCATTTCATCGACCACGCAGGCAGGAAAGACATCCTCGCCCGTGAACACATGACTGGCGACGATGTCATCGCCGCTGTTCGGGCAGCTGCCGGGCAGGGCCCGGCGCTCTCCATCGCGAGCGACGCTTAGTGCAACAGGGGCGCGGCTTAAGCCGCGCCCCTGCCCCGTTTCTCCGCAGACTGACCGTGTCAGCCTTCTGGCGTGCGCGGTAAGACGACGGCGACCTCTTCGATCTGCCAGGGCCTCGCACCGGCCCGGTAAAGGACGTCGACCATTGATGTCACCGAGTTCCAGCCCTCCCACGCGAGCTGACGCTGGATCGCGGGCTTGAGGAGCACGTCTTGACGTATGCCAAGTTCCTCAGCCCTCGTGAGGACGGCGGGCCTCACAATGTCCCAACGTTCGGCGGCATCAGGGTGGCGGTTCTTCCAGCTCCTCACATCCGGGAGCCCGTCCTTCGACAGTGGGTGACGCGAGGGCAGGTCGGGTGTGTCGTGGCCGCGCTCGATTGCCGCCCACCAGCGCTTCGACAGGTCCTGACGGGACCTGGATCGCAGAGCGGATGAGCGTTGCACGTCATCGAATGATGTTGGCAACGAAGCGGCGAGCGCACCGAGGGCTTTTCCAGGCAAGACTTTTTCCGGACCGACGTCGCGACTCCGGGCGATCTCGTCCCGTTCCACCCACAGTTCGCGGATGACTGCGAGGGTGCGGGGGTCTCGAATCCTCAGCGAGCTTGCGATCTTGCGCCATGGCTCCGGATTGGGAGGATTCGGCGGGTTTGTGCGAAGGTACTCGCATTCCTCAAGCATCCACTCAAGCCGCGAGGCCTCCGTCAGGCGGCGATGCTGGACCTCGCGGAGTTCAATGAGCAGATCAACGTCGAGCGCGGCATAGGACAGCAGCTCGGGAGCGAGCGGCCGAGCCGACCAGTCGGAGTTCGAATGCTCTTTCGCGAGCTGAACGTCGAGATTGGCGGAAATAACGGCCTGAAGAGAGACTCTCTCATCACCAAGAAGAAGTGCAGCAACCTCGGTGTCCCACAGTGATGGCGCCGTGAGACCCTCCCGCCGAAGGCTTGGTAGGTCTTGATCAGCCGCATGGAGAATCCACTCGTCCTCGGCGAGCACCTCGGCAAGGTCCGCCATGTGGTTCTCGAGTGGTGGCGGGTCGAGGAGGAAGATTCCTGACCCTGCTCGTTTAATTTGTATGAGGTAGGCGCGATTCGAGTAGCGAATACCCTGAGCGCGCTCAGTGTCGATGGCGAAGGGCCCGCTACCACGCTTCAGCGATTCGATGGTGGACATCAATTCGGCGCGCGTTGACAGCAGGGGCGGTATTCCGCCCTGTGGGACATCTACATTCACAGGCGATCCAGTGGAGTGACGGATGGGGGGTGCAGTCCGCTTGCCGTGCAGGCGAATTCCGCCCACGCATCCAAATGGTCGGAGACATCTTCGGAATCGGGGGACCAGGAGGCCCGCACCTCGACGCTCACGCGGCTGTCCTCCAAGTGTAACCCACGAAATGTTTCGTCCATCTGCCGCGTGACCGTCCCATTCAGGCTGTGATATTCAGCTCCGTGCGCCGCGAGCGCATCGGTCAGCCACGACCAAGCGACCTCACCGAGGAGCGGATCGTCACCGAGCTCGTTCTCGACGGGGGCGGACACGTGGCAGACGATGCGGAAAGACCCGTTCCACGCTGGCTGACCGTCGGGATCATAGAGAAGGACGAACCGTGCCTCCCCGAGGTAGCCGTCCGGGTCAAGGAGTGGCCCTGACGTATTGATCTCGGCGGAGAGGGCTGCGGACCATGGCGCGATTCTCTTCGGCGCGGGTATTTCCTGCAGGCGAAACTCACGCCGGAACACGTGGTCGCGCAGCGAGTCCAGACTCGCGAGAAACAGCGCAGGTACGTCGGTCACATATGCACCGTATCGAGTCGGTACATGCGGTGCCCGCAGGCGCGCCGGTAGACTGACCCTGTCTCACCCCCGACAAACCAGAGGAATCATGCCCACGTCTCGCATCGTCGCCCTGCCGACGGAAGAGTTCATGACCCGAGCCAGCGCCGCCGGAGTCGATCTGCCGCTCGAGCAGTCCGCCGCGTGGGACACCTACGATCTCGCCTCACCGGGCAGGCAACCCTACGGGCGCTACGTGTGGCAGGTCGATGGCGAGGATCGCGCCTTCATCTCGCTGACCGACTATAGGGGCAGGGGCTTCCACTACCTGTGGGCCAAGGAGGGCCCCGTGTGGACGGAGCCGCCAACCGCCCAGGTGGAGGAGCGATTCCATAGCGATCTCACGCGGGTTCTCAAGAAGGATTGGACGTACGTCTTTGTCCGCCTGCATGCTCACCACACGTCGGTGCGCCTGCACGAACTCCTCCAGTCAATCCCGTTCGACCGCACCGTTATCCTCGACCTGTCTCTCGATAGCGATGCCCTCATGGCGTCGATGAAGAAGCGCGGCCGTCGCGACGTTCGCAAGTCGCTACGTAACGAGAACCTCGTCGCGGCTGAAGAGACTGACCAGGCCAGCCTCGTGTTCGACGAACTTTACGAGCTTCTCAAAGAGACCGGTGATCGTGACGGCTTCGGTATTGCACCGAAAGCCTCCTACATGCGGATGCTGACGTCGCTCGGGTCAGAACATGCCAGGCTGTTCACGGTCCGCGCTCACGGCGAGCCCTACTGCTGGGGAATCGTGACCGTCAACGGTCCCCGTGCGACGTACTACTACGCCGCGTCATCCGCAGAAGGTCGGAAGGCGGGAGCTCCTGATCTTCTCGTGTGGTACATGACCGAGAAGCTTCGCGAATCGGGTGTCACAAGCTTTGATCTCATGGGCGTCGACTCCGAGCGTGCACCTCAGCTGGCGGGCGTGCGCGGCTTCAAAACGAAGTTCTCAGAAGAGATCGCCGAGGTCCCCGGCGCTTGGGATCTGCCGCTTCGACCGGTCATGTACCAGGGACTCACTCTCGCGCTCAAGGCGAAGAGGGCGGCCATGTCACAGATGAAGAAGCTCCGGAGCAGGTCCGACACGTGAGAATCCGAACCGAGCCCCGGCGGGTACTGCGAACTTGCGCCGGGGCGATACAGCGGGGCCGAAAAGATCGTGCGACACCTCGTCAGAGGAGCCCGCGAAACTGGCGCGGCCTCCTTGTGTCGACGGGCTGCTCACCCGCAAGAGAATTCAGCCATGCGGCTGGTCGATGATGGTCGGTGCGGGGTGAAGGCTGATGGCGCTACGCGCTCTCTTCGCTGACACGCGTCCTCTGCGCAATCCGCACTTTCGCAGGCTGTGGTCAGCGAACATTATCACGGTCATCGGCGCTCAGATGACACTCGTTGCGGTTCCCGCCCAGCTCTACTCGCTGACCGGTAGTTCTGCCTACGTCGGCCTCTCCGGCATCTTCGGTCTTGTCCCGCTCCTCATTTTCGGCCTGTGGGGTGGGGCGTTGGCTGACGCCCTGGATCGCAGGCGCCTCCTCATCGTCACCGTCATCGGCATCGTCTTGACCTCGGCGCTGTTCTTCGTGTGGACCGCGCTCGGCAACACGAACGTCTGGCTCATCCTCCTCACGTTCTCGGCCCAGCAAGCATTCTTTGCCGCCAATCAGCCGGCCCGTATCTCGATCCTTCCGCAGCTCTTACCGAACCGTCAGATACCGGCGGCGACTGCGCTCAACATGACGGTCATATCAGCGGGCGGCATTGCCGGGCCTCTCATCGGCGGTGCCCTCATCCCCGTGCTTGGCTTCCAGTGGCTCTACTTCGCCGACATCGTTCTTCTCATGCCGACTCTGCTCGCCGTCATCGGCCTACCGAGTCTCGTTCCCGCCGGCTACGAGGAGAAGAAGCGGGCGCCGGGATGGCGGTCGGTTGTCGAAGGCCTCGGGTATCTCATGGGCCACAAAATCCTTCTCATGAGCTTCGTCGTCGACCTCATCGCCATGATCTTTGGGATGCCGCGTGCCCTGTTCCCACAGATCGCCCACGAATCCTTTGGGTCAAGCATGAGCGGCGGGCTCGCGTTCGGCATCCTCTATGCCGCGATCCCGCTCGGCTCAGCCCTCGGTGGCATCTTCTCAGGCTGGGTCTCCGGCATCAGACGCCACGGTCTTGCCGTCATCCTCTGCATCGTCGCCTGGGGCTTATCAATGACCGGCTTCGGCATCGCAGTCTTTTTCGCGACCGGCGCCCCCGATCACTGGCTGTGGATCGGCGCGTTCTTCCTCGTGCTCGGAGGTGCGGCCGACATTGCGTCAGCAGCCTTCCGGCAGGCCATGCTGCTTACAGCAGCGAGCGACGAGGTACGTGGCAGACTCCAGGGCGTGTTCTTCGTCGTTGTCTCCGGCGGTCCCCGGATTGCCGATGTTGCCCATGGCGCGGCCGCGATCTATGTCGGAACCGCGCTTGCGACGGGCGGCGGCGGAGTCCTCGTCGTCCTGCTCGTCCTTCTCTGTGCGCTCCTCGTCCCCGCTTTCACCCGGTACCGGGTTGAGCCGAGCATCGACTGAACGCTGTCCTCAACTGCACGCGGCGTGACGAGTGTGGGTAGGCAAAGGGCCGGTCAGCTGTTGCCGACCGGCCCTCAACAACCGTCCGCTATTTCATGACGGCGATGGACTGCGGCTCGAGCGTCATTGTCTGGTCTTGAGTGACACTGCCGCGGGTCAGAAGAACCTCGCTTGCCGGAACCGTCAGCTGCTCGTCGGAGATGTTGATGACGAGCCGTGCCGTGTCCCTGTGGAGGATAATCTGCCCTGGTGCGGGCCGCTCCAGGCGAGTCGAAAGCCGATCGGGTGATGCGAAGGCGGGCTCTTCCTTGCGGATGCGAATGAGGTGTTTGACGAACTCGAGAATATTGCCGTTCTCAGCCAATTCGTCCCAGTCGAGCTTTGATCCTTCGAAAGTCTCGATCGCCTGCGGGTCAGGCACCTCGAAATCCGGGCCGTAGATCTCTTCCCAGCCATGGGCGCCGAACTCGGAAAGCCGGCCTTTCGAGACGAGCGGACCGAGCTCATCATTGTGGTCGGTGAAGAACGCGAACCTCGACTTCGTATTCCACTCTTGGCCCTGGAACAGCATCGGGGTGAAGGGGGAGAGGAGAACGAGCGCGAGCGAAGCGAGTGACTCAACCTCGGTGAGGTGCTCCGAGGGCCTGTCACCCTGGGCTCGATTGCCAACCTGATCGTGGTTCTGGTCGTAGACGACGAATGCATGCCCGTCGATCGAGTCCGGAACTGGGTGGCCCCACGACGTGTCTCTAAAAGTTGAGATCGAACCGTCGTGATAAAAAGCGCCACGGAACACCTTCGACAATGCCTGGTCGTCGCCGAAGTCGACGTAGTAACCGTGAGTCTCATCTGTGAAGTAGGCGTGGAGAGCATGGTGGACATCGTCCGCCCACTGCATGTCCATGCCCCAACCGTCCTGCTCGGTCGGGGAGATAACGGTCGGGTCGTTGAGGTCCGATTCTGCTATGAGGGTGAGCGGGCGACCGAGTTCGCCGGACAGTGCCCGGGTAGCGTCAGCCAGTTCGGCAAGGACATGAACGGGGGAGTCGTCGATCATCGCGTGAATCGCATCAAGCCGAAGCGCATCGATGTGGAAATCCTCGAACCAACGCAGCGCTGAGGAGAGGATGTGTTCGCGGACCCCCTCGCTACCCTCGTCGTCAAGGTTGATGGCGGTACCCCACGGCGTCTCATGCTTGTCCGTGAAGTAGGGGGCGAACTGGTCAAGATAGTTTCCGTCCGGGCCTAGATGGTTGTAGACGACATCGAGACAGACGCCGAGTCCGCGGCGATGACAGGCGTCAACGAACTGCGCAAGGCCGAGCGGGCCGCCATAGGAGTCATGAACGGCTGTCCAACTCACTCCGTCATAGCCCCAGCCGCGTTCACCCGGGAAGGGTGCGACCGGCATGAGCTCGACCATGTCGACCCCGACTTCGACGAGATGGTCGAGCCGGTCGATAGCGGATGCAAACGTTCCCTCGGAGGTGAAGGTCCCCACGTGCATCTCGTACAGGACAGCGCCCCGGCCGTCGACGCCATCGAAGTCGCTGTCGGTCCATTCAATCGTCGAGGTGTCGAAGACCCGGGAGGGACCGTGGACCCCCCACGGCTGTTCGGCGCTCCTCGGATCCGGCAGGAGCGGGCCACCGTCGATCGAGAAGCCGTACGCTGTGCCGTGAGGTAGGACGGGAATCTCCCAGTAATCCCCATTCCTCGAGAGCGGCCTTCTCTTCATGTCATCGCCCGGCTCCCATTCGGGGCCGCCAATAAGGATGTCGAGTGTCGTCGGTTTAGGTGCCCACATGTCAGTCTTCCCTCCTGAGGATGGCTACGGGCATGGAGCTCAGCAGATCGGCCAGGGCGATGCTGCCTGCTTCGTAGGAATTTCCAGTGAGAATATCGGTCCACGTTCCGTCCGGAACGACAACCGTATGGTCGCCGAATCCTGTCTGAGCGAGTTCGGCGTGGAGACGTTCGGTGATGACAGCGACTCGCGCCTCATCGCCGACGGTGCGAGCAAATGCGAAGGCGTGCCCTGTCGTGACCGGCAGGGGTTTGTAGCCGCCGCCGACGAACACGTCGGGGATGTCTCTGCGCAAGCGCAGGATCCGCGACACGAGCCAGAGCTTCTCTTCGTCAAGGGTCGGATGAGAACCAAGACCGTGCTCGTCGAGTTTCTCGAGCATGGGAATGATGTCGCCGTAATGAACGGGCCGCCGGTTGTCCGGGTCGACGAGCGAGTTCTGTGTGATCTCCTCGCCTTGGTAATTGTCTGCAACGCCAAGAATCGTTAGCTGGATCGCCTTGATGGCGAGGAGAACAGAGCGAACCGCGGGAGCGGTGTACTCGTAGAACTCCGTCATCTTCTCGCCAATTTTCGGGTCGGTGATGAGGTAACGGGCGAACATGAAGAGTGCGTTCTCTGCGTCCTCATTCGGCTCCGTCCACGTCGTCCACGCCTTCTGTTCGCGCGAGGCCTTTTCGAGGTACTGGACGAGACGGTCGTGGCTGATAGGTCCCCGGTCTGTCCATGTTCCAAAGATTGTCTGCCACAGGAGATTCTCCGTGCGGCCGTCGAGGTTCGCGGGGTGCTGCTTCGCAGCGAGTTCTCGCACCTCCTCGAGGAGTGACCGCCAGGCGGGCGCGTACTGGGACAGAACGCTGATGCGGGCGCGGACGTCTTCGCCGCGCTTCGTGTCATGAGTTGTTCCCGCGGTCATCGTCACCGGCCACGCCGGGAGGGTGCGTTGCACCCACGCATGCATCTGATCGGCAGAGTACGTGGGAGTGAACGCGTAGGAGCCAACCTCGCACGATGACAGCAGAAGCGTCCACCGGTAGAAGGCGGTGTCTTCAATGCCCTTCGCCATGACGGGACCGCACGCCTGCTGGAAGCGGATGATGAGCTCCGCGCGCTTCTTCTCGTGGGTGCGTCCAGCAGAGCCGATCTCGGCGCCGAGAAGCAGCTCGACGACAATATCGAGAGTCTCGTGCCGATCCTCGACCAAGCGCTTCTTCGCCCGTTCGGCGGCCTCCCGCAAAGCACGTTCGGCCTGCGGGTTTGGTCGCTCCCCGGGAACGACGTAGGCCCGGTACCTGTCCATCTCCAAGATGAGTGCAACAACCGATTCGCGCAGTGAGCGGAACGTGTGGTCCCGCAGTCGCACGTCGGAGCGGCACAGGGCTGAGAGGATCTCTGCGAGGCGGTCGATTTCGGCGAAGAGCGACTCCGTGATGATCTGCTGCTTGCCCTCCGTGATGATGGCGGGAAGGTCGCCAGCCGAATCACCGGCGATCTCCTCCATGATCGTGCCGAGCGTGATGATCCCATTCGGGTCCGTCTGGAGGGCCTGGATGCGCCAAGCCGAGTCGTAGCCGGTCGTACCGGCGACGGGCCAGTCGTCAGGGAGCTCCTCATCGCCGTCGAGGATCTTCTCCGCGACAACCCAAGCTCCGCCCGTCGCCTCCGAGAGGTCGCGGAAGTAGCCTCGCGGATCAGCAAGCCCATCGGGATGATCGATGCGGAAGCCGTCGATGTAGCCCTTGTCGTAGAGCGTGAGGAGGCGGCTGTGGGTCTTTGCGAACACCTCGTCACGCTCGACACGGACGGCTGCGAGCGTATCGACGTCGAAGAACCTCCTGTAGTTCAGCTCTTCGTTCGCGACCTTCCAGTAGGCGAGCCGGTAGAACTGGCGCTCAATAAGATCAGCGAGCGGTAGCGCCTCGGTTTGGTCCTTAACCGGGAAGATGTGGTCGTAATACGTGAGGACGTGCTGTTCGCCTTCGTCCTCGAAGCCGGGGACGACGCGCGTCTCGAGCGAGAGAGTCTCGTCGGCAAGAGCGGTGCCGATTCTCGTACCGAGGACCGGCATAAGAACCCCCTCACCGCCCTCTTCGATCTCAATGTCGAACCAGTCGACGTAGGGCGACTCGGGCCCATACTTGAGAACTGACCACAGCTCCTTGTTGAGATACAGGGGAGTGGGCACCGCCATGTGGTTCGGAACGACATCGACGATGACACCCATACCGAGCTTGTGCGCCTCGTCTGCCATGGAGCGAAACGCACGCTCCCCGCCGATTTCCGCTGAGATCGTCGAATGATCGACAACGTCGTAGCCGTGAGCCGAGCCAGGTACAGCTTGGAGGATGGGGGAACAATAGATGTCGGTGGCGCCGAGGTTGTGCAGGTATGGCAGCAGCTTCTTTGCCTGCGAAAACGTCAGGTCAGGTCCGAGCTGAAGGCGGTACGTCGACACGGGCTGGCGCCGACCTTCCCGCGGGGCGTGTGAATGTGCGTGGCGTTCAGGCATCTGTCTCCTCCAGGTGAGTCAACTTTGTGGCGGCGACGCCACTCTCGGACACGTCAGGTTCATCTTGTGCGTCTGTCTCAGCTTCCCGGCGGAGCTCAAGCTCCTCCTCCCGCTGCTCGGCGGGCCTCATGAGAATGACGATAGACCGGCTTGTCACGGTATAAGTTCCGCCAGCTTTACGTTCGCTCCCCTCCGTCTCGGGAGAGGCCGTGTTGAGCACTTCATGCCACGTGATTCCGTAGCTTTCATTCGGAAGGGTGAAGTCGATGTCTGACCCATCGGCGGAGATGAGAATGAGGAGATCATCGTCGATAACCTTCTCACCGCGACGGTTGGGTTCCGTAATTGCGGCGCCGTTGAGGTAGATCATGACGGACTTCGCGTACGACGTGTTCCAATCCTCGTCGTGCATCCGTTCACCAGACGGGGTCAGCCATTCGATCTCGCCGAGCTCGGACTCGCCGCCGTGCGTCGAGCCGCCAGCGAAGAAGCGGCGCTTGCGGAGGACGGGGTGGCTGTGGCGGAAGTTGACGATCTTTTGAGCAAAGTCGAGCAGTTCCTCCTGCTCCTCGCTCAGCTTCCAGTGGACCCAGGACAACTCGTTGTCCTGACAGTACGTGTTGTTGTTACCGAGCTGGGTTCGGCCCACCTCGTCGCCGTGCGAGATCATCGGAACGCCCTGCGAAATGAGGAGAGTTGTGAGGAAGTTCTTGATCTGGCGAAGTCGCAGAGCAGTGACATCCGGATCATCCGTCGGTCCCTCGACTCCGCAGTTCCAAGACCTGTTATGCGACTCGCCGTCAGCGCCGCCTTCGCCGTTCTCCTCGTTGTGCTTTTCGTTGTAGCTAACGAGGTCCCTCATCGTGAAGCCATCGTGCGCGGTGACGAAGTTGATCGAGGCAACGGGCCGGCGGCCCGAATGCTCGTAGAGATCGGAGGATCCAGTGAGGCGCGATGCGAGCTCTGAAAGGACCGATGGCTCGCCGCGCCAGAAGTCGCGGACCGTGTCGCGGTATTGACCGTTCCACTCGGTCCACAGCGGAGGGAACCCGCCGACGTTGTAGCCACCTTCGCCGACATCCCACGGCTCGGCAATGAGCTTGACCTGCGAGATGACGGGGTCTTGTTGGATGATGTCGAAGAATGCCGACAGGCGGTCGACCTCATGCAGTTCACGAGCCAGCGTTGAGGCCAGATCGAAGCGGAACCCGTCCACGCGCATTTCCGTCACCCAGTAGCGCAGCGAGTCCATGATGAGCTGAAGGGAGTGAGGAGATGACATATTCAGCGAGTTGCCGGTGCCCGTCGTATCGAAGTAGTGCGCCTCATCGCCAGGCACGAGACGATAGTAGGACGCGTTGTCGAGGCCGCGGAACGACAGAGTCGGGCCCATGTGGTTGCCCTCGGCCGTGTGGTTGTAGACAACGTCGAGGATGACCTCGATGCCGGCCTCGTGGAAAGCCTTGACCATGGCCTTGAACTCGTCCACCTGTTCACCACGGGTGCCGTAGGATGCGTACGTGTTTTGTGGGGCGAAGTAGCCGATCGTGTTATAACCCCAGTAGTTCGACAGGCCTTTTTCCTGAAGGTACGTGTCATTAACAAACTGATGGACCGGCATGAGCTCAATCGCAGTCACGCCGAGGTCGTTGAGGTGCGCGATGATCGAGGGATGGGCGAGCCCTGAGTAGGTTCCCTTCATCTCGTCCGGGACGTCCGGGTGCAGCATCGTCATTCCCTTGACGTGCGCTTCATAGATCACCGAGTTGTGGTAGTCGTGACCCGGCGGGCGGTCGTGGCCCCAATCGAAGAACGGGTTGACGACAACGGACACCATCGTGTGGCCGAGCGAATCCTCCTCATGGCGTTGAGTCGGGTCATCGAACGAGTAGGAGAACACGGCCGGTGAGTTCTCAACATGACCATCGATCGCCTTCGCGTAAGGGTCGAGAAGAAGCTTCGACGGGTCGCAGCGGTGACCATTGGGTGGATCGTAAGGCCCGTGGACGCGGTAACCATAGAGCTGTCCGGGACGCACGCCGGGGATGTAGCAATGCCAAACAAAAGCGTCGACTTCAGTCAGCTCGATTCGTTCTTCGTTCTTGTCATCATCGAGCAGGCAGAGTTCCACCCGTTCCGCGACAGACGAGAAAACAGCGAAATTAGTGCCCGAGCCATCGTATGTGGCGCCGAGCGGATAGGGTTTTCCAGGCCATTTTTCCATGCCTTTAGGATGTCATGAACTGGCACGACCCGCCGACTTCTTGAGTTCTAGGCGAAGTCAGCACGAGGACTTTGGCCCTAGACCGCCGATGATAGTCGTCTCAGCGGGTGGCGCGGCCGCCCTGCCGCAACCACTGACGCCCGCACCCGTGCCGCAATCCGCTTCGTCTGGGCGTCCGCGTCACCCGAGTGCAACGTTAGTAAACGCGAGTGACCTTGGGGATAGTTTTACGGACGCGGCCTCAGAGCGCGCGTCGGGAGGCGAGCTAGCTGCCCGCCTCATGCGTTTATGCGGCGATATCCTGACTATCGACCGCCACGGCGAGTGTCTTCTTCGACGGCTGCCGGTAGTAGAGGATGACAGCGATCATGGCGATGCCAACGAGAGTCGACACGGTGTTGGCGATGATGAGGGGGAGCGCCCCCGAGACGATGCCGTAAGAGAACCACAGGCCGTATCCGATGACGAGGATGATCATCCACGACAGCGAGACGTTGGAGGAATCCCGAGTACGGAGCATGAGTCGAATCTGCAGGAGCGGCGCAAGCGCCATGATCAGTCCCCACACGGTGGTGGCCACAGCGAGAAATGATGACAAAAAGAACTCCTCAAAATGTTGAACGGCTGTGGAGCATTGCTCGCCAGCCCACACCTATTCTAAGTGCTCACTGGCCAACGTGGCTGGTGTATCTCCCCACACGTGGCGAACTCGTAGTCCGCGGTGTGCAGTTGACGATCAAGTGTGAGATGGCAGGCATACCGGTCGGTGCGCCTGCCATCTCGTGACTACTCGACGCCGAAGTCGAACTCTTCCTGCTTGTGGCCGAACCGTTCCCGGAGGAAGTTCCCGCTGCTCGTCAGCTTTGCTGATGATGCGCTGTGCCGGGTGGCATGAAGCGTCTCCGCCTGGCTATGGAGTAGCCGTACCTGTTCGGCAAACTCTTCGTTTGGCGTCTTGCCGTTGGGCTGGGGAGTATCGACCATGTCGGCTGGAATGGCGAGGTACCCCTTGAGGACTGTCGGTAGATAGTCGGTCGTGAGTGCTTCCAGCTCGTATTCGAATTGAGCATTGCGTGACGGGTGCACTCGTTCGGCGTCAATGATCGCGTCGAGGGTGTGGCAGCACTCGAGAATCGCCACATAGGAGTCGGACGGAAGTTGGTGCTTGTTCGCCTTGGCGTGGGCGGATGCCCAGTTGATCGCCGCCGAAAGCGTCGTTACTGCGGACTGAACTGGGACCGGGCGCTCAGGAAGCTGAGTTGGTGCTGGCTGCGACTGGACTTGCGGTTTGGTGCGAGAAGGCGTGGGCTTCTTGGGATCATCAAGCCACAGATCACGGCGCCAGAATGCACGGCCGCCAGACAGCGCCATCGCAGCGAGGAAAACGAACGGATTGGGACCCGCCACCGCAACGATGAATATCGTTGCGTAGACAGCTCCCTCAAGCGTGATCTTCTTGTCTTTTGCGCCGATCCCAACCACGAGAAGCAGGAATGCGATAAACGGGAAAAACAAGACGACAAGTGCGATCTTGAAGGCGTTCTTCACGCGGTACATGGATATCAGCTCCTCTGGTCGTGGGCCGTCGCGGCGTCTGTTGCGTGGCTACGCTCGAGCTGGTGTCGCGCCCGGTTTACCTGGTTCTGTAGCGTCGCTGTCGTGTCCTTCATAGCGATGGCAGCCTCGACCTTGAACCTATCGATTTCGTCCAGGGCTTGGAAGACGTTGTCGAACGCCTGCTGCAATTTGTCAGGATCGATCGTCGCCTTTGCGGCGGTCTCGTGAATGGCAGTGCCTTGGGAGCGCAACATCTCGGATGTCTGAAGGATCATGTCTGACGTCGTCGTGTTGAGTGCCTCGATCTGGGATAGAACGATCTTTTGCTGAGCAACTGCTTGCGCAACAATGACGGCAACGCGAAGTGCAGACAGAGTGGTATCAAGGGCTCGGTCGACACCCTTGATGAGCTCGGAGTTGTTCTTCTTAACAACATCTAGTGCGAGATACGCCTGCACGGAGACCGCGAGCTGGGTCATGAGATCCTGGTGGCGTTGACGAATGTAAAAGAGCGCATCGGTCTCGAGCGCGGCGACATCGTCGTCACGTCCCTCGGCCCGTAGGTTGGCGATGCGCTGTTCGAGCTCGTTGCCGAGATGGTTGGCGAGGACCGAATAGTTGGCGAGGTATCCCATCGCCTCCCACAGCGCATCCCGCTCGGTCTGGATCGCAGCGTTATCATGCCGCAACTCATCCTGCCCTCCGCGAAGCGACTTTGTGATCGCGTCGAGGTGCGACTGAGCTGACTCGTACTTCATGAAGTAGCGTTCGAGAGATTTTCCGCCCGGCAGGAACTTGAACAGTCTCTTACCGCCTGTGAGGTCATGCCTCTTCGGGTCGAGGTCGGTGACGATCTGCCGAAGCTCTTCGATCGTTTTGCCCGTGCGCGAGGCCGGATCGTTGCCGGCGGAAGAGAATGAGGCGGGCCGGTCGAGCATGCGGCTCGACGACGTGCTCGCCTGGGCCATGATGCCCTCGCCGAGCCGAGTGAGCTGAGCGAGCTTTGTTTGAAATTCCGGACTGCGCGGCTCCGCTGCGAGGAGATCGTCAAGAAACCTGCGTGCTGTATCCGCGTGCTTCTCTTGCTCATCGGAGTCGACGAGGATCATTCCACCGACCTTCTCGGGTTGATGGACCACGACCGCGTCCGCAGGCCTTGGCGGTTCGAGGATCAGCGGGTTGTCTGCAGGTCGGCTCGGCTCGCCAAGATCAAGTGGGTTCGACATGCGGTGTTCTCCTTCGTCATTCGCCCCTCATTTCTCTCCCTTTGCCTGCCGGCGTATCCAACACTTCAAGCTCGGGATTGGGGAGTAAAGTGCGGCACCATCTTACTCATCCTTCCTGGCAGATCCCGCAGAACGTTCGGAGATATGAGCCCATGGCCCGTTGGCATTGCCATTGCATCGACAATGTCGGCTCGGTGCTGATAGAACCGCAGAATCAGCGCCGCTCAGAGCGCCGCTTTTTCAGAGATCGCTGGCCGATAGAGACTCGAGTGCGGCGTCAATCTGTTCGCTGTTTGGTTTCCACCCCTGCGCTCCGATCACAGTCGTCGAGATCGCGGCTGCCGCCATTGCTCGCCTCACTGAAAAGTCAACCGGATGGCCATGCGCGAGATAGTGGCACAGTGTTCCGGCGAAGCAGTCGCCCGCTCCGGTTGCGTCCACCGTTTCTACGCGGTGGGCGGGAAGGCTGGATGGGGCCCCGTCCGGGGGATAGATGACGGCGCCGCGCGATCCGCGGGTCTCAACGGCAGTTGTGCGCGGTCGAGATGAGACTCCTGCGAGTGCGTCCCACCCGGCTTCGTTAGTGATGAGGAGTCGGCAATGATCGAGGGCATGCCTGACCGCTTCGTCGTGGACCATCCACTCTTCGACACCGGCGACAACCCGATGACCTTGTCCCGCCGCGACGAGGGCAATGATGGCCGTGGGGGAGTAGGAGACGTAGACGAGGTCGGCTAGCGCCAGCTGATTGAGGTCCAAGGGTTCGAGATCTAGGCCGACACCGATGTCCACGATCACTTCTCGGGCTTCACCACGCAGGAGAACAGTGGCAAAAGCTGTCCGGCCGGGACGCACAGCAGTATGCGAGTTATCGAGTCCGCGCTCACGGAGGGCTTCTAAGACCCATTGGCCGTTGGGGTCGTTCCCGATCGCCGCGTGCAGTGTGACCTCGGAGCCCAGTGAACGGGCGGCGAATGCGGAGTTCGCGCCAGTTCCTCCCAGCCCCCACCGGCTCCGCAGTGGCGTTACCTTCTCATCGGCTGCCGGTTCGATCGGCAGTTCAATGATGTAGTCAACGGCGGCGTCACCGATGACACTTACCCGTGCCGGTCGAATCACGGCTCGCAAGTCCCTGCAAGCATCTCGAGGGCGATGCCGCAGGCGAGCCGAGCGCTAATACCCGATAGGTCATAGATTGGAGCAAGTTCCACCATGTCGATCGCAATCGGTTTGGCCTGGCCAAGTATGCGGGCGATCTTCAGTGCTTCGCGGGCCGTGAAACCTCCGGGCTCGGGCGTTCCGGTTCCGGGGAACGCCCCGGCGTCGGTCGAGTCGAGATCATAGGTGACGTAGAGACCATCGACTCCGTCGGTTGCGATCTCGATTGCTTCGGCCAGCGCACGTTCCAGTCCCAACTCCTCAATACGGTCCATGCCGAACCAGGTGATGCCAAGCTCCGCCGCCATCTCTACTTGGTCGCGCGGATTGAGCCAGCCGTGTACGCCGAATACGACCGTATTCGCACCACCAACGTTCGGCAGCTCCGCAGTGCGTATTGTTGGACAGCCGCTACTCAGACGCTCACCTGCAACGTCTCGAGCCGTGTCGAGGTGGGCGTCGATCGCGATGTATCCCATGCGGGAGACGGTTGCGGCCGCGCCCTGCGTCGCCCCGATCGTCAGGGAATGGTTGCCGCCAACCAGGAAAGGTAGCGCGCCCTGGTCTCGAATCATGCGGACGTGGTCGGCGATGCTCTCCATCGTCCGGGCGGCGTTGGGCGGAATGACGGCGACGTCTCCTGCATCGACGGTGGGGAGCGCGCTCCACAGGTCGTGTCCCCGCTGGGCGTCGTAACCGAAGAACCAGCTGGAGGCATCGCGGAAGGCACGCGGGCCCATGTTTGCGCCATTGCGTCCAGCATTTCCTTCATCCCAGGGCACGCCTGCGATGGCGCAGAGCGCGCCGCCGAGATCGGTAGCTGGGGCCTGCGGGCGACCGAAGAATGTCGCGACGCCGGACTGGATAACGCCCAGCGCCCCATCGGTTGTATGATTACTCGTCATTGTTATCTCCTTTTCATTTTTTCGACGGCGAGGTTGCCGTCGGAGTGGGTGGGGTGGGGTAGCTTCACTTCCCCACCCCCATGGTTAGACCCATGACGAGGTGGCGCTGCATGTACAAGGCGGTGAGCATTCCTGGCAGTGCGGCTACGATGGCGGCTGCCGCCATCCATCCCCACCGTACTTGGTCAAAGCCGATGGCCTGGAGGATACCTACAGTGACGGGCTGGGTGTTCTGGCCGGACAGCACGAGTCCCATAAGGAGGTTATTCCAGCTGAAAATGAACGCAAGAATTGCTGCGCTGGCGACACCGGGACGAATCACGGGTATGACGACGGTCCACAGCGTGCGAAGAGGGCTGCAACCGTCCAGCTGGGCCGCCTCCTCGATCTCGACGGGAACGTCGCTGAGGAAAGTGCGAACGATCCAGATCACCATGGGGATCGTGATGAGTTGGTGGGCGAGGATCATGCCGATGAAGGTGTCGTAGAGACCGATCCGCTGATAGATGCCGTAAAGCGGAATGATGACCATCAGCTCCGGAGCGAACCGAAATGACATGAATGTGAAGGCGAGCGAATCCTCTCCGCGAGTGCGACCCCGGATCAGCGCGTACGCGGCCGGCACTCCGACGAGCAGGGACAGAAGGACTGCACCGCCGGAGATGATCGCCGAGTTGCGGAGGTAGCGGACGAACTCGCCTGCTCCGGAGCTGAGAGACGACGAGTCACCCAGGATGACAGATTGGTAATTCTCCACCGTTGGTTGGAAGACGAACGTCGGAGGGTAGGCGATGACATCGCCGTACCCCTTGAGCGACATCATGACGATCCACACGAGTGGGAAAAGCAGGAACGTTAGCAATGCGACGTAGGCGACGAGGAAGCCGAGCTTCGGAATTGTTCGTGTCATGAGTCTCCCTCACCCGACCGCGTTGACTGTTCGGCGCCAGAGCCGCAGAAGAAGAAAACTGACGACGTAGACGACTATCCAGAGAATGAAGATGATCGTCATAGCCGCTGAGGGGCTCGAGAAGCGAAAGGCCTCTTCGTAACCGAGAACATGGAGCAACCGGGTGGAGTCGAGGGGTCCGCCGCGGGTGACCGGCCAAATGAGATCGAACTGCTTGAGGCTGTCGGCGACTCGGAAAATGGAAACGAGCACGACATAGGGGGCAATCCACGGCAGGCTGACGTGACGGAACATGTTCCACGCGCTGGCGCCGTCCACCTTGGCGGCCTCATGCAACTCTGTGGGTAGCGATTGTAGCCCGGCGAGGACGATGAGCGCGCTGAAGGGAGTAAACACCCATGTATCGATCAGTATGACGGACATAAGGGCTGTACTGGTGTCAGTCAGCCAAGGGAAGGGGTCCACACCGAACCATCCGAGCATCCAGTTCAGCACCCCGGAGCTCGGCTGCATCATCGTCTTCCACATGAGGCCAGCGACGATCGGCGGTATGAGGAGAGGCAGGACGAGTGTACGGCGACCTATCCAGCTGCCGAAGCTCGACCGGGAGAGGAGCACAGCGACCGCGATTGACAGTGGGAGTTGGATCGCCAGGACCGCGGCGGCGTAAAAGACTGTCCGGCCGAGGCTTGCGAGGAAAGAGGGATTGCTAAGCATTTCAATGTAGTTACTCAGACCGACGAAGTTCGGACTTCCGGTGTAACTCTTCTCGTCTGTGAGGCTGGTCCACACTCCGTCCGCGAACGGGATCATGATCCCGATAAGCAGAAGCAGGGCGGGCAGAAGCATCAGGACATATGTGCGCTGCGCTGAACGTTGTGCCCCTCTTCCGGCACGGACCTCGTGAGGGTTCGTGCCGGAAGGGCGAAGGGCGGGAGCTCTGCGCGACGTCGGCGTCGCGGACATGGCACTCCTCTATGGATGCGGGAACAGGTTGTCAGTTGAGGATGGAATCAATCTCGTCGGCGGCAGACTTCAGATGTTCTTCAGTGTTGCCGTCAAAATAGGACGCCTGTAGAGCTTCAGCCCAAATGTCCAGCACGCGGGTGAGTTCAGGGTGAGGGGGGAACCTAATCGCGGAGATCTCTGCTGTGGCCTCGAGAACCTCACGGTACTGCCCTGGGGTCTCACCCCATTCGTCCACCATTGCCGAGAGCTCCTCGTCCTCCCAGGCGGAAGCACGAACCGGGTTCATGTTGCCGGCAAGGTTTGTCTCGAGCAAGACATCGGGACTTGTCAACCACTGCATGAAGGTCCACGCAGCGCCCTTGTCCTGGGAACCGGAGTTCATACTGACCTGCCACACCCACGCACCAGTGGCGCGGCCAGCAGGCCCCTCAGGAACCAGTGCGTAGCCGACATCATCGGAGATGGAGGATTCCTCCGGATTCTCATACGTCGCCGCGAAGAGGTCGGCTTCATTAAGGGCCATCGCAAATCGTCCCGAAGCCATGCCCTGCAGGACCTCGTACCATGTGAACGCCGCGGCATCGTCCGGTGATCCGGCCTTGACGATTTCGAGGAACATCTCGGCGGCTTCGATGCCCCCCGGGCTGGCAATCGCGACTTCACCGTTCTCGTCAAGAAGATGGACGCCGTAGGACTGCGCCATGCTCGCCCATGTGAGGTACGTGAGGTCCCAGTACCGGTCGAACCGAGTGACGATAGGGTAGCTGTTACCCTCAAGAGTCTCACTGAGTTTCTCTGTGACCTCGAGGACCTCCTCGTAAGTCTCAGGGACCTCGACGTCGGCCTCTTCGAGCATGCTGGGGCGGTACGTGAGGTTGTAGGACTCGAAGTTGATCGGCAACGCCCACGTTGATCCCTCGCCGATTCCTTCACCCAGCTCGAGGTTCCACTGCCCAGATTCGTAGATTCCGGGCACGAAGTCTTCGACATTGTAGTCTGGCATCGTCACTGCGTCGTTCGCGATGTAATCCTCAAGTGGCTCGAGCCAACCAGCGGCAGCATACTGCCAGTTGTGTAGCGGGTCAGTCATGAGAATGTCGTAGTTGCCAGAGCCGGCTGACAGATCGGCCTGGAGCTTGTCGAAGCCCTGTTGCTCGCTGAACACCTCGTAGGACACGTCGATGCCGGTTTGCTCCTCGAACTCGGGGATGAGGGGTTCAAGCGCTGAGACAAAAGGGTGCTCGATGAGAAGAAGGTTGATTGAGGAGCCCTCAAAAGCGCGGGGGTCATACGTTTCCCCGCTTCGCAGGGTCTCGCCTCCCGCCGAGGCGCCATCGTCCGAGTCGGAGGCGCCGCAGGCCGCTAGCCCAGTGCTACCTAAGGCTAGGGCCACGAATGCGGCCGCTGTGCGTGATTTCATGTCAGCTCCTTTGCTGAAGTTGGGGACAGTTATGCGTCAGAGGGTCGCGCGGGCGACACGAGCGATGTCGGCCGCGAGCGGGTTGAGGTCTAGATTGTTGGCTTCGAGCACTTGTGCAAGCTTGTCTGCCGGGACAGCGTCGAATCCCGCGTAGGCGCCGGCAATCGAGCAGGCCATGCATCCGACGGTGTCCGTGTCATCGCCTGAGTTAGCGGCGGCGACGGCGGCGAGCCAGGGGTCCCCGGCGGCTGCAACGAAGAAGCCAATCGCGGCCGGGACTGCCTCGGCGGCGTGAAGGCCAGTGCCCACTGTTTGGGCGATGTCGCGGACCGCGGTGTCCAGATCCGGCGATGTCGAGGCAATCCGTACGGCCAGCTCGATGCGTCGGCCGATATGGGCTCCAGCAACTTCGCGGCCTTCCATGGCTCCAATGCTGTGGCCGAGTTCGGCGCCATGGAGGGCCGCGCGCACGACGTCGAGGATCGTCGCGTCGTCACGTAACGCGACCGCGACCGCGGCAGCGACCGCGCCAGCCCCCGAGACTCCAATAGAGGTGAAGTGGCTTGGTCGGCAGGTCACTGCCGCAGCACGGACGGCCCCTTCTACGTCGCCTGGGTGGACAAGCCCTGCGGGGGCGACACGCATGGCGCCGCCGTTGCTGGCTCCCATGGTCGCTTCGCGACCTTCCGCCCCGATGGTGTCGGGGTCAGCGCCATTTTCCAGGGCTTCTATGGCTCGCCGTGTGCTTGGGCCAGCGAAGTGCGGGAAGTAGTCAGGGTTGCGTGACCAGGTAATAAGCATGTCAGCCACGTCTCTTGACGTCACCTGGCCGTTTCCGCGAACGAAGGCCTCGGCCAGCATGATCATTTGACTCGAGTCATCGGTGAACTGGGCCGCCTTTCTGCCTTTGGCGTAGGGCGAGTCTCCCGGTGGAGCGAAGAAGGTTTCGACCCGACCACCAAACAGTTGGCGGATTTCGTTCATGCTCCGCTGTTCGGTCGGCGCTCCTAAAGCGTCGCCAATCACGGCAGCAGACAGCGAGCCGAGAACCTTGTTCTCCAGGCGGGTAAAGGTTGAGGTCGCGAGAGCGGATACCTGCATATCGTGTTTCATTGATCTTCCTCGATAGACAGTGGCGAACGCCACGATTTGGCTATGCTGACACATGTAGGACCAAGTGTCAACACTTGTTGGTACAAGATGAATTGTTTAATCTGAGAGGCGCCGTTTTTCGCGACAATGCGCTGAATTTACAAAGCGTCGGTGAGATGATGAGAGTGGGAGGGTAGGACATGAGCAGTGCGCATGAACGGGTGGCGGATATGCTCCGAGCTGAGATCACTGAGAATCGTTGGCGTGCCGGCGACCGGATCCCTGGCGAGATGGAGCTCGCGGCACGATGCGGGGTTTCGCGAAATACGATCCGGCGTGCCCTCGACACTCTCGCCAATGCCAACGTCATTCGACGTCACCAAGGCAAAGGGACGTTCGTGGCTGAACAGGGCGTGAGTCATGTTTTGGGCGACTTGAAGAGCTTCACCGAGATCATTGAGGATCTGGGGATGAAACCAGGCGTGCGTGACGTCACCATTTATGTTGACCCTGATCCGCCTTCTGAAGCCGTGGAGTTCCTTCCCGGTAAGCACCTGTGGCTGATCGAACGAGTACGAACTGCTAATGGACAGCCGTTCTGCCTTATGCAGTCATGGCTGGCCGATGCGGCAGCATCCTCCATCGTGCCCTCACATCTTGAAGAGACACAGTCGCTTTATCGAATCCTCGCTGATATGGACCTGCGTCCTGCACACGCCACCGAAATCATTCGAGCGGAGGCCGCGACACTTGCCGAGGCAAGAATGCTTGGCGTCGAGCAGGGCACGCCACTTTTGACGGCATATCGGTGGACGTCAGACTCCCGGGGCCAGCCGATTGAATACGTCCGAAGCACTTCACCGGGCAATAGATACCAATACGTTATTAAGCTCCAGCAGTAACAGCGAGGCTAGGACAAGGCTGAGTCACGACACTGATGCAAGGCTTCGGGGAGTACGGACATCCAGCGATCTTCTCACCGACGGACATTGGTGAATACGCGCCAACACAACGAAGGCTCCGGCTACAGTCCTTCCGTTAACGCCGCCAGGCCGCAGAAAACCGTGGTGTGCTGGTGCTGCCCGGCGGCGGTGGAACTGATGTGGTCGAGCTCCATCTGCCGTGAAGCTCCGATACCTCTCTCACCCTCAGACCGTCTTCACCGCACGGCTTCGAGTCGAACGCATGGTGGGCGATACTGGGTTCGAACCAGTGACCTCCTCGGTGTGAACGAGGCGCTCTACCACTGAGCTAATCGCCCGCGGACCATCATTGGTCGCGACTTGAAGGATACTGAAAATATCGCCCCAACGCCACGCGGACAGGCTGTAAACACGCGGAAAACTGCGTGATGCTTCCTACATCGGCGCGGTTGGACAACGAGAACTCAAAGTGGATATATTAATTGAGCACCGCCGGGAAGCCGGAAGGTAACGCGGACGTAGCTCAGTTGGTAGAGCATCACCTTGCCAAGGTGAGGGTCGCGGGTTCGAATCCCGTCGTCCGCTCCGGGAAATCCGCAAGGATTTCGCACGGTGGGTTGGCCGAGAGGCGAGGCAACGGCCTGCAAAGCCGTGTACACGGGTTCGAATCCCGTACCCACCTCGCATGCGAGGGCGATTGGCGCAGCGGTAGCGCGCTTCCCTGACACGGAAGAGGTCACTGGTTCGATCCCAGTATCGCCCACCAGCAAGGCCCCGAGAATAATCTCGGGGCCTTCGTCATGTCTCGAGTCCTGCTCACTGAAGATGTCTGGCTTATAGGACATTTCGTGTTGGTTTGACCCTGATCTTTTGTTGCTGTGCCGCCATTAGGTTGGTGTTGAAGTTCGTGCGGCTGAACTTGATGGGTGGACATTTCGTGTTGGCTTGACCCCGACCTTTTGTTGCTTTGACGCGGAAAAGTGGGGGTCGAAGTTGGTTTCACGGGGCTGACTTATAGGACATTTCGTGTTGGTTTGATCCCGACTTTTCGGCGCGTTCTCAACGGAAAGGCAGGGTCCAAGTTGCCTGATAGGGAGGGTGAACACTCCTTATTGCCGCCCGTGCGAGCAGGCGATGACACGCTATGGAAAGACCAGTACGGGACGTCAGCGCTACCGCTGTGCCGGGTGCAGGACGAGTCGCGTAGCGGCGATCGACACCTCCGCGAAAGACTTCGCCCTGTTCTTGTCCTTTCTGTTTTCCCGCCAGCGCCAGCGAGACCTGCCCGGGGCGGGACGGACCTTCCGTCGGCGCACCGCACGGTTCTGGCAGCTGTGGCCCACCCCTGATGTGGTCGACGAGGTCCACCGGGTGATCTACGTCGATGGGATTCACCTCGGACGCAGAGCCGTGATCCTGATCGCCTCCACCGACACCCATGTCGTGGGCTGGTACCTCGCACGCAGCGAACACAGCCAGGCCTGGGCAGCGCTGCTGGCCCGAATCGCACCGCCGCAGGTCGTGGTCACCGATGGTGGATCGGGCTTCGCCAAAGCCCGCCGGGCGCACTGGCCCACCACAAAGGTCCAGCGCTGCACGTTCCATGCTTTCAGCCAGGTGCGTCGCCAGACCACGACCCGGCCCCGCACTCAGGCCGGAGTGGAACTCTACGGCCTGGCTAAAGCGCTACTCCACGTCCGCGATAGCGCCGGGGCCGCCGCATGGCTGGCCGCTTACACCCAGTGGCGCGCCACATGGGAGACCTTCCTGGCTGAGCGCACTCGACTCGCCACGGGGCAGGTCGTGCTCACTCACCAGCGTCTGGTCACGGCCCGCTCAGCCCTCGATACGCTGATCCGGACCAAGACCCTGTTCACCTACGTCGATCCCGCCAACTTCCCCGCCAGCGCCTACCTGCACGCTCCGCTGCCAGCGACGAATAACCGGATCGAGGGTGGGATCAACACTCAACTGCGGGCCCTGCTGCGCGATCACCGCGGGATGAGCCTGGACAGGCGGATCAAAGCGATCATGTGGTGGTGCTACATGCACACCGAACACCCTGCCAGCCCCGCACACATCCTCAGGACCATGCCCACCGACACCCAGATCCAGGCCTACTACCGAGCTGCGGCCAGCCGCGGCGAACACGCCCGAGACATCGGCCTGACGGGCATCGGCACCGCAGCCGTCTGGAACGAGCTCCACCACTCGACCAGCTACATCACAACCTGGGACTGACACCCCTCCGATCAAACAAAACCAACACATTTTGTCCTATAAGCCAGATGTCTGACTGTGACGTCACAGCGCGAACTCTTAGGCCATCACCTATCGCTGACGGTCGATGCTCGACCTGCGACCCTGCGGACCGCTGTGAACGAGGAGCAACGACTCTCGCGACGTGCATGGCGGGGTGGCGAGCCATCACGGCCTGAGGTCAACAAGGAATGCTGGCCAGGGCTCGAACCCCGCCTGGCTGCGGTTTTGAACATGTGCACGCCCGGTCGGCGGGCGTGCACATGGCGCACTATTCCTCGAGGGTCGACAGGTCACCCTCGTCCTGGCCGAGTGCCCGTGCACGAAGCACTCGACGCATGATCTTGCCGGATCGAGTCTTCGGGAGCTTATCGACGAACTGGATGTCATCCGGTTTTGCGATGGGGGACAGGTGCTGAGCCACGTGGGCCCGGAGCTCCTCGACGAGCTCTCGAGAGCCTGAATAGCCCTGGTTCAGCACCGCGTACGTGAGGATCGATTGACCTTTAACCTCGTGTGGCACTCCGATCGCCGCTGATTCGGAGACTGCTCCATGGGAGTTGATGGCCGCTTCGACCTCGGCGGTGCCGAGTCGGTGGCCGGAGACCATGATGACGTCATCAGTGCGGCCGATGATCCAGAAGTAGCCATCTTTATCTCGCTTCGCGGCGTCGCCCGTCATGTACCGACCTGGATATTTTGACCAGTACGTTTCAACAAATCGGTCGTCGTCGTTGTAGAGCGTGCGGGCCATCGCCGGCCAGGGATTCTTGAGAAGAAGGAAACCCTCGGTCCCGTCGGGTACAGGATTGCCATCCGCATCGACGATCTCAGCCTCCTGCCCGAAAACGGGCCGCCCGGCCGATCCGGGCTTCTGCGGCATGGCGGGAACTCCGGTGATCTGGAACATTCCTGTCTCCGTCTGCCACCACGTGTCCATAATCGGCGCCCGGCCGCCCCCAACGACCCCGTGGAACCACAGCCAGGCCTCTGGGTTGATCGGCTCGCCAACGGAGCCGAGTAGCCGGAGGGATGACAGGTCGTGGCGGTTCACCCACGCATCGCCAAACCTCATGAGCGAGCGGATCGCAGTGGGGGCCGTATAGAAGATCGTGACGCCGTAGTGCTCGATGAGCTTCCACCAGCGGTCGGGATGAGGGTAGGTCGGCCCGCCCTCGTACATGAGTGTCGTCGCGCCGGTGAGGAGGGGCCCGTACACAACGTAGGAATGTCCCGTCACCCACCCGGCATCCGCCGTGCACCAGAACCGGTCTTCTTCTTTGACGTCGAACGTGTACTTCAACGTCGTATAGGTGCCCACCATGTATCCACCGTGGGTGTGGAGGATCGCCTTCGGCTTCCCGGTGCTGCCCGAGGTATAGAGGATGTACAGCGGATGCTCTGCATCGACCTGGACGGTGGGGCACGGGCCGCGGGAGATCGGAAGTGACTCGAGGTCGTGGTACCAGTGGTCCCGCGTGGAATCCATGTGGACGTCAGTATTCGTACGCCTTACGACAATGATGTTCTCCACCGTCGGGGAGAATCGCACCGCCTCATCGACGATGTCTTTCAGTGGGAAGACACTGCCATTGATCCACGACCCGTCTGCGGTGATGACAAGCTTCGACTCGGAATCGTCGATCCGGGACGACAGCGCGTCGGCAGAGAATCCGGCGAAGACGACCGAATGGATCGCGCCGAGCTTTGCGCACGCCAGCATCGCGAAGACGACCTCGGGGATCCTCGGCAGGTAGATCGTCACCCGATCGCCCTTCTCGATTCCCATGGCCTTGAGAATGTTCGCCATCTTCACAACCTCGCGGTGGAGAGAGAAGTAGGAGAACGTCCGAGTTTCCTTATTATCCTCCGAGCGCCATAGGAGAGCGAGCTTGTTCTTCCGGTGACCGCTGATGTGCCGATCGACTGCGTTCGTCACGATGTTTGTCTCGCCGCCCGTAAACCATGAGTAAAACGGCGCGTTCGAGTCGTCGATGACGCGATCCCACGGCTTGGACCATTCGAGCTCCGATGCTCGTTCAGCCCAGTAGCCTTCAAGGTCCGCGGCAGCGCGCTTTTCCAGGTCTTCCCAATTTTCCGCCCACGACCCGCGAGCAGTCTCGGCCGGTGGATAGAAGATGTCACGTTCGTTCGTCATTGAACTCCCTTCGTTGATAAGCATGAGAATGCCAGATTAAGTGACGTAGGTCCCACACTCTCGTCATCTCATCATTCGGCGTTCTCGAACCTGACCATTGCGAGTGGACGTCTACCCAGGGCCGTCATCGAGAGGTCGGTCACGAGCACATCCCGCCCTGGTCCCAGCACCGGGCTGAAGGGCGGGGATGGGTATGATGATGACCGTGCGCACCGCCGTATGTGCGTACACAACCGAATGGAGAACTACTGTGCCCATGCTCGTTATCGACGGATCGCCGCTCGAGATCGATGGACCGATGACCGGTCTTGACCACTACCACAAGCAGCGGAACATCATCGCCCTGCGAATCGACGGGGAGCTGAAAGATCTCGATACGAATCTGGCGACGCTGACCGAGGGCACGAGCATCGAAGGCGTCGACGTCTCGTCGCAGGACGGCCTCGACATTCTCCGTCACTCGGCCACCCACGTTCTCGCCCAAGCGGTTCAGCAGCTCAACCCTGACGTCAACCTTGGTATCGGGCCTTTTATCACTGACGGCTTCTACTACGACTTCGGCAACATCGACCCGGTCACCCCCGAGGATCTCAAGGCGATCGAGAAGATCATGAAGCAGATCGTCAAGGAGGGCCAGTCCTTCCGGCGCCGCGTTGTCACCGACGAAGAGGCCCGCAGCGAGCTCTCCGACCAGCCGTACAAGCTCGAGCTCCTCGGCATCACCGGCAACGCCGAGGAGGCAGCCGAGGGCGCCTCCGTTGAGATCGGCGGAGCCGAGCTCACAATCTATGACAACGTACGCAGAAACGGCGAGGTTGCCTGGAAGGACCTCTGCCGCGGACCGCACGTGCCGACAACGAAGTATCTCGGCAACGGCTTCGCCCTCACCCGAGCATCCGCAGCCTACTGGCGCGGTGACCAGAACAACGACGGTCTCCAGCGAATCTATGGCACCGCGTGGCCCTCGAAGGATGAGCTCAGCGAGTACCAGACCCGCATTGCCGAAGCTCAGAAGCGTGACCACCGTCGGCTCGGCACCGAGCTCGATCTGTTCTCCTTCCCGGATGAGATCGGCTCAGGCCTGCCCGTGTTCCATCCGAAGGGCGAGATGGTGCGAATGGTCATGGAGGATTACGCCCGCAAGCGGCACCTCGAGGCGGGTTACTCGTTCGTGCACACCCCTCACATTACGAAGAAGAATCTCTTCGAGACCTCGAAGCACCTCGAATGGTATGCGGACGGCATGTACCCGCCGATGCACATGGACGAGGAACGGGACGCCGAGGGCAATGTCACGAAGCAGGGCCAGGATTACTACCTCAAGCCGATGAACTGCCCGATGCACAACCTCATTTACCGCTCGCGCGGACGCTCCTACCGCGAGCTACCGCTACGCCTGTTCGAGTTCGGGACCGTCTACCGTTACGAGAAGTCCGGTGTTGTTCACGGGCTTACCCGATCCCGCGGTTTCACCCAGGATGATGCCCACATTTACACGACCCGAGAGCAGATGAAAGATGAGCTGGCGAGTCTGCTCGGCTTCGTCCTCGACCTGCTCCGCGATTACGGCATGGACGACTTCTACCTCGAACTGTCGACCCGCGATCCTCAAAAGTCGGTTGGCGACGAGCAGACGTGGGACGAGGCGACTCGCACGCTTGCTGAGGTCGCTCACGAATCAGGCCTCGAACTGGTTGACGACCCGGGCGGGGCCGCCTTCTACGGACCGAAGATTTCCGTCCAGGCGAAGGACGCCCTTGGCCGGACGTGGCAGCTGTCGACGATCCAGCTCGACTTCTTCGAGCCCGATCTGTTCGAGCTCGAATACACGGCTCCGGACGGTTCTCGCCAGCGTCCCGTCATGATCCATCGCGCACTTTTCGGTTCAATCGAACGCTTCTTTGGCGTCCTCGTTGAACATTACGGTGGCGCGTTCCCAGCGTGGCTCGCGCCCGTCCAGGTTGTCTGCATCCCCGTCGCCGAAGCATTCGAGGACTACCTTGAGGGCGTCGCCGCACAGTTGCGCGCCGAGGGTATCCGAGTCGAGATTGACCGCTCTGATGATCGGTTCGGCAAGAAGATCCGCAACGCCGCCAAGGATAAGGTGCCGTTCGTTCTCATTGCCGGCGGCGAGGACACTGAGAACAACGCCGTGTCCTTCCGGTATCGGGATGGCTCGCAGAACAACGGTGTCCCCATCGCTGAGGCTGTCGCGGAGATCGTTCGCCAGGTCCGCGAACGGGTCAACCAGTAGCGGGGAACGCCATGCTCAGTCGTAGCGGGCGTCCGCTCGCCCAGATGCTGTTCGGCCCGATAGCGAAGCTGTTCGTCCGGCTCGGCATCACCGCCGATGCCGTGACGATCGCTGGCACAATTCTCACGTGCGCTGTCGCTCTCTGGCTCATCCCCACCGACCATCTGACGGCGGCAGCGTGGACGATCTTCGCGGTTGTCATCTTCGATAATCTCGATGGCCAGATTGCCCGGTTGACGGGCACGGAGTCGTCGTGGGGTGCGTTCCTCGACTCGACGATGGACAGGTTCGCCGATGGTGCGATCTTCCTTGCCGTCGCGATCTGGGCCGTCCTTCACGCCGAGCCGGCCTATGCGAACTGGATCGCCCTCGGTGCGGTGCTCGCGCTCCTCATGGGCGGCGTTGTGCCCTATGCGAAGGCTCGTGCCGAATCTCTTGGTTTCACGGCGAACGTGGGGCTGGCTGAGCGAGCGGACCGCCTGCTCGTCATCCTTGTCGCCGTCTTCTTCGTTGGCATGGAATGGGGGGACTGGTGGCTACTGGGGGCGTCCTGGCTCCTTGTCGTGGCCGGCTTCTTCACGGTCATCCAGCGGATGGCGACCGTCCGCCAGCAATCGAAGGGCGAGTCGCTGTAGTGGATACGTATGCTCTCTTTGAGAAGGCCCAAGCCTTCGTTGAGAAAGCTCCCGAGCCGCTCGGCAGGGCGGTCTTCGATCTCGCCGGCATCGGTGCCGCGTTAGCAAACATCAAAGGCGTACGGCAGCTGAAAAAGAACTACTCCCGTATCGACCCGAACCTCAAAGGACTCACGCTTCAGGGCGCAGCCATCACCGGCATGCGGAACTACATGCGCTACTACTACGAGATGTTTCGTGCCCCGAGCATCCCTCAAGAGGAGCTCGCCCACCGCGTCCGCATGGTCCCGGATGACTACCTACGCGACCAGCTTGAACACCGGTCGGTACCAGCGGCTCTCATGCACACGGGCAACTGGGACCTGGCCGGGGCATGGGCCGAGAAAAACCTCGCCCATGTCATCACCGTTGCCGAGAAACTCGGCGACCCGCGGATGGCACAGAGATTCATCGATTACCGGACCGGGCTCGGCATGTCGATCTATCTTGCCGAGCGAGGCGCGAACGTGTTTGAGAGCCTCGTCGAGGACGCCGCCCGCCCGGTGCTTCTTCCCCTGCTCGCCGATCGCGACCTCACGTCCTCGGGTGTGCCGACACGTCTGTGCGGGCACGAGCTCATGCTCGCTCCCGGCCCCGCGCTCCTTGCGATCCGCACGGGTCGTCCTTTCGTTCCCCTCCTCATGAGGCACACGCGCGTCACGGGCGATGAGCGTCGGAGGGCGGGTACCCGGTGGGTCACCCACATCGACGTTTTCGACCCGATCGCCCCCACCGTTGGCCCGGACGCGCCGCGAGCCGAGCAGGAAGCAGACGTGGAACGCATGTGTGTCGACTGGATGGATGCGGTTGAGCCGTGGATGAGGGAGCATTATGTGCACTGGCACATGCTTCAGAAGGTGTTCGTCGATGACCTCGACATGGACCGAGTGAGAGCGCGCCAAGCGGATACGGTGTGAGAGCGGAGTTTTAGTGAAGATCGGTATTGCCTGCCCCTACTCGTGGGATGTTCCAGGCGGGGTGCAGTTCCACATCCGCGACCTCGCCGACGAGCTTATCGGGCGTGGCCATGAGGTCTCCGTCATCGCCCCAGCCGTCGAGGGCACCGAGTTGCCCGACTTCGTCATCCCGACCGGAGCCGCCGTCCCCATTCCATACAACGGGTCGGTCGCGCGGCTCGCTTTCGGACCCCGTGTCAATCTTCAGGTGCGCAGGTGGCTCGCCGGAGGGGACTTCGATGTCCTTCACGTTCACGAGCCGTTCGTTCCCTCTCTCGCGATGCTCGCGCTCATGAACGCGGAGTGTCCGGTTGTCGCGACGTTCCACACGGCCATGGATCGGTCGAAGTTCCTCTCGATCGCCTCGCCGTTGCTCGTCCCCGTGCTCGAGAAGACGCGGGCGCGGATCGCGGTCTCGGAAGAGGCCCGCCGAACCGCGGTTGAACATCTCGGCGGGGATGCGTACGTCATCCCGAACGGCGTCGATGTTGGCGCGTTCACGGTCTCGGAGAAGGATCCACGATTCACGGGCACACCCGACAGTCCGACCATTGGATTCCTTGGCCGGATCGACGAGCCTCGCAAGGGCCTGCCGATCCTCGCGGCTGCGGTCGCACCCGTTCTTGCCCAGTACCCGAACGCGAGATTCTTCGTCGCGGGCCGCGGGGACAACTCGAAAGCCCTCGACATTCTTGGTGACGCCGCTAAGGCGGTGACGTTCCTTGGTTCTGTCACTGAGGAAGACAAGGCTGCCATGCTGTCGTCCGTCGACATCTATGTCGCCCCCCAAACCGGTGGTGAGTCCTTCGGGATTGTCCTCATCGAGGCAATGAGCGCAGGCTCTTTCGTTGTCTCATCCGACATCCCCGCCTTCCAGGCCGTGCTCGAACATGGCACGTATGGCGACCACTTCCGCAGCGAAGACTCCGCGGACCTCGCCCGAGTCATCCTCGCTGCCATCGCGGATCCGGAGCGTCGCGCACAGACAATCACCGCCGCAGAAAAGGCGGCCTGGCGTTACGACTGGTCGACCGTCGCCTCCCAGATCCTGTCCGTCTATTCCATGGCGGTGCGCACCGCGGGCCACGAGGTCGTGGGGTGGGGGCGATGAACTGGGGCATCGTCGGGATCATCGCAGCCGCGGTTCTCCTCATCCTTGCCGTTATCTGGGTGCTGACGGCACGCCGACTTGACCGGTTGCACCGAACGGTCATCCAGTCTCGACTGACTCTCAATGAGGCGCTCACTCAGCGTGCAACTGCGTCTGCGGAGTTCGCCGCGTGCGGGGCGCTCGATGTCGCGAGCGTCATCCTGTTAGCCGATGCGGCGCAAAATGCGCTTGCGCAGTCTCATCAGCCGATTGCCTCTGACGGTCTCGAGGCAGGTCCAGGATATCGCCACGTGTCGCGCGACTCGGACGATGATCGGCTCATGCTCGAATCTAACCTGTCCCGCACCCTTCGGCTTGTCCATGACGGTCTCGATGAGGATGAGCTCAGCACCGTGCAGCAGAAGGCCCACGACATTCTTGAGGACACGAGGGAGAATGTCCGGCTCGCCCGCAGGTTCCACAACGCGTTTGTCGACCAGACTCGTCGGCTTCGCGTGAACCCGTTCGTTCGGGCGGCACGCATGGCAGGAGGAGCTCCCATGCCACGGCCGGTCGACATGGATGACGAGTAGTTGTGATGGACTGGCAGCGCGCCCAGGAGCGGCCGTGGGTTCCTGCACCGAACCCGCGAGGTGTGCCCGGGCCGGTGCCATACCGCCTGCCGCGGCGCCATTCGGTCGGCTTCTACATGACGGTCGCGGTTCTTGCCCTTGTCGGGGTCGCCGGTTTCATCGTTGTTCTTCCCCTCCTCACTGAGTCAGCAGGAACGGGGGCCGCCGCCCGTTCGGGAATCATCGCTCTTATTCCTGTCATCGTTGTCACCGCCATCATCTGGTGGGTGGACTCGTGGGAGCCTGAACCGCGGTGGATCATGATCGCCATGTTCCTCTGGGGCGGGGGAGTGGCTGTAGCTCTAGCTGCGTGGATCAACACGGCCTGGGCGGAGTCCTACTATTTCGCCACCGGCAATGCCGCCAAAGCGAGCATGTGGGCTGCGGTCGTATCCGCTCCCATCGTCGAAGAGGCAGCGAAGGGTCTCGGAGTCGTCCTTGTCTTCGTATTCTTCCGGAAGTATGTCAACGGCCCCCTCGACGGGCTCGCGTACGGGGCGATGTCTGGCCTTGGCTTCGCATTCACGGAGAACATCCTCTACTTCACGCGCTACTTCGAATACCTCGGGGAGATTGCGATCCTCCGGTTCTCCTCGCCCCTTCTTCATCCGCTGTGCACGGCCATCATTGGCATGTTTCTCGGCTTCGCGGTCTACGCACGGTCGCGGTGGGTAGCAGTGCCTCTTCTCGTTCCGGGCTATGCCCTTGCCGTCGCGATCCACTTCATGCACAACGGGTGGGCGACGATCGCTGATTCTCAGCCGGACGGGTCGATGAGTTTCAACTACCTCGCCGTCCAAATCCCTTCCTATCTCGCGGCCGTCATTCTCGTTGTCTGGTTCCGCCACGAAGAATCCCTCACGATCTCCCAGCGGCTTGACGAATATCAGCGGGCCGGATGGTTCGCTCCGTACGAGGTGGAGATGCTCGGCAGCCTCGAGGGCCGCAGGCGAGCAACTGCATGGGCAGCGAGCCGTGGCGGCCACGCAAAAGAGGCGATGAAGCGGTTCCAGCAGGAGGCCACACACCTCGCTCTCAATAGGCAGCGTGCCGCGTTAGGAACTATTCCCGGTGCTTCGGCCCAGCGCGAGGAAGCAAAGATTTTAGCAACGATAGCTCAAGCGAGGAGCATTTTCATGGCAGGAGTGCGGTGAGCGGCGACGACGAGTGGACGCTCGGACCCGATGGGCTCCTTGAGAGGACCGCGGCCCGCGTCGTCATGTTCGATCGTGAAGGCAGGTTGTTCCTTCTGCGTGGACACGACTCTGAAGATCCCCATCACACGTGGTGGTTCACCCCCGGCGGAGGGCTCGATGTCGGCGAGGATGCTCATGTGGGAGCCGCTCGGGAGCTTTTCGAAGAAACGGGCCTCAAGGTCAACCCGGATCGTCTCATCGGCCCGGTCATGGAGAGGACGGCCGTCTTCCGATTCACCTTCCAGAACCGGCGGCAGTTTGAGAAGTTCTTCCTCCTCCACGTCGACAACGACGAGGTCGACGCTGTCAGTACGTGGAACCAGGACCACCTCACCGAGTTGGAACGAGACGTTCTTGACGAGATTGCCTGGTGGACGATCGACGAGATCGAACACGCTCAAGGTCGCGGCACCCACATCTACCCCCTGAGCATCGCCACGCACGCACGGCAGTGGTGGAACGACTGGGATGGGACCGTCATTCACGTCAACGAACCCTGAAAAAAGGCGACTGACCAAGACGGCTCACGAGACCACGGCACAGCGACCTGCATGCATCGGCGTGTGGTCCGCCGACAGGTCCGCGGGCGCAGCCGAGCCGCAGGCGCCTTCGTGTCGAGCCGGTCCGCTCGGAGCGCGCAACAGCCGAGAGCGAGGCGACGCGGTGGGCGCGCTACACTTGTTCGGTAGGACGATCTGTTGACAGGAGTACATACCCGTGGCGGGACATTCGAAATGGGCAACAACCAAGCATAAGAAGGCTGTCCTCGATAGCAGGCGCAGCAAGCTGTTCGCGCGCCTTATCAAGAACATCGAGGTGGCCGGTAGGACCGGCGGCCCCGACCCCGCCGGTAATCCGACGCTGTACGACGCTATTCAGAAGGCAAAGAAGAACTCGGTTCCGGCCGACAACATCGAGCGCGCCATCAAGCGTGCCGCGGGTGAAGGCGACGACGGCGTCCAGTACGAGTCAATCCTCTACGAAGGCTACGCGGCGGGCGGCGTTGCCATCCTCATGGAGTGTCTGACCGACAACCGCAACCGTGCAGCATCCGATGTGCGCGTCGCACTGTCCCGGAACGGTGGCTCGCTCGCCGACCCGGGTTCAGTCTCGTACCTTTTCCACCGCAAGGGAGTCGTTGAAGTCGCGAAGGGCGATGACGTGAATGAGGACGATATCCTCATGGCGGTTCTCGACGCGGGTGCGGAAGAGGTCAACGATGAGGGTGAGTCCTTCGAGATTCTCTGCGACCCCAATGACGTCGTCGCCGTCCGCTCAGCCCTGCAGGACGCAGGCTTCGACTACGACTCGGCCGAGGTCCAGTTCGTGCCGACGATGAAGGTCGAGGTCGACAAGGAAGGTGCAGAGAAGGTTCTCAAACTTATCGACGCACTCGACGATGTCGATGACATCCAGAACGTCTATTCCAACCTCGACATCCCGGATCACGTCGCCGCCGAGCTCGACTGATGTCGGTCGGCGCCCTCGCGCTACTGCTTGCAGCGGTGCTCATGGGCGGGACCATCCAACGCGTGTCGGGGATGGGCATGGGGCTCATGATCTCCCCGATCCTCACCCTCATCTTCGGCGCCGCGGTCGGGGTGACCGTCGCGAACGTGACGACGATCTTCTCGGCCTTCACCATCGGCATCGTCCTACGGGCCCAGATCGATTGGCACCGATACGCCTACATGGTTCCTTCTGCCCTCGTCGGGAGCATCCCAGGCGGGTTGCTCGTGCGGGAAATGGACGGGGGCTGGCTCGCGGTCCTCGTCGGCGGGATCATTCTCACGGCTCTCGCGCTCACCTACTGGGCTGACCGTCTCACACTCCTACCGGAGTTGCGGCACAACGCGTGGATCATTCCCTTTGCGGCGACGGGAGCGTTCCTCAACACGGTCTCCGGGATCAGCGCCCCGGTTCTCATCATCTACGCCCTCGCGTCGCGTTGGGACCAGCGCTCATTCGCGGCGACTCTCCAGCCGTTCTTTCTCTGGATCGGCCTGCTGTCGGTCGCCGTCAAGATCGGTGTCGGAGCAACACCGGTGAGCGATCTGCCAAGCGCCTGGGTCCTGCCACTCATCCTCGTCACTGTCCTCGCCGCCGTTTCCCTCGGCAGCCGGCTCGCCCTGCGCGTGAGTCCCCAGGTCGCGCGCCGCATCGCTATTGCCGTCGCAGGGCTCGGAGCCGTGTCGACGCTCCTGCGGGGACTTGTCGATGCGCTAGGTTAGTCCCGGAGGAACGATGCGAATCTTAGGGATCGACCCCGGCCTGACACGGTGCGGCATGGGAGTCATCGACGCGGCGGGTGCCCGCAGGGTCGCCTACGTCGATGTCACCGTCGCGCGCTCGACAGCCGAGACCGCGCCCCACAAACGGCTCGAAATCATTGCCGACGAGATCGACCGGATGATCGCCCTCCATCACCCCGACGTCATCGCGGTTGAGCGCATGTTCGCCGAAGATAACGTCCGTTCGATCATCTCGACCGCACAGGTGGCGGGCGTCGCCATGCTCGCAGCATCTCGTGCGAGCCTGCCGCTCGCACTCCACTCGCCCTCCGAGGTGAAGGCTGCAGTTACGGGCGATGGCAGGGCCGAGAAGAAGGCCGTCCAAGTCATGGTCCAGCGCATCCTTCGCCTGTCTGCTCCGCCGAAGCCGGCCGATGCGGCGGACGCGCTGGCGCTCGCCATCACCCACGCGTGGCGGGGCGGCGCTATGTCGCCCACTGCCCAATCAGCTCAGCACGGAGGTGCGGCCCTGCCGCGGTCCGACCAGGAAGGGCTCACTGCCGCCCAACGAGCATGGGCTGAGGCCGAGCGCGGCACGCGGCTCTCCGGAGTCGTCGCGCAGGCCAGCGCGAGGCGCGCCCGCTGATACGATGGAACACATGTTCGATATCAGGGAGCCTGCATGATCACGATCCTGAGGGGCACGGTATTGTCAGTATCGGCCTCGAACGTCGTCATCGACGTCGGCGGTATGGGCTTTCGGGTCATGGGGACCCCGACAACACTGTCCCAGATGAGGGTCGGCACGGAAGCTACCGTTCCCACATCCTTCATTGTCCGCGATGACTCGATGACCCTCTACGGCTTTGCCGACGAGGACGAGCGGGACACGTTCGACATCCTCATCAGCCTGTCTGGCATCGGCCCGAAGATCGGGCTTGCCGTCCTATCTGTTCATACCCCGGATAATCTGCGCGGCATCGTTGAACGGGAGGACATTGCAGCACTTACCCGGGTGCCCGGCATCGGTCGCAAGGGAGCTCAGCGGATCCTTCTCGAACTCGGCAACAAGCTCGGGCCCGCCACGTCCCAGGTCGAGGCGGCCACGCCGTCCTCCGTCACCACCGATGTCATCGCTGCTCTGGTCGGGCTTGGCTGGACCGAGCCGGCTGCCGCCGAGGCCGTGAAAAAGGTCGAGGGTGAGGCAGGGCTTCAACCGGTGTCGCAGATGCTCAAGCTTGCCCTGCAGAAGCTGGGAGGCAAGCGATGAGCGAGGACTATTCGATCGTCGATGCGTCCGCGCCGTCCGCTGAGCGGGCCGCCGAAGCTGCGCTACGTCCGAAGGTGCTCGACGAGTTTGTCGGGCAGGAGACGGTGCGCAGCCAGCTGTCCCTCGTTCTCCAGGCCGCTGTCGCACGCGGCGCCACACCCGACCATGTCCTTCTGTCGGGCCCGCCCGGGCTCGGCAAGACAACGTTGGCGATGATCATCGCAGCCGAGGTTGGGGGAGCGCTACGCTTGACATCCGGGCCCGCGATCCAGCATGCGGGTGACCTCGCCGCCGTCCTGTCCTCCCTGCAGGAGGGTGACGTGCTCTTCATCGACGAGATTCACCGTCTGGCTCGGCCCGCCGAAGAGATGCTGTATTTGGCGATGGAGGATTTCCGGGTCGATGTCATGGTCGGCAAAGGTCCCGGTGCAACGTCGATCCCGCTACCCCTTCCGCCGTTCACCGTTGTCGGTGCAACGACGAGGGCGGGCCTGCTACCGGCACCGCTGCGAGACAGGTTCGGCTTCACCGGGCATCTCGAGTTCTACTCTGCTTCGGAGCTCGCCCAGGTCGTCACTCGTTCGGCCCGCCTGCTCAGTGCAGAACTGACCGGTGATGCGGCTGCTGAGCTTGCGGGCCGCTCTCGCGGCACCCCCCGTATCGCCAACCGCCTCCTGCGGCGTGTTCAGGACTGGGCGCAGGTGCGTGGCACCGGCATCCTCGACCTTGCCGCCGCGAAGGCCGCACTCGACGTGTTCGAAGTCGATGACCTTGGCCTTGATCGGCTCGACCGGTCCGTCCTCGAACTCATCTGCACCCGCTTCGGAGGAGGTCCTGTGGGATTGACCACGCTCGCCATCTCCGTTGGGGAGGAACCGGAGACAGTTGAGTCAGTTGCCGAACCGTTCCTTGTCCGCGAAGGACTGCTGGTTCGCACCCCTCGGGGCAGGGCCGCAACCCGGGCCGCATACGAGCATCTCGGCCTTCTTCCGCCCGATGGCACGCTCTTCGATACATAGCGGTTCTGCCGTATACTCGGCCCTGATTGTCCAGTTGAAAGAGAGTACCCCGTGGAACTCCTTATTCTCGTCGCCATCTTCGGCGGCTTCATGTTCATGATGTCTCGCGCCAACAAGAAGATGGCGAACCGTGTGTCCGAGCAGCGCGAGAACGCGCTCGAGATCGGCAACACGGTCGTCACCGGCTCCGGCATGATCGGCACGATTGTTGAGATCGACGGCGGCGTTGTCACCCTCGAGTCCGCGTCGGGCGATGAGACTCAGTGGCTGACCACCGGCATCTCGTCGGTCATTGAACCGCCCTACGAGCAAGCCTACGAAGCAGAGGGGTCCGACGAGGAAGAGCCGTACGACGGTCTCGCGCCCCGCGACTCTGACATCGACCGCGACCGGTAGGTGACAGCGACAGAAGAGGCGACCGACAGGTCGCCTCGCCCGCGTCTTATCGTCTTCGCCCTCATTGTCATTGCGCTTGTCGCCTCCCTTGCGGCAGGCACACTGACGGGGTCGGAGTCCCGCTGGTCCCCAGACCTCGCCCTCGACCTCGAAGGCGGCACCCAGATTATCCTCACGCCCGTCACCGATGACGGCTCTGAGATCACAGCCGAAGACATCAGCCAGGCCATTGAGATCATCCGCCAGCGCGTTGACGCCTCGGGTGTCGCCGAAGCGGAAATCACGTCCCAGGGCGGGTCGAACATTGTTGTCGGTCTTCCCGGCACGCCGAGCGAGGAGACTCTCGACCTCGTGCGCACATCGGCGGTACTCCGCTTGCGCGCTGTCATTGACTACACGGAGCAGGTGCTCGCCACGAGGGGTCTCGAGACTGTCTACGGGCCGGACGGCGAGGTGACCGAGGAGCAGCTTGCCCGGGCACGTCAACTCGCTGACCTTGACGGTGATGGCACGATCTCGACCGAACCGGCTCAAGCGCCGGAATCGGCATCGGCAGATGAGTGGATTACTGAAGATATCCTCGTCCAGGCGATGACGCTCGACTGCACGTCAGAGTCCGCCCGCGTTCAGAACGCCTATAGCCAGGCTGACAAGCCGGTCGTCGCGTGTGTCCCCGCGACGGGGGCGTCCTACATTCTCGGCCCTGCTGAGCTCGATGGTAGCCACATCGACCAGGCGAGCTCGGGCCCGCGTGTGAACGAGATGGGCCAGACAATCGGCGGTTGGCAGGTCAACATGGACTTCACCGGCGAAGGCGGGGACCTTTTCGGCGAGGTGACGACTCGTCTTGCCGGCTATCCGTACGGCACGGCAAAGAACCTCTTCGCCATTGTCCTTGACGGCTCGATCATTTCCGTCGCCTCTCTTCAGGCTCCGATCTTGGGCGGCAGCGCCTCAATCTCGGGATCATTCACGGCACCCGAGGCGGCGTCACTCGCCAACCAGCTGTCGTTCGGTTCCCTGCCGCTCACGTTCGAGGTGCAGTCGGAAGAACAGATCTCGGCGACACTCGGTTCCGAGCAGCTCGTCAACTCCCTTATTGCGGGCGCCGTCGGTGCGGGCCTCATCGTCCTCTACCTCCTGTGGCAGTACCAGGGGCTCGGCGTCCTTGCGATCATGTCGATCACGGCGGTCATGGGGATCTCCTACCTCACGATCTCCCTTCTGTCGTGGACGATCGGGTACAGACTGTCGCTCGCCGGCGTTGTCGGCCTCATCATTTCCATCGGCATCTCTGCCGACTCCTTCATTGTCTACTTCGAACGAATACGTGATGAGATCCGCGAGGGCAGAACGCTCAAGGATGCAGTGGAGTACGGCTGGACGAGGGCCCGTCAGACGATTCTCGTCTCGGACGCCGTCAACCTCGTCGCCGCAACCGTTCTCTACTTCCTTGCCGTCGGCAGCGTACGCGGCTTCGCGTTCACTCTCGGCCTCACGACTGTCATCGATGTCATTGTCGTCTTCCTCTTCACCTACCCCGTCGTCAAGCTGCTCGTGCGGACGACATTCTTCGGACAGGGTCATAGGCTGTCCGGCATGTCAGCCGCTTCGCTCGGCGCCGACCCCGTCTACGCCGGCCGCGGCCGGATCCGTGACACGGGCGTGTCAAAGTCGCAGGCGAAGGCGGCCAAGAAGAAGGCCGCGAGAGCGGCCGCCGCAGCACGTGTTGCCGCAGCCGAGCGCGCAGAACCTGCCGCCTCAGTCGACACACTCGAGCGAGAAACCAAGACGGCGGATGACAAGGCAAGCGGGACGGAGTCGCGGTCCACACGCGGCGAGAAGCCGATGACCCTTGCCCAGCGCAAAGCGGCCCAGCGCCGCGCAGAGAAGGAGGAGGAGTAAATGTCGATGTACTCTCTCGGCAACGATCTCTACTCTGGCAAGCGCAGTTTCGACATTATCGGGCGGCGGAAGCTGTGGTACACGATCGCTCTCGTCTTCGTCCTTCTGTCCGCGCTCCTTCTCCTCGTCAAGCCGATTAATTTTGGCATTGACTTCCGGGGTGGGTCGCAGTTCACGATCTCCGGCACGGCGAACATGAGCCAGTCGGATGCGATTGACGTCCTCGCGCAACAAACGGGGGATGACACAGCGCGAGTCTCCGAGGTGGGCGCGAACTCCATCCGGGTTCAAACGTCCGAGCTGACGAATGAGCAAACGCAAGAAGTACGGGCGGGCCTCGCCGAGGCCTACAACGTGCCAATCGATGACGTGACGTCAACCTTCATCGGCCCCTCGTGGGGAGCCGACGTGTCGGGCAAGGCGTTGCAGTCACTTGTCATGTTCGTCGGCCTCATCTCGCTCATCCTGTGGGGCTATTTCCGAACGTGGACGATCGCGGTTGGCGCCATTGGCGCTCTCTTACACGACCTCATCATCACAGTCGGTGTGTACGGCGCCTCGGGATTTGAGGTGACGCCCGCGACCGTCATTGGTCTGCTGACAATCCTCGGCTATTCGCTCTATGACACGGTTGTCGTATTCGACAAGGTTCGCGAGAACACGGCCGGGTTCCTCGACCAGAACGAGACGACGTACGCGGAACAGGCAAACTTGGCCGTCAACCAGACCCTTATCCGCTCCATCAACACCTCCGTGACCGGGCTACTCCCGGTCGGGTCGATCCTCGTCATCGGTGTTCTCTTCCAGGGAGCAGGAACGCTACGCGACCTGTCGCTCGCGCTGTTTGTCGGTATGCTGATCTCGGCTGTTTCGTCGATCTTCCTGGCCGCACCTCTTGCGGTCACACTCGGAGAGCGAAGGAAAGACATCAAGGAGCACACGGAGCGCGTGCTCAGCGCCCGTCAGGGAGCTCAGGACACGACGATTATTCGGAAGAAGAAGGCATGACAGATCACCCGTTCCCCAAGGATGTTGTGGAGCTTGTCGAATCCCATGTCCGGGAGGTCGAGAACTTTCCCGCACCCGGTGTTCTCTTCCGGGACATCACCCCTCTTATCGCCGACCCGGTCGCCTTCGCCTCCCTCATCGACATTCTCGCGGACCGTTACCGCGGCACGGTTGATGCCGTGGCCGGGCTCGAGTCCCGCGGTTTTATCCTCGGGGCGCCCCTGGCCGTGGCTCTCGGCGTCGGCATGGTGACAGTCCGTAAAGCTGGCCGCCTACCCGGCCCGGTCGTCGGGATCGACTACGACCTCGAATACGGCTCGGCCCGCATGGAGCTGCAGCCCTTCACGGTCAAGGACGGGGACCGCGTCCTCGTCATCGATGACGTTCTCGCGACAGGCGGCACGGCCGATGCTGCGTTCCAGCTCATCGAGGCCGCTGGCGGCGTTGCGGACACCCTGTGCGTGCTCCTCGAACTCGTTGACCTCGGCGGCCGCGGCCGCCTGCACGACCGTCACGTCCACTCTGTCCTCACGTACTGACGCAACACGGTGCGCATGCGCGGCTGATATCCTCGAGGCGTTTCCGAAATGTCTAGTCCCGGCCGTACAATGTGACCTATGGCCGAAATCGAGAGTGATGTTCCCCGCATCCGGTCCAGGCTGTCCTGGCTGAGCGGGCGGACTCCTCATGTGCCGGCCGCCCTCGAACCGCTCATGGCTGCCATTGAGGGCGGCAACGTCGATCGCCAGAAAGTTATCCGCGCCTACGAGATCGCGGAGCGTTGCCACCAGGGTCAGACACGGAAATCTGGAGAGCCCTACATCACCCACCCGATCGCGGTTGCGACGATCCTTGCGGAGCTCGGGATGGACACGGACACGCTCGTCGCTGCCCTGCTCCACGACACGGTGGAGGACACCGGCTATTCTCTCGACTCCGTCAAACAGGAGTTCGGCTCCGATGTCGCAGTTCTCGTCGATGGCGTGACGAAGCTCGACAAGGTCGAGTACGGCGAGGCGGCCCAGGCGGAGACGGTACGCAAAATGGTGATCGCGATGTCGAAGGACATCCGTGTTCTCCTCATCAAGCTCGGAGACCGCCTCCACAACGCCCGAACCTGGAAGTACGTCTCCTCTGGGTCTGCTCAAGCGAAGGCTCGCGAGACTCTCGAGATCTATGCTCCTTTGGCACACCGGCTCGGCATGAACTCGATTAAGTGGGAGCTGGAGGATCAGTCGTTCAAGACGCTCTACCCCGATGTTTATCGGGAGATTGAGCGGCTTGTCACCGAACGCAGTTCCGGGCGCGAGGCCTACCTGGAGAAGGTCAAGGATCAGATCGCGTCGGAGCTCAAGGCTAACCGGATCCGATGCACGATCACGGGCCGGCCGAAGCACTACTTCTCCATCTACCAGAAAATGATCCTGCGGGGACGGGACTTTGAGGATATCTACGACCTCATCGGGGTCCGTATCCTCGTCGAGTCTGTCCGCGACTGCTATGCGGCTCTGGGTGTCGTCAACACCCTCTACACTCCCATCCAAGGCCGGATCAAGGACTACATCACAACCCCGAAGTTCAACCTTTATCAGTCGATACACACGACCGTCATCGGCCCAGAGGGCAACACGATGGAGGTGCAGATCCGCACGTACGACATGCACAAGCGAGCTGAGTATGGTGTTGCTGCGCACTGGCGGTACAAGGAGGATCCGAACGCGGCTCGCTCGAAGAAGGGCGATCAAACGTCCGACCAGGAGACCCAGCTCAACTGGCTGCGCCAGCTCGTTGACTGGCAGCGTGAGACTGCCGATCCGACGGAGTTCCTCGACTCCCTGCGATACGAAATGTCAGGAAACCGCGTCTACGTGTTCACCCCCAGGGGCGAGGTCATGGATCTGCCGGCGGGATCGACACCGGTCGATTTCGCTTACGCCGTTCACACCGAGGTCGGCCAGCGCACTGTTGGCGCGAAGGTCAATGACCGCCTTGTCACGCTCGACCACAAGCTCGAATCGGGTGACACGGTCGAGATCATCACCGCTAAAAACCCCGATGCTGGGCCAAGCCAGGGCTGGCTCGAATTTGTCGCCTCGCCGCGAGCTCGCGCAAAGATCAAATCGTGGTTCACGAAGAGCAGACGCGAGGAGGCCATCGACGTCGGCAAGGAGCGGCTCGCCAAGGCGATCCGCCGCAAGAACCAGCCCGTCCAGCGCCTCATGACCCACGACACCCTCAAGGGTGTCGCCGATGATCTCAACCGCTCCGATGTGTCCGACCTGTTCGCCGCCGTCGGCGAAGGCCACGTGTCGGCTGAGAACGTCGTCCGTAAACTCATCGCGTCCCAGGGCGGCCAGGCGGGCGTCGAGGAGACGCTCGCTGAGGCCGTCACGCCGACAAGAATCAGGACCCGCCAGGTCGGAGGGAGCGCCGGCGTTGTCGTCGAGAATCTCGACGACTCCGATGTGCTCGTCAAGCTTGCTCGCTGTTGCACGCCACTGCCGCCGGATAAGATCGTCGGCTTCGTGACCCGGGGCAACGGACTGTCCGTCCACCGTGCGGACTGCCCGAACGTCAAGAGCCTCAAGCGTGAGCCGGAGCGTTTCCTGCCGGTCTCGTGGTCCGACGAGGGCGGGTCGATCTATCTCGTCCAGGTTCAAGTCGAGGCGCTCGACCGCAACGGCCTTCTCGCCGATATCGCCCGCGTCCTGTCCGAGCATGGGGTCAACATGATTTCCGGCAACCTCAACACGACGAAGGAGCGCGTCGCGATCTCGCGGTTCACGTTCGAGATGGCGGACGCGAGGCATTTGCAGACGGTACTGCGGGCCCTGCGGGAGATTGAGGGAGTCTACGACGCGTACCGGATTACCGGTACGACACGCCCGTCACAGCCAGCTGAGCAATCAGCTGGATAGCAGCCCACGTATCCCGGCCGCGGAAGCGGTCACCGAGAAAGTCGATGACCTCGTGCGTCTCGACACCGTGGCGCAGGAGTGCGAGGACTGCGGGAACAGCGCGGGCCGGTGGTGCCATGAGAAGATCAGCCGTCGTCCGAACAAGAGTCGTGACGGGCACCCCGTCGAACCAGAGGACGTGATCGTCCTTGAGGAGCCTGCGATCTGTCGTCCATCGGGTTGATTTACCCGGCAGGGGAGCGGTAGGAATCTCCCGCATCGACCGCGGGTTGATGGTCCACTGCCCGGTGTGGACGAAGACGGCGGCCTCATCGACAAGAACCGCATTGCCGCGGATGTTGGCGTGGACGGCATGTGCCCGCATGCTCGCGGTTCGACACAGGTCCGACGGCACTGCCCTGCCGCGGGCGACGACGCACAGCTCATCACCGCGAGGATCCCCGTAGAAATCTGTTCCCGCCGCTATTGTCACCACCGGACGCCAACTCATTGCTCAAGGACACCACGATCCAGCGATGGCGATGGCCGCCGCTCCCCAGGGCTGTGGATGAACGAATGGGGCCCCGTCCGAGTGGACGGGGCCCCATGCCTGAGATGGTGCTACTTCAGCTGGTCGAGCCAGGCGCGGCGAGCATCGAGTGCCTCCTGGGCACGCGCGGCGGCCTGCTCATCGCCCCTCGCTTTCGCGTCTTCGAGCTCAGCCTCATGCTTGGCGATGGCCTCCTCGAGTTGCGCGGCGAACCCGGAGGCGCGCTCAACCTTCGACGGGTCGGATCGGCGCCACTGCTCGTCCTCAGCGGAGCGGACAGCGGATTCGATGTCACGCAGCCTGCCCTCGGTGCGGCTCATGTCCTTGCGGGGGACGAAGCCGATGTCCTCCCAGCGGTCCTGGATATCGTGGAGCTTCGCCTTGGCGGCCTGGATATCCTTGATCGGCAGGATCGATTCAGCTTCCTTGATGAGCTCAAGCTTCGCCTGGAGATTCGCGTTCTGCTCGCTACTGATGGAGTCCCGGTCGGCCTGCCGAGCATCGAAGAACACCTGCTGGGCCGCACGGAACCGTGCCCACAGCTTGTCGTCCTCCTTGCGGGTGATCCGGCCAGCGGCCTTCCACTCTTCGAGAAGATCCCGGTAGGCGGCCGATGTCGCACCCCAGTTCGTTGAGGTCGACATTTCTTCGGCTCGCTTGATGAGGGCCTCCTTCTTGGCGGTCACCTCGTTGCGGTTCGCCTCGACCTGCGAGAAGTGCTGGCGGCGATGACGGTCAAACTCTGTGCGGGCCCGCGAGAAACGCTTCCACAACGATTCCTCAGAAGAACGATCGATCCTCGGCCCAGACTTCTGGGCGGCCTTCCACTGATCAAGAAGCGAGTTGAGCTCATTACGTGAATCACGCCAGTGAGTCTTCGCCGGGTCCTGAGCGGCGATTGTTTCGGCACGTTCAATGAGCGCGGTGCGCTCGGCGAGCGCCTGCAGTTTCGCGACCCTGCGCTCCTCCTCAAACTCCGCCTGGCGAACCTTGAGCCGTTCGCGGACGGCCTCGGTGCGCGTGCGCAGCGCCGCGACGTCGCCGACGACGGCCGGCTCGACAAGTGACTCTTCGAGAGACTTAAGCGCGGGGACGATCTCCTGCGGGTTGACGAACTCGAGACGGGACTCGAGGAGTGCAACCTGCGCGACAAGATCGAGGTACCGACGGACGAAGACGGAAAGCGCATCATCCTTTGAATCGCCGATCGCGTACTGTCCGACGAGACGCTCGCCCTCATCGCCAGAGGCACGAAGGTAGACATTGCCTTCGTCGTCAACACGGCCCCAGGCGGCAGCCTCGGAGGCCGCCTTCGGATCAACCGGGGGAGCGGGCGGGACGACTGCCGGCTTACTCGCGGGCTTCTTCGGGAGCGGAGGGGCCTTCGGGCCGCCCTTCGGCGGCTTCGGAGTCGGCCGCCCCGGGGCAGGCGTTGTGCCGTGAGGAACGGCTTGACCCGCGCCACTTTCGAGTGCCTGCCTGTTCTGAGCCGCGCCGAGTGCATGCTTTTCCTGTGCGGCCCCGAGTGCGGGCTTGGGATGTGAGGGGGAGAGGGCGCGCTGGGCCTGCTCAGACTTAGGGGACTGAGACTCAGCTCCTTCGACGTCAGGCTCATCCGTTTTCTCCGCGGCGGGCACATCCCCCGTGTCGGAGGCGACGGTTGCGGGTGCGTCTGTCGCGACGTCATCCACAGTGGCTTCGGTTGAGATTTCCGCATCCGACGTCTGGCCGTCACCGCTACGACCCGGGTCACTCACCGCGGCCACAGGATCGGGTGCGGGTGTGTCGGTGAGGAGATCCTCGGCCGATGTCGTCTCGGGAGCTGGCTCATCTGCTCGCTCGGGTTGGCTCTCAGTCTCGGGCGGTGCGGACGGTTCCTCCGTCGGGTCGGCCGGAGTGGGCTCCGAGGGTGGGACTGCTGTGCCTTCGACTGGGTCGGTCGGGACGGGCGTCTGGGTGTTCGGCCCGGGCGAGACGAGGGGGGCGTCAGACGCAGGCGTCTCGCTACCTTCCTCAGGGAGGTCGGGGACCCTGGGATCTTCGTTTTCTGTGGGTTCATGACCCTGCGTTGACTGCGTCATATCGCTCCTTGGGACGGGGTCGGCAAGCGCGTAACCGTTCTCGTGTTCGGACGTCAACATTGTACGACGTTCCCCGGCGCCTATGGGTACTCGGACGGAAGTTCATCGTCTTGGAAAGACCGGACGGACAGGGCTAACGTGGGTTCATGCGCTTGTTCATTTATACCGAGACGGCCTTCGAGGCGAACTGCTACATCTGGGAGAATACAGACACGAAGCAGGCCATGGTCGTTGACCCCGGTGCGGGTAGCGCCGAGTGGGTCGAGCAGAAGCTCGCGGCCGAGGGACTGGAGCTCGTCGGCGTGCTCCTCACTCACGGGCACCCGGACCACGTGTGGGATGCTGCGAAGGTGGCTGGAGACAAGCCGGTCTTCATCGCCAAGCCGGATGCGTACAGGCTTGATGACCCGCTGTCGCACACGCCATTCACCGCCTCTCCCCTCATCAGCCAGTTCCTCACGTGGGACAAGCCTGACAACGTCCACATGATCCCCGACGCATGCCTCCAGGGCTCCGGCGCGCAGATTCTCCCCGGCTTCCCCGTTCGGGCCGTTCTCATGCCCGGCCACACGGAAGGGTCAGTTGGCTACCTGACTGCGGGAACTCTCGAGGACGGAGTTGGAGCGATCACCGTGTCATCGGGCGGCTGCGGAGGCGGCGGCTGTGACGGGTGTGACTGTGGGGCCGGCGGCGAAGCCGAGCCGGTCGCCATTCTCTTCATCGGCGATGTCATCCTCGGTGAGTCGATTGGGCGGACCGATCTGCCTGGCGGGGATGATCGGGAGATGCAGGCGACCTTGCGCATGCTCACCGTGTCGATCAACCCAGACACCGTGCTGTGCACCGGCCACGGGCAGCTGTCGACCCTCGGCTACCAGTTGCAGGCAAACCAGTTCCTTCGCGCCGCCACCATGGCTGACGCCTGATTCGCCACAACGAGCCGACCCTGACAGCAGGCGGGTCATAGCCGTGCGATAATAGCGGCCATGGCACGTCACTTCTCCCTTTCCGGGTTTCCCGAATGGCTACCCGAGCAGCGGCTCGTGGAACAGCATGTCCTCGCCACCCTCCAGCGGACATTCGAGCTTCACGGATTCTCCGGCATCGAAACGCGGGCCGTTGAGCCCGTTTCCCAGCTTCTCTCTAAGGGCGAGACCTCGAAAGAGATCTATCTGCTGTCGCGGCTCCAGGCCGAGGCGGGTAGCGATGATGCCGAGCTGGGCCTCCATTTCGACCTGACCGTGCCTCTTGCGCGCTATGTTGTTGAGAACGCGGGCCGGCTCATGTTCCCCTTTAGGCGCTACCAAATCCAGAAGGTGTGGCGGGGCGAACGCCCTCAGGATGGGCGGTTCCGCGAATTCGTTCAGGCCGATGTCGATGTCGTTGGCCAGGACACACTCTCCCAGCATCACGACATGGAGCTACCGCTCGTCATGGTCGATGCTCTCGGGCGGCTTCCGATCCCGCGGGTCGTTGTCCGGGCGTCTAACCGCAAGGTTGCTCAGGGCTTCTACGAAGCCGTCGGCATCACCGACATCGAAGGCGCCCTGCGTGCCATCGACAAACTCGACAAGATCGGCGAGAAGGCCGTCGCCGAGATGCTCGTCGCCGATGGGGCGACGCAAGAGCAGGCCGAGCAGGCTCTCGCCCTTGCCCGCATCCACGGCTCCGACGGGTCGATTGCCGACCAGGTACGCGCGCTCGGCGCCCGCTCTGATCTGCTCGATGAAGGGCTCGAGGAACTCGTTACCCTCATCGAAGGCGCCAACGCCCTCATTCCCGGCGCCGTCACAGCCGATCTCAAGATCGCTCGCGGCCTCGACTACTACACGGGCACGGTTTACGAGTCGACAATGATCGGCCACGAAGACTTGGGCTCCGTCTGTTCGGGTGGCCGCTACGACTCGCTCGCGACGGATGGGAAGAAAACGTACCCGGGTGTTGGCCTGTCGATCGGGGTTTCACGGGTTCTCGCCCGCGTTCTTCAGGCTCCGCTCGTTGACACATCCCGACGCGTCCCGACTGCTGTACTTGTTGCTGTCATGGATGAGGAACATAGGGCCGAGTCTGATCGGATTGCGATGCAACTGCGAGACCGCGGCATCCCCACCGAGGTGTCGCCATCGGCGGCCAAGTTCGGCAAGCAGATCCGATACGCGGACCGTCGCGGCATTCCCTACGTGTGGTTCCCCGGTCAACCAGACTCGGTCAAGGACATCCGCTCCGGTGAGCAGTCGGATGCTCACGCGGGAGAGTGGATGCCGCCCGAAGACGACCTGTACCCGACCGTGCGGATGACGTCATGAGCGACGTTGCGCCGCTCCTCAAAGACCTGCGTCAGACCCTCGATCGGCTGAGTTTCCCACTCGACCTCCCACAGGCGGCCGATGCTCGGGAGGAGACAGCCGACCTTCGCCATCAGCTCGATGACTACGTGCTACCGCGGCAGGAGTCCCTCGACGCACCGCTTCTCGCGGTTGTTGGCGGCTCGACCGGCTCCGGTAAGTCTGCGCTCGTCAATGCTCTGACTCGCACCCGCGTCGCCGAATCCTCCGCAATCAGGCCGACCACCCGCACGCCGCTGCTCGTCCACCACCCGGATGACAGGGTGTGGTTTGAAGGAGACCGGATCCTGCCCGAGCTCTCCCGCATCCACGGCGGCGCAGGCGAGTCTCACTCGGAGCTTGGCATTGCCGAGACTGCGACTCTTCCACGCGGCCTCGCCCTGCTCGATTCACCTGACATCGACTCAATTGTCGAAGAGAATAGGCGGCTCGCCGCCCAACTGCTTGCAGCCGCTGACCTGTGGCTGTTTGTTACGACAGCGGCACGCTATGCGGATGCGATCCCGTGGGGGCTGCTCGACGAGGCGGCGGCCCGCAACATCGTCATCGCCATCGTCCTTAATCGCGTGCCACCGGGCGTCGGCGCCGAGGTCCGCTCGGACCTCGCGAGGCGCCTTGAGCAACGCGGACTGTCGCACGCGCCCCTGTTTGTCATCGGCGAGAGCGATCTCAGCGAGGGCGGTCTCATCCCCGAACCCGATGTCACCGGGATCCGTGCCTGGCTTGAAGGCCTCGCCCATGATTCATCCGCGAGAACCGCGGTCGCCCGACAGACCCTCGGTGGCGCAGTCGACGCCCTCACCGTCCGCGGTGAGACTCTTCTTCCCGCACTCGGCGAGCAGCGTGACGCTCTCGTCACCCTCGCCTCCCAGGTGGATGACGCGTTTGCTCATGCTCACGCGAAGGTTGTCGCCGCCGTCGACGATGGGTCTCTTCTGCGCGGCGAGGTCCTTGCCCGGTGGCAGGACTTCGTCGGCTCCGGCGAGATTCTCCGTCAGGTTGAGGCGGGAGTCGGCAGGCTGCGGGACAAGATCACCGCATGGTTCCGGGGCGACGCTCAGGAGAAGGCCCAGGATGTTGAAGAGGCGATCGAGGACGGCATCGCCCGCATGCTCGTCGGAGAGACAGAATCCGCCATTGCCACCGTTGAGCGAGCATGGGCTCGCGGGTTGGGCGGGGAATCCCTCGTCGCAGAGGCAGCACAGCGGCTCCGCTCACACGAGGAGCGAGTCGACGTTGCGACACTGCTCGTTCGTGAATGGCAGGGGAGGCTAGCCGACCTCATTCGCGAAGAGGGCCAAGACAAGAGGGCGGCAGCACGGGTCCTGTCGCTCGGCATCAACACCGTTGGTATTGCACTCATGATCGTCATCTTCGCCTCGACCGCGGGACTGACCGGGGGCGAGGTTGTTGTCGCTGGCGGCACCGCTGTTGTCGCCCAGAAGGTCCTTGAGGCGATTTTTGGTGACGAGGCGGTGCGCCGCATGGCGCGGACGGCGCAGGAGGACCTGCATCGCCGTGCCGGCGAGTTCATGGTTGTCGATGCTGAGCCGTTCCGCGATGAGCTGGCGACCCTCGGGGTCGATGCGGCTGCCGGTGACAACCTGTCAGAGGTATTGGCGCTTCTTGCCGCGGCGCGGCGTGAGGAGCAGGGAGAGTGACAACGTTGAATGAAGGCCTGCACGACCTCAGCCGTGCCATCGATCTCGCCGCAGGCAAAGTCCCTGGCGACCTGCTTGCACGTGCCGCGGCCTTGCGGGACACGATCATCGAGCGGCAGGCCGCGGGTCTCGAGACGACAGTGGCGGCGCTGTTCGGCGCAACAGGGTCCGGCAAGTCATCCCTGTTCAACGCCCTGGCTGGCGAACAGCTGGCCCGTGTCGCGGCTCGTCGGCCGACGACGAGCGCACCCATGGCTGTCTCTCAGCAGCCCGCGTCCGACGTTCTCGACTGGCTCGAGGTCAACGACCGGCACCTGAAGTCCGGAATGTTCAGCACTCACGGGGACCGCATTGTCCTGCTCGATATGCCGGACATTGACTCGACTGAGATAGAGAACCGGGAGATTGCCCAACGGCTTGCCAGCGTCGTCGATGTCCTCATCTGGGTGCTTGATCCCCAGAAGTATGCTGACGCAGTCGTTCACGAAGACTACTTGCGGGCGATGAGCGAGCACTCCGATGTCACCCTTATCGTTCTCAACCAGATCGACACCATTGATGAGGTTGAGCGCATGAGCGTCCGGAAGGACGCCGAGCGCATCATCCGCGAAGACGGGCTCGATGCTGATGTCATTCCAACCTCGGCACGCACCGGGGAGGGGATCTCTGATCTCAAGGCCCGCATCGTGTCCGTTGCCGCGACGCAGGAGGCCGCCTACGAGCGTATGACAGCCGATGTTCGCTCGGTCGGCAACGACCTCAAGAGCAATCTAGGTGAGCCCGGCAAGGGCGTGACGACGAAGGATCGGGAGGCGATTGTCTCGGCAGTTGCCTCGGCCGCCGGTGTCGACCATGTCGCGAAAGCCGCGGCAGGTTCCTACCGGTACCGCGGCAGGACATGGGTGGGATGGCCGCCACTTGCGTGGCTCCGTTCTATTCGGGTCGATCCGCTCAAGGGCCTCCACTTGCTTCCTGAAAAAGGGGAGGTGCCTGCACTCACGGGTGTGAGGGCAACCCCCGCGAAAGAGTCTCAGGTTCAGGGCCTTGTCCGCGGCATAGTCACCGACGCGACGGAAGGTATGCCGCCCGCGCGGCGGAGGGACGCCGCAGAAAGTGCGGAGTACAGGGTCGGCAATGTCCTCGACCACGCCGACCGCATCATTGCCCGCGCTGATCTCGGCTACTCCGAGAGGCCCGGCTGGTGGTCCGTGTGGCGGCTCCTCCAGTGGGTCTTCCTCCTCATCGCGGCCGCAGGCGCCATCTGGATCGGAGTTCTCTGGGCGTTCGAATCCCTCGCCATGCCGCTCCCAGATACTCCACAGTTCGGTGAGTTCCCGGTCCCGCCCGTTCTCTTCCTCGGCGGCCTTCTCATGGGCCTTATCCTCACGATACTCGGCAGAGCCTTCCTCACGTCCGGCGCCAACGCGGTCGAGCGCAGGGTCCGCAAGACCCTGACGAAGGAGATCACGCCGGTGACGGAAGAGCACATGCTCGCTGGCATCGATCGAGTGATCGAGGAGTCGGAGGAGTTAAACGAGATCGCGGAGCGGCTCATGCATGTCGGCCGCTCGTCGAAGAAGAAGCGACGCGCGTAGTCGAGGCCTGTTCTACCTCTGGTGACGGACGGGCCCCTTGGCCACGGAGGTTCCAACGGGAACCCCGGAGCGGTTCAGCGGCCCGCAGTGCAGGCTCAAATATCCCAGGGGTTCACTGCGCGCCGCGGTTGTCGTCCGTCGCCTGTTCTCGTCAATGTGCGTGACCAGTGTCCCGGCCAACCCCGCGACAAACTCGAATGCGGTGGGGTGGGCGTCGAGATGAGGCCCTCATTCAGGGCGTCGTCCCATGTGTATTGAAAGCTCCGCTCGGCACGCCGAGACTTTCGCTTCCGTGCTGGGCAACGTGGCTAGACAGTGCTTGCCTCCGCAGTGGTGGCGGCGTCTTCGGAACTCTCAACTGACAGGTGAGCGACGACGATGGAATGGCGGGTGGAAAAGCACGCCATGACGATAGTTGGTCGCGGCCGCCGACAGTGGCGCCAGCCGGGTACGGACGTCCCAGAATCTCACGGGTGAGTCTGGATGGATTACGTACTGTATGTATGTCGAAAATAGCGACACCTGAGAATCGTGTGATGTGTCAAGAGAGCGTTTTGTCGACCTTATCCCCGTCAAACCGCGGAGTTTCGGCATTGACGCGAGCGAACCTCGAACGGGTCAAAACCGATACGCGTAAGCCTAAAACTCGCCGATTCGGTAACCCTGAAAAGTCGTAGACCTTGGTCCCGAATGGCACAAACCCTCCGACGTATATTTCAAGAGAATTCACTATCTATACAGGACCAGACATGTCAATAGTGAGCGAAGGACTTTCTCGCCGGTCCATGATCGCATGGTCGACGGTTGCAGCGGGCGGTGCAAGCCTCGTGGCGGCGGGAGCGTTCCCGTTCGGAGGGGCGACACCGGCCAACGCAGGGGGTCTGGAAGATGCCGATAAGACGATCTGGAGTGCCTGCCTCGTCAACTGCGGCTCGCGTTGCCCGTTGCGGCTGCAGATCAAGGACGGGGTCATCGCCCGCGTGCTTGCGGACGATACAGGGAGTGACGAGCTCGGGGATCAGCAGATCCGCGCATGTATTCGTGGCCGCTCGATCCGGCACAGCATTTACAGCCCGCACAGGCTGAAGAAGCCATTGGTACGCCGACCGGGGACAAAGCGCGGGGACAAGGTCTTTGACGAGATTTCGTGGGACGAAGCAACGAGCCTCGTCACGGATAAGATCACCTACACGAACGAGAAGTTCGGCCCCGACGCCATTCACTTCCTCTACTGGTCAGGCGTTGAAGGCGGCAACTTCACCCACAGTGGCGGTTTCCGCAGGCTCCTCAAGAAAACCGGAGGCTTTCTCGACTTCTATGGCACGTACTCCGTCGCCTGCATGGTCGATGCGATTCCGGCGCACTATGGCACGTGGGGTTGGGATAACTCCATGAACGACGCAGCCAACTCGAATCTGCTTGTCCTGTGGGGCGACAACTCGCTCGAGACCCGCATGTCCGGTGGCGGATGGACGTACATTCTTCAGCAGGTGAGGAAGCAGAACCCGGGCCTCAAGATCATCGTCATCGACCCGAGGTACACGGATACCGCACAAAACCTCGCAGACCAGTGGATTCCCATTCGTCCCGGCACCGACGCGGCGCTCGTTGCTGGCATGGTCCACCACATGGTGGAGAGCGACCTTCACGACCAGGAGTTCCTTGACCGTTACTGCCTCGGCTTTGATGAGGATCATATGCCCGAGGACGTGCCGGCGAACTCGTCGTACCTGTCCTATATCCAGGGCCTGGGCCCGGACGGCGTCGAAAAGACACCCGAGTGGGCATCTGAGCTCACCGGTATCCCTGCCGAAACGATCCGCAATTTCGCCGTGCAGATGGCAACTGCCAACCCGTGTGCAATCCGCCAGGGGTGGGGCATTCAGAGGCAGGCCAACGGAGAGACGGCCTGCCGTGCACCGATGCTGCTCGCCAACGTCATCGGTAGCGTCGGCAAGCCCGGAGGCGGCACCGGCGTTCAGGCCGGTAACCACGGGGTGCCCGTCATGTCGTTCGACAGCTACAGCGAGAACCCCGTCGAAGCCCTTATCCCGACATTCCTCTGGACCGATGCCATTGACCATGGCAAGGACATGACTGCGACGACGGATGGCATTCGCGGGGCGGACAAACTGAAGAATGACATCAAGATGATGGTTGTCTACGCGTCCAATACCCTCATCAACCAGCACTCGGATACGAACCGGACACGAGAGCTTCTCGAGGACGAGTCGAAGTGCGAGTTCATCGTTGGTATCGATAACCAGATGACGCCCTCGATGGAGTACTGCGATCTCATTCTTCCGGAGACGACCTGGTCCGAGCGTGAGGACTTCATCGCAGGTATCCGCGGCGGCGACATGGGCTTCGCCCTGTACATGAGCAAGTCGACCGAGCCCCTGTACGAAACGCGCGACGGCTGGGACATGTGCGTCGACATCGCCAAGAAGCTTGGTATCGAGGAGGAGTTCACGGAAGGTCTGACGAAGGAGGAGTGGGTCGGGCGCATTTACGATGATTCGGTTGCTGCCGTTGCCGAGGCTGGCATGACTCCGCTTCCCTCGCGCGAGGTCATGCGCGAACAGGGCGTCTACCGTGATGTTCGGGACCCGATGAGTGGAATCACCTACAAGGACTTCATCGATGATCCGGAGGAGAACCCGCTCGGAACACCCTCGGGCAAGATCGAGATCTTCTCCCAGGCGTTCTACGAGGCGAGCAAGGCCTTCGAATTGCCCGAAGGAGACAGGATTCCGGCGCTGCCCGAGCAGGTCGAGACCTTTGAGGGACACGAGAAGGTCACGGAGGATTCCGAGTATCCTCTCCAGTGCATCGGCCACCACTTCAAGGGCCACGTGCACTCGAGCTACTTCAAGGTTGATTGGCTCCTCGAAGCCCATCGCCACGAACTGCAGATCAGCGAGAAGGATGCGAAGGCCCGCGGCATCTCCAACGGCGATGACGTGTTCGTCTTCAATGATCGCGGACGTGTGCGAGTGCCTGCCTTTGTCACTCCTCGCATCATGCCCGGAGTTGTCTCGATCCCGCAGGGCGCGTGGCTCGACGCAACGGATGACGGTATCGATGAGGGCGGTAACATCAACACCCTGACGTCCTGGCACCCGAGCCCGTTCTCCAAGGGCACAGCGCAGCACACCAACCTCGTCGAGGTTGCGAAAGCGTAAGTCGAACGCACTGCGGCTCGGGCCGTCGGATCGTTGTTGACTTGAGGGAGACCTCCGTAGTCGAGTTGGAGCTGTCTAGTTCCCTTACTCGTACTCACGGAGGTCTCTCATGTCCCACGCCAACGCCCGCCTGGCTCCGGCCGGAAGACCGATGATGGTTCGGCGTATTCATTTGGGGCGTGCTGCTGCGCATGTCGCTGCCGAGATGGGGTGTCTCTCGAACGACGGGATGGCGGTGGTGGCGCCGCTTCCGTGAGGCCGGCCTGGCGGAACCGCTCGAGCGTTACCCATTTCCACCCTCCCTTTTCGGACGGACCGCATGTGTAGATGCGATCAAAATCCGAAGTCTCTCATCGAAAACTGCGCGAAAGTCCCGGCTCTGCGTGCAGAACGATCTATGGTGGACGTACACATGCTCGACGATGCGACGACGGAGATCCCGGGATGAGCACACGACCAATTGACGTAATCTTCGGAGAGCTCATTACCGAGACCGCTTCCCGCGTCACCTCGGGGTATGGCCCGTTCGGGGCAGCCGTTCTTCTCCCTGAAGGGGAGACGATCTCCGGGTTCAACAGCGTCACCATCTCCCACGATCCAACTGCCCATGCTGAGATCAATGCGATCCGGGCCGCGTGTGCTCTGCTCGGCTCCCACAGTCTTGCTGGCGCCACACTCCTCGCCACCTCCGAGCCGTGCCCGATGTGCTTGACGGCCGCCATGTGGGCTCGTCTGGATCACGTCTACTACGCGGCGACGATTGCGGATGCCGCCGCAGCTGGCTTCGATGACACCGCTTTCTATCAGCAGGTTAGCGAGGGTCCCGCCGACTTCAGATACACCCATATCCCTCATCCCGACCGGCTCCTGCCGTTCACGACATGGACGGAATACGACGAGAAGGTCCCATACTGAAGCTCTAACCGGACACCTGCGCCGAATGCTCCTGGTTGGTTGGCTTCTTCTCACTCCGCCTGCGTGCGGCTCATGGGTCGGTCTTGTCGACGAAGCGTCTCGTGACTGGATACTCGCGCTTTACCTGACAATCGTCCTTTAGAGTTCCGGGCGCGAGGCTTCACACAGGGGTCGAGAGTCAAGGGCGGCAACTTTGGGAATGATGGCGGCGGCTTCCGCAGGCTGCTGAAGACCGCCGGTGCTTCCTCGACTACGACGGCACGTACTCGGTCGCCTGAATCGGACGAATGGCTCCAGCGGCTCTGCGAGGATTCGGCTGCCGCGATCGAGGAGGCCGGCATGACGCCCGTGACCACCTTGCGCCCGACCCCATACCCCAAGGGAACGGCGCAGCACACCAACCTCGTCGAGGTCGAGAAGGTCTAGGCCGTAGCCAGCGCTCACAACTGAAGCAGCGAGCGCTTACGCCAAAGACGTGGGGCCCCTCCGAAGAGGGGCCTCACGTGTGTCACTCAAGAGTGACGTGTCGCTCCGCTGTCTCAGTAGTCTCGGCGACGCTTGGGAGCTGCGCTACGACGCTTGTCGAAACGGTCACCCCCACGCTTGAATCTGTCTCCACCGCTCATGCGATCCCCACGATCGCCACGGTATCCGCCACGATCACTGCGGTAGCCGCCACGGTCGCCACGGTAACCGCCTCGATCGCCGCCACCCCCGCGTGGCCCCTCATCGGGGCGAATCTTGAGGGCACGGCCGGATACTTCGGCGTCATAGATGCGGTTCGTCGCATCGGAGGAGAGCTCGCCGAGAATCTCAACGAGGGAGAAGGATGGGTAGATGTCGATCTTGCCGAGGTCCGAGCCACGTAGGCCGCCCTCGCCCGTGATCGCACCGACAATCGCGCCAGGCTTGACACCATCACGGTGGCCAACCTCGACGCGGTAGCGTCGCGAGCCTGCCATGGAGCCGCGCTCACGGCGTTCGCCGCGGTCTCGGTCGTGACGGTCGCCGCGCTCGTCGCGGACAGTGATGCGGTCCGGCTCATCATCGGCCTGCGGGCCGGGATCACGAACACCGAGAGCGAGCAGGGCGTAGACGAGGTCGTCGACAGACATGTCGGTCTCGTCAGCTTCCTGGGCAGCTTTGAAAGCTGCGAGAGTTTCCCGGTAAACGGAGAGCCTGCCTGCGGCGTGACGCTGGACGGCCTCCTTGATAAGCCTGTCGGCACGAAGCTTCGACACTTCGGCCGGCGTGGGGAGCTCGACCTCTTCCATGTTCGCTTTGGTCGCCTGCTCGATTTTGCGCAGGCGAGCGCGTTCACGGGGAGTGACAAACGATAGGGCAACGCCCTCGCGGCCAGCGCGGCCCGTGCGACCGATCCTGTGAACGTAGGTGTCGATCTCCTTCGGGATGTCGAAGTTGATGACGAGCCCGATCCGTTCGACGTCGAGGCCGCGGGCGGCGACATCGGTGGCGACGAGGACGTCGAGGAAGCCTTCACGGAGGCGGTTGACGAGCTTCTCGCGATCACGCTGGGCAACATCACCAGACAGGGCGGCGGCCTGGACGCCGCGAGCATTGAGCTCAAGTGCGAGTTCCTCGGCCGAGGCGCGGGTGCGGACGAAGACGAGCGCCGCATCGGCCTCTGTTGTTGCGAGGACGCGGGCGAGTCCGCCAATCTTGTGGCGGGAGGGCACGACCGCGAACGTCTGCTTGACCGTGGCGACGACCGAGCGCGGGTTGGACACGGAGATGTGCTTCGGGTTCGTCATGTGATGCTCAGCAACCCGGCGGATCTGTGGTGGCATCGTCGCCGAGAAAAGCGCCGTCAGGCGGTTCTCGCTTGGCAGCGAAGCGGCGATGGTCTCAACATCTTCAGCGAAGCCCATGCGCAGCATCTCGTCGGCCTCATCGAGGACAAAGTAGGAAACGCGGGAAAGGTCGAGAGCGCCCTTCTCAATGAGGTCCATGACACGGCCCGGCGTGCCGACAACGACCTGTGCGCCGCGCTCAAGGGCGCGGATCTGCGGAACATAGGACGAGCCGCCGTAGACGGCGACAACATCGATGTCGCGGGACAGCGCCGCGAAGTCCTTGATAGCATCCGCAACCTGCATGGCCAACTCGCGAGTCGGTGCGAGGACGATGGACTGGACCCGGCGCTTATCCGGGTCAATCTGGGCGAGCAGGGGCAGGCCGAAGGCGGCGGTCTTGCCGGTGCCTGTCTGGGCAACGCCGACGACGTCGCGGCCGCCGAGGAGGACCGGGATGGTCTCTTCCTGGATGGCGGTGGGAGTGGTGAAGCCGAGCTTCTCGACCGCGTCAAGCAGGTCATCGGGCAAGCCGAGCTCAGCAAAGGCCGACGCAGTGGGCTCTTCAATTATGTCAATTTCGGGGGTGTTCAGTTCAGGCGATTCCGCCATTGTCTTCCTCATCTGCCGAGCTGCCCGAATTCACATACTCGCAGCCTCAGCTATCACGGCGCCCCTCGGGCGCGTGGCGTCGTCCGCCACCGGCGCACGTTGCGCCTCGACCACTCTAGCGAGTGTCGACTGAATTCGGCAGATCCGCGGCGGTGACCTTCGGCTCAACACGGAACGACACGGCGAAGGAGAAGGCGGCAAGGCCGCTCATGACGACAAGAAGAATGAGGAACGACGGGGTGCCCTGGCCCGCGACGAGAGCGAAGACAATGCCGGCGACGGCAATGGCAAGAGAAGCGCCGAGCGTGTCTGACAGCTGAAGGGCTGCAGACGTGCCGCCCTGCTTCTCGACGGGCGTGAGAGACAGCGCGTGGGTCGCCATGGCCGGGAAGGCCATGCCGATGCCGAGGCCAGCAATGGACCAGGCGACGATGAGGAGGATGGGGGAGACGCTCGACCAGGCGACAGGGATCGTCATGAGGCACCCAACAAGCATGATGAACGAACCCCAGGTCGCGATGTGCTTTCGCTTGTTCGGGTCGACAACCCTGGCTTGGACGAAAGAGCCGAGAGCCCACGTGATGCTCCCGAACGTCAGCGTGAGCCCGGCCTGGAACGGGTCCCAGCCGTGGATCCGCTGAAGCATAAGGGGCAGGTAGATTTCGACGCCAATGAACGTGCCGTTGATAATCCCGCGGAAGGCGACCGTCGAGGGGAGCCCGCGGTGAAGGCTGATCGTGCCAGGTGGAAGGAGCGGCCGCACGAAGGCGAGGGAGGCCACCATCGCGACACCGATGACGACGTATGTCAACACGGTGAAGTCATCTGCCGTTGTGCCGGAGAGGACCTGGAGGATGATGGCGGCACCACCGGTGCCGAAGGCGAGGACGGAGATCCGGGGGAGGCCCGAGAGGTTACCCGTGAACTCCATTGGGGGCAGGATCGCAAGAACCCTCCCGATTGCGGGAAGCATGAAAATGAGAATGATCGGAACGATGGCGAACACCCAGCGCCAGTGGATCTGCTGCACGAGGAAACCCGAGATTGCCGGTCCCACGAGGGAGGGCAGCACCCACGCTGCGGCGAAGAAGGCGAAGAACTTCGGCTGCCGAGCGGCCGGCACGAGCCTGCCAACGAGCACATAGAGCGGAACAACGCAGAGGCCGCCGCCCAAGCCCTGAACGAGGCGGCCGATCGTGAAGATCTCGATCGTCGGCGCTGCGGTACAGATGATGAGACCAACGGCGAACGCGGACAAGCCGGTAAAGAGGGCGGTTTTCACGCCCTTCGCATCGACCCACTGACCCGCGAGAGCCGTTGTCATGAGCTGGGCGGCAAGAGCGATGCCGTTGGCGAGGGCGTAAAGGTGTTCGCCTTCCAGCGAGCGGGTCACGGTCGGCATTGCTGTTGTGACAGCGAGTGCTTCGAAGGCGATGGCGGTGATGATCGCTGTTGCCGTCCACAGAAGCCACCGCTGAGCGGTTTCCGATGCTGTGGGCTGGGGCTTTGAATTTTTCGCCATGATGGGCATTGTCTCACCGGTTCTCGGCGGCCGACGACATGGACTGGGGTGATGCGTGTCCTACACTGTACCTTGGCGTCGGCTCGTCTCGCCGCCGCCCGGGCCCGCCCGTCTCGCGGGTCAGAACCATAGAAGAATTGAGGAATCGTGCTCCGTACGCACTACACGGGAAGCCTACGCGCCTCCCACGTGGGAGAAACTGTCACCCTGGTCGGTTGGGTCGACCGCCGCCGCGACCACGGCGGGATCGCCTTCATCGATCTTCGGGATGCCTCCGGCATCGCCCAGGTCGTCATCCGCGAAGAGGTCGCCCACGAGCTCCGGGCCGAATACGTCATCCAGGTGACCGGCACGGTCTCCGAGCGCCCCGAGGGCAACGCCAACGCCGCGATCCCCACCGGCGAGATCGAGGTCATCGCCGATGACGTCGAGATCCTCAACTCGGCCGCCCCGCTCCCGTTCCAGGTCTCCGAGCACGCCGAGGATTCCGGGAAGGTCGGCGAGGAGACCCGCCTCAAGTACCGCTACCTCGATCTGCGACGGAAGTACGAGCAGAACGCGATCCGCCTTCGCGCCAAGGTCAACCGCGCGGCACGCGCGGTCCTCGACGAAGCCGACTTCGTCGAGATCGAGACCCCGACACTCACCCGCTCCACCCCGGAAGGTGCCCGAGACTTCCTCGTCCCGGCCCGCCTCTCTCCGGGTTCCTGGTACGCCCTGCCGCAGTCCCCGCAGCTGTTCAAGCAGCTCCTCATGGTGGCTGGCATGGAGCGTTACTACCAGATCGCTCGCTGCTACCGCGACGAGGACTTCCGCGCCGATCGGCAGCCGGAGTTCACCCAGCTGGACGTTGAGATGTCGTTCGTTGAACAAGATGACGTCATCGAGATTGCGGAGAAGGTCCTTTCAGAGGTCTGGAGCCTCATCGACTACGACCTGTCGACCCCGATCCCGCGCATGACCTACGCCGAGGCGATGCGCCGCTTCGGCACCGACAAGCCCGACCTGCGCTTCGGCCAGGAGCTCGTCGACCTCACCGAGTACTTCAAGGACACGCCCTTCCGGGTGTTCCAGAACGAGTACGTCGGCGCAGTCGTCATGCCCGGCGGCGGCTCCCAGCCGCGCCGCACGTTCGACAAGTGGCAGGAGTGGGCGAAGGCCCGCGGCGCCAAGGGTCTTGCCTACGTGACGATCGCGGAGGATGGCACGCTCGGCGGCCCCGTCGCCAAGAACATCTCAGAAGCCGAGCGCGACGGCCTCGCCGCGGCGACCGGCGCCAAGCCGGGCGACTGCATCTTCTTCGCCGCCGGTGACACGACCGCGTCCCGTGCGCTGCTCGGCGCGGCCCGCCTCGAGATCGGTGAGCGCTGCGGCCTCATCGACCCGAAGGAATGGGCGTTCGTCTGGGTTGTCGACGCACCGCTCTTCAAGCCCACCTCCGAGGCCCAGGCCGAGGGCGACGTCGCGGTCGGCGGCGGCTCGTGGACGGCCGTCCACCACGCCTTCACCTCGCCCAAGCCCGAGCACCTCGACACGTTCGACACGGACCCGGGCAGCGCTCTCGCCTACGCCTACGACATCGTCTGCAACGGCAACGAGATCGGCGGCGGCTCGATCCGTATCCACCGCTCCGACGTCCAGGAGCGTGTCTTCAAGGTCATGGGCCTTTCTAAGGAGGAAGCGCAGGAGAAGTTCGGCTTCCTCCTCGACGCCTTCAAGTACGGCGCCCCGCCGCATGGCGGCATCGCCTTCGGATGGGACCGCATCGTCGCACTCCTCGTCGACGCACCCTCGATCCGCGACGTCATCGCCTTCCCGAAGTCGGGCGGCGGCTACGACCCGCTGACCGAGGCACCGGCACCGATCACCCCCGAGCAGCGCAAGGAGGCCGGCGTCGACGCGAAGCCGAAGCCCCGCGGCGAGGACGAGCAGTCCGACAAGGCCGGCGAAGCCCCGGAGGCGGATGCGTAGCATGGGGATGGACAGGGCCACCGAGGTCTTCTGGAACAGCGGCGCCGAGCGTTGGGATCACCTCGTCGAGCGGGGCACCGCCCTGCTCTTCGAGACGGGTGATGACTATGCGATCCTCGCCGTCACCTCGGAGCCGGTTAGAAGCCTTGAAGATCTCCTCGCCCGCGAGGGCGAGGAGGACTTCTTCCGAATGAGTGCGATCGGCAATCCCGACTCCATTAACCGCAGGCTCGATGACATGCGGGAGGAGATGGAGAGGGGCACGTTCAAGGCCCTGCAGGGCAGGGGCACGCTACCCCCGCCCGCCTACGCCATGTTCGAGGAACGCACACTCGACGGACTGTCCGACCATCACCGTGAATGGTTCGGTAAGCACGAGGGTCACAGGTGGGACTTCTTCTGGTCCGATGAGCCGCTGGAAACTCCGCAGGGCGATGAGTATGTTCAACTGCTTGATGTACCGACCTGGCGGTCAGAGATCGAGCGTGTCATTTCCGCATCAAATCCGTCGACAACCGCATTGGCAGATCTTGATGAGCTCCTATGGTACGGCTACGTCGAGGGAGACCTCTTGGGCGGGGCTATGGGCGTCGAGAGGCGCGGACAGTTCGATGGAACTCTCGCCTCCCACTTCGCCGGGCTCGGCACGGATCCGGATCGGCAGGGCAGGGGGATCGGAGGCGCGGTCATGGCAGGCGCCATCAACCGCGAACTCAAAGAGACCGCGATCGTTACCTTCGGTATGTGGAGCTGGAACGACAGAGCCAGGAGGCTCTATCGCAAGCTCGGCATCAATGAGGGCCACACCTACGTCACCCTGGCCACGCACCCGCTGCAGGAGTACGACGAGTAGCTGGAGTTGAGTACTTTTGGAGGTCGATCAGCAGGACTCTCCAGGTGAATGTGACGGGCGGGCGGGATGGTGCGCAAGCACTATCCCGCCCGCCCTGTTTCCATCGACCAGGACAGTGAATGTCATTGGAGAATAGTCCGGGCCGGTGGAAGACGAGGGCCGGTGGAACATGTCGGCCGGTGGGACACGCGGGCAATTGCAGGACGCGCGTCGGCGGTCGACTGAGGCTGGTCGAGGATACCGGGCTGTGCAGGGGCGATCACGACGGGCCCCTGTCGTGGGCGAGGGAGCGTGGCTGGTTCTCTCTGGATGCTCCCGGGACGCAGCCACGGAGCTGCCTCCGATCGACCGCTCTCGCCTATACACCCGACTGGTCGAGTGTCAGACTGTGCTCTAGGGGGAGATGGACATGACCAATGAGCACGAGGCTCCAGGGACAAAAAGAAGGCCGGTCTGCGTCTACGACGGCAACTGCGGCATCTGTACGAAGATGGCCCGCTGGGCGAGCAGGCGATCGAACGCCGAGTTCACCGACCATGCTGATCTCAGCCATCGCGGCGTTGAGCATTGGGAGTACGAGAAGTACCTGATCTTCGCGGGAAAGACCGTTGAGCGCGGGCATCGTGCCGTCGGTGCGGTCTTCAAGACAATGCCGTGGCCATGGAAGGCTGCAGGGTATGTCATCAACTTCAGGCTGCTGACGCCCGTCGCGCGGGCTGCCTATCGCCTCGTTGCGAGCAATCGCCGGCGTATCCCGCTTTGGATCATCCCCGGCTGATCCTGTTAAAGTGCAACTTGCTGCCCTGGATTACGAGGATAGTAGCGTCCGCCCAGTTATTTGTTCTAACAACGCGGGTGCGCGCGGAGACCGTCGGCATGTCGTCAAGTGTGAAAACGGCGCGCTAGTTTATTTCAGGGACGGTATGTCGCGTTCACTCGACTGTTGAGCTCGCGCATTCCTGCACAACGCTCGCAGGCGTGTTCCGCCATTGTTTATCTTCGGGACGTGGTGTCACCCATGGTACGCGCGGTTCTCCGAAATGACGGAGGGATGATCAGCGGGCGCTTGCGCCGCGCGCGTGACGCAACTGGCGTAAGACGTTCCATCAAACGTTACGCTGGCATGGAAGGAGTGTGGAATGAGAGTCAAAAGAATACTAACGAACAACTTCGCCGGCCTTGGGAGCATAGATCTGAAAGATCTCCACACTCGTCACGAGATTTTCGTCGGTGGTCGAAATGGGGTCGGGAAGAGCCAGCTCTTACTCGCAATAGCGTTAGCCTCTCGCCCGGAGGTATTTTCTACTGAACTTCATAAATACATTCGGTTCGCTGGAAGCCAGATGTCGATCGAGGTGCACTTTCATCTATCCGAATTCGAAAGGGAAGCGTTTACAGAGGTTGTTCGCGAGATGAATCATCCGACGTTGTTCTCGGGAAATGAGTTGCGCTGTCGATTGAAGGTCTCTTCCGTCGACTACACAGAATGGACGGTCGAGGACGACTCGGGAAACCCGATTCCTGGTCAATTCATGTCCAATCATATCGCTAGGACTAAACTACCGTTCATGGAGGTCACCTACCTGCCTGCGGACCGGATGGTCGAACGTTCTCCAGAGCTGACTTTGAGCTTGTCGAGCCTCTCCAGGGAAAAGACCCGGAGCTTGGGGCAACAAACCATCGCACAACAGATAGCTGACTGGAGCCAAATCCACAACTTTGACGTCTTCTCCAGTCTCGCCGCGCTTCACTACGCTGGTTTGTTGACTTCCAGAGCCAGCGGAGAACCATCCAGTTACGAAGCTGACTTTAAGGAGATCGCGGATGCGTTTGAGCGCGCGACAGGAAAGCGGCTACACGAACCTTCCCTTCAAAGAGACGGCGGGATTGCTCTGGAAGTCGAAGTACCGGGCGGAGGGCGGCATCGCGTAAATACACTTTCCGCGGGAGAGCTGATCGCACTTCAAATACTCCAGTTCGTCAAGACGCACTTCGAGACGGGATCAATACTCCTCATCGATGAGCCTGAACAGCACCTGCATCCAAGCCTTCAGGTTGAGATTGCGACTGCCATTCGGAGCGAAGTAGGGGCAGGCCAGTTATGGATGGTTACGCATAGTCCTAATATCCTCGGCACGATTCCTGGTAAAGACGTACTGGTACTTGCTCGGAGTGAAGCGACAGGGTTGGCAAATGTCACTTTTGCTGACACCGAAGAATCGCGCCTCCAGATGTTTGAGGACATTGGTGTATCCCCAGGCCTATGGGTTCCTGGAAATTTTATCGCCGTTGTCGAGGGCCCTACCGATGAGAAGTGGTTGCGCCTTCTGCTACCTGAGCAGTTCGCTTCCGCATTCTTCGTAGTGGCTGGAAGCAGCGCGAGTGTAGCGTCGATTGCGAACAAGTTCGAGAATACGGCGAATGTTCCCATAGTTTTTATACGGGATCGCGATCGTAAGTCGTTGCGCTACGTTACCGAATGGAATAGTTCGCCTGCGCGATTCATGTGGACAGGGTACGCGTTAGAGAGTCTTTTCTTAGATGGGAAATGGATACACCAGACCTTTAGCCACATTGACCTCGATATTTCGGCTGCCGAGGTGGATGAGACGTTGGAGTTGTGCTTTGAAGAACAGTACGACGATGCGAAAAGACTGTGGCTGCAAGAAAAAACCGTTCACCACATCGAATCAAATGATGACCACAAAGCTCCGATCCGCGACTATTTTGAGAATGCAGCTCGAGTAGCGTCGAAGAGATTGGAATTTTTGACAGATGCCAACCTTCATGCGCTTGAGAGTGAGTTTGAGGAGGAATGGAAATCTGACCGACTCGCGTACATAGACCCCAAGCGGGCTCTTGGACAGTTCAGCTCCCGATGCAAGGTCATGCGAACAAAAGATCTCTTAATGAGGGCGATGATAGGAGCCCTTAAGGCCGACGTTGTCACCAGCCCGTCCGATCTGGCCAGGCTGTCCAGCAAGCTCGCCAATTTGTCAGGTTGAGATCCTAGCTTGATTCGCCGAACCCGCCGGTTCTCTTACCTCCACCTAAACTGAAGGCTGTCCAAGTTCAGTGCGAAATGCCGAACTTTTCGTGCAGTCGGACCAGCGGCTTGGGTGCCCACCAGTTCCAGCGGCCGAGCAGTGTCATCGTGGCGGGCACGAGGAGCATGCGGACGAGCGTCGCATCGATCGCGACGATGATCGCGAGGGTGACACCGGCCTGGGTGACGATGACGAGCTCACCGAACACGAATCCGATGAAGACGGCGATGATGATGGCGGCTGCCGAGGTGATGATCCGGCCCGAGCGCTGTAGGCCCCGTTCGACCGACTCATCATTCGAGTAGCCGGCGTCCCAGTACTCCTTGATGCGGGCGAGGAGGAAGACCTCGTAGTCCATGGCAAGGCCGAAGCCGAAGGCGAGGCCGATGGCGATGACATAGGATTCCAGCCCGTCGGCCTGGGGGAGACCGAAGAAGCCGTTCTCGAAGATCCACACTGCTAGGCCGAGGGAGGCCAGCAGTGAGAGGCCGTTGAGGAGGATGGCCTTGAGCGGGACCATGAGGGAGCCTGTCATGAGGAACAGGAGCACGAAAATCGTGATGATGATGATCGCGCCAGCGGCGGGGGCACCATCGGCCAGGGACCTGCTGAAGTCGATCTGCATGGCGGCGCTGCCGCCCACCCAGGTCTCGAACTCAGCGTCGACGGCCCGGATGTCATCGACGTAGCCCTCGACCTCGACAGAGAGCGCGTCCTCGACCGGCAGGTCGACGCCGATCATTGATGTCCCATCGACAGCACCATCGGAGACGCTGATCGCCGCCTCGGGGAACATGGTCTTCAGCTCCGCGACGTACGCGGAGTCCGCCACTGTCGTGGGCACCTCATCGGCGAGGATCTGAATCTCTGGGGTGCGGAAGGCTGGGTATTCCTCGTTGAGAACGGCGATCGCCGCACCTGAGGGGGAGCTCTTCGGGACGTATTCATCGATGGAGGACCTCATGTGGAGGTTGCCGAGCGGCAGTGCCATGACGATGAGGATCGCGCCGACAAGGATGAGGATCGGCCAGGGACGGTCGTGGACAAACCGGGCGAGCCGCGAGAAGAAGCCCTGCTCGGTTGCGGCATCGCCGAATCCGCGGGTCACATTCCGCAGGACCGGGATCCGCGAGAGCACCGAGGGCCTGAGGAGCTTGACCCCGAAGGCCCGGACCAGTGCCGGTACGAGAGTGAGTGCGGCAAGGACGGCGAGGAGCACGGTGAAGATGCCGCCGATGGCGATCATGTTGAGGATCTGCGCCTCCATGACCAGAAGCGACCCGATCGAGATGGCGATGATGACGGCGGAGAAGAACACGGTCCGGCCCGCTGTCGCCACGGTTGTGGTCAGTGCCTGGTCCATCGCGTCCTTGAGGGTCCTCCGCTGCTCGCGGCTCAGGTCCTTCGGAATGTCGGCACCGTCGCTCCTATACCCGATAGTCGGCAGAAGCCGTTGGATCTCCTCCCGGTACCGGGAGACAACCAGGAGGCCGTAGTCGATCGAGAGGCCAAGCCCGATGAGGGAGATGATGTTGAGGATGAAGGAGTCGACTGTCGTCACGTAGGAGAGGACCCAGAGCACGCCCATGCCGACAGCGATCGTCGAGATCGCCCCGACCAGCGGCAGGCCTGCGGCCAGCAGGCCGCCGAAGACGATAACCATGAGGAAGAGAGCGATCGGCAGGCCGATCGCCTCGCCGATGATGAGGTCATCCTGGACCTGGGCCATGATGTCGTCCGTGATGAGCTGGACGGACTGGATGTAGGCGTCAATGTTCGGGTCGATAGTCTGCAGATCGGCAGTCGTCGCATCGAGTAGGGCGATAACCTCGGCATCGACAGCCTTGTTCTCCGCATCGGACAGATCATCATCGAGGGTGATGATGACAATGTGACCATCACCCTCGGTGGACATAAAGCTGCTCGGACTGATGGCGCCCGGCTCGAGCTCGCCGCCCGACCCGGCGATGAGGCGCTCGAGCTCCGCATCGATCTGGGTGTTGACCTGCTCGATCGCCGCCTCCTTCTCGGCATCGAGCTGAGCCTGGGCGGCAGCTGCTGTCGCTGGGTCTGCCTGGGCCAGTGCGTCGATCTCAGCCTGCGGCTGTTCAAAGCCCGCGACCACCTCGGCGAGGGCGGCCTGGCGACTCTTCTCGACCTCGGCGCGGATCTCGCCGACCACGGCGGGGTAGGAGATGACAGATCCGACGCCATCGGTGGCCTCGAGCTCAGCCGACAGGTCGAGGATCGTGTCGGTCGCATCCGTTCCCGCCGCCATCTGATCCTCCGGGATGCCGTCGAGGAGGTAGAGGATCCTTTCGCCCCCTGCCTGGCTCTCGTCGAAGACGACGGCTGATTCGCTGCCGGGGATGACGGGGTTGCCGGTCTCCATGGACTCGAAAAGAGTCCTGCCCCCGAAGCCGGTCAGGGCAGATGCCACTGCGAGGACTATGAGGACGACCCAGGTACCGATGGTGGTAAGGGGCCGGCGGGAGATCGCAGAACCAAGTTTCGCAAACACACTCAAATTCTCTACCTCACGGCCAGGCAGGGGAACATTCTTAAGCAATCTCACGCCGACTCTCGTGCGCGCAACAGCCTGCTCGGCACCCGAAGTCCCACCATCCGCACACACGTGGTCCAGGGATGTCGAATGAACTGGTCTCACCACAAAGGAGCCCCTCGGGTTAATCTGGACAACAAGAGCCAGTCACTGGTGATGATCGCTGAGAAGGATTCATGGTGGAAACACAGGTCGGAACCCCGGACGAGTCCGCTCCACGCAAGAGGATGTCGACTGCTCGGAAGACTCTCATCTTCCTCGTCATTGCCGCTCTCGTCTTCGTTGCGGGAGTCGCCGGATTCGGTTGGTGGATGCAGAGCCGGTTGGACGGAATGATCGATAGGATCGATGATCCCTTTGCCGCAATTCCCTCACGTCCCGAAGTACCCTCGCAGGTCGACGAGCAGGATCAGCAGCCGGTCAACATCCTCGTGCTCGGCTCCGACTCGAGGATCTCGGCTGGCGATCCTTCCCAGTGGCAGATCGGCGCACAGCGCACGGACGCCATCATGCTCGTTCATGTCGATGGAGACCGCGAGGGCATCACCGTGACCTCGATCCCGCGAGATACGTGGGTGACCATCCCGGGCTGGGGAAAGAACAAGATCAACGCCGCCTTCTCCTTCGGCGGCCCGCCTCTCATAATCCAGGCCGTTGAGGACCTGACCGATGTGCGGATCGACCACTTCGTTGTCACTGACTTCGATTCGTTCTCGACAATGACCGACGCACTCGGAGGAGTGACCATCAATCTGAGCAAGCCCCTCCAGGTCGGCTCGGAGACACTCTCAGCGGGCGAGCAGCGGCTCACCGGCGATGAGGCCCTCGTCTATGTCCGCCAGCGCTACGAGCTGAGCGGCGGAGACTTCTCTCGCGTGCAGCGCCAACAGAATTGGATGCGGTCGATCATGCGGGAAGTCTTCGAGCAGGACATCCTCGGAGATATGGGGAAGCTGACCGACTTCGTGGAAACCGTGGCCCAGTCCGTCACGGTGGACGAAGGCTTTTCCATCGGAGAGATGCGAAACCTGTTGTTCTCTGCCCGCAATGTCCGACCCGGCGACGTCAACTTCCTGACCATGCCTCACAACGGAGTCGGTCGCTCAGACAATGGCCAGTCAATCGTGATCTTCGACGAGGTCAACGGCACCGCCCTTTTCGATGCGATGAAGAACGATGTCCTCGGGGAGTACCTCGCCGAGAACCCCGACGTTGTCACCCGCCTTCCAGCGAATCCGGAGTAGACCTGGGAGAGTGGGGAGCCGCGATCCGCGGTCGCGGTTCCGAGGGTTTGTGCGACCGCGTATCCGCGACGCGGGCATTCATCGGTTCTGATGTGCGACGAACTTTCCTCTGGCCAGCTCACGAGCAGTCACTCTCCGACGCTGAGAGCGTGGATCGACTAAATCTCCCATGCTCAACGCATTGCTCCGCTTGTACCTGTCCCACAATGTGGAGAATACAGAATGCGTCTCGCCACGTGTTTGTACTCATTTTCTTTCGAGCGCCGCGTTCTGTGCAGCTGGGTGAGGCGCCCGAAAACTATCGGAACGTTGATAATTCAACATAAACAACGCGTGTAGGTTGCGGCGCACGCCGATTGACGCGCCTAAACAATCGGACGTGCATGGAGGCGCATGGCCAGGCTCATAGCAATATCTGGTTGAGTTTCGTCTGAACCTGGGATTAGCCTGAACGTGTCCGAAGATAGTCGTAGGTGTGAGGGGTGATCAGTGCGTAAAGCACCGATAAACGAGCGGCTCCATGAGCTGCCGCTGCGACTGAAGGTTTCTGTTCTCCTGGGAGTTGACGCGCTCGCGTGGCTGCTGGCGCTCCTTACGGTGACGACGCTCCGGTATGACTTCGGACTGAGCGATCCCCAGTGGGCGTGGGCAGTGAGCTTCACGATCCTCGCGATCGGTATCCACACGTCGAGCTTTGTATTCTCGAATTACCTCAGGGGTCGTAATCGCGTTGCAAGCTTCGATGAGGTCGTCGGGGTCGCCGCCACCACGCTTTTCATCGTGTTCCCCGTCGGTCTCCTGCTCTCGGCCTTCATCACCGACTTTCCCCGCGCTCTGCCGATTGTCATGCCCCCGCTGGCCCTCATCTCCATGGGAGCCTTCCGCGGCGTGTACCGACTCTTCGTCCAGCGCTCGCACATGAATAAGGCTGTTGCTGAAGCCGCAGTGCCTGTCCTCATCTACGGCGCCGGCGAAGCCGGCCGCCAGGTCGCTCAGCTCGTCGATCACGCAGCAGAGGCGCCCTACCGAATCCTCGGTTTCGTCGATGACAGCCGCGGCAAGCAGATGCTGAGGGTCCGCGACTATCGCGTGCTCGGCACGGGCGATAACCTCATCGACCTCGCAGAGCGCCTGGGCGCGAAGACCGTCATCCTCGCCATCAGCCAGGCACCGGCGAAGCTCGTTCAAAAGGTCTCGCGCGAGTGCACGGCCCACGGCCTCGACCTCGTCGTCATCCCGACTGTGCGGGAGATGATCGGTGGGCGAGTCAGCCTCGACCGGCTGCGCCAGTTCAACGTTGCCGACCTCCTGGGCCGGCGGCCCATCGAGACAGATGTTCGGTCGATCGCGGACTACGTCATGGGCAAGCGCGTCCTCATCACTGGAGCCGGTGGCTCCATCGGCTCCGAGCTCGCCCGTCAGCTGCACCGGCTGGGCCCCGAGAAGCTGGTCCTTCTCGACCGTGACGAATCCGAGCTCCACGCCGTGCGCCTGTCGATTGATGGCGATGGCCTTCTCGACAGCGACGACATCGTCCTCTGCGATATTCGAGAGCCTGACGCCCTGGAAGCGGTCTTTGACTACCACCAGCCCGAAGTCGTCTTCCATGCAGCCGCCCTCAAGCATCTGCCGATGCTCGAGCGCTACCCGCTCGAGGGTTGGAAGACAAACACTCTTGGCACCCGTAACGTCCTCGCTGCCGCCCGAAAGTCTGGTGTTGAGCACTTCGTTAACATCTCGACGGACAAGGCAGCGGATGCCACGAGCGTCCTCGGCATCACGAAGCGGTTCGCTGAGCGCCTGACATCGTGGCATGCGCAAGATGGTGGGCTCACGTACCTCTCCGTCCGCTTCGGCAATGTCCTCGGCTCACGCGGCTCCGTGCTTTACACGTTCCGGGCTCAGATCGAGCGCGGGGGACCGGTGACGGTCACCGACCCGGATGTCACCCGGTTCTTTATGACCATCCCCGAAGCCTGCGAGCTCGTCCTCCAGGCCGGCGCCATCGGTAACCCCGGTGAGGTGCTGGTCCTTGATATGGGAGATCCCGTCAAGATCGTCGATGTCGCCGAAAGGCTCATCGCCGAATCCGGAAAGGACATCCAGATCAATTACACGGGGCTGAGGGCAGGAGAGAAGCTCCACGAGGTTCTCTTCAGCTCGTCGGAGCGCAGCCGACCCAGCGAGCACCCCCTCATCAGCACCGTGCGAGTGCCTGAACTCGCCCCAGTGGATGTGCCTGAACACCCCGTTGACAGAGAATCCGTTCTCGCGCTGCTCAATGACGATCTTCAGACAACAGCGACAATTCGTGCGGTGGGCGAAATCCACGAGGCGTCCACTGAAGCTACTGCTAAGGCAGTGAACAGTTGACCGACCGGATCTATCTTTCTCCTCCCGACGTGACACAGCTCGAGGAGGACGCCATCGTGCGGGCCTTCCGCTCGGGCTGGATCGCCCCGCTCGGGCCTGAGGTCGACGCGTTCGAAGAGGAGCTTGCGGCCTACTGCGATCGCAAGTATGCCGTCGCACTGTCCTCCGGCACGGCTGCCATTCACCTCGGCCTCCTCGCACTCGGTGTTGTTCCGGGGGACTTGGTCCTCACGTCGACCATGACATTTGCTGCCACAGCGAATGCCATCACCTATACCGGAGCCGAGCCCATCTTCGTTGACTGCGACGAGACAGGGAATATGGATCCGGATCTCCTTCGCACAGCGTTCGAGACGCTTCGGTCTGAAGGTAAGACAGTCAAGGCTGTTGTTCCAGTCGACCTGCTCGGCAAGGTGGTCGACCACGATCGGATCGGAGTCATCGCCCGCGAGTTCGGAGCGGTCGTCCTGTCCGATGCAGCTGAGTCGCTGGGCGCCAGGTACAAGGGGCGATCGTCGGCGGCTTATGGCGATGTCGCAGCGGTGTCCTTCAACGGCAACAAGATTATGACGACCTCCGGGGGAGGCGCTCTCCTCACGGACGATGCCGATCTTGCTCAGCATGTGCGCTACCTGGCGACTCAGGCAAGACAGCCTGTCCTTCACTACGAGCACACCGACATCGGATACAACTACCGTATGTCTAATCTGCTAGCGGCTATCGGAAGGGCTCAACTATCTCGATTAGACGAAATGATGCGAATTCGACGGGAGAACCGACAGTTCTATACCAGGCTAGTAGAGGATCTTCGGGGAGTTTGTATCTTTGGAGAGCCGTCCGGTATAGACGATGATTGGACACACGACAATTGGTGGTTGACCTCATTGCTGATCGACAGCGACGTTGCCGTTCTTGATCGGGAAGCTGTCGTTTCGGCTCTTTCAGACGAAGACATAGAGGCTCGGCCCCTTTGGAAACCGATGCACGTCCAACCGATTTTTAGTGTTCACAGACGATTTGTTGACGGTGCGGGTGAGTCGTTATTTCGTGCAGGAGTATCCCTGCCCAGCGGTTCGAGTCTGTCCCCTGCCAGCAGGGATCGCATTGGAGCTCTTTTAAGTGAACTTTGGAAATGAGGGTGGGCGTGATGTCGAGTATTCGCAAAGTTACGGACCAAACAGAGCCCAAAACCCAGATCTACCGCGATCATGGTAAGAGGCTCTTTGATGTGCTTGGAGCCCTCGCTGGTATCGTTATTCTCGCTCCAGTGTTCGCGGGGGTCGCGCTGACGATTCGCGTAAGTATGGGAAGTCCAGTGCTTTTTAGACAAGTAAGGCCGGGCCAGAACGAGCGTCTTTTCACGCTACTTAAGTTTCGAACGATGGTCGAAGGTACTGGCCCCGACCGAGATCGCGTCACAGTCCTAGGAAAATTCCTTCGGTCGTCATCACTCGATGAGCTGCCCCAGCTTCTGAATATTCTCAAGGGAGAGATGTCGTTCATAGGCCCACGACCATTAACGGTCAAATATCTCGACTTTTATTCGGAGGTCGAACGACAACGGCATCAAGTACGCCCCGGCATAACAGGCCTTGCTCAAATCAGTGGCCGCAACGCGCTCCAGTGGGAGGATAGGTTCGGGTTGGACATTGCGTACGTTGAGGGTTTGAGTGTGCGCATGGACGTTGCCATCCTGCTTCGTACTATTCGCAAGGTTGCGTCTAGGAACGGCGTTACTATCCGCGAAGAAGGGACAGTGCAGGATTTTGATGTCCACCGGAGCTTGGACACTAAAGAGAAGGGGTCCCTCGAATGAATCTGTATGACCGCAGCTTAGTGCTCAGGGCGGTAGAACCATCCGACGCGGACACGCTTTACGCGATGCTGGCTGACCCCGATTTGGAATCTTCAGTGATTGGTTGGTCTGGACCGGTTTCCCTTGCCTCCCAGGATAGGTGGATCAGGAATATCCAGCCGCACGAGTTTCGATTTATGGTCGAATACGAAGGTAGCCCAGCTGGAATGGTTCGGATCGACCCTGTCGATTTCAAGAACCGGACTGGGACGGTAAATATAAAGCTTGTCCCGGGGAGCCGAGGGCGGGGAATCGGTCGTAAGGCTTTAAATCTGCTCCTCAGGTACATGTTTGACGAACTGGGGCTCGAGGTCGCAGTGGCGGATGTTCTTGAAGGTAATCGGGCGTCGAGAGCTCTCTTTAAGAGCTTAGGCTTCGTTCAGGAGGGAGTCCTGCGTGCTCGGATTTTCAAAGGTGGAGCCCGCCATTCGGTTGTGATGTACTCGCTCCTGAGGAGCGAATTTCGGTCTTCAACAGGTCCACAGAAGGCTGAGGTCGAATGACAAGCATCGCTGCAGAATTTGGGGCTACAAATCCAGACGTTTATTTCGGTGATGAGTACTTGGAGCTACATGCCCAGCTGGACGGCGGGACACCTGAAAAGTTCAGGCTCAAGCATGATTTAGGAAGCGTGCAGTATTCGTACGTCAGGAGACCGGTAACCTCGGACATTGTCGAGGACCGATCTGACATCATAACTCCCTACGGTTATGGCGAGCCTATGATCCTATCGTGCCCGGATAGGTCACGGTTGAAGGAGCTAGTCAGTGTTTTCGACGAGGAGTTTCGTACCTATTGTCGGAACGAGGGCATTGTCAGCGAACTTGTGCGCTTTAGCCCGTTGGATTCTGGAGTATCCACATTCGGATCTCTTTACGATCTTTCTCTTAACCGACAGACCGTAGTCGTCGACTTGCGTGGTGAGGATGTTCTGCTTCGGGAGTTTGACAAAAAGACCCGTTGGAGGGCGCGTAAAAACTTGAGTTTAGGAATCGAAGTCACCCTCGATCGGCCAAAGTCCCTGCAGGAGTTTGTATCTCTCTACGAGAGTACGATGAAGCGAAATCGCGCTGCGGACTTTTACCTTTTCGACCAGGAGTATTTCGAAGGCTTAGCTGACAGAATGGGGGACAAGGTCCTATTCGCGAAGGCTTACTTTGAAAATAAGCTAATAGCCGCGGCAATATTTCTCTTAGGCCCGGACCGGATCCACTATCATCTCTCGGGCTCCGATTACCAGTACTCTGATGTATCGCCCACGACCAGCATTTTGCATGAGGTCGCGCTTTGGGGGATCGAACATCGATACAAGCTCGTGCATTTAGGTGGGGGACGAAGCGCTTCAAGCGAAGACAGCCTTTTCAAGTTCAAACGAAAGTTCGGCTCGACATTGAGCGGTTTCTATCTCGGTAAGCGAATTCACGATCTAGTGGCTTATAGCCAGCTGTCGAAGGAACGGAACCAGGAGACGTCAGATTTTTTCCCTGCATATCGTGCCAGAATCTGAACGAAGGGTCATGAGCATGCACGCAAATCGCATGAAGGTAGTCGAATTCCGCGCCTCGCTTCGATCCGAAGGTTGCGCGTCAGGTCGTTGCCTGCGTCTAGGCCAACAGCGTAGACCGCATGGGCGCATCTCTTATCGTCGCGAGCAAGAAGTGTCCGAGGGCTACACAAACATTGATGGAGAATGGAGGGCCGCGATGATTTTGAAGGGGGACGTACGCGGCTACGAATTCGGTGGCGACGTCGCTCCAGAGGTCTTGGCGATGGGAGGAGGATCGAGAACTACAGCCGAATTAGTAGTCACGAACGTTGCTCCTTCTATAGTCATCGATAAGGCGGACCACGGACAATGGTGACGAAGAAGCGAAGGTTAGACGGATCCAGATCTATTGTCTATGGCGTAACCGTTGGAGTCAGTGCATATTCTCTCCTAAAAGGGCAGCTTCAGTGGTTCTCGACGAGGGGATGGAAGGTCACCCTCGTATCGGATCCGGATGATAAAGCCCTCGCTGCATCGAGGCGCGAAGGCGTTAATTTCGAACCCTTGTCGATGCGACGGGGGATCTCCCTTGTGCAAGATCCGTTTTCTCTATGGTGCTGGATCCGCTTACTGCGTCGGCTTTCTCCCGACGCAACGAATGTAGGTACTCCAAAGGCGGGTCTTCTTGGAGGTTTTGCGGCTTGGCTGACCCGCGTCCCTCGTCGTGTCTACGTCGTTCGGGGGCTTCGGCTCGAAGGCGTCGATGGCCCTCTTCTGCCAGTCTTGTGGCTGATGGAGCGACTTTCTACGACATTCGCGACGGACGTCGTTGTGGTCAGCGAATCGCTTGGTCGTGAGCTTGTACGACGACGGCTCACCAATCCGAAGAAGACCTGGCTTATCGGTTCTGGGAGTAGTAATGGCGTCGACGTCGAGAAGATCGAGGACCGGGTTTCGGCGACCGACGCAGGTCAGCTTCGGAGTGATCTCGGGATATCCGCGGATTCATTCGTAGTCGGTTTCATTGGTCGGGTCAACCGAGACAAGGGTTTCGATACTCTCGTACGTGCGATGACGAGTGGTGAGCTAGCGGAACACGTTCGTTTACTTGTCATTGGTCCGGTGGAGGACACCGCACTTGCCGGCCTACTAGGGTCTCAGGAGTCGCGAGTAATCTTCATTGAGTGGACCAACGATGTCTGGGCGTACCTTTCCGTCATTGACACGCTCGTGTTACCCACACGTCGAGAAGGGTTTCCAAACGTCGTCCTGGAGGCGGCTTCCGCGCGCGTGCCGACAATTACGACGCGCGCCACTGGAGCAACAGATTCGGTCTTGGACGGAGAGACAGGGTACCAGGTCGATATCGACGACAGCGTTGCTTTGACTAGAAGAATCAATCAGTTCGCTGCTACGCCGGAACTCGCACGTGAGATGGGACAGCGAGCTTACGAGCGAGTGCGCACTGAGTTCAAGCCTGAGTCTATCTGGCAGGGACTTGCGGAGATAATCGAAGGAAGAGCTGTCTCCGAACATGTTGTTCGACTCGAGCAGCCGAACGTTACGAACAGGAAATCATGAGAGTTCTGATCACTGGCGGTGCCGGCTTCATCGGGTCAAATCTGGCGAAGCACATCAATAGGCATTCTGCAGATACCGATGTTCGGATCATCGATGATCTCAGCACCGGATTCGAAAGCAATCTGAACGGCACCGACGTCCAACTCATCCGAGCGAGCGTTCTCGACTACGACGCTCTTGCCGGAGCAGCAGAAAACGTCGATTCCATTGTCCACCTTGCCGCGATTCCGAGTGTCCCACGGTCGATAGCGAATCCCGTCGCCTCGCACGCTGCAAATGCCACGGGAACTCTCAACGTGCTGGAGGCAGCTCGTCAAGCGAAGGTGGGTCATGTAGTCGTAGCATCTTCGAGCTCGGTTTACGGCTCCAATCCCAACCTGCCGAAGAGCGAATACGACTGGATCCGCCCGATGAGCCCTTACGCCGTTAGCAAGCTCGCGACCGAGGGGTACGCGATCGCGTACCAGTATGCATACGGACTAAAGACTCTTGCGTTCAGGTTTTTTAACGTTTTCGGACCTGGGCAAGCCGCAGATCACGCCTATGCTGCAGTAATCCCTAAGTTCCTCGACGCCGCTCTGAACGATAGTCCAGTAACAGTCCATGGAGACGGCTTGCAGTCACGAGATTTCACTTATGTAGAGACAGTATGTGAAGTCCTCGCGACAGCAGTTAAGAACCAAACTCATAGTGTCGAGCCGGTCAACCTGGCTTATGGAACGAACACTACATTGCTTGCGTTGTTGGCAGAGATCGAACTTCAACTCGGGAAGCCAATCTCGCGAGAACACTCTGATGCACGTACTGGCGATATTAGAGCTTCACAGGCAGACAGTAGCCGTGTCCTGGAATTGTTCCCGGAAGTGCAACCAGTGGCTCTGGAAGAAGGAATCGCCAAAACTATAGCGTGGTTTAAGCAAATGAACGAAACTGAAGGTGTCGCATGAAGATTTCGGATGTCAGCATAGCGGTTATTGGTCTTGGATATGTCGGCCTCCCGCTAGCGGTTGAATTCGCCAAGAAGTTCCCAGTAACCGGCTTCGACATTAACGAATCCCGAGTTGCCGAGCTCCGCGCGGGTCGGGACAAGACGCTGGAAGTCGAGAGCCACGAGCTTGCCAATGCAGAACAATTGGAGTTTAGTTCGGACCCAGTTGATCTTGACCGAGCGAATGTTTTTATCGTGACCGCGCCGACGCCAATCAACGAGCACAAGCAGCCCGACCTCAAGCCACTTCTTTCCGCCGCTTCCACCGTAGGTCAGCACCTTAAGCGGGGAGACGTGGTAGTTTTCGAATCAACAGTTTACCCTGGCGCTACTGAAGAAGACTGCGTACCAGTTCTCGAACGTGAGAGCGGCCTCAAGTTCAATGTTGATTTCTTTGTTGGGTACAGCCCAGAGCGAATCAATCCCGGTGACAAGGTCAATCGATTCACCACAATTGTGAAGGTGACATCCGGATCAACTCCGGACGTTGCTGATTTCGTCGACGAACTCTATCGAATGGTCGTCGCCGCCGGTACCTACAAAGCGTCGTCTATTCGTGTGGCAGAAGCTGCGAAGGTTATCGAGAACACACAACGAGATGTAAATATTGCTCTGGTTAATGAGTTAGCAGTTCTATTCGACAAACTCGGGATCGACACTGAGGAGGTACTACTTGCCGCTGGCTCTAAATGGAACTTCTTGCCATTCCGTCCGGGCCTCGTTGGTGGGCACTGCATTGGAGTCGACCCGTATTACTTAACCCATAAGGCACAGTCAGTGGGGTATCATCCGGAAATTATCTTGGCTGGGCGCCGTCTGAATGATTCGATGGGAATCTACGTAGCGACCCAGCTCATCAAGAAGATGACCAAAGAGGGAATTCCGGTCAGAGATTCCCGGGTCCTAATTCTCGGACTGACTTTCAAAGAAAATACGCCCGACTTGCGAAACACGCGAGTTATCGACGTCATTGCAGAATTGTCTGAGTATGGCATGCAGGTGGACGTGCACGATCCTTGGGCTAATCCCGTTGAGGCATTCGGAGAGTATGGGATCTCATTGGTAAGCGACCCAGAGTTGGACTCATACGACGCGGTCGTGCTCGCCGTAGCGCACAAACATTATGTCGAGCTTGGGTCCAACGGTGTTCGAAGGTTTGGCAAGAACGATGGTCATGTGCTCTACGACATAAAGTGTGCACTCTCAGATGCCGATCTTCGCCTTTAGTGAGCGCAAGTGATTCGGCCGCACGGTACTCTCGATGGCATTCAGCTTCTAAGTTCAAATTTCTTGGGGCTTTCTTCCAACAACCGATTTGATCACGGTTTGCTAAGTTCTTTTCAATCTGCACATTGCCTCCGTTTGAAACCCATATCCGCGACGGGAGGCGGAGTGTGAGCGAGGCAAATCATCCGCGACGTGTGCTCCAGGTATTCTCTAGCCTCGACAGAGGTGGTGCCGAACAAGTTGTCATGAACTGGTACCGAAAAATTGACAGAGAACAAGTTCAGTTCGACTTTGTTGTTGAGGAAAGATGCGAAGAGTATGCTCACGAATCCGAAATTCGCAGCCTAGGTGGGAGAATATATCGCGTTCAAAGGCCAATATCTAATGTCTTTGGATACATCAGACAATGGAATCGGCTTTTGGAATCTCATCCCGAATGGACGGTGGTCCACGCACACCACACCTCGCCAGCGTTTATTTTTCTAACATTAGCCAGAATGAAGGGGCGTAGAACCATTGCTCACAGCCACACTGCCGGGGGGCGTTCAACAGCGAAGGACGTCCTGAAGCGATTTGCGCGATGGCCATTGAGATACATCGCCTCTGACCGCATGGCGTGCTCGCCCGACGCCGCGCGCTGGATGTTTGGTCAAAAGCAGGTTCAAATCGTCCCTAATGGCATCGATGTTGAGAGTTTTCGATTCTCAAGCGAGCGTTCCCAAATTCTGCGGGCTCAGCATGAACTTGGCGACGGCATTGTCATCGGGCATGTGGGTAACTTCCGTGTTGTGAAGAACCACCGGCGAATATTGGATGTATTCAAGGAAGTAACAAGTAGAGCGGCGGATGCTCGACTGGTGCTAGTTGGCGACGGAGGTCTCCGTAGGGAGATGGAAATCTATGCTGAAGGGTTAGGGATCTACGACAGTGTGCGGTTTCTCGGCGTGCGAAGTGATATTGCGGAACTCTTAGGAATGTTCGATGTCATGGTCTTTCCCTCGCTATATGAGGGTTTTGGGGTGAGTGTTGTTGAAGCGCAAGCCGCAGGCCTACCTGTAGTCATGTCAGACACCGTTCCTAAGAATGTCGTAGTTAGTCGACATGTGCGCTCGCTATCGCTAAATGCTTCAAATGTAGTTTGGGCTGAAGCACTTCTAGCAGACGCCAGATCCATCGAATCTCGAGAAGAACAATGCGATCTCGTCAAAAACAGTGAGTTTAATATCGTTCAAAGTCTTGGCGAAGTAGAAAGAACCTATCGTGGCGAGCGCTAGAGCAGGCTGCCAGATTGGCAGAAAGAAGCTGCAAGGGGCACTGAACGTCTCCTCAAAGCTGAGCCCTTTGAAATCCAGTCCCTCGGAGGAATCGTCGATGCTCTGGCATCCAAATGTCAACGTACACAATGTTACGCCCAACCGGCAGAAGGAAAAAGGAATGACCGACAATTCTAATTATGAAGGCAAGACACTCCTAATTACGGGTGGTACTGGTTCCTTCGGCCACACCGTGACTAAGAAGCTCCTGCAAAATAATGTCAAAGAAATTCGCATACTCAGTAGAGATGAAGCAAAACAGGACGCGATGCGTCATGAGCTTGCCGACCACAGGGTGCGATTTTATGTTGGTGATGTGAGAGACATTGATAGCGTTCGGCGAGCGAGCCGGGATGTCGATTATGTCTTCCATGCCGCAGCTTTGAAGCAGGTTCCCTCGTGTGAGTTCTTTCCGATGGAAGCCGTACGCACAAATATCGTCGGCAGCAACAATGTGGTTCAAGCTTGCGAGGACAATGGTGTTCGATCTCTTGTTTGTCTTTCCACTGATAAGGCCGTCTATCCAGTTAATGCGATGGGACAGTCTAAAGCGATGATGGAGAAAGTGGCACAGTCGCACGGCCTCAATAACCCTAACGCGAGTACCACTGTCTCTCTGGTGCGCTACGGGAATGTTATGTACTCGCGAGGGTCGGTGATTCCGTTGTTTGTCAACCTGATTCGACAGGGAAAGAACCTCACCGTGACAAACCCCGGAATGACTAGATTCATGATGTCCCTTGCGGACTCAGTTGACCTTGTTGACTACGCATTCCACAACGCCAAGCAAAGTGATTTATTCATCAAGAAGGCGCGCGCTTGCACGATTTCGGACCTCGCCCAAGCGCTGATTAATCTCTTCAAGTCCGACGTTGGAATTGATGTGATCGGGACGCGTCACGCCGAGAAAGTTTCTGAAGCATTGGCAACCAGAGAAGAACTGTCTCGAGCAGAGGATCGCGGTGATTATTTCCGTATCGCCGCGGATTCCAGAGATCTTAACTATGACCTGTTCCTCAATGAAGGCAATGTTGAACAGTCTGAATACGAGGATTATGACTCGCACAATGTGGAGAGAATGGATGTCTCGGAAGTCGAAGAGCTACTCCTGACGATTCCCGAAATTCGAAGGGATTTGCATAAAGCCGGAGTCGCGCCTAAGGAACGATGATGAATCTCATGCACAAAAAGTTCGCGATTACAGGCACGAATGGTTTCCTCGGTTGGCACACGCGACTTGCGCTCCACTCTCACGGTGCAAGTTACGAAAGCATCCCAGTCGGAGAATCTTTTGACAAAGAACCGACTGTCAAGACCCTCGAAGGCACCGAAATACTCATCCACCTAGCTGGCGTAAATCGCGGCTCTGATGAAGAGGTCTCCGACGGAAACCGATTATTCTCAGACCAGATTGCGGAAGCGCTCGTCTCCTGCAAAAACCCTCCAGTTGAGGTGGTGTATGCAAATTCAATTCAAGCGCTTTCTGGAAATGTCTACGGCCGGGCTAAGGATGAAGCCGCGAAGACGCTTGAACGCGTGTGTGAGTCGCGCGGGACGCGCTTCCGCTCAGTACTATTGCCAAACATTTTTGGCGAGCATGGGCGACCGTACTACAACTCTGTCATCGCCACCTTCTGTCATCTATTGGCATCGGGTGAAGGGGCGCCGACGGTGCATCAGGATCGAGAGCTCACACTGTTACACGCGCAGGATGCTGCGGATTGGCTAATTGGTGTCGTTGATGAGAGCGTGGCGGCGCAACGACTTCAAACGTCAACTGTCGCTGACATATTGAGCATCTTGGAGGAGATCTCGGCGACCTACTCGAGTGGAGATATTCCAAATATCTCTACGAAACTCCGAAAGGATCTCTTTAATACCTACCGATCCTTCATCGCTGAGGGGCCCGTCGCGAAGCTTCCTATTACCCTTACTAAACACAGCGATCATAGAGGCGCCTTCTTCGAGGTGGTTAGAAGTCACGGTGGTACTGGACAATCGTCGATATCTACGACTGCTGCTGGTATTAGTCGAGGAGATCATTACCATCGCAGGAAAATAGAACGCTTCTCGATCTTGTCTGGATCGGCAACAATACGCCTCCGTAAGATGTTTACCGACAGGGTCATAGAGTTTCGGGTTGATAGCAGTAATCCTGTCGCTATCGACATGCCAACCGGCTGGGTGCACAACCTTACGAATGTCGGCGCAGGCACGCTCTATATGCACTTTTGGAGCGATGAATTGTTCGACCCAATGAACCCAGATACCGTACCTGAGAAAGTATGATCCAGTATGAATAAGCTTAAAGTCATGACTGTTGTTGGTACGCGGCCAGAAATTATTCGCCTTTCAGCAACAATCAAGTTGCTCGATCAGCATACTGATCATATTCTTGTCCACACGGGGCAGAACTACGACTACGAGTTAAACGAAGTCTTCTTTGACGACTTTGGATTGCGGCAGCCCGACTATTTCCTGAATGCCGATACCAGTTCCCTCGGATCAACGCTGGGCTCGATTATCTCAGCAACGGAGAAAGTCTTAATTAGCGAAAAGCCAGATGCATTTTTGGTGTTGGGCGACACAAACAGTTGCGTTTCTGCAGTCATAGCTAAGCGTCTAAAGGTCCCCGTATTCCACATGGAGGCCGGCAACAGATCATTTGATGAGAATGTTCCGGAGGAAACGAACCGCAGGCTCCTCGACCATATCTCTGACTATAACCTCGTATACACGGAACATGGACGAAGGAACTTGCTCGGGGAAGGTATACACCCGTCGCGCATTCTCCTTACCGGCTCACCCATGCGAGAGGTATTGGAGCAGAACCGTAGTCAGATCAAGAAGAGCAGGATTTTGGATGTCTTGAATCTGAAGTCCCGCGGTTATTTCTTGGTCAGTCTTCATCGCGAGGAGAATGTCGATAACCCGGAACGCCTTTCTCAAGCAGTCGACACCCTTCGAGCTATGCGCGATGAGTTCCGTCTGCCAGTACTAGTTTCCACTCATCCGCGGACACGTAGTCGACTCGAAGGGCTTGGCGTCTCCGATGAGCCGAACATTACATTCCATAAACCGTTCGGCTTTCACGATTACATCAAACTACAAGTTGAGTCGAAGCTCGTCCTGTCTGACAGTGGTACCATTAGCGAGGAATCAAGTATTTTGGGCTTCCCTGCGCTCACTCTGAGGAGCTTTATTGAAAGACCAGAAGCTCTGGACTCCGGAAGTATTATTACAACGGGACTAGAACCTGATTCCGTAATCGCTTCGGCCAGAATCCAGCTGGAATCTGGCGCAGTAAGTACTATTCCTGTCGAGTACTCAATTAGAGATACTTCTATCCGCACTTTGCGATTCTTGCTCTCCCGAGTGCATAGCCACGCAACGGCAGCGGGACTAATGATGCCGAGAGTTAAGTGAGTCGGCCGGAAAGTAGGACTGAATCCGCCTATCAGTCCACTAGCACAGGGAGCCTTTCGATTTTATCCCATGGTGGAATGACGGAAGGCTCGAGAATAGGGGAAAACGATGCTGCCATATGACGGGACAACTGCGCCGGTTGCGCTCATATTCTTCAATCGTCCAGGTCCGTTAGCGCGTACATTTGCCACAATTCGAGACGCGCAACCTCGTGAACTCTTTCTTATTCAAGATGGACCGCGCTCAGGTAATCAGGCTGACGAGCGTAAAGTACGAGAGTGTCGGGAGATCGTGAGTGCGATCGACTGGGAATGCACGGTTCATCGTGACTTTGCTGAACAGAATCTCGGCACCGGCCGGCGAGTTGCGAGCGGATTGACATTGGCTTTCTCCACTGTTGACCGATTGATCATCCTAGAGGATGACTGTGTCCCTGCTCAGGACTTCTTCCCTTTCTGCACGGAACTGCTTGACCGCTACAAGGATGACCAACGGGTCGGCATGATCACCGGAATGAACCATCTCGGGGCATATGATGGGACATCTTTTGACTACTTGTTCTCACGCGTAGGCTCGATCGCAGGCTGGGCAACTTGGAAGCGGACATGGACCTCCGTTGATCAAGATTTAGAGTTTCTGGATGATCCATACGCGATTCGTCTAATACGTGACTACCTAAAGCGACGGAAGACAGGAACAGGGCTACTCAAAAGAGGTGAGAAGCTCAAGGCTAGAATTGAAGCAGGCGAACGTCTAACGTCTTGGAGTTACCCCCTTGGTGTGGGAGATATTCTCCATTCAAGGTTGATTATCGTTCCTAGAGTCAACTTAATGAGCAACATAGGGGTGGGTCCCGACGGAGCTAACACGACTGATTCCCTTAAGAAAGTCCCACGGGCATCGCGCTTCCTATACGACCTTCCCCTGCACGAATTCCACGGTCACTTAAAGCATCCGCAGTATGTGACTGAAGATCTCTCTTACAACAGACAGGTCGACAAACTTATGGGACGGACGTTCTGGGGAGGTAAGGGACGAAAAGTTGAAAGTTTGGTCCGGCGAATTATGTATGGTGAGAACCCAGCCCCGATTCTGCGAAGATGGGTACGTCGCTTGCGTGCCAACTCACCTGCTCGTCGAACAGGGCGTAAATCGTGAGTTCAGGGGGGCTGCGGAACGCAGCCCTACTCTCTTACCTCACCGTTGGGTTTGGCGTCGTGTCCGGCTTGCTATACACGCCATGGATGATCAGAACGATAGGCACGAACGAATACGCGGTCTATTCGCTCGTCTTGTCAGTCGTAAGTCTCGTGGCCCTAGATCTCGGGCTCGGCGCGGCAACCTCTCGCTTTCTTACGCTTTATAAAGCCAAAGGTGATATTGAGGGAGAGCAAAGGCTACTCACTGTTGTCTTTAAAGTTTTTGTTCTCCTCACAATAATCCTCGCAGTAGGATTGACTTTCTTATATTTTTTTTCCGATAAACTATACTCATCTCTAGATTCTGACCAGATCGAGCAGTTCCAATCAGTTCTCGCCGTATTCGGACTTTATAGCGTTGTAATCTTCCCGCTACGCCCAATCGATGGAATACTGCTCGCGAATGAGAAGTTTGTGCAGCTGAAGAGTCTCGATCTCCTTCAGAAGGTTTTGACTCTCGTGTTTATGGTTTATGCTCTTTGGTCCGGCTTCGGACTTTTTGGGGTGGTGGCAGCTAACGTCGCAGGCGGTCTACTGGTTACGTTGGTCAAGTTGCGAGCAGCGCTACGTGCGACCAGTATCCGGCCAGATTGGCGGAGCAATTCATTTAGGGACTTGCGAATGGTGCTGGGATTCAGTGTTTGGGTCACTGTCATCTCTATCTCCCAACGTCTTATTATTAATGTGCAGCCTTCCATTCTAGCGGGGCTCGCAGGCGCCCACCAGGTTGCGCTGTTCTCGCTCGCCATTACGGTTGAAGGCTATATTTTTTCAATAGCCAGTGGAATCAATGGTCTCCTGCTGCCTCGCGTAACACGCCTAACCGTCGCTGGCGAACGATCTCGGGACGAGTTACAGGCCCTCCTTGAGCGGGTGGGAAGGCTCCAGTTCTTCCTCCTGGGAACTATTGCCTCAGGTTTTATGCTACTTGGTCCGCAGTTTATGCGACTTTGGGTTGGCCCGCTTGCAGACAGTTTTATGGTGGCGGCAATTCTCATCTTTCCTGCTGTCGTTACGGCAACTATGCATGTAGCAGAGACGTCTTTGATCGCGTCCGGCAGAATCCGAAACGTCGCTTTTGCGAGTCTTATAGCATCTGGACTCAGCTTACCTCTGTCGTTCTTTCTCGTTTCATCCTGGGGCGCTTTGGGGGCCGCGTGTGCAGTCTGTTTCGGTAACGCTGTTGGAAGAATTAGCTACATGATCTACATTTACAAGAAGCATCTAGGTCTACGCATGGGATCATTCTTTACGTCGGTATACCTCAAAATCGTACCTTGGATGATCTTTGCAACGTTCTTATCCTGGCTAATAGGGCGCCTTGTCGTAGGGGAGGATTGGATATCTCTTCTCCTTAGAGGTGTTATTTTCCTTGTGATCGTTGGGATTGTCCTGTTCAAGTTCGTCCTCTCGACTACCGAGCGAGGATATTTTAGACCAAGACGCTGGAGCTAACTTGTTGACGGTTCTATAGATTTCGCGTGTGGACACGGTGTCAGGCCCGTATCCCTAAACTCTCGTCAACGTTGCAATAGGGAGTACCGATTTGCACCTGATTCTCAGGATGATGGTCTTGGTTTAGAGTCAAATTCGGTACCCGAGAAAATTCGATATATCCCTCTCTAGGAAGGTCTACACCTTGCGGATCCTCATTCCATCGAAAGCGCCTTGGTCCTCCGAGAATAGTTTTGGTAGTAGCTACTCGTCTGTTTTCGGTGTCATGAGAGACGTGGAGATTGCGAGCATCTTCTGTAGCTCAGGCAGCCCGGATCCAAAATACGTCAGGCGGTCCTTCCAAATAACAGCTGATTCATTGCTGGCGTCAACGTTGGGGCGATCTTCCAGTTCAGGGAGGGAGATCCTGCCAGAACAGCCCGAAGCCTATAAGCCGGCTCCCTCAAGGACTACCGTCGAGCGGTTCACTCGTCTTCTAAGGAAGAGCACTGTTGGGATAATGGTCGGTCGCAATTTAGAAGCCCTACTTTGGTGGGTTGGCCCTTGGAAGTCAGCAGAGCTCGATGCTTTTATCGATGAGTTCGCGCCAGACCTTCTGTTTGTTCCGCTTTATGCTAGTGCTCACATGAACAGGCTTACACTTCACCTCCGTGAACGCACAGGAGCCCCCTTGGTTGCGTACGTCTCGGACGATGTCTATTCCTTGCGTCGGCTTTCCATCTCTCCCTTATTTTGGGCGCGACGTATTGGTAGCCGACGGTTGATTCGACAGGTGATAAGACAATGTGACCGTCTCTACGTCATCTCCGACACTCAAAAAGTGGACTACTCAGAGGCACTTGGCGTGGAATGCAGTGTTCTTACCAAGCTTGGAGACTTCTCTGGCCTACAGCCGCCAGCGCCCGATGATACAGCTAGGGGAGATCAAATTGTTTTCACCTACGCAGGAAATGTCGGGAACGGTAGATGGAAGTCATTATGTGAAATCGGGCGCGCTTTGGATAGAGCATCTGAGTTAGGGCACAATGGCCGACTGGATATTTACACCATGACCCCGCTCTCGCGCAGGATGCAGAGGAGTTTCAACTGTTGTCGATCCATTCGTCTGCACTCCCCAGTGTCGCCGGATAAGCTCAGGAGAGTGTTCGAAGAGTCAGACATCTTGGTTCTGGTTGAACCGACAGATGTGAAAGGCAGGCAAACTGTCCGCCACTCGTTCTCGACAAAGATTGTCGAATACCTTGAGGCGGGTCGCCCAATACTTCTAAGAGCTGCGACGGGGCAAGCTTCAGCCAGTTACCTCAAAATGAGAGGAGCGGCGATGGTTTCAACGCCGAGGGATGATCTTGAACAGCAGGTTCAAGACCTCATGACGGACCGTGATTTACGGCTGGAGTTCGCCCGTAGCGGCTGGAACCTGGGGCGAGAGAATCACAATCTCGAGACTGAGCTTCCAAAGCTCGAATCCTATTTGAAACGCCTCGCTGGCGAATCTCCAGCACCCCGTCCGGACATCGATAATGCTTAACTCAGCTAACTGCTCTGTCGATATTCCCGATGCGGTATATCGCTCACCCAGCGCAAATTGTCACAATGAGAAAGATCTATACGGAGGAGACAAGTACGTGTGGGTAAACCGGTGTAACGGAACCCCCGCCTAAGGATAGATACTCAATGGAAACAGCAAAAAGCGATTCAGCGACGAAGAGAATTCTGTACGTCGGATACTATGACACACCGGAAAACCGTGGCGAAATGAGGGGCTCGGTGCCTGCTGCGACGGACAAAATGGACTACATCATGGACGTGCTAACTGAGCTTGGCTACGAGGTTGAGATTGTGTCCGCGAGCATCACCAGAGGAACAACTCGGCGGCCGGGAAAAGTTACTGAGGTTCGCCCTGGCGTGTATCTGCGTCTATTTCCAAGTCTTCGGTGGGGCAACAAGTTTCGTAGAGTTACGAGCGTTCTCTACGGAAAGTGGCAGGTATTCAGCTTCCTAGTTAGAGGCGCAAAGCGCGGCGAGAACGTCATTGTTTATCACTCGCTCGGTTACAATATTCTGGTAGAAATTGCGCATCTTATCCGGGGGTTTCGGCTCATCCTCGAGATAGAAGAAATTTATGCAGATCAGACAAGGAAGTCTCGCCGCACAAGATGGGCAGAGAGAGTTTCGATCTCTAGGGCCGATGGGTATCTGTATTCGACGGATCTTCTGGAGCGCACGGTCAATAAGAAAAAGCGACCACGCGTTGTAGTGCACGGCAACTATAGAGTCTCCAATGGCAACGGGGTGAAGGCTGAAGAAGAGATAACACGGGTTGTCTACGCCGGAGTCATCGATAGCATCAAGGGAAGCTTCCGCGTCGTCGAAGCGGCTCAGTTCCTGCCAAGCGAATATCGTTTACATATCATCGGTTTCGGAGATAAAGATTCGATTAAAATGCTTCGACAACGCATCAGTGACTCGAACAAGTGTTCTCAATGCAAGATCTCGTTCGATGGTCTCCTTCGCGGCGTTGAGTACGAGGAATATCTGCAAGCTTGCAAGATAGGAATTGTTGGACAAAGCGGCGATTCCAGCTTTGCTAACACATCATTCCCTTCGAAAATTCTGTCCTATATGGCCAACGGTCTCACAGTGGTCTGCGACCGATTTGACGCAGTGGAAACCTCGGCATTGGGCGACGCTCTGGTCTATACGTCCGGAGACAGTGCTGAAGAGCTCGCCCGGGCAATCATTTTCGCGGCGTCACATACGCGGGATAGTCGTCAGATCTTGATGGAGCTGAATACGCGTTTTCTGACGGAACTTCGGGATCTTTTAACCGAAGCAACTACCGACTCACGCTAGGAGGTGGCGACAATACTGTGAACATATACTTAGCGGTCTTTGTCTTTCTGATTGCTGCGGATATCTTCATTTTGCAGAACCAAGCCCTCATTGCGCGCCGGGGAATTTTCGTGATTCTAGCTACTGCGGTATTAGCGATTCAGTCAGGGCTCCGTCATGAATCAATCGGAGGCCGCGACGTATTTATTTCCTACAAGAGGTACTTCAACAACTCCCACGACATCACTTGGAATGAGATTATCGGCAATCTCTTTTCAATCGACATTCTGGTTGGAGACTCTACAGAGCCTGGTTTCCTGCTTTTTGTAAAGCTAGTATCGACTTTCACCGATAACTACCAAGTCATGATTTTCGTCATGTCGCTGGTTTTCATACTCCCATTCGGTTGGTTGGTCTATCGGTACTCCGCTGATCCGTTCATTAGTTTCGTTGTTTATTATGTTCTATTCTTCTCGTTTTTCTCGCTGACCGGATTCCGACAGACCATAGCGACAGTCATTGCCGTCCTGCTTTCTTATCCAAGCGTGCTCAATAGAAAGCCTCTCAAGTTTGCGCTATTCATTGCAATCGGATTTCTCTTCCATCGATCCGCACTGATCTACGCTCTGATATACCCGGTTAGCGCGATACCCCGGTCACATGGAAGTGTTAGAGGTGCGTGGTTGATCGGTTCTACTCTTGTTGGTAGCGCCATAGTCCTTGCAGCCACCGGAGCGTTGGGGGAGACCTTCGGCTACGCCTACGCTTTTGAAAATGACATAGGAGGTACCGCAACATTCACCACCTTGATGGGGGTAGTTTTTATTGCTTTCTTGATACGCCGAAAATCAATTCTGGAATCAAGCAACTATGCATACCTCAACATGAGCTCGACTGGCCTTGGCGCAGGATTCGCACTGATGACGCTGATTAGTCAGTCTTTCATGAGGGTTCAGCAGTACTTCTCACTGCTCGTGGTTCTCAGCATTCCTGATTTTATTTCCTCTTTTTCCCAGCGTGATCGCGTAATCGTACGCATCGCGGTCATTTCTGTGCTCTTCCTGCTACTTATTCGCGCAGATTCCCCCTACCGATTCTTTTGGGAAGTGTGAGCCAAAAATATTGGCGCTTCTGTTAGCTGAAAGGTACAAATGAAGTTTCTCCAAATCAACGCAGTAAACACGATCGGAAGTACCGGAAGAACAACAGCGGAGCTTTCAGATGGTCTGAAGGACAGGGGGCACAAATGTCTTACTATCCACTCGCAGGGGCCCGTGAGCACTGAATCAGTTCGTGTAGGATCTTTGAGGGATATCAAGACGCACGCCCTTCTTGCCCGCGTGACCGGATTGCAAGGTTATTGGTCTGAGAACGAAACATCCAAAATTCTTACTATGATAAACGAGTTCCAACCTGATGTAGTCAGGTTGGGGAATATTCACGCGAACTTTGTAAATCTGCCGATGTTACTGGGATATCTGGCTGAGAAGGATATTCCCACGATTGCCACTCTCCACGACACATGGTTCTACACGGGCAAGTGCACCCACTACTCCCAAGCTGGGTGTTCCCGATGGCAGGAATCTTGTGGGCAGTGCCCATTGCTGAAACAGTCAATTCCCTCCTGGTTCTTCGACAGAACCGCCACAATGCGAGCCGACAAGTCGGAGTGGTTCTCCGCTATTCCGCGGCTAGGCGTAGTCGGAGTCTCGAACTGGATCACAAGCGAGGCACAGAAATCTCTGCTTTCAACAGCAAAAACAGTAATACGGATCTACAACTGGGTAGATCTTGAGACTTTCAAGTTTCGCGAATCAGATCTTCGAGAAAGATATGGCTGGGGAGACGAGTTTCTGTTGTTGGGAGTGGCGTCTGGATGGAGTGTGGCGAAAGGTCTGAAAGATGCGCTTGCGCTCGCAAGCGTGTTACCAGGAGGCATGCGACTTGTGCTGGTCGGTGAACTTCCGAGCGGCACCGTGCTTCCGGAGACAGTAACTCACTTACCTGCCACGAGAAACACCATCGATCTTGCGGAAATCTATTCGGCTGCAGACGCCTTTATGAACTTCTCGAGAGAAGAGAGTTTTGGGAAGGTGTCAGCAGAAGCACTTGCGTGTGGTACGCCAGTCATCACAAACGGTTTCACCGCAAACCCTGAGTTGGTCGGACCTGGGTGTGGATATGTCGCCCAGACTCCGGACTCAACAAGTCTAATTGCCTTAGCCGAAAAAGTTCGACTGGCGGGTAGAGGGTCATTTTCTGAAGCTTGTCGTAAGTTTGCGGTGGACAACTTCTCCATGGAAAGTGGAATTTCGGCATACGAATTGTTGAGCAAGTCGCTGATAGCCCTTTAAGCCAAGCAACCCGCGATTGTTGTCAGCGTACTGTGTCGATTCCGGCCGAATTTGGTCAAGTCCCTTTGAGTGGTGTAGTGGTTGTTCCTTCGTTTTGTTGGTTCGGGGTTAGGCGCTGAGTTCGAGTGGGTGTTCGTCGCTCACCTCGATCCCAGAATTGTCTATGGCTTGGAAGCGGCTTCTGGCAAGGATGTCCAGGCCGAGGTAGCGTCGGCCTTCTGCCCATTCATCGGTCTGCTCAGCAAGGACCGCACCGACCAGGCGGATGATGGCTTCTCGGTTGGGGAAGATTCCCACGGAGTCGGTGCGGCGACGGATTTCTCGGTTGAGGCGTTCGCCCGGGTTGTTCGGTCATTGTCAAGCTACGTGGAGTCGGTCGGTGTTAGTTTCAGAGTTCTGCGTGAGCAGGTTGATGCCGACTATCTCGGCTGGTGCGGGCGTGGAGGGTTGTCGCCGGAATCGTTCGGGGTGCCGTTCGTAGTAGGCCTGCTGGGTCGCATCACGTCGCGCCCAGGCTTCCCGCCAGGTGCCGTCGTGGACCTCGTCCGGGGAGAACAACGCGATCCCGGAGTGCTTGTGGTTCTGGTTGTACCAGGGCACGTACCAGTCGACGTATGCACGTGCTTCTGTCGGCGGCAGTTGAATTTGGTGCGTTTCCGGCGATCGAAAACTGAGCAGTTTTAGTCTACTGTTTGTTGTTCTTGTCGGTGTCTGATCCGGTAGGAGGTTCCTTTCGTGGTCAGGACTTGGGCGTGGTGGACGAGCCGGTCGATGATGGCTGTCGCAATGGTCTCGTCGTGGAAGATCGTGGACCAGGACCCGAAAGCGAGGTTTGAGGTGATCAGGATGGATGATTGCTCGTATCGGTCTGAGATGAGCTGGAAGAACAGGTTCGCGGCTTCTGGTTCGATGGGGAGGTAGCCGAGCTCGTCGATGATGATGAGCTTGTAGCGGCGAATTCGCCGCAGCTCTTTCGTCAGGTCTCCGGTGTTGTGAGCAGTGGTCAGCGACTGGATCCACCCCGCTGCAGTGTCGAACAGGACCGGGATTCCGGCCCGGGTCGCGGCGATGCCGAGCCCGATCGAGATGTGAGTCTTCCCGGTGCCTGGTGGGCCGAGAAGGATCATGTTCTCCGCGTTGTGGATCCAGGTCGAGCGCGTGGCTGCTTGAACGTCTGAGCGCAGGTGGGGCTGGTGATCGAAGGTGAAGTCCTCAATTGTTTTCATGGACGGGAAGTGTGCTCGTTTCCGTCGTATCTCGGCCCCAGATGCTTCCCGAGCCGTCACCTCGGCTTCCAAGACCGCGGCCAGGTACTCTTCGAACGTCCAGCCCTGTGCGCGCCCGGTGTCAGCCAGGCGAGCGAAAGAAGCTTGAATACGTGGTGCTTTCAACGCACTCGTGTAATAGGTGACGTCTTTGATCGCCTCCATTTAGGCCACCTCGATGTCAAAGATCTGGTCATACACTGCCAGGTCCCCGCCCTGGACCGTCACTCCGTAGCCGGGTAGGCCCTGGCGCTGCTGAAAGGTCGCACGCAGCTTCCGAGCGGTCTCTACATGGTCAGGGTCGGTCACCTGACCGCCGCTGCCCCAAAGACGATCATGAGTCGTGATGACTGAAGCGTCCTGGGTTTCGTTCCGATTCGTTGATTGAGGAGAATTGGATTATGACCAATGTGTACAGCCCGGAGTTCAGGCAGCGGGCCTTGCGAATGATGGACGATTATCGCCGCGGTGGTGACGTCTCAGAATGGGCCGCGGCGTCGGCAGTGGGTGAGAAGTTGGGGGTTTCGCCTCATACGATGCGCGGCTGGTCCAGGAGGGCACGCAGCGAGGTGAGCAGTGACACCCCCGCGTCGAGTGCTGAGTCGGAAGAGATCAAGGAACTGCGCCGCGAGGTGCGAGAGCTGAAGCGGGCCAACGAAATTCTGAAGACGGCATCAGCTTTTTTCGCAGCGGAACTCGACCGCCCCACGACGAAATGATCGCCTACATCGATAGGTATAGGGATCAGTTCGGGGTCGAGGTTATCTGTCGCACGCTGGCTGCGACGGCCGGTGGGTTCAT